>NZ_JAQFIN010000001.1 GCF_029504695.1 Parabacteroides sp. PF5-6
TCGATGATTTGTAAGCGAAGAGAGTCATCCATTCCTTTTACTGTTCGCATCTTTTTTAAGTTTTGCAAACTGTAAACTTTTTTCAGTAGAAGACATTTTGTAGTCGAATGGTGAATGTCAATGAATGTAAACTGTGAATAGTGGTAAACCGATCATTCCGAACAGAGTTTTTCATTTTTTTACTTACATCATACAGCCGGAATAGGCGACAATGTTAAACGAATCACTATTGGGGCTCCCCAACAGGTGTCGGAAAGTTACTTACAGGAAATTTGCGGCTTTTTTTGCTGTTTGAAATGGTTATGTGGCTGATATACAGAGGTGAAAGAAAATCCTGTATGATGTAAGTAAAAAAACGAAAAACTTTGTTTGGAGGGTATTTTGGGGGGATTCCGTTCGTAAACTGCGCGCGCAGCGCGTGCCGCAGGTAAGAGAGAGAGACCTTCGGCCACGCGCGCAGCGTGCTTTTAAATCGTTTGATATTCGATAATTTAGTTTCTCCACCTTTTGAACTTCAACCCGTGCACATTTCTTTACGGAGAAACCTATCGAATCCCTTGGACGTTAGGCTTTTATTCCCTATCTTTAGCCCACACGCAAACGATAAAACTATGAAATCGCTATACCCCAGCTCCGGAAACTCTTCGATTCAACAGCAGATTTATGAAATCCGTGATCAGCGGGTGATGCTTGATTTTGATCTGGCGGCGATCTACGGCATAGAGACCAAACAACTCAAACGTTCCGTGCGGAGAAATCCCGAGCGCTTCGAAGGAGAAGATTTTATGTTTGAACTGACGCGCGAAGAATGGGCTAACTTGAGGTGCCAATTTGGCTCCTCAAGCTGGGGCGGAAGTCGATACGCTCCTTTCGCCTTTACGGAACATGGCGTAGCGATGCTGAGCAGTGTGCTCCATTCGCCGGCTGCTATTGAAATAAATAGAGGGATTATCCGCGCCTTTGTCGCTGTGCGCCAACAGCTTGCGACCCCGCCGGTCGATCGATACACCGAGCTACAGGCCGATCTTATGGCACTCAAAGCCTATATCGAAGAGGTCTTTACCGACTACAATGATATCAACGAAGATACCCGGATGCAGCTAGAACTGATCAACGAATCCCTCGCCGAGCTACAGGCCGACCGGAAGCTTACCGCCACCTCTCGACGCCCGATAGGCTATACATCTCGTTAGTCCATTGCGTAAACATTGCGCGCGCAGCGCCACCTTCTACTTCTCTCCGTTTTACCCCTGCCAAATAAAACATCGCACTTTGGTCGACCAAAGCGCAATGTTTTTTTTACCAAAGTGTAATGTTTTTTCGCCCAAAGTGCGATGTTTTGGAAAAGGGGGGCTGGCGGGTTTCAAATTTCCTTCGATTGACCGCTCCGCGCCTACCAACTACTAACTACCGAAGAAAATCTTCCCATTTTCTTCTATCTCCCGTTTGGCGTCTGTTGTCAGTCGTTGTATTTGTCTGCAAATCTTTTGGGATTTGAGGATTGTCTGAACTTGGATTATACGGATTAAATGATAGTCTATGAGTTTGTAAGTGAGATATATTCAGGTTCATAGTCAATCATTTAATCAGTAGAATCAGAGTTCAGAAATCTTCACATATTTTGTGCGCAAACTACCGGTAGTTTGACGAAGGGGGTGTGGAGGCTCCTTTTACTGCCGAAACGGGGCGGGCGTAATAGCCCCAGATCAATCCAATAGCAATGACCGACAGGATCACACAGAGTAGGGATCCTTCGAAGCCGAAGGCGCCGCCGTTCCAATGGTTTTCTTTGTCGATGGAGAGGTGGGTCAAGGCGTATAGTTCTTGTCCGCTGACATTGAAGCCGGCGATGGCTTGCATGAAGTTCCAACTGAAATGCAGGGCGATGGGGTAGAGTAGGTTGCGGTTGAAGAGGTAAGGCAGCCCGATCAGTATGCCCGACAGGAAGATGGTCAATAAGGGGATGCCGCCGAAAGCGGGATTGGCGAAGTGAGCCAGGGAGAAGAAGAAGGAGCTGACCAATAAGGCGACATATTTATTCATCGACGCCATCAGGTTACGCTGCACATAGCCACGAAAGATAATCTCTTCGTTTACGGAGACCAAAAGAAACAAGAGAATGGAGAGCATGAAACTTTGTATATCAAAAGAGATCTCCGTGATCCGTACTTGCCCGGTTTGCCAAAGGATAAAGAATCCGACGCCGATAATCAGGAAGCCCGTCAGTAGTCCGATACCGATATTCTTCGCCTGCCCTTTGAGTTGCAGTCCGATGTGTTTGAACGGTTCTTCATCGACCTTCCGGACAAAGAGCCAGACCACACCCAGCGTGGCGATCAGGCTAAAGACCAACATAATCACCTCCTGCCACAGGGTCGCCTGGTTATTCTCCGAATCGAAAGGGATACCTGCCACCCACATGCCGATCGCCTGGAAGATGGCGAGCAGAATCATCCAAGGCAGGATAATCAATAACACACGTACCCAGCCTTTGTCGATGACGGGTTCTTTCTTTTCGATGGTGGGTGTTTCCTGTGGTTCCATGTGTCTGATTTCTATTTACTGATTAACAATACTTTGCCATTGACTGGCCAATGTCGCCATATCATGAAAAAGAAGGCTGGCACCGGCATCGAGCAATAACTGATCGGGTAGGGGGCCGGTATTGACGGCAATGGTAAAGATACCGGCAGCGACGGCGGCCTGCACGCCCAACGGAGCATTTTCAACGACTATGGCTTCATGGGCTTCGACGCCAGCCTTTTCCAATCCCATCAGATAAGGTTCGGGATGCGGTTTGCCGTGAGTCACATCGTATGCGGTGACCATCTTCTCCCGTTCGAAGTAACCGGGGAAGTCATGTTTTACTTTATCGAAAAGGCTATGTTGTCCTGATCCCGTCACAATCAACGTCTGCAGATGAGAAGCTTTGACAGCGTTTAATACATCCAAGGCCCCTTGCATAACCGTTCCGGAGTTATACTGATTGAAAAGATCGGCTTTTTCCTGGTAGATCGTTTGTTTTTCTTGTTCGGTCGCGTCGCGTTGGAATGTGCGTTGGAAAAGCAGGTTGATTGTACTCTCGCCCGTGCGTCCTTCGAGTAGGTAAAAGTCTTCCAGACTGGAAATCAAGTGATACCTGTTGGCTATCTCTTTCCAGGCGCGGGCATGGAAAGGCATGGAGTCGTAGAGCACGCCATCCATATCGAAAAGAACGGCTTTGGGCATTGTTGTATTCATCTTTTTATACATTTTTGATAAAAAAATACGAACTACGAATGGTCTTTTCATTCGTAATTCGTAATTCTTAATTCGTAATTGTCTTAAAGCTTCGCCCGGATCGCCTCCGACTCCTTCTCAAAGCCGGGTTTGTTCAACAGGGCGAACATATTCTTTTTGTAGGCTTCTACTCCCGGTTGATCGAAAGGATTGACTTCGAGCATATAACCGCTGATGCCGCAACCTCTCTCAAAGAAATAGAACAATTGGCCGATATAATACGGATTGACTTCCGGCAGGGTGATCTTGATATTGGGCACACCACCGTCGACATGTGCCAGTTGGGTACCTAACTCCGCCATCTTATTGACTTCATCCACGCGTTTGCCGGCAAGGAAGTTCAAGCCGTCGAGATCAGCTTCGTCCATCGGTACTTCCACTTTGTGATCGGGTGTTTCTACGGAGATCACCGTTTCGAAGATCGTGCGTTCGCCATCCTGGATCCATTGACCCATGGAATGCAGGTCGGTGGTCAGGTCGACCGATGCCGGGAAGATGCCTTTGCCGTCTTTCCCTTCGCTCTCGCCGTAGAGTTGTTTCCACCATTCGGCGATATAATGCAGTTTTGGATGGAAGTTCGCCAGGATCTCGATCTTCTTCCCACTCTTATACAGTTCATTGCGCGTAGCGGCATAGATCGCTGCCAGGTTTTCCGCGAAAGGCACACTGACATCGGTTGCTTTTTCCATCGATACGGCACCGGCCACCAGCTCGCGGATGGAGATACCCGCTACGGCGATGGGCAACAGGCCGACCGGTGTCAGGACGGAGAATCGTCCGCCCACATTGTCGGGAATGATAAAAGTCTTATAGCCTTCCTGATCCGCCAGGGTGCGCAGGGCACCTTTGCGGGCATCGGTAATAGCCACGATGCGCTGCTTCGCCTCCTCTTTGCCCAACGTATCTTCGAGTTGCTTTTTGAGGATACGGAAAGCCAGGGCCGGCTCGGTGGTCGTGCCCGATTTGGAGATATTGATGATACCGAAGCGTTTGCCTTTGAGGTATTCGGTCAGTTCATACAGGTAATCTTCACCGATATTATGTCCGGCATAAACCAGGACCGGATTCTCGCGTTTGGCTTGCAGCCAGTCGAAGCTATTGTTCAGGGCTTCGATCACCGCTTTGGTGCCCAGGTAGCTGCCACCGATACCGATGGTGACGATCACTTCGCATTGCGAGCGGAGGATACGGGCAGTGTCTTCAATATCCGCCAGTTCAGCCTCGGTAATGGAAGAGGGCAGGTGCATCCAGCCCAGGAAATCATTACCGGCACCGTTGCCGTTTTCCAATAACGCATTGCACGCGTTTGCTTTCCCTTCCCAGGCATATACCTGTTCTTTGGTGATGGCGCCCAGCGCCTTGTTGATGTCTAAACCAATTGTTTTCATATTTTTTTTTCCTTCTAACTACTATATATATTACACAAATGTTTTCGTCAGTTCCCGAATCTCGGCTGTTGCCGATACTTTTTCGTAGAGGATCCGGTAGAGGGTATCGAGGATCGGCATCTCTACCTTGTATTTCTCGTTGATCTCGTATATACATTTCGTGCCGAAATAGCCTTCGGCAATCATCTCCATTTCCAGTTGGGCGGTTTTCACCGAATAGCCTTTGCCGATCATCGTGCCGAACGTGCGGTTGCGGCTGAAGCGCGAATAGGCGGTCACCAAGAGGTCGCCCAGGTAGACCGAGTCGGTGATGTCGCGCTCGATCGGGTGCACCGTATCGATAAACCGGCGCATCTCTTTGATCGCGTTCGTCAGGAATAAAGCCTGGAAGTTATCACCGTATTTCATGCCGTGGCATATCCCGGCCACAACCGAATAGACATTCTTCAAGACCGAAGCATATTCAATGCCGGTCACATCCTGCGACGGGGCGTTGCGGAGATAGTGGTTGTTGAATATCCGCGATAACATCTCGGCTTTCCCACTGTCCGTACAGCCCAATGTGAGGTACGACAAACGTTCCAACGCGATCTCTTCCGCATGACAGGGACCGCCGATCACGGCGATATTCTCGTGCGGCACTTGATAGTATTCCGCGAAATAATCGGTGATCAGCATATTCTCTTCCGGCACCAAGCCTTTGATGGCGGAGATGATCAGTTTGTCTTTCAACGAGGCTTTCACCTTTTTCAGATGTTGTTTGAGAAAAGGGGAAGGGATGGCGAATATCAAGGTGTCGGAGTCGCGGATCACCTGGTTGATATCGGAATAGAAGGTGATCCGTTGGGTGTCGAACGCAACCGAAGTGAGGTAATTGGGATTATGCCCCACCTGCTTGAACGATTCGATCAGTTCCGGACGCCGCATATACCAATGGATATGTTCCTGCGTCGACAAAACGATCTTGGCCAGCGCCGTAGCCCAGCTACCGCCACCCATAATTGCTATTTTCCCGGGCAATGCCATGTCTCGCCGATTTAGTGTTGCGCCTGAGCGATCCAGTTTTCCACCTCCTGGAGCGTGGGGTTCTGGAGTTCCAGTTTATGTTTTTTATTCAAGCCGCAGAGCTCCTGGTGGAACTTGCCCGCTTTGAGCTCTTTCAATTGATCTACCGTCAGATAGCCGGCTTTCTGAATCGCCGCAACCCACTCGGCCGGGATGCCCAAGGCTTCATATTTATCCGACGCGTCGCGTTTGACCGTCTTCTCCGGACGCATCTGCGGGAAGAGCAATACTTCCTGGATGCTTTCCTGACCGGTCATGAACATCGTTAGGCGGTCCATGCCGATACCGATACCACTCGTCGGAGGCATACCGTATTCCAAAGCGCGCAGGAAGTCCTGATCGATAAACATCGCTTCGTCGTCTCCTTTTTCCGAGAGCTTAAGCTGGTCTTCGAAACGGATACGCTGGTCGATCGGGTCGTTGAGTTCCGAATAGGCATTGGCCAGTTCCTTGCCGTTGACCATCAGTTCGAAACGCTCGGTCAGTTCCGGGTTCGAGCGGTGTTTCTTGGTCAGCGGAGACATCTCGACCGGGTAGTCGATGATGAACGTCGGCTGGATGTAATTGCCTTCGCATTTGGCACCGAAGATCTCGTCGATCAGTTTGCCTTTACCCATGGTTTCGTCTTGCTCGACACCGATTTGTTTGCAGACTTCACGCAACTGCGCTTCGTCCATGCCATTGATATCGATGCCGGTGAACTCTTTGATCGAGTCGATCATCGTTACCCGGGGGTAAGGCGCTTTGTAGTCGATTTCTTTGTCGCCCATCATCACCTTGGTCGTGCCGTTGACATCCATACAGATCTTTTCCAGCATCCGTTCGGTGAAGTCCATCATCCAGTTGTAGTCCTTATACGAAGCATAGAACTCCATCACGGTGAACTCCGGATTATGTGTACGGTCCATGCCTTCGTTGCGGAAGTTACGGCTGAACTCATAAACCCCTTCGAACCCACCGACAATCAGTCGCTTCAGATAAAGCTCGTTGGCGATACGCAGATACAAAGGAATATCCAACGCGTTATGGTGCGTGATGAACGGACGGGCGCTTGCTCCTCCGGGAATGCTCTGCAGTACGGGGGTATCTACTTCGATATAGCCGTGATTGTTCAAGAACTCACGCATGGAGTTGAACACCTTGGTGCGTTTGAGGAATACTTCTTTCACGCCTTCGTTCACGATCAGGTCGACATAGCGTTGGCGATAGCGTTGCTCCGGATCCGTAAAACCGTCGTACACGACCCCGTCTTTCATTTTGACAATCGGTAATACGCGCAGCGATTTCGACAATACCGTCAGTTCCTCGGCGTGGATGGAGATCTCGCCCATCTGCGTACGGAACACAAAACCTTTGATTCCGATAAAGTCACCGATATCCAATAGTTTCTTGAATACAGTATTATATAATTCTTTATCCTCTCCCGGACATAAGTCATCCCGTGAGATATAAACCTGAATACGTCCTTCCGAGTCTTGCAATTCAACGAATGAAGCCTTCCCCATAATGCGGCGGCTCATGATTCGTCCGGCTACCTGCACGGGACGCCGTTCAGCCTCGTCTTGGAACGATTGTTTTATTTCAGTAGAATATGCATTGGTTTTATACTCTGCGGCTGGATAGGGTTCGATACCCATGGCGCGTAATTGCTCCATGCTGTTACGCCGGAAAATTTCCTGTTCACTCAGTTCTAAATGACTCATTATGATATGAATTTGTTATAATACGGCGCAAAAGTACAAAAAAACCGGCTATTGCGTGAGTAATATAGGAATAAATCCGTTTTTGTCCTTCCGGGGAAACGAAAACCTTGCGGCAAAGAATTTCTGCCGCATGGCAGGAGTATTTACTTGTTGATAACCGTCAACACATTTGTTGATAATTATCAACAAGTGAATGCTCCCTGTAATTTGCTAAATTCAAGGGGGTATAATTCTTTATTTCCCAGGGAAAAAAGAGGTTGCTGTTTCGGGAAAAGCGTTATATTTGCTCGCATGTTTGCTAAATCTAAATAGTATTATGAAATATAAGGCAATTATAGTGGTCGTTGCGGCCTTAAGTTTAGGGATGCAATTGAAGGCGCAGGAAGCTACTGAAGGGGTGAATATCGTACCCGATAAAGTTATCGTTGAATATCTTAATTCAGCTAAAAACCAGGCGGTTGTCTTCAATGGGAAAGAGCAAACGCCTTACGATCAGGTTTTCACGAATCATCCGTATCTGCTCACTCCGGACTATGTGCAGGGCAAGTTATTACATAACGATATCTTCTATACGGAGATTCCTTTGCGTCTGGATCTTTACCGCGATGAGATCATCACCACCATGCCCAATACCCCTTATAATATAGTGCTTGAGAAAGAAAAGGTAACGGAAGCGTTGATTTCCGGTTATCATATTATTCGTCATGATGAAAAGCGATGGCCCAATATCCCCAAAGGCAATTACCTGGTTTTGTTGAGCGACGGCGCCTATCCGATCGTCAAGAAGTACCAGGTGACGTTGGATCAGAAGATTGTGGATCAGAATGTAGATTATACGTTTCAGATACGGGAACGTTTCTATGTGTATAAAGATAAGGTATGTCACCCGGTTTCGAACAAAGGATCCATACTTAAACTTTTCCCGGATAAAAAGAAAGAGCTTTCCGCTTATATGAAGCAGCAAAAGCTGAATTTCCGGAAACAACGGGAGCAGTCGATCGTGGCTATTGTTGAATATTATGAACATTTGAAACACTAAACAGATGGAAGTGAAAAAACTATACCTGTCATTGATTTTATTGACATTTACGTTTGTCGGTTTTGCGCAACAAAAGATATCCCTGAATCTGAATCAGGTCACTGCCGAAGAGCTTTTCCGCCAGATCGAACAGCAGAGCGGATACACGATCTATTGTAATCCCGCCGATATGGATTCTTTGTTGTTCTCGGTGCAATGTGTCGACGAGTTGGCGCCACAGGCTTTGGCCAAGGCTTTTGAAGGAACCGCTTTTCAGGTCTCCGTGTACGAAGGCAAACAGCAGCTCTTTGTCTTGAAAGAGCGGTCGTTGGTGACCAGTATCTCCGATGATTATTTCTATCAGCGGAAAGAACTCGAACGGGGATCATCGGATTATTATTTGCTCAATCCGATGGAACAGAAAGCGACGTCGGAGAATAAAGTCTATACGATCGGCGATGAAACGGCAACGACCTTGCCGGATAAAGTGCAACTGACCGGGGTGATCAGCGACTTCCGCACGGGCGAACCGATTGTGGGCGCTGTGATTTATGAAGAAACGACCATGGCCGGTGCGACCACCGATGCCTACGGTTATTATTCCTTGTCGTTGCCTTCCGGTCGCCAGCGTCTGTTGATCCGGGGGCTCGGACTGAAAGATACGCAACGGCAGGTGCAGCTCTATGGCAATGGCAAGCTGGATATCGAACTGGAAGAGGAGGTCTATTCGCTGAAAGAGGTGACGGTCACTTCCGAGCGCCTGGCGCGTGTGCAGAGCACGGCATTGGGTGTCGAGCGGATGCAGATCAAAGATATCAAGAATATACCGACGGCCTTTGGCGAGATGGATGTGATCAAGGTGGTGATGATGTTGCCCGGCGTAAAGTCCGTAGGCGAAGCCTCGAGCGGGTTTAACGTGCGCGGCGGCTCTACCGACCAGAACCTGATCCTGTATAATAACGGAACGATTTACAACCCGACCCACCTGTTCGGGTTCTTCTCCGCTTTCAATCCCGACCTGGTCAAAGAGATCGAGTTGTATAAGAGCAGTATCCCTTCCAAATACGGCGGACGTATCTCTTCCGTATTGGAGATCAATGCCCGCGAAGGGAATAAAAAAGAATTTACCGGACAGGTCAGTATCGGGCTGTTGACCAGCCGCGTCACCCTGGAAGGACCGATCGGCGAGAAGACCTCGTTTATCCTCGGGGGACGTACTACCTATTCGGACTGGATCCTGGGCATGTTGCCCGAAGACAGCGGATACAAAGACGGGAAAGCCGGCTTCTACGACTTGAACGCGATCCTCGATCATAAGTTCTCCGATAAAGATAACCTCTATATCAGCGGCTATTACAGCAATGACCGTTTCCGTTTCGACTCGGATGAGCGCTACGGCTATACCAACGCGAACGCTTCGGCCAAGTGGCGGCATATATACAATAACCGGTTGACCAGTACGATGACCGGCGGATACGACCATTACAGCTACCATACGGAGACGCGTGAGAATCCGTCGGATGCCTATAAATTGAAGTTCGGTATCAACCAGGTGTACGGTAAGTTCGATTTCACCTCTTATATTACGGATAAGCATACCCTGGATTTCGGGCTCAACTCTACCTTATATATGCTTTCGCCCGGCACCTATACGCCCAATTCGGACTCTTCGCTGGTGGCACGCGATCAGATCCAGGATGAGCGCGCATTGGAAACCTCCGTTTACCTGGCCGACCGTTGGGAGATCACACCCAAACTGTCGATCGACCTGGGCGTGCGCTATACGATGTTCAACGCTTTAGGCCCGCGTACCTATACCTTATACGATCCGAACCAATTGCCCGACGAGACGAACGGAATCTCGACCGAAGAAGCCGGCGACTGGAAATCGTTCAAGACCTACCACGCACCGGAGTTCCGCCTGTCTGCCCGGTACGCGTTCAGCAGTGATTTCTCGATCAAAGCCGGAGCGAATACCTTGCGGCAGTATATCCATAAGATCTCGAATACCACGGTTATGTCGCCCACCGATACCTGGAAATTGAGTGATGCGAATATCAAACCGCAGAAGGGACTGCAGGTGGCTGCCGGTATCTATAAGAACTTCCTCGACAATACGATCGAAACATCTATCGAAGGGTATTATAAAACGATGGAGGATTACCTGGATTACCGCTCGGGCGCCCAGTTGATCATGAATCACCATATCGAAACGGATGTGATCAGTACCACCGGACGCGCCTATGGCGTTGAATTGATGCTCAAGAAGACGCAGGGCAAGCTCAACGGCTGGATCAGCTATGCCTATTCCAAGACCCAGTTGCGGCAGGACGACCCGCGGGTGGACGATCCGATCAATAACGGCGACTGGTACAATGCCGATTACGACAAACCCCATGAGTTTAAGTTCGCGGGGAATTATAAATTTACCCAGCGCTATAGCCTCTCGATGAACTGCGACTATAGCACCGGGCGGCCGATTACGGTGCCGACCTCGAAATATCAATACGCGGGTGGGGAGTATGTGTATTATTCCGAACGCAATCAATACCGTATCCCGGACTTCTTCCGTATGGACCTCTCTTTCAATATCGAGCCGAGCCATCACTTGACTCTCTTGACTCACAGCATGATCTCTATCGGGGTGTACAACCTGACCGGCAGGAAGAATGCCTATTCCGTCTATTATGTGGCGGAAGGAGGAAGGCTGAAAGGCTACAAGATGGCGATCTTCGGTTCGCCGATACCTTATGTGTCTTATAATATTAAGTTTTGAGGGAGGAAGTTTTATTTTGATTAGCAAAACAAGATAAGAAGATGAAAAAGAAACTAATATATTGGATCGTTTTTTTAGCCATAGCGATAAGTTGTATCAGTCCTTACGAACCGCAGGGCATTGAGTCGACCGAAGGTTTGCTGGTGGTGGAGGCCACCCTGCTGGCCCCTTATGGGACTGAGGTTAAATTGAGCCGGACGATTTCGTTGAATGATATGACATACGAACCGGTCAGTGGGGAGGTGAAGATTCTTTCGGACGATGGCGTGGCCTATCGTCTGACGGAAACGGAAAAGGGAACCTATACGCTGGAGCAGGAGTTTGTCTACCGCGAGAATGTGAAGTATGCGCTGGATATGATCTTGGACGGGAAGCATTATCGTTCGGAGTATGTAGAGCCTTTGCGCACGCCCGAAGTGGATGCGCTGACATGGAAGTATAACGAAAAATATGAACAGGTAGATATCATGGTCACAGTGAGTAATCCGGATGTGGATGTGGCCTATTATCAATGGAAGTTCAAAGAAAATTGGGAAGTGAGAGCCCCTAATTTCGGTACCCATCGATGGGATCCGGATGCCAGACGTGTGATAACGAATGAACTAGATACTCCAAATAACCGGTATTACTGTTGGGCAAAAGATAGTTCGCGTCATTTCATCCTGGGATCTTCGGAGAAATTTATTTCTACAACGATAAAAGACAAGGTGATAAATGAGATCGCTTACGGCGGATCGCGTTTAAGTAATTTGTATCATATCTCCGTCAAGCAATACGAACTGGATGGAGAGGCTTATTCATACTTTCGGAATTTGCAGAATAATGTGGAAACAACCGGAAGTATATTTGCTCCGCAACCGACGGAAATGAAAGGCAATATCAACAACCTGGATAATCCGAAAGAAACGGTCATCGGTTTTTTTGTGGCAACAACGGAAATAACGATCGAGATGTATATCGAAGCAAATGAAGTGCCGGAAATGCAAGTTAGAGGATCTGATTGTCTGGAGGTTTTAAAAGACTTTAAAGGCCCTCAAGACGCGTATGACCAAGGGTATGGTATCCTGACTTACGGTATCGGTGCACCTCCTGAGTATATGCTAATGCGTTGTGTCGATTGCACCCGGAGAGGGGGGACAAAAAAGAAACCCGAATGGTGGCCGAATGATCATCAATAATCATCCGTGAGCAATAGATGGATTCATGAGAGAGAAACTGATATATGGGATCACGTTTTTGGTGGTGATGATTGGTTGTATCACTCCGTACGAACCGCAGGGCATTACGCCTACGGAAGGGCTGTTGGTGGTCGAGGCTACCTTGTTAGCGCCTGTCGGGACGGAGGTCAAACTGAGCCGGACGATAGCGCTGGACAAGCTGACCTATGAACCGGTCAGCGCCACGGTGAAGATCCTTTCCGACGATGGCGTGGAATACCGGATGACGGAGACGCAAACAGGAACCTATACGTTGGAACAGGAGTTTACCTACCGCGATCAGGTGAAGTATGCGTTGGATATCGAATGGAGTGGGAAACACTATCGTTCGGCATACGTCATTCCTTCGCTGACGCCGGATATGAGTTTCAGGTGGGCCTATAACGAGAAGTATGAACAGCTGGAGATCATGGTGTCGGTAGATAATCCGGATGTGGATGTGGCGTATTACCGGTGGAGCTTCAAAGAGAACTGGGAGTTTATGGCGTCCCATTTCGCTACCCACCGTTGGGATCCGGTGACCCGGTTTCTCAGCGTGAACGATCCGTTCAGTTCCGATAACAGCTATTATTGTTGGTCGAGAGACAGCTCGACCCATTTTATCCTCGGCTCTTCCGAGAAAAAGACGACCACCAGCCTGCGGGATAAGGTGGTGCAGACAATCCCTTTGGGTTCCCCCAAATTCAGGTACCTCTATCATATCGATGTCAAGCAACACGCCATCCCCAAGGAAGCGTATAATTATTTCCGCAATTTGCAGGATAACGTGGAGACAACCGGTAGCCTTTTTGGCGCTCAGCCCACGGAGATGAAAGGGAATATCACCTGTGTGGACAACCTGAAGGAGGCGGTGATCGGCTATTTTGTGGCGACGACCGAGGCTTCCCGGGCGACTTATATCGAAGCGGCGGAGGTGCCCGAGATGAAAGAACGGTCGTTCGACTGTTTGGATGATCCCGTGAAATTCAGCGATCATCTGACGGCCTATGATGCGGGATATTTTATCTCTCTTTTCGATCCCAACCCGGAGATCGAGACCGAATATATGCCCATGCGCTGTGTCGATTGCACCCGTAAGGGCGGAACGAAGAACCGGCCGGCCTGGTGGAAGACTGATCATTATTAAAGAAAAACGATCCATAAGAATCATGTATATGAAAAAGTATTGTATTCTTTTTATTTGTGTTTTGTTTATTGTAGCGGATGTCTGTGCCCAAACGACTCAACGCGAAAGGGTTTATCTGCAGACCGATAAACAGCTTTATATCTCCGGCGAACTGTTGTGGATGAAGCTCTATACGACGGATGAAAAAGGGAAACTGACCGCTTTCAGTAAGATCGGTTATGTCGAGTTGCTTTCCGATTCGATCGCGGAGGCACAGGTGAAGCTGGATATCACCGGAGGCACAGGCGTGGGCTGTATGGAACTCTCCCCGATGCTTCCGACCGGCCATTACCGCTTGGTAGCCTATACCCGCGCGATGAGGAACGAACCGGCAGATGTCTTTTTCGAGAAGACCGTGAGTATCATCAATCCGTATGTGGGTGATGAAGGCTCTATCGGAGATCAGAAAGATGCCGATACCAAGCATTTTGGTTCCTTCTCGCGGGAGGCGATAAACCCTACGATGATATCGACGGATCGTACGGTGTACACCAACCGAAGCCGGGGGGAGATCCGTTTGAAAGACCTGCCCGCCACATACCTCTCTCTGGCCGTTTCGGTTGCCGGCGCCGATCCGTTGGCCGCACCGGAAGCTTCGGTCGTAAACTGGAAAAAAGGTTTGTCTGCACGCGAAGCCGTGCCGCGGACCGATCGTTATCTGCCGGAATACGAAGGAGCGATTATTGAAGGCGTAATCATAGATAACAAGACGGGTGAAGCGAAGCAGGATCAGTATGCCAACGCGTTATTGTCTTTCCCCGGAAACGATATCCAGCTTTTTGGCGGACAGCCCGGGGAGAACGGACAAGTCACTTTCTTTACGCACCAGATCAGCGGGAAAAAAGAGGCGGTGACGGTCGCTTATACCCCTTATGAGGAATCGTTCCGGTTGGATTTATCCTCCCCTTTTGTTACCCATGCGACACAGGCGTTGCCTCCTTTGAAGATCGACAGTGGATGGCATAACTACCTGGAACAGCGAAACCTGGGTGTGCAGATCGTTGAAGCCTATACTTCCGACTCGCTGAGCCGGGTGAAGCCGCTATCGCCTTATTTCAATTATAAGCCGTACAAATCATATATCCTGGATGAATATACCCGCTTTGGACGTATGGATGAGGTCTTTCTGGAGTTTGTCACCCCTGTCCGTCTGCGTAAAACGAATACCGGAAGAGTGTTCAATACCCTGAATGAACGAATGGACGGATTCGCGATGGGGCAGACCTTGGTTTTGCTCGATAATGTGCCGGTGATGAATCATGAGTTGATGGCCGCCTATAACCCGTTGTTGGTGCGGAAGATCGAAGTGTTTCTGGGACGTTACCTTTTCGGGGAACAGCTTTTCGAGGGGATGGTATCTTTTACTACCTATAATAATGATTATCCTTCGATCACCTTCGGGCAAGATACGCAGTTGTTTGATTATGAAGGGACGCAGAGATACCGCTATTTCTATTCCCCGGTCTATGACGGAGAGGCTTCTACGCGGATGCCCGACTTCCGGCATACGCTGCTCTGGGAACCCGCCCTGGAAAATAGAGGGGAAAAAGAACGGGTCATTCCTTTTTACACCTCCGACCTGCCGGGCATTTATCGCGCAACGGTCGAAGGGATTGGGGCGGATGGCACAGTGGTGAGTGCTTCTTGTATTTTTGAGGTGAAAGAGTAGGAAAGGGCCTTAGGAACTCATAAGAGCATAAGAACTCATAAGAATTCATAAGAATCCTAGGACTCCTTTCTCTTATGAGTTCCTATGAGTTCTTATGAGTTCTTATGAGTTCTTATGAGTTCCTATGAGTTCCTATGAATTCTTATGAGTTCCTATGAGTTCCTATGAGTTCCTATGAGCTCTTATGAATTCTTAAAGAAAGCCCTCACTTTCTCCGGCAAAAAAAAGCGAACATCCTCCCCTTGCCGGAAAGACTCCCGAATAAACGTCGAAGAAATCTCAATGATCGGCGCCTCCATCAACTTAACATCCGCATAGCCTTCGGGAATATGCATCGTATAGCCCGCCCGGGGATAGATGCGTATGGGGTAGTTGGCGATCAACTGCTCGTGGTCTTTCCATCGCTCGATGCGCGCCCAATTGTCGGCGCCCATAATAAACACGAACCGGTAGTCCGGATAGGCCTGCCGGAGCGCACGCAATGTATCTATCGTATAGGTGGGCTGAGGCAGATGAAACTCAAAATCGCTGGCTTTGAAGCGGGGATCACCGTCGATCGCCGCCTCCATCATCTCCAACCGCAACCGGTTGTCCATCAGGCTATCGGCTTCTTTCAACGGATTCTGCGGGGTGATCAGAAACCAGACTTCGTCGAGCTTCTCATATACGCAGATCCAGTTGGCCAACGCCAGATGTCCGATATGCACCGGATTGAAAGAGCCGGAGTAGATGCCGATCTGTTTCATTGGGAGAGGAAATGGCGGATGGTTTGATAGGCTTCCTCCTGGGCTTGCTCCAGGTTGTCGTTCACAATCACCACATCGAAGCGGGGACTGAAACTCAATTCGTATTCCGCTTTTGCCAAGCGCTGTTCGATCAGTTCCGGCGCGTCGGTACCCCGGCTCTCGAGCCGCCGCCGCAGTTCCTCGAGGTGAGGTGGCCGGATGAAGACGGCCAATGCCCGGTCGCCATAATATTCTTTGATGCGGCAGCCGCCGACCACATCGACATCGAAGATCACATTGTCGCCGTTCTGCAATCGGCGCTCGACCTCGCTCTTGAGCGTGCCGTAGAATTTATCCGTATAGACTTCTTCGTATTCGAGGAACTCGCCGGCTTCGATCCGCCGGCGAAAGGCTTCGGGCGAAAGGAAATAGTATTCCACCCCGTCTTTCTCCGTTCCCCGCGGCGCCCGGCTGGTGGCGGAGATCGAGAAGTGCAGGTTCAATTCCTTTTGTTGCAACAGGTGATTGATCACCGTTGATTTGCCGGAACCGGAAGGGGCGGAGAAGATAATCAGTTTAGAGGACATTGAGCACTTGTTCTTTGATTTGTTCCAGTTCGTCTTTCATCTGCACGACGATCTTTTGCATTTCCACATGATTGCTTTTGGAGCCGAGCGTATTCACCTCGCGTCCGATCTCCTGGGCGATAAAGCCTAACTTCTTGCCCGGACTGGTTTCGTCTTTGATCGTAGTCAGGAAGTAGGTCAGATGGTTTTTCAACCGGCTCTTCTCTTCGTTGATATCCAGCTTCTCGATATAGTAGATCATCTCCTGCTCGAAGCGGTTTTTGTCGTAATCCTTTTCGGCCACCTTCTCGAGGTTATCGATGATGCGGGCTTTGATCTTCTCGATGCGCTCGCCTTCGTATTGCTCCACTTCGGTGAGCAGGTGGTCGATATTGGCAATCTTCTTTTCGAACAGGTGAAAGAGCATTTCGCCTTCCTGGCGGCGGAAGTCCTGCAACTGCTTGATCGCGTCTTCGACTGTGGTACGCACCACAATCCATTCCGACTCTTCCAGTTCGGCCACTTCGGCTTTGATCACATCCGGCAGGCGCAGCAATACCTGGAACCAGTCTTGCGGCAGCTCCATCTTCATGCCGTCGGCAATCGTTTTGATCTGGTTGTAATAGCTTTCTACGGCGGCCACGTTGATCTGCGTCGGGATATCTTTGCCGATATTCTCGACCTGGATATTGAGCTCGATCTTTCCTCTTTCGACGGTCTGGAGCAGGAGAGAGCGCAGTTCCATCTCTTTTTCTTTATACACGGGCGGGATGCGGGTGGATATATCTAATTGCTTACTGTTTAATGCTTTGATCTCAACAGTTACTTTTTTCGCGGGTAATTCGGCAGTAACCTTACCGAAGCCGGTCATCGATTGTATCATATATTTAATGAAGTTAGTAGGCAGAAGTTGGAAGTCATAAGCTTATAACAATCACTCCTAAGCCATATTTGCCGCAAAGGTACATTATTCCCTGCAGAGTTCGGATACGAATGAATTTGTTTTTGTACTTTTGCCGTCTAATCTCCAACTTCTTACAACTATGCTTTTACATATAGAAACTTCTACCACCGTATGTTCGGTTGCTTTATCTGATCAGGGTCGATTGGTTTTCGAACGCGTCTCTTACGAAGGACCTTCCCATGCGGCTTTGGCCGGTGTGTTTGCCGAAGAAGCCTTGCAGCAGATGAAAATACAGGGCGGTACGCTCGATGCCGTGGCGGTCAGCAGCGGTCCCGGCTCGTATACCGGATTGCGCATTGGCGTATCCCTGGCGAAAGGGCTTTGTTTCGGGTATAATGTGCCATTGATCGCTCTGCCTACGCTCGAATTATTGGCCTATACAGCCATTCAAAAACATGTGGTTGGCTCCGGCGCGCTCTATTGCGCGATGATCGATGCCCGCCGGATGGAAGTCTATTCCGCCCTTTACGATGCAAAACTGGAAACGGTCCGCCCCGCCGAAGCCGAGATTATCACGGCGGAGAGCTATGCCGCTTACCTGGACAAAACCGAAGTCTGCTTCCTGGGCAACGGAGCGGCGAAATGCCGCGCACTTATTTCATCGGATAACGCTTATTTCCTCGATGATATTCATCCTCTGGCCGCCAATATGATTCCCCTGGCCGAAAAGCTTTACCAAACCGGCACCTTTGTCGATGCCGCCTATTACGAACCTTTCTACCTGAAAGAATTTCAGGCAACGATCGCAAAGAATAAAGTCTTGGGCGACCTTCCCACACCGCACGCGAAATAAAGCGCAAAACATTATACTTATAAAATAGAAATCCCCGGAGAGATAGTACTCTTCGGGGATTTTTCCTAAACAATCCGCAATAGTTCTAAACAATTGTATTTTTAAATGGTCTTATATCTTCGAACGATTCACATCGCTTTTTTTCTTTTACTTTTTTCGCTATACCACAAAACTAAACGGAAAAGGAATAGCCTTAAAAAGGTAAAGGCGATTTTGTAGATAGGTGTAAAGGTAAAAGCGTTGATGATTAGCCGGTTAATTTATTTGAGAACCGGAATTATGTAGATGCTTTGGAATGGAGAATGCCCGTTCAGGATAGCGAATCCGGTGCGTTCTGGCGGTTGGTCATACCGATCTTCATCACCCTGTCTTCGAACGCTTCCCGGTTGATGGCCGCTTTGTTACGCATTTTCGTCCGGTAGTTGTAAACCGTACTCATCGAGCAGCGCAGGAAACCGGCGATCTTGGTGCTGTCCGTAATGCCCAACCGCAACAGGGCGTAGATGCGCAGTTCTTTGTTCAACAGGTCGTCGTTCTTCAGGTTGATCTGCTCTTCCGCCGCCAGTAAGGCGTTGAAGTCGGCAACGAAGGTAGGGTAGAGGCTCAAGAAGATACTGTCGAAATGCATATACAACTCATCCAGTTCTTTATCGACAGCGGAGGTGGACTTCAACCTTTTCATCAATTCTTCGTATTGCCGGTTGATTCCCAAGCGATAGAGTGTTTTGCGGTTCTCTTCCATCTTATCGATATAGGCGGAACAGAGATCGAAGAACTGCGCGATATATTGCTCTTTGATGTAATTCGATTCCGACAGTTCCACGTTCTTATCATTCAACTGACTGTTGGCCTCGTTCAGTTCGAGGTTCAATTCCAATAGTTTCTGGTTGGTCTGCGATAATTCTTCTTTCACGCGGGAGAGCTTTTTCATCTGTTTATAGATGTAGAGCACCAACAGGATCAGGAAGACCGAGAGTATGCTGATCAGTGATAGATAGCGTTTTAGGGTCGCATTGGTTTTGGCCTCCTTCAACTGGTAGGAGGCGTTGATGATGGAATAGAACTCCGACATCTGTGCCGTGCGGAACTGCACGCCGGAGGACACCGCATCTTCGATCGCCGACTGGGCATAAAGAAACGCTTTCGAGATATCCCCGCTATTGTAATAGATACGCGCCAGCCGGTGGTAGGAGGTATTCTCCCTGATGGAGTTGCGGGCATCGGTGATGGCCGAGAGGATAAAATATTTCTTCTCCGCATCGCGTTGGCCCAACCGGCCGGCTACGGCGCCGAGATAATGGGTGATCAGGGCATACTCGGGCGTGTCGGCCTCTTCCGTTTCAAGCAGTCCGGTCAATAGCCGTTGGGCTTCAATGGTTTTCCGCTGATCGAGGTAGCGGTGTGCGATATTGATCTTATAAGCGAAAGAGGCTGTATCCAAGACCGCCAAGAGGGAATCGCGGTAGAGCTCCACCTCCCGGTATTTCGACTGGTTGCTCATCGCCCCGTAATGTTCATGGAAACGGGAGTAGGCCTCGTAGTAGTCGGGCAACAGCTTTTCCGGCAATTCCCGCGCATGCATGCCATCCAATATCTTTTTCGATTCGAAGAACCGTCCGGCGTAGGAATACAAGGTCGCCAGTTTGATTTCCGTCAGGTATCTGCGGTCGGAATCGTTCAGCGCCCGGCTGATCTCTATATTCTTTTCGGCATAACAGATGGCCGAGTCCAGTTTGAATTTCTTGTATTCGTCGGTGAGTTGGCGGTTGATCTCGTACACATATTCCCGCGAGGCATCTTTCGCTTCCAATAGCTTCTTGAGGCTGTTGATCCGTTGTTCTTTCTGCCGGTTGAATATCTCTTTGTTGTTGATGATATACGTCAGATCGTCGGACATCGCTTTCAGTTCATCTTTCGCGTGTGCCCAAACGGCGTTTGCCAGGCAAAAGAGAAAGAGAAAAAAGTATGTCCGAAAGAATGATCTGTTCCTGTTTTTTGATCCCACCGCTCTTTGTGTTGTGATTGTTTGTTACAAAAGTATTAAAAGTCATCCACTCTTTCTTATCTTTATCCGATAAAAACGACAAGTATGCATATCGAAGCATTCCGTGAACACTGTATGGCGGTGAAAGGCGCGACCGAGAGCACACCTTTTATCGATCCCGACGTGGTGGTTTTCAAGGTGATGGACAAGATGTTCGCCATGCTGGCATTGACACCGAAAGACGGGATCCACAAGGCCGACCTGAAATGCGATCCCGACTACACGCTGGAGCTGCGCGAGCGGTACGAAGGCATTGGCCCGAGCCATATAAAGACCACCCTGTTGTGGAACCGGATCGTATTGGCCAGTGATGTGCCGGACGCCCTGATCCGCTCTTTGATCAACCACGCGGTAGAAGAGGTCGTGAAGAAACTGCCAAAAAAGAAACAGGCGGAATACGCGAACATGCCCGGTTAGTCACTTGCTGGTGAAGTACAGTCGCAAATCTTCCAATTTCACAATACTTGAAAGCGCGCTTCGCGCGCAGTTTACGAACATATTAAATCCGTGTGATCCGTGGCTAAAACCCAAAAAAAAACCTCCGAACAAAGTTTTTCGTTTTTTTACTTACATCATACAGGATTTTCTTTTGCCTCTGTATATCAATTGTATAGCTATTTCGGATGGCAGAAAAAGCAATGAAAATCCTGTAAGTAACTTTCTGGTACCTGTTGGAGAGCCCCAACAGTGATCGGTTTAACATTGTCGCCTGTCCCGGCTGTATGATGGTAGTAAAAAAACGAAAAACGCTGTTCGGAATGATCGGTTTACCACTATTTGTCGCTTACATTTATTAACATCTTCCATTCGACTACAAAAGCACCTCCTTTACCGAAAAAGGCCGCCGGAGTTTTCCAAAAGGCCGCCGGAGTTTTCTAAAAGGCCGGCAGGGTTTTATAAAAGGCCGGCGGCCTTTTCGGCAAGGTCTGACGTTTTTTTAAGTATGCCTTTACCTTTCACCCGAAACGCTGATCAACACAGGGATCTGGCGGCCGGGTGAAAGGTGAATACCGGACTAAAAACTTTTATGTGAGAAACTTCCGGTAGTTTGCGCGCAAACTACTAATACTTTATCGCCAAACTACCGGTAGTTGGTGCGCAAACTACCGGAAGTTTGCGAAGGGGATATTAATGTCTTATTTTCAATGGTTTAGAAATCGCATCGAAGAAAATCTTCCGATTTTCTTCAGTAGTTGGTAGTTGGTAGTTAGTAGTTGGTAGGCGCGAAGCGGTAAATCGAAGGAAATGTGAAGGTGCAGGATAATAGCAGATGGACATTTCTGGCTCCCCTTCTTAGCTCCCACCACCCCGTCACGCCTCTGGCGTGCCACCCCTCCTCGGGCAGGAGGGGAATTGGGGTGGACCAGAGCCGTAGGCGATGGTGGGGTAGTTTGATCCTAATTTTGTATGAGATAGGTATTTATGATTTGTCAGAAGATCAAACTGCTCCACCACGGCAAGCTGTGGTCCCCCTCTTCTTATCCAAGAAGAGGAACTGAGATAGTCCACTTGCTACCCCGGAAAATCTTCAAGTTTCACAAGATTTGAAACCCCGCCACAGAGATCTCGCCGCAAGGTGCAAGGGGAGGTGAAAACTTTTATGTGTAGGGTCGTTTTTTTCATTCTGCTAAATCTTTTTGTGAATCCGTCAAGTTCTGTTGTTTGTCTGCTAAATATTTGCCTATTATATAAACCATTCTTTTTCAATCGCTGCCGTACCTTTGCCCTGTTGAAAGGACGCCCCCTCTCGTCGGGGCATCAAGTAACCGTTTATCGCACTCGGCAATCCGAAAAATTACTCAATTGGAATTACTCAATATCATATAATAATTTACACAAAAAAAAATCAAAAGATGAAACAAAAATTTTACACGTTATTATTAAGCGCCTTGGCGCTTTTGGTGTTTACGGGCAATGCGCTGGCGGAGACTGTAAACCATACGCTTTTTTTTCGCAACGGTACATTGCGCACCACGAACTCCGATACAGGAACTGAATATACCGGAAATGTTGGGAAATGGAGTGTCTCAGAAAATACGCTGACGCTTGATGGCTTTGAGTTTATAACAAGTGCAGATATTGCCTTGCAAGTAGTAAGTACGGATGCCAAACTTATATTGACTGACGGTAGTGTTAATACATTAGAAAGCACGCTAATTGGGAAAGGAAATTTTGGCATTTATGTAGAAAGAGGAAATTTAACGATTACCGGGAAGGGCCGTTTGAATGTAACAGTCCCTGCAAGTATTAGGCCAACAGCTGTTTATTTAAGTGGGAATCTAAGTGTACAAGGTGCTACTTTAGTCACAAAAGCAGGAGAAGATGGTAGTTATGAATCGGATGTGGCTAACAGATGTGCGGGAGTTTGGGCTACTGATATTGAGATTAAAGACGGTGGAACATTGAAAGCCATCTCGGGTGGTTCAGGGATTTATATGAGTGGTACACTTGAGCTTGCCTCAACTTGTAGTGTTTTCTCACAAGGGAAGATAGGTGCGATCTATGCTACTAATTTGCCTACTCCTGAAAGTTTTATATATTTTGCATCCACCGCATATGACGGAGATGAAGCAAAGACAGGAGAGATGAACCAAGGGCTTGGTACGTATATGATCCGTGACGAAACTGTTAAATATCTGCAGATCAACCCGAATATCGAAGATGGCCTAAAACCTGGCGTGGAGAGCTATCTTGTCAACTCCCAAGCCGGCTTAGCCGTACTGGCGGAGATTGTGGCTGGGGCAGGGGATTATGAAGAAGAAGCAAATTCATTGGCCGATTATACCTTTACGATGATGTCGGATATTGAACTAAAAGACGGAGAGCCTGGGATGGATGGTGAAACTGGTTGGATGTCGATTGGAATAGATAAAAAGCCTTTTAAAGGAACCTTCGACGGTAATGGTCATAAAATTACCGGGCTATGGATTAATAAACCAGAAGTTAATCAAGTCGGATTTTTTGGTGGAGTGAATAATGCTGTCATTAAAAATCTGGGTGTGGAGACTACGACTGCTGGGATTATAGGGGGAGAATTTGTTGGTGGGCTGATAGGAGCTACTTATCAGACTTCTGTTAGTAATTGTTATGCTTCCGGAACTATAGAGGCAAAAGGTGATTATGCTGGTGCTCTTATTGGGGACACGAATGGAGGTGTCATCATAAATAGTTATGCTTATGGCTCAGTTACTGCTGGTTCAGCCGCAGGTGGATTAGTCGGAGGAATGGAGGAAACGACGATCTCTAATTCTTACGCTGCTTGTGAAGTTGTTGCGACTTTTGGCGCAGGTGGATTAGTAGGAGGATGTAACGGAGGATCTTCCATTGAAAGTTGTGTGGTTGCCAGTCCATCTGTGGCTGCCCCGAATTTTGCGAATAGGGTTATAGGTGTTGGCGAAGAAGTAACCCTCTCCAACAACTACGCCTGGGTCGGCAATATCCCGGATGGAACAGACGAAACCTTTGTTCACGACGGTATGAACGGCGCCAACTGGTCGGGAGAAATGCCTGAGTCCTGGACTGAAGATCTATGGCTGATTGATCCTACGGGAGTACTAATGCCTAAACTGGCCATCTTTGGCGACAATCAACCGGATGTACTTAATCCGAAATACCAACCGGAAACTCCCGGCACCGGTGCCACCTACACCATCAACCTTGAAGTCGCCGATGGTATCGATATCGCTGGCTTGACGGCGGGGAATCATACGGTAGCTGAAGGCGATCACCTGTTCCTGCAGTTCCTTCCGGAAGACCGGACATTGGGGGCTGAAGATATCCTGTTCCTGATCGATGGCATCGAAACGGCCTTTACAGCTTCGGATGCGGGTAACTATTTCTCGTATATCCTCAACCCAGTGGATGCCGATCATACGATTTTGATTGCGCTGAAGGAATATCCCGTGACCCTGCCCGAGGTGGAAGGTATTATATATAATGTAGGGGCGGGTACGCATCTGGTGCCTTATGGCGAGAAGTTTACTTTCAGCCTGACGCTTGCCGATGGCATTGATCCGGAGAAGGTACATGTGTTTGCGAATGGTATCGAGGTGAAAGCCAACGAGCTGCGCTCAACCGTGCTGACTTATACGATTGATAAAGTGATTACTTCTATTGTTGTTGTTATCGAAGGAGCAGGCGGAACAACGGGCAATATTGATATTGCCTTCGGCAAGATCAATATTGCAATTGACAATGGACAATTGACAATTGACAATGGAACGGCTAATGCCATCGATGCGGCTGTCTATACTGTTACCGGCCAAACCTTTGTGCAACTTCGTGGACTTCGTGGTTCGAAAAGCGTTACGTTGCCGGCAGGTATCTACCTGGTAAAAGCCGGTAAGCAGACGTGGAAAGTAATGATTAATGATTCATTCGAATAGACGGTAGGCTATTTGGGTTGGGAGTGACTCAGAAGTATCTGATATACTATCAAAGCTCCTCTCCTGGACAGGAGAGGGGGACCGCTGCTTGCAGTGGTGGAGAGGTTGTCTTTTTTTATGTATTTATATATCAATATCTTAGGTTTTGCACAACCACTCCACCCCCGCAAGCGGCGGTCCCCCTCGCCTGACCAGGCGAGGAGCCAAGATGCTGGGTTTGATAACTTCTGATCCAGCCCCAACCCAGATACTTACAGTCACTACAAATAAAAGCAATGAGGGCGTGTCAAAATAGACATGCCCTCTTTTGTATTGTTTTTTTCTTTACCTTTGTTTGGTGTGCATTTAATGGATGAAGGAAAATAAATCAGGGCGTACATGTTTCAGGAATTATTACTACTATCTCCCTTTTTGATCTGTTTCTTCTGGGCAATCACCCTGGCGGTGGACTGGAAAAGGAACTGGCGGGTACAAAACCTTTGGATTATTGTGTTGGTTGTAGGTATGATCAATTCGTTTTACTGGATGTATATGGGCCGGACGGACCACCATTTGTTTAGCAAACTGGCCGTTTTGGTGGCGTATACCCATGCCGGCTTTTATGCCTTGTTGTTTCTGTTTTATCAGGCGCTGACCGACCGCCGCCCTTTCATGTGGAAAGACTACGCGGTATTACTGCCTCCGTTGTTGATGGGTGTGGTGTTTACGCTTTGTACGATTGTCCTGGGCACGGCGCATTTCGAAGATATGATGAGTGAGGTGAAAAGGCGGGAGGCGATTTTCGCTTTCGCCGGCTTTGCCAATATCGTGCAATACCTGATCGGGGCGTATCTGAATAATCTGTTGGCCTTGGTGTTGGTCAATGTGTTGTGTGTCCTTCTGATCGTTCGTAAGATCCGCACGAAAGAGAATCCGCGTCAGTTTTTCGCTTTGCCGGAAGGTTATTCCCAAGCGCATGCGAACCAGATGGTGTGGGCTTTATTTATCCTGTTGGTGTTTATGTTTATCTTTCTGGTGGGTGAATACCTCTATTTCATTGAAGATTATATTCCTTTCTATGTGCTTTTTGCGGTGCAGGGTGGTTTCTTCTATTTTATCAGTTATCAGGTGTATCGGCTCAGGGGAAGGAAGAGGAATCAAAGGAGTAGTCAGAGTAGTCAGAGTAGTCAGAGTAATCAAAGTAGTTAAAAAGGAGATGTTATACAATATACTTTATTTGGTGCCTTGTTTTTGTTGTCTTTTCTGGATAACGACCTTGTCGTTTGAGTGGAAGCGGAACGGGCGGGCGTTGAAGGCGGGCATTGGAGCCTTCCTGTTTATGGCGGTGGCTTCGTTTATCCGTTTCCTGTTTTTGCAGGAGAACGACGTGGGGCAGTATAGTCCGTTCTGGGATATTGTCGAGGTCTTTTGTGTTTTTGGTTTCTTGTCGTGCCTGGCTTTACTGATCCGGGCGTTGAGCCATGGGGACAGGCTGGGGTGGAAAGACTTTGGGGTATTCCTGCCCGGATTGTTGTTTAGCGTATTGTGTCTGACGGTTTATCTGTGGATCGGCCGGCAGGAGATGGCGATCTTGATTCGCGATACGGTTCATTCGTATGAGGAGAAGGTGTATCCGGATTCCCTCAGCCGCTTGTATGGCGTATTGTATATCTATGTTTATAAGGTATTTGTGTTGCTGTTTGTCAACGGATTATTGGTTTATGGCTGGAGGATTATGACGCGTCACCGGTTTGTGTTCCGTTTCCTTTTGACAACGCTTTTCTTCGCTTTGTTTCTGTTGACCTGGGATTATCTGGTTTTTCTAAAGATTTATATACTTATCGCCTTTAATATGTGTCTTTGGGGAGCAGCCTTGTATTACCTGGGCTATCAGCTTCTGCAGATAAAGAATGCGGCGGAAAGCCCGGCGGATGATACTATTCAGTCGGGAACAGGCGATAGCGAAATTGAAGCCTGGCTGCGGATCAAAGAGAAGCTTCATCCTGCTTTTACGCGGCTGATCGGGGAGGAGCAGGTTTTTCTGCAGCCCCACCTGCGGTTGGACGAATTGGCGCTTAAGGCGAATACGAACCGGACGTATCTGTCGCGCCTGTTGAATGAGGAATACGGTTGTGGCTTCTCGGAATTTATGGCGCGTAAGCGGATTGAATATGCTTGCGAATTGATACAAAATGACCGCGAGCTGTCACTGGAACAGGTCGCGGCCAAGTCTGGTTTTTTGCACGGTGCCACGTTCAGCCGAACGATCAAACAATATACCGGAATGACTTTCCGGGAGTGGCAGCGGAAAGACGATTAATTCAACGTTCCGGCCTGTGCTTCCTGGATCATCTTTTCGTTTGCCATGATGATGATCTCCACCCGGCGGTTCAAGGCACGGCCTTCGGCGGTACTGTTATCGGCCACCGGCTGATGAATTCCTTTGCCTTCGAAAGTCATGCGGCCACTGTTTACACCCTGGTACAACAGGAAGTCTTCCACACTCTTGGCGCGCTTTTCAGAGAGCGTCTGGTTGTAGTCGACCTTGCCCGTGTTATCGGTATGCCCGATGATACGCAGGTAGGTGTCCGGATTGTTCTTCAATGTCGTAGCAAAATTGGACAAGGCATTCTTGGAAGCGTCGCTCACTGTGCTCGAGTTGGTGGCAAACAGGATACCGGAGTCGAATGTGATCTTCAGGCCTTCGCCGTCGTTCACCTTTTCTACGGTCGCTTCGGGTACGGATTGTTCGATCTGTTGTTTTTGCTTGTCCATATTCTTGCCGATCAATGCACCGGCAGTGCCACCGACAGCCGCACCGATCACCGCGCCCAAGGCTGTATTTCCGGCAATAGCTCCGACACCGGCTCCTACGGCAGCTCCGCCGCCCACACCGATAGCCGTTCCTTTGGCCGTGTTATTCCATGTACCACAACTGGTGAAAACCAACGCCGCGCTAAGCAGCACCACTGAAAATAATTTTACGTTCTTCATCACTTTTTTTTCTATTAATAACTGTTTTACTTATAACAGAAAAACGTTTGAACTTGTTTATACCCCGTTCACATACTTATTCAAACATATCGATCGAATCGCAATATTCGAGCTCTCCTTGTACGATAAACATGATCTCTTCCGCGTCGAATTTGCCAACCCCGTCTTTCTTGGCGTTTTTCACCACGTAGGCAATCAGTTCGTCTTCATCGATTTCGATATCTCCTTCTTCGTCTTCATCGCTCAGATAACCTTTGGAGTCATAGAAATCATAGATCAGGTCTACGATGTAGTTGATATCATCGTCGCTAAACTTTTCTTTTAGCTCCAGAGGCAGATAGTTCCGGATAAATTTTACGGAATCATCCTCGTCGTAGTTGAATTCTTCTTTTTCACTCATAATGTTTTGTTTTATGGGTTATACAGAGACAAAGATAATGTTTTAATTGATAATGGATAATTGATAATGGATAATTCGGTGGGGTGAAAATAGAGAGAGTTGGTTTGTGGTGAAACAAGTACCAAGTAGTCGCGCCACTCGTCCTGAAAGGACAGTGAGCGCTGAAGGCGCGAAAGATTTGCTTTCGCGCCTTCAGCGCTCCGTTGTGTGCGTGGTGTGTCCGCCCCAGGGTTTCATAGACCTGACGGCCTATTCACCCTGGGCTAGGAGCTAACGCACTTTCAGCGCTCACTGTCCTTTCAGGACTATCATCGGAGATATCTACTTTGGCTAAGGCCGATTTTCGATTCAAAGGGTACTACTTAATTCCTAAACACCAGCTCATTGCCTTCCCTGTCAATGCGGATCGGATTGTCGCGCTGCACGGTTCCGGCCAATAGGGCTTTCGAGAGTTCGTTCAGTACGTACTTCTGGATCACGCGTTTGACGGGGCGGGCACCGAACTGCGGGTCGAAGCCTTCGGTCGAGATAAAAGCGACCGCCGCGTCCGTAAATTCAAGGGTGAAACCGTTCTTCGCCAGCATACGCTTCACGCCCGTGAGCTGCAGGCTAACGATCTGGCGGATCTCGTCTTCATCGAGCGGCGAGAACATCACGATCTCATCGATACGGTTCAGAAACTCCGGCCGGATGGTCTTTTTGAGCAATTCCAATACCTGCACTTTGGTTTCGTCAACGACCTCTTCCCGGTTGTCGGGCGTGATTCGCTCGAAATTCTCCCGGATCAGGGAGGAGCCCATATTGCTGGTCATGATAATGATGGTGTTCTTGAAGTTGACCACGCGCCCTTTGTTGTCGGTCAGGCGTCCGTCGTCCAACACCTGCAAGAGGATATTGAACACATCGGGATGCGCCTTCTCGATCTCGTCGAAGAGCACGACGGAATAGGGCTTGCGGCGGATGGCTTCGGTCAATTGACCGCCTTCGTCGTAACCGACATATCCCGGAGGGGCGCCGATCAGGCGGGTGGCGCTGAACTTCTCCTGGTACTCGCTCATATCGATACGCGTCATCATATTCTCATCGTCGAAGAGATATTCCGCCAGGGCTTTGGCCAGTTCGGTCTTCCCTACACCGGTGGTTCCCAGGAAGATAAACGAGCCGATCGGGCGTTTGGGGTCCTGCAGTCCGGCACGGCTGCGGCGTACGGCATCGGAGATCGCGCGAATGCCTTCTTCCTGTCCGACCACGCGGGTGTGCAACTCGTCTTCGAGGTTCAACAACTTCTCTCTCTCGCTCTGCAACATCTTATTGACCGGGATGCCCGTCCAGCGCGATACCACATCGGCGATATCTTCGCTGTCGACCTCTTCTTTGATCATCGCTTCGCTGCCTTGCATTTCATGCAGCTTGGCCTGTATCTCTTCGATCTCTTCCTCTTTGGCTTTGATCTTGCCGTAGCGCAACTCGGCCACCTTGCCGTAATCGCCTTCGCGCTCGGCTTTGTCGGCTTCGAACTTCAGGTGTTCGATGTCGATCTTATTCTGTTGGATCTGATTGATCCGGTCTTTCTCGCTCTGCCACTGGGCTTTCTGCTTTTTCTCTTCTTCTTTCAGGTTGGCAATCTCCTGGCCGAGCGACTCCAGCTTCGCTTTATCGTTCTCGCGTTTGATGGCCTCGCGTTCGATCTCCAATTGTTTGATGCGGCGCGATACCTCGTCGAGCGATTCGGGCACGGAGTCGACCTGGATACGCAGGCGGGCAGCCGCCTCATCCATCAGGTCGATCGCTTTATCCGGAAGGAAACGATCGGAGATATAACGCGACGACAACTGCACGGCGGCGATGATCGCATCGTCTTTGATCCGCACCTTATGATGATTTTCATACTTCTCCTTCAATCCCCTCAGGATCGAAATGGTATCCAGCTCGTCGGGTTCTTCCACCATTACGGTCTGGAAACGACGTTCCAACGCTTTGTCTTTCTCGAAGTACTTCTGGTATTCATCCAGCGTTGTCGCACCGATCGAACGCAGTTCGCCGCGGGCAAGCGCCGGTTTGAGGATATTCGCCGCATCCATCGCGCCTTCCCCTTTGCCGGCTCCGACCAGGGTATGGATCTCATCAATAAAGAGAATAATCTCGCCGTCCGATTGGACCACCTCGTTGACCACCGACTTCAGGCGTTCCTCGAACTCCCCTTTGTATTTGGCACCGGCAATCAGGGCGCCCATATCGAGTGAGAAGATCTGTTTGGATTTCAGGTTCTCCGGCACGTCACCCCGGATGATCCGGTGCGCCAGGCCTTCGGCGATCGCTGTCTTACCCACGCCGGGCTCGCCGATCAGGATCGGGTTGTTCTTCGTGCGGCGGCTAAGGATCTGCAAGACGCGCCGGATCTCATCGTCGCGTCCGATCACCGGGTCGAGCTTGCCGCTGCGCGCGCGTTCGTTCAGGTTGATCGCGTAACGCCCCAAGGCATCGTAGGTATCTTCCGCCGACTGGCTGTTCACCGTATTGCCTTTGCGCAATTCTTCGATGGCCTGACGCAGTTCTTTTTCCGTCACGCCGGCATCTTTCAGGATCTGGGAGGCTGTACTTTTCTCCGTCAATAGCGCCAGGATAATCGGTTCCAACGAGACATATTGGTCGCCCATCTTGCCGGAATAGTCAATCGCTTTCTGCAAAACGGCATTCGCCTCGCGCGACAGATAAGGATCACCACCCGATACCTTCGGGTACGATTCGATCTGCCGGTCCAGAACCAGGTTTATATTCGAAATGTTTACGCCCAACTTCTGAAAGAGGAAATTGGTTACCGTCTCACCTGTCAGAATGACTGCTTTGAGCAGGTGCGCCGGTTCAATCACCTGTTGGTTTTGGGCAGAAGCCAAGGATACAGCCTGCTGTACGGCTTCTTGTGCTTTGATTGTAAAATTGTTCAAATTCATTTGTTTATTCGGTTTTATCTTTTGTCCTTTTATCTATTATTCTGCAAAACAAATGCCAGAACAAAGAAATGCCAAAATGGCATATCTTGAAGGCTTTTCTTATTAATAACAATAAAGAGAGGGGGTTGGTTGAAGGGAGGGAAGAGGTTAAGGGGGAAGGGGCTAAGGGGTTTAAGGGGGCTAAGGGGCTTAAGGGGTTTAAAGGGCCTAAAAAATTAAGGAGTCCAAAGTTCCTTAAGCCCTTTAAACTCCTTAAATCCCTTAAACCCCTTAGGCCTCTTAACCCCTAATCGTTATTTCAACACTTAATATTCAACTGATGCAACACGTCCCGGATCTTCTCGAAGGTGCCGATGCGCGTGGGGACAAGCGGCAGGCGGAGTTTGTTCTGGATGAAGCCCATCATGTGCAACATACATTTGACGCCGGCGGGGTTGCCGTCGACAAAGAGCAGATCGAATAGTTCGGTAAAGCTATGATGGATGGTACGCGCGCTGGCATAATCACCGGAAAGGGAAAGGCGGACCATACGGCTGAATTCCCGGGGGAAAGCATTGCCGATCACCGAAATCACACCGATAGCACCCAAGGTGACCAATGGGAAGGTGATGCCGTCGTCGCCGGAGATCACATTGAAGTTCGCCGGTTTGTTTTTGATGATATCATCCATCTGGGTGATATTGCCCGATGCCTCTTTGACGGCAATGACATTCTTGAATTCCCGGGCAATGCGCAGGGTGGTTTCCGCCGTCATATTCACACCGGTTCTTCCCGGCACGTTGTAGAGTACGATCGGCAAGCGGGTGGCCATAGCGATGGCGCGATAATGCTGGTAGATCCCTTCCTGAGAGGGTTTATTATAATAAGGAACGACGGATAATATCGCGTCTATCCCTTCAAAATCATTTGCTTTCAATTGCTCCACAATCGCGCGGGTGCAGTTGCCACCCACACCTAATACAATCGGAATACGTCCGCGCACCCGGGTGACGACCAGGTTGACTATCTGTTTCTTCTCTTCTTCCGTCAGTGTCGGCGTTTCGGCCGTTGTGCCTAACACGACCAAATAATCCGTGCCATTCTGCAATTGATAGTCCACCAACTTGCCTAAAGCCTCATAGTCTACGCTGTCATCTTCATTGAAAGGAGTCAGAAGCGCCACTCCCATCCCTCGTAAATTAATATCCGCCATGGAGAAATTCTTCCTTTTGTAGTTTGCCATGCAAAAATAAACAAATAACCCATGCGGCTGACAGAAACGACTGAAAATATTCGTTTATTAAGTCTAAATGATCGCTAATACTTTTCTTTTTACTCTTTTTGTTTGTGCGTAAGAGCTATAACCTAAGGAATTAATGGCTCTTCGCCCGTTCTTTTTTTGCTTTTCTCCTTAACATTAGATCGTTTCACAGCTGTGGGCCGGTTGTTCCACACCTGTGGGCCGGTTGCTTCACAGCTGTGGGCCGATTGTTTCACAGCTGTGGAACGATCTAAAAATACCGAGAAACGAACTAAAACGCTTGCGTATGCGAACAAAACAGTCCGCAAGAAAGCGATAAGAGGCATAAATGAATGGTTTTGTTCCTGCAGGAGTTGAATTTTTTTACCTCATTACGTGATAGAACCCGGCAGAATCATTACATTTGCTCAATTTGAGAAAGATTCAATCAATTAGAGAAGCATTTACTCAATCAGAGAAGAAAACGAAACAAGTATGAAGATAAAGATCGAACCGGGTGAGGAAACCCTGATCTATTTGTCGGGCCAGCTGGATACGCTGACGGCGATAGATTTTGAGAAAGAGATACACAAGATATTGAATACGGACACAAAAGCCGTTGTATTGGATGGCGCGGAGTGGACTTATGTGAGCAGTGCCGGATTGCGCCTATTGCTTACCCTGCAGAAGGGCATGACAGTGAAGAAAGGCAGTTTCCGCCTGCGCCGGATCAATGCTGATATCATGGATATCTTTAATATCACCGGATTCTCTTCGATCCTGACGATCGAATAGCCCCGATCTGCGCTGTGGGAAAGCCGAAAGAGATACGATTGAAGAATGAACTGAGCCAGTTGAGGCGGCTCAGCGCGTTTGTCTCGGAGAAGTCTACCGACTTTAATCTGGATCAGAAACTATGCCTGCGGCTCAATCTGGCGTTGGAAGAGGCGGTGACCAATGTGATTATGTATGCTTACCCGGAAGGCATGGAGCCGAAACGGATTACGGTGCGCATGGAGAAAATGGACGATAAACTGGTGATTACACTGATCGACGCGGGTATGGCGTTCGATCCGACCGCCAAAGAGCAGCCCGATCTTGCACAACCGGCCAACGACCGGCCGATCGGCGGATTGGGCATTCACCTGATCCGGGAGATCATGACCGAAGTGAGCTATTGCCGCCGGAGAGACAGAAACAGACTTACCCTCATTAAGGATTTACACTGAATATGGCAGATTTTAATGTGAAAGATATACAACGGCTGAAGCTGAAGATACAGATTGCCGAGAAGACCTTTCTGGTCGGCGCGGTAGTCACCGGCTTTGCGATTTATTATAACTGGGACACTGCCTTCGGGCTGTTGATCCTCGGATTGATCGTGCTTCAGATCGTGAAGTCGCGCTGGAAAAAGCAGTTGCGGCAGAAAGAGTATCTGGCTAAGGTGGTCGAGGAACGTACGATCGAGTTGCGGGTGCAGCGCGACCAGGTCTTGCAGGAATCGGAGAAACTGTCGAAAGCCTTGGACGACCTGGCCGACGCGCAGGATGAACTGGTGCGCAGCGAACGCCTGGCTACCGTCGGGCAACTGACCAAAGGGCTGGTCGACCGGATTCTCAACCCCTTGAATTACATTAATAACTTCGCCGGCTTGTCGCTCGAGCTGGTTTCCGACCTGCAGAAGAATCTGCGCAATGAAGAAACCGCGGTGAGTAAGGAGAACTACGAGGACTCGCTGGAGATCATCGCAATGATTACCGGCAACCTGCAGAAGATCACCGAGCATGGCGCCAATACGGTGCGCATCGTCAAAGCCATGGAAGAGCTCTTGAAAGACCATCGGGGCAATTTCACCCCGGCCGATATCAATCACCTCTGCAAGATCAACCTGGATATTATCGCCAAGAGCTACGAAAAAGAGATTCAAAACAAGCAGATCGAATTGGTTTTCGAAGGCCTGGCGTTGCCCATTATGATCGATGTGCATATCGAACAGATGGGAAAGGTGTTGCAGAGCATCTACCAGAACGCGATCTATGCCCTACTGAAAAAGGCGGAGAAAGAAACGTACGACCCGACCTTGCTGGTGCGCCTGCGTCGGGAAGGACAGTATATCGTGATTTATATCCACGACAACGGCATCGGCATCGAAGAGAATATCAAAGAAAGGATCTTCGAACCGTTCTTTACCACCAAGCCGACCTCGGAAGCCTCCGGCACGGGATTGTACCTGAGCCGTGAAGTGGTGTTGAACCACCGGGGTTCACTGACGGTGACCGGCGAGAAGAATAATTATACGGAATTTGTCCTGTCCGTTCCGATACATCAATATATAGAACCACCCAAAGAAGCGGAAGAAGAAGATGAAGACTGATCCGAAAGAAAGAATCGAATACCTCGAGAAGCAGCTCAGCCGGCAAGATAAACTGGCGTCGCTGGGCATGTTAAGCGCGGGCATTGCCCATGAGATACAGAATCCGCTTAACTTTGTTATCAATTTCAGCAAGCTCTCAGCCAAATTGTTGAAAGATATGGAAGAGCTGTTGTCGGAAACCGACTCGCTACTGTCGGAAGAGACGCGCGAAGAGTTTCGCGAATTGATGAACGACCTGGAAGGCAATATGCTGAAGATCGAAGAGAATGGCAACCGCGCTTCGAGCATCGTACGTGGGATCCTGCTCTATTCGCGCGGCAAAGATGACTTCCTGGAAACGGATCTGCAGCACCTGATCCACGAATATGTCTGGCTGTCGTATCATGCCGTGCGGGCAAACAATAAGAGTTTCAACGTGACGATCCAGGAGAACTACGCCGAGGATGTGCCGGTATTGAAAGTGATCCCGCAAGACCTGAGCCGGGCGGTGATCAATCTGGTCAACAATGCCTGTTATGCCGTGTTCAGCCGTTCGAAGATGGCTGCGGAGGCACCCTATACGCCGGTGATCAAGATCAACCTGTGGCGCGAAGGCGACTGGGTGAAGCTGAGCGTCGAAGACAACGGGGTGGGCATGCCCGAGGCTGTTGTGGAGCAACTCTACACGCCGTTCTTTACGACCAAACCCGTCGGCGAAGGCACCGGACTGGGCTTGTCGCTGACCAAATCAATCGTAGAAGGAAAACATAAAGGCAAAATAGAGATGGAAACGCGGGAGAATGCATATACTCGCTTTGTGATCTCTCTGCCGGTTACATTATAAGAAGGAGAACAATGATACCCATAAAAATACTCAGCGTAGACGATGAACAAGACCTGGAGATATTACTGACACAGTATTTCCGGCGGAAGATTAAAAAGGGGGAATACGAATTCACCTTTGTACATAATGGGTTGGAAGCGCTTCAGGCGATCCTGACCCAGCCCGATTTCGATATTATCCTCAGCGATATCAATATGCCGGAGATGGATGGGCTTACCTTGTTGACCAAGATCAACGAGCTGCGCAATCCGGCGATGAAATGCATTATGGTGTCGGCCTATGGCGATATGGACAATATCCGTACGGCGATGAACCGGGGCGCTTTCGACTTCACCACCAAGCCAATCAATCTGGAAGACCTGGATCGCACGATCGAGAAGGCGATCGAGCAGATCCGCTTCATCAAGAACGCGCAACATGAACACCTGCAACTCAAGTCGATCCAATCCGACCTGAAGATCGCCCGGGAGATTCAGGAGACGATCCTGCCGAAGGAATTCAATCCTTTCCCCGAAGCGAAGTCGTTTGATATCTATGCCTATATGAGCGCCGCCAAGTATGTGGGGGGCGACTTTTACGATTTCTTTACCATCGATCAGGACCGTTTGGGTTTTGTCATTGCCGACGTATCAGGCAAAGGCGTGCCAGCCGCCATCTTTATGGCAATCAGCCGCACGGTGATCCGCGCGATTGCCCTGACGGAGAACTCGGCAGCCCAATGCATGAAACGAGCCAACGAGCTCCTGTGTAAAGAAAGTGTGAATGATATGTTTGTGACCGTGTTCTACGGTATCCTGGATATCCATACGGGACGGATCACCTATTCCAATGCCGGACATAATCCACCGGTACGCATGACCGAGGGCAACCAGGCATCCTTTATCGAGATGACCGGCGACCATATCCTGGGCGCCATCCCCAACGCCACGTTCCACGAGAAAGAACTGCAGCTGATGCCGGGCGACAGCCTGTTTCTCTATACCGACGGCATCACCGAAGCCCGGAATAAAAACAACGAACTCTTCGGCGACAAGCGCCTGATGGAGCGTTGCCGCGAACTGACAGGCAAGACCTCGCAGGAGATTGTGGATAGCATTACCGAGACGGTAGGTGATTTCGTGCTTGGGGCGGTTCAGTCGGATGATATTACGCTGTTGACGATTTCTTATAAGGGGGAGTAAGGGGCTTAAAGGGCTTAAGGGGCTTAAGGGAAATTAGGAACTCATAAGAACTCATAAGAACTCATAGGAACTCATAGGAGCTCATAAGAACTCATAGGAACTCATAAGAACTCATAGGAACTCATAAGAACTCATAGGAACCCTAGGACTCCTAGGAAATCCTAGGGCTCCTTTCTCTTATGAATTCCTATGAGTTCTTATGAGTTCTTATGAGTTCCTAAATAGAAAAAAGAAAAGCCGGCACCACCCAATGATAGCGCCGGCTTTCCTTTTATAAGGCCTTTTTCTTATTTCAATAACCCATCACGGATGGCCATGATGTCCGCATTGGCATCGCGGGCAGTCTGGATCGTAGCAGTCTTTTCTTTCAACGGAGCGATGGAAGTTCCCAAAGCGCCCAGTTCCGGATAGTATTCCGAAAGGTCAGCCGTGATCTCGCCCAAAACAACTACGCGTCTTTCCATATTCTCAGACAAGCCGGCAGTAGTCGCATCCCCTTTAACCACTAAAGAAGGATTAGCCATCAGGCAAGCATATTCAGCAGAAGCACCGGCAAGCAGTTCGATCACCAGGTTCAATTTGTCGTCATCAGCCAACGCTTTGACGATCTTGTTTTCCTGATCGGCATAGAACTTTTGCACGTCTTCTTTCGTTGCATTCTTTGCCGGAGCAGCCTCTTTCAAGGTATTCATTACATAAGAAATATTCAGATCGGCAGTCAGCTTCGTCAGAACCGCTTCTACCTCAGTAGTCGGCTGACCGGTTATAATCAATACATTGTAGTCGGAGAAATACATCCCGCAGGCACGTGCCTTTTGTGAGGGCGTAGTCAGCTCACCGGCTTTTGCGACAGGCAACATATATTTCAAGTTACCCACACCGATCGTCACCTCACCTGATGAAATACGGTAAGGCAGATCCGACTCCGGCATATCATTCAATAAGCGGATGGTTTCCGTTTTTAATTCTTCTGTCAACAAACTTTTGGGTACGTTACCGGCGATCACAGCAGCTTCTTCTTTCGCGGCATCTTCTTTCGCTTTTTTGCCACCGGAGCAGGAGACCATCCCTACGATAAGGGCGGATGCGGTAAGCAGACTAACAATACTTCTTTTCATAATGATTCATTTAATGTTATATTATTCTCTTTTTAATATTCTTTCGGATCACGGAAATGACGCCCGGGAAACTCTGCGAAGATAGTTATTATGACGAATACTGCAAAAAAACCGAGAACCAATAAATTAAATTTATAGGTAGAAATCTTATTCCCGCCCACATTCTTTACGTGAGAATAGAAGTGAGAACGCCCCCATTGATTATCCGGTTCTACATAGATAATACCGATTTGCGGATAGAGCCGGTGGTTCGTTTCCTTGAAAAAACGGGTGGTTTGCGTATTCAAGACCAACTCTTCGATGGCCAGATTATGATTGTCTTGCTTGAGGTTGTTAAACCAGACTTCACTATGCGATTGAATGATTGCTTCCCTTTCTTTATCCAACAAAGCGGTGAAGTTATGGGCGCGTTGATGCAAAGCTTTCTCCACTTTATCCAGATAAGAAAGGTAGGACTCATCGGCTGTCTTCGGTTCGATCCGCGCGGCACGGCTCAAGACGGCGATCTCATTGTCGATCGTTTGCCGATTATCCGCATCATTCTCCCGAAGCTGTTCTGCCAGGCTTCTGACTTCCGGCAGATGCACACTTTCATAATACTGAGCCAGAAACTTCTCCTTTTCAATATAAAAGAAAGGCTGATTGTAGGCATTGTCGATATATTCTTCCACCACCAAGGCTTCGAAGGCCCAACGCGAAGGGATCAATTCGCCAACAAGGGGCACGATATTCTTCTGAGCCGCCCGCGTATTCAGGTCATCGAAATGGATCACCAGCCCACAAAGCAGGATCTGCGGGATGAGCAGTATCGGGATGGAGATATAGATAGAGACGATCGAACTTAAGGTCTGCGACAGCCATAGCCCCGTCAGGTTGGCCACGAACGCCGTCATCCAGAGAATACTCCACCAGACGGCAAACATATTTATATTTACCCCCAGGATCGTATTCCCGATCAGAATGAAAAACAAAGTCTGCAAACCGGAGAGCGCACAAAGGTAGATCATCTTGGATACCAGATAGCTGCTGCGACTCAACTGTAGGAAACGTTCCCGCTTGATGATGATCCGGTCTTTGATTATCTCTTCGGCGCTGATGCTCAACCCAATAAAAGTAACCACGATCACCGCCATAAAGATATACGAGACAAAGTTTTTGTTCGTATAAAGTGAATACACCCCATTGTCGACATAACGGGTGATCGATGCCACGATAATCGCCAACAGCGGAGCCACGGCAAGCGCCATAGTCAGGTATTGTTTATTGGTGAGTTTCGTGCGGATATTGCGTTCCGAGAAGATAAAGAACTGCTTCCACCAGGGTGGTTTTTGTATCTTATTATCCGGTAGCCGGGCCTGCTTGACCGGCTTAAGCGCGGGACGCGAAAGCAGGTAACGCTCGTGCCATTCCTCGGGAGTAAACTTACGGATACCGGTCTGGTTACCCGTATCATCGATCATCTTCGAATCGATGATATTCAAGATCAATTCCGGATTGACATTCCCGCATGTACTGCAAACGCTGATATCCTGGTCGGTGTATTTGGCGATATGTTTGAAATAAGTGATCGCCTCGATGGGGTTACCGTCGTAGATCGGGTATCCTCCTTTGTCGAGCAGCCAAAGGCGGTCGAACAGTTTATAGATTTCGGAAGAAGGTTGGTGGATATTGACCACGACCAGCCGTCCCCGGTGGGTTTGTTCTTTGAGCAGCATCATCACTTTCTCGGAATCGGTCGACGACAATCCACTGGTCGGTTCGTCCAGGTAGAGGATCGCCGGCTCACGTATCAATTCGAGGGCGATATTCAAGCGTTTCCGTTGCCCGCCGCTGATGGTTTTCCGCAGAGGCGAACCCACTTCGAGCGATTTGATCTCTGACAGGTCCAACTCATTCAAGACGTTATCGACTTTCTCTTCCAATTTCTCCGGCGTCAGACCGTCGAACGAGAAACGGGCGGTGAACCACAGGTTCTCATACACCGTCAATTCCTCGATCAACAAATCATCCTGCGGCACAAAGCCGATCAGTTGCTTGCCTTCCGGTGTATGGATCGAATGACCGTTGATCGTGATCGTTCCGGAGTCCGGACGCAGATTACCGTTCATCAGGCTTAACAGGGTGGACTTCCCCACGCCGCTGCCGCCCATAATGGCAACCAGTTGCCCCGATTCGAGGTCGAACGAGAAGTTGTGCAAGCCGTTCGTACTTTTCTTAAAGGTAAAATCAATATCCCTCCCCGCCAGACGGATGATTTCTTTTTTCTCCCGGTTGGAGAAGATTGCCTGCAGGTCGCTATGGTAGATCGGTTGGAAGAGCGGGCTTTTCACCACACTGCTGGGCTGCCAGCCGTAGAAAATATCCGGCGCCAGCGGGATATCATTCATAAACACCTGGGCCGCCCCGTGATAGGTGAAGATAAACTGCTCGAACCGTTTGATAGAATACACCGTCAGATAGCCTTCGAGGCCTTCACGGCAGATATGATTGTCGGTCTCGTGTTCGACCGGCTGGGCGTCGATCGTCAACAGGTTGGGCGAGAACCCTCCGGTGACGAACGCGAATATATCTTCGAACTCCGTCGGCAGGATATGGAAGATCTCGGCAACGATCCGGAAGATATGGATATGGTTGTTCAGCTCTTCACTGTTGTTATGCGCGAACTCCACAAAACGGACCAACAGAAGGAATTGTTCTTCAAGCGTCAGTTTGACTTTCATCTGCATACAGATGTTGCGCACGACTTCCTCTTTATTGATCGGAATCATTTCGTCGTCGTACATGCTGCGCAACTCATTGTATAACTGGATGTACTGATCGTGAGCGCGTACCCCGAAGTGGCTGGAGAGATAAGAGTGAATAGCCCGGATCGCCTGTCCGTTCTCAATCTTAACCATAGAGGCGAAAATAGCAAACAGATTCAAAAGTCCGTTGAGAATACTCTCATTCATAAGACGAATAGGTGTTTGTAGTGTTTTACGGTGCAAATATAATGAAAATCCACACCAATTTCGGGATTTTTCCGTTGCCTGAACTATTTATTTGTCCTACCTTTGCCCCCTGTTATTTAATGATATACTAATACCAGTATTATAAACAAAAAATATTATGGCAGAATTAAAAGAGAAACTTTTCTCAGAATTTCCACCCATTACGACTGAGGAATGGATGGCAAAGATCACGGCCGACCTGAAAGGGGCACCGTTTGAGAAAAAGCTTGTTTGGAGAACAAGCGAAGGATTTAACGTCAATCCATTTTATCGGGCAGAAGACATCGAAGGTTTGAAGACGACGACATCCCTTCCGGGTGAATTTCCTTATGTTCGCGGAACAAAGAAGGACAACGACTGGAAGGTGCGCCAAAACATTGATGTAAAGGATTTCAAAGCAGCGAATGCCAAAGCGCGGGATATCTTAAGTAAGGGTATCACCTCTTTGGGTTTCCATTTCTGTGGCGACGATGTGAAGGCAGAAAACATCGCTACGCTGTTGGAAGGTATTTGTCCGGAATGTGTAGAACTGAACTTCAAGACTTGCAACAACAAAGCAGAAACATTGATCGGCCTGTTGGCAGACTACTTCAAAGGCAAAGGCGCCGACCTGGCGAAATGCGAAGGATCGGTAGATTACAATCCGTTCAAGAAACCGTTGGTGAAAGGTGTAGCCTTTGACGGTTGGGTAGAACAGGCAGCTGCCGTATTGCGTGCCGGAAAAGCTTTACCGGCTTACCGCGTATTGGCTGTTGACGCTTGTCAGTTGAACGATGCGGGTGCTTATATCGCACAGGAACTGGGATACGCTTTGGCTTGGGGTAACGAGATCGTGGCCAAATTGACCGAAGCCGGTTTCACAGCAACGGAAGTAGCCAAGAGTATCAAATTCAACTTCGGCACGACTGCCAATTACTTTATGGAGATCGCAAAGTTCCGCGCAGCCCGTTGGTTGTGGGCAGAGATTGTCGCAGCCTATCAACCCGATTGCAACTGTGCTTGCAAGATGGTAGCACAGGCTCAGTCTTCGCAATGGAACCTGACGGTTTACGATGCGCATGTGAACCTGCTGCGTACACAGACCGAAGCCATGTCGGCCGCTATTGCCGGGGTGGATTCAATTACGGTTGCTCCGTTTGATGTGACTTACCAGGATTCGGACGATTTCTCTGAACGTATCGCCCGCAACCAGCAGTTGTTATTGAAAGAAGAATGTCATTTCGATAAGGTAGCCGACCCGTCTGCCGGATCTTATTATATTGAAGTATTGACCAACTCGATCGCCGACGAAGGATGGAAACTCTTCCTCGCGGTGGAAGAAATGGGTGGTTTCTACGCCGCAGTCAAAGCCGGTGAAGTACAGAAAGCGGTGAACGCTTCTTCCGTTGCTCGCCGCAAAGCCGTGGCTACCCGCCGGGAAATCCTGTTGGGAACCAACCAATATCCGAACATCACCGAAGTGGCTGCCGGAAAGATCAAGAATGAAAGCGAATGCGGCTGCGGATGTGGCGCGAATGCTGAGATCGAGAAATTAGACTTCTCTCGTGGTGCTTCCGACTTCGAAACGCTCCGTTTGGCTACTGAAAAGAGTGGCAAGACTCCGAAGGTATTTATGCTGACGATCGGTAACCTGGCGATGCGCCTGGCCCGTTCACAGTTCTCCGGAAACTTCTTCGGCTGTGCCGGATACCAGATCATCGACAACCTGGGATTCGAAACGGTAGAAGCCGGTGTAGATGCTGCCTTGAAAGCAGGAGCCAGTATTGTGGTTCTTTGCTCAAGCGACGACGAATACGCAGAATACGCTCCTGCTGCTTTGAAAGCTTTGAATGGCAAGGCTGAATTGGTAGTAGCCGGCGCACCTGCCTGCATGGACGACCTGAAAGCTCAGGGTATTACTGAATTTGTAAATGTCAAGAGCAACGTGCTCGAAACATTGAAAGCTTTCAACGTTAAATTAGGAATCGCTTAAGTAGAAGAATTATGAGACCAGTTTTTAAGAACATAGATATCAAAAATGCCGGATTTGTGGCTACCGATGGCGCGCAATGGGCAAAAGAAAATGGAATTAAAGCGGATTGGAAGACACCCGAGTTGATCGATGTGAAATCCGTTTATACAAAAGAAGACCTGGAAGGCATGGAGCACCTGAACTACGCTTCCGGTTTACCTCCTTACCTGCGTGGACCGTATAGCGGTATGTACGCGATGCGTCCCTGGACGGTGCGTCAGTATGCCGGTTTCTCTACCGCAGAAGAATCAAATGCTTTCTATCGCCGTAACCTGGCAGCCGGTCAGAAAGGGCTGTCGGTGGCATTCGACTTGGCAACACACCGCGGATACGATGCCGACCACGACCGTGTGGTAGGTGACGTAGGGAAAGCCGGTGTTTCCATCTGTTCACTGGAAGATATGAAAGTCTTGTTCGATGGAATTCCTTTGAACCAGATGTCTGTCTCCATGACCATGAACGGTGCCGTTCTTCCCGTACTGGCGTTCTATATCAATGCCGGTTTGGAGCAAGGTGCTAAACTGGAAGAGATGGCAGGAACGATCCAGAACGATATCCTGAAAGAATTCATGGTGCGTAATACCTATATCTATCCGCCCGAATTCTCCATGAAGATCATCGCTGATATCTTCGAATATACTTCACAGAAGATGCCGAAGTTCAACTCGATCTCTATCTCCGGTTACCACATGCAGGAAGCCGGTGCGACTGCCGATATCGAGATGGCTTATACCCTTTGCGACGGGATGGAATACCTGCGCGCCGGGATCAATGCCGGTATCGATGTGGATGCGTTCGCTCCGCGCTTGTCGTTCTTCTGGGCGATCGGCATGAACCACTTTATGGAAATCGCCAAGATGCGCGCTGCCCGTATGTTGTGGGCGAAGATTGTGAAGAGCTTCGGAGGTAAAAACCCGAAATCATTGGCTTTGCGTACGCACTGTCAGACTTCCGGTTGGTCGCTGACCGAGCAGGATCCGTTCAACAACGTGGGACGTACCTGTATCGAAGCGATGGCTGCTGCATTGGGACATACCCAGTCACTGCATACCAACGCTTTGGACGAAGCGATCGCTTTGCCGACCGACTTCTCTGCCCGTATTGCCCGTAACACCCAGATCTATATCCAGGAAGAAACCCAGATCTGTAAAGAGATCGACCCATGGGCCGGTTCCTACTACGTGGAAACACTGACCAACGAACTGGTACACAAAGGCTGGGCGTTGATTCAGGAGATCGAAAGCATGGGTGGTATGGCGAAAGCTATCGAGACCGGTATTCCCAAAATGCGTATCGAAGAAGCTGCTGCCCGTACACAGGCACGCATCGACTCACAGGCGCAGACCATCGTCGGTATCAACAAATACCGCTTGGCGAAAGAAGACCCGATCGATATCCTCGAGATCGACAATACAGCCGTTCGCCTGCAACAGATCGAACGTTTGGAAGACCTGCGTGGCAAACGCGACGAAGCAGCCGTGAAAGAAGCATTGGCTGCCATCACCGAATGTGCCCGCACGAAGAAAGGCAACCTCTTGGAACTGGCTGTCAAAGCCGCCGGCTTGCGTGCTTCCCTGGGTGAGATCTCCGATGCCTGCGAAGAAGTGGCAGGACGTTATAAAGCAATCATCAGAACAATATCAGGCGTGTATTCATCAGAAACAGGTAAAGATGCCGACTTCCAGAAAGCGACGGAATTGGCCGAGAAGTTTGCCAAGAAAGAAGGTCGCCAGCCCCGTATCATGATCGCCAAGATGGGTCAGGACGGACACGACCGTGGCGCGAAAGTAGTAGCAACCGGTTATGCCGACTGTGGATTCGACGTGGATATGGGACCCTTGTTCCAGACGCCGGCCGAAGCAGCCCGTCAAGCGGTTGAGAACGACGTGCATGTGATGGGTGTCTCTTCATTGGCTGCCGGTCATAAGACGTTGGTGCCGCAGGTGATCGAAGAACTGAAGAAGCTTGGTCGCCCGGATATCATCGTGATCGCCGGTGGGGTAATCCCGGCACAGGACTATGACTACCTGTACAAAGCTGGCGTTGCCGCTATCTTTGGCCCCGGTACTTCCGTAGCCAAGGCAGCCGTTCAGATGTTGGAAATCCTTTTGGATGAATAATACACATTCCGAATGATACAAAAAAAAGCGGACCGAAAGGTTCGCTTTTTTTGTGTCTATTCATACGAAGGAGCGGATAAAGTGGTAAGAATTTCTTGACAATTTGACAATTTGGCCCTCTTTTTGATGAATTGTCAAGAAAAATAGACGAATTCTTAAATAGTTGAACGGAATACCTCGCTTTTGATGTCCGGGCTCTTCTTACTTTTGTTGGCAAGAGTTGAAGATAACTCTTATAAAGTAATTTTTCTTCATTATAAAAGGTTTAACCAAAAACCTTAACGCTTTGCAGAGCAAAGCGTAATTATGAATTATGAATTATGAGAAAAAGAGACTAAGTGGTTCTCATAATTCATAATTCATAATTGCTTCAGAGCTGCAGCTCTGAAACGACCTGATCCAGCCAGTTGGGCAATTCGTTCAGGTGATTCAGGCGATCTTCGAAGAAGGTCGGAGCAAAGACATTGATCTGCACGTCTTTGCATTTCTCCAACAGGTAGTGTTCCACCGGATAATAACTCGCCAATACGGCGCGGGAGATATCTCCGCCGTAGGTTTCCCGGACGCCGTCGATCTTATAGACGTCGTTCTGTGTGACATGGCCCGACTTACATTCGATAAAAATCAGCTTCTGCCGGCTGTTGACCAACACATCGATTTCGTTCTTCGACTGCGTATTCTCCGAATCGGTCTGAAACAATACATTCTGCCAGGCTTCGGGCGGGTTGGGTTGGCGCTCGGTCCAGACACGTACCTGATGTGCCACGAGTGTTTCCCACCAACTGCCTTTGAAATAGAGATAGAGCGCGTTGCGATTGGAGGTGCGCAAAAGGATCTGCCCCTTTTGGGTGAAGAGCAGGCCTCCGTTGATAATCTTAAAGCGCAGTTCGTTGGTTAATAACTTCGACGCCGGCAGGCGGGAGACCTGACGGTGGCAGATCACCCCGAAAAACTTCATGATGCGGGCATGCTCCTGCGGATAATTCTCGATGAAACGTTTGATTTGTTTGGAGGTGGTGATATCGTCGTCGCGCAGGTCTTTGATGTCGTGGTAGGTCGACAGTACGTTTCCGCTCAGTTTGATGATCTCTTCATTATCCAGTGTGCTGTGCATGGATACCTTCTCAAACGTATCCAGCCAGACCAGTTCGCCCAGTTGGGTGAGGTAGAAAGCACGGCTATTGTTTGCTTTTGCCACCTGATAAGCCGCCAGCGCCATCGGTTTGGTGCCTTCGGAGAGGTGATAGATAAACTCCCCTTTGTATTCCTTATGGATCACGCGGCAGATCTCCATCACCTGATTGCCATCGTAGGGATCCGTCAGGTAGGCGCACCGGCAGATGGAGGCGGGCAGGAGTGGAAACATGGTGTCGGCAATGCCCTGGGTGGCTTCCGTGTACAACAGGTGGATGTAGTCGGGCGCGAACTCCTTGATGGCGTGATAGACTGAGGTGATATCTTTCCCCAGTAGAATGATTTGATGTTTCATACGTCTCTTTGAATTACAAGTAGGGCAAATATACTTCTTATCCGTGAACAGACCGGGCTTCGGATTTGTTTATTTCTTAGAAATGCTCTTAATTTGTATGACTATTAAAAAAGGATGAGATTATGAAGAAGATTGTAGGTTTGGTTTTTATCGGCATCTTATGTTTTGCCGTATCCCCGGCTCAGGCGCAGTTGCGTTTTGGGGTGAAGGGTGGTTTGAATATTTCGACGGTTCATTTCAGTGAAGATATAATCAAGCCGGATAATGTCACCGGTTTTCATATCGGTCCGATGCTCGAGGCTACGGTGCCTTTGTTGGGTGTCGGCTTTGAGACGGCTATCCTGTATACCCAAAGAGGATTGGAATATCAGAATGAGACCATGAAAGTGGATTACCTCGATGTGCCGCTCCACCTGAAATGGAAGTTCGGCTTGCCGATCGTCAAGGTCTACCTGGCTACCGGCCCTTATTTCGGCTTTCGGGTCAGTGGCGATAAACTATGGAATATCTCTGATGTTTATAGTAGTGTTTCGGGTCAGATCAAAGCCAAATCCTTCAGCTCCGGCTGGGATATCGGTGCGGGAGCGGAGCTATTGAACCACCTGCAGGTCGGTGTCAACTATGGCTTCGGCTTCACTAACAACTATGAATTCGACGGCTACGAATCCGGCAAGAACCGCGGCTGGTATGTGACGGCGGCGATACTTTTCTGATGACATATGCAGAGGTAATTCTCCCCCTTCCGTTGGAAGAGACTTATACTTATCGGATACCGCCGGATATGGAGAAGGCGGTGACGGTAGGGTGCCGGGTGATTGTTCATTTCGGAAAGAAACGGTATTATACGGCGATTGTGGCGGAGGTGCATACGCGTGCGCCGCAGTCCGACTATGCCACCAAGGAGATCTTTGCCCTGTTGGATGCCGCGCCGATCCTGCGGCGGCCGCAACTGCGTTTCTGGCGGTGGATTGCTTCTTATTATCTCTGTGCCTTGGGCGATGTGTATAAGGCGGCATTGCCTTCGGGCTTGAAACTGGAGAGCGAAACGGCGGTAACCTATAACGAAGCGTTTGAAGCCGACGGTCCCTTGCGCCCCAATGAACAATCGGTATTGGACGCTTTCGCCGGAACGGTTCGCCTGACCGTGTCGGAGATCGAACGGAAGACCGGCCTGCGCAATGTGATGCCGGTGGTTACTTCGTTGATGAGTCGGGGAGCGGTGGTGATCAATGAAGAGATCAAAAAAGGATTTGTGCCCAAGATGCAAACGTTTATCCGGTTGGCACCGGAATATCAGGACGAAAAGGTCTTGCACGCTGCCTTTGACGAACTCCGCCGGGCGAAAAAGCAGGAGACCTTACTGATGACTTTCCTGGAACTCAGCCATGCGCTCAATCCGGCGTTGGCGCGTGAAGTCTCCAAAAAAGAATTATTGGAATATAGCCAGATGGCTCCGGCGGTACTGACGGGACTTTTGTCGCGTGGTATCGTGGAAAGCTATGAAAAAGAAGTGGGGCGCTTGCAGGTGCCCGTCTCCCGCTTGCGTCCTTTGTCGCCCCTGACCGAGGCGCAGGAAAAGGCGTACGATGAGATCCACGAAGCGTTTAAGAGTAAAGATATTTGCCTGTTGCACGGCGTTACGTCGAGCGGCAAGACGGAGATCTATGTGCGCATGATCGCCGACGCCCTGCGTTCGGGGCGCCAGGCATTGTATATGCTTCCCGAGATTGCCATTACGACACAGATCACCGAGCGGTTGGCACGCCTGTTTGGCGATAAACTGGTGGTCTATCACTCCAAGTTCTCAGACAACGAGCGGGTGGAGATCTGGAACAAACTGCTTCATGAAGGCGAACCCCTGGTGGTGCTCGGCGTGCGTTCGTCGCTTTTCCTTCCTTTTAAGAACCTCGGCCTGGTCATTGTCGACGAGGAACATGAAACGAGTTACAAACAACAAGACCCGTCACCCCGCTACCATGCCCGCTCGGCGGCTACGGTATTGGCGAATATGCATGGGGCGAAGACCCTGTTGGGCTCGGCTACCCCGTCGATCGATTCGTATTTCAATGCCACCAATGGCAAATACGGCTTGGTGGAGCTCAAGACCCGCTATGGCAACTGCCTGATGCCGGAGATTATTCCGGTGGATGTCAAAGAACTGAAGCGCAAGAAGATCATGAAAGATACGTTGTTCTCTCCCTTGTTGATCCGGAAGATGCAAGAGGCATTGGATGGGGGCGAGCAGGTGATCTTGTTTCAGAACCGCCGCGGCTTTGCTCCGGTGATGGAATGCCGCCATTGCGGATGGATTCCGCATTGTGTACATTGTGATGTGAGCCTGACTTACCATAAGTTTAAGAATCAATTGGTTTGCCATTATTGCGGCTATACCCAGTATGTGCCGTATCAGTGTCCCGCCTGCGAAGGGCAGGAACTGCGGATGTTGGGCTTTGGCACGGAGAAGGTGGAGGAGGAGATCAATGCCCTCTTCCCTTCGGCGCGGGTGGAACGGCTCGATATGGATACGGCGCGCACGCGTTCGGCCTACGAGCGTATCCTTTCGGATTATGAAAAGGGGAAAACGAATATTTTGATCGGTACACAGATGCTGACCAAAGGCCTGGACTTCGAGAATGTCAGTGTGGTGGGTATCCTCAATGCCGATAGCCTGATGAACTTCCCGGACTTCCGGGCACACGAGCGGGCGTTTCAACTGATGGTGCAGGTGAGTGGCCGTGCCGGACGGCGCGATAAGCAGGGCACGGTGATCCTGCAAACGTCGCAGCCCGAGCACCCGTTGATTCAGATGGTCGGGCAACTCGATTACAAAGGAATGGTCAGCCTGCAGCTTAGCGAGCGCAGCATGTTCCGCTATCCGCCTTATTACCGCCTGATCGTTATGGTGTTGCGCAGCCGCAATGAAACGGTGTTGCGGGAGTTGTCCGAAGTCTATGCCCGCAAACTGGAACAACACCTGGGCGATCGCGTCCTGGGTCCGGTCACGCCGGTGATCACCCGCATCCAAACCTTGTATATTCGTCAGATCCTCTTGAAGATCGAGACCTCTGCTTCCATCAGTCCGGTGCGGGAGTTATTGGATCAAACCCATAAAGAAATGCAACGGCAATACCCCACATTCAAACAATTGATTCTGCATTACGATGTGGATCCGGTTTGATTTATTACTTTTGTGGACGATGTCTAACCAAGATAATTAAGCGATATGAATAGGTATACAGTTTTTATTTGTCTGGCAGTTTTATTTTCGTTTGCCGCCTGCGATAGCGGTATTGACCGGGAGGAATTAGAAGAACAAGCGCGTTTGGATGATACGTACCACCTGGATAAAGTGGAGTTTTTCCTTAGTGATCAGGATGGCCTTTCGGTGGAAGAACTACCGGGAGTAAGGCGAGGGACTTATGTTAATGAAACTTCCGGAACAATCAAGGTGGGTTTTAAAGATGAAGATACGTTTGCTTCAGTCTTTCGTTTTGAAGACGAGCAATCCTATACTCTGGCTTTTGATCCGGAACAGAAGATCCAGGTTCCGGCTTTGTTGAAAAACAATATCCTTTATATGGGGGAGGATGAACTATGGTCGTTCCAGAATAATAAAGAAGAAGAACTTTTTACCGGTGGATTTCATGCGTATGAATGGTCTATAGGTCCTAAATGCGAGACAGTCGTGGCACGTAAGATTATTACCCATATTATCAGAACCTCTTTCCATGCGTATTTTATCGGTGAGAACACCAAGACGCAGCTGATTGTCGAGGGGAAATGGGAAGGACGTAAAAGAGAATATACCAACTACGTATTCGATACGGACCTAATAAAGTAAAAACGAAAGAATGAAGCAAGAAAAGATCAGGCTGCTTTTTGTCTGCCTTGGAAATATCTGTCGATCGCCGTCGGCAGAGGCCGTGATGAAGAAATTAGTGAAAGATAAAGGGTTGGAAGATCGTTTCGTGATCGATTCGGCGGGCACGATCGGCCACCATGCCGGGCAGCGGGCGGATGCGCGTATGCGTACCCATGCCGAACGCCGGGGCATCGTCCTGGATTCCATCTCCCGCCCGGTGACAATGGATGATTTCTACGACTTCGACCTGATCATCGGCATGGACAATCAGAATATCGACGCGCTCAAACGCAAAGCGCCCGAGTGGGAATCGGTACGGAAAATCCATAAGATGACCGATTTCTCCCGAAAAAAGACTTACGACCATGTGCCCGACCCCTATTATGGTGGCGCGTCGGGCTTCGAACTGGTGCTCGACCTTTTGGAAGATGCCTGCCAGGGCTTATTGGACTATTGCCTGAATCCGGACCCGGATCAAGATCCAGAGATAGGGGAGGGGTTTTAAGTACCGGTAGCCTTACCACATAAAAGTTTTTAGTCCGGTCTTCACCTTTCACCCGGTCACCAGATCCCCGTATTGATCAGCGTTTCGGGTGAAAGGTAAAGGCATACCTTAAAAAACGACAGACCTTCCCGAAAAAGGCCGGCAGCCTTTTGGAAAACTCCGGCAGCCTTTTAGAAAAGGCCGGCAGCCTTTTGGAAAACCCTGCCGGCCTTTTTTGGGGAGCCTCCAGCCTTCACCCGAAACGCTGATCAATACAGGGATCTGGCGACTGGGTGAAAGGTGAAAGGAGGTGTGAAACTTTTATGTGTAGGCCTTCCCCAAAAAACATTGCACTTTGCTCAACCAAAGCGCAATGTTTTTCCGCCCAAAGTGCAATGTTTTAAAAAAGGGGGGTGGTGGGGTTCAAATTTTCTTCTACTCCCCTAACTCCCAATACAACATCAACAAATGCGCGGAGCTCCAGCTGAAGTGGGGGGCTTTGAGGGGCGCGCCGTTGTGGGTGGCGTAGTTCTCGTGGATCGGGCCGGTGCCGGTGAGGCCTTGCAGGCGGTCGAAGACCTGGCGGGTGAAGTGGTCGGCCTCCTCGGTGTATCCCTGTTTGCGTAAGCCGGAGATGCCGAAATAGACCTGATCGAGCCAGATCGGGCCACGCCAGTAGCCGGCGGGCATGAACTTCGGGTTATCCGCTGCGATGGTGGGGAAAGGAATGTAGGTGGCAAACTTCGTCGTGTCCGTAAAGAGTTTATGACAGGCCGCCGCTTGCTCCCGGCTGGCCAGCTCCGCCCACAAAGGGATGCAGGCTTCGGTGCCTTCTTCCCGCACCAATGTGCCGTCCAAGCGTTTGTCGAAATAAAAACCGGGGTCTTCCACAAAGAAATAATCCCGGATCAGATCGGTCCGGTCAGGCGCGTCGAAAGCCTGCCCGGCGATGGCTGCCAATTTCTTTAACAGGCGGTATTCAAGGGCCAGGAAGCTATTGAGATCGACCGACTCCTGGTTCATGCTCCAGGCGCCGGGTTTGTTTTTCACCATAACGGTTTGGTCGAAACGAATAGCATTGTCCATACCGCTCTCCCAAGCTGCCGCTTCGAGGCTACCGTCGCACGAGCCGAACTCACAGATGCCGTTACCATCGTGATCCCGAAATTCATACCACCAGCGATGATACGCCAATAGTTTGGGATAGAGCTCGCGTACGAAGGCCGTATCACGCGTTGTTTCATAGATCGCGTCGACCGCCCAGGCCGCCAGGGGTGGTTTGCTGTCTCTGTCGTTATTCTCGGCAGCATCGCTATAGATACAATCGATAATCATGCCTTCCGGCGTTTGGTAGTCGAACATCGTACGCACCTGATCCTTTGCCAGCTCGGGAGCGAAACGCGCCAAGGCGACGGCATGCTTCCACGAGTCCCAGCCCCAGAAACCCATAAAGTAACCCACCGCATGGCTGGGCACCACGCCGTCATGGAAGAGATCCCCGCGCGCGCTTTTCCAGTTGGCGATCAGGGTCATCACCGCTTTCACCGCCAGCCGGTTATATTCCTGCGGCATCTCCGGGCGAAGCGATTTCTGCAAATACTCTTCCCAGCGCCGGGCCGTACGTTCTTTGTAACTTGCTGTCGAAACGAGTACGTTGGTTGCCTTTTGCAAAGCCGTGCGTTGCGACGCCTGATCGGTAAAGAAAGAGATCACCACATGTGTCTCGCCCGTTTGTGGCGAAAGCGTTTGGTAGCCTTTCCCGTTCGAGAGGATGCCGGTCTCGGGCGGGAAGGTCAATGCGATGCCTTCGCCGTTGGCATCGGTCAAGAGGAACGAGTTCTTGACGGTCTCACTCCGCATCCCTTCCAACCGTGTCTCGCCAAAGAACTGAAACCGGCTTTTCCGATCGGAGCGGCAGGTCAACAGGGCTGTCGAGGCATTGATAAAGATCAATTGCTGCTCGATCTTGCCTTTGTCGGACGAGGCCGCCAGGTATAATTCGCCCGGATAGTAGATCACGGTATCCGGTTGATACACCGTCGAGGTCTCTTCGTCTTCGAAACAAACCTGGACCAGGGCATCCGAGATCCACTGCCGCCGGTTCATATCCAGGTGATAAGGACCGCAGAAGCCATTGATCCATCGGTCGGCTGCCGGCGGGGTGAATCCATACCACGCCCCGGCATCGGTAAACCAGCCGGTGCATCGTTTGCCGGACGTCGGCGTATAATGGATATCCAATACATTGCCGAACTGATGCGCCAAGCGACCGGTTTCCTGTCGGGAATCTACCCCACAAGCAAAGCATACCCAGCCTGCCAGGCAGGCCAGGAAAAAAGAAAAGTATTTCATGATTATTCTGTTTTTATCCCTTTTAGCTCCTAAAAGACCTAAAAGCCCTAAAAGCCCTAAAAGACTTAAAGCTCCTTATCACTCACCGGCAAAATCCGAAACCCATAGTTTGTCTTTACCGGCGTGAGCGTATATTCAGGATGCGTTTGCGCGCCCCAGGTATTGTCGCCACCGACTCCCATCTGTTTGTGGTCGATATTGAGCCAGACCATATCTTTCTTCGTGATGCTGCCGCCGTGGATATTCTTCACGGTCGAAGGGATATACATAATATCCTGCATCGGGAAGTTCCAGGCACTGATGTGCATCGGCTCGGAGGTGGTACGGATCATTATGCCTTGGCCTTCCGCATTTTGCAGGGTTACCCAGCGTACATCGGTCTTGTTGCCCGTCTCCTGAGCCCTGACGTAGGGATGGAACTGTTCCCAGACGGTGGCGCTGTAGCGGTCGATATCGGCGCTCGTGTGGCGGTCCCAGTAGTTTTCGTGCGGTCCGCGTCCGAACCAGGTCATCCGGTCGTATTCGCTCCGAAGGATCATGCGCATACCCAGGCGAGGCATCTCCGGCAGCGGTTTGTTGCCGGGCGTAAAGGTGAAGTCCACCTCCAACGCACCATTGCCATCGAAGGTATAGGTCACGCGGCAAGCTGATTCCTGTTCGGGCATATCGTATTGCGCGATCACTTCCATCCGGCTCGCGTTGTCTTTGCCGTTGACGGTCAGTGCCTGCAGTTGCAGGTCGTCACCGGCGGTCTTCCACGTGCGACACCGGTCACCGGTCTTGTTGGCCACATCGTTATCGGTCATCGGTCGCCAGAAGTTCGGACGCAGCCCTTCCAACAGGTATTCTTTTCCCGCCACGCGGTAGCTGGTAATCTCCCCGTTGATTTTGGAGAAGGTCAGTTCCACCCGGTCGGCTGCCAACCGGATCTCCTGATCGGTCTCCGTGCGGTTCACTTTCGCGGTGACGGGCAGTTGTCCGATCAGTGTCCTTGCCTTTACGGGCAATTGCCATTGTTCCGAAGCAGCCAGATGGCCTTGGGGAACGAGCGGCTGCTCCTCTTTCGTGCGTGCCTGCAGATGCAGGAAGTATTCCGTTTCCGACTTGCCGGCCAGGGCGGGCAGGGGCAATAACACCTCGGTCGAAGCGTGCGGCAGCAAGGCGGGCACCTGCAGATCGCCTTCGTACAATACCTCTCCTTCGGATTTGATCATCCAGTGGAAGGTATAGGCATCGGTACGGATAAAGTCGTGCCGGTTGGTGATGCGGATGGTGTTCTGCGAGAAAGGCACAGCTTCGAAGTGCAGGTATTGATATACCTTCTTCACCTCCCAGATGTGCGGATGCAGGCTGCGGTCGGCGGCAACGAGTCCGTTGGCACAGAAGTTCGAGTCGTTCACCACACCCACAAAGCCCATATCGCCACCGTACGCCCAGATGTCGCGTCCGTTTTCGTCCTGGCGGGCAAAGGTCTGGTCGACCCAGTCCCAGATAAAGCCTCCTTGCAGGTTGTCGTACTTATAGATCAGGTCCCAATAATCTTTGAGGTTACCCACGCTGTTCCCCATCGCATGGGCATATTCGCACAGGATCAGGGGTTTGGGCTGTCGCTGGTTGACCCATTGGCGCAAGGCCCAGACACGGGCGTACATCGGGCAGTAGATGTCCGACAGGCCGCGTCCACGTTCGCCTTCATATTGCACCGGACGGCGCGGGTCACGTTCTTTGGTCCAGTGATAGATCGTTTCGAAATGCTTGCCGTAGCCCGATTCGTTACCCATGCTCCAGGTGATGATCGACGTGAAGTTCTTGTCGCGCTCGACCATGCGTTGCATACGTTCCATATAGGGAATCTCCCAACCGTCCCAGTTGGCCAGGGTGCGGGTGGTCGGATGATCGGTCATGCCGTGCGATTCGATATTGGCTTCGTCCACCAGGTAGATGCCATAGGCATCGCAGAGCTCATACCATTCTTCGTAGTTCGGGTAATGCGAGCAACGAACGGCATTGATATTGAACTGTTTCATCAGGCGAATATCTTCGATCATACCCTCGGTAGTGACCGTGCGTCCGTTGTGTTGATCGTGTTCGTGCCGGTTCACACCTTTGATCAGGATCGGTGTGCCGTTGACCAATAACATACCGTTGCGGATCTCTACTTTGCGGAATCCGAAGCGGTGCACGAATGATTCGGTTACTTTTCCACTGCGATTCAGGGTATTCACCACCAAGGTGTACAGGTGGGGCGTTTCGGCTGTCCAGGTCTTGACATCCGGAAATTCTTTATGGAAACGTAAAAGGGTGTCTTTGTTTGATGTAGCATTTAGTCGGGAGGAGATTAATTCTTTTTCACCGTCCATGATCTTTATCTGGACGGAAGTGCCTTTAAGGTTCTGACGGTTGTCGAGTGTGAAAGAGAGGTCCAACAGACCGTTGCGGTAGTCTTCGCAGAGGTCGGCTATGACTTCAAAGTCTTTGATATGGGTTTGCGGGCGGGCGATCAGCCAAACGTTACGTTCGATCCCGCTATACCGCCAGTAGTCCTGCGCTTCGAGATACGACCCGTCGCTGTAACGGTAGACCTCGACAGCCAGGCGGTTCTCACCCGGTTTGAGGTATTTCCCGATCCGGAACTCTGCCGGCAGGCGGCTGTCTTCGCTGTATCCGACCTGTTCGCCGTTGATCCAGCAATAGAAAGCTGATTCCACTCCGCCGAAATGCAAGAAGAGATCCATCTCTTTCATGTTTTCCGGTACGGTAAAGGTGGTCACATACGAACCGACAGGATTATAATCTTTCGGTACATGGGGCGGTTCGGGTGGGAAAGGATAACGCGTGTCCGTATAGATCGGCGCGTCGAAGCCCTGCAGTTCCCAACTGCCGGGAACCTGGATATCTGCCCAGGTGGATACATTGTAATTCACCTCGTAAAACGAAGCCGGCCGTGCCTCTGGGTTTTTAGAAAACTGAAATTTCCAGGTGCCGTTCAGAGAATGGCGCCTTTCCTGCGAAAGATCTTTGCGCAGCGCGGCTTTCTCCGAAGCATAGGGTACGAAGTGGGCATGCATCGGTTCGCGATTGATCTGGTTGACCCGTTCGTTTTCCCATTCTTTGTTTTGCGCGAACGCAGAGGCAGACAGGATCAGGAGGGATGCGGCAAGGATAAGTTGTCTCATGTTTTAGGTGTTTTAATTCGTTTTACTCAGATGATATATGGAACTATTCTATCGTTGACAGCTGCCAACTGTAAGTCTCACAGCTGCCAAAGATAGAATATTCCCGGTAATTATTAATCATTCAACCGCATGGCGTGTCAAATACTACTTAATCGATCGCATTATTCGTATTCACTTCCTGGATAGGTATGGGGTAGAAGTTGTTTTTCGCCGGATCGAAGCCGGTACGTCCGACGGCATTCAATGCTTCTTTCACCTTACCCCAGCGGCGCAGGTCGTAGAAACGCATATTCTCCAACGGGAATTCGATCATGCGTTCGTGTTCGATCTGGGCGCGCACTTCGGCCTGTGCGGTTCCGGTCATCGCCGGCATATCGGCACGGGCGCGTACTTCGTTGATCAACGGAATAGCTTCGGCCGGGCGTCCGAGTTCGTTCAGGACTTCCGCTTTCATCAACAAGACATTGGCATAACGCATCAATACGATGTTCGGACCGAAGTAGTTGTTGTTCATCCCTGCGAAGTCGGCCGGCATGTATTTGCGGAAAGCAGGTTTGTCGGCACCGTCGAACCAATCGTCGTAGGTATAACCGTAGACCCGTCCGGCTTCGGGATCGTTGAAATACTCATCGCGGATGAATAAGGTCTCGTACAGGCGGCTGTCGTAGCGTCCGGTCGTGGCGATCTTACCTTCTTTTTTGTATTCTTCCACCAGGCGGTCGGTCGGCAGGATCTCTTCCCAGCCCCATAATTCACCACAACCGATAAAGCGGTGCAACTGCGTACGGTAGCGTGCGCCGTTGGAGGTGTCCAGCGTCAGTTGCAGTTCGAAGATGCCTTCGGAAGAGTTCTTATTCGTGGCGTCGAACAGGGAACGGAGTTCTTTGACCAATGAATATCCGGTCACATTGTTGAGGGCATTGAGCGCCGCGTTCAGTTCGGCGTCTTTCTTGTCGGCTTCTTCGTAGGCGCGGGTCAGGTGTGCCCAGCCCAGGAAGGCATACGCGGCGCCACGGGTGGCACGCCCGGTCGCTTCAGCGCTGCGGGTAACGGGCAGTTGGGTGGCTTTCGTGAAGTTGTCGATGATAAAATCCCAGGCTTCCGAGCGGCTGGCCAGGGCTTTGTCGAGTTCGTCCGTCGAGGTGATGTATTTGTCGCGGATCACGATTCTTTCCCAGTTCAATAAGAGCTTCATGTGGTAGTATCCCCGCAGGAAATAGCCTTCGCTCTGGAAGGTGGTACGGTCTTCTTCGGATATCTTACCGGCAGGAATCAGGGGCACGTTTTCGATCACCTGGTTGCTGTAGTTGATGCCGTAGTAATTATCGCGCCAGTAGGCCGAGAACTGGGAGTTCCCGTTGGTATAGGTGAAGTTGGCCAGTTCGATCCAGTTGGGATAGTTGTAGGCATCAGCACCCGGCTTGATGATATCTTCGCGGTAGGCTTCCACGGGGAAATAGACTTCGGGGAATTCCCACGTATCAGTCGAGGCTTCCAGTTTGGAATAGGCAGATGCCAATGCGGCTTCCGCGTCCGAACGGTCTCTCCAGAAAGAGTCGGAGGTCAGTTCATCCGGTGAACTCACCGTCAGAAAATCTTCGCAACTTGTCAGGGCTCCAGCCAATAAGAGGCTCAAAGCGATATATTTGAATTGTTTCATATCTTTTCAGTATTTATAGGGTGAACGATTAGAAAGTGAGTTGTAGTCCGAATACGTACGAGCGGGTAAACGGATAGATATGGGTGTCGATCCCGGCATTCAGGACGGATGCGCGTGAGAACTCCGGATCGATACCGGAATACGAGGTGATCGTGAACAGGTTTTCCCCACTGACATAGAAACGCAGGCGATCCAGGCGCATACTCTTCGTCAGGCTGCTGGGTAAAGAATAACCAAGCTGCAACTGGCGCAGGCGGATATAATCTCCTTTTTCCACGAAACGATCCGATTCACGGGTGTTCCCGTTGATATCCTGCAGGACGGCACGCGGCACATCGGTGTTGGTGTTCTGCGGAGTCCAGGCATCCAAGGCCGTATCCAGGAAGTTCGAGCCCGAGCTCATGCCTTCATAGAAATAACGGTTGGCATTGTAGAGTTTACCTCCCCAACCGCCGCCCAAGAGGACAGAGATATCAAAACCTTTGTATGATGCACCGAGCGTCAGGTTGGCTTCCACCTTCGGGATAGCCGCGCCACAGTTCTCTTTATCGTCTTCATCGATCACACCGTCGCCATTCACATCCTTGAAACGGATATCTCCCGGGCGGGCATTCGGTTGCAACAGTCTGCCATCCGCGTTCTTATGGGCGGATACTTCATCCTGGGTCTGGAAGATGCCGTCGGTACGGTAGACATAGTAGCTTGCGATCGGCTGGCCTACGCGTGTCTGCGTCGGGAAGTGTTCGGTTCCCCATTTCAAGCCTTCTCCGTAGAGTGCCTGCTTGGGATCGGAGAGTTCCAATACTTCGTTGCTGGTGGTCGTCAGGTTGAAGCCGATACTGTAGTCGAAATCGCCGGCGCGGTCGTTCCAGTTCACTTCCAGTTCGATACCGGTATTCCGTATCTCACCCACGTTCATCACCGGGTTCCAGAGCCCTACCGAAGGCGCCAGCTTTTTGGTGATCAACATATCGGATGTCTTATTATAGTAATAGTTGAACGAACCGAAGAGTTTACCGTTCAATAAGCCGTAGTCGAACCCGATGTTCTTCGTATCGGTCGTTTCCCACTGCAGGTTCCGGTTGGCTAAGCCCATCGCGATGCTGCCCGGCCATGGGGTGGAACCGCTTCCTTGTACCGAACCGCCGTAGAGGTTGTTGTAGGTTGAGATCAACGCCTGGAAGTCATAATAACCCAGTGCCTGCTCGTTACCCAGTTGCCCCCAGCTTGCGCGCAGTTTCAAGTTGTTGAATAAGCCGTCTTTCGGGAAGAATTCTTCCTCGGAGATACGCCAGCCCAACGCCACGGAAGGGAAGAAACCCCAGCGGCTGTCTTTACCGAACTTGGACGAACCGTCCTGGCGGAAAGTGGCTTGCAGCATATATTTACCGGCATACGCATAGTTCAGACGGCCGAAGAAAGAGACGCGGCGATAGTCGTAGAGGCTGCCGCCACCGGTATAGGTTCCTCCCTTGCCGGCGTTGATCGTGCCGAAGTTCGGATCAAGGAAGCCGGCGTTCTTTTCGGAAGTAACCAATTGTCCGTCTTTCACTTCATAGACGATGGTTTTTCCTTCCACTGCCACACTGTTCCAGTTGTAATCCTGCAAGGTAACCGAGTTACCGGCCATCACATTCAGTGAATGATCGCCGAAAGATTTATTGAATGTCAGGATATTGTCGATCACCTGCTCTTGCCAGTACGACGTTTCTTCGCTATGATACGGATACTCTGTCTTGGCTTTGATGTCGGCGATGTAGGGAGGCGTATGGTATTCGTACCGGCTATGGCTACCTCGGTAAGAATAGGAGGTACGGAAGTTCAGCCAGTCCGTGAAGTTGGCGGTTACCGAGGCGTTTGCCGTCGTATGGTAGTTGTGCGTCACCGCCTTGCGGTAGTGGTTATCGGCCAATACGTTCCGGTTGCTGGGCAAGCCGTTACTGTCGGTCAGACCGTAGCCGTATTCTTTAGTGTCGTCGAAGACCGGCACCAACGGAGAGATCATATATACCTCTTTCAAAGAGTATTGCGGCTGGTTGCTCTTGGTCATGCGGAAACCGACGTTCGCATCGATATCGAAGATGCCTTTGGTCACCGCCAGCTTCATGCGGGCATTCTCCATTTTGAACTGGTTGCCCAGGAGGATCCCTTTATCGTCGGCATGGTTGTAGGACACCGAGTAGCGTGCATTGTCGTTGCCACCCCGTACGCTCAGCATATAGTTCTGTGAAAGTCCGTTACGGAACACTTCGTCCTGCCAGTCGGTATCGACATTGCCGGGATTGGTGATGTAACCGGGCAATTCAACCGGCTTGGAAGCGTCGGCGTTGTAGTTTTCGTACATTTGTTTGTGCACCTGTACATAGCCTTTGGCATTGAGCAGTTCCAGTTTCTTGGCGATCTGGGTGGAGTTGAGGTAAGCGTTCAGGTCGATCTTCAATTCTCCCTTTTTGCCGTTCTTGGTGGTCACGATAATCACCCCGTTGGCGGCGGTCGATCCGTAGATCGCAGCGGCGGCACCGTCTTTCAGTACCTCCATCGAAGCGATATCCTGCGGATTGATGTTATTGATGTTTCCCGGGAAGCCGTCGATGATATAAAGCGGTTCGTTGTCGCCAAACGACTTCACCCCACGGATCTTCACCGATACGCCGGCTCCGGCATTCCCTCCGGACTTCCGGATATTCACCCCGGCAACTTTCCCTTGCAGCGCTTCCGCCGGATTGGTTGTCGCGCGGCTGGCCAGTTCATCGACATTCACCGAAGAGATTGCGCCGGTGAGGTCACTCTTTTTCATCGTGCCGTAACCGATCACCACCACTTCATCCAATCGTTCGGCATCTTCTTTGAGCTTGATCTCCAGGCGGGGCTGACCGGTGTAAGCCACTTCCTGCGTCATGAAACCGATATAGGAGAAGACCAGGATGTCTCCCCGTTTGACCGAGAGTTCGAATTCACCGTCCAGATTAGTCACTGTTCCTTCGACCGTGCCTTTCTTTACAATGTTTACACCCATGGCGGGCATGTCTAAGTCATCGTAGACAATCCCTTTTAATAGTACGTTTTGAGCAAAACCCAATACGGGCAAAAAGGAAAGGAGAACCCCAACTGTGGCTATCCTCAGGAAAGAACCGGCCCACGACCGGCTTAGTCTTTGTGATATTCCCATGACGTTTTGTAAATTAGATTTATAAACTAAAAAACTTTTCTGCAAGGATAGGGGATTGCCCGGCTCGGAGGAGGAATTTTGGGTCTAAGAATGATCTACAAAAGAGGGAAAATGAGGGGAATTATATCTACAAAGGGAAAGGATTGGGATTGGTTGTCAGGGGGATAGGGGGAGAGGGCGATCTACAAAAGGGGAATAGGAACTCATAGGAACTCATAGGAACTCATAAGAATTCATAAGAACTCATAAGAGCTCATAAGAACTCATAGGAGCTCATAAGAACTCATAAGAACTCATAAGAAAGTAAGAAGGCCTGGGAATTCCTATGAGTTCTTATGAATTCTTATGAGTTCCTATGAGTTCTTAAATAGCCCCCCTCCTGAGCCCCCCTCCTCAAATATTCTTCATATACTCCGTCAGGCTCTCGTCGCTTTCGAGGTTGAGGTGCTTGCGCAGCCGGTAGCGGGCCATGTTGACGGTCTTGGGGGTGGAGTCGATGACGGAGGCGATCTCTTTCGTTGATAGTCCGATCCGCAGGAGGGAGGCCAGCCGCTGTTCATTCTTCGACAGGTCGGGGTGGAGCTGGGACAATTTATCGATAAACGCCGCATTGATCTGATCGATCAACAACTCCGTCTCCGTATTCTTTGCATTGAACTGGGAGATATAGGCATTGATACTGCGCAGGTGCCGGTCGGCTTCACTTCCGGACAATCTGTATCCTTCTTTGATCATCGCCTGGATATGTGCCAACATATCGTTTCGGCTGCGCACGAAGAAAGCGAAGTTCGTCAGTTCATGCCGGCTGTATGCCAACTCTTTCTGCGTGGCGTTGGCTTCGATCTCGGCCTGTTGCAGTTTGAGGGTGATCAGTTCTCTCTCCTGGCTGTCCAATTTTTTGGCTGCTTCGAGCCTTTCGAGTTTTTTCTGATGGCGGTTGTGGTAGATGGCGTAGGAGAGTGCCAACACCAGCGCGATCGCGATCAATAGGGCAATGAAGATAGATAAGCGCAGGCTCCGGATCTCGAACTTTTGCTCCTGCACGATCATCTCCTGTTCCTTGGCGCGCAGGCGTTTCTGGATGACGTTCAATTCGATCTGCCGCATCTCGTTCAAGGTCAATAGCTCATGCTCCGTATTGTAGAGATCGAGCAGGTGTTGATAGGCCTCTTTGTAATTGTTTTGCGCGGCATATACCCAGGAAGAATAGCGGTAGTTGTCGGAAATCAACTCCTTGGCATTGATCTGCCGGGCATAATGAATAGCAGTGTCGAGTGCGCCCAAAGCCCGGTCGTAAGCTTTGGCATAGAAATACTGGGTGCCCAGGTTGTTGTAGTTCTCACCCAGCGACCAGACGGTGCCCAGTGAGTCGTTGATGGCGATCGCTTCATACAACAGACCGATCTTCTCTTGCGTATCCCCTTCGTAGAGGCAAAGATTATTCAGGTTGGAAGCAATGGCCTGGATATTACCGATCTTGCGATTGATTTCCAAGGCGGTCTTGAAACATTCTTCGGCTTTCTCGTTGTCGGGCACCTGGATATAGACCAATCCTTTGGAGTTGTAGCTGCGCGCCAGGTTCACGGAGTCGTTTAGTTCCTGATAGAGTTGCAGCGCCTTGTCGACATAGGTAAACGCCTGGGTCAGGTCCCTCAGTTTGATGTACGAATTAGACAAACGCACATCGATATACGCCTGCAGAAAGAGATTGTCGGGCGGACAGGCTTCCATAGCGTTGGTCAACGCCTCAAACCCCATATCGAAATCCCCCTGGTTCATGTACGCTTCGCCCAGGGTGGCGAGCACCATGGCCAGGTAGCTCTTGTCTTCGATCTTCTGAGCTTCGGTCATGGCCGAGTTCGCGTAGTAAATGGCGCGTGAAGGATCGGCTTTCAGCATCTCTTCCGCCTTGGATAACAGATCGTCGATACGCTTTTCGGAGGTAAACGTCTGCGCATCAGCCAGACTCACCTGACCTATACAGCAGCATAAGAATAAATAAACGAATCGCGTGAGTTCCCTCATAACAAACACTTTGTTTTGAAAGGGCTAAGATACGAAAATTTTTATCTTAACGTACGATGATCACCACCGGATTGTCGTCTTCGTCGAGCGACTGCGCCAGGCGGTAGGCTTTCTCGAAGTGGGCGCCGTATTTCTTTTTATTGATTTCAACATCTTTCTCGGCAAAAGCCTCTTTGAAGGCCTCGACGGTCTTCCATTGGAAACGGCAACCATCGGCCTGGATCCTGGTGGGGAAGAAAGGCAGGCCTCCGTCGATATCGTTGGTCAGGCCTTTGTCGGTGGTGATGTATCCGCCATCGCCAAAGCTGGTGGCCTTGCCCGTCTCTTTGTTGTAGACCGCGAAGAGGCTTTTCATACTGAATCCCCAACTGAGTATCATGTAGAAGAAATGTTCGTCTTCCTGCATATCGGTCAGGAAGAGTTGCCCGTTGATCTGGCTTAAGACGGCATCGCGCTCGTTGATTGTTCCCTCGGGTGATCCCGACATCCGCATCTCGCCCAGGTCGAGGATGATATACGGCTTGAGCCCTTGCGTTTCAATTGTGAAGACCGTATCGTTACCAAACTCATTGAAGCGCACATTGCCTTTGTAGCGGTAGAGTGGGCGTATGGGGGTGGTGATCGACACGATATTCTCTCCGCTCATGCGTGGCGTAAGGTTCTCGTAGCGCCTGATTTCATTGCCTTGTCTGTCGTAGCGGTGGAGGAACCAGGTCGGCTCGGTCTCTCTCGGGTCTTTCGGGATGCTCAACTGGTGCGCGATCAGTTCCCCTTCCGGGCTGATAGCCATCTCCATCAGGCGGTCTGTCGTTGGGAAATGATTGACATAGTTGCCTTGCGCATCAAATTCAAGGATCTTATTGGTCGACAACAGGAAGAAACCCCCGGTCTGCGGATCGGCCACTACGGAACCTACCCGGTTGTACTCCATCGGCGCATTCCCTTTCCGGGAGACCGGTCGCAGGAACTTTCCGGTCGGACCGAACAACAGGAGCTGTTGATTGCTTCCGATCACCAAATTTCCGTTCTTCAACCGGGCGATCCGGGAGATATTGCCGACCAATGCTTCATCGGTCGTCTCCAATGCCACATATTCAATCTCCGAAGTGATTGTCGACAGAAACTCTTCCCCCGTCTCTTTCACAATCGTTCCCAGATGCAGGGTCGTAGGTGTTTCACTGTTTTCATCGAACACCTTATTCTTCTCCCCTTTACATCCGCAAAGGATCAGGAACAGGCCGGAAATAAATAAAAGCTGATACGTCTTTATCATACAATTAATAATTAACCATTAATAATTAATCATTATCTAAACTTTGCGACCATAATCACCGGATTGTCCTCTTCATCGAGCTCTTTGGCGATCTCTTTCAAGCGGCCTTGCAGCTGGTTGCTCTCGTAGGCATCCAAAAGTTCCATCGGGTCAAGGGTTTTGAAACCAATGCCATTCGTGCCGGGTGACATTTTACTTCTTTGTCCGGAAAGGATCAAAGAATGGCCAGATGCGGGATGGTCTTTGTTTGCGATTAGTGCTTCGTAGATTTCTCCTTTCTTCTTGTCGTGTATATAATACTTACGGGGGTATCCCGAATGTTGAGTGTTGTGGTTTGCCCTTTCCATTGTCATGAAATAAGTATAACCGGGAGAGTCAATCAGCGTATAAAGGAATATCTCCGACTCCATAACATGGATACTTGGGGTACGTACAATCGCCGGGTGTAAAGAAAGGGTTGCGGGATCAAATGAAAAAATCGTGTCACTCGATAAATCTTGTACAAATAAGCCATTGGAAGTCGGCGTGATCGGATACGAAGCAATAGTAGCAATTGATGTGTTGTTGTTTGCATCTGTTTGCATAAGGATTTCAGGTATTTCCTTTTCGGCAGGTATGGTGAGGGCTTTGACGAGTCTACCGTCTTCTTTAGAAAGGATAAAGAAGTTGTTATTCAATCCCGCTTCATGTTCTTTGCTGAATGCAATCAGGTGATTCGCATCGAGGATTGCGAAGCTTCTGTATATTCTCTCCGGGATGAACGCTAAAGTTCTTTTGTAATTTCCTTCCAGGTCATAGACCAATATCTTTTTCATACTATTGCTCTTGACAAAGAGTTCTTTTTGCTGTTCATCGCAAACGACGGATATAATGCCGGAATACTCTTCGGCACTTCCTCCCTGGCGTTTGATATGTCGGATGGCTTTCCCCCGGCCATCAAAAAGTAAGATGTCTCCTTTCATGGCTTCGACATTCAGGATCAGATCTTCCCCCAAACCACTTACCGGTCCTTTCCATAACATATCATCTCGCGTTTCTAATGGAATATAGCTGACTTCGGCAATGTCTTGTAAGTAGATTTCTTTGACCGGATACTTCTGAGTGAGGTCAAAAATCAGTATCTCCGGAACAGTCTCTCCCTTCTTTGTTGAACATCCGCAAAGGATCAGGAAAGAACAGTAAAGAAATAACAAGTAATGCGTCTTCATCTTATAATTAATAATTAACCATTAATAATTAATCATTACCGAAACCGTGCCACCAGAATAACCGGATTATCCTCTTCGTCGAGCTCTTTGGCGATCTCTTTCAAGCGGCCTGTTAAGTGGTTGTTCTCGTAGGCTTCGACCAGGTCGGCGGCTTGTAATACTTTCAGGCAAACATTTTGGTTGTTTAGCGAAAGCTGTGTGCGCTCGGGCAGGATGGGAGTCAACTTTTCCGTATGGAAGTCGTCGTTTTGGAAATTCTGTCGGTAGAGCTTACCTTCTTTTTTGTCGTAGAGCAGTATGCGGTCCTCCATTTTTGCACGCATACCTTCGCCGGTCACTTTCTTCTCAATGGTATAATAGAATGTATACTCCCGACTATCCATCGCCTGGAAAAGGAAGACTTCGGGATCCATTGTCGCGCGCGACGGTTGCTGGATCGCTATAGGCGTTAATTCCATCGCCCGGTTCATGGAGAAGATGGTGTCATTGGATATTTCGGTCAGGATAAAGTTCGGATGGGCAGCCTGCAGCGGATAAGTCATAAATCTATAGACCATCACATTGTCGCCGTCTTGCACCCTAAGTAGGGAAGTGAGTTTCTGTTTGGTTTGCGGGATGGAGAATTCCTCTTCAATCGCACCGGTTTCTTTGGAAAGGATCAGGTACGAATTGATAATCGTCTCATCGTAGACATTGTTGTAAGCGATCAACCGCTCGGCATCCCAAACCTTTAGATCCGTATACCGCTTATCCGGTGCATAGTCCAAAGCTCTTTTGAAGTTACCCTCCAGGTCGTACACAAAGACCTTCTTCTTATTTCGATCGCTAAAGTAGAGCTCTTGCCCGTCTTCGTCGAACAGGAAATCGCTATAAGGAGAATATTCTTCTCCGCTGCCTCCCTGACGGTTGACCTTCCGTAGCGCTTTACCCGTGCGGTCGAAGAACAAGATATCACCGGTTGAATGATTTTGATTCAGAATATACCGGTCGGTGAATGCCGTCACCGACCATCCCTGCCACAACATCTCGTCGGATGTCTCCAACCGGATATAGTCCACCTCGGCAACATCCTGAAGCAACATCTTCTTTTCCGGATATTCCCGACTGACATCGACCGTCACCACTTCTTGAACAACTGTTTTCTCTTTCGGCGCACAAGCCGGTAGCCCTGCCAAAAGTACTCCTGCGACGCATAAAAATGAAATCAAATTCTTCATATCCATTATCAATTATTCATTATCCATTACTTAAACCTTGCCACCAAAATCACCGGATTATCCTCTTCATCGAGCTCTTTGGCGATCTCTTTCAACCGGCCTGTTAACTGATTGTTCTCGTAGGCTTCCACCAGGTCGCCGGCGTTCAGGATTTGCAGGAATACATTTTTATTGGAAAGCGAAAGCTGGGGCATTACGGGCGGAATATAGACTTTCTTCTCCGGAGTGAAATCCCCGTTTCGGACGTCCTGCTGATAACAGGCTGCTTCTTTTTTGTCATAGATCAGATTATAGGCGATTGCTTTGGTATTATAACCTTCGCCTATGAATTTCTTTGCTGTAGCCGAAAGGAAGATATAGTTGTTGCTCTCCATTGTATAAAACAGGAAAGTCTCGTGTTCCATCGTGGAACGTGAAGGCTTTTGAACGATAATCGGTTTCAATTCCATCGCCTGGTTCAGGGAGAAGATCGTATCGTTGGAAATCTCCGTCAGGATCAGTTTCGGATGGGCAGCCGCCAGCGGATAATTCATAAATACAATCGTCATCGTTTCTCCTCCGCTCTGCAGGGTGTGACGCAAAAACAATTTCCGGCTGGTCGGTGGGATGATAATCTCTTTCTCGATCTCACCGGTCTGTTTCGATAGGATCAGGTAGCTGTTGTCCTCTTCATCTTCCTGCGCGTCGTTATAAACGATCAGATGCTTCGCATCAAAGAGGTGCAGGCTACTGTAGTAGTAATACTTATCCGGCACAAAGTCCAAAACCCTTTTGAAGTTTCCCTCCAGGTCGTACACAAAGATCTTGCGCTTGTCGGTGTCATTCACATAGAGCTCTTCGTTTTCTTCATCGAACAATGCACTGCTATACGGCGAATATTCTTCTCCGCTACCTCCCTGGTGGTTGATTTTCCGGATTATTTTCCCTGTTTTGTCGAATAACAAAATATCTCCGGTGCTGAGATTCTGGTTCAGGATATAGTTGTCGGTAAACGCTTTTACGCCGCCTTTCCACAACATCTCATCGGATGTCTCCAGCCGGATATAGTCCACCTCGGCCATATCCTGCAGCAACATCTTCTTTTCCGGATACTCCCGACTGGCATCGATAGTCACGACTTCTTGAACAACTGTTTTCTCTTTCGGCGCACAAGCCACTAATCCTATCAAAAGCAGCCAAGCGAAACAAAAATAGGAGATCAATACTCTCATACAATTAATAATTAAACATTCATAATTAATCATTATCTAAACCTTGCCACCAAAATAACCGGATTGTCCTCTTCGTCCAACTCTTTGGCGATCTCTTTCAACCGGCCTGTTAGTTGGTTGTTCGCGTAGGCTTCCACCAGGTCGCCGGCATGTAAGACTTGCAGGTAGACATTCTGATTCGCCGCGGAGAATACCGTCTGCTGGGTGGTGATCGTTATTTCCTCTTCCGTCGTGAAATCGCCGTTCCGGATCGCCGGCTGGTAGAGTTTGCCTTCTTTTTTATCATACATCCAATGTTTTCTGGCCGGATTGATGTTGCCATGTTCTCTTTTGAAGATCTTTTCTATCGAGGTGAGGAAAAGATAGTTCGAACTATTGAAGGCATAAAAGAGAAACGTTTCGGACTCCATCGTCCGTCGTGCCGGTTGCTGAACGATAAACGGAGTGAGTTCCATCGCCCGGTTCATCGTAAAGATCGTATCGTTGGAGATCTCCGTAAGAATAAATTCAGGTGGTGTGGCGATCAGGGGATAATTTGGGATAAAGACAAGCAATTCCTGTTCGCCCACCGTCATCCGATGCTGCGTGTTCAGTTTGTTTCCCATCTGGGGGATTAAAAACTCCTCTTCGATCGCACCGGTTTCTCGCGAAAGGATCAGGTAAGTATTAACCTGGTCGTCCGGATAGAGGCTGTTGTAGACGATCAATCGCTCGGAGTCGAAGAGCCGCAGGTCGGTGTAGCGTTTGTCCGCGGCGTGATCGAGCGCTCTTTTGAATGTTCCGTCCAGGGTATAGACCAGAATTTTATTTTTCATCGGATCGTTGAAATACAATTCTTCCTGCTCTTCGTCGAAGAGCAAATTGCTGTAAAGCGAATATTCCTCCCCACTTTCTCCTTTTCGGTTGATTTTACGGATTCCTTTTCCCTTCCGGTCGAAGACCAATACATCGCCGCTCCTGAAATGATAGTCTATAATATACTGGTCGGTAAATGCGCTGACAGCCCATCCTTGCCACAACATCTCATCGGACGTTTCCATCCGAATATACTCCACCTCGGCCATGTCTTGCAACACCATCTCTTTAACCGGAGCCTCCCGACCGATATCGATAACATAGAGTTCGTTCTCCGCTGATTTCTCTTTCGGCGCACAAGCAAACAGGATAAATACGAAAGACACACAGCCGTAGAGGCATTTCAATAAAGTATTCATATTCCGTCTCTTTTTGTTGACGGCATAAAGATATAATTAATTACGAAATAAACGTAATGCTTTTATAATTATCTTTATACGGTTATTGCGTAATTTTTTGTGATGCCCCGCTTTGCACCTATTAACCCTTGTCAATAGTAGAGAAATATAGTTTCCCCGATCATTCCATGAACAGTAGGGAGTATTTGTTTGTTGATAATTATCAACAAATAAATACTCCAGCGATAGGTTCAAAATACAGCCCCCTATCGTTTTGCTTTTCGAACACAAAAAAGCTGCCTTTTTGGAGACTTTTCCATACCTGTTTTTGCCGATAATTATAAATTGTACAGGTTAAAAAGTTATCTTTGTGACAACTCATAACCAAATTGTAACATCTAAAAACTATGTAAAATGGCAAAAATTACGGTAAAAGAGACTGAAATAACAGTAATTACAATACAAGAAAAAGATTATATCTCACTGACAGATATGGTCAGAGGCGTCGAAAATGGTCTGTCTTTAATCGAAAAATGGTTAAGAAATAAAAACACAATCGAATTCTTGGGAATATGGGAAGAAATGTACAACCCAGATTTTAATTCCCCCGAATTCGAGGGAATTAAAAATGAAGCCGGATTAAACAGATTTACCCTTTCCGTGAAGCAATGGACTGAAAAAACTAATTCTAAAGGGATTACAGCAAGGACAGGACGTTACGGTGGCACCTTCGCTCATAAAGACATTGCATTTGAGTTTGCTACTTGGGTATAACTTGAAGTCGAAATTTTCGACTTCAAGTTACAAAATACCCCAAGAGACAAAACACACAAAGGCTGCCCGAAAGGCAGCCTTTGTGTGTTTTATGGGTATCCGGTTTTAATAAGCAATGCCTTCGGTCATGATGGCTTGCTGGAATTCCAGGGCGTTGAGGCTGCGGCGGAGGGATTGTTGCTCGTAGGCTTCTTTGCCCATAAAGGCTTTGACCATACGTACTTCCATACCGCCCATCATCTCTTCCATCATCTTAGTCATAAAATCTTTCTCTTCGGGATAACGTACGGTGGAGTATTTTTCAAGCTCAGCTTTCTCAGCCGCCAGTTTGATGGCTTCTTTGATACCTCCCAGTTCGTCGACCAGGCCGATCTCTTTCGCCTGGGCGCCTGTCCATACGCGTCCCTGACCGATGGCATCGATCTCGGTCTTAGTCATTCCGCGGCCGTCGGCACAACGGGTGATAAACAGGTCGTACCCCCGTTCGATATTCATCTGCATCAAGGCTGCTTCTTCTTCATTCAAAGCACGGGAATAGGCATCGACCAGGAAAGGAATACCGAAGGAACGTCCACCGAAGGTGCTGAACTTATTCGTCCCCACCTCATCGAAAGAAAGTCCCATCTTCTGGGCCAGCTCCGTTCCGTCGGGCACCAGGCCGAAGATACCGATCGAGCCGGTCAGCGTAGTGGGTTCGGCCACGATCGAAGTCGCGCCGCAAGAGATATAATAACCACCGGATGCGGCGTATTGACCCATAGAGACAATCACAGGTTTGACGGCATTGAGTTCCACCACCGCGTTCCAGATATGTTCAGACGCCGAAGCGCTTCCTCCGGGTGAATTCACACGGAACACCACGGCTTTCACGTCTTCATCGTCCTGCAGTTTCTTCAGTTCCGTAGCCACATCCTTCGGACGGATCATCGCGCCCGAACCCATCAGGGGCGAATCGGGATAGAAGTCGTTCACGATCTGCCCTTCGGCATAAAGTATAGCGACCTTATCTTTGTGTTTTTTCTCTTTCTTGGCCGGCACGGATTTCATATTCTTCAGTGTCGCATAGGTCACGTCTTTCGCTTTCTCCACACCAACCAGATCTTTGATATAATCGGCCATGGCGTTTTCGAACAAGAGCTCATCCACCAAGCCGTAAGAAAGGATCTCTTCCGGTTCGGTGAACATCAGCATTTGATCGGCATAAGCGTTCAGTGTCTCCACCGAGATGCCCCGGTTCTCGGAGATACCGGTCAATACGTGCTTCCAGGTATCGTTCAGGTAAGAAGTGACCTGCTCACGGTTGGCATCACTCATCTTCTCCTGGATATACGGTTCGACCGCCGATTTGAAGGTGCCTACCTTAAACACCTGGTACTTGATGCCCAGTTTGTCGTATTGGTTCTTTTTGAACTGCGAAATAGATTGCAAACCTTCCAGGCTGAGTATGCCTTTGGGATTCAACACCACCTTATCCGCCGTAGAGGCCAACAGGTAAGAGGTCTGCAGATAAATCTCGCTATAGGCCACGATAAACTTACCCGATTCCTTAAAGTCGAGCAACGCCTGACGGATCGGTTCCAGGGTAGCAAAAGAAGCATCCAGCAATTCCCCTTTCAGGTAAATGCCTTTGATCTTATCGTTCTCTTTGGCTTTTTTTATCGAAGTGATGATGGCTTCTTCAGTCATGCTCTCCCCGGCACCCAGGATCGCATCCAGCGGGCTTGACTGGTCACAGTCGGAGATCGTACCGTTCAGATCCAGACGAAACACCGTATTGTTCTTTACGGTATACGTCGAATCACTGGTGGCCAGCATGCCGATCAGCGAAACGAAAAACACTATCGATAAAATAAACAATGCGAAAAACACGCCCAACGTAGAGGCGAAGAATGTTTTGAAAAATGACTTCATAATAACTTTCTATTTAAACTATAAAATTGTCGTTCAGGAGATACAAAGCAATATGTTTTATTTAACATATGCAATGTTTTCCTTTAAAAACAATCATTTACGAAATAAGAAAGTTCATTTCTTCTTTTTTAATTTCACTTTAACAGGATGTTGAACGACTTGTTTCCATTCCCGCAGATAGGCAAAAAACTCATCCGCCGTTTTGTATCCGGCTTCTTCTTTGAGCGATGCTGCGGTAACATAATATTCAATCACCGGCTGTTTGTTGTTTTGAATCACAACGAGATGATTGAGCGGATCGGTCGTCATCTTCTCTATATTCTTTTGGGGGACAATTACTCCCAGACCGAAAGTCTCGCGGGCATACTTTAATGAGTCGGGCGTCGGATATTCCGTGCCCCAGACTGCAACTAATCCATCTTTTTCACTATAGGTCTGCGATTGGCGCACCTTCTGCACACCGGTGCTGAACGTCAGATTCTTACCCGCTGCCGCCTGATCAAGGATCACCTGCGCGATCATATCCCGGTGGCGGGCATAATGGATGTAACGGGCCGTCACGTTGATCGATTGTCCCTGATACTTCCAGCCTTCCACGGTCATATCGACCACCGTACGCAGGTTGCCGTCGATCACAATACGCGCGGTGCGTTTGTCCATCGGATCGATATGCGTAGCCGCCTGGCCATCCCAGCCTTTCAAGGTGCCGACACCGACCGAGCTGCCGACCCAGAGGATGTCATCACCGTACTGATCGGCCAATTGCTGATCGGTAGGATACCACTTCGTATCGGCCAGTTCCAGGCGGTATTTCTTTTTGCCGTACACATCCACCGTTGTTTTCTTGTCGAAATAGAGGCGATATCCGATCTTATCCGATTCCCATGCCGGACCGTGATGATACATCTTGTTGTACATATCGTCGGCGGTAGACGAGGCCTCGAGCGTCGGGCTGATGCTCTTATCCGGATTATTGAAAAACATCTGGGCATTCATCTCCTTCACGCATGCCTTCGGTTGGCTATTGGCATTGAGATGCAACACGAACGTTTTCTGTTCTTTCGGGCCGAGATCGGTCAGAAAGACCAGTTCGTCCCAAAGGCCATCCCCATCGAGGTCGTCCTGTTGCGAACAGACTTGCGTATTGCCGTTATACACCGCAACATTACCGCCTTTATAACCCGGCAGTTCTTTACGGATATCCGTCAAGCGGATCACTACCGGTTCGTTCTCGCGCAGGCTGTTCAAAGGGTTGCTGACCGTACACTCCACGCGATTCTGTCCGCTGGCCGTACCCCAAAAACTGATTAATAATAAAGCTAAAAGTGCAAAATTCCTTTTCATCGTTATCTCTTTTTTATTTCTATCTTCCATCTTCTATCTTCTACCTTCTACCTTCTATCTTCTCCCCTCCTACGGTTCGATCTCAAAGGTAGCCTGATCCGTGATCACTTCTTTATCATAGAATTGTACGGCGTTATCATTCATTTTCGGATGCGTCTTTTTGAGCAAGACCATCATCTCCCCACCGGCAAGCAATACCGGGCCATACCCATGCGCGGCAAACACATTGACCGGACGATAATAATAAAAAGCCGGATCGAAAGCCATTCCGGTGCCGACACATGTGCCCATCACCTGACCGGCTGCATTAACCTGCTGGGAAACCGCATTCCATGCCAACACGACAGACGGGCCATAGATCCGGGCATCGATCCATCCGTTATTGATCGCCCGGGCAATGGCGTAGATATAAATAGCGGAAGCCGATGTCTCCAGATACGAATCGCTCTTGTCTAATAACTGATGCCATAACCCCTCACCGGATTGCAGGGCAACCAGGCCGCGGATATGATTCTTCAATAGCGCCATGACATCGGCGTATCCTTCGTGCGTTTCAGGCAATACCTCGAGCACTTCCACCAGCGTCATCACCGCCCAACCATTGGCGCGGCCCCATAAAAACGCGGGGTGATCCGTTCCTTCTACCCATCCATGCATGAACAGGTTCTTCTCGGGAATAAACATGCGCGAGGCAAATTGCCGGATCTGCCTGACTGCTTCGTCGTAATACCGGGCTTCGCCCGTGAACTTACCCATCCACGCCATAGCGGGAATACTCATAAACATATCATCCAGCCACAATGTATTCAGTTGGGGACGGTTACGGGCAAGTGTACCGTCGGCCAATCGCATCTGCCCATTCATGATCCAATCCATGTAATTATCAATAATACTCCGGTAATCGGGCGCATTCTCCTGATAAGAGGCCTTGATAAACGCGGCACACATGGAACCGCAATCATCCAATGCCTTTGGCGTGAGCAACTGATGCAACTGCGGATTCTGTATGGATTTGTCGTCTAATAGTTTTCTGAAATGAGGCGCTATCTCGGAGAGATACTGCAAACGGCGGGTGGTATAATCCGAATACTTTTTATCACCCGTCACTTCGCCGATCAAAGTCATACCGGCATAGGTAACCCCCCACTCATAACTGGTCAGGCGGAAGGCACCGCTTTTCAATACGGAGTTGCGATCGATTTTCGTATAATCAGCGATTTCTTCTCCGCTGACGGCATCGACTACCTGCGTGGGTGTTTCTTTATCAAGATAAGTCCAGACCCTGTCGAGCACCTGCTTGATCGAACTTTCAGAGGGTATCCCATAAGGATTCTGATAAGCCGGCTGAAGCAAATGCAACGGAGTATTGGAATCATTGACTTCCTGCTCCGCTTTCGGTTGGCACGCACCTAAAAACACGACGCCGGATAAATATAAAGAAGTAATTAGAATGGCTTGTTTCATTTGTATATCATTTTTGATTTATTGGAGTGTGAAGGTACCGTCTTTTTCACAAATAATAGAAAACTATGGATTGATCCCGTACAATTTCAATACTTTAGGTAAAAAATCCGTATTGTCGAATATGCCTGTAAACGTTTCCGCACCAGGTCCGAAAGCATACACAGGAACTGGGACACCGGTATGCCCTTTGGTGGAGAAACTGGTGGCCATACTGCCGGTTTCAAGATCACCGCTGTTGATTGTCATACCACCCGTTTCATGGTCTGCGGTAACGATGACCAATGTATGTCCGTCTAATTCGGCAAAATCGAGTGCGGCTTTCACTGCACGATCGAAATCAAGCATTTCGTTCGCCACAAACTCATGATCATTGGCATGTCCTCCACTGTCGATAAACGAGCCTTCGACCATCAGAAAGAAACCTTTCTTGTTTTTATTTAAGATATTGATAGCCTTTGCAACCGATTCAGGAAGCATTTCACCACGGGCAGGATAACGCTCTTGTGCTACATCAGCGAGTAAACCCAGAAGGTTACCTTCCTGAACAGCTTTCACTTCATCCATCGAATAGGCTACATGAAAACCTTTTGCCCGCATTGAGTCAGTGAGGTTCTTAGCATCTGTTCGTTCTTCAAAATATTTACGTCCGCCACCAATGGCTACGTTGATTTTCGAATGCGACAACTGCAATGCGATTTTCTCATTTTCGGTTCTTTTCCCTACATGTGAGACAAAAGCAGCGGGTGTGGCATGAGTTAATTCGCAGGTTACGACCATACCGGTTGAAAGGCCAAAGTCCGCGGCATATTCAAGCATGGATTTCACAGGGATAGTATCGGGTGTTACGCCCAACATACCATTATTGGTTTTCACGCCACAGGCAATCGCTGTACCACCCGCTGCCGAGTCGGTATTATATCTATTCGCCGAAAATGTTGTGGCAAGCCCTACATATTGAGAACGTTCAAGAGCAAGACTACCTTTATTTGCCGTGTAACCGGCATACATCTGGGTAAGCCCCATGCCGTCGCCAATCAGCAGGATAACATTACGAACGTGAGGATCTTTTTCGGGCGCAGTCGTACATCCCCAAAAAAGGAATAATATAACCGGTAAATACAAGAATGATTTGATTTTTTGATACATAATATTAGTTTTTAAATGAAAGGATATGACTATATATCTAACTGCATAATATCCGAGATATTGTTGCCGTCATGCATCATTCGAACGCATCTGTATTTGAAATCGATCTTGAAATGATCGTTTGGCAACCCTCCCGACAATTTGTCTATAATATGCAGTAAGTGAATAAACTGCCTCTTGAAACGCATTCCCACAGGCATGAGATCCTCCGGGTTCGGTTCAATACCTTCTATTGAAAGAGCCGAAGAAGCTTTCGCTAATGTTCGGGCAATATTGTAAAAGCAGACTCTTGGTTTGATATCTTCGGCGGCAAGCGAGCCGCCGGCACCCAACAGGCGATAATAATCGGTTGCGATCATCAATCCGTTAATATCGCTAAGGCTCTCGCGAGTGATCTCTCTTTTTTCGAGTTCCCGTATCACAACTTGCTCTGCTGCGTGCCAATCCGTTATCAACTTCCCTAACCGTATGTCTTCACTCTCGCCATCAGACAATTTAGCGATCAATCTCGATTCCGAATCGGCCACTGTATCAAGATCCTGCATCCGGACATCCGTATTAAACGCAAGAAGAGTCAGCAAAGATATCCCCGACATGGTGCCAAACGACTCGCGTATTTCCTTGGGCCATTCGCGCGGAAGATATCGTCGCCGGGTCAGCTCCATAAGGTGCCCCTGCGTATAGGCGCGGTAGTTCTTCGACTCCAATATCCGGGCATTCCAAAGTGCCGGCGATTCGCTCTGCGCCAAATGTGCATGTTCAACACGGTAATGATCGAAGAAAGTATCAAAACCAGGGACATCGTCCAGCGTAATGGTTTCAATTTCCGCAGAATCGTTAGGATGAAGTGTCAAAACTTTGAAAGCAGGCACGTAGGCGGCAATCGACGGGATCTGCACATCTACCAGAAAAGCATCTTCCGATGCATAGACGGCGGTGTTGTTTTTATGTAAATGTCCACCAAAATGCAGGCGCAAACCTGTTGCAGCCATTTCACGCATGGTTTCAGCAGTTGGTTGATTTCGCCCGGTTGCAAACATTGCGGCAATATCCGGGCCTGCGCCACGCATCGTATCGAGCATGGGGTAGTGGCTAAACGCGATCAACCGCTTGTTTAAAGCCGCTGCACGATCTACCACGTTCTTTATCCATGTCACCACAGCTTTCTTTTCTACTACCAGCCGGTTCCAACCGGCATTGCCTGCTGCCACAAAGTTGGCCGGAGCCTCGGGATGTAGAAAATCGACATCCGGAGATAGCGAAAATACATTCGCGTCAATACCCAATAGCCAGACGCCCTCAACAGGCTCCACCAAATAACTCAAATCCGGAATACGAATCGAAGGGGCATCAGGAGAAGGAGTAGCCTTTTCATACGCTTCATACATCCGGTTTTCAAGACCTGCCTCTGCACGGGCACGCTCAAATGTATAATCCGTGTACGAATACGTTGAGAATGGTGATTCCCAATAGGTATCCTCTTTTTGGGGATAAGGCCCGAATTGCCCCATATAGTCCAGAAGTCCCTCATAACCCAACGCTCGCATATCAGCCGTTTGCTGACTGAGAACAGCCTGTTGCCGGCCATATTCACCGAGAAAATCACGCTTGCCATGCGGCTGCTCAAAGGGTTTCACCGGATCGTGATTGCCGAATGTAGCAATGAAACGGATTCCATTGCGCAACGTATACTCGTCGAGTATACGCTTCAGTCCACGCATATGCACCGGTTGCCCATCATCACTGAAATCGCCTGTAAGAACAACCAGCTTAATGTTACGGGCTACAATACTATCCAAGGCCGCCTTTAACGCAAAATAATTCTCATTGAACAAGCGGGTGGATGAGAGTTGCGCCGACATGGTGCGGATGGTGGCATTGCGACCGTCCGCACCTTTTATCCCTTGAAATGATCCCTCTTCGAATATGGCATAGACATCATGGAAATGTACATCTGCCAAGAAGGCGATTTGTTGTAGCGAATCCTTTGTCGTGTCGCGAAACGTTTCGCCATGCAACTCAAACTGACGCAAGGCTAACGCATTCATGCCAAGCAAAGTACCGGCACGAAGAAATTCACGACGCGACACAAACCATCGTTTCTTCGTTGATGTTTTCTTTATCGGATTCATTGTCTTATCTGGCATTTTCACGAAGAAGTTACTTGAGTTTGAGCGTATGTTTAAACGGAGTAGTTCCCGTCAGATAGACACGCTGCCCGTCAGCTTTGAGTTCACCGTTATACACGCTGAACTGCTCACCTTCCATACCCAACCGGTTGTGTTCATAGATGCCCGGGCCGAATTCAAGTGTACTCCCGTCTACGGTATACGTTCCCCAGCCTTCATTCATTTTATAGCTTTCCGGATCATCCTGCATCTGCCGACCGGCACGCCCACTGGCTACACCCCCCAATGCATTACCACTTCCTGTCGAAACAACTCCATTAAGCTGACCGCCACGGCGGAAACAAAGTTCAATCGTCACCGGCACATTTTCATAACCGCTGATATCAAAATCCAAGGTAAAAACACCGTTCTTTTCCCGGATAGTCACCGTATTGACGATTGTTTTGTAGTCCTTCGGGCGATTAGGGAAATCCATTTTGCTGTAAAAGCGTCCATCGGGCGTAAGCTTATAATCTCCATCGGCATGCCGATATTCCTTCGGCAGCGGCAGGTGATAAGGCACCTTCCGGGTCTCCCGCAGGATATACCCACCTTCGATGGGAATAAATTCATCGGGATAAAAGAAACCGGTATTGAAGAACGCCGGCGTCATGCGGATGGAGTCTAATACGGCCTTTCCTTTTGTCATGCGGAAGAATGCGGGATTCATGGCAAGGCCTGATGCAAAGCCAAAGCCAAGAGCCGCATCATTGCCGCCATTGATCGTCGCGGTCAGATCACCGCGCCGGATACGCACGAGTTTGGAATGGGGAAATACCTTTTCGTAATTCTCCGGAAGCGGCTTGAGTTCGGGCAGTTTAGCGCCGAAAAGCGGATCTTCAAGCAGATAAACCAGAGGCGAATTCATATCCGTCACCATACCGGCCAGTTCTTTCATATAGTTCTCTTCGATATGGCGCGCCATACTGGCAAAGACACCGTTATTATCCAATACCGCGAGCAGGCGATACTGGCTGTAGTATTCGTATATGGATTTGCGTGAGCCGCGACGCTGATCCTGGCGACGGGAAGCGACCGTTTCCATCAGACCGTCGGGACCGACATAATACAGTGTCATCTCCAGGTTTCTCCGCAGAGGTTCCAAAAGCTGCTCACGCTTCAGCGACAACGCCAGATTCATCATCGCCGGATTATTCACGGCTGAATTATAATTGGAGCTTCTTTCCGCCCATTGCCCGTCTTCATCGATATCGATTCCTTCGCCGAGCCATTCGTCGATCCGCTTGATATAGGCCTCATCCGGATAGAGTGTATGGATATGGGCTAATGCCGAACAGATATCCCACCGGTGATTCGGTGTATGCACGCCTCCGACAAGCAGTCCTTTGGAGATCTTGAGTATGATCTCTTTAAGCCGGTCACGGACACCGGTTGTCGCAGACGAGTCATCTTGCAAGAGAAGATGTTGCCCTTTGCAAAGCGTCTTCACCAGAAAACCGGTATCGGGTGGCGAGTCCAGGTTGCCCCCGTTGTAGAGCCCGCTTGGATTCTGGCGCTCGGCAAGGCCTACAGCCAGTTTCTCCATTAGGGGTGGCAATGATTGGTCATGCCGGTATTTGGATTCCGGATTTACATAAGCCGCCGACAGGGCCATAATAAATCCGCCGACATTGCGGAAGCCCGACATATTCATCCGGTCGATATTTTGGATCATCGGCGCCAGAAAACCATCATTAAGCGTGGTCAATTCCTTGAGCAGGTGCATTCCTTCTTCATTATCCGGCAGACGGATCTGCCCGGGAAGCGCGGCCGAAAACGCAGTCCCCGGATTTGCCCAAAGAGAACTGGCCGGAGCTATCGCAATCGCTGCAGCCCCCAATGCGGCACGATTGATAAATGTTCTACGGGAGATGAAATTCTGTGGTTCTCGTTTATTTTCAGTATTCATATTTTCTTGTTTTTTAAACATCGCACTTTCACGGATAAAACATTAATGTTTTGTTCACAAAAGTGCAATGTTTTGTCCGCAAAAGTGCAATGTTTTGTTTTTTTTAATATCCGGGGTTCTGTTTCCAGTTCGTATTTGTATTGAGAATGCCTCTGGGAACCGGGAAAATACGCCGATAAAGTTCTGTCTTAGCCTGCGGATTAATAATGTGTTTATATCCCCAATCATCTTCAAACTTCCCAAAACGGATCAGGTCGTTACGCCGCCAGTTCTCATCCGCAAATTCACGGGCACGCTCATCCAGAAGCTCATCCAATGTCGGATGCTGGGTCAGCCGCGGAGCTTGAACATAATCCCGAATCTGGTTCATCAAAGACATAGGTGTATCACCGTTTGTTGCCGTAGCCCCACGTAAGATCGCTTCTGCCTTCATCAAGATAATATCTGCGAAACGGAAGATAGGCACATCATTACTCTGGGAACGGGCTTGGGCTTGTGTTGTTTTCAAATCCATATAAAACTTAATGGAACGATAGCCTTGCGAACGTCCTCCATGGGGCGTAGCGTCAACCGGCAAGGTTTGATCCAAGCTGGTCAATGTGATTTGTTTCGTTAATGTTACTTGCTGATCATCAATCATCCATGGAACATTTGTTGCTTTGTAAGTATTCGGATCACGTACAAACAATGGACCACCGACAAATTGCTCGTTACGTTCATCACCCGACAAATTAAATTTGTCTACAAATTCAGCGTTCATTGCAATATTTCCCCCGACACTCTGCGGCAGATTTATGCCATAGAATACTTGTTGTCCACTACGATGTGTCCTGAAGCGAGCGTAGGTCATACCGCGTTGCGTTTCACGATCGAAAGGCATAGCATAAATGAAGTCCTTGATATGTGGCCCGTTTTCCGGAAGAAACTTAGAGATATAGCCATCTGTCAGATCGAATATGCCGGAAGCAATAATCTCATCACACAGACGTACCGCATCGTTCAATTTATTGTTAGGCATCGATGGAGTATAAGTAGCCACATCACCACAAGTATAGACCGTCCAGTTGAGATAAAGTTTTACCAATAGAGCACAAGCCATCCAGCGTGTCGGTTTCCCATACGTAGTAATATCCACATTCGTCGACAGTTTATCCATTACAGCCAACAGTTCCGATTCAATAAACTGGGCTACATCCGCACGGGGAGAACGATCTACAGCTTCGTCTGCTTCCAACACATGATCCAGTATGGGAGCATCACCATAATTGTCGATCAACACCCAATGATAATAGGCACGAACGGCGCGAATAGGAGCAATGGCATCGGATTCTTCCCCTCCCATTTCAGCGATTAATTCATTACAAATCGTAATGCCTCCGGCAAGGTCTTCCCAATACGCAATAAACCCGTTATCCGCATTCCACCAATGTAAGGCAAGTTGGCTCCAGGCACCGGAATCATAATAGTCAGTCCCATTATAAGAAAAACACATGGATTCGTCGGAAGATAAAGTCTGAGCGGAATTATAATGACGTCCTATCGGTCCGCGCATGGCAAAATAGGCATTGGAAGCTTTGGCTTCAACAGCCCTCTCATTATCGGGAAATTCAGTATATCTGGATTTGATATCTACATCAAGATCCGTACAACTCATCGTTAGCGCCAGCAAAAACACCGGCATCCATGATTTTATATATTTCGTTTTCATCTTTATTGCATTTTAGAAATTAACATTCACACCAAACATAAAAGTACGTGTACGCGGATAAGTCTGGCGATTATCAATACCCGGAGCTATGCCACCGAGAGAAACTTCCGGGTCAATGCCCTTGTAGCCCGTAATGGTAAACACATTGTTGCAGGTAGCATACAGACGAAGACCTCTGATATAATCATTAATCTTACCAAAGTTATACGCTAAAGAGAGTGATGCCAGTCGTAAATAACTCGCATTCTCCAAATAGCGATCAGATGGTGCATGCGCATTATTATCTGTTGTCGGAATTTCCTTTGCCACACTCGCTAATACGTTCTTTCCCACTGTCACATTGCCAAGATTATTCAGATTGGCTCGCGTAGCATTCATGACTTTATTTCCAACCACACCCTGCATGAAGGCTGTCAAGGTCCATTTTTTATAAGTAAAGGTATTATTCCATCCTCCGGACAGTTTAGGCTGAGCCGAACCAGCAAAATATTTATCACTGTACAAGCAGTTTTTCGTGGTTACATACTCTCCGGTTGCATTGTCAATATAACGACCATCATCTTGTTTTGTCACCTTACCTTCAAAACCGCCCTGTTCCTTGTAAATATCATTCAAGCTATCTTCGCCATATACATAAAAATGAGAGACGCCGTCTTTAACTCCAGCCCATTTCCAGGTATAGAATTGTCCCATGGGATAACCGGCCATTACACGTTGCACATTTGCACCTGAAAAACCTCCCGATTGCACACCTCCCTTATCAAAGTAATCCACGGAATACATCTGATTGGATATGCTAACCACCTCATTTTTATTGTGCGAAAGATTTATGGATGTTTCCCATCTGAAATCTTTTTCCTGAACCGGTGTGGCATTAAGCGTTAATTCGATCCCTTTGTTGCTGATCTCGCCCACGTTTGCCGTCAAAGTAGCAAAAGGATACTTAGCGGTTGAAACCGCATAATCAGCAATCAAATCTTTTGTGCGTTTGTCATAATATTCAATCGTTCCACTCAAACGGTTATTGAAAAAACCGAAGTCCAGACCGACATTGAACATCCCCGTACGTTCCCATTTAAGATCCGGATTCGCATTGCGGGTAGCGCCCAGAATTTGGATTTGGTCGGATTGACCTGTAGTAGTCAAATGATCATACCAACCGGTTGATCCATACAATTGGGTGGCTGTAAAGACGTCGAAGCCCATAGAGTTACCGCTTACTCCATACCCCACACGCAGTTTCAGGTCATCAAACACATTCAGGTTCTTGATGAAATCTTCTTCATAAAGACGCCAGGCCAGAGAAACGGAAGGGAAAGTACCCCATCGGTTGTTCTTCCCGAAAGCCGAAGATCCGTCACGACGCAAAGTGGCCTGGAACAGATACTTACTGGCATAAGAATAATTGATGCGGCCATAGAATGAGATCATACGTAACGTAGAAAGATTGTAATCCCCCAAACCTGTTTTTTCGATTTTGTTCGCCATACCCATATTATAATAGGTCAGGTCATCATTATAATAATCGTAAGTCGTCAATTGGAAACCATCATTATCATTTGATTCTTCCCAGGAATAACCGGCCATAAGCCCCAATTTATGCACTTTGTTAAATGTTTTATCATAATTCAGATAGGTCTCAAATACCGTTCGTTTGTTTGTCACAGACGAGCGTCGAGCTCTACCATTCATATTCTGAGCCACTAATGACCGGGAAGAGTTATAGGTGCTATAAATATATTGCTCATTCTGATAAGCCAAGCTCGCATTGTAAATCAGACCCTCTACGATCTTGAGTGAAGCTTTACCCGTACCCATCAGGCGTTTACCTTCCGTATCATTGATATTTTCATTAATCAAAGCAACCGGATTATAATATTGAGTAATACTGGGATCTTCATAATACGTATTATCTTCGTTGCGAACAGGCACCAACGGAGAGTAGTAATAGATGGCATCCAACACACTCATGCCTTGACCACTTGTTTGAATCCTGCTTCTGTTGGTTACACTTGCATTGATATTAAATGATACCGTAAGACGATCTTTCAGCCCTTTGGCCTGGATATAGGCGCGTCCGATCAGGCGAGTCATATCCGACCCTTTGATAACTCCCTGGTTTTCCATGTAATTAACACCACCGCTGAATGAGAGTTGGTCCGTACCGCCACTAATCGACACATTGTGGTTCTGACTGAAGCCTGTACGTTGTACTTCATCCTGCCAATTGGTATCATAACCTAAATCATTCATCAAAGCAATGCCTCCCGATTGTGCATAAGCACGAAGTTCCGGACCAGTCATCATCTCATAATTCCCCATTACATTGTCTACAGCCACATAGCCATTGTAATCGATATTTGTGCGACCTGCTTGTCCTTTTTTGGTCGTAACGATAATCACACCATTAGCTGCTTTCGAACCGTAAATCGCCGTTGCCGTAGCATCGCGGAGCACATCGATGCTCTCAATGTCATTTGGAGAGATCAACGACAAAGACATACCCGGCATACCATCAATAACATAATAGGGCTCCATAGCGGCTCCCTCACGCAGGGTGGAAGCACCACGTAGGGTGATCGAAGCAGTCGCATTCGGGTCGCTGCTCTGAGCAATCACCAGCCCCGGTACTTTTCCCTGAAGTAATTGAGCCGGATCCGAATAAACCCCGACATTCATCTTCTCAGAAGTAACGGTAGTGATCGAACTGGTCACATCTTTACGGGTCATCGTGCCATAACCAATCACCACCACTTCCTCCAGTTGGGTGTTATTTTCCACCATCGTCACATTCATCGTTTGTGATCCTCGTGTCTCAACTTCTACGGGATCATATCCGATATAGGTAAAGACCAATTTGACATTCCCGCTTGGAACAGCAAGAGAATACTTTCCATCGATATCAGAAGATATCCCGGTAGTAGTACCCGATACAACCACATTTACGCCCGGCAGGGGTTCACCGGTGACCCGGTCGGTAATTGTACCACTCACAGTAACTTGTTGGCCGAAAGCATGGACGGACAACACACACAACAACAAAAAAACAAGAAGTGGTCTTGTACTTTTCTTCACATGATTCTTCATAAAAACAAATTTATTAGATTTATAAATGAGATAACAAGAGAGACTCTACGGTTTTTTTACCTGATCTCGTTCAATTTTACCGGACGCCCTTCGGCAACCGATTTCTTTGCGGCTAAGCCGATGGCGACGGATAGGAGACCATCCTGGCCACCGACGGGTACGGGTTTGTCATGGATAACGGCATCACAGAAGGCTTTTAACTCTGTCGAATAGGCATCGAGATACCTGTCCATAAAGAAGTTAAGCGGCAGGGAACCTTGTATGCCTTCGGAGGAGAAGTAGCGATGGTTGTCCGGGAAATTATTATCGGCACTAACCATTCCTTTCGAACCGAAGATCTCCACACGCTGGTCATAACCATACACCGCTTTGCGACTGTTATCAATCACACCGATAGCGCCATTCTCGAAAGTCAATGTGATGATCGCCGTATCTACATCGCCGGCTTCACCGATAGCCGGGTCCACCAGAACGGCTGCTTTGACATAGACCTCCGTCACTTCGCTGCCGACAATATAACGCGCCATATCAAAATCATGGATCGTCATATCCAGGAACATGCCACCGGAAACAGCCACATACTCCGCCGGAGGCGGTGCCGGGTCGCGCGATGTGATCTTAAGGATGTTCGGCTCACCCACTTTCCCAGCTTTCACCATATCATGCACTTTCTTGAAATTCGGATCGAAGCGGCGGTTGAAGCCAACCATCAGTTTTACGCCGGCTTTCTCCACTTCATCGATCGCGTTCCGGATGACCGCTAAGGACAGATCCACCGGCTTTTCGCAGAAGATATGTTTACCGGCCTGTGCCGCTTCTACGATATATTTGGCGTGCGTGTCGGTCGGCGAACAGATCACTACGGCATCGACTTCCGGATGATTGATCACGTTTTTATAATCCGGCGTAACGAATGAGATACCGAATTGTGCGGCTAATATTTTAGCGCCTTCGATGTTAATATCAGCGACTGCTACGACTTCCGCATCCGGTACGCTCTGTACCAGTGTGGCAATATGTACCTTACCGATCCGGCCGGTACCAATAACTCCCAATTTTAATTTTGTCATACTCGTTTTCGTTTTTATTTATAATCCCAATGTCTTGATAAATTCCCGGTTCCGTTGGGCACAGGTTTTAGGATTACCCATACCCGGAAGTACATCCTGTTCGACTACAATCCATTCGTCGTAGTTCTGTTGGTGAAGCTCTGCTACAATCGCCTGGAAATCCACCGCTCCTTTGCCTAATTCACAGAAGACGCCGGAGTTAACCGATTGGAAATAGTCCATTCCTTCTTCGCGTGATTTCGCGGCTATCGCCGGATCACAATCTTTGAAATGAATATGCCAGATCCGATCGGCATACTGCCGGAGCGCCTGCAAAGGATCGCCGCCGCCGAACATATAATGCCCCATATCCAATACCAGTCCCAGCTGTTCCGGATCGGTAAATGTCAACAAGGTGGCTATTTCTTCCGGTGTTTCCACATAACCGCCACAATGATGATGGAATACGGTGCGCAGCCCTGTTTGTTTTTTCACTTCCCGGGCAATGCGATCGGCTCCTTCCGCAAAGGTTTTCCATTCCTCGGTCGACAGCCCCATAGCAGGGGTTACACGGCCGGCGTTTTGAGTCCGTTCGGGAATGCTTCCGTTCTCATCGGCCAGGACGATAAAGGCTTCGGGGAATCCGGCATCTGCCATCAGGCGAGCCGTCTTCACCGCCTGCTCTACGCCGGCATCATGCTTCGTCCGGTCTTTCATCAATACGGGAACAAAAGCGCCCAACAAGTGGAAATCGCGTTTATCCATCTCGGCCCGCAAAGCTTTCGGATCCGTGGGCATAAATCCCCAGTCGCCCAGTTCCGTTCCGGCATAACCACAGGCTTTCATCTCGTCTAAAACCTGTTCATAACCGGCTGCTTCGCCTTCCAACTCAAATTCTAATACACCCCATGAGCAAGGGGCATTGGCTATTTTTATCATATATTATCTGTATTAAATCGTTTTATATCCTAGTTTTTTCTATTGTCGATGCACATGGGCAGTACTGTCCATGCTCTTCGACAGTATTGTCCATGCCCTTCGACAGTACTGTCCATGCGCATCGACAATAAAATTCTAAGGCATCAGAACTTCCGATTCCATTCATCATGCCAGCGCTCAATCACCACCTTTGTCTGGGTATAGAATTCAACCGCATGATGCGATTGGGCATGCAGGTCGCCAAAGAAGCTGTCTTTCCATCCGCTGAACGGGAAAAAGGCCATCGGAGCAGCCACCCCGATATTCACTCCGATATTTCCGGCCATCACATCGTGGCGGAAACGACGGGCGGCCGAGCCGCTATGGGTAAAGATACAAGCCGAGTTGCCGTAATTTCCGCTATTGACCAATTGGATCGCGTCATCTAACGTATCCACATACATCAAGCCCATTACCGGACCGAAGATCTCGGTCGCGAATGTATCTGTCCCTTGTTTTACATCATCCAATACTGTCGGGTGAATAAAATAGCCCTCTTCATAACCCGATACCGGTTTATTCCGTCCGTCGAGCAATAGGGAGGCTCCTTCGTCAACACCTTTGTCTATCAACATCTCGATGCGCTCTTTGCTTTCTTTCGTGATCACAGGTCCCATGCCCGCGGCAGGATCCATCCCATAACCGGTCGTCTTATTTCTGGCAGCCTCAACTAGTTTGTCCCGGAACAGCTCTTTCGCCTTTCCGACCAACACAACCAAAGAGGCGGCCAGGCAACGCTGACCGGCACAGCCGTATACACTATCCGCAATAATTCGAACCGTAGTGTCGATATCCGCGTCGGGCATCACCACCACCGGATTCTTGGCACCACCCTGTGCCTGTATGCGTTTGCCGTTAGCTGTACCGCGTTGATACACATATTTGGCAACGGCTGTCGATCCCACAAAGCTAATGGCTGGAACAGCCGGATGATCCAATAGAGCATCTACCGTATCCTTTGCGCCGTGCACCATATTCAATACGCCTTTCGGCAGGCCCACAGCTTCAAACAATTCAAAGATGCGTGTCATGGTCATCGGAACCTTTTCGGACGGTTTGACGATATACGTATTACCACAAGCTATGGCATACGGCATAAACCAGAATGGGATCATAATCGGGAAGTTGAACGGAGCAATACAAGCACAAACGCCCAGCGGCTGACGGATCATAAACTCATCGATCCCGCCGGCAATATCTTCTGAGAATTCACTTTGAAGCATCGTCGGGATGCCACAGGCGACTTCTACATTCTCAACCGCCCGCACCACCTCGGCTTTCGACTCGCCATAGGTCTTGCCACTTTCATTCGTACAGATCTCTGCGATCTCCTCCGCGTGTTCATCCAATATCTGTTTCATCCGAAACAGATACTGTATGCGTTGCACTGCCGGGGTATTACGCCAGGCCTGCGCGGCAGCTTGTGCTGCTTCTACTGCCCGGGCAATATCGTCCGCGGTTCCTGCCGGTACCTGTTCGATCACTTTCCCGGTAGCCGGATTGACGACATCGATAGAGGCGCTCCCTGTCGAAGCCACCCACTCTCCATTGATATAATTCTTTAGCATCTTCTTATTCTTTTATTTTGTTTTATAAATAATAGCGTTGTTTCTTCTTTTGCTCCACATAATTGCGATAGGCCTCGTTCACGGTATCAATTTCAGACACTTCGGCGATAGGCACTTCCCACCAGGCAAAATCCGGCCCGCACTTATACAGGTCGGTATGGATGGTGATTACCGTCGTACGCGTTTGTTTCTTCGCCTCTTCCATGGCTTTCTTTAAAGAAGGAATATCGGTTGCTTCAATCACATAAGCACCCAGACTCCGGGCATTCGCGGCGAAATCCACCGGAAGGATATCACCGGTCAACTGGCCGGACTCTTCTTCCCGGTAGCGGTATTTCGTGCCGAAACGCTGTAAGCCTAACGATTCCGACAGTCCTCCGATGCTCTGGAAACCATCGTTATTCAACAGGATAATATTGAATTTCACGCCTTCCTGTATGGACGTAACGATCTCGCTGTTCATCATTAGGTAGTTTCCATCGCCGACCATCACCCAAATCTGATGATCCGGATAAGCCATAGCCGCACCCATACCGGCCGCACACTCGTATCCCATAGTCGAATAGCCATATTCGAGGTGGAAACCTTTCGGATGTGCCGTACGCCACAGCTTATGTAAATCACCGGGAAGACTGCCGGCAGCACATAATACGATATCTTTCGGATCGGCCACTTCATTCACAGCGCCGACGACTTCAAGCTGGGATACCGGCAGTTCTCCACTGTCTTTATAAATCGTAGAGACTTCCTGATCCCACTCCCGGTTAAACTGTTTCGCCTGAAGCTGATAGGCGTCATCGGTCCGATAGCCTTTCAATTGTTCCAGTAATTCCTCCAGACACGCTTTGGCATCTCCGGTCAAAGGCAGTGCGGCCTGTTTGAACGCATCAAATTCGGCCACATTGATATTGATAAAACGCACATTGGGGTTTTGGAATGCCGTTTTGGAGGCAGTAGTGAAATCGCTATAACGTGTACCGATGCCAATTACGACATCCGCTTCCTGGCTGACCTTATTCGCTCCCGGCGTTCCGGTTGCTCCTACGGCACCCAGATTCAAGGGATGATCATAAGGCAGTGATCCTTTACCCGCGAACGTTTCCGCTACGGGAATACCGGTTGCCTCGGCAAACTGTTGCAATACTTCGGTTGCCTCACTGTAGATCACTCCGCCTCCGGCGATAATCATCGGTTTTTGGGCCGTGCGGATAAGCTGTGCCGCTTCACTTAATACGTTCATATCCGGACGCAACCGCGGTATTTTCCATACCCTCTTCCGAAAGAGTTCTTCCGGGAAATCGTAGGCTTCGGCCTGCACATCCTGAGGCAAAGAAAGCATAACCGCTCCGGTATCGGCAGGCGAAGTCAGTACCCGCATCACCTCGGGTAAAGAGGTGATCAGTTGCTCGGCACGATTGATGCGGTCCCAGTATCGGGTCACGGGTTTGAAGCAATCGTTCACGGAAATATCCTGTGTCTGTACAGACTCCAATTGTTGCAATACGGGGGCGACATTGCGGCGGGCAAAAATATCACCGGAGATCAATAATACCGGCAGGCGATTGATGGTCGCCATAGCCGCGCCCGTAACCATATTGGTTGCTCCCGGCCCTATCGAAGAAAGGCAGGCGAAGGCGCCCAGCCGGTTTTTCACTTTGGCGTAGGCTGCCGCAATATGTACGGATCCCTGTTCATTACGGGTAACAATATATTTAAAACCGGGACGCTGCAACAATCCTTGTCCGAATCCGGCGACAATACCGTGGCCAAATATGCCCAAAGCACCGGCAAAGAACTTATGTTCCACTCCATCGCGTTCGACATACTGATTATTTAAAAATTCAAGGACTGCCTGTCCTACAGTTAATCGTCTTTTCATTATCTCATACTTTTCGTAATTCATAATTTATTCATTCTGAACAGATGTTTTTCATGACTCGGCATAGTCCAAACGAGTTTGGCCTCTGCTCTCGCTATTCAAAACATTCATAATTCATAATTCCCTACTCCCCCTTCACATCCGGATCCGAAATCATAATATGCCGTATAAGTTTCAGCAAATCCGCATAGCTTTCAATAAATGAAAGGAGGGTACGGCGGGTCGATCCGAAGAGTTCAAATTCTTCCGGTTTCATTCCATTTTCATCGTATGCCCTATTGAAATCCGGGAATTTAGCCTGGAGTCCCGCGATGATTTGGGGGTCTACTTCGTTATCAATACGGTTTTTCACCTCCACATCCGAAGCATTGTATTTCTTTTGCCAATCCGGTGGAATGGTCAGGGACATTTCCGCACCGATAAATTCCGACCAATGGTAATGGTTACGGAAGGCTGCGATAAGGAGTCTTGTCCGGTAGCCCCGTTTCTTATATATTTGATAAGCCTTTTTCGCAACGGCGACACCTGCCCATTCCAGGTAACCGGGTTCGGTGATAATTCCTTTTTTGGCCACCTGTACTTTCAACCAATCATCCAGACGCCCTACCATAAGTGTGCATACGGGACTCATCGTGGAGATATCCTTACCCTCTTTCTGTCGGCGGCTAAGTCCACGCTCCACAGCTTCAGCTACGGCTATTGCCTGCGGAAGCGTAAAAGAAATCGTTGCGTTAATATTTACCCCCCGATAAGTAAGCTCTTCAATCGCTTCTACTCCCGCTTTGGTCACGGGTAGTTTTATATTGTTATTGGGATAAAGAGAATCGAAATAAACCGCCTGTTCAACAATAGCGTTTGCATTCCTGTAATACTTTGCATTGGTTTGAATGGAAAGCCGGCCGTTGCGTCCATTGCTTTCGGTAAAAATAGGCATCAGTTGCTTGGCCGCATTGACAGTTATCATTTCCATAATTTTCCAGGCTATCTCATCTTCGGTAGCGGAAGGGTGTTCTTCAATAAGGGAAACGATAGCTGGCCGCCAGATATCAATTTCCTTTTTCAATACACTCCCAACAATAGTCGGGTTGCTTGTGCCACCAACCGCGCCATTATCAATGGCGTACTTTAAATCAGCAACGGAACAGGAGTCATTCCAAAATTCCGTAGGACTCATTAATGTCATGGTGTGCAAAGGGGTTTTTCCTATTGTACTCATAATTCCTCCGTTTTTATTATCCTATATTATTCATAAATATGATATCATATTTTATATGTTTATTTGTTCATTTCTATTGTAACCAAAGGCAGTCTCGGATCCATGGTTTTCCAGGTGCCGTAGACCCATTCGTGATCCGGATCGTTACTTCCGGCCAGGCTCTGATCGCTACCGGCCAGGAAATTCAGGTAATACACATTGTATCCATGCCCGGCAATCACCGGATGATGGCCACGCGGCACAAGCACCACATCATTCGTATGCGCTTCCACAATTTCATCGAGTTCCCGATCTTCCGTATATACATGCTGAATTGCAAATCCCTGGGGTTTATCTGTCTTGTAAAAATAGATCTCTTCCAGACAGGCTTCTTTCAGTTTCCCGTCGGCATCCACCTTCCGTTCGTCATGTTTATGCGCTGGGAAAGAGCTCCAGTTGCCGGAGGGCGTATACACTTCCACACAAACCAACCGATGACAGGGTGAGCCGGGAGGCAACATACTATTGATCTGCCGGCTCGCATTATCGCCCCCGCGGAATTCAATGCCCATATCCTGTACCGCCTGCGGGGTAACGAATAAGGGTTCGTGTTGCTGGTCGGTTTCCACCCAGCTATAAGCGATATCCAACAGTTCGCTTTCTGCCGTCAACGTAAATTGCGTATGCGCCGGCAGATAAAGCGCATGGGGAAGGCCGCTGAACACATCCGCCCGCCCATTCACAGTTTGCCAGTTTCCCTTATCGGACGTAACAGAGAAATTGCCTCCCAACAAGACGATGCAATACTCGGAATGGCCTGTGTTTTGCGTCCATGTTTCCTCTTTTTTCAGCGTCCGCGCACAGAAGTTCAGGTGTTCCCAATGGGCATCCTCTGCCGTAATTTTTTGATAAAGAGATCCCTGCTTTGCTTTAATCAGCAAAGTCCTACAATGACTACAACTCATATTTAAACTTGATTTTTAGTTTGTTATACCGAATTCCTTTCTTTGATATTACCAGAAATAGAAATACAAAAACGCCAGTATACCACAGATACCGATCGCAACCAGATTGAAAGGTACCGAGGTCTTGAATATTTTCCGGTCGAAAATCAGAGCTTTTTCATCCATATCGGAACGTTTGGCATTGGTGATCAATACAATGCCCAAAAGGATGAAACCGACTACCAATACATAAACCGAATCGAGTGCGAACGTAGAGAACCGCTTCAGGAAGAATGCCGCCACAATACCGACCAGGGCTGAGATGGCAATCATCACCGAGCCGAAACGCACATCTTTCTTTTTCGCCTCGTCGCCCAATTCCGGCGCATCGACCCGATGTTTTTTCTCCCGCAGACTCAACCCGACAAAGAGGATAGATAATACAATAAACACATAACCGATGCGGATGATAAACGGCATATCGGTAATCAGGAACTTCATGGCAAAGGCTACCGGCAGCGTGAAGATAGCCGTCCACAAAGCCGCCTTGGTCGTCGCATGCCGCCAGAAGATGCCCATAAAGAAGATCAGGAATATGCCCGGATAGATAAAGCCGGTATACTCTTGAATGATCGGATACACCTGATCGAGCGAAGCAAATTTCGGAGCGATCAGTGTGGCGATCAATAAGGCCACGAATGCCACAATACGCCCGACACGTACCAGTTCTTTGTTTCCGGCATCCGGCCGTACATATTCTTTATAGATATCCATGGTGAAGATCGTCGAAGTGCTGTTGATGATCGAACTCAAAGAAGAGACCACCGCAGCAACCAGGGCGGCAAAAGCCAGACCGGTAATGCCCGGAGGAACGATATTATTCAACAGCCAGGGATAAGCTTCGTCCGATTTACTGATATCTGCCTGCAAGACATAAGCGGCAATACCCGGAATAACCACCAACAGGGGAACCAACAATTTCAGGAATGCAGCAAATGTCAGTCCGTACTGGGCTTCTTTCACACTCTTGGCTGCCAGTCCCCGTTGTATGATATACTGGTTGAATCCCCAGAAACAGGTATTGGTCAGCCACATCGAACCCAGGATAACCGCCACACCCGGCAGGTCCAGAAACGCATCTTTCATTGCCCCATCGGTCCCGTCCGGAATGGAATGCACACCTTTCTCTATAATCATGGTAAAGCGCTCGGGCGCCTGATAGATAATCTCTTTCAATCCGGCAAAAGCCCCTGCGCCACCGCTTACGGCATCTAAGGCCAGGACCGTAGTGATCAAGCCACCGCCAACAAGGAACACCACCTGTATGACATCCGTCCACGCCACCGCTTTCAACCCGCCATACAGGGAATAAATGGCAGCAAAAAGCGATAAACCCACGATGCCGTACATCAAAGGAACACCCAGGATCTTTTCCAGTGCGAGCGCGCCCAGATAACTGACGGAAGTGAGGTTGACAAACACATACATCAACAGCCAAAAGACAGATAAGCTGGTGCTGACCCGGCGGTCGTAGCGTTTATTCAAGAATTGCGGCATGGTATAAATACCCGTGCGCAGGAATACGGGAAGGAAATATTTGGCCACCACCAGTAAGACCGCCGCCGCGATCCATTCATAACAAGCCACGGCCAGACCGATCGCATAACCGGAGCCCGACATGGCAATAAAATGCTCGGCAGAAATATTAGCGGCAATCAACGAGGCTCCGATGGCCCACCAGGTAAGCGAGCGTCCGGCCAAGAAGTAATCGGAAGCGGTTTTCTCTTCCCCTTTCTTCGTGCGCGAAACCCATAATCCTACCCCAACGATGACGAGGACGTATATGACAAAAATTACCCAATCGATAAGTGCAAAGTGGTTCATAATTCATCAGATTTAAAAAATTCCTATACTTGTGTTCTTATGGCAACCCCTAATTTATTTGTGCTATATTGAGGCGCATCCTTTCTTCTACAAAGAAAGTGAAAGTCGAATGCAGAGCCAAATTTATTTGAGCTATGCTGAGGCGCATCCTTTCTTCTACAAAGAAAGTGAAAGTCGAATGCAGAGCCAAATTTATTTGAGCTATGCTGAGGCGCATCCTTTCTTCTACAAATATAAAGAAGTCTTTATTAAATGATTTGCTTTTTTTTGACCACTCATGATGGTATCTTAACATTTTTCTTTTTATCTTGCCCCCGAAGAGATAATTATAATGAAAAAGCCATGAAACCCATTTATCAAAAACTACTTCCTTCGTCCGAACAATCCTTTATTTTCTACGAAGAAGAGTTACCCCATTTCATCGTGCCCTGGCATTATCACCCGGAAATCGAGATTCTGTTGGTGGTCAAAAGTACGGGAACGAGTTACATCGGCGACAGCATCAAAACATTCGGTCCGGGTGATGTCTGTTTGATCGGCGAAAGCCTTTCCCATTGGTGGAAAAGCGACAACGAATACCTCGAAGAAGGTTCCAACCTGAACATGAACGCCCATGTGATTCAGTTCCGGCAGGATGTGTTGTTGCAATTTATCAGTTTACCTGAGATGGCGCCTATCCGTTTATTATTGGAACGGTCGCAACGGGGCATCCGCTTCACGGGGAATTCGCGACTCAAAATCGGAAAGATGATACGGCAGATCTTCCAGGAGAACGGACTCAAACGGATTTCCGGATTGTTGCTGCTGCTTGAAGCGATGTCGAATGAAGAAGAGTTTGAATATCTTGCCAGCAGCGGTTTCTCAAAAAGTATATACACCTCCGATTTCGAGCGGTTCAATACCGTATACGAATACATCATCCAGAACTTCACCCGTCCGATCCGGTTGGAGGATGTTGCCCAGCAAGCCTATATGGCGCCCACGGCCTTCTGCCGGTACTTCAAAAAAAGAACGGGCAAAAGTTTCTCCGTCTTCCTTTACGAGTTTCGGATCGGCCATGCCAACCGCCTATTGGTCGAGACCGACATTAAAATCTCGACCATTGCTCATGAATGCGGCTTCAACAACCTCTCCAATTTCAACCAGCAGTTCAAAAAAGTAACCGGATACACCCCGCAGGAGTACCGGAAGAAATACAAATTATAAAAAAGAATATCCCACCTTCGCAGGCGGGATATTTACTCATTTAGCTGTTAACCTATATCTAACTATTTTTACTTCACCGTGCGCTGTGTTCTTTTCGGGGCGTAGAAGCTATCCCCCTTCTCTTCGACAAAGGTGGCGGAGACGCTATTATCTTCCTCGTTGACCTTGATACTGAAAGAACCTTTATCGAAACGGTAAAAGTTCGGTACCATCTTTCCATTTTTCTTACTCTCGGAGATATGTTCAGCCTGGGGCTCGTCTTTGCGGCAGGCTTCGCTGATCTCGTTCATTAATGCATCGTTATTTTTGAACGTCACCGTGATAATAGTGCGGTCTTTACTGCGGATACGGTTGACATCGACGTTATCCATCGTGATACATTTATTCATCACCGCTTTGATATTTTCCTGTGCTTGGAGTTCACCGATCAGGCTTCCTGTCATCAGGAATAAGACTGCTAATACAACATGTTTTGTTCTCATAATTTCTACTTGTTTATATGTTATTATTCACATTCGATTTGTAAGATATCTTTCACTTCCTGCTGCACGGCTTCGTCGGGGAACTGGTGGATCAGTTCGCAATATTGAGCTTTCAATTCCTGTTCGATCATCTGCAGGGGATCTTCATCGTCGGCGTTCCAGTTCAACAACCGGTCTGCGCGTTCTTCCTGCAAGAGGGCGAGTTGCATCTTCAACTCCAGTTCGGGACGGATCTGGTCGAGATCATCAATCCGTTCGCCATTGCGCACGATAAAACTGCCTTCAAAGGGATCGGGTTCCTCGTTTTGATGTGTAAACAAGGGTTGCAACAGGAAAAATGCCAATACCACTGCCGCCACGCTGGTCAATACCATCAACACTTTCCTTCGAAGCGGCAAAGGCTTAACAGATGCCTGCTTTTCCGATGAAGATTGTATTTCTTCCATTAAGCCTGTTTCGAAATAACCGAACACCGGTTTGTAGGGAGCCAGATGTTCCGGCAGATCGTCACTTCCGAAGAAGATGTACAGCTCTTGTTCTTCCGCGTTCGAGGTTTGTCCCTCGAAAAAGCGTTCCAATAACTCTTCTATATGCTTTATCTTCTCTTCCATCAGTTTTGCATTTTAAAAAAGATTTCTTTCACCCGGCGGCGGGCACGGGACAGGTTCATACGTACAGCATCGGGGGTGCTACCGGTCAGTGAAGCGATCTCTTCCACTTCGTATCCGTCGATATGTTTCATTCGAAGGACGGTCTGCTGCAAATCGGGCAGCCGGTCTATAATCCGCAACACATTCGCCAGGTTATCCTTTTGTTCCAACTGATAATGCGGCGTGGGCGTTTCGCTGATCAAAGTAACATCTTCTACATCTTCATACGTTCGCTGGCGCACCTTCAGCCGGTTCAGGCATAAATGCTTGGTGATCGTCATCGACAGCGCCGCTACATTATTATAATGGTTCAACTCCTCACGCATATACCACAATTTCAGAAAGACCTCCTGGATAATATCCTCTGATTCATCCTTATCGGCTAACATCCGCTGGGCGTAGAATAACAACTCTTCCCGCAACGGCAGCACTTCCCGTTTAAACTGTATCTGATCCATTTCTATTCTAACGACAAACCAAAGATAAAAACATAACACCAAGTGAATGTTTTTTTCAAAGAAAGAACAAATTATTTTTCAAACGACTGATTTAACCCTCTCATTCGAGGCAAAAAACGGGAAGCTTATGCGCCGCCAACAAACGGAAAGATCGGGTAGGGAAGGGACGAAATGACAAAATAATATTAAAAAGAGGAAAAACGGGGGTTTAGCACATTTTCTGGCGGATATAGACTATCTTTGTCGGCGAATTTGTTAACATATTTGCAGTATAGTTTGTTTTAATCATATAATGTCTTTTTAATAGAGAAAAAGAAAATGATTGTCGAAAGAAAGAGGACAGATAAGAAAGGGTTTGTCACCCAGGTGATTGGCCCTGTCGTAGATGTTTGTTTTGAGGGGGATGAAGAAGGAAAGATCGAATTGCCTCATATACATGATGCCATTGAAATAGATGCTCCTGATGGCTCTATTCTCGTGCTCGAAGTACAACAACATATTGGGGAGAACCGGGTCCGTACGATCGCGATGGATACTACCGACGGCCTGAGCCGTGGGGTAGCTGCCTATCCGATGCACTCGGCGATCCGCGTGCCGGCAGGCGATCAGGTGAAAGGGCGTCTATTGAATGTGATCGGTAAGCCGATCGACGGCATGAAAGCGCTGGATCAGGAGAATAGTTCGCCGATTCACCGGGAACCGCCTAAGTTCAAAGATCTGAGTACCAAACAGGAAGTATTGTTTACCGGCATAAAGGTGATCGACTTGCTGGAACCTTATTCGAAAGGGGGGAAGATCGGTCTCTTTGGCGGCGCGGGTGTAGGCAAGACGGTATTGATCATGGAACTGATCAATAATATCGCGAAGAAACACAACGGATTCTCGGTCTTCGCCGGTGTTGGCGAACGTACGCGTGAGGGTAACGACTTGTTGCGCGAGATGATCGAGAGTGATGTGATCCGTTATGGCGACGCGTTCAAGAAAAGTATGGAAGAGGGCCATTGGGACCTCACGAAGATCGATTATGATGAAGTTGCCAAGTCGCAGGCCACCCTGGTCTTCGGCCAGATGAACGAACCGCCCGGTGCGCGTTCATCGGTAGCCTTATCCGGTCTGACCATTGCCGAGTCGTTTCGCGACAATACGGAGACGGAAGGCCCGAAGGATATTCTCTTTTTTATCGATAATATCTTCCGCTTTACGCAGGCCGGTTCCGAAGTGTCCGCTCTATTGGGACGTATGCCGTCGGCTGTGGGGTATCAACCGACGCTCGCTTCCGAGATGGGGGCGATGCAGGAACGCATCACCTCGACCAAGTACGGTTCGATCACCTCGGTACAGGCCGTCTATGTGCCGGCCGATGACTTGACCGACCCGGCTCCGGCAACGACCTTTACCCACCTGGACGCCACCACGGTGTTGAGCCGTAAGATCACCGAATTGGGGATCTATCCGGCGGTAGATCCGTTGGAATCGACTTCCCGTGTGCTCGATCCGCTGATTGTGGGCGAAGAACATTACCAGACCGCTCAACGCGTCAAGCAGATTCTGCAACGCAACAAAGAGCTTCAGGATATCATCTCGATTCTGGGTATGGAAGAACTGTCGGATGAAGACAAGATTGTGGTCAACCGTGCCCGCCGCGTGCAACGCTTCCTCTCGCAGCCGTTTAAGGTGGCCGAGCAGTTCTCGGGCGTCGAAGGGGTGGTGGTCGATATCGAAGATACGATCAAAGGGTTCCGCATGATCCTCGACGGGGAGGTAGACCATCTGCCCGAACAGGCGTTTCTCAACGTGGGAACGATCGAAGATGCGATCCGCAAAGGTGAACAACTGGCGGCGGAAGCCCAAAAGTAAAAAGATATGGAACTGACAGTGATAACCCCGCGTGGGATCCGGTGTAATGTGCAGGTCGACAAGGCCACATTGCCGGGAAGCCAGGGCTCGTTTATGGTGATGGCTAACCATGCGCCTCTGCTTTCGACCCTGCGCAACGGGACGATCCGCTATACCGCCCGGGGCGATGCGGAAGAGAAAGAGATCGAAGTGCAAGACGGTATCGTAGAGGTCCGGCAAAACAAGATCTGGGTTTTTACAGAACATTAATCGGAACGAAAAGATGATTACATATATCAAGTTAAAGGTAAAATTGTTCGTATTGGTCGCCGTGGTGTATACGCTTGTCGGCCTGTTGGGTGAAGTCGTACTCGAATATCTTCTTCCCCAAGAATATTTCGGCCTTTTCCCCGCCATCAGTATCTTCTACCTGGTGATGGGCTTGATACTGACTTTCTCCCTGGATCATTTCCGGAAGACCAGTCCGGACAAATTGATGCATATCTTCATGCTGATGAAGATGATCAAGTTTTTCTGTACGATCCTGTTCCTGCTCTTTTATGTCACTCGTGAGCCGGAGGTGAAGATGCAGTTTTCCATTACATTGATGTGTAATTACTTTATCTATACTTTCCTTGAGATGTATATATACTTCCTGTATAACAAGAAGATCACAGTAAACAAAAACAAAGATGCGACAAAGGAATAAGAGGTGGTTCGGCGTATTTCTTTTCCTTCTTGCGGTGTGGATGCCCATAGGCTCGGCAGCGGAGGAGGTGGATGTGAAAGAGATTGTCTTTGAACACCTGGGAGATTCGTATGAATGGCATATCACGAACTGGGGCGAGAAAGAGATAGGCATTCCGCTGCCGGTGATTGTCAAAGGCCGGGAAAGCGGCTGGCAGGTGTTTTCATCTTCCCGCCTGCACCATGGAGCGGAATACAATGGTTTTTATATTACCCATGAAGGGGCATACGCCGGTAAGGTGGTCGAACGAAACGCGCAGGGCGAAGAGGTGCGTCCCGCACTGGATCTTTCGCTGACCAAGAACGCGTTGGCACTGTTGATCAATAGTGCTGTGTTGTTGTTGATCTTCCTGCCCCTGGCCCGGTGGTACCGAAAGACGGAATATACGCCGCCCAAAGGATTCAAAGGGGCGGTCGAAGTTTTATTGCTCGATGTGCAGGAAGAACTGATCAGGCCCTGTATCGGTGAAGACTATAAACGCTATGCGCCTTACCTGCTTACGGTATTCTTCTTTATCTTTATTAATAACCTGATGGGGTTGGTACCGTTCTTTCCGGGTGGCGCCAATGTGACGGGTAATATCGCGGTCACGCTGGTCTTGGCGTTCTGCACGTTTGTGGTGGTGAATGTTTCGGGAACGAAAGAATACTGGAAAGAAGTGTTCTGGCCCGAGGTGCCTACCTGGTTGAAAGTGCCGCTACCGATTATGCCGGCGATCGAGCTTTTCGGGGTGTTTACTAAGCCATTTGCTTTGATGATCCGTTTGTTTGCCAATATCATGGCGGGGCACTCGGTGATCCTGGGACTGATCTGTCTGATCTTTATCACCGCTTCGATGGGAACGGCGATCAACGCGGGCATGTCGGCACTGGCGGTGGTGTTCTCGATCTTTATGAACCTGGTGGAACTGCTGGTGGCCTATATTCAGGCGTATGTGTTTACATTGCTTTCGGCCGTGTTTATCGGGCTGGCTAAAGTGAAAGCGCATTAAAATGAAGTAGTCAAAGTAGTCAAAGTAGTCAAGTAGTTAAAGTAGTCGCATGCGATACGACTTAACTACTAACGAGCGCAGCGAGTGATAACTACTCTGACTACCAACGAGCAAAGCGAGTGCTGACTACTATAGAAAGAATAATTAACAATTAACAATTAACAATTAATAATTAAGAACTATGTTATTATCAGTATTATTACAGGCAGCAACAGCCGGAATAGAGTTAGGTACTTTAGGTGCTGCGATTGGTGCGGGCATTGCCGCGATTGGTGCAGGGTTTGGAATTGGTAAGATCGGTGGATCGGCAATGGATGCTATCGCGCGTCAGCCGGAAGCGGCCAATAACATCCGAATGAACATGATTATTGCTGCCGCGTTGGTGGAAGGGGTTGCCCTTTTTGCTGTGGTAGTTTGTTTCCTTGCCCTCTAACACGCGCCGACTATGTCTTTATTAATTCCGGAGGTAGGGCTTCTGTTCTGGATGACACTTTCATTCGGTGTGGTCTTCTTTATCCTGGCCAAGTTTGCTTTCCCCGTCATCTCGCAAGGGGTGGAGAAGCGTAACCGCTATATCCACGACTCGCTTGATGCCGCCCGCGAAGCGGAGGCGAAATTGGCGACACTCAGCCAGCAGGCTGAAGCGTTGATGGAGCAGGCGCGTGAAGAGCGCAAAGCCTTATTGGAGGAAGCCGCGGAAACGAAGAAACGCATTGAGATGGAAGCCCGTGAGTCGGCCCTGGCTGAGGTCGGGCAACTCAAGAACAAAGCATTGGCGGAGATCGAAGAGTCGAAGCGCCGGGCGTTGACGGAGATCAAAGATCAGATCGTCGACCTCTCGGTGAAGATTGCCGGAAAGGTGGTCAGCGAAGAACTCGCCGGCGACAAGAAGCAGAAAGAATTGATCGACCGCTTGTTGAAAGAAGAAGTAATCTATAAATCGTAACGTATGGATCGGGGAACAGTATCGGGAAGATATGCCAAGGCGTTGTACAGGTATGCCCACAAACACGGGCAGGAGCGAAGTGTCTACGACTCGGCGGTGGCGCTAAGCCATAGCTACCTGCAGTACGAGGCGTTGCGGCGCACGTTGGCCAACCCTATCCTGGCAACGGAAGAGAAAGAGAAACTGATCGCCCTGGCCGCCGGCCGGGAGGTGAGTGAAGTCTTTCGTGAGTTCGTTCGCCTGGTGATCCGACAGAAGCGTGAAGACTTCCTGCAGATGATCTGTCTGAGCTATCAGGAGATCTACCGCGCGGAGCAGAAGCTGTTGCAAGTCGATATCGTCACGGCCGTGCCGGTCGACCAGGCAACGGAGAAAGCCATCGTCAAGCGCCTTGAGCAACTGACGAGCGAAACGGTCGATATCCGTTCGACAGTCGATCCGTCGATCATCGGCGGTTATATCCTGCGGTGGGACACCTACCGTTGGGATGCCAGCGTTACTTCCCAGTTACGACAGATAAAGAAAGAATTGAAAGATTCGATTAAAATGGAATAGGCTATGACAGACAATATTAGAGTGAGTGAGATCTCGGATATCATCTATAAGATGCTGGATCAGATGGATCCCGACAAGAACCTGGAAGAGGTAGGAACGGTGATCCAGATCAGCGACGGTGTAGCGCGTATCTATGGCCTGCGCAATGCCGAGGCCAGTGAGTTATTGGAGTTTGATAATGGGGTGAAAGCGATTGTGATGAACCTCGAAGAAGATAATGTCGGCGCGGTATTGCTGGGCTCCAGCGAACGGGTCGATGAAGGGGATACCGTCAAACGTACCGGACAGATCGCTTCGATCGCTGTGGGCGAAGGCCTGGTAGGCCGGGTGATCAATCCTTTGGGCGAACCGATCGATGGGGGCGGCCCGATCACCGGCGAACGCATCTCCCTGCCTTTGGAACGCAAAGCACCGGGTGTGATCTTCCGTCAACCGGTGAACGAACCCTTGCAAACGGGTATCAAAGCCATCGACGCGATGATCCCCATCGGACGTGGCCAGCGTGAGTTGATCATTGGCGACCGCCAGACGGGCAAGACCTCGATCGCGATCGATGCCATTATCAATCAGCGTAAGAACTACGAAGAAGGGCAACCGGTCTATTGCATCTATGTGGCGATCGGACAGAAAGCCTCGACGGTAGCTTCGCTGGTGGATACCTTGCGCGAGAAGGGAGCGATGGATTATACCACCGTGATCTCTTCAACCTCCTCCGATCCGGCGGCGATGCAGTATTTCGCTCCTTTTGCCGGGGCAGCCGTAGGGGAGTATTTCCGGGATACGGGGCGCCACGCGTTGGTGGTCTACGATGACCTGTCGAAGCAGGCGGTAGCCTATCGCGAGGTGTCATTGATCCTGCGCCGTCCTTCCGGACGGGAAGCCTATCCGGGGGATATCTTCTACCTGCACTCCCGCTTGTTGGAGCGTGCGGCTAAGATTATCAACCAGGACGAGATTGCCGCGCGCATGAACGACCTGCCCGAAGCATTGAAAGGACGGGTTAAAGGCGGTGGTTCGCTGACGGCATTGCCGATTATCGAGACCCAGGCGGGCGACGTCTCGGCGTATATCCCGACCAACGTGATCTCGATCACCGACGGACAGATCTTCCTCGATACCGAACTGTTCAATAGTGGTAACCGCCCGGCGATCAATATCGGGATCTCCGTATCGCGTGTCGGAGGGAATGCCCAGGTGAAGTCGATGAAGAAGGTGGCCGGTACGCTCAAGATCGAGCAAGCACAGTACCGTGAACTGGAAGCTTTTACCCGCTTTGGCGGAGAGATGGATGCGGTGACTGCCTCGATCATCGATAAAGGACGGAAGAATACCCAGTTGCTGGTGCAGCCACAATACCAACCCCTGAATGCCGGCGAACAGATCGCTGTGCTCTATTGCGGCACGCATGGCCTCTTGCGCCAGGTTGGCTTGGAGCAGGTCGATACGTTCGAGAAGAACTTCCTCGATCAGCTGCGCCTGCAATATAAAGACACCGTCTTGACGCCCCTGGGCAAAGGCACGATCACTCCGGAGATCGAAGAGATATTGAAAGAAACCGCCGCGACGGTAAGTAAGAATCTGTAAGAGATAGACTATGGCTTCATTGAAAGAGGTAAAAACACGTATCGCTTCGGTCGGCACGACCCGGAAGATCACCCAGGCACGGCAGATGGTCGCTTCGGCACAACTGCATCATATGCAAGGGGTGTTGGAGAATACGAAACAATACAAACTGGCATTGGATCAGATCCTGGCGGGACTCTCGGGTAGTCCCGGCTGGGACGAGTTGCCGCTTGTTGGCCACCAACCGACAGGTGCGGTAGCTGTGGTGATCCTGTCGTCCGACTCCGGTATGTGTGGGGCTTTCAATGCCAATATGATCAAATTACTTGATAATATCCGGGTCTACTATCCGGACGAGGATCTCTTGTTTTTCCCCATCGGCAAGAAGATCCGCGAGGCAGTCGAAAGGGCAGGCCATGCGATCGGCTGGCCTGAAGGACTGGACGGTAGCCAGCTCTCGGGTAAGTACACCGACAAAGAAGTGACTGAACTGCTTTCTCTGTTGATCGATCTCTTCCGCAACAAACAGATCAAACAAGCCGATCTGATTTATTACCAATACAAAAGCATGGCGATTCAGGAGATCAAAGAGGTGACTTTATTGCCTTTCACTACGACATTGGCTTCGCGCGTCGCGGCGAATGAAGACTATATCTATGAGCCCGGCCGCGAGGAACTGATCGACGCATTGATCCCCATGGCACTACGCGCACAACTCCATTATGCGCTGGCGGAAAACCAAACCTCGGAACACGCCGCCCGCACCATGGCGATGCAATTGGCCACCGAGAATGCCGACGAGATACTCGCCGAACTGCAACTCACCTACAACAAATTGCGTCAGCAAAACATCACCACCGAACTCCTGGATATTATCGGAAGCTCGTTTGCTTAGAGCAGCTTGATTTCTTCGGGTGGCAGGCCGGTCAGGCGACTGATAAAGTCGAAGGGCAGGCCTTCTTTTTTGAGTTGAATGGCCAATAGGCGTTTCTCTTCTTTACGCCCTTTCTCTCTACCGATCTCTATACCTTTCATTTTGCCCTCGGCTATTCCTTTCTCTCTGCCGATCTCTATGCCTTTCATTTTGCCCTCGGCTATACCTTTCTCTCTGCCGATCTTTATGCCCCTCCTTTCGCCTTCTACTTTAGCGTATTCAACGGTATTGACATAGTCGCGGTAGTTCTTGAGGATCTTATCGTAGAGCCAGCGGTCACCCGAGTTGAGACTTTCTACCTCAGCTGCTTTAAGCAACTTTTTGAAGGTTGCTTTTTTGGTCTCGAATGGTATTCTTTCTAACGTATCCATATTCTTAAATAGATAAATCCATCGTTCAAAATCCGTTTTACATTCATCCGCCTCCAAGTTGAAGTGCGGCAACGAGATAAAGATCTGCCGCAATCGCTTGTCGGTTTGTATCCCGGTATCCCGGTCGGCCAGGATCACATCCGTTCGCAGTTTCTCCAAGCCCGGCAGGCGGAAGTTCAAGAAGTAGATCCCATACACGGGACAGATTTTAAAATTCCAACCACTTCCTTTCTGCCCCTGGCTGCTGATCATGCGACAGAGATAAAACAGCGCCCGATCGAAAAAGTAAAACTGGTTGCTGTTCTGCATCTCCACAATAAAAAACGTCCCGTCCTTCTCACGGCAAAGGATATCGAAGATCACCATCCTTCCTTCCAGGAACTCGGAAGGAATCTCTTTATCCATAAACGTTATGTCTTCCACCTTTCGTTCGCCCTCGAACAGGATATTCAGGAAGTCGATCAATAACTCTTTATTTGCGTCCTGCCCGAATAATCGCTTGAAGCTAAAGTCGAGTAAAGGATTCATGTATTTTCCCATAGCTCAGGTCTTTTTTAGTTGTTCCTCTGAGGATAAAGATAGGAAATAACAGGTTAATAACCAAGTGATTTGCCGATTTTCTTAGGAGGGTATTGCGCAGGGGTTGAAGATCAAAACTTATACTCCGAAGCAGGGTGAGGAGGGAGAGTGCGGATACCGTATAGTTTCCTCCAATCTCACAAATGCGGATGATAGGTAAGCATATAGGAATAATGCTTATCTTTGCAGCCGGTTAAGATCTGCGATGTCCGATCGGGCATGCGGAAGAATAGGTATTAGAGAAGTCCTTAACACTAAGGTTTTTAGATAAAATGGATTGGATGAATGATTTATTGTGGGGGCAAGGGGTAGCGCATTCTATCCTGCTCCTGGCGGTCGTGATCGCTTTGGGTGTGCAATTGGGGAAGATCAAGATCTTTGGGATCTCCCTGGGTGTGACATGGGTGCTTTTCGTGGGTATCCTGTTGGGACATTTCGGCTTTCGGATGGATCCGGAAGTGCTTCACTTTGTGAAGGAGTTTGGCTTGATCCTGTTTGTCTTTGCGGTCGGGATGCAGGTGGGACCCGGTTTCTTTTCTTCGTTCAAACAAGGTGGTATTACATTGAATCTGTTGGCTTGCTCGATCGTCTTGTTGGGCGCGGTGGTCACTGTAGCCATTCATTTCATCACCGGTACGCCGATGGCGACGATGGTTGGGGTGATGTCGGGCGCGGTTACCAATACTCCCGGTCTGGGTGCGGCGCAGCAGGCGTTTCATGATCTGTTCGGCCAGGGCGATGAGACGATCGCATTGGGATATGCCGTGGCTTACCCCTTGGGGGTGGTCGGGATAATCCTTTCCATGTTGTTGATTCGTTATATCTTCCGGGTGAACCTGAATAAAGAAAACGAACAACTGATCGAAGGTGAGCATCAGAACGAGCGTGAAGCAACACCGATCTCCCTGGTGGTGAAGAACCCGGCGATCTTTGGCAAGCGCATCGCTGAATTATGCGAACTGTTGAAACACCGTGAGTTTGTGATCTCCCGCATCATGTATAATGATACACACCGGGTCGAGATTGCCTCGGCCGATACGGTGTTGCATGCCGACGACCGGATCTTTGTGATCACCACCGAACAGGATGCGGAGACGATCCGTACCTTTGTGGGTGAGGCCATCGAGATGGACCGCAAACAATGGATTCCCGCCGATAGCCAGTTGATCAGCCGGCGTATATTGATGACCAAGTCCGAACTGAACGGCAAACGCCTGGGTGATTTGCAACTGCGGCGTATACATGGCATTAATATTACACGGCTGCACCGCGCGGGTGTCGATCTGGTCGCTTCCGGCGCATTGACTCTGCAGGTAGGCGACCGTCTGACGGTTGTGGGTAGTGAGCCGGCGGTGACCAAAGTAGAGGAAATATTGGGTAACTCGGTAAAACGGTTGAATGAGCCCAACCTGATCACGATCTTCGTCGGCATAGCCCTGGGGGTATTGCTGGGCAGTATTCCTTTTGTATTCCCGGGTATCCCGCAACCGGTGAAGTTAGGCCTGGCAGGTGGCCCATTAATCGTGGCAATCCTGATCAGCCGCTTTGGCTATCGCTATAAACTGGTGACTTATACCACGCAAAGCGCGGCATTGATGCTTCGCGAGGTTGGTATCGCCCTGTTCCTGGCCTGTGTTGGCATTGGCGCCGGCGATGGTTTTATCGATACGATCCTCAATAAAGGTGGTTTCGCCTGGATCGCTTACGGCTTTGCCATCACAACGATTCCGCTATTGATCGTCGGAGCGATCGGACGCTATGGCTTCAAACTCAACTATTTCATCCTGATCGGACTCATGGCGGGAAGTATGACCGATCCCCCGGCACTGGCCTATTCCAATGCTACGGCAGGCAATGATGCGCCGGCAGTGAGCTATGCGACGGTTTATCCGATCACGATGTTTTTGCGGGTGTTGACGGCGCAGTTGTTGATCTTGTTGTTTTATGCTTAAAGGATCTTAAGGGGTTTAAGGGGATTAAGGGGATTAAGGGGATTAAGGGGGCTAAGGTCTTTTAACTCCTTAATCCCCTTAAATCCCTTAAACCCCTTATCCCTTTATCTAAAAATAATCAGTACCTTTGCCACCGAAATAATAATAAAAACGCAGAGACATAATGGGTGGTTTTTTTGGAACTATATCTGATTCGGCTTGTGCTACCGATCTTTTCTATGGCACAGATTATAATTCACACTTAGGTACACGAAGAGGAGGGATGGCAACGTTGAATAACGGTATCTTTCATCGCTCGATACATAACCTGGAAAATTCATACTTCCGGACACGCTTCGAATCGGAACTGGATAAGTTCGAGGGCAATTCGGGTATCGGGATCATCAGTGATACCGATCCGCAGCCGATCTTTATCAACTCCCATCTGGGGAAGTTCGCTATCGTCACGGTGGCCAAAGTGAATAATCTGAATGAACTGGAAAAGGAGCTCCTGGATAAAGGCGCGCACTTCACCGAATTGAGCTCCGGAGAGACCAACCAAACCGAACTGATCGCCTTATTGATCTCGCAAGGCAAGACTTTCGTCGAAGGCATTGAGATCGTGCAGGAAAAGATCAAAGGATCTTGTTCGATGTTGCTTCTTACCGAATATGGAATCATCGCGGCTCGGGATAAACTGGGCCGTACGCCTATATTAGTTGGCCGCAAGGAGGGAGCGTATGCCGCTTCGAGTGAACCTTGCAGCTTCCCGAATTTGGATTTTGAATTGGAGTACAACCTGGGGCCGGGCGAAGTCGTTTTGCTTACCGCCGAGGATATGACTCAATTGCGCGAGCCGAACAAAAAGATGCAGGTCTGTTCCTTCCTTTGGGTGTACTACGGTTATCCCGTCTCCGACTACGAAGGGGTGAACGTTGATCAGGTGCGTTATGCCACCGGCCTGCGCATGGCGAAGAAAGACGAGGTGAATGCCGACTATGTCGCAGCGATCCCCGACTCGGGTATCGGCATGGGCTTGGGTTATGCCGAAGGCAAAGGCATCCCGTACCGTCGGGCAATCATCAAGTACACGCCCACCTGGCCCCGTAGCTTCACACCGGCCAACCAGTCGATCCGTGATCTGGTGGCGAAGATGAAACTGATCCCCAACCGCCACCTGTTGGACGGCAAACGTGTGATCTTCTGCGACGACTCGATCGTGCGCGGTACGCAGTTGCGCGATAACGTCAGTATCCTTTACGGCTATGGCGCCAAAGAAGTACATATGCGCCTGGGCTGTCCACCGATCCTGCATGCCTGTCCGTTTGTAGGATTCTCCGCTTCCAAATCGCACCTGGAGCTGATCGCCCGCCGGACGATCAAAGAATTGGAAGGTGATGATGCTAAGGATCTGGACAAGTATGCCACCACCGGAACCGATCAATACAATGCCATGATCGAAAGTATCCGCAAGAAACTGAACATCACCACGCTGCAATTTAATACCGTGGAGGATCTTGTAGCCTCGATCGGATTGCCTAAGGAATGTGTTTGTACACATTGCTACAATGGAACCAGTTATTTTTAGTTAGAAACTAAAAATAACAAATTAAAAATTACGAATTAAAAATTAAAAACAGCAGCTTATAGTCTTAATTCGTAATTCTTAATTTTTAATTTTTAATTCTTAATTGAAATGTTAATAGATCGCTTTCTAAGATACGTCACTTTCGATACGCAATCCGATGAGGAGAGCGGAACGACACCGAGCACGCCGGGACAACGGGTTTTGGCCGAGGCGTTGGTGAAGGAATTGAAAGATATGGGAATGGAAGAGGTAACGCTCGACGATAACTGTTATCTGATGGCTACCTTGCCGGCCAATACGAACCGGGAGATCCCAACCATCGGTTTTGTCGCCCATCTGGATACCAGCCCCGATATGTCGGGCAAAGGGGTGGAGCCTCGTATCGTTGCCTATGAAGGGGGCGATATCGTACTCTGCGCGGAAGGAAATATTGTATTATCTCCGAAGATGTTTCCCGAACTCAATAACTATGTGGGGCAGGAGATTGTCGTAACCAATGGCAAGACGTTATTGGGTGCCGACGATAAGGCGGGTGTCGCCGCGATCGTCTCGGCCATGGAGTATCTCCTGGCGCATCCAGAGATCGAACACGGCAAGGTGCGCATCGCTTTTACGCCCGATGAAGAGATTGGCCAGGGAGCGGATCATTTCGATGTGGAGAAGTTCGGCTGCGCGTGGGCCTATACGATCGACGGCGGACAGCTGGGCGAATTGGAATATGAGAACTTCAACGCCGCCGCGGCACGGATCAGCTTCAAAGGCTTGAATGTGCATCCGGGCACGGCGAAAAACAAGATGGTCAACGCTGCTCTATTGGCTGCCCGGTTTGCTTCCTGGTTGCCGCCGACCGAACGTCCGGAGACTACGGAGGGTTATGAGGGATTCTTTCATCTGACAGCGATGTCGGGCACGGTCGAAGCAGCCAGCCTGACGTATATCCTGCGCGATCATTCCCGCGGAGCGTTCGAAGCGCGGAAAGAGAATATGCGGCTATTGACGCAGCGCATGAACGAACTCTTCCCGGAAAGCACCGTGTTGGAGATGTACGACCAGTATTACAATATGAAAGAGATCGTTGAACCGCAGAAACATATTATCGACCTGGCCTTCGAAGCCATGACAGCGGTCGGTGTGCAACCGATCGTCAAGCCTATCCGTGGGGGAACCGACGGTGCGCGCTTGTCGTTCATGGGATTGCCCTGTCCGAATATCTTTGCCGGCGGGATGAACTTCCACGGGAGATATGAGTACCTGCCTGTACCTTCGTTGCAGAAGAGTATGGAAACGATCGTGAAGATTATCGAACGAGTGAATTAATATTTATTTCAAATACTATATACGTCAAAATCAAAAACAAAGAAACGTATGAAAACTACTCCTTTTACAGATGTGCATATCGCCTTAGGCGCGAAGATGCATGAGTTTGCCGGGTTCAATATGCCTATTGAGTACACCGGTATTATGGACGAACACATGACCGTTGTTGACGGTGTGGGTGTGTTTGATGTTTCCCACATGGGTGAATTCTGGGTGAAGGGCCCGCAAGCTTTGGCCTTCCTGCAGGGAATCACCTCGAACGATGTAGCGGCATTGACGCCGGGTAAGATCCAGTATTCCTGTTTCCCGAACGATAAGGGCGGTATCGTAGACGACCTGTTGGTCTATTGCTATGCGCCGGAGAAGTATCTGTTGGTGCCCAATGCCGGTAACCTGCAGAAGGACTGGGACTGGTGTGTCAGCCATAACCCGATGGGTGCCGAACTGGAGAACTCCTCCGACCGGATCGCTCAGTTGGCTATTCAGGGACCGAAAGCCACGGAAGTATTGCAACGCCTGACGCCGGTTGATCTTTCTCAATTGCCTTATTATACCTTTACCGTAGGCGAATTTGCCGGATGCCCGAATGTGATCATCTCCAATACGGGTTATACCGGAGCGGGTGGTTTCGAATTGTACTTCGACAACGCTGATGCTATGAAGATCTGGGAAGCCATCTTCGAAGCCGGCAAACCGGAAGGCATCAAACCGGTGGGCTTGGGCGCACGCGATACACTTCGTCTGGAAGCCGGGTTCTGCCTCTACGGCAATGACCTGGACGATACCACTTCGCCGATCGAAGCCGGCCTGGGATGGATCACGAAATTCGTGGAAGGGAAAGAATTCACGAACCGTGCCGAACTGGAACGCCAGAAGAAAGAAGGCGTAAGCCGTAAGCTCTGTGCGTTTGAGATGATCGACAAAGGGATTCCCCGTCATGGCTATGATATTGTTGATGGCAATGGCCATGCGATTGGGGTGGTTACTTCGGGAACCATGTCGCCTTTCCTGAAGAAAGGCATCGGTATGGGTTATGTTGCCCCCGAATTGACTAAGGTAGGTACTGAATTCTTTATCCAGGTGCGTAATCGCAACCTGAAAGCCCAGGTGATTAAGACACCGTTCCGGGCGAAGAAATAAAGAAAAAGGAATTAAGGGGTTTAAGGGGATTAAGGGGATTAAGGCCTTATCCCCCTTAAACCCCTTATCCCCCTTAATCCCCTTATCCCCCTTTCTCCCCTTATGAACAAAATCAAATTCGGTGTCATCGGCACCAACTTCATCACCGACTGGGTCATTGCCGGTGGCCGTCAGGACGAGCGTTTCGAACTGGCTTCCGTCTGCTCCCGTCATCCGGAAACGGCCAAAGCTTTTGCTGCCCGCCACCAAATCCCACATACCTTTACTTCTTTGGAAGAGATGGCGGCCAGCCCTTTGATCGACGCCGTCTATATCGCAACGCCCAACTATCTGCATGCCGAGCAGAGTATTTTCTGCATGGATCACGGCAAACATGTCTTGTGTGAGAAACCCTTGGCTTCGAACGCGCGGGAAGTGCGCGAGATGATCGCCGCGGCGGAACGCAACGGGGTGACTTTTATGGAAGCGATGAAACCCACACTGACGCCGAACTTCCGAGCGTTGCGCGACAACCTGGATCGGGTAGGGGTGGTGCGTCGTTATTTTGCATCTTACTGCCAATACTCCTCCCGCTACGATAAGTTCAAGGAAGGCATCGTCTTGAATGCCTTCAATCCACAGTTGTCTAACGGCGCGATTATGGATATCGGGATCTACACGATCTATCCGATGGTGGTGCTCTTCGGCAGGCCGCAACGGATCGACGCCAGCGGGGTGGTACTCTCCTCGGGTGCCGACGGACAAGGGGCGGTCAATTTTCAATACGACGGCATGAACGCGACCGTACTCTATTCTAAGATCGCCAATTCCAGTCTGCCCACAGAAATACAAGGCGAAGAAGGCAATCTAATGCTCGACCGGATCAATACGATCGGCCGGGTCGAATTTATCCCCCGCCAGCAACCCAATTCCGGCAAAGAAACGCCCGCAACAGCGGAAGACCTCTCTGCAGTTACCGACAAAGATGAATATTACTATGAAATAAAAGAATTTATCGACCTGATCGGTGCCGGAAAACCGGAATCTGAGATCAATAGTTGGCAACATTCCCTCATCACCTTGGAGATTATTGATGAGATCCGCCGGCAGTTAGGTGTGGTTTATCCGGCGGATAAGTAAAGGCCGGCAGCTTTTAAAAAAAGGCCGGCAGCCTTTTGGAAAACTCCGGCGGCCTTTTGGAAAACTCCGGCAGCCTTTTGGAAAAGGCCGGCAGCCTTTTAGTCTTCCGATTCAAAATCAAAATCAAAGTCGAAATCGTCGTCTGTGAATTGTTCCAGTTCACGGCGGTCTTTCTTGGTCGGACGGCCCATTCCTTTGGCTCGATCGACGAAGCCGGAGATCTTATTCATCTCCAGGATCTCATACTGGTCGGGGGTGGTTACGTTTTCGAGGTATTCGGGCACCAGTTTGGCACTCATGCGGCGTTCGGTCAGTGCCAATACCTTAAAAGAATACACAATCGGCGGCTTGCGCACCTGAATTACATCGCCTACCTTGATCATGCGCGAAGCTTTAATATTGACTCCACCGATCATCACCCGGTTTTTCTTGCAGGCATCCACTGCTATCGAGCGACTCTTGAAGATCCGGGTCGCCCACATCCATTTATCTATTCGAACTTCGTTCATGTTGTTAATGTTTAATGATTAATGTTTAATGGTTAGCCTCCTACGCACAAGCCAATTGTCAATTGTCAATTATCAATTGTCAATTAATCTTTGTTGTTGTACTGATTCATCGTCAGTTGCACACCGGCCAGGCAGAAGCTTTTGACAATCTCGATCGCCCGGTCCAATACGGGGGGCATGGCGGAGAGTTCTTCCGGATCGAACAGTCCCAATACGTAATCGACCTGTCCGCCCCGGGGGAATTGATTGCCAATACCGAAGCGCAGGCGGCAGTAGTCCTGGGTGGCCAGGATCTGTTGGATGTTTTTCAATCCGTTATGTCCCGCGTCGCTACCTTTGGGTTTGAGGCGAAGGGTACCGAAGGGTAGGGCGATGTCGTCGACAACGACCAATAGGTGTTCCACCGGGATATTCTCCTTCTGCAACCAGTAGCGCACGGCATTGCCGCTGAGGTTCATAAACGTATTGGGTTTGAGCACGACCAACTCTTTATTCTTCACCCGGATCCGGGCGGTCGCGCCGTAGCGTTGCTCGGTAAACTGCCCTCCGGCAGCTTCGACCAACTTATTGACTACGCGGAATCCGATATTGTGGCGGGTGCCCCAATACTCCGAACCGATGTTCCCTAATCCGACAATCAGATATTTCACCTTATTTAATTGATAATTGCTTTACACTTCGCTAAGCGAACGTTGTTTGATACTCATTCTCATACACAATGAACAAAGGGGCCATTCTTGCGAAAGAGCCCCTTGTCTATGTGATAACTTACGTTATTTATTTTCCGGCAGCGGCAGCAGCGGCAGCACCACGAGCAGCACGTGTCAACTGAACGGCGCAAACTACAGCGTTCTTCGCATTCATCAGTTCCAGGTTGTCGAAAGTCAATTCGCCCACTTGCATGGATTTACCCAGACCTAACTTATCTACGTTGATCACCAGTTTCTCCGGCAGGTTACTGTACAATGCTTTTACTTTCAGCTTACGCATACGCAGCGTCAACTTACCCCCGGCTTTCACCCCTTCGGCATAACCTGAAAGAACAACGGGTACTTCAATCATCACAGGCTTATCGGCGAAGATTTCCTGGAAGTCTACGTGCAACAGCTCGTCGGTTACCGGTTGGAACTGCAGGTCTTTCACGATAGCCATCTTCTTTGCGCCGTCGATCGTGAGTTCTACCAGGAATACTTCCGGAGTATAAACCAACGGACGGATACCGTCGAAGCTTACACTGAAATGAATCACCTTTTCACCACCGTATAATACAGCAGGAACCTGGGCATTCTTTCTTAACGCACTTAATGATCTCTTCTGATCGGCAGAGCTGGCTGCGATCTCTCTTGATTTGCCTTCTAAAACAAATGTTTTCATTTTAATTCTTTTTTTGTGTTACTCAAAATTAGTGCTTCTAATTTCCCATCACACGTACGGGGCTAAAAAGCGGTGCAAAGATACATAAAAAGTTGAGAGTAGGAAGTTGAAAGTTGAAAGTTTTTTTCTCAAACAACTCTTATTCTTTCTTTTATTCGTTTGCCGGGGCTTCGTTTTGCTCTTTGTACTGGTTGTATTTGAGGAAAACAGCGTCTTTCAGCTGCTCGAATGTACAATTCAATGTGCGGTTGGAGAAACAGATGGGCGTACCGTAGAACTGTAACTTCAGCTCCAATGAGTGTTGTTTAGCTTTGTTCTGTTCGCGCTGGATATAAGCGGTCGGGTTCTTCACCCGGACCACGATATACTGATGTTTCAAGTCACTGATATCATCCATGATGCGAATCTCCTCCACATCACTCCAAACAACTGTGCCATAGGTGTTTCCCGTCGAGATATCATAGATTCCTTCGTCCGAGATATAGATCCCGACCCCCTCTTCTTTTCGCAGGCGGAAGAAGCTGTAGAGGCAAAAGAACATAACGATCAAGGAAAAGACACCCACGGTCAGGACAATAAACCTGCCACCCCCGAAAGCCAGCTTCCCTGCCAGGAAGACTCCACCGAATCCGATCACTCCCGAGAGAAAAGTGATCAGATAGAAGATGATCTTCTCTTTTCGGGCCAGGGTGAATGTAATAACATTAGGAACCATGTGATTATATCGTTTGTTCCACATTCATTACAAACGCGCGCAAGCCCAAGGCTTCGGTCTGTTTATCCAGCTTCTGCAGCAACTCCAGGAAACGCGATACTTTCTCATCTTCCACTACGGTGTAGATCGCCGAGTTCATCGTTGGCCAGGCATGGGAGCCGTAATGCGGCTCCCCGGTTTTGCTTCCTCTTCCCTGTACATTCTCCCAATAGGTAAACCCCCTGATATTGTTCCGGTCCATCAGGCCCAGGATGGTTTCGTAATACGCCTGGTTGAATGTTATCATAATTGCTTTCATCTCTTTATTCTGTTTTAATGTTGCACGTCGGGTTTATTTGTTCTCCAGGTGAAGCAGACGTCTGAACTTACGCCGTCTGCGTTTGACTCCGTTGGCAGCGAATACACTGTATACCACCGGCACGATCACCAACGTGATCAGTGTGGAAACGGAAAGCCCCCAGGCTACCGTCATACCCATCGGGCGCCACATCTCTGCTCCTTCACCCGTTCCGATAGCCATCGGCACCATACCCAGTACGGTTGTCAAGGTGGTCATCAATACCGGACGCAAACGGGATTTCCCGGCAGCTACGGCAGCAGTGATGATACTCATGCCTCTTTCACGGCACAGGATGGTATAGTCGATCAACACGATACCGTTCTTCACCACGATACCCAGCAACATGATCACCCCGATCAACGCCATTACGCCCAACGGAGTCTGGGTAATAGACAATCCCAAGACCACCCCGGTGAATGCAAACGGAATAGAGAACATAATCACGAACGGGTCGACCAACGACTCGAACTGTGCAGCCATCACAATGAACACCAGGATAACAATCAACACCATCAGGATTCCCAGGTCGGCAAAAGTGTCTTGCTGGTCTTCATACGTACCACCAATCTGCCAACTGATATCCGAAGGAATCTGCATACTGCGCATTTCCCGGTTTGCTGCAGCCACGACATCACTCAGAGCAGCACCTTGTCCGACAACAGCCGATACGGTGATCACACGTTCACGGTTCTTACGCTCGATAGTCGGCGGAGTCATGCGTTCAACCACCACACCCACGTCGCGGATCCGCACACCCTGGCCGGCATTGTTATACATCATGATATTCTCCAGGTCTTCAATCGACTGACGGAACTCCGGAGCATAGCGGACACGGATATCATATTCGTCCCCGTCTTCGCGGTATTGGGAAGCGATGGAACCGTTGATGCGGTTACGCAGGTACATTGAAGCGGTCGTTACGTTCAGTCCGTGCTGTGCCAATTTCTCGCGGTCGAAGTCGATCTGGTATTCCGGAATATAGTCTTCACGGCTGATGCTGACCTGCGATACGCCCTTGCTGTTGCGCATCCGCTCGGCTACTTGCTGCGCCATGGCGTCGGTTACTTCAAAGTCGTACCCGTAGATTTCGATGTCGACGGATGTTTCACCACCCATACCGCCACCACCACCGGCGCTCACTTCGAACTTCTTGATTTCTGAGTATTCATCCAAGTCTTTACGCATCAATTCGCAAAGCTCGATCAAGCCGCGTTGGCGTCCATCCACCTTGACACGGTCGCCCACACTCTGTAAGCTGACATTGTAAGAGATAATATGGGTACCGTTTTCGCTCAACTGGGCAAAGGTATTGTCCGTGTCGGCCTGTCCTTCGCTGAAGTTGATCGTTTTGATCTCCGGATATTTCTCCATAAACTCCGTATTGATGCGCAGTGCCAGATCACGGGTGATCTCCTGGCGCGTACCGATCGGCAACTCAACCGTTACCCCGATACGGGCATTATCCTGTGTGGGGAAGAACTCCGTCTTCACCGTAGGCACAAGCATCATACTTCCCACGAAGATCAGGAAAGCAGCGGTGATCACCGTCTTTCTGTGGCGTACCGACCAGTCCAGGAAACGGGCGTAGTAATGATCCAATCCGTTCAACGCTTTCTCGATCGGCGTGAAGAAAAGCACATATAACTTTCCTTTCTTCGGATCCAGACGAAGCAGTTTGGAACAAAGCATCGGAATCAAAGTCAGAGCCGACAAGGTTGAAACAATCATGATGATACTTACGATCCATCCCAACTGTTTAAACAGGATACCGGCCAGACCCGTTACCATGGTCAGAGGCAGGAACACCGCCAACATGGTCAAGGTAGAAGCTACAACGGAAATTGCCACCTCATTGGTTGCATGTATAGCCGCTTCTTTGGGTTTACTACCCCGCTCAATATGTGTCGTGATATTCTCCAACACCACAATGGCGTCGTCCACCACCATCCCGATCGCAATAGAGAGCGAACTGAGCGAGATGATATTCAAGGTATTACCCGAAGCCAAGAGATAAGCGAACGCCGCGATCAAAGAGATCGGAATGGTCAGGATAATGATAAACGTTGCTCTCCATCGTCCCAGGAACAGGAACACTACCAACATAACGATGATAAACGTCAGGGTAATGGTCTCGATCAAACTGTTGATCGTATTCGTAATATTGGTTGAGGTATCCACGATCACGCCTAACTTCACGTCGGAAGGAAGGGTTTCTTGGATCGCCGGCAGCATATCCTGTACTTTCTTTGAGATATTAACCGAGTTGGCACCTGCTTGTTTCTGGATCACGATCATACCTCCGCGCACACCGTCGTTATAGGTTTCCTGTGCCCGTTCTTCGACCGTGTCTTGCACACGGGCGACATCACGCAGGTAGACTGTTCTTCCGTTCTGGTAACCGATCACCAGATTACTCATCTCACTGGCGTCGATGAACTCACCCTGCACACGCAAGGAGTAGGTGTTCGAACCGATATCGATACTCCCGGCGGGTGTATTCCGGTTTTCCTGTGCGATGATCGAAGAGATACTCTCGATGCTCTGGCCATACGCTTCCAGTTTGTACGGGTCGCAATAGACCTGTATCTCACGGATGGGCGTACCCGAGATCGAAACCGCACCCACACCGCTGATACGTGCCAGCGGGTTGGCTACCTTATCATCCAGGATCTTATATAAGGCGTTGGTACTCTCTTCGGCGGTCACCGAAAGCAAAAGAATAGGAATATTCTCCGTACCGAACTTAAAGATAATCGGATTCTCGGCGTCGTCGGGCAAGATGGATGTGACCATATCCAACTTATCGCGCACGTCGTTGGTCGCCACATCGATATCCGTACCATACTCGAATTCAAGCATGATGATGGAGATATTCTCTTTGGACTGCGACGTGATATTCTTCAGGTCACTCACACTGTTCAAGGTGTTTTCCAACGGCTTGGACAGGTTGGTCTCGATATCCGCGGCACTCGCACCCGGATAGGCTGTCATCACCAGAAGGAAATTGGATTCGATCTCCGGCAGCAGGTCGATAGACAACCTGGTCAGAGAAAAGAGCCCCATAATTACAACAGCCACAAAGACAAGTGCTGTCGTAACCGGTTTTTTTACCGCACTACCATATAAACTCATATCGTATTCTTTTCTTATTTAACTACTTCAACTTCACTCCCATTGGTCAAACGACTTTGTCCGGTGATCACCACCTGGTCGCCATCGTTCACGCCTGAGTTTACTTCATATCGGTTATCCATGCGGCGTCCCAGTTCTACTTTCTCATAAGAGACTTTCCCGTTGCGGTGTACATAGACATAACGGTCGCCTGAACCGGCCTGTTTCACTACCGCCTGGTCGGGGATTACTACATGGTTCAACGTACCGAAGCTCACGATCACACGGGCAAACATACCCGGGCGCACCCGCTGGTCGGTATTGGCGATCCGCACTTCAACCGGGAAGGTACGTGTCGCCGGGTCGATGGTCGGGTAGACCAGGTGTACTTTTCCTTTGAACACTTCGTCGCCATACACATCCAGGCGTACATCCACTTCCATGCCTTTCTTGACATACTGGAAGTAAGTCTCGGATACATTGATCATCAACTTCACCGGGTTGATCTGCTCGACAGTGTAAACCGCTAAAGCGCCACTGTACATATCGCCGTTGTCGTAGTTACGTGCCGTAACGATACCGGAGATCGGACTGGTCAATTGACTGTTTTCCTGTAAGTTCTTATAGACCGTACGGCTCACTTCCAACGCTGTCTTCTGGCCATCCCAGGCTGATTTGGAAGCACCGCCTACTTTATATAGTTCGTCGATACGTTTGAATTCCACTTCTTGATTCTCCATCTGGATCTTAGTCTGTTGCAGGTTGGTGGCATCCATCGTCGCCAGTAATTGTCCGGCTCTGACCTGATCGCCCACTTCTACGTGCAGCTTCTCGATGCGCACAGGCGATTGAGGAGCGATGGCGTTGGTGATATTCGCCGTTACCGTAGCGGTAAACTCCGCGATTTGTTCCACATCCTGCAGGTGAACCGTTTCCAGTTTCACCTTTACCTTTTCAACCTCGGTGGTGTTCTCATTCGCTTTCTCTCCCGCACATGACATCAGAAAGGCAATACAGGCAACGGGTATTACTTTCAGCATTTTACTTGTTTTCATCTTATTTTATTGTTTTATTGTTATCAATTCTTTTGTGTCTCTTTGCCCAAAACCTTTTCCAGTTCGGCTTTGGCCACTACGTAATCATAAATCGCCTGATTGTAGTTCAGTTTGGATTGCGTCAACGCCAGTTCGGAGTCGTTCAGTTCCAACAAGGTGCCGGCGCCGGTCTCGTAGCGTTTCTGGGCGATCATCTGTCCTCTGAGGGCTTGTTCAATCCCGCGGCTGGCGGCATCGTAGCGTTTGAGGCAGGTGTTCATATTGTCCATATACTGCTTGACGGCCAGTTGCAGGTTGCGTTGCAGGTCGTCGCGTTGCAAGTGTAACTGGTTCATGGTCACCCGTGTCTGGTTGAGCTTCTGAATACGGTTTCCTCCGGAATAGATCGGAATCGACAGCGACAAGCCCACCATGGAGTAGGGGTTCCACTGGTAGTTCTTGAACTTGAAGTCGTTGTTCATCGAGCTCCAGTTGTACAAGGCCGAGATCGACAGCGTCGGCAGGAAATCGGCTTTCTGCAGTTCGAATGTCTTCTTCAGTTGAGACGATTGCAGATCCAATTGTCGCAGGTTCGTATTGTTACCCAATGCCGTGTCGGTCGCCAGGTAATCGCTGAACAATGCATCCTTGTAATCCCCCAATTGACCTTCGCAGTCGATGTTCAGTTCCAGATCCATACCCAGGAGTGCTTTGAGTTGCCACTTGGCCAGGGTTACGGCGTTTTCGGCTTGTAACATATTCGGTTCGACATTGCGAACGGCCACATCGGCGCGGATCAGATCGTATTCGGCCACCAAGCCCTGGTCGTATTTCTTTTTCACATCCAGGTAGTTCTCCATCGCATTGTCGTAGCTTTCTTTGAATACGCGGTACGAGTCGTTGGCCAACATCACGCCGTAATAGCTTTTCTTCACCTGGTTGGTCATATCGATCTTCGATGAGCGCGCCTGCTCGATCGCCAGTTCGACATCCAATCCGGAAATCGCCAGGCTCTTCCACAGCGAAGCGTTGATCAACGGCATGCCGGCTGAAAACCCAAGGCTCCAGTTGTTGTCACGGCCGACGGATATACCACCATCGCCCCCCTCGGAAGGTTCGGGCTCGGGTATGAACGAATTGATATTCTCTTGCAACGTTCCTTCTTTATAACCCGGAATGATTCCGGCAATCGTCTTATCCGCCCCTTGAATGATCGGCGTGGTCACTGGCTCGAGCATTGCACCGATATTGAACGCGTCACCATCCATGTACATCACTTGCTTTTTCAACGTACGGGAATAGTCTGCCGTGAAGTTGATCTGCGGGAACAAGGCCGCATACGTTCCTTTCTTGGCGTACTTCTTCTTCTCAATCTCCTGATCAGCCACTTTGACCGTGGGGTTTTCACTCATCGCAATCTCCAATGCTTTGTCCAACGTGAGCACGATCGTTTGTTCTTGTGCCCGGGTTGAAAAAGCGAAGGAGGGCAGTAATAGAAATACTGCGCAAATCACCTTCTTACTCATAACTAATCGTTTCATTTATTCTAAATTTGCGTTTATTTTTATTCGAATACTTTGTTGTGCTTTTGCACCGTGTGAATTGTTCTGATCCAACGGTCCAGGATCTGTCGTCCTCTCTCGGTGCAGATCCCACGCAGGAAGGCGACCAGGATCGTGTCGTAGACCTCTTTGTTCGAGTGCTGGCAGAACGCTTTCGAAGGCTGAAGCATCTTGACCTGTTCTTTGGCCAATAAGGCGACAATCTCGAAATTGATTTCTTGCTGAAACACCCCTTCTTTCACTCCCCGGTCGAACAGGCGCATAAAATGTTTGGTGAACAAATCTTTTTCCGCTTCTTTCTCTGCTTTGGCGGTAGGATACTTTTTCAGGTCCTCATAGAACTTGGCACTATACCAGCGGGGACGTTTCATCAATTCGCCATAGAACAACAGGATGATATCCAACGCGGTATATTCCCCCTTCTCGATTTCCTGCAAAAAGGCGAGCAACCGACTGCTGGTATGCTGCAATCCTTCGACCAGTAGATTCTCTTTGTCTGCAAAGGATTCATACAAGGTACGCTTGGATATGCCGATCGCGCGTGCGATATCATCCATGCTTACCCGTTTGATCCCGTACTGGGAAAATAAATCAAATGCTGTTACGATAATTTGCTCTCTCACCGAATTGTTGTTTTCTTTAAAAGTCACTATACCCGCTGCAAAGGTCTATTAATTAATGGAAACTCAAATGGTTTATTCTGTTACAGGATTGGTATGATTTGAATATAAAAAAAGAAAAACAAAGGCTCTATTCGAAATAATCTGTATATTTGTTGGTTTGAAACGAAACAATGTATTCCTGTTTCGAACAATGTGCCTAATTAAAATAAAGTGTTATGACAAATCTGCCGCTGATAGAGATGACCGTGGTGAGTGATTACATCGCTTCGACCGATAACTTCCAGGATGTGTTGACTGTGACCGATGTGGATAAGAATATTTCCTCCAGCCGGTACGGCTATGAGGAGTATACGGACCCGGTGCGGTTGAATGCACTCTTTCTGATGTTGGTCTTGAAAGGGGAGGCACGGGTCAGTCTGGATTATGTGCCTTACACCCTGGTGCCTAATTCTTTTTTGACGGTTATGCCCACGCATATTATTCAAGGCGCCGAAGCCAGTTCGGACTTCAAGGCGATCATGATCATGGTACATAAGACTTTTATGGAAGGATTGAACATCGCCCAGCGTACGCCTTCGATGAACAACTATATGATCCTGCGAAAGAATCCCAGTACGGAGCTTTTGCCGGAAGAGACGCAACACCTGGAGAAATGCATCCAGCAGTTGCGCGATAAGATGCGTCAGCGCACGCACGCATTCCATAAGGAATTGATGCAGAATGCCTTTGTGGCCTTTATGTTGGAGATGGCGAATATCATGGTCGGCAAGAAGGAGACCATCGCCCGCCCGACCTTGTCGCGCAAAGAAGAGATTATGAACGAATTTGTCAATCTCCTGATCCAGCATTGCAAATACGAGCATCATGTCTCTTTCTACGCGGGCAAACTCTTTATCACTCCCCAGTATCTCTCCCTGATCCTGAAAGAGATCTCCGGCAAGTCGGCCAATAAATGGATCGACGAAGCCCTGATGGTCGAAGCCAAGATCCTGTTGAAGATGCCAAACCTGACGGTGCAGCAAGTCGCCGATGAACTGAATTTCTCCGATCAGTCCACTTTCGGCAAGTTCTTCAAAAAGAACATGGGTGTCTCCCCGATGGAATACCGGAAGTCGTCTTAAACGAATTATTTTTACCAACCGACACTCTCCGAAGGGCAAAGCTCTGGGAAAAGACGTAATTTTGTCGGATTTGAAAAACAATGCTTATTGCTTAAAGTGATGAGCCATAGAACCTTTTTATCCCTTTCGATCCGATGAAGAATATGTATTTTTTCACCTTGCTATTGTCGTCTTGCCTTATTGTCACCATGGGCATCACCCTTTTCTGTTGCCCGGAGAAGAAAGACGGCATGCTGAAATCTTATGGATTCGCCCGGCGTCTGTTGGCGATCGCTTATCTGCTCCTGGGTGGTTTGGGCCTCTTCGAATTGGGGGCGACCGCCGGTCAGGTCAACTTTCTCAACCCTTTGGCTATCGTTATCACGCTCTCACTGGGGTTTCTGCAGTCGTTACTGTTTACCTTCTCATTCACCACCTTGCTTAATGGTCATTTCTTGCCGAGCAAACGCTTCCTGACTTATTTGTGGATCAACCTTTTCCTGATCGGATGCCTCTTTGTGGGCGTATATGCATTCACGGAGCCGGATTTTCTGAAGCTGGCTTATGGCTGCGGCGGGTGTTATTATGTGTTGTTGGGTTGTTATATCCTGTTGTTCGAACGGGAATACCGGTTATACAAGATACGGCGCGACGAATTCTTTGCCGAATCCGCTTCTACGGCACGCCTTCGGTGGGTACGACGTTCTTTCTACCTTTCGCTATTGATCGGCATCTGGCTCTGTCTCTCTTTTCTTCTGCCGGAGAAGGTCTATCCGGTATATATCACATTGTATACGGTCTTTTATATCTACTTCGCGATCAAGTATATCAACTATCCTGCAGTCTTTCAGCAGTTGCTTCCGGTACTGGAACCGGAGGTGACCGCCCCGGCTGGGGGGAGCGAAACCTCGATCGAAGCCCGGCTGCAGCAATGGATCGAACGAAAAGGTTTTGTCGCGCATGGCCTGACGCTCGATCTGTTGGCACACGAACTGCAAACCAACCGGACCTACCTCTCTGCTTATATCAACCAGACCAATCAGCAGAATTTCCGGCGATGGATCAGCGCTTTACGCATCGAAGAGAGCAAAGAGATCCTCTTGTCCCACCCCGAACTATCCATCGAAGAAGTAGGCAACCGCGTAGGCATCCCCGACCGCTCCAGCTACTACCGCCAATTCCTCAACCTGACCGGCCTGTCGCCCACCGCCTTTCGTAAGGACGATAGGGCAAGGGGCGCATAAGGGCAATCCGAATCCAAATGCGCAGGATTACTTTTTCTTTTTACCGGGACTATTTGCTTGTTGATAACCGTCAACACATTTGTTGACAATTGTCAACAGATACCTACTCTTTATAATAGATTGATTTACTGCTTCTTGTATTCCTCTAAAATCAAGGAAGAAAAACATCGCACTTTGGCGCACAAAACATTGCGCTTTAGTCTGCGTCATCTGCGTATTTTATTATTCATCAAGTAGGAACTTCTCCACAATATTTGCTTTACGCTTCGCTAAGCGACCTTCGGTTCGGGGTGATCCTGTTTTATTTGGAAGGGGAAAATGGGGAGGAGTATCGAGAGTAGCTCTTGAGGGGAGTGGCTCGATAAGCCTCGCTTAGGGAAGGAATGACAGAATTATGAAAAATAAAGTCAGAATTCTGAAAAAAGAGGAAAGTCTCTCCTTATTGGTGTTGGATCGTAAATATTTTCGCCCGTGTTGTAGAACGTAAGGTGAATTTTACGTTCTGCAACGCGTCAGAAAGGCTTCTTCCGTACTTTCGTTGACGAATTTATGCCGAATGGCGGATTTGAAAAACAATGATTATAAAATAATGACGTATGAATGAACGGGAAAAAACAATTGCCGATGCGGCGAAAAGAATAGAAGAGGAATTAAAGGCGAAAAAGGAGAACCTGAACCGCGCGATCGAAGAGAAATGGGATACCTATAAAGAAGATCGTAAGCGGGCGGAAAAAGCCATTGCGGCGATGAATAAGGATATCAAAGCCTTCAAGCAACGGTTTAGTTTGTCGAACTGGATGGAGTTTGTCGATGATGAGAAGTTCCTGAGTGAGATTAATCTGCCGGGAACGCATGATTCGGGTGCTTATTTCTCCGTGCCCCTGGCCGATAAACTGTGGAAAGACCAGGATCGGACGATCGCCGAGCAGTTGAAAGACGGTATCCGCTACCTGGATGTGCGTTGCACGGTGACCGACAACAGCCTGGATATCTACCACGGGGTGATCGATCAGATGCTTTCGTTTTTCAGTGTCTGTGCCGACTGTTATAACTTCCTGACGGCCAATCCGACGGAGACGATCCTGATGTCGATCAAAGACGAAAGCAATGATGCATTGGCCACGGTCTCGAAGGTGGTCAAGAATATCGCCAATACCCCGGCCGACTGGACGTTTATCGATGCTTTCCTGCGCGAGATCAGTGGCGGAGAGCCGATCTTCTGGTATACACGCCCCGAAGTGCCTCGCTTGAAAGATGTGCGGGGAAAGATTGTGTTGGTGCGCAACTTCGAGATGACCGGCAAATATGCCAATCAGCCTTTAGGGCTTGATTTCAGGCATCCGGATACCGGATTGCGTCCTTTTGTATTGAAAGACCAGGATCAGTACGAGAAGGTCAGCCTGGAGGAGAAGTGGGATTGTTTCTACCAGCTTTTGAAAGACGCGATGTATACCGGTTCCTTTGTGGGATCCGAACGCATCATCTGGCGCAACTACGCCAGCATGTACGACCTGTCGAAAGGCATCCTGCCCCAGCGCGCGGCGAATTATATGAATCCCCGGCTGAAGACGATCCTGAAAGCCGAGAAAGCCCCCCGGCGCTACGGCTGGATCCTGATGGACTTCTACGATCCGGAGATCGCTTTGCTTCTGGCAAGGTCGAATATAAGGATCAATAATTAATAATTAACAATTAATATCAGGCGGATCCGAAAAGCCTTAACAGAGTAGGGGATAACTAACTAAAAAGAAACGAATATGGCTAATGTAAACGACCACGCGACGACGGCACTCTTTACGTGCCTGGAGGAATTAATCTCTTTGAGACAAGATTCAGATGATACTTATTTTCACTGGATGGCAGCTGGCGCTGTTTACCGGAAAGAGAATCTGGCGTATCTGCAAGTGCACCTGGCTGAACTACAGGCGTGGAGAAAATTAAAAAGCGGCAGCATGGGCAAGCATGAGGCGTTTGTCGATGCTGACAATTTCATTCGCACGATTAATGGATTGCCCGGAAATAGTTCCAAATTGCTTTGGGATATTTATAAAGTAGTATTGGATAAAGCGACCTTCCCAAACCAGCGCAAGATCACAGCCGAGGAAGAAGAAACGCTGAAGAAGTTACATGCGGAGTTAGCGGTGTTGCAACCCCTCAGTGATGACTATAGTCTTGTGTATGATACGGTTTATGGGGATTATAATGAACTACGAATGAAGGCTATGTACGATGAGGAGTTTGCTCTTAAATTTGCACTTAACGGGAGTATCTACAAGAAAAAAGTGGATCAGGCGATGCAAAACTGGATTACGCTCGGACACAAAGGCACAGTTGAACGATATCAAAACGATATACAGAATATCAACCGGGAAACTTCGGAAAACTGGATTAACACATTGAAAAAGCGCTTGCAAGAAAATGTGCTTGATGATACAAGCGAAAGTGCCTCATACTATTCTACCCTGGGCATCAAAGATATATTTGATGAGACCTTGAATTGGACGGAGTTTACGATTGACTCCACTACCATAGAAAATATAGACACTCAGTCCAAACACCGCTTTACGCAAAATACGGAATCAACCTCCGGCATGTGGTTCTGGAAAAGCCGTTCGACTCAATCGTCTCACGGAACAAGTGCCAAATCGGAAGAAACGGAAAAGCTGGCGGTATCAAAGATCTCTTTCAAACTCTTACAGGTGCCTATCCATCGCCCCTGGTTTGATGCGACAATCATTGAATGTGGCGCCTGGAAATGGAACAACCCGGATATGGATCCGTTATCCACCGGTGGCGACAACCCGACGGGAGATATGGTGGCCTACCCAACGACGGCGATCTTTGTGAAAGACCTGTCTGTGGAGGTCGATAACCTCTCGCTCCTGGATTCGGTAAGCGATTCGGCCCGAACCACGCAGTACAATACCGTGGGTCCGTTCCGTCTGTTCCGCAAAAGAGAAAATTCCTCCCGTACGGACGCAACGGAGTCGCACGAAGAAGTATCGGAAATGGAAGATAAAAAAGGAAAAATGAATAATCCCGATGTGCAACTCATCGGTTTCCGTTGTCATCAACTGGAGAGAACCCCCTCTATATAATTATATGCAATTAACTGAAGTGCCCGGACAATACGGTCCGGGCATTATTTTATCTGAAAAAAACGATGGAAAAGAAAGAAACAAATACAGGGAAGATTATTGGCCGGATCGGTTTGGCGTTGGTGGTTGTCTGCGTACTGACGTGTACGGTGATGTACCTGGTGAACAGCTATTCGTACACCCGCAAGACCTTGACGCGCTTGATCACCGAACAGCTCTATTACGACCAGGCTTTATTGCCCGGCAAAGCGGAAGAGTATGATATCCTTTACGATCATCTGTTTCGCTTGACGAAAGTGCCGCCCTACAACGAGAAGATGAGTACGCACGACCAGTTCCTCATTGTGCGACAGGCCGAACCCTGGGAGTTGAACCGCTTGAAATCATTCGCCTCCGCCTCTTTGAGCGATATGGCGGCGTTGGGGGATATGTGTGAGTTCTCGAAGTACTTCAATACGGTGTTCCTTTGCAATACAAACCCGCAGAAGATGGGCATCACCACCTTGGAGGAATTGGTGGTGCTCGACGATTATACCCAGTTGACCTACGCCGTGACGGGCGAGACCTTCTTGCCGGCACGGCCCCTGCCGATCGATACGGCGAAGATGTGGAAGCAGATCAATTACAAGAACTATACAAACCTGCAGATACTCTCCGAAGGCAAGCAGGTGGCGAATATCCAGTTTCCTAAGGATAGTCTGTCCGCCCAGGTTGCTACGTTTGATATTCTCCGGCCGTCGATCGACTTCAAAAAGGTCAAACCCCGGCTGCGAAAAGACCGGTACGCCATTGCGACCCAATGTATCCTGATCAAGGATGTGGCGATGTCGATCCATTCCTCCGAGCCGCAGATCCGCTACGGCGACGACGGCAACTATACGATCTCCAGTCCGGTGATTATGGAGCCCGTTTATAATCAAGGCGTCACCTATGTGGCCTATGTCTGTACCCTTTTCTACGACGGGCGGCAGTAAAGCGGGGCCTGTAACTTTCGGCAGCGAAATAAGCGGATATGATTTAAAACGACTATCTTTGAGTCCAGTTTAACGCATATTCCTATGAAAAGTAAAAGTGCTATTTTTGTTCTCTTATCTCTTGTCTGTCTCAGCGGTTGTTGGCAATCCGGATACCAGTCCTATGACGATTACCCGCTGTATGAAGGAACCGATCTGGAATTGACCTATACCCCGCAACAAGCTGATTTCACCCTCTGGTCGCCTGCCGCGCGCAAGGTGAGGCTCAACCTGTATACCGCCGCCACCGGCGGAGAGCCTGCCGAGGTGATCGCGATGCGCCGGGCCGAAAAGGGCACCTGGCGGACCTCCGTGGCACGCGATCTGGTGGGCTGGTATTATACCTTCCAGGTCTGCGATGCCGAAGGGCAATGGCTGGCGGAAACGCCCGGGATCTGGGCCAAAGCCGTAGGAGTGAATGGCGACCGTGCCGCAATTATCCACTGGCAAGAGACCGATCCCGAAGGGTGGGACGAAGATCAATCACCGGAACTGAAGAACTTTACCGATATCGTTCTCTACGAGATGCACCACCGGGACTTCTCCGTCTCGCCGACCTCGGGTATGCAACACAAAGGCAAGTTCCTGGCATTGGCCGAGACGGGCACGAAGACGCCCGAAGGCCTCTCCTCCGGTATCGATCACCTCAAAGAACTGGGTGTCACCCATGTGCATATCCTGCCGTCGTACGATTATGCGTCGGTGGATGAGACCCGCCTGGAAGACAATACCTACAACTGGGGATACGATCCGAAGAACTACAACGTGCCCGAAGGCAGCTACGCCACCGATCCGTATGATCCGGCGGTCCGCATCCGCGAGTTCAAAGCGATGGTCAAGAGCCTGCACGCCAACGGCCTGCGGGTGGTTCTCGATGTGGTCTACAACCATACCTATTCCTCCGACCATTCGAACTTCAATCTGACGGCTCCGGGTTATTTCTATCGCCACAATGCCGATGGAACCTATGCCAATGCTTCGGCCTGCGGCAATGAGACGGCGTCGGAGCGGGCGATGATGCGGCGGTATATCGTCGAGTCGGTCAAGTACTGGGTGAACGAATACCATATCGATGGGTTCCGGTTCGATCTGATGGGCATTCACGACCTGGAAACGATGAACCGGGTCCGCTCGGAACTCTCTGCGATCGATCCGACTATCTTTATCTATGGCGAAGGCTGGACGGCGGGTGATTCACCGCTGCCGGTCGAGAAGCGCGCGATCAAGGTGAATGCCCCGGGCCTGAACCAGGTGGCGGTGTTCAGCGATGACCTGCGCGATGCGTTGAAAGGCAGTGTCTTCGAAGAGAAACAAGCCGGCTTTGCCTCCGGAAGGGTGGAGGGTAATGCTGAGTCGGTGAAGTTCGGGATCGTGGGAGCTACGCAACATCCGCAGGTCAACTACCATAAAGTCCTTTACTCTGACGCTCCCTATGCCAATAACCCCACACAGGTGATCAATTACGTCTCCTGCCATGATGACCTCTGCCTGGTGGACAAGCTACAACTCTCCGCGCCGGAAGACGCTACGCCGGCCGAACGCATCAAGTTCAACAAACTGGCGCAGACCATTGTCTTCACCTCCCAGGGCGTACCTTTTATGCGTGCCGGCGAGGAATTGCACCATACGAAGCAAGGCGTACACAATAGCTATAAATCCCCCGATGCCATCAATCAGATCGATTGGAGCGACAAAACGAAATACGCCGAATTGTACACCTACTACCAAAACCTGATCGCCCTGCGGCGAGACCATCCGGCCTTCCGGATCCCAACGACCAAAGGGGTGATGGAACACCTGCGTTTCATCGAGACCTACGACCCCGGCGTAGTCGCCTACACCCTGGGTGAATACGCCAATGGCGATGCCTGGCGGGAGATCCTGGTGGTCTTCAACGGCAACCGTCATGCCGTCAACTTCCCCGTGCCCGACGGCGAATGGACCGTCGTCTGTCGCAACGGCCGGATCGACCCGAACGGCCTGGGCCAGCTCCGCGGCGGACGTACCCGCATCAATGCCTCCTCGGCGTTGATTGTCTATAGGGAGTAGAAGCGCTGCGCTACCTTGGGTCGGGGGCACACACGCAAGCATACAAACAACGGAGCGCTGAAAGCGCGAAAGCCAATCCAGGGTTGAGGTTCGGATAAAAAGAATACGCAGTGAGCTATCTTGATGGGGACTGGAGCCTCTCGATCTCTTCGATACTCAGACCGGTCAGCCGGCTGATAAAGTCGTAGGAGAAGCCTTCTGTTTTGAGTTTGATGCCAAACTGTCGTCTTTCTTCTTCACGACCCTCTGCCAAACCAACCTCTCGACCTTTATGCATGCCCTCCTTGATGCCAACCTCACGACCTTTGTGCATACCCTCCTTGATGCCAACCTCCCGACCCTTGTGCATACCCTCCTTGATGCCAACCTCCCGACCTTTGGTCATGCCCTCCTTGATGCCAACCTCCCGACCCTTGTGCATGCCCTCCTTGATGCCGACCTCACGCCCTTTGGTCATGCCCTCCTTGATGCCCTCCTTGATGCCTTTGCGTAGGCCTTTTTCGCGGCTGACTTTTATGGCGTAGTCCATGGTGCTGTTGTAATCGCGGAAGGCTTTGAGGTTGGCTTCATACTGCAGACGTTCCTTGCGGCTCAATTTATCGATGTCCGCTACGTCCAGCAGTTTCTTGAATATCTTGCGCTGCTGGGTGTCGTAAGGAGTTATTCCGGTTGTGTCCATGTTTTTAAGTATATATATCCATCGTTCCAAATCTGTCTTACATTCTTCCGCTCGGAGGTTGAAATACGGCAGCGACAGATAGATCTGCCGTAGTTTCCCATTGACTTGCTCACCGGTGTCCCGATCGGCCAGGATAATGTCCGTTCGCAGCTTAGTCAGCTCGGGGATCTTGAAGTTCAAGAAGTAAATCCCGTACACCGGGCAGATCTCGTACTTCCATTTCCCTCCTCGCCGGCCTTGTTCGCTGATCATCCGGCAGAGGTAATACAGTCCCCGGTCGAAGAAATACTCTTGTCGTTGGTTCTGCATCTCGACGATAAACTGTGTGCCGTCGCTTTCGCGGCACAGGATGTCAAAAATCACCACTCTTCCGCCCTGCGACTCGGGTATGATCTCTTTATCCATAAAGGTGAGATCTTCAATCTGGCGTTCGCCGGTAAACAGGCCGTTGAGAAATCCAATCAACAGGTCCTTGTTCGCTTCCTGTCCGAAGAGCCGCTTAAAGCCCATATCGGTAAACGGGTTCAAATACTTTTCCATAGTCATGCGTTTGATTAAAAGAACGTTCCGACGTCCGGGTTTCAGGGTAAAGATAGTGAATAAGTTCTTAAACACCAAGGGAATTGAGGGTTTTCTTGGCAAGAAAATACGCAGGGGTTGAAGGTCAAGGGCTCTCCGCCATTGCGGGTAAGGTGATTGTGGGCAGGGCTGTCAGGGTGAACAATAGGATCAGGGTCGGGTGTTCTGCCAACCTTGCCAACCTTGCCAACCAAAAAACAAACTTTCTATGGTATTAGGGGGGAAGGGGGAAGATGCTATATATTTTTCCTCTTTCCTCCCTTTTCTTTAAAGAAGTAAGGAAAGTAGGTGGCAGATTGGCGGACTGGCAGTGTCGGAAAGTGGGTGGTTAGGTTGGTATCGGAGGGGAAGAGGGATAAGGGGTTTAAGGGGTTTAAAGGGTTTAAGGGGCTAAAGGGGCTTAGGAGCGAAAGGGGAATACGGCTGGATTCCGGCTGGGGCGCGTTATAGGGCTTTCGATCACCTGGTGGCAATCTGCTTGTGGATCTTCCCCTACCGGGTAGGGGAACTTTTTCTCTATCGCCCCGGGGAATTTTCCCCCGAATCTTCCTCGAGGGGAGGAAGATCTTCCTCACTTTGAGATTCAAATCCACTGTGTTTTCCGGGGGAAATCTTCCTCCAGATGTAGGAAGATCTTCCTCTATCTGAGGAAGATTTTTGCCGTCTGCATTCGTTGGCATTCGTTATTTGACTATAAAGCTGCCGGCCTTTCCAAAAAGGCTGCCGGAGTTTTCCAAAAGGCTGCCGGCCTTTCCAAAAAGGCTGCCGGAGTTTTCCAAAAGGCTGCCGGCCTTTTCCAAAAGGCCGGCGGCCTTTTTCGAAAAGCTGCCGGCCTTTTTCATGCACCGGGTGGATGAACTTTTCATCCACCTGGTGTAGGTGTTTTTTCATCCACCAGTTCATCCACCCGGTGGATGAAAGTTCCCTCTTCTTTGCTTTCGGCGGGCGTGTTTTCCTGTTGTACAACATACTTAACGACTTTTTACACTATTCTGCTTCGATCTTCTGCCGACTCTTCTATATTTGAATAGAATCTGAAACATTATTTCAAATATGGAAAATGCACTTCCAAATATGGAAAAATCAGCGGAGGGATATAAGGTTCCGAATCTGGAGAAAGGCCTTGCCGTATTGGAATATTTGTCGCTTCGCCCCAAGGGGGAATCGCTTCAGGCGATCAAGGCGGCTGTTGATCTTTCGCAGACTACGGTTTATCGCATCCTGAACACGCTGGTGCGCCTGGAGTATCTGATGTACAACGAAGATACGAAGCGCTACCGCTTGTCGATGAAATTGTTGAACCTGGGGTTTCGTTCGTTGAACGAGCATAACCTCTTGGAGACGGTAATCCCGCGATTGAGTGATCTGCGCGACCGGGTGAAAGAGACGGCTTGTTTCGGTGTATTGGGCGATGAGAAAGGCTTGTTTATCGAGCAGGCGCAGGGGCATCATTCGTTTCGTTTTATGCTTTCGCCGGGCAAGCCTTTTGAGTTGCATTGCTCGGCTCCGGGCAAGGCGATCATGGCGTATCTGCCTAATACGGTGCGCGATCGTTACCTGTCGTATATGACGTTTGTGCGTTATAACGCACGCACGATCACCACGCGGGAGCATTATCTGGAGGAGTTGGAGCAGGTACGCAAGCAGGGTTATGCCCTGGATAACGAAGAGGAACTGAGCGGAGTGATCTGCATCGGGGCGCCGATCTTCAACTACACGGGATATCCCTGTGGGGCGATCTGGATCTCGGGACCGAAGGATCGTTTGCCCAAAGAGGTGATGCGTTCGTCGATTGCCAGTGTCAAGGAGATGGCGGGGGTGATTTCTTCGGAACTGGGGTATAAGAGAATGAAAAATGAAGAGTGAAAAATGAAGAATTCTAAATAATAAGATGAAAAGGCTAAAATATAGATTGAAAAACTCATTATGGGCGGTTTTGGTTTGCTGTTGCCTGGGTATGGTGACGGCAGATCAGCCTCCTTTTTTCTCGACAGGCATCGCCCTGGATGCGGAAGGGAATATGTATCTCTCGCAGAAAGGGTTGAAGCGGTTGCATGTGTTTGCGCCCGACGGGTCTACGCTCTTGCGGTCGTATCCGCTGGATGAAACACCGACGGGAGTGCTCGTGGGCGATGGCAAGGCGTATGTGACGACGTTCGAACAGACGGGTCATCTGCAGATCGTGGATCTCGAATCGGGTAGGGTGGAGGCTTCGATCCCAACGGGCTCGGGTGCCTGCTATCCGATCTTCGGACCGGAGGGGAAGAAGATCTATGTGTGCAACCAGTTCTCGCATACGGTGAGCGAAGTGGATCCTGTGGCCGGGCGTGTGACGCGTACGGCCGAGGTATTGCGCGAGCCCAAATCGGCGGTGTTCAGCAAAGACGGGAAGTATCTTTTTGTGACGAACTTCCTGCCGGCGGGACGGGCCGATCTCGACTTTGTGGCCAGCTGTGTGTCGGTGATCGAACGGTCGACGTTTCGCAAGGTCAAAGATATTCCGTTGGCGAACGGCAGCAATGCGCTCCGGGGCATCTGCATCACGCCCGACGGACGGTATGTGTACGTATCGCATAACCTGGGACGCTACACGGTGCCCACCTCGCAGTTGCAGCAGGGCTGGATGAATACGAGTGGCTTCAGTGTGATCGATGTGGCAGCGCAGGAGTTTCGGGGTGTGATCCTGGTGGACGAACCCGAACGCGGGGCTGCCGGTGTATGGGATATCACCTGCAACGAGGCGTATGTGTTTGTCTCGCATTCGGGCACCCACGAGGTGAGTGTGATCGATCATCCGGCGATGCGCACCAAGTTCGAAAACTATCCGAACAAAGAACTGTTAGACTACGACCTGAACTTCCTCTACGGCCTGCGCCAGCGGATTGCCCTGCAGGGCAATGGACCGCGTAATCTGGCGTTATCCGGCGACCGGCTCTATATCCCGACCTACTTCGCCGACATCCTGAATGTATTGGATATCGATAGTCGTGAATTACAAGCGATCGACCTGAATCCCGGACGGAAAGAATCCCGTATCCACAAAGGAGAGAAATACTTTAACGATGCCGATAAATGTTCGCAGAACTGGCAGAGCTGTAACGGCTGCCATCCGGGCGATGCGCGTATGGACGCGATGAACTGGGACCTGATGAACGATGGGGTCGGCAATTCGAAGAACTGCAAGAGCCTGTTGTTTAGCCATGTCACACCGCCTTGCATGATCTCCGGCATCCGTGCCTCGGCGGAGATTGCTGTCGAAGCGGGCTTCCGCCATATCCAGTTCTACGAATTGGAGCGGGAAGCCCTGGATTGTGTCGACGACTACCTGAAAGCCCTGCGGCCGGTACCCAGCCCGTTCCTGGTCGACGGCGAACTCTCCGACAAAGCGAAAGAAGGACGTAAGGTGTTCGACCGCCTGAAATGTGGCGACTGCCATAGCGGTCCTTATTTTACGGATGGGCAAATCCACCGGATCGGCCAGGATATCGAGTTCGAGAAAGGCTGGGACACCCCGACGCTGCGTGAGGTATGGCGTACGGCTCCTTACCTGTTCGATGGCCGTGCGGCGACGATGATGGAGGTGTTCGATACGCATAAACACGGCATCGAGAAGAAAGTTTCCCGGAAAGACCTGGAAGCTCTGGTAGAATATGTAAATTCGCTGTGACAAATCAAAAGCACAAGAAACAATGAATTATTGCGATAAGATCAGATATCATATACTTACGGCGGAGAAAGCTTCTTTCCCCGAGATGGTCGATCAGTTACTGGGGCGTTTGCCCGCCAACGAGGCGATCCTGCGGTTGGCATTCTTCGGCACGCCCAATACGAATGAAGAATATCTCCGGCGCAAGAACCTGTTGCGCGAGAAGATTGTCGGACGCTTCGGTAGCCGCCTGCCGGCGATCAGCTATGTGTCGCAACCCCCGTTGGATGCGCCCCTGATCGTCGAGGTGCATAGCTTCCGGACGGATCCCGACGACCGACTGACGTATGGTGGCCAGGGCGACTTTCCTTATGTGGTGTTGGAGAACGCTACGGGGCGCTTCCTATTTGCCGGCGGGTTCCAGGGACAGGTCGGGGTCGATTCGATCCGTGAACAGTCGGATACGGTCTTTGAAGCGCTGGGCGAGGTGTTGAAGAAAGAACAGATACCGGTCAACCAGATCATCCGGCAGTGGAACTATATCGAACGCATTACCGACTTCGAAGGGGATGACCAGCATTATCAGTCGTTCAACAACTCCCGCAGCCAGTTTTACGCACAGACCCCGTGGCCGAAAGGTTATCCCGCCGCGACGGGCATCGGGGCGAATCTGGGCGGCGTTCTGGTCGATCTGGATGCGGTGGTGTTCAAAACGGCAGAAGCTTTCATTACGCCGATCGATAACAAACTGCAGGTGGCAGCCCATAGTTATTCCGATCAGGTATTGGAATCGTCCGACTGCCGCAAGACCACCCCGAAGTTCGAACGGGCCAAAAGCATGACCTTCGGCGAACGTCGGCTGGTGTATATCTCCGGCACGGCAGCGATCCGCGGGGAACATAGCCTGCAGGATGTCGGCCTGGAGAAGCAACTGCAGATCACCATGGAGAACATTGCCGAACTGATCGGTGAGGCGAAGCCGGTCCTCTTGCGCGTCTACCTGAAGTATCCGGAAGACTACGAAGAGGCTGCCCGGTTGATGGACTCCTACGCCTTGCAGATCCCGATCTCCTACATGTGGGCGGATGTCTGCCGCGATGAACTCCTGATCGAGATCGAAGGCATTGCGGTGCAATGAGCAATTATCAATTATCAATTATCAAACAACGTTCACTTAGCGGAGCGTAAAGTAATTATCAATTATGAAGACTATTATGTGTGTTAAAGGATTAGCTGTTGCCGCATTGGCATTGGCGCTGGTGGCCTGTTCGGCGAAAAACGAGAAAACGGCTGAAGGAGATTGTTGTGAATCTAAAAATAAAACGGAAATGAAGTATTCTAAAAAGTACACCAATGCCGACTTCTATACGGACGGCAAGTTTAATGAGAAAGTGGCTGTCGAAGCCTTTAAAGACATGTTGAAGTTCTACGATCTGCCCTGGACAACGTATATGGACGCTGAGTTCTGGGCGGTCGACTTTGGCTTGGGTGATTTCGAGAACGTCGGTATGGGCGGTATCTTCTGGGTGAACGATCAGGAACATGGCTATTTCGCCCATGCGATCTACCTCTTGCCCGGACAGATGATTGCCGAGCATGCACACGTGAAGACGGAGTTCCCGGCGAAGTTCGAGACCTGGATGGTGACCAAAGGATGGGTCTACAACTTCTCGGAGGTCGGTGAGGCAACACCCAATATGCCGGCGATCCCTGCCAGCCATGCGCCGGTGAGAAGCAAGAACTTCGTGGTGCAGAACGTCGGTGATATCGTTCATCTGAAAGAAGAAGGTACGTTCCACTTCCTGATGGCCGGGCCGGAAGGCGCCGTTGTCGACGAATGGGCATGTTATCATGACGGGGCAGGCTTGCGTTTCGCCGATCCGAAAGCCGCTTTGTAATACGATTGTAAAGACTTTACCTATTTATATCTTGAATACATGAAGAATTCATTTATTTTATGCCTGCTGCTGTCGGTCTCTTTGTTGGCTTGGGGCCAATCGAAGAAAACTCAACCGGAGACATGGATCGATGCGGTGGTCAAGCAGAAATCGGATATCCGCGTTTCTCTTGCTAAAGCCCAGATGCCGGTCGAATCGGCCTGGATCAAAGCCAAAGAAGAGGCGGTACCGATGGCTGCCGACGTGACGGGACAGGAGAAGTTGGTGTTGATCACTGCCGCCGGTCCCGATGGGAACGACTGGGACTGGGGTACCTGGGCCAATGCCCGGTTGATCAAAGCGGACGGCACGGCTGTCTGGCTCGATGAATTGCGTCCCTCCTTTTTCCGGTCGGGTTCGGGCGATATCCGTTACAATAGCGATCTGTATGGCAAACCCATGAAGATCGGCAGTAAAGACTATGAACACAGTGTGCTTTGCCATGCCGACGGGGTGATGATCTTTGACCTGAACAAGGAGTATGTCCGCTTCGAAGCCGAGGTGGGCCTTGCCGATCAATCGACTGTCGGAAGTGTTTATTTCCGTATCGTCAACCAATACCCCCAAGAGGCAGCTACGGCACTCTTAAACCGTTTCCCCCGGGAGATTGGGGAGTTCAGTGTGAACGTGAACGGGCTGGAAAACTGGCTGACATCGGTTGATGCTTCCGTAGAGAAAAACGCTCTCTTGTCGCTTGCCGACAAACTGAACAAGGATACGCACTATCGTCAGGCGATCCAGGCGATCGACGGCAACGGAAAAGATGTCGATGCGCAGATCCGTGCCTACCTGGCACTCTATGGCGAGATGTTTCGTGTCTATACGCTCCAGAACGATCTGGACTGGCTGAATATCGAAGCCATTCGTCTGGCCTTTGCCGATATGAAGAAGATGAAAGGGTTCGACGCGGCGGCTTACGAGCCGGTGATGAACGAACTGGAGTCTTTGGTGAAGAAAGGATTCGCCGGTATCTTCCAAGGTGATGCGAATGCTATGGCTGCTGCCACGAAAGCGCTCGAGGCAAAGAAGACCATTCTGTTTGCCAACCCCTTACTGGATGGTGACCGGATCGTGGCGGCCCGTTATGTCTTAGGCAGTGAGGCTCGTCAGGTGATGACGCCGTCTTTAGGTACCCAGGCGAATAACTGGAGCAACCAGGAATCGGCCCGTCGGGAAGGATTCGATGCGGAGATCGTTGAACTGACGAATCTGCGGGGCGAAGAGCAGGCGGTACGCTCGGTCTACAAACCGGAGAATACCAGCTCGATTGCCGATCTGAAATTACATTGGAACGGAGAGAAGGTAATGTTTACCGCCACCATGCCGGATAAACGCTGGAACCTCTTCGAAGCCAACCTGGCCGACGGAAAGGCTGCTCCAATGATGCAGATGCTGGAACCCGATCTGGAGTTTTATGACGGTACCTGGCTGCCGGACGGACGCCTGATCGCCAATTCCAATATCGGTTACCAGGGCGTTCCCTGTGTGAGCGGTAGTGATCCGGTGGGTAATATGGTGTTGTACGATCCGAAGACGGCAAATATGCGCCGGTTGACCTTCGATCAGGATGCCAACTGGAACCCGGTGATCATGCACAACGGGCGTGTGATGTACACCCGTTGGGAATATACCGACCTGACGCACTACTATTCCCGCATCGTGATGCACATGAATCCGGACGGGACAGAGAATAAAGCTTTATGGGGTAGTGGAAATATGTTCCCGAACTCCACCTTCGATATTCAGCCGCTGCCGGGACATGCTTCCGCTTTTGTCGGCATTATCTCCGGCCATCACGGGGTGGCTCGTTCCGGACGTCTGATCCTTTTCGATCCAACCAAAGCGCGCAAGGGAGCTGCCGGTATGATACAGGAGATCCCGTACCGCAACCGTCCGATCGTCGAACTGGTGAAAGATGAACTGGTCAACGATGTCTGGCCGCAGTTTATCAAACCCACACCGCTGAACGATACCTACTACCTGGTCTCGGCCAAACTCAGCCCGGATGATCTCTGGGGACTCTATCTGGTGGACGTGTACGACAATGTGACCTGCCTGCGTAAGGTAGAAGGCGAAGGATATATCAGCCCGATTGCCGTGCGCCAGACGAATACGCCTCCGGTCATTCCCGATCGCGTGAAACTGAACGAGAAAGAAGCAACAATCTTTATCCAGGATATCTATGAAGGCGAAGGATTGCGCGATGTTCCCAAAGGAACGATCAAGGAATTGCGCCTGCATGCGTATGAATATGCCTATATCAAGACGGTTTCCGACCATAACTGGCAAGGAATCCAGAGCGGATGGGATATCAAGCGCCTCCTGGGTACTGTGCCCGTTGAGGCTGATGGCTCGGTGATCTTCAAGATCCCGGCGAATACGCCCGTCTCTATCCAGCCGGTGGACGAAAACGGTGCCGCCGTGCAGTGGATGCGTAGCTGGTTTACCGGACAACCGGGAGAGGTTGTCTCTTGTATCGGCTGTCATGAAGACCAGAACCAGATCCCAATCCCCCGACGCACGATCGCTTCGCAGAAAGCGCCTGTGCCTTTGACCTTGCCCGAAGGGGGCGTACGTTCGTTTACGTTCGATCTGGAGGTACAACCGATCCTCGACCGCGCTTGTGTCGCCTGTCATACGGGTGAACGCAAAGCCTTCGACCTGCGGGGCGGTACGAAAGACAAACGCGGATACGGAACGTCTTACCTGAATCTGCATCCTTACGTGCACCGTCAGGGACCGGAAGCCGATATCATCGTCTTGCAGCCCTATGAGTATCATGCCAATACGAGCGAACTGATCCGTGTGTTGAAGAAAGGACACTATAACGTCGCACTGACGGATGCCGAATGGCGCAAGCTCTACAACTGGATCGACTATAACGCGCCGGATAAAGGCTATTTCAATGCCGATACGATCACGGACTTCCCGTACAAAGGATTCCCGCAGATCGATCGCCGCATCGAACTGACCGATAAGTATGCCTGCGGTATGGGTGTCGACTGGAAGAAAGAGATTGCCGACTATGCCGACTACTTGAAAGCCCAGGGTGAGATCAAACCGGTCCGTCCGGCTCCTCTTGCTCCGGTGAAGCAGAAAGAGTTGAAGGTCAAAGGATGGCCTTTCGATGCCACGGCGATCAAAGCGATGCTGGCCAACGAAAAGGAAACCCGCAAAGAAGTCGAACTGGCTCCCGGTGTGAAGATGACATTCGTCCGTATCCCTGCCGGTCAGTTCGTGATGGGTAGCTACCGGGGCGAAGCGGATGCCTATCCGACGGCGAAGGTGAATATCGGTAAGGCGTTCTGGATGGCTGAGGTGGAAGTGACCAATGCCCAGTACAATGTGATCTGTCCCGAGCACGATAGCCGTTATGTCGATCAGCTTTGGAAAGACCATGTCAATGCCGGTTACCCGGCGAACCTGCCCGAACAGCCGGTGATCCGCGTGAGCTACCAGGATGCGATGGCCTATTGCAACAAACTGAGCGAAATGACCGGCCTGAAGATTACCCTTCCGACCGAAGCGCAGTGGGAGTGGGCTTGTCGTGCGGGTAGTGCCGATGAGTTCTGGTATGGCGATCGCCATGTCGACTTCGGAAAGAAAGAGAATCTGGCGGATAAGACCACGAACAAGTATGCCGTCAGTGGGGTCGACCCCCAACCGATGGCGGAGAATGCTTTCTGGTACCCGTATTATACCTACCTGCCCAAAGAGGCGAACGTCGACGATGGTTATATGATCCAGACCGACTCGAAGAAGTTCGAAGCCAATCCGTTTGGTCTCTATAGCATGCACGGCAATATCGCCGAATGGACCCGTTCCGACTACCTGCCTTATCCGTATACGGAGAAAACGAAAGTCACTTCCGAATTCAAGGTGGCCCGTGGCGGTTCGTATATCGAACGGGCGAAGTTCTCTACGGCGTATGCCCGAAAGGCTTATTATCCCTGGCAACGGGTACATAACGTGGGCTTCCGGGTGATCATAGAAGAATAAGTATATGCAAAAGCTTGAACAAATAATATCTTCCTACAAAACGACGATCGTTCTGTTAACGGTTTATGCTGTCGGCTTAGCGGCTGCCACCTTTATCGAGAAGTACTACGGAACCGTGGCTGCCAAAGGCATGATCTATTTCTCACCGGGCTTCTTCCTGTTGCAGTTTCTGATGGTGGTGAACTTTGTTGCGGTATTCGTTCGTCGTCAGCTCTTGAAACAAAAGAAGTGGGGGATGTTATTTGTTCATTTTGCCTTTGTGGTGATGCTCTTGGGCGCGTTGGTCTCCCATGTGTTTGGCGAAGAAGGGTATCTCCGCCTGCGCGAAGGGGAGTCGAGTAACCGGATAGAGATCCGTACGTCCAAAGGCATTTCTTACCATACCTTGCCTTTCGAGGTGGAGTTGGAGGATTTTATCCTGACCCGCTACCCGGGTTCGTCCAGCCCCTCTTCGTATGAGAGTGTGTTGGTGGTCCGGGTCGATGGCGATACCCGCCGCGAAAGGGTCTATATGAACAATGTATTGGATGTGAAAGGTTACCGTTTCTTCCAGGCTTCGTTCGATCCCGATGAGGGCGGTACGGTCTTGTCGGTCAACCGCGATGTGGCCGGACGCAATATCACCTATACCGGCTACTTGATCCTGTTCGTCGGTTTGATCTTTTGCCTGTTGGGCAAGAACTCCCGCTTTATGTTCCTGAGCCGGCAGTTGCGCAAATTACGCCATACGGCAGTGTTTGTTCTCTTGCTGCTCTCTTTGGTCGGAACGGTGGAGGCGAAGGTGAAGATTGCTTCCCCGCTGCTCGATGCCGTGCAGAAGTATCCGGTAGATGAGGCGCATGCCTTTCATTTTGGTTCATTACCTGTTCAGTCTTCTAACGGACGGATGCTTCCGATGAATACTTTCTCGTCGGAAATCCTGCGCAAGGTCGCCAAGAGCGAACGGATTGGGCAATACAATTCCGATCAGTTCCTGATCAGTCTATTGGCGATGCCGGATATGTGGATGCGCATTCCTTTTATCGTTTCGACCAACGATGAATTGGCCAGCTTTTACGGCCTCTCTAAGGACGCCTGCGCCTTTATCGAGGTGTTCGATGCCGAAGGGCAATACCGATTGCAGGAACGCCTGGATCAGGCGTATAAAAAGATGCCTGTCGAACGCACCACCTTCGATAAAGATCTGATGAAACTGGATGAGAAGGTGAATATCCTGCATCAGTTGTTCAATCACCAGATGATTCATCTCTTCCCCAAAGAAGACGATGCGAACCATACCTGGTATGCGCCGGGTGATGATCTGTCGGGCTTTGCGGGCAAAGACTCTCTGTTTGTCGCCCAGATCTTTCCCTGGTATATCGGAGAGGTGCAAGCGGCTTTGCGTTCGGGCGACTGGAGTAAACCCGAGGAGATCCTGGGCATGATCGAAACCTACCAACAAGCCAAGAACAAAACCTTAGACATCAACCCCAAACGTATTGCCGCAGAGATAAAGTACAACCAACTGAACGTATTCCAAAAAACAAAACTGGGCTACCTGATCCTGGGTGGACTCCTGTTGGTCTTTTCTTTTGTCGCTTTGTTCGAACAAAAGAAATGGCTCAACCGGCTCCGGTGGATCCTGAGCCTGGGCATTGTTATTGTCTTTTGCTTCCATATCTACGGCATGGGTATGCGTGGCTTTATCGCCGGTTACGCTCCGTGGAGCAATTCGTACGAGACGATGGTCTATGTGTCGTGGGCAACCGTACTGGCCGGCTTTATCTTTGCCCGCCGCAGTGCGTTGACCTTTGCGTTGGCCACCCTGTTCGGGGGCATTATCCTGTTTGTCTCCGGCCTGAACTGGATGGATCCGCAGATCAATCCGTTGGTGCCGGTCCTGAAATCGCCCTGGCTGATGTTCCATGTGGCGGTGATCGTGGGGGCTTATGGCTTCTTTGGCATCAGTTGCCTGATCGGCCTGACCGACCTGGTGATGATGACCTTCCTCAAGGCAAAGAACAAGATGCTATTGGCTTCCCGCATCAAAGAGTTGACGATGGTCAATGAGATGTCGCTCCTGATCGGACTGGCGTTGATGACTATCGGTACCTTCCTGGGGGCGATCTGGGCGAATGAGTCCTGGGGACGCTACTGGGGCTGGGATCCGAAAGAGACCTGGGCGTTGATCACGATGATTGTCTACGCCATCACGCTCCATCTGCGGTTGATCAAGAAACTGAACAATGCCTGGCTGTTCAATCTGATGTCGGTCGCTTCGTTTGCTTCCGTATTGATGACTTTCTTCGGGGTGAACTATTTCCTGAGCGGCATGCACGCGTACGGACAGACCGATGGGGTGGATGGTATCTTTGTTTACCTCTACATCGCCGCCGGCATCATCGCCCTGTTGGGCTTACTCTCTTATCGAAAGTACAAAATGAACAATCCATTATAAACCATTAAATCAAAGAATCATGAGAACATTCAATCATGTAGGTATCATTACCACAGAGAAAAAAGAAGGGGCAATGTTTAACGAAGGCCTGAGTGTGTGGCTGACCGACTATAGTCAGAGTCCGAACAAGATCGAGTGGCTGCGTTTCGAACCGGGAAGCTGCCTGCCCGAACTGGTACAGACCCAGACCCACATGGCTTACACCGTGCCCGACCTGGCTGCCGAATTGGAAGGCAAGAAGGTGATCTTCGGCCCGGCCGTATGTGATGAACATCTGACGATCGCCTTTATCGAAGAAGAAGGCATTCCGGTAGAAATTATGGAGATTAAATAAAGAAGAGATATGAAGACAAAATTTATAAACGATCCGATGGAAGTGACACAAGAGTGTCTCGAAGGATTGACTTTAGCGTATAGTGATCAGATCCGCCTGGCGGGTGAAAATATTGTCGTTCGCGCCCAAGCGAAACCGGAAGACAAGGTAGCGATTGTTACCCTGGGTGGTTCCGGGCACGAACCGGCACTGAGTGGTTTCGTAGGCCAAGGTATGCTGGACTGTTCGGTGGTTGGTGATGTCTTTGCCGCTCCGGGCGCACAGCGCCTGTTCCAGGCTTTGCAACTGATGAAGCGCGAAGCGGGTATCTTGTTGGTGGTCTTGAACCATGCCGGCGATGTGATGAGCGCCAATATGGCTTGTCAGTTGGCCGAGCGTGCCGGTATCAAGGTGAAACAACTCCTGACGCACGATGATATCAGCGCCGGCTTGGATGCTCCCGACGAAGACCGTCGCGGCCTGGCCGGTTGTGTGCCTTTGTATAAGATCCTGGGTGCCGCTTCGGAAGAAGGCAAGTCGCTGGATGAACTGTTCGAGATCGGTGAACGCTTTACGAAGAACGTCGCCACCCTGGCCGTTGCCATGGGTAAATGTACGCATCCGCAAAACAATGCGACCATCTCTGAGTTGCCCGAAGGCATTATGGAGATCGGTATGGGTCAGCATGGCGAAGGTGGGGGCGGACAGTCTCCGTTGGTATCTGCCGACGAGACGGCTGCACAGATGGTCGACCTCTTATGTCGCAAACTGCAGCCCAAAGCCGGTGATAAACTAATGTTGATCATCAACGGTGTAGGTGCCAGTACGCTGATGGAACTGAGTATTGTCTTCCGCAAGGCCTATAAAGAGTTGGAAGCCCGTGGTATGCAGGTTGTCGAGTCGCGCATTCAGGAGATTCTGACCGTTCAGGAACAGTCCGGTTTCCAGATGTTGATCGCTATCCTCGACGACGACCATATCGGTTACTTCAAGAAAATGGCCAATACACCGTACTGGACAACGATTGGGGGATAGTGTAAATTGAAGAGACTAAATGATATCAATAAACTATCTGGCTCCTCGCCTGGTCAGGCGAGGGGGACCGCTGCTTGCAGCGGTGGAGTGGTTGTTTCTATTGTTAAGAACGGACCACCTCTCCACCACCGCAAGCGGTGGTCCCCCTCTCCTGGCCAGGAGAGGAGCTTAGATAGCTTTAGTAGTCAATCGATATAGAATAAATAATGACTAATAAACTAACAATAGAAGCTTTTAAAGCGATGTTGGATAATGCTCTTCTTCGCATCAAGGAACGCGAAGAAGAGTTCTCTCAGCTGGATGCCGTCTTGGGTGACGGCGACCACGGCACAGCGATTGTTACCGCCTTTACCTGCGTGACCAAAGCGGCTGCTTCGGGCACCGAGTTCAAAGCCATGCTGGGTGATATGGGTATGGGCGTGATGCTTGAAGTCAGTGGTTCGACCAGTACCCTCTTGGGCGCTTTCTTCCTGGGCATGAGCGATCACGCGCAAGGCACCGAACTGGATGCTGCCGGAGTCAAAAAGATGTTTGCCGGCGGCCTGGCCAACGTACGCCAGCAGACCAAAGCCCAGGTGGGCGATAAAACGATGATGGACGCCCTGATCCCTGCCGTGGAGGCGATGAACGCCTGCTCTTCGGACGATATCCGGGAGCTGATGCAGGCTGCTGCCGATGCCGCCCAACAAGGCGCCGAAGCAACGGTTGCCATGCAGGCCCGCTTCGGACGCGCCCGCAACTACGGCGAACGCTCTGTCGGCTCGATGGATAGCGGAGCCGCTTCGTGGAGCTGTATGTTTTCTGCTTTTGCGGAAAATCTTTGAGTGAACTGTAGTTTCCTAAACCATAGTTCCCCCTACTATCCATTGTCCCCGCCTGGTCAGGCGGGGGGGACCGCTGCTTGCAGCGGTGGGGCGGTCGCCTCTAACTTAGTGGAAACAACCACTCCACCGCTGCAAGCAGCGGTCCCCCTCGCCTGACCAGGCGAGGACATCGAATACAGTATGGATAACGATAATAACTAAGTAAAGATAAGAAATGGCTGATTTAGATGATTTAAGAGAAGGTGCCGAGTTCGGTCTCGGCATTCAGGCAACCCCTGAAGGATTTCATGTGAAAGGTGCGGCTCACCAGCCCTGGGGATTGAAAGACCGCTTGTCGCGTGTGTTCAACCCCAAGACCGGCAAGACCGTGATGCTGGCCTTCGACCATGGCTTTATCATGGGGCCTACTTCCGGTCTGGAACGGATCGATCTGACGATCTTACCCCTGATTGAGTATGCCGATTGCCTGATGTGCACGCGTGGGATCCTGCAGTCGGTGATTCCGCCGACGGTGAACAAGCCCATTTGCCTGCGTTCGGATGCCGGCACCTCCATTCTGACGGAATTGAACGACAATGTAATTATTGATATCGAGGATGCGATCCGCATGAACGTTTCGGCTATGGCCGTGATGCTCTCGATTGGTGATCCGGCTTTCGAAGCCAAGACGATTGCCAACCTCTACAAAGCAGTCGACCTGGGCAGCCGCTACAATATCCCGGTGATGGGGGTAACGGCCGTTGGTAAACAGATGGCACGCGATGCCCGCTACTTCGGTCTGGCCACCCGTATCTGCGCCGAGAACGGGGCAAATATCGTGAAGTCGTACTATTGCGAAGGCTTCGCCAACGTTGCCGCCGCTTGTCCCGTGCCGATCGTGATTGCCGGAGGAAAGAAACTGCCGGAGAAAGAAGCGTTGGAGATGTGTTATAACGCGATCAACGACGGTGCCGCCGGTGTAGATATGGGACGTAATGTGTTCCAGAGCACTTCGCCTGCCGCCATGATCCAGGCCGTGCATGCCGTGGTGCACGAAGGCTTGACGCCCGACCAGGGCTTCGAACTTTTCAACGATCTGAAGGCTGCCCGTTGATCCCGCTGCTTCCTCAAAAAAAAGGCTGCCGGCCTTTTGGAAAACCCTGCCGGCCTTTTGAAAAACCCTGCCGGCCTTTTTGAAAAGGCCGGCAGCTTTTTTTTTGAGGAAACACTCAACGCTTTGGCCGGGCGATCCGGTGGCGGAAGATGATCGCCAGAACGCCTCCTATTCCCAACAGGTAGGGATAATAAAGATATTGCATGATCTCGATCGGGGAGATATGGCTTAGCCCGGCAGCCATCAATAGTTGGGCGCCGTAGGGTATGATTCCCTGCACGAAGCAGGAGAACATATCGAGGATGCTGGCGCTCTTGCGCGGATCGACCCGGAAGCGGTCGCTGATATCTTTGGCTATTGGCCCGGCCATGATGATGGCAATGGTATTGTTGGCGGTACAGAGATTGGCGAAGCTGACCAGGGCGGCAATGCTTCCTTCTGCTCCTTTGGCGGTTCGGATACGGGCGGTCAGTTTGAGGATGATCCAGTCGATGCCTCCGTTGTAGCGGATCATCTCCAGCATGCCTCCGGCCAGGAGTGTGACAATGATCAATTCGCCCATGTTGCGGATGCCGTCGCCCATCGACTGGGTCCAGTCCCAGAGCGTAAAGCTGCCGGATGATAGTCCGACTATGCCGGATAACAGGATCCCGATCAATAATACGATCGTCACGTTTACCCCGCAGATAGCCGTCACCAGAACGACCAGGTAAGGGATCACCTTGATCCACTCGATCGCTTCCGGCGTATACGACGTCTCAATGCCCCAGCCCATAAACGTATAAAACAGAACGGTAAGGATCGCTATCGGAAGGGCTATGCGCACATTCATTTTGAATTTGTCCGACATCTCGCATCCTTGTGTCCGGGTGGCTACGATGGTGGTGTCGGAGATGAAAGAAAGATTATCGCCAAACATGGCTCCGCTGACCACCACCCCGAGCATGAACGCTTCGGGCATTCCCGACCGCATGGCAATGCCGACGGCTACCGGTGCCAACGCTACGATGGTTCCTACCGACGTCCCTACGGAGATCGAAATGAAACAGGCCGCAATAAATATGCCCGGCGCCAAGAGGTTGGAGGGAAGTAACGACATACTCAGGTTGACGGTCGCATCGACGGCGCCCATCACTTTCGTCGTCTGGGCAAACGCTCCGGCCAGGATAAAGATGATGACCATCAGCATGATATTGCTATTGGCGGCTCCCCGGCAGAATTGTTCGATCCGGTTTGTTACTTTCCCACCTTTCGACAGGGCGATGGCCACCACCGAAGAGATAAGAAAAGCCACGGTTATGGGCATCTTATAGAAGTCGCCGACGAGGATCGATACGATCAGGTAGGTGAACAGAAAGACTGCTAACGGGATCAGTGCCCATGGATTGGGCGAATGGTGTATATGTTTGTTCGGCGCCTCCATCCCGGTCGGTTAGAAAGAGAAACGCAGGGCGATACGGATACCGCCTTTTTTTATGTTCGGCTCATCCAGGTACGTCAGCCGACGGTAATAGTCGACACGCAGGATCTTGAAGATATTCTCCAATCCGACGCTGGCTTCCAGATACGGGGTGTTGCCGATCGGGCGTGTGCCTTCGGGCAACCGGTACAATCCGACCGGGTTGACTTCGGGGTTGTTCTTGTTGGTCAACTCACCGACGATACCGCTGAAGGAGATCACTTCGCGCATCTTCAGCCATTTGATCACGGGGATACGGTTCAGGATCCATCCTTTCAGGTAATAGGTCAGATAGAACGAGGCATATTGATCGGTCAGGAATTCCATCGCCCGCATCATGGTGAAGGTCTCCGGCTGGATGGTGATCGACTGGTTGGTATTGGGCAGGATCAATAAAGGGAAAGGGACCTTATCCCATACCTTGCCGGCTTTTACCGTCGCGTCGATATGTCCGAACGAAGAGAGCCAGATCCTTTTGTCGGCGCTTATCTCCGTATGATTATACTTGTATTCGCTTCCCAGTATGCCCTCGAATCCGATCTGATGGGAGAGTTTAAAGACGGGAGCGTCTTTGGCCAGGTTGAAGACGGAGTTCTTCCCTTCGCGGCTGTTGAATGCCCGTTCGCCCGGAGCGAAACGAAGTTGAATACCGGCTTCTGCTGTGGTGAAATTCTTTATTCCCCTGAGTGTGTTGCGATCGATATATTCGCTGTACTGCAAAGTTCCGGCTGCCTCGTTGTTCTCGTGGCGCAGCCATCCTTTGATCGACAGCCCGTTCAGCCATTCTTTGTCGTATTGCAAGACGGTCTTACGGATATATTGCATGTGGGTTACCGGTTCACCGACTTTCCAGGCAACGAACATATTATCTTTGCTGGTGAAAAGGAAATCCTGCCCCGGCGTGTACACATCATATTCATGCATCAGGGAGAGATTGTTCATCGGGCTCTCTTTCTCGTGGTATTCTTTGTCGGTGAAGCTATGGGTGACTTTCGCCTGGTATTTTGTTTTCCGGTCGTTCAGTCCATAGGCCCCGTAGCCGCTCACAAACCAGCGGGGGTGCAGGTTCGCAGTCGTTGTTCCGCCCACACGGAAGCGGAAACCTTCCAGTTTGTTGGCACTGAAGGTCGTATTCATCGGTCCGAAGTCGAAGAGGCTCTGCTTCTTGTCGGGTTTGGTCTGGATGTATCCGGAGACCAATACTTCGACCGTTTTGATGATCGCATTGAATGCCGGCACCTTACGCAGTTCGGTCACCAGGTCCTTGAGCGCGTTTTCTTTTTCGGCCAGCGGGATATGGCGGTTGTTCACCCAGAAACTATCCGTACGCAGAGTCGCTTCGGGAAGCATGTGTAATGGCCCCAGCCGGTCGAAGGCTTCTCCGATATCGGGCGGGCTGAAGTCGTACTTATCGTAATTGCGCGACTGGTGGGCATAGAGCTGTTGGCCGCCTTTGACGATATAAAGGTTGACATAGATATTCTCGGTATCCAATACCCAGGTATCGTCCGGCGCCCGTTTGAAAGCTTGTTCGATCTGTAGGCCGTCGACCCAGTTCAGGTTGATATTCTTCGGGACATTCAGGATGAATTTCTTCACCGAGTAGTTACCGTCTAAGGTGATATACAACCTTCCCGTAAACCCGTAGCTCTCGCTGTTCACCGGCACAAAAGCCAGATCGATGCATTCGTCGCCCGCCACGGTCAGCGTATCCATAATGTAATACTTATAGTACGATACGCCCAGGGTAGAGGAGAGTGGACTGACAAAGCGGTTGAGCAGGATATTGATATTGTTATCGAAGAGATTGACGCTTTTGAAGATCTCTTCCAGGTTGGTCGTTAGCGATCCGCCGTCGTCCAATGCCTTGTCGATCCCTTCCTGGCGCTTGGCTTTGATCACTGTCTTTTCTCCTTTGGGGTTCTTCCGGTAGTAATAATCGGAAATGTTCTCCCGGATCGATACCGTAAGGATGGGTTTGCCGCTGATCGCGGAGGTATCCATGTAGTTCTTTACGAAGTTGAATTTCTTGGCGAAAGAATTCTTTTCGAAGTTCGGATTGAAGTTATCCAATGCCAGGGTAAGCTTTTCGTAGCGTTCCACCTTATATTGCTCTTTCGCTTCGATCCGGTTGTCGGCCTTGTTCTCGATCACTTTCCGGATCAGCTCGACTGCCGGATTGTCCCGGCGCGAATAGCGTTCGCGGTTGGGACGTATGACCACCTCTTCTATCTCAAACGAAGTCGGCATCAGCCGGATCTCCAGTCCTTCGTTCTTTCTTCCGGGAGTCAATTTGATGGATTGGGTGTCGTAGCCTAATGAGCTAACGATCAGGTTGGAGTATCCTTTGTCGTTCTGAAGGTTGAACACCCCCTCGTCGTCGGTCATCGCACCGATCGTGGAGTGCTCGAACATGACCGAGACGAAAGATAAAGGCTCGTTTGTCGCGCCGTCTAATACCTTTCCGGTGGCAGTTGTCGTTGTCTGCGCCATAGCCTGGGTGAACCCGGCTGTGAGAAACAACAAGATGATCAACGGGATATAGAGGGACAACCTACTCATGCATTCACTCTTTTTGCCTTGCCTTATTTTCGGGTGCAAAGGTAAACCTTTTAGCTGTAGAAGAAAAGCCCGGGGATTATAATAAACATTAATGCTTTTTGATCTTCCGAATGTTTCCTTACTTTTGTGGCTTTATTCATATCCATCTTTAAATACTCATTATGAACGAACAACTAAAGAAATCCTCCCGTATTGAGGTAGCAGATGTATTGCGTGGGTTTGCCGTGATGGCCATTATGTTACTCCATAACATCGAACATTTTAACTTATACAATTTTCCCCAGTCGACCACCCCGCTGTTTCAGGCGTTGGATAAAGGCATTTGGGATTCTATGTTTTTCCTTTTCGGCGGGAAGGCGTATGCCATCTTTGCCCTTTTGTTTGGTTTCTCCTTTTTTATCATGCTGGATAACCAGGAGAAGCGAGGATCCGATTTCCGTTTGCGCTTTTTCTGGCGGATGATCCTCTTATTCCTGATCGGGAATATCAATGCTGCCTTTTTCCCGGGCGAGATACTCGTGCTCTATTCCATCATCGGATTGACCTTGATCCCGGTCTGCAAATTGAATAACAAAGTGGTTTTGATTATTGCCATTATCCTGATGCTTCAACCCATGGAGTGGGGAAAATATATCTATGCCTTATTGAATCCGGAGTATACGGCCGGTCGTCCGGCGTATGGTTTCTATGCCCGTGAGATGTATCCTTACCTGGAAGGAACCAATTTCTGGGCGATGATCAAGTCGAACCTATGGAACGGACAGCTGTTCAGTATCCTTTGGGCATGGGGTTACGGGCGCTTCTTCCAGACCGCTTCTTTGTTTATGCTGGGTATGCTGATCGGGCGCAAGCAATTGTTCCTGCATTGGGAGAAGAACCGTTCTTTCTGGGTCGGTTCGTTCTATGTGGCTATCGGCTGTTTCATCCCATTGTATTTCCTTACCGATGCGTTGCCGGGACTGATCGAGCGCAAAGAGTTACTGACACCGATGAATACGATCGTCTCTTCGTTGCGTAACTTTAGTTTTATGTGGATCCTGGTGGCCGGTATGGTCTGGTGCTGGCAATCCCTGAAAGTACAGAAAGCATTACATTTCTTATCTCCGCTGGGACGCATGAGCCTGACTAACTACCTGATGCAGTCCATTCTGGGTTCGGTGATCTATTTCGGTCCCGGCTTCGGCTTGTACAGCGTATTGACCACCACCGCCAGCTTCGGCGTCGGCATATTATTGGTTGGCTTCCAGATCCTGTTCTGCCGTTGGTGGTTGCGAAACCATTCGCACGGTCCCGCCGAATGGCTCTGGCGCAAAGCCACCTGGATTGGCGCAAAGCGATAAGTTGCTTTGCCGTAAAATAAAAAAAAGCCATCTGAAACAGATGGCTTTTTTTGTGATTATTGGGTTGTATCGGGTAATCAATACGGCAGTCCTTCGATGGCTGCGATGCCCGGCAGGGTTTTGCCTTCGATGGCTTCCAACAGGGCGCCACCACCGGTGGAGACATAAGATACTTTGTCGGCCATACCGAATTTATTCACACAGGCAACCGAGTCGCCACCACCGACCAGTGAGAAGGCTCCGTTTGCCGTGGCTTTCACGATGGCTTCGCCTACCGAGCGGGAGCCTGAGGTGAAGTTATCGAATTCGAATACGCCCGTCGGACCATTCCACAGGATCGTTTTGGATTGTTCGATCACTCCGGCGAAGATCTTTTCGGTCTCCGGGCCGATATCCAGGCCTTCCCATGCATCAGGAATCTCATTGACGGCACAGAAGCGGGTATTGGCGTCGTTGCTGAAGTCGTCGGCGATCTTCGCATCTACGGCCAAGACAAGGTTTACGCCTTTGTCTTTCGCTTTCTGGATCAGTTCGAGTGCCAGGTCCAGTTTATCGTCTTCAACCAATGATTTGCCGATCTTTCCGCCTCTTGCTTTGGTAAAGGTATAGGTCATACCGCCGGCAATGATCAGGTTGTCTACTTTGTCTAACAGGTTTTCGATGATCTCGATCTTGGAAGACACTTTCGATCCTCCCATGATGGCGGTGAACGGACGGGTGATGTCTTTCATCACTTTCTCAACGGCTTTCACTTCTTTCTCCATCAGGTAACCGAACATCTTATGATCGGTATCGAAGTAGTCGGCGATCAATGCGGTCGACGCATGTGCGCGGTGAGCCGTACCGAAGGCGTCGTTGACATAACAATCGGCATACGAAGCCAATGTCTTGGTGAATGTCTTCTGACTTTCTTTCACCGCTTTCTTAGCCGCTTTCTTTTCTTCGTCTGTCGCGTCCTCGGCCAATCCGCGGGCTTTGCCTTCTTCTTCAGCATAGAAACGAAGGTTTTCCAACAATAGGGCTTCTCCCGGTCGCAGAGCGGCAGCTTTGACAGCGGCTTCTTCCCCGATACAGTCATTTGCGAATTGAACATCAACACCTAACAGCTCGGACACATGACCCAGGATATGTTTGAGTGAGAACTTGTCGGTCGCGCCTTTCGGTCGCCCCAGGTGGGAACCGATAATCGGGCTTCCGCCATCGGCCAGGATCTTTTTCAGCGTCGGTAATGCCGCACGGATACGCGTATCGTCGGTGATGTTGAAATTCTCGTCTAAAGGAACGTTGAAGTCCACTCGCACAAATGCCTTTTTGCCGGCAAAATTGAAATTGTCAATGGATACCATAAGTAATTTATTTAGAATTGTAGAAATATGTAATCTTTTTGCGCCTGCAAACTTACAAAAAAAAACGGATCAGGGGAAGAAACAGATGAATTTTATTCGACTAATTTGAATCGTAAGCGCAGTCTACCTTCTTGATAATCATAATTGAGCAGTTTGAAGTGCCCCACTTCCGAGGTATTCTGCACATGATCGCCGATACAGGCACAGGCATCGTAATCGCCCACGCGTACGATCCGCAGCGTATCGCTCACATTGGCCGGTAGTTTGTTCAGGTCGACAATCCCTGCGGCCTCTTCCAGCGGAAGGAAATCAATCTTTACCGGAAGATGCTGATCGATCACCTGATTGACTCTTCTTTCCACTTCCGCCATTTGCTCTTCCGTCGGCATTTCCGTCAGCCGGTAATCACATTTGCTCTTTTTTCTTTCGATATGCGCATTCATCGAGCGCGGACATCCGAACATGCGCACCATCGTTTGATTCAGGATATGCTCAGCCGTATGCATCGGGCTGTGGTAATCCTTCTTAACTTCGTTTAATTGGGTTTTTTGTTCCATCTGGTTTCTTTTTATATTCCTTTTGGGTGAATGGGATTGATTTTGTTTTGTGCAAACTTAGAAATAATTTGCTTAAGAAGAATTATGCGCATAAAAAAAACAAAGGCGAAAAACAAAACAATTGCTGCAATTGTTATTTAAACAAAATCACTGTATGTTATTACTTTAATTAATTAAAATGAACGTTATGGAACGTAGAGGTAGAAAAAGAAAAGAAGAAGGGAAGAAGTCGTCTTTAAGTGTTGTGAAGTCTAATCTGAAACGCTTGACCTTTGACGAGTTAGAGCAGGTTATAGCCCTGGCAATGCGCTACAGAAAGGATCGGTTGGGAAATGAAGAGCTTCGCTTATTGAGAGAAAAGGAAGAGCTTGAACTCAAATTGAAAGATTTGAAAACGGTGGATAAAGAGTTGAATGCTTTTTAAATAATTAGCTGAAGAGTGATTACTCGTGTTCTGATCTTAAACGGTCGCACGAGTATTTTTTTAATATAAATACGTACATTTGCCCCGTTGAATAACAAATAATAAAACACTATGTCTGTAGCAAAAAGAGATTTGGAAAACCGGAAGGTAACAACACATCGCCTGATGGAAATGAAGCAACGGGGAGAGAAGATCTCCATGTTGACGGCTTACGATTACTCCATGGCCCGGATCATTGATGAAGCGGGAATGGATGTGATCCTGGTGGGCGACTCCGCCTCGAATACGATGGCGGGTAATACGACAACCCTGCCGATCACGCTGGATCAGATGATCTATCACGGTAAGTCGGTAGTGAAAGCTGTCAAACGTGCTTTGGTCGTGGTCGACCTTCCCTTCGGAACCTACCAGGGCAATTCGAAAGAGGCATTGGCTTCCGCTGTGCGGGTGATGAAAGAGACGCATGCCGATTGTATCAAGATCGAAGGCGGACTGGAAATCAAAGAATCCATCGAAAGAATACTGAGCGCCGGAATCCCCATCATGGGTCATCTGGGCTTAACCCCGCAATCGATCAATAAGTTCGGTACCTATACCGTTCGCGCCAAAGAAGAAGCTGAGGCAAAGAAGTTGATCGAAGATGCCCACCTGTTGGAAGAGCTGGGTTGTTTCAGCGTTACTTTAGAGAAGATCCCGGCGAAACTGGCTACGCAGGTCGCTTCCGAACTGGCGATCCCGGTGATCGGTATCGGTGCCGGAGGCGGAGTCGACGGCCAGGTTCTGGTGATGCATGATATGTTGGGACTGACCAAAGGATTCTCGCCCCGCTTCCTGCGTCGTTACGCCAATCTGGAAGATATCATCACGACGGCTGTGCAGAGCTATATCGAAGATGTCAAACGCGAAGACTTCCCGAACGAGAAAGAACAATACTAAATGAAACTTCTTCCCATCATGATGATCACATCTTGTACCGGTCTGTTATCGGCCCAGGTTTCGGAACCGCTTCGGATCAAAGAGCATACCTTGAGTAACGGCATGACTGTATGGCTGAATGAAGACCATACGCAGCCCAAAGTGTTCGGCGCTGTAGTGGTCAAAGCCGGTGCGAAGGACTCACCGGATACCGGTATCCCCCATTACTTTGAGCATATCATGTTCAAGGGAACCGAAAAGATCGGTACGATTGATTACGAAGAAGAAAAGAAATACCTCGATCAGATCGAAGTCAAGTACGATGCCCTCGCTGCCACTTCCGACCCGAACGAGAGAGAATCGATCCAGTTGGAGATCAATGAACTGAGCCGCAAAGCCGCCGCTTTTGTGATCCCCAATGAGTTCGATCGCCTGATCTCCCGCTACGGAGGGACCCGCCTGAATGCCGGCACTTCGTATGATTATACGGTTTACTTCAATACTTTCTCACCCCAGTACCTCGAACAGTGGGCGGAGTTGAACAGTGAACGGCTGATCGACCCCGTTTTCCGCCTGTTCCAGAGCGAACTGGAAACCGTATACGAAGAAAAGAATATGTATAGCGACATCATGGGCAGCCAGGCGATCGAGCGATTGACCGAACGTTATTTTCATCCCCATCCCTATGCGTATCCGATCCTGGGAAGTACGGAGAACCTGAAGAATCCCCGCCTGTCGGAGATGCGTAAGTTCTTTGATACGTATTATGTGGCTTCCAATATGGGATTGATCCTCTCCGGCGATTTCCAGACGGAGGAGATCCTGCCCGTGTTGGAAAAAACATTCTCCCGCATCAAAGAGGGAAAAGCTCCGGCGAATGCACCTGTCGAATTGCCGCCTTTCAAGGGGCGCGAGCAGATCCGGATCAAGTTCCCGGTTCCGGTGGTCAAGGTGATGGCGCTGGGTTTCCGAGGTGTTCCGGCGAACCATAAAGACCAGGTGGCCTTGACTATCGCCGTGAACTTATTGAACAACTCGAACGGCACCGGTTTCCTGGATCAACTGGTGGTCGACCGGAAATTGCTCTCTTCCATGGCTTTGAATGAAAGTCTGAATGAAGCGGGGATCCTGGGGTTGATGGCCGTGCCTAAACTGGTCTTCCAATCCTACGGCAGTGCGGAGAAGATGCTCTGGGATGCCATTGGACGGATCAAGAAAGGGGATTTCTCGGACGAGATTTTTCAAAGTCTGAAGCTCGAACAGAAAAGAGAATATGCTTCGGCATTGGAAGATATCAATTCCCGGGCGCAGATGATGATGAAAGTTTATTCGCAAGGCAAGAGCTGGGAAGAGTATGTAGGGAGTATCGCGTGCATCGAGGCGTTGACCAAAGAAGATATCATCGCTGTGGCGCAAAAGTACTTCTCTGACAACTATCTACACATCAAGAAGAAAACCGGTAAGTACCCGAAAGAACACCTGCCCAAGCCGGCGTATGCGCCGATCGTTCCGCAGAACCGTGACTCCTTCTCGGTCTATGCCCGGGAGCTGGAGAAGATACCCGTCCGAGAGATCGCTCCTTATTTCATCGATTTCGAGAAGGATGTCTTCTCGTATATTTTCCACGACAAGGCGACTTTGTTTGTCACACCCAATCCGGTGAACGACATCTTCACCCTGAATCTCTCGTATGGCGTCGGTGCGCTCGAGCGTCCGGAGCTGACGCTTTTGGCCAGTTACCTGAATTATATCGGTACGCAAAAGCATTCGTTCGAAGACTTCCGTAACCAATTGCAGATGTTCGGAAGCACGGTCTCTTTTGAGGTGACCGATACCGATTTCCATGTGAAGATTACCGGCTTCGACAACCACTTTCGGGAGACGATCGACCTGATCCGTGAGTTTCTGGCCTGTCCTCAGGCGGATAATAAGAAGATCAAGCAGGTGATCGACGAAGTGAAAGTGATGGAGAAGGCTTTTGTCAAGTCGAACGACAATATGGTGGTTGCCCTATTGGAGAAAGTAAAGTATGGCGAGCAGTCGCGCTACCTGACCAAGTGGCCGCTCTCCCGTGTCAAGCAGCTAAAAGGCGAAGATCTGTTGGCCGTTTTCCATGAGATCCAGAAAACCGCTTGCGGCCTGCACTATTGTGGCACGTTGACTCCCGATGAGGTGAAAGAGGTCTTGTCGCAGACGGATATTATACGCCGGATCGAGAAAGAATCCCACTCGCCGGTCTACCGCGAGCCCCGCACATACGACCAGCCTACCGTCTTCTTCCTGGATATGCCCGACCTGTCGCAATCGATTGTTTATAGTTATGTGAAAGGGGATAACCGTATGGACTTAGCCGAGCGACATGCTTCGAAGCTCTTTGCCGGTTACTTCGGAGGCGATATGTCTTCGTTGATGTTTCAGGAGATCCGGGAGTTTCGTTCTTACGCCTACCGGGTATCCGCCCAGTATTATATGCCTCCGTACAAGAAGAAAGAAGGTAGCGGAGAGTTTATCACCATGCTTTCGACTCAGGGCGATAAGACCTTGGATGCTATGGCTGTGTTGGATTCTTTGATCCGCGAGATGCCCGAGCGTCCCGAACGGATAGAGGCATTGAAGCAGACGGTCTACAACCATATCAACAACGAATACCCTTCGTTCCGGAAGTTATCCTCGCGCATTGCCGGTTATCAGCGCGAAGGTTATGCGGAAGACCCGAATAAGACCTACCTGGAGGATGTAAACCGTATGGGGATGGAAGATATTCTTCGTTTCTACCAGGAAGATATTCAGGGCAAGCCGATCGTTTATGTCATTGTCGGCAACGCCAAACATATCGATATGCAAAAACTGGCAGCGTATGGCAAGGTTGTCCGGTTGAAGAAGAAAGATATATACAAATAGATGTATACGAAAGAGGAACTGAAGCAGTTGAAAGTTGAGTTTTGGGAAGGCTTTGCCGCTTATTGCGAAGTACAGCCTTACCTCTGGGGGCGAAAGAAGATGTGGCGTCTTTACGATACCAAAGTGAAAGGGGTTGAGTTGAAGTTTGAGGCCAACCGGACGGCGGCGGAGGTGATCCTGGAGGTCAACCACCGCAGGGAAGACGACCGCCTGGCGATGTTCGAGAAGCTCACCTGGTATAAAGAATGCCTCGAGCGCGACCTGCCCGACGAGGTGATCTGGGATATCTGTTATACGCGCGAGAGTGGGGAAGAGGTTGCCCGCGTCTATGTACGCAAAGAAGGAATCGATATCCACCGCCGCACGCATTGGGGCGATTTCTTTCCGTTTATGGCCAGCCGGATGTATCAGTTGGAAAAGAACTTCCTTTCCATCGCCGATTATGTAAGGGAATAAAATTATTATAGGATGAAAAACACAAGTCTATGCCTCGGAATCTGCGTTCTCGTATCGTTTTTTTCGTGCCGGCCTGCGGCCTACGACGATCGCGCGTTGTATGAGGCTGGCGTAAGCGAGACGTTGGCACAGTTTCGCAAAGCCAATTATCAGGATGTGCATTACGAATTGGCTTTTCACCTTCCCGAATCCCGCCACGAAGCGGTGATGGGCGAAGTGATCCTGTCGTTCGACCTTTCGGAGGAACAGCCGGTTATCATCGACTTTCGGGCGGATTCCGGGCAGATCAAATCCTTGACGGTCAACAACCAAACCGTTTCGTATACGTTCGCGCAGGAACATATCGTGATCGACCGCAACGCCCTGCGCAAAGGCCCGAACGCCGTCTTCCTCACTTTCGAAGCGTCTGACCAATCGTTGAACCGGCGCGATGACTACCTGTACACCTTATTGGTACCCGACCGGGCGCGCACGCTCTTCCCCTGTTTCGATCAACCGGACCTGAAAGCTACTTATTCCCTGCGGCTGATCACGCCGGCGGGCTGGGAAGCGGTGGCGAATAGCCCGACACTGAATGTCATCGAAGACCGGGCGACCAACGAACGCTTTTATTCTTTCGCCACAAGCGAACCGCTCAGCACCTATCTTTTCTCTTTTGTCGCCGGAAGGCTGCGACAGGAACAATTTAGCCGGGGCGATCGCCGGATCTCGATTTACCACCGGGAGACCGATCCGCTCAAGGTGGCGCAATGCCCGGCGATTGCCGAAGAGGTGTTCGAAGCATTGGAATGGATGGAAAAGTACACAGCCGTACCTTATCCTTTTGCCAAATACGATGTGATCATCCTGCCGGGCTTCCAATACGGAGGAATGGAGCATACGGGCGCTACATTGTACAACGATCGGCGTATGTTCCTCAACGCCCAACCGACACTCAACGAGCGCCTGAGCCGCAGCACGCTGATCGCACACGAGACCGCCCACATGTGGTTTGGCGATTACGTGACCATGCAGTGGTTCGACGACGTATGGACCAAAGAGATCTTTGCCAATTACTTCGCCTCCCGGATTGTGGAACCGCTATTCCCGGAGATCAATCACCGCTTGAATTTCCTCTGCGACTACTTCCCTTCCGCCTATTCGGAAGACCGTACGGCGGGCACGAACCCGATCAAACAGCCATTGGACAATCTCTCGAATGCCGGATTGGTCTACGGACAAATCATCTACAATAAGTCGCCGATCGTATTGGATATGCTGGTCCGAAAGATCGGCGAAGAAGCTTTCCGGAAGGGCATTCAGACCTACCTGACGACCTACGCCTACGGCAATGCCCGCTGGGAAGACCTGATCGCTATCTGGGACGCCCTGACGACGGACGACCTGGATGCCTGGAGCCGCTATTGGGTGCATGAAAAAGGTATGCCGGTGATCGATTCACCCGGAGACACAATCCCCAATGCCGACGGGCGGGGGTATGGCTTCTACCGCCTGACGCCGGAGCAGAGCAATGCCTGTTTCCAACGGCTGCATACTTCGACGGATGAGGTGGAGAAAGGTGCCGTATTGATCATATTGTATGAGAACCTGATGAATCAAACGGTCGATCCCCTCCGCTTCCGCGATGAACTATTGACCTATATTGCCCACGAGCCCAACAGCCTGCTCTATGCGCTGGCGATCGGCTACCTGGCGAACGCGCAGTATTACTATCACCTGCCTTCCGCCCCGGCGGAACAGGCGTTATGGACGATTGCGACAACCCACGCCAACCCGGCACACCGGCTGCAGGCGCTTCGCACGTACCGCACCGTGGCAGATACGCCGCAAGCCATTGCCCGTTTGTATGCGATATGGGAAAATCAGCAACCGCCGCAAGGCTGTGCCCTGAGTGAAAACGATTATATCACGCTCGCCTACACCCTGGCGATCCGGCTGCCCGAACGGGCCGAAGCGATCGGTGCGACCCAGCGCCAACGCATCAGCAATCCCGACCGGCTGGCGGCGTTCGACTTCGCATATCCTTCCGTCTCCCCGCACCGGGCGGTGCGCGACAGCGTATTTGCCTCCCTGTTGCAGGCCGAGAACCGCCGGATAGAACCCTGGGCCTCGACGGCACTGGCCCATCTCAACCATACGCTGCGCCAAGAGGAGGCCGTAGGCTATATCCGTCCCGCCCTGGAGGCACTCACGGAGGTACAGCGCACGGGCGATATCTTCTTCCCGACCCATTGGCTGCGCGCTTTATTGGCCGGTCATCTCTCGGCGGAGGCGCGTGAAGAGGTCGAGCAGTTCTTTGCCCATCACCCCGCCTATCATCCGATGCTCACCTGCAAGATTCGCCAACAAAGCGATCACTTATATCGCTTCATCCCCTGACTTTTTTAGAAAGCTGCCGGATAAAATAGTTTTGAGGTACCTCAAAAATGATTATGAGGTACCTCAAAACAAATTATGACGTACCTCAAAAACAGTTATGAGGTACGTCTAAATAAAATCAGAGGTACGTTTAACTCCCCAAGGCCGTCAGTACCATTCTTTTTTCTTGAGGAAAAACCAAGTTCCCAGGCCGGAAACAATCATAATGCCCCAGGCAGCCAGGTAACCGTAGCGCCAGTCGAGTTCAGGCATCAGTCGGAAGTTCATGCCCCAGATTCCCGCCAGGAAGGTCAGCGGGATAAAGATCGTAGAGACGACCGTCAATCGTTTCATGATGGCATTCATCTTCAGGTCGTTGTTCGAGATAAAGAGATCGACCAGTGAAGAGATCACTTCACGGCAACCTTCCATCGTCTGGATGATGAAAGCGATCTGATCGGCGATATCGCCGAAGATCGGCAGGAGTTCGGGTGTGATAATGCCGGATTCCGATCGCATCAGCTTGGTGAATTGGTCTTTCAAGGGCTGACTATTTTTGCGGATGGTGATATAGTCGCGCCGGCGTTCCTGGATTTTCTGTCCGAAGTTCTCGCCCTGTCGGGCGCTGGAGTCGAGCAGTTCCTCTTCGATGTCTTCGAGCAGGATCTCGACCTCCGAAGCTGCGTCGGCGAGGTTGGCGGTGACCGTATTCAGGAGGAACGCCAATAACAGGCCGGTACCTTTCTTGCGGATATTCAATAGATTGTCCTTCAGGGCGCGTGCGACGTTCTCGAAAACGGGGTTGTTGCTCTCGGTGAAGCTGACCACCAGGTTGCCCGTCACCACCAGGCTGATATGTTCCGAGCGCAGTTCTTTATTCTCGTTGTAATAACAGGAGTTAAGGATGACCAACAGATGGCCTTCGCGCTCTTCGATCTTGATCACGTGCTGAGGGGTGAGAATATCTTTCGCATCGAGGTTATGCAAGCCGCATTCCCGAACGATATGGGTGATGCGCTCGGCGTCGGTCAGGCCGCTGACCTGAAACCAGTTGATCTTTGCCGGATCGGCCAGCTTTCGGAGGGCGATGTCGGCGGTCTTGACGGGCTGTGTCGACAGACTGTGTTCGTCGTACTGGGTGAGGGAGATTTGTGTCTCCGTCTGGTGTGTGCCGGTATAGGCGTAATTCTCCGACAGGTGCCGGTTGTTCGTCCGGCGCCGCCGCCGGCGCGGATTGACTTTGTCCATGATGTCTTTCCTTTATGTTATTCCAACTCAATCACGGTGATGCCTGCGCCGCCGAACTGCACGTGTTCGTCGTGGTAACGGCTGATGCCCGGCACGGTGCGCAGGTAGTCGCGGATCAGTTGCCGCAGGATGCCGGTACCGGTGCCATGCAGGACACGTACTTTGGGCACGCCCACCAGGATGGCGTCGTCGACAAAGTAGGTCACCGCCTGCAATGCTTCATCCCCCCGCATTCCTCTAACATCTATCTCCTGCTTAAAGTTCAATTTCTTGTCGTGCATATTGTCGGCGGTCTGCGCGCTGACGAAGGTGCTCTTCTGCGCTTCTTTCTTGAGCTGTCCTTTGCTGACCTTCTCCAACTGCTCAATTTTGACCGTGCTCTTGATCATGCCGAAGGCAACCACAGCCTGCTTGCCCTGCACCTCCATCACCGTGCCGGCGGAGGTCTGCCCTTTGAGGCGCACGGCGTCGCCTGCTTCGATCACTTCCCGGTTGAAGACCGGCTTGGCGGTTGCCGTCTTTTCTTTTTTCTTCTTCTTTTCGTTGCGCTCCTTGATCTTCGCCATCTTACGGGCGATACGGGCGTCTTCTTCTTCGGCCGATAAGACCGTTGCTTTGAACTCTTCGAGGGCCTTGCGCGCCAACTGGGTCTGTTCTTTCTCGGCCTGCGCCTGTTTGATCTCGCGGATCGTATGCTCTATCCGGGCATTGGCATCGGCCAGGATCTGCCCGGCCTCTTCTTTGGCCTGGCGCACGATCTCTTTGCGTTGTTTGTTGACTGCTTCGAGATCTTTCTCGTAGCGGGCGGTCACCTCTTCGAGTTTCTTTTCCTGCTGCCGGATGTTCTGCCGTTTGCTCTCCCAATAGCGTTTGTCGCGCACGATATCCTGCAGGTATTTATCCATATCGACATAGTCGGAGCCGACCTTTTCGGACGCATCGGCGATAACCTCTTCGGGCAATCCGATCTTACGGGCAATCTCGATGGCAAAGGAGCTACCGGGGTTGCCGATGGATAGCTTGAACAGGGGTTGCATCTGGTGGCGGTCGTAGAGCATGGCGCCGTTGACTACCCCTTCGTGTTCTTCGGCGAAATGCTTGAGGTTCTGGTAGTGCGTAGTGATCACACCGAAGCTTTTCCGGCGGTTGAAGCGGTCGAGTAAAGCTTCGGCGATGGCGCCTCCGATCTGGGGCTCCGTGCCGCTACCGAACTCATCGATCAACAACAGGGTTTTGTCGTCGCAGTGGCGCACGAAGAACTTCATATTGGTCAGATGCGAGCTATAGGTACTCAGGTCGTTCTCGATGCTCTGCTCATCGCCGATATCGATAAAGATCTGACTGAAGATGCCGGTATGCGAATTGCCATAGACCGGGATCAACAGCCCGCATTGCAGCATATACTGCAAGAGTCCGACGGTCTTGAGGCAGACTGATTTTCCACCCGCGTTCGGACCGGAGATGATCAACAGCCGTTTCTCATCGCGCAGGGTAATATCCAACGGAACGACCTCTTTGCCTTGTTTCTGATGGGAGAGATAGAGCAGGGGATGCACGGCGCGCATCCAGTCGATCTCTTGTTTCTCTTCGAGGATGGGTTTGATGGCCTGAATCTGCTCGGCAAACAACGCTTTGGCGCGGATAAAATCAATTTCCCCCATAAAGGTGTACGAATGGAGGATATCGGGCACCGAAGGACGCACGATCTCCGTGAACGAAGTGAGTATGCGCACGATCTCCCGCCGTTCTTCCCCTTCGAGCTCGCGGATGCGGTTGTTGGCTTCGACCACAATCTCCGGTTCGATGAATACGGTCTTGCCACTGGCGGATTCGTCGTGCACGATACCTTTGATTTTCCGCTTATACGCCGGAGCGATCGGGATCATCAATCGGCCGTCGCGCATGGTTGGCGCTACATCTTTGTCGACCAGCCCTTCCGACTGCGCCGAGCGCAGGATCGATTGCAGGCTGCGCGAGATACTATTCATCGTCGACGACATCTCTTTGCGGATCCGGATCAGTTCAGGCGAGGCATTGTCTTTGATCTTTCCGTATTTATCCAATATCGCGTCGATCTTGCCGATCAGCTGAGGAAAGACCACGACATCGCCCACCAACCGGGTCAGGCGCGGGTAAAGCGGTTGCTCTTCTTCGCTATGGGTAGAGAAGAAACGTACCATCTCCTGGATGGTTTGCAACGAACGCTTGAGGTCGAACAACTCTTTCTCGTCCAACCAGGTCCCTTCCGGGCGGATGCGCTGGAGGGAGTAACGTACATCGAAGAAATAGCTGGCGGGGAATTCCCGGTCGCCATGCAGGATGCGGACAAACTCTTCGGTCTGCTCCAAACGGTCGGTAACCGTTTCGAAATCAGCGGAGAAATTCATCTCGGCAACCCATTCTTGCCCCAACGGGCTCAAACATTTATCGGAAAGATAACGGCGTATGGTGTCAAACCCCGTTTTTTGTTCAAAATTAGGCGGATATATCACGTGTAATTGGTTCTCTGTTATTTAATTTCAATGGTCACATCGGTCCGGATTGTCGGACGGATCGTGATTTCTTTCTTCTCTTTGCCGCGTTTGATCTGGAAAACACAGGCATTGTTGCCGGAAGGATTAACGTAAGGGGTGAAGTAATAGAGATAAGAGAACGGCGCCTGGGCATTGTTCTTCTGCAACGTATTGGCTACCTGGGCATACTTGAAGGTATCCCAGAACATACAATGCTGAAAGCCGTTCGCATCGGTAAACAACGTCTTCGGATCACGATAATCCATGGTATTCAAGATAAACCGCTTGTAGGCGGCCGTGAATTCTTCGGCCGTACGGTTCATCCGGTGACGGCCGATCTGCTCGATCACGTCATTGGCACGCACGCCCGCGGCATAGGCCGGCGAATTGCGATCGACTTCGACCACCATCTCGAGCCGGTCGATATCGTACTGGATACCGGTATAGTTGTAACTCTTCTTATTCACCGTGTACGGTACGTTCCGGGTGTACTTGACATACGGATACTGCATACACATCAGGGGGATGTGGATACGGACATAGTCGTCTAAGCGGTACGAACTCTCAAGCAGTTCATTGGCTTCGCATTCCCACAGGACCCGTCCGGTGAGATCCCGCTGGTCGATCAGGCGGAAACCGAATTGCAGGAGGTATTCAGCCTCTGACTCCACCGTCTGGTAATTGAGGAAAGGCACCTTCACCATGCGGCTGTACGTCACATCGTAACGATACAAAGTTTCTTTCTCAACGACTAAGGGATTGGCTCCTTTGAAGTTGGGATTGCGGTCGAAGAAGTAAAAGGTCTGGATCAGGATGTCGGGACGCTCGGCATCGAACGTCATTCCTTTGTCTGCCAATTCTTTTCCGATGGCTTCATTGATGGTGTTTTCCAATGCCAGGTTGTTCTGGTCGATCGGCGAGAAGGCATACGTATTGAACTTGCTGAAGTCGACCGCATCGGGTGTGACGGTGATCTTAAACGGACAAACGAACTGGCGCTCACTGGTCGTCTCGAGGCTGTACATATTGAAAGCGATCGCCAATTGATCTTCGGTGATCGTGTTCGAACGTTTGCATTCTTTGCGGATGCGCAATTCTTTGGATGGGGCGCCGATGGAACGGACGGTCAGCGTGATCTCGTTTTTATCCACCGGATTGGTCAGTTGCGTCAGCTCCTCCGCGGTGAGCCCGGCTGTCGGAACCGCATCGATCATTTCGATGATGTCTCCGTATTTCAATCCGGCCAATTCGGCGGAAGAGTAGGGGATGATCTGGTTGACGACCGGAAGCCCCTTTCCCCAGTTTGCGCTTTTACTGATCTCATACGCGAAGCCGGGACGGCAGATATAGTTGTTCTGACTTTGTATCTTATTGCCTGAAATAAACAAACCGATGAGTACGACAAATAGTATAACTCTCTTCATAACTTCAATTTCTTCGTTTATGCAAAGTTAAAGATATTTTTTGTGCTGGTGAACAGTTGGCAATATATTTGATAGGATATTACTGAATGCCGGGATGGACCTGTTTGCGTCTTTCGTATGAGAAAGAAAGAGCTTCGGGTCTATCTGTTTGGTTATTAGAAGATAATGATAAAAAAATAAATAGACATGAATAAAACGAATCCCCAAGACGGAGCGAAAAAGCCTTTTCAGGAGGAAGAGATGAGAGCGAACGGTGCGCCAAATTTGCAGGAAGAACAGAACGTTTCGGCAGAGAATGAAATGAATGCTGACAATGTGTCGGAAGAGCCGTGTGCCGATCCCGAAAAAAAGTATAACGACTTGAACGACTCCCATCTGCGTCTGATGGCGGAGTTTGATAACTACCGCAAACGCACGTTGCGCGAGAAAGCGGAATTGATCAAGACCGGTGGTGAAGCGGTGCTTATCAACCTCTTGCCTGTGATCGACGACTTTGAGCGGGCGCTCACGACGATCAAGAAAGCGGAAGATATTCAGGCGGTTGCCGAAGGCGTCGAACTGATCTATACGAAGTTTATGAGTTTCCTCGCCCAGCAGGGCGTGAAGCCGATCGAGCCGTTGAACCAGGTGTTCGATACGGAGACCTCGGACGCTGTGGCCACTATTCCCGCTCCCGAAGAGACACTGAAAGGAAAGGTGATCGACTGTGTGCAAACCGGTTATACGCTCCACGATAAAGTGATCCGTCACGCCAAAGTAGTCGTTGGCGAATAAATAAAGAAGACATAACACACATACGAATATGGCTAAAAGAGATTATTATGAGGTGCTGGGCGTGGCCAAAAACGCCTCGGCGGAAGAAATAAAGAAAGCCTACCGGAAGAAGGCGATCGAATTCCATCCGGACAAGAACCCGGACAACAAAGAAGCGGAAGAGAAATTCAAAGAAGCCGCCGAGGCATACGATGTCTTGAGCGATGAGCAGAAACGACAACGCTACGACCAGTTCGGTCATGCCGGTGTCGGCAGCTCGGCAGCCGGCGGAGGCTATGGCGGCGGTATGTCGATGGACGATATCTTCTCGCAGTTCGGTGATATCTTTGGCGGCCATTTCGGATTCGGCGGTTTCAGCGGCTTCGGCGGTGGCTCGCGGGGCGGACGACGGGTCAACCGGGGTTCCGATCTGCGCGTGAAGGTGAAGCTCAACCTCAAAGAGATCGCCAATGGTGTGGAGAAGAAGATCAAAGTCAAGAAATTCGTCAGTTGTAAGCATTGCCATGGCAGTGGCGCGGAAGACGATAAGAGCACCAAGACCTGTGAAACCTGTCACGGTAGCGGGGTAGTCACCCGGGTGACCAATACTTTCCTCGGACAGATGCAGACGCAATCCACCTGTCCCACCTGCGGTGGCGACGGCAAGGTGATCACCAAGAAATGTACCGTTTGTGGCGGCGAAGGCATTGTGAAAGACGATGAAATCATCACCATCAATATCCCGGCAGGGGTAGCTGAAGGCATGCAACTCTCGATGAGTGGCAAGGGCAACGCGGCCCGCCACGGTGGTGTGAACGGCGATCTGTTGATCCTGATCGAAGAAGAAAGCCATCCGGAACTGATCCGCGATGAGAACGACCTGTTATACAATCTTTTATTGTCGGTTCCCGAAGCCGCTTTGGGTACCACGGTAGAGGTGCCGACGGTCGACGGCAAAGCCAAACTGAAGATCGAACCGGGAACGCAGCCGGGCAAGGTCTTACGCCTGCGCAACAAAGGGTTGCCATCGATCAACAGCTACGGGACGGGCGACCTCTTGGTCAATGTCAGCGTCTATATCCCCGAAACCCTTTCCGCTTCGGAAAAGGATACGCTTACCGGCTGGCAAAACTCCCCCAGCTTCCAACCCAACAAAACCGTCAAAGAAAAGATCTTCAGCAAGTTCCGCCGTATCTTCGAGTAATAGGGGATAAGCTCGTCGTATCTTCGACATTGTTTGTCTAATCTACAACTGAAGAAGACAATGGAAGATAGTATTTCGTATATTTGTAAATGTGTAAGTTAAACCGCACACAAATCAGTGCGACTATAACCTGATAAAACATTAATCTAAATACGATCATGATTGAGCTGGGAATTAATCAAGAAACCGAGGTAAAGAAGAGGAAATATATTCTGTTCAGGCTTTTTATCGTTCTGACGGGCGTGCTACTGCTCTTTCTTTTCGCCTGCCGTCCTTCCCAGCAGACGCTGATGGAAGAACTTGAGACCCGGAAAGAAGTCTGGCTGGCCGAGACCAAAGAGGTCTTTCCGGACAGAACCAACGATGTGTTGGAGATGGAACGACGGTTGGCCTACTATCAACAAAATGGCAATAAGATCGGACAACAAGTGATGTTTCGCGCTTTGGGTAATGATGCCCGCAACACTTCACGCTTTCGCGAGGCGATAGAGAACCATACCGCGGCACTTCAAATCAGCTATGAGATCAGTGATACCGTGTTTATAACCACCTTGTTGAATGAATTGGGAACCGACTTCCGGCGGATCGGCGCGTTGAACGAAGCCGCGCCTTACCACTATCTTTCCCTACGGATCGCGGAAGAATATCGGGGAGGGGATACGTTGACCATCTTACGCAATAGGGCCAGCTCATACAATGGGCTGGGGGTTATCTACCACTCCATAAACGAAGAAGAGGAGGCGATCAATAGCTATGAGAAAGCATTGGAGATAGAGATACGCAATAACAATCTACGGGGTATCGCGATGAACTATGCGAATATCGGTTCCGTCTGTTTCGATCAGGGCGATCCCGTAAAAGCAGAAGAGTATTACCGCAAGTCACTCGATTATAACGAGAAAGCGAAACTGCCGCTCGGCATCGCTTTGTGTCTGATCAATATCGGACATGTCTATGAAACGCAAGGCGATGATCAGCACGCGCTGGAGCTGTACGAACAGGCTTATGAACTGCTTTCAGATACCTCCGATAAGTGGCATTGGTTAAATGCCTGCTTTAGTATCGGGAAGATACATATTAAAACCGGGCAACTTGGCAAGGTATGGCCCTATCTCGATGCCGGAGTGCGTACGGCCTGTGACATCAATTCCCCACAACATATCAGAGAAGCCTACGAACTGCGTTCGGAGTATTACTATAAACGAGGCGATTTCCAACAGTCGATCAACGATCTGCGTATAAGCCAGGCTTATGCCGATACCCTACAGCAGCACCAGAAAACGGGGCGGCTACTCGACTCGCGTATAAAATATGAAACAGAAAAATATGCCAAACAGATCGAAGCACTCGATGAACTCAATCGCGAACAGGATGCCAAGCGGAAGGCCGCCCTGTTATTGATGATACCGGTTATATTGGGCCTATTTGTATTGTTATTGTTGATACTCTACAAACGCCGGCTGGAGCGCCAGCAGACAGTGGAGCTCAAGAACCTCGAGCGTATGCGTTCGAATTTCTTTACGAATATAACCCACGAATTGCGTACACCCATCACGGTGATCACCGGGCTGAGCGAGCATATTCTATCTACCATGAAAGAGAAGGATCTCTACGAGGCCAAAGATCTGAAGGCAATTCGTCGGCAGGGGCGCAATTTGATGCACCTGGTCAATCAATTGCTCGACTTCTCCCGTTCCGAAGCGGGAGTTAGCAAGCCCTTGTGGCGACAGGGTGATTTGGTGGAATACCTCCATGTCATTGTGGAACCCTATACGCAGTATGCCCGTAGCAAGGGTGTCGATCTTTTCGTTTATAGCGAGGTAAATACGCTTGCGATGAATTTTATCGCTTCTTCTCTTAAAAAGGTGATGAGCAATCTGCTCTCCAATGCCATTAAACATTGTTCGCAGGGAGATAAGATTGTGGTGCATCTCCGTTACGATGAGGCGGCGCGTCAATGCGTGATACAGGTCAAAGATACGGGTGAGGGTATCACACCGGAGCGTCTTCCGCATATCTTCGAACTCTATTATACTTCCGACGCGGAGCATATCGGTCAGATAGGCAGTGGCATCGGACTCGCCCTTTCGAAACAACTCATCGAAGAAGCCGGTGGTACGATTGGTGTTGCCAGCACCGTTGGGAAGGGCACGGAGTTCACCCTCTCTTTGCCGGTGTCGAATGTGCAGATACCGGATGAAGAACGCGAAGACTTAAGCTCGGAGGAGCCTGATATTCCTCTTGTCGAACTCGATAATAGCGAGGATGATGCCGTGCCGGATAAAAAATCGAACACGAAGAAGATGATCCTGATTATTGAAGACAACAAAGACGTGGCACACTATATGGATAGGATCCTTGCACACAAATATACACTGATCCACGCCTCAAATGGCAATGAAGGACTATTGATGGCCGAACAACACATTCCCGATCTGATCATCACCGACGTGATGATGCCCGAAAAGGATGGTTATGCCTTCACCGCCGACCTGCGCGCCTCGGTAGCCGTGGCGCATATCCCCGTGATCATGGTCACAGCCAAGGGCACAACCGAAGATAAGCTTGATGGCCTGATGGCCGGAGCCGACGCCTACCTGGCTAAACCATTCGATGAACGTGAACTATTGGTGCGCATCAGGCAACTGCTCGACAGCCGTGCCATATTGATGAAGACCTACGCCAATGCCCTCTTTCAGGCAGGGACCGCCTCGCATACCGACCCGAATATGGCCTTTATCACCAAGCTCTCCTCTGTGGTCAATAGCCATCTCAACGATGCCGACTACTTCCCCACCGGGCTTACACAGGATATGTGTCTGAGTGAGTCGCAACTGGGACGCAAATTGAAGGCCATGACGGGGCATACCATTACCTCTTTTGTGATGCAGGCACGCCTGAACAAAGCCAAATTGTTGCTCTCCAAGCGTGACCGATCGATCAAAGAGGTGGCTTTCGATTGCGGCTTCAGCGACCTGAGTTATTTCTCCCGTTCGTTCCGCAAGGCATTCGGATATACCCCGTCACAATTCATCAAAATACCTGAACAGAATACGCCCGTCGGGTAAACGGAGATTGGACTAAAACAACTTCAGATAATCAGACTGTTAAGCTCTCTTCATGCGGAAATAGTACAAATTTAATGTACAGATTGCGGCTGCAGTCCTACTCCATGCGGGATCTGTGACAGCCCTTCTGTATCTATACCCATACATTTGCTTTCAAGCGGTGAGGAAAGTTTTCAACCGAAGACAAACCGATCCGTAATATATATATAAAGTAAATGTGATGGATAAAGGTATAGCACAATCAATAAGTAATAGGCGCGATGCTCTCTATGCGCATTACAGCCTGCCCGAAGAGGCCCGGCAAAAGGCGGAAGCACTCTTCGAGCGGATGGAACAGTTCGGACAGCGATGCCAAAACCAGGCCGACTTTGAGGAGAAGTTCAGCTCCCTCACGCTCAACCGCGAGTACAATAATCTCTTCGTTGAATTTACAGCGTATGTAAAGATACCCGAGGGCACAACAGCTCCCGGTGAGCAACTGAAGCAAAACATGGCGTCAGGGGCTCAATCGGCGGTGTCCCACCAAATCCGCATGGCAGCAAAAGGGGCGATTGTAAAGGCGATGCCGGAGGATATACATCGGCGATACATCCGGGGTATCTATGACATACCTGTATTGGGCGATATTGCCTCCGCATTCAATAGGCTCGATATCGTAAAGCGGCTCTTTGGTAAATAGGAATAGCCGGGTGATACTACGACAAATAACAATACCCACAATAAATATAGTAGACGTATGAAAAAGAAAAACAAGTTTACAAGATTGGTAACTACCGTATTTCTTACGCTGAGTGCCTTATGTATCTTCTTTATCTCTTGCAGCAAAGATTCGGGTCCGGAGATAATAAAAGTAACAGGCATAACGCTTAGTGAGAGTACGCTCGCATTAGTAGAGGGCGAGACCGGAAGCCTTAGAGCTACGATCGTTCCAGCGGATGCGACCAACAAAAGGTCGACATGGAAATCGAGCGATATGACGGTTGCCGCCGTCGACGCTGAAGGCAAAATTGTAGCTGTAAAAGCCGGTAACGCGACCATCACCGTTACGGCTGAGGATGGATCAAAAACCGCCTCCTGTACCGTGACCGTTAAGGCGGCCACCGTATCGGTAACGGGCGTAAAGCTCAACAAAGCCACCCTGTCCTTAGCCCTGGGCGCGAGCGAAACACTTACCGTAACCGTCGCTCCTGAAAATGCGACCAATAAGAAGGTAGCCTGGAAATCAACCCAAACCGATATCGCCACCGTTGACGGCGAAGGCAAGGTGTCGGCAGTAAAGGTGGGCACGGCCTCGATCGTCGTTACAACAGAGGAAGGCGCTAAAGCCGATACCTGTACCCTTACGGTGGTCGCGAAAGCGGTAGCCGTAACCGGTGTGAAACTAAACAAAACCACGCTCTCCCTAACTGAAGGCGCGAGCGAAAAACTGACTGCCACCGTTACGCCAAATGACGCGACGAACAAAACTGTTTCCTGGAAATCGAGCGATGCCTCGATCGCTATTGTCGACTCCGACGGTCGTATTGTCGCCTTGAAGCCGGGTATCATCGCCATCACTGCCACCACCGAAGACGGAGGCAAGACGGCAACCTGTGCCGTAACGGTCACAGCGAAAGTGGTAACGGTAGCTGTAACAGGTGTAACCCTTAACCAAACCTCTCTTTCACTGGTGGAAGGCGGGAGCGAAAGCCTTAGTGCTACCGTGGCTCCGGCGGATGCGACGAATAAGAATGTCGCCTGGCAGTCGAGCAATACAGCAGTTGCAATCGTGGACAACAACGGTAATGTGACCGCCCTGAAAGCAGGCACGGCCACCATCACCGCCACCACCGATGACGGGGGCAAGACAGCGACCTGTATCGTGACGGTAACAGCGCCGGCCGCGGTTCCGACGTTCATTATCGGAGCGCAAACGGGTGATGGCGGAGACGGCATACTTGACTCGGGAACAATGGAATGGGTGAAGTACTCGCTGACCGGTGCGAACGGCATGACCTTTACGGGCAAAACGGCCGATATAGCGTGGTTTAGCGATGCGGAGGGAAAGATCACCGCTACCGAACCCATCGGTGTCCGTTTTTCCATCCTCAAATTTCCAGGTGAGGACAACAATATAGTCTCCCTTGGGGCATCCGTCGCCCAAGCCACTCCCGAGGGAAGCTATTACTTCAGGATCATCATCGAAGGCGTAACCTCGTCCAATGTGGGTGTATTGAAAGTGGGCAAGGCGTGGGAGATGAAAATTAACAACGTAACATGGGCAGCGCGCAACGTCGAAAGGCCCGCATTATTCGTTTCCAATCCCGAAGATACTGGATGGTACTACCAGAGGAATCGTTACACAGGCTGGAGCCCGACCGATCCGCTAACCCCTTCGCACGACGGAGAGGAATGGAATAGTGTCGTTGATACCAACGACAGTTGGGTGACAAGGAACAACCCCTGCCCTGCAGGTTATCGCCTACCGACCTTAGATGATATAAATGCATTATTAGATAAGACCAGTGTTGATCGTGAATGGGTAACACAAAACGGGGTGAAGGGATACAAATTCACCGACAAGAAATCCGGCAACACTCTTTTTATACCGGCAGGGGGCAATCGCGATAGGGATGGTAAGCTGTCAAGCCCCGAAGGAGGGCGTTATATGACCTCTACGTATGAAGAAGATACTGCGCGGAAGATATGGAGTACACGGACGCTCTACTTCGATCGCAATGAAATAAGACCGGGATTAATTCGCGAAGCCGTTGCATATACTGTCCGCTGCGTAAAGAGATAATTAATCAATCAATAAAACAAACAGCATGAAAAAGAGAAGAAACATCATCTTGATAGCCACGGCAGCCCTGCTGCTGACAGGCTTCACCGCGCAGGCGCAGGGCCTGGGTAAGTTGGGTAAAACCCTGAAGAAAGCGACCGAAAAGGTCGAAGAGGTACAAAATAAAGCGGGAGAGGCCAGCTCGGAGGTAATCAATACTTCTGCCGTGGCAGGGGCTAACGCCACAGGCAACAATGGTCCTTCGGTCTATGTAAGCGTATCCACCGGTGCGGGCAGCCGTACCGCCGACGGCAGCAAGGAAAAACCCTACAAAGACTTGCAGGCAGCCATCGATGCGGCAAACGAGGGCTCGGTGATCCGCATAGCCGAAGGCAACTACCTCGGTAAGATGGATCAGGGGTTTATCGAACTCAAAAAGTACCTCACACTCGAAGGGGGATGGAACACGGACTTTAGTGAGCGTGACCCCGTGAAACACCCGACCACGATACGCCCGGACGCGGCAATTGCCAAGGCGGGCACGGCAGGGGCACACGCCTTGATGGATGTTGTCGTAAAAGGTAACCGCGGTGGCACGGTGATGATCGACGGCATGGTGTTCGATATGGGAGAGTATAACCTCTACTGCCAGCCGGTGTACGAGAACCCGGTGGCCTCGGCTCCGGCCGGCTGTGAGACGGGAAGGATTATCTGTGTAGGCGAATCGCCCTCGGGTGTTCCTACCATGGGTGGCATACCCGGCTCCAGGCAGGCTGTCTATGGCGCTGTGGAGGGCAAACTGATCGTGCGCAACTGCGTATTTGCCAACGCTATACACTACGGGATACAGATGGAGAATATCGCCGGAAACTGGGAGTTCTATAACAATATCTTTATCGCCTGCCGCATGGCAGCCTGTGAGGTGCGTGGCAATGGCGTGGCTCCTGAACATGAGACGACACTCGACTTCCACCACAACACCGTGCTCTTCACCTGGACACGCGACAAACTGCTCGAAGATATGGGCTATGGCCTGCGTTATATGACACGCATGAGCTACGATGTACACGATAATATCTTCGGAGGAAATGTCTACGCTGCCCTCGACCGCACCCGCTTCGACAGTGACCTCAAGCGTGATAAGATACGCAAGACCAACGCGTTCGACAACCTCTTCTTTGCCAACCGCATGGGTGATATCTGTCTTCCTTCGGGTGGTGGCATGTGGAACTTCCAGTTTGCCAATAACTTCGAAGAGGTGGAGCAATTGGAAAAGTATGAGAACAACCGCGAAGTGAACGCCTCCGAGATCGAAGTACTCAGCAAGGCGATCAATGAGCCCTACCTGAAAGGATATTTGGGTATGCAACTGAGTCAAAGCTCACAGTACAACGAGAACTCGGCGATGAACACCTTCCGTGCTGCCATGGGCATGAACAAACAGGGCTCGGAAACCAACCGCGTCTCGATGTATGGTAACCGTTATCCACTGGCTGAAGTCGGCAAACTCTGGGGTACGATACCCAATAAAGGAGCACAGAAACCCAACTAATATATCCCCCTCTCCCTCAAAAACGGTGATTTGGACGAAGCCCGGAAACGGGAAATGCGAACCTCTCTGGTTAATCGGAGAGGTTCGTTGCATTTTGCAAGACGCAGAAAAAGGCCGTCAGGAGTTTATCTATGTTGATAAGGAGCTGACTGTTAGTGGACCAGCTGCCGGGAAATGGTTTACGAGTATATGTCCGACAAGCGTCCGGAGAATTTACCCTTTATGGTTCAGCCTGCGTTTAACCCGGCCGCTCTTGAGTTTTATAGTCCGAACAATCTGATGGGGGAGCATTAAACACGCACTTGGTATCGCGTGCCTACTGGTACACCGTGCCTCAGGCCCAGATTAGTGCGGAATATCTTTTTGACTATACCTTCCGCAACGAATATGTGCAAACGATCTTCATTGACGAAAACAACTCGGTTGCCGAAGAAGAAAACACCTATGTGATTCATCTGGAATATAACTATTCGCACTGAACCCTTTTCTCTAAACTTCGGATAGCTGAAGGATGAATGTAAAAAGTAGAAAACAGGTTGTAGTATCTAAAAAAGGCTCTTTTGGGAAAGGTCGGTAGCTTTTGGCAAACACATGCTGTGCTTTTGACAAAGAGATGCCGACCTTTCTGTAAAGAGATGCTGTGCTTTTTTAAAGCTTAGGTAGTTCCCATGGTGCCCGGTAATAGGCTTTGGCCAGGGCGTTGGCTTCGGCGTCGTTGATGAATTGCTGGCTGCGGTCGTCCCAATGCAACTCGCGTTGCAGGCGACTGGAGATATTGGCCAGGTGCGACATATTGGCTACGCGCGCGCCGATGGCTATGTCGGCAGCCGGCAGCTCGCGGCTCTTGATGCAATTCAGGAAATTACCGACATGGTTGTATAATCCTTTGCCTTCGCCTTTCTTGAACGGCACGGCTTCCATGCGGGCTTCCTTTCCGGCGATCACGGGCATCACTTCCCAGCCGGCGCGGGTCAGTACCAGCGTGCCGTTCTCTCCGTAGAACGCCAGCCCTTCCTTTTTATCGAACGGACCGTGGTTGATGCCGCAGGCATGATCCCAGATGATATTGAAGTCGGGATACGCATAGGTGGCCATCAGCGTATCGGGCGTTTCCATGGCGTCGTCGGGGTAAGCGAATTTGCCTCCTCCGGAGAATACACGGCTGGGCAGTCCGACATTCATGCCTTCCAAGGCATAGTCGAGCAGATGCACACCCCAGTCCGACATCAAACCGCCGGCATAATCCCAGAAGAAACGGAAGTTATAGTGGAAGCGGTATTCGTTGAACGGACGTTTGGGAGCCGGGCCCAGCCACATATCATAGTCTACACCGGCGGGAGGCAGGCTGTCGGGCTTCTTGGGAAGCGTCGGCTTGCCGTCCTGATAGGCCCAGACTTTCACCGTACGGATACGGCCGATACCTCCGGCTTTCAGGTAATTGGCGGCTTCGTCCCAGTGCGGATCGCTGCGTTGCCATTGGCCTACCTGCACGACGCGGTCGTATTTGCGGGCGGCGGTGACCATCAGGTTACATTCTTCGATGGTGTTCGACAGCGGTTTCTCTACATATACATCTTTCCCGGCCTGAGCCGCCCAGATCATCGGCAAGCAGTGCCAGTGGTCGGGCGTACCGATAATCACAGCGTCGATATCTTTGTTGTCGATCACCTTACGCCAGTCTTTATAGAGATGCGGCACTTTCTTGCCTGATTTCTTTTCAACATCGGCCGCCCGTTTGTTGAGCCATTCGTCGTCAATGTCGCATAAAGCTACACATTCGACTTCCGGATACTGCAGAAAGGTGTTCAGGTTGGACCAACCCATGCTGCGGCAGCCGATCAATGCGACTTTGACTTTATTACTCGGAGCTGTATTCCCCAAAATGGAACTATAAGAGCCTCCAATCAGCGGGGCTAAGCCCAAACCGGCCACCGAAAGGGCTGATTTTCCTAAAAAGTTTCTTCTGTTCATGGTATATTGTATTTAGTGTTTGCGCAAACAGCGGTGCAATATTACGAAAAATACCCTAAAGTAAATGGAACAAAATGTTAAAGTAATGAATTATAGATATAATCCATATCCACATTCCGCCTCACTAAGGTGGCTAATTTATCGTATTGTTCGTTTTTGAATGCCTTATAGTCAAAAGAAGTATTATTTTCTTTCTGCTCGAATCCTTCTGCCAGGTGATCGAGCACGGCGGGATTGTCCAGGATCCCATGCATATAGCTTCCCCAGCAGTGTGCATCCAGGTAAAACCCTTCTTCCCGGCCATCTGTCAGACGGACAAGCGGATGGGCTGTAGCGCCGTCGATCAGGCGGCTGCGTCCCATGTGGATCTCATAGCCTTCGCAGTGGTTCTCGCGGGTGGACGGCAGGAAGGTGAAGTGACTCTGCGTGGTTATCTTTTCGTTTTCAATGGTTGTGATAAGGGGTAAGAGTCCCAGTCCGGGAACAGCCGGGATATTGCCTTCCAGGCCCAACGGGTCTTCCAGGCGCATGCCCAACATTTGGTATCCGCCGCATATACCGATCACTTTCTTTCCGTTTTTGTAGGCTTTCACGATCGCTTCGGCCATGCCGTTAGCCCGGATACCCTGCAGATCGGCCAGGGTATTCTTGGAGCCGGGCAGGATCACGATGTCCGCTTTCTCCACTTCGTCGGTATCGTGGGTATAATAGGCATTGAAGCGCGGATCGGTCTCCAACACATCGAAATCGGTGAAGTTCGACATGCGTTTCAATAAGACGATGGCCACATTGATCTTACCTTCTTTATAGGTATTGGTTTTCATCTCCAAGGCAACCGAATCTTCTTCTTCGATCTTGATGTCCCGGAAATAGGGGATGATACCCACTACGGGGATGCCGGTCAGTTCTTGAATCATCGCGCGTCCCTCTGCAAAGATTGCGATATCGCCCCGGAATTTATTGATGATAATGCCTTTGACGCGCGCTTTCTCCTCCGGACGAAGCAGGGCGATCGTGCCGTAGACCGAACCGAAAACGCCGCCCCGGTCGATATCGGCAATCAGGTAGGTAGAAGCCCCGGTGGCGATGGCCATGCGCATATTGGTGATGTCGCGGTCGCGCAGGTTCAGTTCGGATATGCTGCCGGCACCTTCCAGCACGATCGGATTGAAACGTGCGTCGAGCCGTTGAAAAGCCGCAGTCACTTCCCCGAACAACTCTTCTTTCCCGATCTCATCGCGGAAATATTCCTGCGCCGACATATTGCCGATCGGCCTGCCGTTGAGGATCACTTGCGAACTCTTATCGTGCGTCGGTTTGAGCAAGACCGGGTTCATATCCGTATGCGGCGTAATGCCGCAGGCCTCGGCCTGCACGACCTGCGCCCGCCCCATCTCGCCCCCTTCCGGAGTCGAGTAGGAGTTGAGTGACATATTTTGTGCTTTGAACGGAGCCGGCCAGTAACCGTCCTGTTGAAATATCCGGCAGAAAGCCGCGTTGATCACACTCTTGCCCGCGTCGGAACAAGTGCCGACAAACATGATAGGTTTTAATCTCTGGTCCATAAAAGAATTTCTCTGCGCAAAAGTAAAACAAAGCAGCCTGAAAAACAACCTTATTGGCGAGACTATTCACTTGTTGATAATTATCAACAAACTTGTTGATAGTTATCAACAGATCTGTTGACAATTATCAACAAATGTGTTGACGGTTATCAACAAACAAATAATCCTGCCAAAAAGAGATTTTTCTACCTCGATAAAACCCGGATTGCCCGGCATAATGTGTACACTTCTATCGGAAAGATGCAATATATTGCCTAAATAGGCAATTTTATTCCAATTTCTTTCTTATATTTGCCGATAAATGCAATATATTGCCTATATGGACATATTTGAAACCCTAAAGCAACGCCGCCTACTCTTGGACATCACGCAACAGGATTTGGCGGACTTCTCCGGAATAGGACTTCGGACGATCCGGCAGCTTGAAGCCGGAAAGGGAAACCCCTCTGTCGAGACGTTAAGTCGCCTGTTGGATGTGTTGGGAATGGAAATAGATATACGCGTTAAGAAACCGAAAAATGTATGAGAGTTGCGAACGTTTATAATAATAAGGTATTGGCCGGGCAGTTGATTGAAGAAGACAACCGCACGTACACTTTTCGCTATGATCCTGTTTACTATAGTGATAGCGACAAATCAGCCATCAGTCTGACGCTTCCCAAAACAATGGAGCCTTATCATTCGACGGATTTATTCCCTTTCTTTTCCAATCTATTGTCGGAAGGGGTAAACAGGCAGGTGCAACTGCAAGTCTATCAGTTGGATGAAAAGGATGAATTCGGTTTGTTGGTAAAGACTGCCGAATACGACAGCATTGGAAGTATAACGGTTAAAGAAATTCAGTTATGACATTGAATATTTCTCATTGTCCGGGGACATTAGCTGCCGGTTATCACACCTATAGCCAAACCGCTTTGCGTAGGGTCTTTGATAATAAGAAGGTAAATCATTTGTTGAATTTTTCAAATGATGACAAGGCGCGCGCAGAGATGGTTGGGAATATGGCCAAGATTTCCATTTCCGGTGTTCAGGAGAAATTGACGGCTGTTATTCGTGACGGACAAATTGCACTGGCGCCGGAAGGAACGCAGGGACGCTATATCATTAAGCCGATCCCGGATTATAAGCGGATACGATACAGGCACTTCATGCCGGCCAATGAACATCTGACCATGCAGATCGCCCGTCAGGTCTATCGTATCCATACGGCGGAGAATGCAATGATCTTCTTTCAGGATGGCGAACCGGCCTATATCACCAAACGTTTTGACGTCGAAGCCAACGGCAGTAAAATAGCGCAGGAGAACTTTGCCTCTTTGTTGGGACGGAGTGCGAAAATCAATGGGGACAACTTTAAATACGGGGGCGATTACCTGGACATAAAACAGTTGTTCACCACTTATGTGGCTGCATGGAAAGTAGAGATCTCCAAGTTTTTTAAGTTGGTCCTGTTCAATTATATTTTTGCCAATGGAGATGCGCACCTGATCAATTTCTCTTTGCAGCAAACACCGAATGGGGATTATATCCTGAGTCCGGCTTACGACCTGGTCAATAGTTCGCTGCATATGGATGATACGGACTTTGCATTGGAGGGTGGTTTGTTTCCGGCCGAATACAAATCCACCCTGTATAAAGAAAAAGGGCATCCTTGCCAGGAGGACTTCCGGACATTCGGGGAGTTGTTGGAGGTTCCGGAGCGGCAAATCTCCCATATTATTCATGAGTTTCTGGCGAAGCCCTCATTGGTTTACACATTGATTGACCATTCGTTTTTGGATGAACGGATGAAGCGAATGTATAAGCGGAGTTACGAGGAGAGAATGGAGCGATTTAAACGAGTAGCTGATCGTGTGCATTACTAATTATTTTATTTGTAACTTTGAATGACGAATTCAAAACGCATGAGAATACGCTATCTTTTAATCCTTTGTTTTTTGTGCCGGATAGTCCAGTTGTCTGCTGATATTCAGTATCAGCAAGCTAAAATATTCAATTCATTGCAAGGATTATCCAACCTGAAGATCAACAGTATCGTTCAGGATAAGAAAGGTTATATCTGGGTGGCGACTGAAGATGGACTGAATCGGTTCGATGGTTATTCTTTTACGGTCTACCACCAGAAAGACAACGACTCCACATCGTTGACAAACAATTATATTACTACGCTCTGTTATGATTCCGGGAACCGTCTGTGGATCGGTACACTCAGTGGATTGCAATATTATGATGACCAGTCGGAATGTTTTGTGAAACAGAGATTCGAAGAAACGGAAGATTCGACATCGCAGGATTCGTATAACTGGATTATGGAAGACTCCCGGAAAAATATCTGGTTCAGCATCGACAACCGGGGCGTATTAAAGTATTCACCACAAACCGGAGAAAGTGTTTTGTATCTATCGATCGCGGACGGAGGTGAATTATGCAGTAAATATGTGCGTCATATCGCAGAAGATAAGGCCGGAAATATCTGGTTTACTTCATTCGATAACGGCCTGTCGGTATGGAATGTATCGACGAATGCCTTTGCCCATTACAATCAGAATAATAGTGATTTACCCACCAATTCCGTATTGCGGATTATGCCGCTTCGCGATGGCAGGATGCTTATTTCTACATTGGGGAACGGACTGTATACCCTGGATCATGCCTCCGGAAAGATTGAACGGATGGCGCCCGACATAACCGCTTTTGCCATCGAGCAGATCAGTGATGATGCGGTATTAATCGGAACGGAAGGGGAGGGACTATTGATTCTCGATGTAAATAAAAAAGCGCTCTATCCGCATCCGGCGATCCCCAGGCAACGACACGATATGGTGAACAGTAAAATACATTATATCGTAGAGGATAAGAATGGGAACCTGTGGCTGGGCATGTTCAATGACGGGCTTTGTTATTTGCAGAAAGAACCCGATGGCTTTACCCGTTACAAGCGCGATTTCGATCATGCGAACTCTTTGAGTTACGGACAGGTGACGGGAATAGTCGAAGACAAACAGGGGAATATCTATTTCTCTACCGATGGCGGAGGATTAAACTATTACCATAGAACGACCGGCCAATATACCCATTACAAGCATGATGTAAACAACCCTTCGTCATTGCCTGATGACGCGGTGGTCAGTGTCTTCTGTGATAGCCGGGGAAAGATCTGGGCGGGGACCTATATCGGGGGATTATGTACGTTGGATGAATCTACCGGTACATTCAAATCCTACCGACACACGAAAGACGCCCATAGCCTGCCGGGCGATTACGTCCGGAGCATTACCGAAGACAAGCAACAAAACCTCTGGATCGGTACGGAAGGAAATGGGATCAGTTATTTCAATCCTCGGACGGAAACATTCACAAACTATTCGGCCACGCAATACCCCGGTTTTATTTCCGACTATGTCACGATGACTTACCTGCAAGGAGATCATACCTTGTGGATCGGCAGTTATTCCGGTATTTGCCGTTTGCATATCGAAAGTCAAACATTCGAAAGTTACAACTCGGACCCTCTGGTGAAGAATCTGTTTATCTTCAGCATCGTCGAAGATACTGCCGGGCATATCTGGGTCGGTACATCCTCCGGGTTGTACACATTCGACGCTGCAAATAACCGGTTTGAGATTCATGACTTGTCTGCGATATCAAAAAGGAATCTTTCGGTCAATGGCATTGTATCGTACCCAAACGAATTATGGCTCAGCACCAATGAAGGCATAGTCTGTTACCTCCCGAAACACAGGCAGGTGAAGAAGATAATCAACAATAACGACCTGGGCGGTATCGCTTTTCTCCGGTCGTCGTATTATAAAAGCCCGCAAAATGAGATTTTCTTCGGGGGAGCCAACGGTTGTTACTCCTTTTTCCCGGATAAAATGGATTTGAATGAGTATGCCCCCAAGGTTTATATTACCGGATTGGATATATTCAACGAACCCATCACCGTGGGGAAGCCTCACAACGGCCGGATCTTGTTGGGTCAATCACTCGAATACACCGATGAACTTGTGCTCAAATATTCGGAGAATACGTTTACGATCCGTTTCACGTCTCCCACCGCGCTCTACCCGGCTTCCATCTCTTATATGTGCCAGTTGGAAGGAGCGGATAAGCAATGGGTATCCTTTCCTTCTACGCTGCAAAGCGTAACCTATGCGAACCTTTCGCCCGGCACCTATACCTTTCAGATCTATGCCAGCAATATTCCGGGATATCTTCCGGACAATATCACATCGTTGACCCTTAGAGTGCTGCCGCCACTCTGGCTGACCTGGTGGGCTAAACTGGCGTATGTCGTGTTGACGATAGGCCTTTTTGTGTTGGTGTTCAGAGTGATATACGGAAGGATGAAAGACCGGAATGCTTTGCAGATGGAGAAAATGAAGGCGAAAAAGCAGGAAGAACTCAATCAGAGTAAGATGCAGTTCTTCACCAATATAAGCCATGAATTCCGGACGCCACTGACTCTTATCATCTCCCCGTTGAAGGATATGTACGAGCAGGAGAGTGACTCCAAAAAGGCGTATGCGATAAAGATGATCCTTCGCAATGCCAATCGTCTGTTGCAATTGATCAATCAGATCCTCGACTTGCGCAAAGCGGAAAACAACCATATCGATCTGCATGTGCAGCCCATCGACCTGGAATTGTTTATTACGCATTTCATCGAATTCTTCTCCGATACGTTGGAGCGGAAGAAGATCACATTGTCGACACAATATATTACGCCGGGCATGGTGATCTGGTACGATCCCGATTTGCTGGAGAAATGTTTGTACAACCTGTTCTCGAATGCACTGAAATTTACTCCCGAAGGCGGACGTATCCATATTGGGGCAGACCGCTCGGACACAGGAACGATCCTGTTGCGTGTTGAAGATAACGGCTGTGGCATCCATAAAAAAGAAATACCCTATCTGTTCGATCGTTTCTATCTGGGAGAGTTCTCGGCGAGTTCGGGAACCGGTATCGGCCTGCATTTTGTCAAAACAATCGTCGAACTGCATAAAGGAAAGGTGACGGCAGAAGGAGAAGAGGGTGTGGGCAGTATATTTACGATCCATATCCCGGAAGGAAACAAGCATTTCGATGCGGCAGTTGTCAATGAAACTCCTTGGTTGCCAGAAAATACAAACCGGAAACCGATTGAGCCCCATCTCGATCGGGATGAAAACCTGCCGGAAGAGTTTCCTTGGGAAAAAATAACGGACGGAAAGAATAAACCGACAGTACTCTTGGTGGAAGATGAATACGATATGCGCGCGTATATCCATCAGGAATTATCCCCTTTTTATCAGGTAATAGAAACCAATAATGGCCGCGAAGCATTATCTAAACTGCAAACGATCGAACCCGATCTCATTGTGTCGGACATCATGATGCCTGAAATGAACGGCATCGATTTCTGCCGTATTGTGAAAGAGAATATGGACACCTGCCATATTCCCGTGATCCTGCTTACGGCCAATCAGGATATCGAACAGCAATTCGAAGGATTGGAGACCGGAGCCGACAGCTATATTATCAAACCTTTCCATATCCATTATCTACGCATCCGCATCCGCAAGCTTTTGGAAATGCGGAAAAAGATGCAAGCCAAATTCAATAAATTGTTGAATGCCGAACCGCAAGAGATCGAAGCGGTCAATCCCGATGAAGTCTTGTTGCAGAAATGTATGGATTATATCCGTGCGAACCTTTCCGATACGGATCTGTCTGTCGAGAATATGGCCAAAGAGATGTTTATAAGCCGCGCCCATTTACACCGCAAGATAAAAGTCCTGACCGGCAATAGCCCGATTGAACTAATCAAGATCCTTCGGATGAAACAGGCAGCTTACCTGTTGGAAACCGGAACCCAAACCATTGCTGAGGTCGCTTACCAGACCGGCTTTAATTCCCCTTCTTATTTCAGTCGCCGCTTCAATGACTATTGGGGTGTTTACCCCACTGTATATGTGCAAAATCTTCGTTCGGAGAAGGAGTAAAGAAGCCGGGAATACATTTTTACATCTTTCAAATACAAAAATACATCACCATTCACCCCCTTGGTCGATAGCTTTGCAGTGTAGTTTAATTAATAACAGATTGCATTGCGATGAATACATTATTTGCCTCACGCCTTCATGCGGTTACCGCTGAATATGAAACATTGGTTTCATTGAAAAATACCCCGGTATTGCCCGGAAACGGAATAGTTGAACGTTATAAAAATCCGATATTGACAGCAGCACATGCCCCTGTGTTCTGGCGGTATGATATGAATCCGGAAACCAACCCTTATTTTATGGAGCGTTTCGGGATCAATGCTACGTTCAACGCCGGAGCGATCAAATGGAAAGATAAATATATCCTGGCTGTGCGCGTGGAAGGGAACGATCGGAAATCATTCTTTGCCATTGCCGAAAGTCCGAATGGGATCGATAATTTCCGCTTTTGGGACTATCCGATTGTGATGCCCGAGATCGACAATCCCGATACTAACGTATACGATATGCGCCTGACCGCCCATGAAGACGGCTGGATTTACGGTATCTTCTGCACCGAAAGGAAAGACCCGCAGGCACCGGCAGGTGATCTGTCGTCGGCTGTGGCAGCCGCAGGCATTGCCCGTACCAAAGACCTGAAGAACTGGGAGCGCCTGCCTGATCTGAAATCGAAGAGCCAGCAGCGCAACGTCGCCTTACATCCCGAATTTGTCCAGGGTAAATACGCGCTCTATACCCGCCCACAGGATGGATTTATCGATGCCGGTAGCGGCGGAGGGATCGGTTGGGGACTGGTCGATGATATGACAAAGGCAGAGATTACGGAAGAAAAGATTATCAATCTGCGTTATTACCACACCATCAAAGAACTGAAAAACGGAGAAGGACCTCATCCGATCAAAACCCCGAAAGGCTGGCTGCACCTTGCCCATGGCGTGCGTGCTTGTGCGGCGGGACTTCGCTACGTCTTGTATGTCTATCTCACCGATCTGGAAGACCCGACCCGAATCATTGCCGAACCGGCAGGACATATCCTGGCGCCTCAGGAGGATGAACGCGTTGGCGATGTGTCCAATGTCCTGTTCACCAATGGCTGGATAGCGGATGATGACGGTACGGTTTATCTCTATTATGCCTCTTGCGACACACGTATGCATGTGGCCGTATCGAGTGTAGATCGCTTACTGGACTACTGCCTCCATACTGCTCCGGATGGATTCCGTTCGGCAGCTTCGGTGCAGACGCTCACGGAAATCATTCGGAAAAATCAGGCATTAAAGTAATAACTTTCTGTCTTATATCATTATACCATGAACACCCATAAAGTTACATTAAAAGAAAAAATAGGATACGGGCTGGGCGATGCCGCCTCCTCGATGTTCTGGAAACTATTCGGCATGTACCTGCTCTTCTTTTATACCGATATATTCGGGATAGAAGCCGGCATTGTCGGTACGATGTTCCTGATCACACGCGTATGGGATTCGCTGTTCGATCCTGTCGTAGGCATATTGGGTGACCGCACGGAAAGCCGTTGGGGGAAGTTCCGCCCCTATCTGCTTTGGATCGCCCTGCCCTTCGGCATTCTGGGCGTACTGACATTCACTACGCCGGACTGGAATGTGACGGGAAAGATTATTTATGCCTATATCACCTATTCCCTGATGATGATGGTGTATTCCCTGATCAACGTGCCCTATGCTTCGCTGTTGGGGGTGATGTCGTCTGATCCGAAAGAACGTACGGCCCTGTCTTCCTACCGGATGATTTTTGCTTTTCTCGGAAGCATACTCGCCCTGGTATTGATCGAGCCTTTGGTGAAAATCTTCGGTAACGACGGACAAAACCTCACGCGGGGATGGTCGTTGGCCGCTTTTGTCTTCGCAGGTATCGCCGTGGCTTTCTTCTGGTGCACTTTCTCCTGGACAAAGGAACGTGTACGCCCCATCAAAGAAAGCCGGAATCCGCTCAAGGACGATGTCAAAGACTTATTGGGCAATAAGCCCTGGTGGATCCTGTTGGGTGCCGGGATTGCCGCCCTGATCTTCAACTCTATCCGCGACGGTGCTGCTGTCTATTATTTCAAATACTATGCCGTAGCGCCGGAGGCATTCAATCTCGGTATTTTCGGTTCCGCCCTTTCGCTGACAACACTCTACCTTGTACTTGGACAGGCGGCCAATATCCTGGGTATCTTATTGGTTAGCCCGGTCTCGAACCGCATCGGAAAGAAAAACGCGTACCTTTTCGCTATGGTCCTGGCTACGCTCCTGAGTATCGGCTTTTTCTTTATCGATAAAGAGAATATCGGCCTGATGCTGCTTTTGCAGGTATTGATCAGTGCGTGTGCCGGAAGTATATTCCCGCTCTTATGGTCGATGTATGCTGACATCGCCGACTTCTCGGAATGGAAAACCGGACGACGGGCCACCGGATTGATCTTCTCTTCTTCTTCCATGTCGCAGAAGTTCGGCTGGTCGATCGGAGGAGCACTTACCGGTTGGCTATTGGCCTATTTCGGATTCCAGGCCAATGTGGAACAAACGGCAACGGCACAGGAAGGCATTCGTATGATGCTTAGCATACTGCCGGCGGCGGGCACTTTATTGTCTGTGGTATTTATCTATTTCTATCCGCTGACCGAGCAGAAACTCAAAGAGATCACCGCGGATCTGAACCTCAAAAGAACAAACCAATGAACGGCTTCACCAAAGAACTGACCGACAATATCCTGCCTTTTTGGATAAATAAGATGCAGGACAACACATACGATGGCTTCTACGGCCGGATGGATGGGCAGAACACCCTCGATCCGTACGCCAACAAAGGAGCCATCCTTAATGCCCGGATCCTCTGGACGTTCTCGGCTGCCTATCGCATTCTGCAACGGCCGGAATACAAAGCGATGGCGGAACGGGCTTTTGACTATATCCTCAATCACTTCATTGACACCGCTTATGGAGGCGCCTATTGGGAACTAGACTACAAAGGTAATCCGGTGCATACGAAAAAGCAGGTCTATGTGCAAGGCTTTATGTTGTACGGCTTCTCTGAGTTCTATCGGGCAACGGGCAATTCGCAGGCTTTGGAACAGGCGATACTCTTTTTTCATCTGATAGAAAAATGTTACGATCCGGAAGCGGGTGGTTATTTCGAAGCCTATACGCGGGAGTGGCAACCGATTGAAGATATGCGGTTGAGTGAGAAGGATGCCAACGAAAAGAAAACGATGAACACCCATCTGCATATCCTCGAACCCTACACCAATCTATGCCGTATATGGAAAGATGAAAGTCTCCTCAAGGCGCAGAAACGACTGATCCGGACCTTCAAGGAGCATATCCTGGATAAAGAGACCCATCACTTGCATCTCTTTTTTGATGAACACTGGAGGGTCAAATCTACCGCCCTGTCTTATGGCCATGATATCGAAGCCTCGTGGCTTTTATACGAAGCAGCCGAGGTCTTAGGCGACGAGCCATTGTTGGAAGAGATCAAACCGCTTTCCGTTTGCATTGCCCGGGCGGCGGTGGAAGGGCTGGAGCCCGACGGCAGCATGATTTATGAACGCGAAGGCGACCATAAAGACAAAGAGCGACACTGGTGGGTTCAGGCGGAAGCTGTTGTCGGTTTGATGTATGCCTGGGAGAATACCGGTGACCACTCTTTCAAAGTCGCCGCGGAGAAAGTCTGGACGTACATACGCGAACAGATCACTGATCCCGTCAACGGCGAATGGATCTGGAGCCGGCGCGATGACGGCACGGTCAATACCCGAGACGACAAAGCCGGATTCTGGAAATGCCCTTACCACAACGGCCGTATGTGTTTAGAAATGATTGAACACTTTAATCTTAAATAAATAAACAATATGAAAAGATATCTAATCGCTTTGATAACAAGCCTCTTGTTTATTTCCTGCGCGCAAAACCAACATCTTCCCATCGACAAAGAAGCGACAGCGGAAACCGTAAACCTTTACCAACGTCTCTTTAGGAATATGGATAAAGGAATTCTGGTGGGACATCAGGACGCATTGGCGTATGGCCATAATTGGTATAAAGAACCCGGACGTTCGGATGCCAAAGACGTGGCGGGCGACTATCCGGCAGTGATCGGATGGGAGTTGGGACATCTTGAACTCGGCGCGGAATACAACCTCGATTCAGTCTATTTCGCCGATATGAAACAGTATATCAAAGAGACCCATAAACGCGGAGGTATCACCACGGTGAGCTGGCATGGCGATAATATCGTGACCGGCAATACGGCATGGGATTGCGCGCAAGACTTCGTTGTCAAAGCCGTCCTGCCTATGGGTATTAACCATGGGAAATACCTCTCGTGGCTCAACCGGTTGAGTGATTTCTTTCTCGATCTGAAAGATGAAAATGGGAAATACATTCCGGTGATCTTCCGCATGTATCATGAACATTCGGGGGGCTGGTTCTGGTGGGGGAGTGAACAGTGTACGCCGGCGCAATACAAACAATTGTGGATCATGACGGTCGACTACCTGCGCGAGAAGCGCCATGTACATAACCTGCTCTATGCCTATTCGCCTTCCGAAACCAGAGACGAAGCGGAGTTTCTCGAACGCTATCCCGGGGATGACTATGTCGATATCATCGGCTTCGACTGTTATGCTACCGGCAGCGACGCGACGGCTGTGGCCAATTACAAAAAAGCATTAGACCATAACCTACAGATCATAACCTCTTATGCGCAGCAGTCGGGCAAACTGCCTGTTATAGGTGAAACAGGTATGGAGGCCATACCCTATCCCCAATACTATACAGATGCTGTTTACACTGTCATTAATCAATACCGGATAGGGTGGGTGTTGTTCTGGCGTAATGCATGGGAACCGGATAAACCGAATCATTTTTATGTGCCGTTTGAAGGACATCCTTCTGCTATTGATTTTAAGGAATTTGTAGCGAAACCGAATATATTCATGAATGCAGATATAAAGTAAAATCCGGATTCTCCCTGTTGATTGATTTATTTATACCTTTGTGCTGGCAATTCATGCCGTCAATAAGAAGAAAAGAAAGAAATGGAGTCAATCAGACAAATATTCCGGATCGGCTATGGGCCTTCCAGTAGCCATACGATGGGGCCCAGAAGGGCTGCGCAGATGTTTTTGGAGCGAAACCGACAGGCGGAGTCTTTTATTGTGACCCTGTACGGGAGCCTGGCGGCGACCGGTGTGGGGCACTTGACCGACCGGGCCATACTGGATGTATTGGAACCTGCCGCACCGACGACGATCCAGTGGGAGCCGAAGATCTTCCTGCCTTTTCATCCCAATGGCATGCGTTTTGAGGCTTTCAACGCCCAAAAGGATCTGATGGAGGTGTGGACTGTCTACAGTATTGGTGGCGGCACATTGGCCAACGAACATTTCAATGAGCAGAAAGCCGCTGAAGTCTATGATATGCATACGATCCGGGATATCCAGACCTGGTGTGAGAAGAAAGGTACTTCCTATTGGGAGTATGTCGAATACTGCGAAGGACCGGAGATCTGGGACTATATGGCCGAGGTCTGGGAGGTGATGCAGAGCGCGATCACCCGTGGGCTGGAAGCGGAAGGGGTATTACCCGGAGGATTAGGCGTGCGCCGGAAAGCGTCGGACTATCTGATCCGTGCCAAAGGCTATAGCGGAAGCATCAAGAACCGGGGTAAGGTATATGCCTACGCCTTGGCGGTATCGGAAGAAAATGCCAGTGGCGGCAGGATCGTGACGGCGCCTACCTGTGGCTCGTGCGGTGTATTGCCGGCGGTATTGTATAACCTGAAGGAGTCGCGTGAGTTTCGTGACTCCCGGATCCTGCGGGCATTGGCGACTGCCGGATTATTCGGTAATGTGGTGCGCACGAATGCTTCGGTCTCCGGGGCGGAGGTCGGATGCCAGGGCGAGGTCGGTGTGGCCTGTGCGATGGCTGCCGCGGCTGCCAACCAACTTTTCGGAGGAACGCCGGCGCAGATTGAATATGCGGCGGAGATGGGCTTGGAACATCATCTGGGTTTGACCTGCGATCCGGTATGCGGACTGGTACAGATCCCCTGTATCGAACGAAACGCCTTTGCTGCCGCCCGCGCGCTGGATGCCAATGCGTTCTCGAGCTTCTCGGATGGACGCCACCGGGTGAGCTTCGACCAGGTGGTGGAAGTGATGCGCCAGACAGGCAACGACCTGCCGAGTCTGTACAAAGAAACCTCGGAAGGTGGCCTGGCAAAGAATATGGAAAGGCAAGAATAGTTTTTTTAGACAACAAATAATAATCTACGTTTTATGAAACAACAACTTTATTTATTGGCTGCTTTGGTGCTGTTAGTCGCTTGTGGGCAGAAGAAACAGGAAGCTGCCGCTGTGCAGATGAGTGGAAACCCCGTCTTTGAAGGTTGGTATGCCGACCCGGAAGGCATTATCTATGGCGATACCTATTGGATCTATCCGACCTGGAGTGATTTGTATGAGAATCAGACGTTCTTCGACTGTTTCTCGTCTAAGGATCTGGTGAACTGGACGAAACATTCCCATATCCTGGATACGACGGAGGTGAAGTGGGCGAAGATCGCCATGTGGGCGCCCGCGGTGATCAGTAAGGACGATAAGTATTACCTTTTCTTCGGAGCCAATGATGTGCACGAAGGCGAGGTGGGCGGTATCGGCGTGGCCGTGAGCGACCGGCCGGAAGGACCCTACAAAGACCTGTTGGGCAAACCGCTGATCAATGACATTATCAACGGCGCGCAACCGATCGACCAGTTTGTCTTCCGCGATGACGACGGTACGCATTATATGTATTATGGCGGATGGCGCCATTGCAATATCGTGAAGCTGAATGACGACTTTACGGAGCTGGTTCCTTTCCCCGACGGCGAGATCTACAAAGAAGTGACACCGGAGAACTACGTGGAAGGACCGTTTATGTTTAAGAAGAACGGTAAGTATTACTTTATGTGGAGCGAAGGCGGCTGGGGCGGTCCCAATTATTGTGTGGCGTATGCGATTGCCGATTCACCTTTCGGTCCGTTCGAACGTATCGCTACGATCCTGCAACAGGATGAAGAGGTGGCCACCAGCGCCGGACATCATTCCATTATGAATCCGCCCGGAACGGAAGATTATTATATTGTGTATCACCGTCGTCCGAAAGGAATCAAAGAGCGTGATCACCGGGTGACCTGTATCGACCGAATGACTTTCGATGAAAATGGCTTTATCAATCCGGTGAAGATGACGTTTGAAGGCGTTGCTGCGCATCCGATAAAATAGTAAGAGCCCGAAGGCTAAATATAAATAACGTTAAAAGAGAGACAAATAAGCTTGTCTCTCTTTTTTTTGTTTACATTTGACACGTGTGTCAGACAGAGAAGACAAAACAATAAATAACAATTGAACGGAGCATGAGTGAGCAGGAAGGAATAGACATGGAAGCACGCATCCTGGAAGCGGCGAAGGTCGTCTTTGTGCGCAAAGGATACAACCAGACGACGATGACGGATATCGCCAATGAGGTGGGCATCGGGCGCACAGCTTTACATTATTATTACCGGACGAAGGAGATGCTTTTCGAAGCGATCTTCGGACAATTGATGGGTAGCATTCTTCCGAATATAAAACGGATCGTAGAGGAAGATATTCCGGTGATCGAGAAGATACAGCAAGCGATCGACCAGTATATCGAAGCCTTACAAGAGAATTTCCTTTTCCCCATTTTTGTGGTTTCGGAGATGAACCGGGATCCGGAACATCTCTATCAGGTCTTATTAAAAGATCCGGATAAAGTATTGCCACTTTTGCGCTTGCGGGGCGAAATTGAAGAAGAGATGAACAAAGGGAACCTGAGAAAGATACCCTTACTGGAAGTCATTTCTGTTCTTATAGGCTCTTTGGTATTTCCTATCCTCTTGCGGAATCCTTTGTCTACGATTTTCATGGATGGGGATATGGAGAAGTATAAAAGTTATATAGCCGAGCGCGGGCCGTTTGTGAAGGATTTGGCTCGGAGGGTGTTAAGTAATTATGAATTATGAATTATGAGAAGAGGGGGGTATATACTTTTGCTTTTAGGGGTGGTGCTGTCGATATGGGCACAAGAGAGGGTGTCGTTGGAGGAATGCCGGCAGTGGGCGCGAATGAACTATCCGTTGATTCATCAGTATGGATTGATTGACCAGACGGAACAGTATAATCTGTCGAATGCGGCAAAGAGCTGGCTTCCCCAGTTCGCGGTGCATGCGCAGGCGACGTACCAGAGTGAGGTGACGCGTCTGCCGTTGGACACGGAGAAGCTCTCTTCCCTTATTCCCGGCTTTGATCTGCCGACGGTCAGCAAAGATCAGTATAAGATTACCGCCGAATTGAACCAGACGATCTGGGATGGCGGCATAAGCCGTTCGGTCCGGGAGATCACCCGCGCCGAAGCGGCGGCGAACCGGGAGCAGTTGGAAGCGGATCTTTATGCCTTAACGGAACGAGTAGATCAGCTTTACTTCGGTGTTTTGTTGCAGGATGAGCTCTTGCGGCAGAACGAACTGTTGCAGAAGGAACTGGGCGTGAATATCGAACGGATCGCGGCGATGATCGCCAACGGCACGGCCAATCTCTCCGACCGGGAGAGCCTTGAGGTGGAAGTATTGAATACAAAACAGAAAAGGATCGATATCCAGGCTTCCCGCTCGGCTTATCTGCAGATGCTTGCGGCTTTTGTGGACAAACCATTAGGGAACGTATTGTTGGAAACGCCCGTATGGCCGGGCTTTGATCGCTCGATGGCGATCCATCGTCCGGAACTGAAGGCGTTGGACGCGCGTATCTCACTGATAGACGCGCAAAACAAACAGATCCATGCCGGCCTGATGCCTCGCCTGGGGGCTTTCGTGCAGGGCGGTTATGGGCGTCCGGGCTTGAATATGCTGGAGGATAGTTTCAATCCGTATTATATTGCCGGCTTGCGTTTCTCCTGGAACTTAGGCAATCTGTACACGATGAAGGACGATCGGCGGAAGATCGAAACGAATATGCGCGGCCTTGCCTTGCAACGGGAGACTTTCCTTTTCAATACCCGCCTGCAACTGATCGGGCAGGATGCCGAAGTGCAAAAGATCCAAAAGCAGATCGAAACGGATGAAGAGATCCTGCGTTTGCGTAGCAGTATCAAACGGGCGGCGGAAGTGAAACTGGAGAATGGCGTGATCTCCGTAACCGATCTGATCCGGGAGATCAACGCCGAAGACCTCGCCCGGCAGGCGGCGGCGACACGGCAGGTGCAGTATCTGATGGCAGCTTACAAGTATGGGGTGATGCAAGGACGCGAATGATAATACTATCTAAGCTCCTCTCCTGGACAGGAGAGGGGGACCGCTGCTTGCAGCGGTGGAGAGGTTGTCTTTTGCCTAGAAACAACCACTCCACCATCGCAAGCGATGGTCCCCCTCGCCTGACCAGGCGAGGAACCGAGATAGATCAATGATAATTATAATAGTAAAGATATGAAACAGGTTATAATAACGATGGTATGCCTGATTGGGCTGATGGGGTGCAACCGGGGCAAGGTGAACTACGATGCGTCGGGGGCTTTCGAGGCGACGGAGGTCTTGGTCTCGGCAGAGGCGAACGGCAAGATTATGGAGCTGAATATCCTGGAGGGCGATCGGCTGCCGGCCGGTGCCGTTGTCGGCTATGTGGATACGACCCAGCTCTACCTGAAGAAGATGCAATTGGCGGCCGGATTGCGTTCGGTCGATATCCGCAAGCCGGATATCCGCAAGCAGATCGCTGTATTGGAACAACAGATTGCCACCGCGCGCACCGAGCAGCAGCGCATGGAGAACCTGGTTCGTGCCAAGGCCGGCAACCAGAAGCAATTGGATGATATTGTCTATCAGATCGATTTCCTGCAGAAACAACTGGATGCGCAAAACTCTACCTTAAACAAAACAACGCATAGCGCCGATGCCGAGATGGAAGGCCTGCTCTATCAGATTATGCAGTTGGACGATCAGTTGCAGAAGAGCCGGGTGGTGAATCCGCAGACGGGAACCGTATTGGTGAAATATGCCGAAGCGGGTGAGGTGACGGCTGCCGGCAAGCCGCTTTATAAGATCGCGGATCTGGAATTGTTGTACCTGCGTGCGTATGTGACGGCCGATCAGTTGTCGCAGATCAAATTGGGTGATGCCGTGCGTGTCTTTGCCGACTATGGCGATGAGCAACGGGAGTATCCCGGTACGGTGACCTGGATCTCCGCCCAATCGGAGTTCACCCCCAAAGGCATTCAAACGCGCAATGAGCGGGCGAACCTGGTGTATGCCGTGAAGATCGGGGTGAAGAACGACGGGTATCTGAAGTTGGGGCAGTACGGAGAAATTAAATTGACAATTGACAATTGACAATTGACAATTGGCTAAAGCCGATCTTTGATTAACAATGGAGAATGGGATTAACATAGAAGGGGTTTCGAAGGGGTACGGCAAGGTTCAGGCGTTGCGCGGTCTCTCTTTGACGGTTCGGCCGGGTGAGTTGTTTGGATTGATCGGTCCGGATGGGGCAGGCAAGACGACGCTTTTTCGGATCCTGACGACCTTGTTGTTGGCCGATCAGGGGCGGGCTACGGTTTGCGGACGGGATGTCGTGCAGGAGATGATGCGGATCCGTCAGCTTGTCGGGTATATGCCGGGGCGCTTCTCGTTGTATCCCGATCTGTCGGTGGAGGAGAACCTGCGGTTCTTTGCGACGGTGTTTCAGACGACTGTCGAAGAGAATATGGATCTGATCCGGGATATCTATGTGCAGATCGAATCTTTCCGCAAGCGCAGGGCGGGAAAGCTGTCGGGTGGTATGAAGCAGAAATTGGCGCTTTGTTGTGCGATGATCCATCGGCCGGAGGTGTTGTTCCTGGATGAGCCGACCACGGGTGTCGATCCCGTCTCCCGCGTGGAGTTCTGGGATATGTTGGATCAGTTGAAGACGCAGGGCATCACGATCCTGGTCTCTACGCCTTATATGGATGAGGCTTCCCGTTGCGACCGGATCGCCTTGATGCGTGATGGGCAGTTGCTGTCGGTCGGCACGCCTTCGGCGATCCGTTCTTCCTACACGCATTCGTTATGGGCGGTGCGTTCGGCGGCGATGTACCCGTTGTTAAAGGATTTGCGCGCTTTTCCGGCGACCTTCTCCTGTTTTGCTTTTGGCGATACGCATCACCTGGCTTTTCGGGAAGAGGCATTGAAGAACAAGACGGAGGATCAGTTGAAAGAAGAGCTGACCGCCTATCTGGTTGAAAAGAAACATACCGATCTCCTGTTGACAAAGATCGAGCCGGGGATTGAAGATTGCTTTATGAGCTTGAGATAGTCCTTTGATATTTTAAGAGAGAATAAAATAGAAATGAAGAATAGGGCTTTTGTTATAGAAACGGATCAGTTGACGAAGCGGTTTGGCAACTTTACCGCCGTCGATCATATCTCTTTCCGCGTGGCGGAAGGGGAGATCTTCGGTTTCCTCGGCGCCAACGGAGCAGGCAAGACCACAGCAATGCGTATGCTCTGCGGGCTGTCGATCCCAAGCTCCGGCCAGGCGACCGTTGCCGGTTATGATATCTATAAAGAGTCCGAGCAGATCAAACGGCATATCGGTTATATGAGCCAGAAGTTCTCTCTTTACGGCAACCTGAAGGTTTGGGAGAATATCCGCCTGTTCGGGGGCATCTATGGCCTACCGGCCAAGCGATTGGCGGATAAGACTGAAGAACTATTACACACGCTCGGCCTGGAGAAGGAACGGGAGACATTGGTCGACGCCCTGCCGCTGGGTTGGAAGCAGAAGCTTGCCTTTTCAGTGGCGATTATCCATGAACCAAAGATTGTGTTTCTGGATGAACCGACGGGAGGGGTCGATCCTGTGACCCGTCGCCAGTTCTGGGAACTGATCTACGAGGCGGCCGCGCGGCAGATCACCGTCTTTGTGACCACCCATTATATGGATGAGGCGGAATATTGCGACCGCGTCTCTATTATGGTCGACGGGCGCATCGACGCTTTGGATAGTCCGGCGGCGTTGAAGCAGAACTACGGAGTAACAACCATGAATGAAGTCTTTCAGGCCCTGGCCCGGAAAGCTACACGGGAGGAATAAGGCGATGAAACAGTTCATATCGTTTATACAAAAAGAATTCTACCATATCTTCCGGGATGGGCGTACGTTGTTTATCCTCCTGGCGATGCCTATCGTACTGTTGATTCTCTTCGGCTACGCCATTACGACGGAGATCAAGATGGCACCCGTCACGATTCTCGATTACAGTCGCGACGCCGTGACCCGAAGTATCGCCGACCGGCTGATGGCCAGCGAGTATTTCGAACTGTATCGCTACAGTGAAAACCAAGATGACGTACAAGCCTTGTTCCGCCAGGGAAAAGCGAAGCTTGCCATTGTCTTCCCGCCGCATTTTGCCGACGATCGGGATAGCCGGGTGCAGATCCTCGCCGATGCTACCGATCCGAACGAAGCGACGCAACTGGCTTCGTATGCCGCGGCGATTATCCAGGCCGAACTATGGGAAGAGCAAAGGATTGAGATGACTACACTGGCCGACGGTGGCCGCGTCACGCCGGTAACTCATCTGTTGTATAACCCGCAGATGAAAGGTGCGTACAACTTCGTGCCGGGTGTGATGGGACTGATCCTGATCCTGATCTGTGCTTTGATGACTTCGGTGGGCATCGTCCGTGAGAAAGAGATGGGTACGATGGAAGTATTGTTGGTCTCGCCTCTGAAGCCGTTGTCTATCATTGTTGCTAAAGCAATCCCTTACCTGTTGGTCAGTATGGTGAATGTAGCTACGATCCTGATGCTTTCTTATTTTCTGTTGGAGGTGCCGATTGTCGGTAGCCTGACGCTGTTGATCGGCATCTCGATCCTGTATGCCCTGGTGGCGCTCTCTCTGGGTTTGTTTATCTCGACGGTGACGCAAACGCAGCAGGCGGCTATGCTGATCAGTGCGTTGGTGTTGATGCTGCCCGTGATCCTGTTGAGTGGCATGGTCTTTCCGGTGGAGAATATGCCGCGGCTGTTGCAGTGGTTTTCCCATATTGTGCCGGCGAAGTGGTATATCATCGCCGTCAAGGATGTGATGATCAAAGGAGTACCGCTTAGTGGGGTATTGAAGGAAGTGGGCATCCTGTTGTTTATGGCTTTCTTTATCCTTGTGTTGAGTGTCAAGCGTTTCAAAACCCGTTTAGAATAGAGGAGGAGTGAGATGTTACGCTATCTATTAGAAAAAGAATTCAAACAGATCCGGCGCGATGCGATCCTGCCGCGCATTATCTTCCTGTTGCCGGTGCTTCAGTTGTTGATCCTTCCGTTTGCCGCCAACTTCGAGATGCGCAATATCAACCTGGGCATTGTCGATCAGGATCAATCGCTCACTTCGCGGCGGCTGACCGACAAGGTGCTTTCTTCGGGTTATTTCCGCCTGAGTGATGTCGCGCCCTCGTACGATGAGGCCCTGCAACGCATTGAAAACAATACGACCGATATCCTGTTGGAGATCCCTTCGGGCTTCGAACGCGACCTGGGACGCGAAGCGGAGGTCGAAGTTCTCATTGCCGCCAATGCCGTGAACGGAACCAAAGGCGGCATGGGCAGCGCTTACCTGACACAGATCATCGAGCAGTTCAATGCCGAACGACAAGGCCTCGCTACCGTCTCCCGCGTGATGCCCCGCTTCCTCTTTAACCCGCATCTGAACTATAAAAACTATATGGTGCCCGGCATCCTGGTGTTTCTGATCACGATCATCAGTGGCTTCCTTACCGCCTTGAATATCGTCAGTGAGAAGGAGCGCGGCACGATCGAACAGATCAATGTTACGCCTATTCCCAAGGCACTATTCCTCCTGTCGAAGCTGATTCCTTTCTGGATCATCGGTTTTATCCTGTTGACGATCGGCATATTGATCACCTGGATCGTCTATGGGCTCACGCCGCTGGGTAGCTTTGGCGTGATCTACCTCTTCTCGGCAATCTATGTGATTGCTTTTACGGGCATGGGGCTGGCGATCTCGTCCATCTCGTCCAACCAGCAGCAGGCGATGTACACCGCTTTCTTCTTCCTGATCATCTTTGCCCTGTTGAGTGGCCTGTTTACCCCCGTAAGCAGTATGCCTCCATGGGCACAGACGTTGACTTTGTTCAATCCCGTGCGATACTTCGTCGAAGTCATGCGCATGGTCTACCTCAAAGGCAGCACCCTGTCCGACCTCTCGGGTTACTTCGGAGCTGTCTGCCTCTTCGCCATCGCTTTCAACGCCTTGGCTGTAATCAGTTACCGTAAGAAAGAATAACAAGCCGTCTTTTTTTGCCAAGTCCTACGTCTTTTTTTGCCCGTCCGCCTCCTTTTTTCGGTATGACCTACCTCTAAAATTATTTTGAGGTACCTCAAAAACAATTATGAGGTACCTCAAAACAAATTTAGACGTACCTCATAATTACTTTTGACGTACCTCTAACTATTTTTTCTGCCCAGCCCTACCCAAAAGAGACGCTGAAGAAAAAGAAAAGAGACCGGGATGTCGCTGGAAAAAGGTTTTATTTTGTATCTTTGTGGATACAGTAGTTCGAAAAATAAAAGCAATGACAGTATTGGAAAGAAAAGAAAAACTAATAGCTGCTATACTTAACGATCCGGATGAAGAGCGGTTTGCTGAGTTGGAGAGTATATACGAAAAACTCTCGATGCCTTCTTTCATGTGTTCCGTTGAAGAATTGAATGAGAGTATACGTCGGCAGGAAGAAGATTTTGCGGCAGGGAAAATCAAAACCATCCCTCATGAAGAAGTGAGGTTGACGCGAAAGATAGCCTATGAAGATTAGTTGGATGCCCAAAGCCTTGCGCGACATGAATGAGATGTACGCTTATTATGAAAAAAAAGATCCAAAGGCAGCAGCCAAGATGTATAATAACATTCTTGATATTGTCGACTTATTTGCAACTAACCCCTATTTGGGAGCTATAGAACCTTTGATCTGTAAATCGCGAAAGACATACCGTTCGTTCGTGTCTTCAAATAGCCGGAATAAGATTATTTACTATGTGGAGGATGGAACGGTATACATTGTCCGGGTATGGGATTGCAGACAAAACCCGAAGAAGTTGGCGAAGTCCGTGAAATAATCTATATTTGTTACTCATACTATACATAAAAGAAGAACACCATGTCCTTTATCATCATTATCCTTTGTTTGTTGCTCTTGATCGTGTTGATCTCCTATTTTAAGGTGGATGCCTTTCTGGCTTTTATTGTCGTTTCGGTATTGGCCGGGATCGGATTGGGCATTCCGTTGGGTGATCTGCCGGCGACGATCGACCGGGGCATTGGCAATATCTTGGGCAGTCTGACATTGATTATCGTATTGGGGGCTATGCTGGGTAAATTGGTGGCCGAGAGTGGGGCGGCACAGAAGATTGCTGATGTGATGGTGGCAACCTTTGGCACGAAATATATTCACTGGGGATTGATGATTACCGGCTTTATCGTGGGCATACCGTTGTTCTACGGCATTGGTTTCGTGCTTTTGGTCCCGCTGATCTTTTCTATCGTTAATCAATACAAGTTACCGGCGGTATTTATGGGCATCTCGATGCTTGCCGCCTTGTCGGTGACACATGGTTTTCTTCCGCCGCACCCTTCGCCCGTTGCCTTGGTGGCTTTGTTCGAAGCCAATATGGGCATGACGCTGATCTATGGGCTTTGCATTGCTGTGCCGACGATAGTGTTGGCGGGACCGTTGTTTGGTCGTACGTTACGTGGTGTAAAGACCGGTCCGTTGAAGCTTTTTGAGAAGAAAGAACTGGAAACGGCGTTTAGTCAACCGGGCAAAACGAATAGTTTCCTGAGCGCTACCTTGCCGGTCTTTCTCTTGATCCTGGCAACGGTGATTCCTTTGCTCTTCCCTGCGATGGGAGGGCAGGCGGCGGAGGCCGTAGGCTTCCTGGGTGCTCCGTCTATCGTGATGCTGATCGCGTTGATCGTGGCTACTTATACCTTGGGCATTCGCCAGGGTAGAAGTATCAAGCAGGTGATGGATGTTTATGTGGACGCCATCAAAGATATCGCGCCCATCCTCTTGATCATTGCCGGTTCGGGCATCTTTAAGCAAGTGATGGAAGATAGTGGGGTGAGTATGGAACTGGCTGCGGCGTTGCAGCAGTTGCCCGTGCACCCCTTGATCCTGGGATGGCTGATCGCCGCGGTGATCCGGATCTGTATCGGTTCGGCAACGGTTGCCGCCCTGACAGCAGCCGGCGTGTTGATGCCTTTGATTACGCAAGCCAACGTCGATCCCAACCTGATGGTCTTGTCCTTAGGCGCCGGCAGCCTGGCGTGTTCCCATGTGAACGACTCCGGCTTCTGGCTCTTCAAAGAATATTTCAACCTGAGTATGAAAGATACCTTCCGCTCGTGGACAGTGATGGAGACGATCGTTTCCGTGGCCGGGCTGGCGGGGGTGATGCTCTTGAATCTATTAATTACAAATTAGAATTTACAATTAGACTATGAACGCAGACAAACAATTTGAACAATTGGGATTAAACTTACCACCGGCACCTGCACCGCTGGGTGTATACAAACCTTGCCTGATCGTGGACGGCAAATACCTGTACCTCTCGGGACACGGACCGGTACAGGACGATCGGTCATTGATTATTGGACGTATCGGACGCGATATGACAATGGAAGAAGGAAAGCTGGCCGCCCGTCAGGTGGGACTGACAATGCTGTCGACCATCAAAAGCCATCTGGGAAGCCTCGATAAGGTGAAGCGGGTGGTCAAGGTCTTGGGTATGGTGAATTGCACACCCGAATTCGAGAAACATCCCTATATCATCAACGGATGCAGCGAGCTCTTTGCTGCTGTCTGGGGACCGGACAACGGGGTGGGCACGCGCAGTGCCGTCGGTTTCGGCTCTTTGCCCGATAATATCCCGGTGGAAATTGAGGCGGTGTTTGAATTGAATGAAGAATGGGAGAAGTAAAGCCTTGGTATCCTGTTGAGAATATAGAAGAAGTAGATTCTCCGGCATTGCTTCTTTATAAGGAAAAGGTGATAGGCAATATCGAATTGGTCAAAGAAGTTGCCGGAGGAAATGTCGACAGGTTGCGTCCGCATGTGAAGACGCATAAGATCAAAGAAGTATGCTTGCTGATGCTTGAGGCGGGTATCCGTAAGTTTAAATGCGCGACCATTGCCGAAGCTGAGATGCTGGCGATGGCCGGTGCGCCGGATGTCTTACTGGCCTACCAGCCGACTGGGCCGAAGATCAAGCGCCTTATTCAATTGACAAAGACTTATCCGGCGACGGACTTTGCCTGTCTGGTGGATGACATACAAAACACGCGATTGATAAACGAGCTGGCAGGAAAGGCTTCTGTCGTTTTACCGGTCTATATCGATCTGAATGTCGGTATGAACCGTACCGGCATACATCCGAAGCAGGCAAGTGTACTGGCTGATTCTATCCGCCAATGTCCTTCTTTATTATTGAAAGGACTTCATGCCTACGACGGGCAGATCCATTCCACCAACCTCTCGCTGCGAACCGCAGAGGCAGATCTGGCTTTTGCGCAAGCCGATCGGGTCTATGCCGCGCTTCAACCGGAATACGATTATCCGTTAACGCTCGTGATAGGCGGGACACCGACTTTCCCTATTCATATCCGTCGGCAATATGGCGAATGCAGTCCGGGAACCTTTGTCTTTTGGGATTGGGGATATATGGAGATGCTTCCCGATCAGCCTTTTCGATGGGCAGCATTGGTGGTGACGCGGGTGATCTCTATCGTCGATCAAACACATATCTGTACGGACCTGGGACATAAATCGGTTGCCGCCGAGTCACCCTTGCCTCGCGTCTGGTTCTTCAATGCGCCGGAGGCAAGTTCCATCGCACAGAGCGAAGAGCATCTGGTATTGAAGGTAGCCGATAGTACAATGTTTACCGTCGGACAGGTACTCTACGGTGTGCCCGTACATATCTGTCCGACGGTTGCTTTATATGATAAGGCGCATGTGATTGAGAATAGGAAGTTCACCACTACGTGGGATGTGATTGCCCGCAACCGGAGTATCACTGTCTGATCAAAAGTACCAGGTAGCCACGGAGAAGTAAATCACCACCCCCAGAATATCACAGACTGAGGTGATCAGCGGTGCGCTTGCCGTTGCCGGGTCGGCTTTGAATTTCGTAAAGATAAAAGGCAGGGACATACCAATCAGACTACCGGTGATTACCGTCAGTGTCATGGTGATCGCCACCACGACGATGACTTCGGGCGCCCGGAAGCCGGCAATCAATACCACCCCAAATGCCATTGTTACCCCCAAAAGCAAGGACACCAATAACTCTTTGCCCAAAAGTTTGAGCCAGTTCTTCATCTGCACTTCGCCGACGGCCAGGGCACGGATCATCAGTGTCGCCGATTGCGACCCGGCATTGCCTCCACTGCCAATCAAGAGCGGCAAGAAGAAGACCAGCGAGACCACCGAAGCAATGACCGACTCGAAGCAGGCAATCGCCGCACCGGAGAACACATTCATAAACACCAAGGCAAAGAGCCAGACAATGCGTTTCTTGTACAAATAGGTAATCTTCGCTTTGAGCGGATTGATAACGGCGTCCTGGATCGAGCCGAACCGCTGGAAGTCCTCCGTATGTTCTTCTTCGACCACATCCATCACGTCGTCGAAGGTCACAATGCCGATCAATGTGCCGTCGCTATCAGTCACCGGCAGGGCTACGCGGTCCTGATCCTGAAACTGCCGGATGGCGACTTCCTGGTCGTCGTAAGCGCTCAGGGCGGTAAAGCGGTTATCGGTCAGTTCCGTGATCCGCTGTTCCGGGCGGGCGAGTATCAGTTCTTTGATCCGTAAGTCGTCCAAGAGCTTCCATTGCTCATCGACGATGTAGATCACATTCAAGGTTTCCGAATTGCGTCCGAACCGGCGGATATGATCGAGGGCTTCCGCAACGGTGAAATGCGGCTTGAGCGCGACATACTCCGGCGTCATCAGTCGTCCGATACTGTCTTCGGGATAACCCAATAGTTTGATGGTAATGCCTTGTTCTTTGGGTGACATCATCTGCATCAGGCGTTGACTTACTTTGCCGGGCAACTCTTCGAGGAAGGCTGTACGGTCGTCCGGGTCGAGGTCGTTCAACAGGTTGGTGATCTTGTCTCCGTTGACCGCCAACTGCTCAATAATATCCTCCTGCTCGTCGTGGGAGAGGTACTGAAAAGTCTCCTTTGCCATCTCACGGGGCAAGAGGCGAAAGAGGATAATCCGTTCTGTTTTAGGAAGTTCTTCTATTATTTCTGCGATCTGGTTCGGGTCGATTTGGCTCAATTCTATTTTAAGCGCTTTCCAGTTCTTCTCTTCAATAAGACCCAGGAATAGTGTTTTGAATTCATTCATCATTCAATCTCCTTACATTTTTGGCTCTGTAAGGAGCGGCAATACGTGACCTTACAGAGTAGTTAATTACTTCGTTTTCTACAACAACTGTCAGGTACGTCGTCCATTATGATAAATAATTTAGTGAATAATACGGGTATTCCCGTTTGTTTAGCGGTGCAAAGGTACGTTTTTTTTGCCGAAAGCAGATCGATGTGCGCAGATATTTCTATTTTTACACACTTAAATGAATTGCGTTAGAACTAAAAGAAGTATGAAGAAACAACCTTTTATCGTAGATGTACACTTAGACCTGAGCATGAATGCCTTGGAGTGGAACCGTGATTTACGGGAGTCGGTCGCTGAACTCAACCGCCGTGAAACCGGTATGACCGACAAGCCCGACCGGGGCAATGCCACTGTCTCTTTCCCCGAACTCAGAAAAGGAAACGTCGGCTTGATTGTCGCCACACAGATCGGCCGTTACGTAACTCCCGACAGTCCCCTTCCCGGTTGGCTCTCTCCCGAACAGGCTTGGGCACAGACACAGGGACAACTGGCCTGGTACCAGGCAATGGAAGAAGAAGGGCAGATGCGCCAGATCCGGACACGCGAAGAGCTCGACGCCCACCTGGCGGAATGGAACGCGGAGGACGCGCCGGAAAACAAACCCATCGGATATGTATTGAGTATCGAAGGAGCCGACTCCATCGTTCGGGTGGATTATCTGCAACGGGCGTATGAATACGGTCTGCGTGCCGTCGGTCCGGCGCATTACGGTCCGGGACGTTATGCCAACGGGACCGATTCGAACGGACGGTTGAATGCCATGGGTGTAGAGCTCTTGAAAGAGATGGATCGCCTGGGCATGATCCTGGATGTGACCCACCTGAACGACGACGCTTTCTGGCATGCTTTGGAGATCTATCAGGGACCGGTATGGGCAAGCCATAACAACTGCCGCGCCTTTGTCGATCACAACCGCCAATTCTCCGATGATATGATCCGGGCACTGATCGAGCGAGATGCCGTGATCGGTGTCGCATTGGATGCCTGGATGATGGTGCCCGGCTGGGTCAGAGGCCAATCTACCCCTCGAGGAATGAATTGCTCGATGGAGATCATGGGAAATAACATCGACCGCATCTGTCAGTTGGCAGGCAATGCCAATCATGCCGGTATCGGTAGCGACCTGGACGGTGCCTTTGGTACCGAACAATGTCCTTACGACTTGGAAACCATCGCCGACCTGCAAAAGATACCGGATATACTAACGAATCGGGGATATGCCGGCGAGGATATCGAGAAGATCTTGTCGGGCAATTTCATCGGTTTTATGCGCCGATCGTTGTAAGGAAAGCCGTGTATGATCTTTTTTTCAAGAGTTGTCGAACATTTTTAATACTTTTTTTGTTTTCAACTAAGAATAGCTCAGCGAAATGCTCCAGAGAGGGGTTTGAAGGTTTGAAGACTTGAATTACAAGATTTTGAAATGGCTTTTTTCGCTGTCGTTTTATGGAGATATAAACAAATTGCGCTATCTTTGTCGCAACAAAAAGAATAAGTAAATATTGATTTTATGAAGTATTTGAAATTTTTACGCGTAATGCCTCTGGCATTTCTTTTAACCGTAGTAATCAGCGCTTGCTCCACGCAAGATGTGTATGAACCAGATCCCATCGATCCGGAAAAACCGGAAGAACCCAATGTACCTTCTGTTGATATTGATTGGCAAACGTTTGCAAAGACAACCTTGAGTGTCCGTGTGAACGATGAGTATAATGGAGAATTCTACTATACCGTAGAAGCTTATGTCAACAATCCGGCAGTCGAAGAAAACGCGAAGCTAATTGCCGGCTCCGGCCAGAAGACGAATAAAACGGTTGCGTATAACCGGGAAATCACGCTGCCTGCCGGGCTTGAAACGCTTTATGTGATGATCACCGATCCGTTCCAACGCAAACGGGTATATGGCGTAGCCGTACAGGAAGGTACGATCTCTCTGCAGATTGGCGAAAACAATGTGCCGGTTACCCGCGCGGGTGCTTTCACGGCTAACAGCTTGCGGACGGATGATGCGCCAGATATTGATTTTACGTATGGCGACGATGTGATCGCTTTGTCGGGATCGGGTGCTGTCAAACTGGAAAATGGGAAGAACTATATCGTAAAGAAAGGCGAAACATACTCCGGACAGTTGACTTTAGGAAGTAGTGCCTATAAATTATATGTGGAAGGAACGCTGTTGTTGAATATCGCAAAGAAGAGCACCTTGCAACAGGGAGCGGAACTCTATGTGCTTTCCGGTGGTGTATTGAAAGGCTCGGCAACAAAAGAAATCTTTATGATTGGTTCTGCAAAAATGGCTATTCAGAAAGGGGGCGTCGTGGGTGATGCTTCAGATAAGAGCCTGATAAAAGTGTTGGATATGACAGATACCGCATTGTTTGTTAACTATGGGAGTTTCTATGGACAGACTTTTGATATGACATCCAAAGCCCAGACATATAACTATGGAACAATGGAGTTGGATCTCTTAGTCACTTCGGATAATACCAATCCGATCGTGAATGAAGGAACGATCACAACGACGAATCTCAAACTGACCAACGGAACGCTGGCCAACGTAAACCTGTTAGAAGCTGGCACGTTGACAATGAACGGAGGTACAATCACCAATACGCATACCCTGGAAGTAGGTGCGGGTGCATTAACAAACGGTACAGTATCGAATAGTTGTCTGATCTCTTTTGAAACGTTGACAGTGAGTGGTACGACAGTCAATCTGGCTACCGGTGCTTATCTCTATGCGGGCAATACAACCAAAGCAAGTGGAATGAAACTGAATATGGATGACAGCTCGATTTGGGATGGCGAACGTATCATGTTTGACGGCGCTGCCAGCGATGTGAAAGGTATAGGGGCGGGTTATGCCTTGTTCCGCGTGAAAGATATTGTTGTCAAAGGTTGGCAGAAAGTGAAATATTTAGGCGCTGTGGAGATTGAAAAAGAAACGCATACGGTGGAAGCCAGCTCGTATATATTGGACGGTAGTGCGGCCTTTGCGGATGGAAAAGCAACGGTTGAGATCCAGCCGTCTGACTGTAACAATAATACCGGGAACTACAACCCCGGTGAAGGCGAAGGCGATGTGACGGATACCTATCAGGAAACAGAAACAATGCCGTACACCTATATGTTCGAAGACAACTGGCCGGCACAAGGCGACTACGATATGAACGACCTGGTGGTATCGATTGAATTGCTCAATTCAACCAGCGGAGATAAGACGACAAGTACAGAGGTTGTGGCCACCTTGTATGCTGTGGGTGCAACCAAAGTGTTAGGCTTAGGCTTCCAGTTGGATGGTATCCGCGCTTCATCGGTTAGCGATGGGGAAGCCGGACAGGACTATGCCGTCTACCGTCTCTTTACCGATGCGCATGCTGTATTGGGTGGGGAAGCCGGTAAGCAAATCAATACCTATAGAAAGGATTGTGAACCCCAGGTTATTAGAAAGACTGTGGAGTATACTACGCCGATCGCCGGAGTAGTTAACGTAAGCAACTTCAACTTGTTCATTGTTTTGGAAGATTTCGATCTGGATAAGCGAAATGAAGTACACATGCCTGGTTTCAAAGGAACCAATAGAGCGAAAACGCATGCCAATAGCTCGGATACTTACATCGATGTAGATGGTTGGATGTGGGGCTTAGCTATTCCGCAAACCGACTTTACGACTTTCCCGAAAGAAGGGGTGAGAATCGACGAAGCTTATAAAAATTTTGATACTTGGATAAGTGGGAGCGATACGCCGGATTGGTATCGCTATCCGATAGATGGCCAAGTCATGACCTTTGAAGAATAATATAAAAATTGAGGTATAATGAAAGAGGCGTTGTTTCGGCAACGCCTTTTTTGTTAGAGAAAAAAAACGTACCTTTGCTTGGGATATCTGTTTTGTAAGTCATACAAAAGAATAACCTATGAAGAAAGAAGAAGATGTTTTCAGGCAATTCCATGACTCTTTTAGCCAGCTCGAGGGACATTTCCATATATTGGAACAACGTGTTCCGGTGAAAGTACAAATGGAATATTTTAAGTGCTCGGAAGAAATACGAAAGCAGGTATCTCCGGATTCATTGACAGAAGAAAAAGTCAATTCCTTATTCGATTTGTTGGAAATCCCTGACTCCTCGGTGAAAGAAAAGAAACATTTGCTTACGACGTTGGCTATTTCAAAATCCGTAAAGGCTTACCGCTTGCTGGAAGACTATGTAAGACATCCGGATGACCGGCTGGTCGACTGGGCGTATATGGCTTTGATGGAATCGCGTATCTCGCTTGAGTCCGAATTCTCCAATGAAAAACAAATCTATATCTCCACCGGGCTGGGAGGGAAAGAAGGAAGGCTGCGGTTCTACGTGTTGTTTATAGCCAAAGACCGGTTGCCATTCCAGGAATATCAATGCCGTGTCATTGAACGGGAATTCCCTTATCAGCTCTCTCATGCGGATTGTGAGATCGAACGGCTGACGATAAAGACCAATCATGTCGAAATGATCTTCCTTGTTCCGGTTCGCGCCGATATTAAAGGTATTCTGGATAAGGTGATCAGCGAATGTAATCAGTATGGTGATTTCCTTGCGAATATGTTTACCATCACCAATGTGAAAGAACTATCGGAAAGCGAAGTCGCCGATATAATAAGTCAGGATGGAAACGATTAAGCAAGCTTTGAAATATGGACTGGTAGGAGTCGGCAATACGGCTATTACCGCTTTGGTGATTTGGGTGATGATGAAGCTTTTTGGCTTTTCGGATGTGATTTCTAATGTGACAGGTTATGTGGCCGGTCTTCTGAATAGCTTTATTTGGAATAAGCAATGGACATTCAAGAGTTCCATGGGGTGGGTGAGTAGCGCTCTGCGTTTCGGACTGGTCTTCGTCGTTTGTTATCTGATGCAATTGGGCGTATTGCTCTACCTGAATAAACACCTGGCGATCGATCCCTATTACAACCACCTGATAGCGATGGCGTTTTATACAGTGATCAATTTTGTTATGAATAAATACTTTACCTTTAAGTCTTACGAGAAATGAAAAAGCTGGCCGTAATCATCCCCTGTTTCAATGAAGAACAGGTTATTCATGAGGCATACAGACGAACGAAAGCTGTATTTGAGTCACTGCCCAATCCGGCAGAGATCATCTATATCAATGATGGAAGTCGGGATCAGACCCCATTGCTATTGGATGAGATCGCGGCGAATGATACCCAGGTGAAAGTCATTCATTTCTCCCGCAATTTCGGTCACCAATCCGCTGTGACGGCCGGTATTCATCACTGCGATGCCGACCTGGCCATTATCTTGGATGCCGATATGCAGGATCCCCCCGAATTGATTCCGGAGATATTGAAACTTCAGGAAGAGACCGCAGCCAATGTGGTGTATTGCGTGCGTAAGAGCCGTGCGGGAGAAAGCCGATTCAAACTGCTTTCCGCTAAACTGTTCTATCGCACGATGAACGCCATGAGTGAAGTGGAATTCCCTTTGGATACCGGCGATTTCCGTCTGATCGACCGCAAGGTGATCGACGAATTCAATCAATTGAAAGAGAAAGGGAAATACATCCGCGGACTGGTCAGCTGGGTGGGATTCAAGCAGGTGCCTTTTTATTATGAGAGAGAAGCACGTATTGCCGGGGAAACCAAATATCCCTTTCGCAAGATGATCCATTTTGCCTCGACCGCCCTGCTCTATTTCTCCAAGAAACCTTTGACGACCGTTATCGGTTTGGGGTTTCTGGCCGTATTGGTCGGAATTATCCTGGCAGTCTGGTTTACCCTGGGTAAGCTTTATGGCTTCAGTAACGCCGAGTCGGGCTGGACCTCTATCATCTTTACGATCATTTTCTTTGGCGGAGTGCAACTGATCACAGTCGGCGTCTTGGGACAATACATCGGTATCCTTTTCGACGAAATCAAAGCCCGTCCGGAATATATCATTGATGAAAAGCGAAACTTCACGTCCGATTGATTCCATCCGGAGGATTCCACCCCTAATCTTTTCTTGTTCGGGGAGCTGTGTCAAATGTGAAACATTTAATCTCAAAAATGATATCTGTTTATTAAGTGAAACATATACATTTGTACAAACTATCTGTAATCCTCTTTGAGAATCAACCACAAACCTGAGTGTATATATGTAAAGAATAATGTTTTTAAAGGATGGTTCAGCAATCACTTATGGCGATTCGCTGAACCCTCTTTTTTTGTATACTCGTCCATATTCAAGTTATGCGCAATCACCCGCGCTTCAGTCAGCATTGCCTGCATGTTCTTACCTATTCCATTGCCAAAAAAAAGCAGAATAAGTTTTGCTTTTTAAAATAAAACCCTACCTTTGCACCGCATTCGAGGAAACCCCTTATATGCAACTCCAACATGTTGAAACCTTCGGGGTGTAGCGCAGTCCGGTTAGCGCACCTGCTTTGGGAGCAGGGGGTCCCAGGTTCGAATCCTGGTACCCCGACAGACAGAAAGTCAGACAGTTAAATGAAACTTGTCTGGCTTTTTTGTTTGTGGGGAAGTCTTTTTTTTAACATCGCACTTTGGCCGAAAAACATTGCACTTTGGTCGAAAAAATATTGCACTTTGGTCGACCAAAGTGCAATGTTTTTTTGGCAGCCTACACATAAAAGTTTCGCACCCCTTTTCACCTTTCACCCAATAGCCAGATCCTTGTATTGATCAGCGTTTCGGGTGAAGGCTTGGCGAAGGATGGAGGCTTTCCGAAAAGGCCGGCAGGGTTTTCCAAAAGGCCGCCGGAGTTTTCCAAAAGGCCGGCAGGGTTTTTCCAAAGGCCGGCGGCCTTTTCCGGGAAACCGCCAGATCACTGTCGTTTTTTTTTAGGTATTCTTTTATCCTTCACCCGAAACGCTGATCAATACAGGGATCTGACGACCGGGTGAAAGGTGAAGACCGGGGTAAAAACTTTTTTACCATAATTGCAATATCGGATTCTCTTTTACGATCTCAAGTATTTCTTCTTTGGTGAGAGGGGATGGCTCTTTCAATTTACGCAAAGAATACAAGCTGTATCCTGTGACGATTTTCCGCTTTTCATCCACATTGCTATACACTGCTGTTTGGTAGAGTGTTTCAGGTTTGTCAAGGAAGATAAAGGTGATAAACATTCCCCCAAGCAGAAATGGTTCTGCCCGGAATATCGCAAACTTGCTTTTTAAAGGCAACTCATAACGCTTGAGTATCTCCGTGTCTTCGTTTTCTATCCCATCATAACAAGCATCGAGGCATTTTCGTAAAAACCGAAAATAGTCATTGTTGTGCCAATCCGTTTCTTCCCAATCGCCAAAACGAATATCGTTGAGTGAGCCTTCCTCTATTTCTTCTGTTTTCTCTTGATTGGCTACTTGGGGAATCGTGTCTTTCGCTTGTTCCGAGCGCGTGATCGCTTTCTCTTCTTTCACAACAACTTTTTCTTTACTCTTACCACAAGAGAAAAGAAATAGGGAAAAGACAAAGAAGATGTATGTGTACGTTTTCATCTATTAAAATTATTTTTTATTACTAAAATTATTCTTCATTACGCCTCCAAATGATGTAACTCGTATTTGGAGGTAGATTCTTATTCTCAATACCGAACTCTATGCGGTCATCATTTTCATCTACAGCCCAGCCGAAAGATGTACTACCTACTAAATAAATGGCATTTTTTACTCCCAGATCAACCAGTGCTTGTGCAAAATCGTGAAAGGATTCAGTACTCAGGCTTTCAATCATCATAATTTCTCCGTTTCGATCGCAAATCGAACGGCGAATCGCTTTGTTTTTGGGTTCATTTTCTACTAATTTTCCATTATTAACCAATGGATATTGTCGAAAAAAATATCCCTCTTTTTCTGTTGCACTTTCAAATAATGGCGAATTGTCAGCCACTCCAATTGTAATTTCATCATCGATAATAGCACAATAGCCGATTTTAGATAATCCCCATGCTAAAGGCTTCCCTTTTAAGACAAAAGCACCGACAATTTTTTTGTTGTCCCTCCGAATATCCGCAGCCTGAGCTGCAAATACGATTGATGTATCCTCTTTGTTTACATTTCCAACATGGAGTGTCATGTTCGCATTATGTGGGATATAGATACGCAATGGTATATCATTGATGATTGTGTCGATAGCCTGGGTAAATCCGCGAACAAGAGGATCTACGTCTGTTCCCAGCCGGTCAATTTTAGGTTGTGAAGACTCCATGATTTCAGGCACAGTTTCAAAATATCCCGGTTCGTCGCTTTCCGTTTTTTTATCTTTCAATAATGATATCGATGCAACGACCATCCCTATAGTGATAAGTCCAAACATCCCACACTTCCACAAAACAGGTTTAGGGGGATGTTTAGATTTGCTTTCACTTCCAAGAACGCGAATTTCATTATCTTGAATATCCTTATTTTGCTTCATGACTATTTTCCTTCCTTTTCAATTAATTCTTTCAACAACTTCAAAGCTTCGCGTGATGCTGATAAAGTATAGTTAACTGCTGTGGCATCTGACAAAATAATTCTTTGTTTGGCGATATTAATATAATGAATAAAATTACGATTGACAATCAGGGATTTACCTATTCTGACAAAAAGACTTCCTTCACTTTCAAGCTGGCTGTTAATCATTTTTTCAATTTGTCCCAGTTGATAGGAAAGCAACCTCGATTCTCCATCTGCTTGTATCAGGTTAGAATAGTTGCCATCCGACGAGATATAAACAATCCTGTCTGGCATGATTCGAATGAGATCATTCGAAGTTGATATGATTAAGTAGTTTCCCATTTTACTCTGTTAAGTACAAATATAGTGAAGAAAACTTCGTAACAAGAGAGTTGGGTGACCCAATGTATGAAATAGGCTTCTTCCCGTATGAAATAAATATCAAATCATAATATCCCTTATTTCATACATTTCTCGGTTCATTTCATACAGGGATATCGAAAAGATGTCCTTGATCTATTTTTACCCATGATATTTGCGATAGAGAAACGATTATAAAAACATAAATATCATGAACCTATTCTTACTCAAATACTCGTTCATTACTATTGTAATATCTTTTATAGGAACCGCTTGCAATTCGCATGCTTCTTTAGCTCGTAGTGTTGTCGATCGCACATCGTCCGGTGAGGTGATAAAACAATTTGAAAACGAGGCTATTCCACCCGCCACCGATATGCCGCTGGGTAGAACCCTTTTGCCTGACGACACTCATTTAACTTTACCCTTTACTCCTAAAATAGAAGCAAAAGTAGATTCCATAGGAGAATCGGTACAAAAAGTATATTGGGAAAAACTGAAAGATTCGAGTGGACATATCTGTATTCAATACAAACAGCCAGTTAATGGATATGAAGTAAAAGTATTATTTTCCCCTGATGAGTTTTTTTTAGGAAGTGAGTATGAACCAAGTCGAGTTATTGGCATAGGAATTATTTATATCGCAACAAGCTACTCCGTGATATCAGTTGCACACAATAATTTTTTCATTCAGTCTCCTCCATTTGATGTGGATTCTATTTATGAGATGATCGGCAAAACAATATACTTAGATTACGAAATAGAATCTAAAACTGAAGATGAATATGTGTTTTTCCCAAGGAAGACCCCTTTCTTTTTTACAGATGTTAATCTTGATGGACGAATAGACTTTTTACTTACCAACTATCACTTAGGACAAAAAGGCGTAAATTCCTATTTGGCCTATTATTGGGACGAAGAATTTGACAATAGAGTCTATCCAATCGGATCACCTTTTAATGATTTGGACGCTTTGACTAAAATAAATAAAGAAACAGGTGAAGTAATACAGACATTTACAGGCAATCCATATATAACAAGAATTTACAGATATGGCGATTGCTATTCTTATTATCTTGAAGAAGAGGAAGTTCACTTTTGGGAGCGTGAATGCACATTCAAGTTCGAAAGAAAGCTAATAAAAGAAATAATCATCAAAGATAAGTGAATGTGTTTTGTTGAATTATCTAAATAGTTCTTCAACGAAGTACGAACTTCGCATAAAACTGGCGGATTACTTGTTCAAATTCATCCGGTATTCTTTTTAGTACTTCTCGTTTTATGGGGAGTGGAATATCCTTATAATAGGCTTCCGCAATTCCGCCGGTTATAGCTGCAATGGTATCACTGTCTCCCCCTAAAGAGATAGCCAGACGGATCGCATATTCAAAGTCCGTACTTTCCAAAAAGGCAATAATCGCTTCCGGAACAGAGCCTTGACAACTCACGTCAAATTGATAAGAAGGTCTTATTTTATCACAAGTTCGGCTCAAGTCATATCCAAAGGTGGTTTCAATATATTCCTTTATCTGTTTTTTTGTATTTCCAACGCGAGCCAAATAAACACAAGCGGCTACAGCTTGTGCTCCTTTAATGCCTTCCGGATGATTGTGTGTTATTTCTGCACTCTCTTTAGCAACTTGTAATACCTCATCCAATGTGTCAAAGGCCCAGCCAATATAACTCACCCGCATCGCAGACCCATTGCCCCAACTGTTATAGGGTTGTGGGTCTTCTTCATTTAACCAATCCCGAAATAATCTCCCATATCCGGCATGTGGATATTTAAGCCCGTAACCCTTAACAATGTCCTGCAAACAACCTTCAGATGATAACCAATCGGCAACAGCAACAGTCATCACTGTATCGTCAGTGAACCTATTCCACGTACTAAAAAGAGAAAAATCCACACTCTTTATATTTTTAGACTCATACCTTGACCCTATAATATCCCCGGCAATGGCACCCAGTATAAGGTTGGAATAGTCGAACCTATCTTCTTGTGTGCCTTTCCAAAACAAAAGAGTCTCTTCATTTATCTTATTCGGATATAACTTCGCCTCTTTCGATATGTTGTTGTAAATATTCCATGAACATTGTCTATTGCCCACCTGGTTGAGCGAATTCAACATACGGGAGATCCTTAGCAAGTTGTGAGTAGGCATTTCATAGAATTTGTTGCCTGAAGAATCCGGACTAACACATTTATCCAAACAGTTTAAACCAATATGATTCAAATACATTTGACAAGATCTACAGAAATTATTCTTCGCCAATTCATCCTTTTGAAACCGGGACACAAATGTTTTGTCCAATATTGGCGCCTTTCCATTAAAACGGCTTTTCTCCTTTGTGGGGAAAATCCACTGAATGAAATCATGCTTGTTTTCTATCTGCCAAAACGAAAACTGCAAAATATCCTCTAACATACGTCCTTCTACATCAGCCTGTTCATTTCTGAAAAAAGCAATCAGATCAATAGGCTCTTTTGCAGATGGCTCTATTGACATTATCTCTTCTCTTTGTTTAATAGGCTCTTTTTGTTTGAGAGGCCATAATTTCCGAAGTATATCTTTCATGTTCGAGTATTAAAAATAATATCCCATTCATTAATTTGCTTATTCTACAAAAGGTATTCACTTCAATAACAGATCTTTTACCGAGTACTTCGGATTAAAACGATTCAGATCAACTGGTCTGGGTATCCCGTCTACGGTTCCGGATTCCGAGTATTGCCAGATAGTATATGTCCCTTGGCCTTTAACCGTTGGATGCTTTCTCGGATCGTTATTGTATCTCCCTATCATTAGGTGGTAGTTGTTAAACTCCGGTGCGCAATTCGTATTATAAAAAGAGTTGACAGAATAGATCATGGGGGCTTTCCCGTAATGCTCTTTCACCAAACGAATGAAGACTTTCAAGCTGTCCTGAAACTGCGAACGTGTCCAATTATTTATTTCTTCCACATCTACCAAAGGGATTAAATCCTGATCGGCTTTCTTGGCTGTCTTTTTGAAATGCTCAAATTGAGCGTGTGCCGAGCTGGAAGTTCGGAAATAATGATATGATCCTACTTTTAGCCCGTTTCTACGAGCCTCTCTGATGTTCCTTTTGTACTTAGGATCTGTGTGTGTTTGTCCCTCTGTCGCTTTGATATAAACAAATTGAATATTTTGATCTTTCGCCACCTGTTCCCAATTTATTTGCTTTTGATGCCGGGAAACATCAATCCCATGATACTTTGCATCTCTTTTCAATTCTGTACTGGAGATGCAACTTAGCCCTAAACATAAGACTGTCAGTAGATATAGTGTAGTCTTCATATTCTTAGGAGCTGCCAAGAACCGCCCAAAACCGTTCGGGCAGGTGGATATTGTTGACCGGTATAGCTTCTTTAAACAATGGAGCAATGTCTTGGGGTTGAAAGCGGGCAATGCCACAGCCTATTTCAGTGACCAGGAATAATTTGTCCGGGTTGTCCTTGGCAAATTGAATAAAGTCGTCAACATAGGGCTTTATGGTCTCCACATCGCCTTGCATGGTTGGGATCGCGTAGGTTTGGCCTTGCAGGCCTACGCCTTGTCCCCAGACGGCACCCCAGCGCTCCATTGCCAAATGGGCCGCACCGCCAGCGTGCATCCCGGCAAGGTTACTCCCAAAAACAAATATTTCATTGGGGCGCAGATGCTCTATGTGTCTTTCTGTGGTTCTTGATGTTGTTGTCATTATGATATATATCCGTAATAATTCTTAACGTAAAGATATTAATCTTCTCCGGTAAAACAAAGGTGTAGATGAAATGTTCGCGGATAAGCTTTTTGTATTCCCAAAATCTCCCGTGATTTGGGAGCAAAGTGTGGGTAACGGTTTTTCAGAAAAACAATACGAGACTGCCTCCTGTGAGGCAGCCTCGTATTTGAGTAGAGTGGGAGGGGAAGGGGGGCTTCTCCTCTTTTTACTTTATTTTACTATCACTTTGAAGGTTTCGCCGTCGACAATAACGATGTAGTTGCCTGCCGGTGCCTCGCATACGGTTTCGCCTTCTTTAAGCGGGGCGATCAGGATGGGGCGTCCGCTGAAGGTGTATACGCGGATATCACCCTTTTCGGTCTTCTGTTCTCCGTTGTACCAGATGAAGATCTGGCCTTCGGTAGTCCAGACGGCATTCTTATCGGTCGTGTCGTATAAGCCGGCTTTTGTTTTAGGAGCAGACTTTACACCTTTGATAGAGACATTTACATTGGTGGTTATATTCTTGATGGTGTATGTGCCATCGAGGTTATCCACCACGACATTTCCTTTATTTGTCGTTATGGTCATGTTCGAAATATCATATCCGGAAGCGACAGTTAGGCGGAATGTATAGTCTTTACCATCAAGAGCCTCGTGCACATCGGTATCGTAAGAGATACCTTTCACGTTTGGCATATTGATCTTGTGCACGATGTATTCCACGTGCAGTTCTTCGGAGAACAAGGATTCCAAGTCATACAGGTTGGTAGCCGCTACCTTGAAGTAATTATCTTTCTTAGAGATCTGACCGGTATAGGTCAATTCACTCGTCGTAGTAAGATACTTACCGTTCAAATAGATCACGTACATCGTCGGGTCACTTGGTTTATCTTCTATGGATGCAGTGATCAACCAGTTGTAGTTCAATCCCATAGCGCCCACACTTTCGAATGGCACTCCCGGGAAGGCAATCAGGTCGCCCTTACCCTGAACGGCAGGTCCTGCGTCGACTGCCGGAACATAGTTGTACGACTCATTGGTGGCCGGTTTCTGTTCGAATGCATATCCGATATACATGTCTTCGACCGCGTGGATACGTACTTCTTTATTCAGTTCAACTTGCATAAACTCACCGACTGTCGGGTTGTCGACCTTTTGGGAATGGATAATCGTTTGCCCGCGACGGATATTTACGGTAATGCCATCCACCGGTTCCGACATAAGGAATAGATTGACAGACTTGATTTTCGCGTCATGATAGTTCAAGAGTTCTTCCTGAGTCAATCGGATCGCTACTTCAAACTCGCCTCCGGCTGCTGCGCCAATAGAATTACCTGTCGATATGCCATCGGTATAACCCAGGTCGGTTGTCGGGATCTCTCTTGCCGTGTTGTTGTCTTTCTTTTTCGCTTTTGTCTCGACAGCAGGCTGATCGATTTGGGCAACTTCCAGTTTATAGCCCTGTACGCCATGGATCAAATCTTCAAGCATTGCTTCTAAAGCTTCGATCATTTCAGGATCATCCGTAATACCCAATTGCGTGATATCGATCTTACCGGATTTGATATCCTCGATAAGCTGCAGCTCTTCCGGAGTATATTCCGGCAGTGTTGCCTGTTGGTCTATTACTGTGACAGCATGGGTTGTCTGTCCCATAGTGGCTACAGAAGCAGCTTTTGTATCTATGATTCCTGTTTCCCAACTCAGCTCAACTGTTCCGTCTACATCCAGTTCGGCACTGAGGTTGATCGGGGTCACTGCGGCTTGTTCAACAAGGATATATTTGGCAATGGTTCCTCCGCTTAGTGCTACTTTGATCAAGCCTCTTCTGGCTTTGCCCGTATTCTCTTCTACAGTATACGTAAAGCTTCCGTCACCTCTGCCTTCTCCGTTCTGAATCGTAATCCAGGAATCGGTAGTTGCTGTCCAAGGTGCAGCCGTCTTCACATTTACGGTAGCCGTGGTCTTATCGATATTTTTCCTTTTTACCGATAAGTCGCCTTCCAAATCAAAGCGGGTATAGGTGAAATTAGGAGCAATATTCAAAGAAAGAGCCATGCCTGATACGGCTGAATTGGTATACGGATACCAACCGATACGGAAATACATGCCAAAAATACCCAGATAGTATTCCGCATAAGCCGTATTCTTCGGACTCACGCCTTCTCTGGCTTCGGAAGCGGCAATCGCCACTGTCGCTTTGTTTTGTCTAAGTCCGTCGACCACAATATAGAACGCTTCGTCTACAGCTACCGCTTCGTCGAATACCACGGTGGTATATCCATCCGGATTGATTTCGGAAAGCGGAAGAACTTTCGTTTGGATGATCGCGCCAGGCAAACTACCCGCTTCGCGAGCAATGGATACGGTCAGGTCATTTCCGCCCGTTAGGTCGCCGGTCAGAATCATCAGGTCGACCGATTCGATAAAGCCCATTTCGACAGGAGCTTCGAAGCGTTCGGCCATTTTACCATAGTTACCCGTATTTGTTCCGGTGTAATAGCCGCCGCTAAATGCATGGGCTTCCATTGTTTTTTCTCCGTAACTCATGTTCCAGATGTTTCCGGAGGTATAACCGATCTTGGCGAAGTCTTCGAGTTCTACGGTCTCGCTTCCTACATTATTGCTTGCCGTAAATTCGAAATTGAAGTTGCCTTTTTGGTTGTACACTACCTTGCCCGGGTTTTGCGCCGTGGAAGCACTCGGTGTTCCGCCATCGAAATGCCAATCCCATTGGGTCGGGTAATTCTCTGATTTATCGGCAAAATAGACATTGGCCTCTTTCGGAGCGAACGGGCCGTATGAGGTCAGGGTGTATCCCCCTTCTACAATCGCTTCAAAGCTGCCTACCGGTACTTTCTGTATTACCGTAATGGCATCTTCCAGGGTGTAGCTGTCTTCTCCCTGGTAGTTCTTTACATACAGGGTGATATCGTACGTCCCGGGATTGAGGTATTGTACTATTGGGGTTTCTTCCGTGGAAACCTCCGGACTACCTCCTTCGAAGGTCCAATCATACAGGATCGGCGGACCGGTGGAGAGATCGATCAGTTGGATATATTCACCCACGTTGATCGTTACCTTTTCACCCGGGTTCAATTTTGTTAACCGGACACCATCAATGCCTGCCAGGTTGCCCGTCTGTCCATAATACTGCCAGGCTATCTGAACCTCTTTATTGGCATAAGCCGATAGATCGACCTTTTGCAGATACCAATTCCAGCCGAGTGAGCCGCCGATATCCGTTGCGTTGGTCCATATCTCAACCGGTTCTTGTTCGGCCTCCAGGATATAACAAGCCAAAATACCTCCTTCTAAGCGGAAGGAAGAATACCCGGCATAGAATTCAAGTTTGGCATTCGCCGGTATGTTCATTAACGGAGTTGTCAACCAGGTATCGACAGGCGCAGCTTCATCATAAACAACCATAGCCGAAGCGACATTGTTCGGGTTGATCGTATTAAACGTCGGTGTAGAAGAACCCGGATTGCCCGGTACCCATTGGTTGGCGCTTCCTGCGTCTTCACCCAGGGTGACAGTCCAACCTGCCGGCGGGAAATCGCTCGCAGTTTCCACATTATCGAACCCTTCTTGCATAACCGCGTTTTCAATCGCAAATGAGGCTTTCGGCGCTACCGGGTTTTCCCCTTTTTCGACAACGTTAATCGTCAAGGTATACACTGCCTCATTCTCCATTCCTTTATTGACTGTCAGCATTGTGGTGTATTCGCCCGGATGATTATAGGTGACGGTATGCGGACCAATCTCTGTCGAGCTGGTGATGTCGCCTCCGGGGAAGCTCCATTCGTAGCTTGTGGCCCGGCTGGAGAGGTCGGTGTACGTGATGGATTTGTAAACATAGATTTCCGTCGCGTTCGTTTTGAAGAAAGCGGTCGCTTTGCCACCTCCTTCATAGGTGCCTTCCAACGTGGTTGCTCCGGTCGCTCCTTTGTCGAGGTAAGCAGCCATCTGTTGATCTAAATCGTCGACCTGATCCCAGTGGTAATACAGCTTGCCATAGAGGTTACGTCCATTCGGCGTGCTGCAACTGGAGCTACCCCCCACTAAGCGTTCCGACAACCAAGCCATCCTGGTTGAACAGAGGCGAACCGGAAGAACCGCCTTCGGTTACGCTATAGCCGTTTTGAGTTTGTGAGAAATAGACATTCCAATGGGCATTTTCAGCACCTCTTGAGCCGTCGCTTCCGGCCCAAGACGCATCGACCGCGGGAGTAGTTACCGTTGATATCTTTTTTACATCCCCTTGCGGATGATGGATACCAACACCGCTTGTCATGGGCGTGTTTGTTCTGTCCCAACCATTGTAATAAACCGGCCAATCGGGTTGAGTTTCCAGTTTCAACAAAGCGCCATCGGAAGCTCCATCGATTGGAATCCGTACCAACATTTCCGATCCGATAAGCGTTTTTACATCCGAACGAACAACTATGCTACCACAAGTGTCGTACTCGTAGTCGAAATAGTATTGTGCCAGTAAAAGATCTTCCGCTGTCACGTCTCTGTTGCTATTGTCTGTGAAACAATGAGAGGCAGTCAGGAAGAAAGGTGTCAGGTCCTGGGCTGTATTGTTTATTAAAGTACCCGAACAAAGATACCATCCGCCGCTGGCGCCGCCAATACGGGTAAGCGATTTGGCTACACCGGTTTTTTCAACCTGCCAGTTGTCGCCCTCTTCGCAATTGATATCCACCATACAACTGCCGGATTCACCCGCCCGTGTTTGCATACCGGTGTCGTAGGTCTCCATATAGTTATAGCCATAACCAATACTGGAGATGTTGATGCGTGGCAGGTCTTCTACCGCCACAAAAATGTTCTCGTCCGCTTTGTAGGGACTCACGTATTCCAGGGTAAACTGATCACCCGAAAGCAACTGGGTAGAGAACGTACCTCCCGACGGGTTGGTCCGGTCGGTATATGCGCCCAATACCTGTGTCTGCTCGGCATTGTAGATAAACAGCTTGCCCCCTTCGGGAATGTAGAAATCCTCGTAGGTCAAGAGTGTTGCGATAGCACCCGGTGCACTGATGGTGAACCGGAGGATCTGCTGGCCGTTCGACAGCGTGGTCCACTCGCCACTTTGCTGTAGGCTGATGTTCGTGGGGATTGAAACTGCCGCACGAAGCGGTACCCCCATCGTCTCACTTTCAAGGTCTTCGAGTATAAGCTCGTTGACGTCGAAATCAATCTTTGCCGTAAAGAGCTTCGGAGCCATCCGTCGTAAAGACATGGACGAATGTTCAAAACTGGGAGGAAGTCCTCCTTCGCTGATCTGCGCATTGGCGCTGAATGGTCCTGTCATAATTAGGAATAACAGGAACGCAAGAAATGTTAGTCGTTTCTTCATATTATCTCTATATTAAAAATGAAAAAAAAGGTATTCTCTATCCCTTTGTAGTCTTAGGTCTCGTTCGCTGAAATATCGTAATAAGAGCTATCAAACTGTTATTTGAAAAAAGGAACATCGACTGATTTACAAACGCTGCGTCCAAATATATGTATTATTTTTTGAAAAAGAAACTATATGCATTTGAAAATATTTTGTTTCGCAAATGAAAATGTCGGATCGTAAAAATGGAATGATAGTCTCCGGAAAGCGGTTTAAACCTCTCCATACCCCCTTTTTCAAACTACCGGTAGATTGCGCACAAACTACTAATACTTTGTTGATAAACTACCGGTAGTTTGTTCGCAAACTACCGGTAGTTTGTGAAGAGAATATTAGTTCCTTATTTTCAGTGGGTTATGAGTCTTGGGTTATTTGTTGCTGTGCATATTCTTTTGTTCAAGCCCTCACGCCGTCGGTATATTTCGAACTATTATATACCTTTGCAGTCTATATGTATCGTTTCATTATTATCCCATGAACAAGAATCTACTGAAAGCCGAAAAAGACCCTATGGGGGCTGCTATAGCTGATTATTACCATCACAAAAAGGCGGATCGTTTACGCGTCTTTTCATCCCAGTTCGATGAAGACGAAATACCGGTTAAACAACTCTTCCGTCCGTTTGAATTGATGCCGATATTGGAACAGACAGCCTTACAACTCGCCACCGGAAAGATCCTGGATGTCGGTGCAGGGAGCGGCTGTCATGCTCTTGCGCTTCAGGAATCCGGAAAAGAAGTTTGTGCCATTGATATCTCTCCCTTGTCGGTCGATGTGATGACAAAGCAAGGCGTGAAAAACGCATATTGGGTAAATCTGTTCGACGAAAAATTCCAGGAAACATTCGATACGATTCTGATGTTGATGAACGGCTCGGGCATCATCGGACGCATAGAAAATATGCCACAATTCTTTCAACGAATGAAACAATTGCTTAACCCCGGCGGATGTATCCTTATGGATTCCAGCGATCTGAAATATCTTTATGAAGAAGAAGATGGAAGTTTCCTTATGGATATCGCAGGGGATTATTATGGACAGATTGACTTTCAGATGCAATACAAAGAGATAAAAGGCGAACCCTTCGACTGGTTGTATATTGATTTCCAAACCTTAAAGCTTTATGCCTCCGCAAATGGCTTCAAAGCAGAACGGATTAAAAACGGAAAGCATTACGACTATTTAGCGAAGCTTACCGTGGATTGACTCGATGGCTTCCCGGATCCGAACCAGTTTGGTGAGCAGATTCTCGAGTAAATCCAGGGGCAGCATATTGGCGCCGTCCGACTTGGCCCGACTGGGTTCGGGATGGGTCTCGATAAAGAGCCCATCGGCGCCGACAGCGATAGCAGCTTTGGCGATGGTCTCGATCATAGTGGGCAGGCCACCGGTTACGCCCGAGGTCTGGTTGGGCTGTTGCAGGGAGTGGGTGACATCCATAATGACGGGGAAGCCGAATGCCTGCATCTGGGGGATACCCCGGAAATCAACGATCAGATCAGTGTAGCCGAACGAAGTACCCCGGTCGGTCAGTGTCACGTTGGGGTTGCCGGCGTCGAGCACTTTCTGCGCGGCAAACTGCATGGAGGCGGGGGAGAGGAATTGTCCTTTTTTGATATTGATGATCTTACCGGTCTGGGCGGCGGCGACCAACAGATCGGTCTGCCGGCACAGGAAAGCCGGGATTTGCAGGACGTCCACATATTCGGCGGCCATGGCGGCTTCTTCATTGGCATGGATATCGGTTACGGTCGGGATCTGAAAGGTTTCGCCGACCTTACGGAGTATCTTCAATGCTTTCTCGTCGCCGATGCCGGTGAAAGAGTCCAGGCGCGAGCGGTTGGCTTTCCGGTAGGATCCCTTGAAAACATAGGGGATCTGGAGTTTTTCCGTGAGGGTAACGATCTTTTCTGCGATCCGCAGGGCCATCTCTTCACCTTCGATCACACAGGGACCGGCAAGGAGGAAGAAATTCGAACTGTTTTGTAAGTCTTGTATTGTCATTTTATAGGAGTGATATTGTTTTTTTTATCTTTTCTTCCGTAGGCAATGTCGCATCCAGCCAATGAATCGTCAAGCCTCGCCGTTCCATTCCGCGGAACCAGGTCATTTGTCGCTTGGCGAATTGATGGATAGCGATTTCCAGTTGATTAATCATTTCTTCATACGTGAGCTGGCCGGTGACATAGAGCGTGAGGTATTTGTATTCCAGGCCATAGTAGATCAGGTCTTCCGGTTTGACGCCCGTGGCCAGGATATTCTTTACTTCATCTACCATGCCTTCTTCCAGGCGGGTGCGTAACCGGCGGGATATCTTTTCCCTGCGGAGCTCCCGGTCGATATCGATCCCGATAATCAAGCTGTTCAGCGGAGCATATTCGTTGGCTTCGGGGGCTTGGGTCAGGTAATATTCTTCGATCTCGATGGCGCGGATCGCCCGTTGGGCGGAGTCGACATCCGTTTTATTGTGCAATACCTTATAAGACGCCAATATCTTTTCCAGCTCCGGAAGTGTTTTGTCTTTCAAAGCCTCCCGGAGAGCCGGGTTTTGCGGGACGTCCAATAGTCTGTACCCTTTGAGCACGGCTTCGATGTACATACCTGTTCCGCCACAGAGTATAGGCAGTTTACCTTTACTCCGGATCTCTTCATACGCGCGGAAGAAATCATGCTGGTATTCGAATACATTATATTTATATCCGGGATCGCAGATATCGATCAGGTGGTAGGGAATCGGTTTGCCGTCGACGACATAGTCGGCCAGGTCTTTTCCCGTGCCCAGCTCCATCTGGCGATAGATCTGGCGCGAATCGGCGCTGATGATTTCCGTATCCAGCTCTGCAGCAAGGGCCGCGGCAAAGGGTGTTTTCCCCGATGCGGTCGGCCCTACGATTGTGATTAATTGATAGGGTCCCATACCAGAGCAAAGATAATACAAACGCCGCTTATATGGAAATTCCTGACGTTATCCGTTTATATTTCGACCGGTTCGCTGCAGGGCAGGGTAAACCAGAAGCGGGATCCTTCGCCTTTCTTCGATTCTACCCCGAGCCGGCCACCCAGATCGCTGATAAAACGTTGGGCAATGCTCAGTCCCAGTCCGACCCCGCGTTGCAGGTCATCAATCTTGTAGAATTGATCGAACACCTTATTGATTTCTTCCGGCGTCAAGCCGATGCCGGTATCCGAGATCTCGACCAATGCCTCGCCATTTTCGTTGAGCCGGTACGCCAGCGCGATCCGGCCTTGGGCGGTGAACTTATTGGCATTGTCCAACAGATGATAAATCACCTGTTTGGTGTATTCCTTATCGGTATAGACCGGCAGGGAAGGCAGGTCGCGGTCGAACACAAATTCGATCTCCGGCCGGTCGGCGAATGATTTCAGGTGGAGTGCCGACTGGCAAATCTCTTTCAGATCCGTCATCTCTCTTTTGTACGGGATCGGGCCGGCTTCGATCTGCGTAAAGCTCAGGATGCTGTCGATCATGTGCAACAATATCCCGTTGTTTTGCTGGATTACATCGTTGAAGTATTGCGTTTCTTCGGCTTTATTCGAGTCGGCAATGACCTTCGAGAAGCCCAGGATCGCATTCAGGGGCGTGCGGATCTCGTGGCTGATATTGGAAACGAAGGTCGTGCGGATATGATTGAACTCCCGGATCTTTATCAACTCAAGATCTTTCTCCCGCTGCTCCGTGATGTCGGTGGTCAGGCACACAATGATCTCCGGCTTTTTGTTGTCGTCGTACGTGAATATCTGGAAGCAGGTTGAAAGCCAATACTGCTTCTCTTCTATCGATACCCGGTACGACTCTTTACACGAATCGATCTGGCCGGATAACACTTTCGTTACTTCCTTTTTCAGTTTGTCGACATCTTCGGGATGAACATATTCGAAATAATGCTGTTTATTGCCCGAATGAAGCTTCTGAAAAGCGTGCAGATGTTCTTTGTGCGTCCGTTCCAACGACTTGATGTCGATGATCGTCTTGTCGTTCTTCACATCATACTCCCAGAAGAATGCTTCCTGCGCATCGATAGCCATTTGCAATTTGGCCAGGTTGGCTCTCAATTCTTCTTTCTTTTGGTAGTAGCTGGTATCGTGGTGCACCAATTGCAGGTAGCCGAAAACCTTATTGTCCTTGTCTTTCAACGGCGTACATTTGCCCAGTAAGCGCATCACCTTGCCTTTGTTGCCGGAAGGATAATAACCGGCATTGACTTTGTCGAAATGATAATCATTCTCGAAGGTCGTCGGTATTCCTTTTTTGATCTGCTCGAAGCATTCTTTCGAGATATTCGGATTCTCAAACAGGTTGACGCCCAATATATCTTCTTCCCTGGCGTCTAAGAGATCCAGGTCGTACGGATTGATCTTTCGGAGCAATCCGTTTTCATCGTACAATTCGATACCGACCGGCAAAGTCTCAAAAATGATTTGGAAAATCCTTTCATTCTTGAATGCTTCCAGCGAAGAATTTATAATTTCTTTGTGCATATATTCATTTTCAATCACCACCGAGAATATATTGGCAAAGAAATGTACCGCTTCGATATCCGAAGCTTTCCATTTATGTTTTCTATTGACGTATTCGATACCCAGGAAACCGCATACTTTTCCCTCTTTATGAATCGAAGTGGTGAGGGATGATTGCACATGATTCTCTTTCATTAACGGTATTTCGGTATCGGAGATCATCGGCAGTTTGTCGACATCGGAGATAATCGTGTCGATTCCGTTTTTAATATTGCCGATCCAGAACGGATAATCTTTTTCTTCATAGATCTTTTTATGTTTGAACCGTCTGTTCAACAGGCTTGTGGCATCTTCAACCCCTTCGGCCGTACTCTCATGTATAAAAGAGATGGTCGACTCCTCATCATTGAAATAACCAATATAGATGCGGTCTGCATCAAAAAACGACAATACTTTGGCTAATCCTTCTGTGGCTGCAAGCGTTTTAGGAGAGTGAAGAAATATTTGAAATATTTCCTGAACAGTCTTACCTAACGAATCATAATTCGTATTTTTTCCGGAGATAAAATCTTTGATAAGTTTCATGGTTTATATTTTGTCAGGATCCTTTAATATGGGAGCAAATATAAACATGTTTTTTTTATAAGAAAGTATATAGGCCATGAAAATAAAAAGCCGTATCATCGAAATGATACGGCTTCAATTTTATTTAGATAATTATATTATCCGTTTACTTTGGCCATGTGAGCGATCAGTTCCAACACTTTGTTTGAATAACCCCACTCATTGTCATACCAAGAAACCACTTTCACGAATTTATCAGTCAAAGCGATACCGGCTTTGGCGTCGAAGATCGACGTACGAGCATCACCGATGAAGTCAGAAGATACGACATCTTCTTCAGTGTAACCGAGGATACCTTTCAATTCGTTTTCAGAAGCGTCTTTCATGGCAGCCTTGATTTCTTCGTATGTAGCTGATTTCGCCAGGTTCACCGTCAAGTCAACCACAGAAACGTCCAGAGTCGGAACGCGGAAAGACATACCTGTCAGTTTGCCGTTCAGTTGCGGAATAACTTTACCTACTGCTTTGGCTGCACCGGTAGAAGAAGGAATGATGTTGCCTGCTGCTGCACGGCCACCACGCCAGTCTTTTACAGAAGGACCGTCAACCGTTTTCTGTGTAGCGGTTGTTGCGTGAACGGTGGTCATCAAACCGTCAGTGATACCGAACTTGTCGTTCAATACTTTGGCGATCGGAGCCAAACAGTTAGTCGTACAAGAAGCGTTAGATACGAACTGAGTGCCTTTTACATAAGCATCCAGGTTCACACCGCATACAAACATAGGGGTATCGTCTTTAGAAGGAGCAGACATCACTACGTATTTTGCACCTGCATCAACGTGAGCTTTTGCTGTATCTTTAGACAGGAACAAACCTGTTGATTCCACAACATATTCAGCGCCGATAGCATCCCATTTCAAATCAGCCGGATTTCTTTCGGCAGTTACACGGATAGATTTACCATTGACAACCAGGTTGCCGTCTTTTACTTCAACAGTACCGTTGAATTTGCCATGAACAGTATCATATTTCAACATGTATTCCATGTATTCAACACTGATCAGGTCATTAATACCTACAATTTCGATGTCACTTCTTGTTTGAGCAGCACGGAAAACCAAACGTCCGATACGGCCAAAACCGTTAATACCTACTTTAATCATTGTAATAAAACTTTTTTATGGGTTTTTAAAAAAACTATTTCTAATTCCGATTCTAACAGCCACAAGGAGTGGCACATGAAACCAACGAGAGTAACATTGATAAAAATGTTACGAAAAAGATCACATAACGTTTCATCTTGTTCATGAATTTTCGATTGCAAAGGTAATTATGTTTTTTATAACTTGTTTACTATAACAGGATAAAAATATGCTCTCTAACATAAATTAAATCTTCCAATGCCTATCTTCTCTTTTCTATCTTCTTTTCCTGAACAAGAGTCTCTTCACTCCTTTTATTCCCCAGGTCAAAATAAAGGGTTGGGCGAAATTCCAGATCAGGGGTAAAATGCCTTTATTCCCTTTCATCAGGGAAGAAATGCCTCCCATCGCGATGTCGGTCAGGCCGGATGGGCGGGTAGAGGTTTTGGACGGGTCGTTTGGTGCTTTCGAACTGCCCGGGAGAATCGCGGAAGCGACGCTCTGGAGCACCAATCGCGTGCCATGCTGTTGTATATATTTGATATGGGCACCAATCCGGTCTTCTTGTATGTACCCGTCAAACCGCAGTTGTTCTTTCCGGGCCTGAAGCGCTTCCAATGGGGTTTGTCCTGTTTTCATATCTTAGTCTCATTCTGATTCGGGTCCTCATCATCGTCATCGTCGTCGTCGTCGAGCGCAGCGATCACATTGTTCATGATCTTGTCGGAGAATCCTTTCTTATTCATAATCAAGATACCGATGAGGATCAGGTATATTCCGGCAACGATCGCTATTCCGGCACCGGTCGAATCCAACCATTCGCCCAGTAAGAAGCCGAGCGCCAGGAAGAGAAAGAAAGTGGCCATAAAAATAAGTACGACCAAAGCCAAAATATAAGAAAGCGAAGAAACGAGTTTCCCCGCTTTCTCATAGAAAGAAAGCTTATAGAATTTGAATCGAATCTCCACATACGTCGAAATATCTTCTTTCAACGCGTTGAAGACCTGTCCTAAATCTTTCTCCATGGATTTATTCGTCGATTACATCATGGGCAGCCCGGTAGCTCTTCGCTGTTTTGAGCGCTTCCTGGCCGGTTTCTTTCGCTTTTTCGACGGCTAAGTTGAATCCTTCTTTTGCTTTGCCTGCCATGTCTTTCAGTTCCTCAAGTAGTTCCTCACCTTTGTCTGAACCCACCAGGTAACCTACTGCTGCACCTACTGCAACGCCAATCGCAAGACCTAATAACAATTTTGAATCTGTACCTTTCATACTCTTTTGTCTTTTAATGTTTATACCATTTTATATTATAATAACGCTTAATCTCTGCAGATAGTTTAAAGGGGGGCTTTCAATTCACGTTAAAAGATGTTTTATCTTTTGGTTTTCAACGCCACCCAATTGTTTTTCCCGGCCACTGATGCCAAGGTCAATCCCTGGGCAGTCATTTCTTTTTCGATTACCGGAATATCTTCTTCGTAGAAACCACTCATATATAAATAACCTCCGGGTTTCAGATTCCGTACATATTCCGCCATATCGGCCAACAGGATATTCCGGTTGATATTGGCAAAGATCAGATCGAAAGGCGGATAGTCGGCGATCTTTTCCGCTCCACCCAGAACGACCCGGATCTGTTCGGTCTGATTCAGTTTGCAGTTCTCGATGGCATTGGCATACGCCCATTCATCGATATCGATGGCTACAATCCGTTTCGCCCCTTTCATGGCCGACAGGATCGCCAGGACAGCCGTGCCGCATCCCATATCTAATACCTCTTTGCCTTCCATGTCGATTTTTAGTATCTCGCTGATCATCAGGAAAGTCGTCTCATGGTTGCCGGTGCCGAATGCCATCTTGGGATCGATCAGGATGGGGTAGGTGAAACCTTCCTCTTCGGGATGAAACGACGCGCGTATGATGCAGTCTTTCCCGATCCGGATGGGCTTGAAATAATTCTTTTCCCATTCTTCGTTCCAGTCCTGCCCAACGATGAGTTCGCTTTCGTACCGGATCTCGACCCCTTCCAACGGGAAAACCGTCAGCCGCTCATCGAGGATGGCCGGATCGTAATTGTTTTCGGAAATATAGGCTGTCAGCCCGTTTTCGTGCGTTACAAAACTCTCAAATCCGATCTCTCCCAGTTCGGCAGCCAATACATCGTTGATGATTTCCAAATCGAGCGGAGATATATAGGTGAAACTAAGTGCCTGATAATTCATGTTGATACTGATTTATATCGTGTATATAGGTTGTTGTCCTTGCAAACATAGTGAAAAATGATGATTTCACTCCATTTTTCATATTGGATTCTGATGACTGTCCGGATTAGGACGTGTATTTTCTTCTTTTGGCAGAATTATTTTCTCTTTTTCGAGGGAGTATTCGTTTGTTGATAACCGTCAACACATTTGTTGACAATTGTCAACAAATGATTGCTCCTTGTAAGAGATTGATTTGCTTTTCCTTATAGGCTTCTTCAATCAAGGGTGAAAAAACATTGCACTTTGGTAGACAAAACAAAACACTGATATTCGCATGGAAGGAAATGGGAAGGTCTTTTAGGTCTTTAAAGTCATTAAGGTCTTTTAGGTTTTTCACTGACCTAAAAGACTTTAAAGACCTAAAAGACTTTAAAGACCTAAAAGACGTCAAAAACCTATGAGTCGCGCATCTTCACTTCTCAAAATATTTGCCCCTCCTGAAAGGACAGTGGTCGCGACTACTTGTATACGCTGGAGATTGTATAGAGAGTAGGTGGGAGAGGGAGAGGGAGAGGGAGAGGGAGAGGGAGAGGGAGAGGGAGAGGGAGAGGGAGAGGGAGAGGGAGAGGGAGAGGAAAAGCCGGTTTAAACCCATTCGCTCAGTTCGAGCCAACGCATTGTTTTTTCGTCGATCAGATCAATTACTTCGGCGATGCGGGCGGATTTTTCGAGTAGTTCGTCGTTGGATAAGGTGCCGCTGCTCATGGCGGTTTCCAGTGTTTCTTTTTCGGCTTCGAGCTGGGGGATTTCGGCTTCGAGGGCTTCAAACTCTTTCTGCTCTTTGTAGGTCAGTTTCTTTTTCGCTTCGGCGGGTTTGGACTGGGGTTTGTCGATGGCTTGTTTTTGCTGGGCCAAGCGTGCGGCTTCGGCCTCTTTCTCGATCCGGTCCTGCTCTTCTTTCCAGTCGCGATACTGGCTGTAGTTGCCCGGGAAGTCTTTGATATCGGCATTGCCGCGGAAGACGAGCAGGTGGTCGACAACCTTATCCATAAAGTAACGGTCGTGCGATACCACAATGGCACATCCTTTGAAGTTTCGCAGGTATTCCTCCAATACATTCAAGGTGACAATATCCAGGTCGTTGGTCGGCTCATCGAGAATCAGGAAGTTGGGGTTGCGCATCAAAACGGTGCAGAGGTAAAGGCGGCGCTTCTCGCCACCGCTCAGTTTGTAGACATAGCTGTGCTGGCGGTCGGGCGTGAAGAGGAAGTAGTTGAGGAACTGGGAAACGCCGAGTTTCTTCCCGTCGCCCAGGTCGACGAATTCGGCAATATCCTGAACGACATCGATCACCTTCATCTGTTCGTCGAACTGCAGGCCTTCCTGGCTGTAATAGCCGAAACGCACGGTCTCGCCGATATCGAACCGGCCGCTATCGGGAGCCACTTCGCCGATCAGCATCTTGATAAACGTGCTTTTGCCCGTTCCGTTATTGCCGACGATACCCATCTTTTCGTAGCGGGCAAAGGTGTAATTGAAATCTTCAACGATCCGGATCTCGCCGAAACGTTTACTCACCTGTTCGGCTTCGAAGATTTTCGAACCGATATAGGAGGCTTTCACATCAAGGTTCACCTGCGAATTGTCCCGTTGTTGCTTTGCCCGTTTCTCCAGTTCGTAAAAGGCATCGATCCGGTATTTGGCTTTGGTGCCGCGTGCCTGGGGCTGGCGGCGCATCCATTCCAGTTCGGTGCGCAACAGGTTGTTCGCCCGTTCGATATCGGCATTGATGGCTTCGACGCGTTCTTCCCTTTTCTCGAGGTAATAGCTGTAGTTTCCTTTGTACTGATACACCTGCTGCCGGTCGATCTCCATAATCTCATTGCATACGCGGTCGAGGAAATAGCGGTCGTGTGTGACCATCAACAGGCTGACACGCGAGCGGCTCAGGTAGTCTTCCAGCCATTCGGTCATCTCCAGGTCGAGGTGGTTGGTCGGCTCGTCGAGCAGCAATAATTCGGGTTCATCGATCAACACATTGGCCAAGGCGACCCGCTTGAGCTGACCGCCGGATAAGGTTTCTACCGGCTGATCGAAGTCGGTGATTTTGAGTTGTCCCAGGATCTGTTTTGCTTTCTGTTCGTAGTCCCACGCCTTGGCATTGTCCATACGCAACAGGATATCTTCGAGTTTTTCCTGATCGTCTTTCGACAGGGCATCCTCGTATTCGGCAATCAGGCGGACTGTTTCGTTGGCCGAGTGGAAGCAAGCCTGCAGGACGGTCAGTCCCGCGGGATACGTAGGCGACTGTTCGAGGTAGCCTACGCGCAGCCCGTTACGAAACACCACCGAACCGCTATCGTATCCTTCTTTGCCTGCGATGATATTGAGTAATGTTGTTTTGCCTGCTCCGTTCTTGGCGATCAGACCGATCTTTTGTCCCTGAGCGATCCCGAAATTGATGTTCTCGAATAAAACTAAGTCACCGAAGCTTTTGGTGAGTTCAACCTGCATGTAGCTGACCATGGAGTGTATATATTATATATGTGTTTATTTGCGCACACAAAGATAGGCAAGTTGTTGTGCCGAAAGGTAGGGGGAAAGTGGATTTTTTCTTATTTTTACACCGTTTTACCTAATTTGAAATACTTTTTATCCTAAAAACGTGTATTTATGTGGACAGCAATGGTTATTATTTTTCTGGTAGGTTATCTGATGATTGCTTTGGAACATCCTTTGCGGATCAACAAAGCCGGAACAGCGTTATTAACAGGAACGGTCTTATGGGTGCTTTATACTTTCTCGGCGCAGGACCTGATTCCCTTAGTCTCGAGTGAAGCATTCAAGGAGTTCCTCGAGGGACATCCCGCTTTATTGTCTGTTCCTTTTGCCGAGCAATGCTCCCGGTTCGTAGTCGATCATCAGGTATTGGAGTCTGTCGGAGAGATTGCTGAGACATTGATATTCCTTATTGGTGCGATGATCACGGTGGAACTGATCGATACCCACGGCGGGTTTATGTTTGTCACCAACCGGATCACGACGCGCGACCGCAAAAAACTCCTGATCCTGATCTCTATCCTGACGTTCTTCTTCTCAGCCGTATTGGACAACCTGACGACTTCGATCGTGATGATTATGCTTGTGCGCAAACTGATTGGCGACGTGAAGGAACGCTGGGTGTTCGGCAGTATCATCATTATCGCGGCCAATAGCGGGGGAGCCTGGTCGCCTATTGGTGACGTAACAACCATTATGCTTTGGGTGCGCGGGAATGTCTCCACGGGAGAAACCATTCCCAACCTGTTCCTGCCCAGTTTGATCTCCGCGGCTATACCGGTGATGATCGCTTGCAGCCGCATGCGCGGGCAGGTGACGCCACCGATCCATTTCAAGGAAGACAGCAATAGCGAGTTGTTGAAAGCATTGAAAAAGCGCGAGAAGCTCTCGATCCTGATTCTGGGGGTTGCCTGTCTGATCTTTGTGCCGATCTTCAAAACGATCACCCACCTGCCGCCTTTCATGGGTATCCTGTTCGGCGTAGGGCTTTTGTGGGTGTTTACCGATATCATGTACCGTTGGAACCGGATCGAAGACGATCTGCGCCTGAGCCTGAATAAGGTGGTACACCGGATCGACGGTACGACTTTATTGTTCTTCCTCGGGATCCTGATGGCGGTCGATGCCTTGCGCGCGGCCGGTATCCTGGGTGAGTTCTCCGTCTGGCTGGATGGCGCGGTCGGGAATGTCTATGCGGTGAATATGATTATCGGTGCCTTGTCGTCTATTGTCGATAACGTGCCGTTGGTAGCCGGGGCTATCGGTATGTATCCGGTGGCTAACGAAGCGATGGTCGCTGCCGCTGCCGATCCGGCGTATATGGCGCAGTTCATGGTCGACGGTGTGTTCTGGCAGTTCCTGGCCTATTGTGCCGGAGTAGGAGGTAGCATGCTGATTATCGGCTCGGCCGCCGGCGTGGTGGTGATGGGCTTGGAGCGCATACCTTTCGGCTGGTACCTCAAGAATATCACCTGGATGGCAGCCATCGGTTATGTGGCCGGTGCCTTCTTCTATATCTTACAACGTATCGTGTTGGGTGTTTTCTAAAACAGCATACGTATGATATTGATCGCAGACAGCGGCTCCACCAAAACGGACTGGCGGGTGGCGGAGCTTGGTGAGACGGTGAAGCAAGTGAAGACCACCGGCATGAATCCTTTTCTGCAGGAGCAGGAAGAGATAGCCGAAGAATTGCGCCTGTCGTTGTTTCCCGAAATCAAAGAGTATCCGATACAGGCCGTCTTTTTCTATGGCGCGGGATGTGCTTTTCCGAAAGAGAAAGTCTTGTTGGCCGAAGCCATTGGCGAAGGGGTAAATGCCCCGGTCGAGGTGTATAGCGACCTGATGGGTGCGGCCCGCGGACTCTGCGGGCACATGGCGGGCATCGCTTGTATCCTGGGCACCGGATCGAACTCCTGTCGTTACGATGGCGTCGAGATCATTCAACATACGCCCCCATTGGGTTTTATCCTGGGTGATGAAGGCAGTGGGGCCGCATTGGGCAAACGCCTGGTGAACAGTTGTCTGAAAAACCAATTGCCCGCGTCGTTGCGCGAGCAGTTCCTTTCGACGTACGAGCTGGATGCGGAAGAGATCCTGGATCGGGTCTATCGCCAACCGTTTCCCAACCGCTTCCTGGCTAATCTTTCCCGCTTCTTACTCGATCACCTGACGGAAGAACCCATACACGACCTGGTGTTGGAGGGTTTCAAAGAGTTTCTGGTGCGCAACGTCAAACCCTATCAAGGATCCGATCAATACCCTATCCATTTCACCGGCTCCATCGCCTATTTCTTTCAGTCGGTCTTGCGCGAGGCCGTCCTTGCCGTGGGGCTTCATCCGGGCATCATTACCCAGTCGCCGATGGAAGGATTGATCCGTTACCATAGCTTACCCCAGGAATAATGGCTTTCGAACGCATCACCGAAGAGGAATCGCTCTATCATCATCTGGAAGAGAAGAGTGTAGCGGAATTGCTGGTTGATATCAACCGGGAAGACCAGAAAGTGGCGCTGGCCGTTGAGAAAGAAATCCCGCAGATCGAACGGTTTGTCACGCTTTTAGTCGAACGCATGAAAGCGGGCGGCCGGCTTTTTTATATCGGTGCGGGCACGAGCGGTCGCCTGGGCGTATTGGATGCTTCGGAAGTGCCGCCAACCTTTGGCGCCCCCGATAGTTGGGTGATCGGACTGATTGCCGGAGGCGACCGGGCCCTGCGCCATCCCATCGAATCGGCGGAAGACGATCAGCAGCAGGGGTGGAAAGACTTGTCTGCCTTCCGGATCGATGCCAAAGACAGCCTTGTCGGTATTGCCGCTTCGGGCACTACGCCTTATGTCGTGGGTGCCTTGCGTGCGGCGCGTGCGCATGGTATATTGACCGCTTCGATCTCTTGTAATCCGGACTCTCCGATTGCCCGCGAGGCGGAAATTGCCATCGAGCCTATCGTCGGACCCGAGTTTGTGACCGGCAGCACCCGCATGAAAGCCGGGACAGCCCAGAAGATGGTATTGAACATGATCTCTACGGCCGCCATGATCCGCCTGGGACGCGTGAAGAACAACCGCATGATCCACATGCAACTGACCAACCAGAAACTGATCGAACGGGGCAGCCGGATGCTGATGGAAGAACTGCACCTCGACTACGAACAAGCCCGGCAGGTTCTGCTCTTGCACGGCTCCGTTTCGGAGGCCCTCGCCTCCTACCACCGCCAATGGCGCCTGAATCAATAATTTTTTTGTATGTTTGCAACTCCAAACAAAAAAGCAAGAAACAAATGAGTATATTTTCCAAACTTTTCGGGAAGAAGAAAGAAGAAACGGCAGAGGGTGTCGACCTCAATGAACGTTCGGTAGAAGAGTTTATGACCCTGGTGAGGGTGTATTATCAAGGGGTGATCGCCGTGAATCTGGGCATTACCAATCTGAATATGTTGCCCGACCTGGCCCTGTTCAAGCGTATGCTTAAGATTCCGACGCAGAACAACAAACCGGGACTGGCCGAGAAGTCGCGCGTAAAGAAAGTCCTGATGCAGGACTACGATATCCAGGACTATTTCTTCAAAGAGATCGACGGTTCGGTCAAGAAGAACTGCCGCAACGCCCAGCAGATCCAGCCTTATTTCTATAAGTTCCAGGGTTTCTGCACCGACCTGTTTCAGATGCTCGATGGCCTGATGAAGTGGAAGTTCCGCTTCGCCATGCTGGTGAAGAAAGCTTTGTACAGCCAGACAGAGAAGACGGTGCATGAGATCATGACCCGCTCGGAATGGAAAGAGGTCAGCGACCAGAAAGCCGCCTGGAGCATCCGCAAATACACGGAGTATCTGGGCTATTCGGAGCAATGGGTGACTGATTTTGTTTATCATATAGTTCTTCTGGCGCGCGACGATGCCAAGCGCGATGCGAAGAAGAATAAATAATCCCCTCGACGTACGATGAATCATCCGGTTGAAACGCATCCGTTGGGTTTTTTCCTTCCGGAGAATACCCGCTTGTTGATGCTCGGCAGTTTCCCTCCGCCGCGGCAGCGCTGGTCGATGGAGTTCTATTATCCGAATATCATCAACGATATGTGGCGCATTCTGGGCCTTGTCTTTTATGGCGATAAAGACTATTTCCTGCTGACGAAGAAAGCGTTCAGTAAAGAGAAAGCCGAACGTTTTTGCCGGGAGAAAGGCATCGGCTTGGGCGATACGGCAGTGGAGGTGGTGCGCTTGAAAGCCAATGCTTCCGATAAGTTTCTGGAGATTGTCACGCCGATCGACCTGGCAGCGGTCTTGCAGCAGATCCCGCATTGCGAAGCGATAGTCGTGACGGGGCAGAAGGCAATGGATACCTTGCTCTCGGTGATGCCCGGGGTGGCGGAACCGGCGGTAGGAACATTTGTGCCCTGTAATTATCAGGGGCGGCCGCTTAAAGTCTTTCGGATGCCCTCCTCATCCCGCGCTTATCCTAAGCCTTTAGAAGAAAAGGCGGCGATCTACCGGGGAATGTTTCAAGAGCTGGGGGTTGAAGGGACTTAAGGGGTCTAAGGGGTCTAAGGGGTTTAAGGTCATCCTTTAAGCCCCTTAGACCCCTTAGACCCCTTAAACCCTTTAAGCCCCTTAAACCCCTTCTTCCCCTTTAGGTAAAAAGCAATCAAAAGGCTTCCCCGGTAAATCTCCGGCAGGGAATGATTCGTTGTCTTTTGCCGATTCTCCCGGCGGATAGCTTCGTAGGTAGGCTTTAATTGGTAGAAGGCTTTGCGTGCCTCGTAGACGGCACGAGCATTCCGGGGGTGTCCGGTGAAGAGGAACTTCGCCGCTGCCAGGTAATCGGCCCAGAAGCGGAAGCGCATCACGGCTTTCATTTCTTTCTCCGGCAGGTTCTTATAGATCATCAAGAGGTTATTTCGGAAATTGAGGAAGGTCTTTCGCGGACTCTCCATCTCGAGGGTGGCACCGCCGACATGGTAGACCAGGGACTGAGGCGTACAGACCAGTCGATAGCCCCGGCAGCGCAACCGCCAGCACAGGTCGATCTCTTCCTGATGGGCAAAGAAGGTGGCATCCAGTCCGCCGGCTTCTTTGTAGACTGCCGTCCGGATAAACAGGCAGGCGCCGCTGGCCCACAACACATCTGTAGTTTGGTCGTATTGTCCTTCGTCTTTTTCCACGCAGTGCAGGATTCGTCCCCGGCAGAAAGGGTAACCGTATCGGTCGAGGTATCCGCCGGCCGCTCCGGCATATTCGAAATGATCCCTTTTCCGCTCCGCGCGGATCTTGGGTTGCACGGCGGCCACCGTCGGCTCGTTCGCCAAGACCGCCAATGGCGCGTCCAGCCAGTTGGGCGTCACTACCACATCGCTATTCAAGAGCACCGTATATTCCGTGTCGATCTCTTCAAGCGCCCGGTTGTAGCCTTCGGCAAAACCATAGTTGCGGTCCAGCGTGATGAGGCGTACTTCCGGAAAGGTCGATTTCAGATAGGCGATCGAATCGTCGGAGGAACCGTTATCTGCCACCACGACCTCGGCGCGATCTGCCGGACTATGCGCCAGGACGGAAGGAAGAAACTGCCGGAGCAATTCGCTCCCGTTCCAGTTGAGGATAACGATCGATACCTTTTTCATTTCTTTTCTATATCGCTTCTTTTGTGTTTCCACCGCTTGTGGCTCCAAAGCCAGTAGGCCGGCGCGCGCAAGATACTCTTTTCCATCTTACGGGCGTATTGTTCGGTGATCCAAAATTCGGGTGTTTCTTTGGGTGTAGTGGTCAGTACTTCGAACTCAACACTGTAGTATCCCCGTTTGATCTTTTTGATATCCGAATAGATCACCGGCAGATCGAGCTTGCGGGCGATGCGTTCGGGTCCCGAGAACATCGGAGTCTCCTGGTTTAGGAACTCCGTCCAGTAATGGATATTGCCTTTGCTGGGCGTCTGGTCGGCAAGGAAGATCACCACCGCGGGCGTTCGGTTGTTCTTGAGGTTGATCATGTCGCGGATCGTATTGTTCTTCTTGATGCCCTGCGCGCCAAAGCGGGTACGCAGTCGGATAAAGAGTTTATCGAATATCTTACTGTTCAACGGGCGATAGATCTGGTAGAGGCGCGCTTCGGCGAAGGTGGAGGAGGAGTGGGTGTACCATTCCCAGTTCCCGTAATGTCCCATCAAAAGGACCAGGCAGGTATGCCCTTCGGCAATCAGCCGGTCGATCAGTTCCGGATTGACCAATAATGCCCGCCGGCGCACTTCTTTTTCGGAGATATGCGCCAGTTTGATGGTCTCTATGATATAGTCGGCGAAGTGGCGGAAGAATTCCTTTTCCATCCCTCGCCGTTCCTTCTCGGACTGTTCCGGAAAAGCATTCTTCATGTTCCGGCGAACGACCTTTACCCGGTAGCGCACCACCCGGTAAATGATAAAATAAAGGATATCCGACACCACATAAAGCACCGGCAGAGGAAGTAAGGCATGGACTTTGATCCAGGCGTACACCATAGCGTATCCGATCTTTTCTCCCATGGCTTATCTGGCTTTTGTTACTAACGCGCTTTGACTTTCATTCCATATACCGAGAACCACCTCTTGTGTCTCGTTGATCAACGCCTTGTCGTAGGGTGCTTCCACGCGGATATAGTTCTCCGTAAAGCCCTGCATCATCTCTCCTTTGCGCGTATGCTCGAAAAGCACGATGGCTTTCTCGCCCTGATGCGCTTCGTAGAACGCGATACGTTTCTTTTCGGAAAGATCCAATAAGGCCTGGCTGCGCCGGTGTTTGACTTTGGGGTCAACCTTATACTCGATGTTCAACGCCTGGGTGCCGGGGCGTTCCGAATAGCTGAAGACGTGCAATTGGCTGATGTCTATACTCTCGATAAAACGTAATGTTTCCTCGAACAGTTCGTCGGTCTCCCCTCGCGTGCCGACAATCACATCGACGCCGATAAAGGCGTGCGGGATCACCTCTTTGATCTTTTCGATCTTGTGGCGAAACAAGGCGGTATCGTAGCGGCGGCGCATCAGTTTCAATACGCTGTCGCTTCCGCTCTGCAGTGGGATATGGAAATGGGGAGCGAATCGCTTACTTTTGGCGACGAAATCGATCGCCTCGTCGGTGATCAGGTTGGGCTCGATGGAAGAGATCCGGTAGCGCGCGATGCCTTCGACTTCATCCAGGGCTTTCAAGAGGTCGATAAAGCTCTCGCCGGTGCTTTTGCCGAAATCGCCGATATTGACGCCGGTCAAGACGATCTCTTTCCCACCTTTCGCGGCCACCTCTTTCGCCTGTTCTACCAGGCTGGCAATATTGCCGTTGCGGCTTCTGCCCCGGGCGAAAGGAATGGTGCAATACGAACAGTAATAATCGCAGCCATCCTGCACTTTGAGGAAATGGCGGGTTCGGTCGTCGGCCGAGCACGACGGCGAGAAGGCGCGTATGTCTTTGGAGGAAGAAGAGATGACTGTTCCTTTTTCTTTTTTGGTCAGGTCGTCCAGGTATTGGAAGATATCCAGTTTCTGTTCGGTACCCAAGACCAGGTCGACCCCTTCGATATGCGCCACCTCTTCGGGTTTCAACTGGGCATAACAACCGGTGACGATCATAAAGGCGCCGGGATGTTGTTTACTGATCCGGCGAATGACCTGCCGGCATTTCTTGTCCGCCAGTTCGGTCACCGAACAGGTGTTGATCACACAGATATCCGCTTTCTCGCCCGGTCTGGTCTTGCGCACGCCATGTTCGGCCAGGCTTTTCCCAATGGTGGATGTTTCGGCGAAATTGAGTTTGCAACCCAAGGTATAATAGGCCGCGGTTTTATTTTGAAAAATACTTTGATCGATCATAATCTGCGAATTGAACATAGGAACGGAGTATGGAGATTTAAAAATCAAGAACTCCCTATCCGGGATTCTCCATTTCCGATTTTTTTCGAGTGCAAAGTTAATGAAAAGCCACTATGTTCCGGGGCTTTTTTGTTGGATATCTGCATTATTGTCCATACTTTTGCACAATATTCACAAATATGTGCTATGATTAAAGAGAATTTTATCAAGCTTTATGAAGACAGCTTCAAAGAGAACTGGGAATTACCCGCTTTGACTGATTACAGTAAGAACAAAACCTATACCTTTAAGGATGTAGCTACGGATATCGCAAAGATCCATATTATATTTAATGAGTGTCAGATCCGCCGGGGCGATAAGATTGCTTTGGTCGGGAAAGATTGCGCGCATTGGTGTGTTGTTTATATGGCGGCGGTGACTTATGGCGCGATAATCGTGCCGATCTTACAGGACTTCAGTGCAAACGATATTCATCATATCATCAACCATTCCGGTTCGGTCTTCCTTTTTGTCAGCGACAAGATCTGGGATTCGTTGGAAGAAGATAAGATCGATAACCTGCGTGGCGTGTTCTCCCTGTCCGACTACCGTTGCCTGCACCAGCGCGACGGCGAAAGCATCCAGAAGCTGATGTTGGCGTTGGACGAGAAGATGGAAGCGAAGTATCCGAAAGGATTCCAGAAAGAAGATATTCAATATGCCGAACTGGGCAACGAGAAGGTGGTACTGTTGAACTACACTTCGGGTACGACCGGATTCAGTAAAGGTGTGATGCTTACCGGAAACAATCTGGCGGGCAATGTAACCTACGCCCGGACGTTGGATGTGATCTTCCGGGGCGAACGGATGTTGTGCTTCCTGCCTTTGGCGCATGCTTATAGCTGCGCGTTCAACTTCCTGGTGCCGATGGCTTTCGGTGCGCATGTCTATATATTAGGTAAGGTGCCTTCGCCCAAGATCCTGTTGAAAGCTTTCGAAGAAATCAAACCCAATCTGATCATTACCGTGCCGTTGATCCTGGAAAAGATCTACAAAAAGATGATCCTTCCGCAACTCAACAAGCGTACCTTGAAACTGGCGTTGAATATCCCGTTGCTCGACGCGCGGATCTACACCAAGATCCGCAAGAGCCTGGTCGATGCCATGGGCGGACGCTTCCGGGAAGTGATCGTTGGCGGTGCGGCGATGAACCAGGAGGTGACGGATTTCCTGTATAAGATCAAGTTTCCTTTCACGATCGGCTACGGTATGACCGAGTGCGGTCCGTTGATCAGTTACGACAGCAATAAAGAATTCATCCCGGGCTCTTGTGGCCAGGTGTTGAAAGGCATTATGCAGGTGCGGATCGATTCGAAGAATCCGTATCACCAGGTGGGCGAGATCCAGGTCAAAGGCGAGAATGTGATGACCGGTTATTATAAGAACGACGAAGCCACGCGCAATGTCTTTACCAAAGACGGCTGGTTGAAAACCGGCGACCTGGGCACGATCGACGAGAACAACCGCATTTACATCCGCGGAAGAAGCAAGACGATGATCCTCGGAGCAAGCGGCCAAAACATTTACCCCGAAGAGATCGAGTCGAAACTCAATAACCTGCCTTTTGTGATGGAAAGTGTGGTGGTTGAGAAGAACGGCAAATTGGTCGGGCTGGTTTATCCCGATTATGAAGCAGTTGATAATACGGGTCTTTCACATGACGACATCTCTGTGGTGATGGAGCAGAACCGTGTCGAATTGAATAAGCTATTGGCTCCTTACGAGACCGTCTCTACCTTGCAACTTTACCCGACCGAATTCGAAAAAACGCCGAAGAAGAGCATTAAAAGATATTTGTATACAAATTATTAGGAGGTTAGGTCTTTTAGGTCATTTAAGTCTTTTAGGAATTTAGGTCTTTTAGGTCTTTTAAGTCCTAAATGAGCTCAAAGACTTAAAAGACCTAAACTCCTAAATTCCTAAAAACAACTAAACAACAAACACAATGAAAAAGTCTTTATTCACTTCCCTCCTTTGGGCAGTGCCTTATTTTTTATTCAGCCAAACGCCAGTCGATACGCTTGTTCAACTTCAGAATATAGAAATCAAAGGTTCGCGCTTTAGCGGTTTGAGTGGCGGCGAAGTCAAACGCCTGCAAGTCGATGGAAACCTAACGAGCCTGCCCACAACGGCAGCCGATGCCTTACGGCAGATCCCTTCCCTGAGTACGGATATCGAAGGCGGAATCACTTTCCGCGGTTCGAACGAAACGAGCGCACTCTTGAATCGTGTCCCTTACGGGCTGTTGGAAGAGTATAGTGGCGATATGTTGATTCAGCTGCCGGCGCTCTTCTTCAATCAGATGGAGGTGTTAGCTGCGCCACCGATCGAATGGATTCCCGACGGAGATGCCGGACTGTTGAATCTTACGTCCACCTATTCGGCGCAAGATTCGCCTTTGCAACTGACCCTGGGCGGGGGATGGAACGAACGGTATAACGCCGGAGCGGTATTGAACCTGCATCCGGGAAAGTTCCACCTGTTAGCCCGCTACAACTACCGCCGCGAGTTTCGCGAGCGAAGCTTTAATAAGACAACGACCACGCCGACCGGCACAACGGCCATGAACAATAACGCTTCGGCTCGTCCCGATACCCATCTGGCGGACCTTGAACTGGGGTATGACCTGACCGCGAAAGACCGCTTGACCCTCTACGGCCTGTATTACCTGATGGACTACTACCGCTACGGCGGAATCAACAATACCCGCCTCAATCCGCAGGGCGAGGTGATGAACCGGATGTTGCGTCACCGACATAATAATCAACAGCAGGAAGCTTACGCCGCCGAAATGCGCTGGAAACATCTTTTTGCCCAACCGGGCGACTGGCTGGAGTTTACCTTTAATTATAACAACTTCGTTTACGACGAAGACAATGACTATCAGAACGAGAACCCGCAGACGAATGCCATCGTCGCCCAGGATAATCTCTTTATCCGGCAGCAGAAAGATAATTATTACTGGGCGGTGAACTACCGCAAAGCCATGGATCATGGCTTTATTCTCAAGGCCGGATACCTTGGCCGATACAAAAAAGAAAACTATACGGCAGATGCGGCTAACCTGAAGGAGGGCAGTTGGGTGGCAAACCCGCAGAAGACCGACGATTACGACTTCAACCGCCTGACAAACCTGGTGTATGCTTCGGTTGAAAAACAATGGGATAACATTAGCGGAGAAGTCGGGCTGCAAGCCGAACAGAGTCGACAGAAAGCCGCCGATGTGGAGAACAACTATTTCCAGCTCTATCCCCGCCTGCGTTTTACGTTTCAACCCGACCGGATGAACCGCTACACGCTGGCCTATCAGCAACGGGTGATCCGTCCGCTGGGCGTCGAACTGAATCCGTTTATCGACCGGGCGGATGCCACGTTCGTGAAGCAAGGAAATCCGGACCTGATGAACGAGATTATTCATTCCGTCGAACTGGCGTACCAGCTGGATGGGGCAGGTTTCCGCTTGTCGCCCGCCCTGTACTATCGCTACAAGGACAACCGCATCATGGATGTGTTGCAAACCATAGGGGAGGAGACGGTCTGGCAGAAACAGAACGTAGGCTCGAATAGTCAATTCGGCGCCGAACTTTCTACCGCCTGGACACCCGTTCGTTTCCTGACCCTCAGCCTGTCGGGCCATCTCTTCCGCGACGAGATCGACGGCCGAACGATCGGTTACAACGAGAAGAAATCCATGACGTGCTGGGATGTGAAAGGGGCATTGAATATCCATTTCACACCGGATACCGAATTGCAGATCGACGGCTATCATATCTCCGACCAACTGACGCCCCAGGGAAAGATAAAAAGTCATGCCACCTTGAATGCCGGCCTCTCCCAATACCTGATGGATCGGAAGCTGCGCCTGAACCTGAGCGTCAATAATCTCTTCGATACCCTGAAAGAAACAACGCTGATCGATACCGAAGCCCTGCAGATGCGCCAGGAACGCAACCGGGATGCCCGCGTCTCCTGGCTGACGGCAACTTATTTGTTTTAGATCGCTTTTCCGCCCGATAACGCTCTTTTTCCCGGAACCCTACCGGGAAAAATCAGTAAGAGCTACCTCAAAAATTGCTAAGAGGTACCTCAAAATGAATTATGACGTACCTCAAAAATGATTATGACGTACCTCATAATCCGTTTTGAGGTACCTCTTACCGATTTTTTTCGGTAGGGTTTGTCTGAAACGAGCGTAGACTACCGGAAAAAAAGGGGACGTTGCGGGGAAATATGGTAGTTGTTTGTAGGAAAATAGTTACCTTTGTACGCTAAAAAGAAAGGAAGCGTTATGGCAATCTACTTAAACGATGTATCAAGGACTTTTGGCGAATATTTGCTGATTCCCGGTTTGACAACCAAACAGTGTATCCCCTCGAATGTTTCTTTGCGCACGCCGCTGGTGAAGTTTCGCAGTGACGAACAATCAGCGATCCACCTGAATATCCCCGTTGTTTCTGCAATTATGCAATCGGTATCCGGCCCCGAGCTGGCGATTGAACTGGCGCGAAACGGCGGGCTTTCTTTTATCTTCGGCTCGCAGACGATAGAGAACCAGGTAGAGATGGTACGTAAGGTAAAGAAATTCAAAGCAGGATTCGTGATCAGCGACTCCAATCTGACACCGGATCATACGCTGCGTGATGTCTTACGGTTGGTGGAAACAACCGGACATAATACGATCGGGGTGACCCACGATGGCACACCCAACGGTAAACTGCTCGGTATCGTGGCCAGCCGCGACTACCGGTTGGAGAAAGACTCGATGGACCGGCCGGTGAAAGATTTCATGACGCCGTTCTCCGAACTGATTGTCGGCCGGTTGGGGATGACCTTGTCGGAAGCCAATCAGATCATCTGGGACAATAAACTCAATACGCTTCCGATTATCGACGACGAACAATGTTTGCAATACTTCGTTTTCCGCAAAGACTACGATAGCCATAAAGACAATCCCTATGAACTCTCCGGCGCGGACAAGAAATTGCTGGTCGGCGCGGGCATCAATACCCGGGACTACCGCGAACGCGTACCTGCATTGGTAGAAGCCGGGGTAGATGTGTTGTGTATCGACTCATCGGACGGCTATTCCGAATGGCAATACGAAACGTTGCGTTGGATCAAAGAAACGTATGGCGATAAAGTCTTTGTCGGTGCCGGTAATGTGGTCGATGAAGAAGGATTTGTCTATCTGGCGGATGCCGGGGCCGACTTTATCAAGGTAGGTATCGGCGGCGGATCGATCTGTATCACCCGTGAACAGAAAGGTATCGGACGGGGACAGGCAACGGCATTGATCGATGTGGCACGTGCCCGCGATAACTATCAACGCAAGAAAGGCGTGTATATCCCGATCTGCAGTGATGGTGGTCTGGTGCACGATTATCATATGGTATTGGCCTTGGCCATGGGCGCCGACTTCCTGATGATGGGACGCTACTTTGCCCGCTTCGATGAGTCGCCGACGAAGAAACTGAAGATCGGTAATAACTTCGTGAAAGAATATTGGGGCGAAGGATCCAACCGGGCGAAGAACTGGCAACGCTACGATATGGGTGGCAGTGAATCGCTGAAGTTCGAAGAAGGCGTCGACAGCTATGTGCCCTATGCCGGTAAGATGAAAGACAATCTGGATCTGACGCTGGGCAAGATCAAAGCCACCATGTGCAGTTGCGGATCGATTACGATACAAGAGTTGCAACGCTTCTCCAAGATCACCCTCGTTTCCTCCACGAGCATTGTGGAAGGTGGGGCACACGATGTTATTCTGAAAGAATAACATCGTAAATTACGAATTACGAATTAAAAATTAAGCCGCGATGCAGTACAGTTATAGCATCGCGGCTTAATTTTTATGGTTCTTAATTCTTAATTTTTAATTCTTAATCTTTAATTTTTAATTCTTAATTCTTAATTGCCCCCGGCAATCCACTCCTCAGCCCGGGCCAGCGCTTCGGGCTTGCCGATATCCAATAAGCGTAGGTTCTCCGCGGGGTAGGCCTGTATCTGCGTATGGGCGCAGATGGAGAGATAGAAATTGATGATCGGGAACTTGCCCGTCCATTCGTCCATCCATTCAAAGACTTTGGGCGAGATCACATGGATGCCTCCGAAAGCATATTCGTTGTATTGCAACGGATCGAAGTCGGGGTAATACGATTTCACCTCGCCCGTCTCATGGTTTCGCCAGCCGCACAACAGATTCTTTTCGTTGAAAAGCAGGTAGCGGGAAGTGTTCCGTTTGCTCACCAGTAGGGTGGCCAGCGGATTGCTTTCCTTGTGCTGATTGTAGAGTTGTCTCAGATCCACATTCGAAAAGATATCCACATTGTGGACCAGGAACGGTTCTTTCCCGTCGAGAAACTGAATCGCTTTCTTTATGCCTCCCCCCGTATCGAGCAGGTAATCCCGTTCGTCGGAGATATCGATATGTACGCCGAAGTTGTTGTTTGCCGCCAGGAAATCAATAATCTGCTGGCCTTCGTGATGAATATTGATAACCAGCTGATCGAAACCCGCATCTTTCAGTTTCAGGATGATATGTTCCAGCATCGGTCTTCCGCCAATGGGGATCAAAGCTTTTGGGGTGTTGTCGGTTAGGGGCTTGAGTCGTGTTCCCATGCCCGCTGCGAAAATCATTGCTTTCATAGAGATGAATCGAATTGTTGTTCTATATTCTGTTCGCGGTGGACTAAATCTATTTTAATACCGAACTTCTGGTTCAGGTGTTCGGCCAGGCGTTGTGCGGAGTAGACGGACCGATGTTGTCCGCCGGTGCATCCGAAGCAAACCATAAGGTTCGAAAAGCCCCGGTCGATATAGCGTCTGACCGAAGAGTCGACGATCGTATAAATATGATTCAGAAACTCGGTGATCTCTCCGTCTTCTTCGAGGAAATGGATGACCGGTTCGTCCAGTCCGGTGAAATGGTTATACCGTTCGTACTTACCCGGGTTGTTGATCGCCCGGCAATCGAAGACAAAGCCACCGCCATTGCCGCTGGGATCGTTGGGGATGCCTTTCTTATAGGCGAAGCTCATGACTTTCACCTCCAGTGTACGTTTCTTGATGTCGTCGGAGAATTGTTTCAGCCCGACCAGTTCGCGCAGTACCCGGTACAAATAGGGATATTCCGGGTAGTCCTCGCGCAACAGTTGGCGCAGGTTGTCAATCGCAAAAGGAACACTCTGGATAAAGTGCGGCTTCTTCTCGAAATACCCCCGGAAGCCGTAAGCTCCCAATACCTGGAGGGTGCGGAAGAGGACGAAATGGCGCAGTTGCCCGGTGAAGTCATCCCGGTCGACAGTCGTATATTGCGAAAGCGAGTCCATGTAGACATTCAAGAGCTCGTTGCGCAGCCCTTCGGGGTAATTGGCTTTTGCCTGCCACAGGAAAGAGGCGATATCGTAGTACACCGGTCCCTTCCTTCCGCCTTGGAAATCAATAAACCAGGGCGCGTTGTCGCGGATCATGACGTTGCGCGACTGGAAGTCGCGATACATGAAGGTATGCGTCTTGTCGCGCAGCAATACCTCGCACATCTTCCGGAAATCATCTTCCAACCGGTCTTCCTGAAACTCCATACCGGTGGCTTTCAGGAAGCAATACTTGAAATAGTTCAGATCCCAGAGGATCGAACGCTCGTTGAACGACGGCTGGGGGTAACATTGATTGAAGTCGAGCCCTTCGGCACCTTTGAATTGGATTGTGGGTAATAAGGATATGGTCTTATGCAACAGGGAACGCTCGTTTTCATCGAACACACAGCTCTTGCGTCCTTTCTCTATGGCGTCGAATAAGAGCAGATCTCCCAGATCTTCCTGGATGTAGTAGAGAAAGTCCTCGGACCATCCGTACACTTTGGGGACAGGAATGCCTTTCTGCCCGAAATGAGATGCCATATACAGGAATGCTTTGTTCTCTTCCTGTGATGTTCCGCTGACGCCAACGACATGGGGCGAACCGGACAGCCTGAAGTAGCGCCGGTTTGAACCCGAAGAAGGCAGTTCTGTAATATCTGTAGCGGAAGATCCGAATAGCTGAGAGTATAGTCTATGCAGTTCTTCAGTGACCATTTGTTTTTGTGCTTTAAGGCTACTAAGATAAGGCTTTTCTTTACAAAGAAAAAGGAAGCTGTACCCAAATTAACTTAAACGCAGCGACGCGAAAGCGCAGAGTCTTTATTATCAATCATAAAGGAACTCCGCGCTTCCGCGTCGTGATGTTTATCTTGTGCGGGCTTAGAGAATACCCTGAGCCATCATGGCTTTGGATACTTTCATGAATCCGGCGATGTTGGCGCCTTTCACATAGTTGACGAAGCCGTCGGGTTGTGTCCCGTATTTGGTGCATTGCGTGTGGATAGACTTCATGATGCTATGCAACTTCTCATCCACTTCTTCGCGTGTCCAGTTGAGCTTCATCGCATTCTGTGTCATCTCCAGGCCGGAAGTGGCTACGCCTCCCGCGTTTGCCGCTTTACCCGGCGCGTACAGGATCTTTGCTTCCAGGAATGCATCGATGGCTTCCGGAGTAGAAGGCATATTGGCTCCTTCGGAAACAGCGATACAGCCGTTGGCCAACAGCGTGCGGGCGTCTTCGCCTGTCAGCTCGTTCTGCGTGGCGCTTGGCAGGGCGATATCACATTTCTCTGCCCAGGGGCGGGCGCCTTGTACGTACTTGCATCCGTACTGCTCGGCGTATTCCCGGATACGGCCGCGGTACAGGTTCTTCAACTCCATCACATACGCCAATTTCTCACTGTCGATACCCTCCGGATCGTAGATGTAGCCGTCGGAGTCGGAGAGAGTCACTACTTTGGCTCCCAGTTCGATCAGTTTCTCTACCGTATATTGGGCTACGTTACCCGAGCCGGAGACCGTAACCGTTTTGCCTTTGATATCGATATCGCGTGTTTTCAGCATTTCCTGCAGGAAGTACACATTGCCATAGCCCGTTGCTTCCGGACGAATCAGCGAACCACCGAATTCAATGCCTTTACCCGTGAAGGTGCCGGTATTCTCACGCGCCATCTTCTTGTACATACCATACATATAAGCGACTTCACGGCCACCCACGCCGATATCTCCGGCCGGAACATCCGTGTCGGGCCCGATATGGTGCCACAATTCCATCATCAATGCCTGGCAGAAACGCATGATCTCTGCATTTGATTTCCCTTTCGGATTGAAATCGGAACCGCCTTTGCCTCCACCCATCGGCAAGGTGGTCAGAGAGTTCTTGAAGGTTTGCTCGAAAGCAAGGAATTTCAGAATGGATTGGTTTACGGAAGCATGGAAACGCATTCCCCCTTTGTACGGCCCGATCGCGTTATTGTGCTGGATGCGATAAGCCATGTTGGTATGCACATTGCCTTTGTCGTCGGTCCAGGATACGCGGAACGAAAAGATACGGTCTGGAATACAAAGGCGTTCGATCAGGTTGTTTTTCTCAAATTCGGGGTGCTCGTTGTAAACTTCTTCGATAGATTCTAATACTTCTGCTACCGCCTGATGATACTCAGGTTCATTGGGAAACCTTCTTTTCAGGTTCTCTAAAACTTCTTTTGCCTTCATGATTGTAATTTAGAATGTTATACCTAATACTTCGGTCTGGAAAGACGATGCAAAGGTAAGTATTCTTTCGGTTCTTCCAAAGAAATGTAAGCAAAAATGAAAAATAAATATCATTTAGTTATAAAAAGAGGCGAAAAATAGCAAAAGGAGTTAGTCTTGGTTTCTTCTGTTCTTGTAGAGCGGAACGAACACAATGACAGCGGAGGCTACCAGGACGAATAATGTATAAAAGGTGATTTCACTGTATGCAAGCAGCATGTAGCACAATGTTCCCCAGAGGAGGATAATGCATACGGCTTGACTATTTGATATTTTTCTGCGTGCCATAGTTTCTTTTTGTCAGTTTTATTCGAAGAGTTTGGAGGCGTACACCAATACAGTCAGGCATACGGCAATCAGGATAAAGAAGAATAAGATTTGTTTCTCCAACGGAAGATTCCGTAAGAAAGGGATATGCCGGGTCCAGTTGGAAACGGTTTGCACCTGATCGGGCAGTTCGTCTTCACCGGGGATCTCATAGCCGTTTGCTTCCATCACTTCCATGGCCCGTTTCACGTCGCTTTCCAATACTTCGACACGTGCCCCGCCCATATCCGCCAGTCCGGCGAATACCTGCGTGGTGTATTCGTTGTTTATATAGCAGTCTATTTCTTCCGATTGCAGTAAAGAGACAAGCATGCGCGCTTGATCAACTTTGGAAAACCGTGCGATCTCAACCATTCTCTCTTCCATAGGAATTTGTATTAGGAGTTATGCAAAGAAAGTCGTTTTTGGGGAGACTGACAAGGGAAAAGCTTATAGTTTTATCTCATCGCCGGAGATGATGCCGTTCATGATGGCGTAGAAAGTCAGGCCCGAGACGGTTTTGATTGCCAGTTTGGCGGTGATATTCTTCCGGTGGGTGAGTACGGTGTTGAGGCTGATATTGAGTCTGTCGGCGATTTCTTTATTGGTTATTCCTTTCACGATCAGTTGCAAGACGTCCGTTTCACGCTGGGAGAGCTCTTTGTTGTTCTCGCCGGGCAGATTGAACGTGTTCTCCTGGGCGAAAAGCAACTGCAATTGTTCGATAATCGTTTCCGGCGAAGCATCCGGATACAGATAAAGGCCGTTATTCGCCGGGCAGGAGGGGTTGGGGGTAGGGGTGAGCACGATCGTTTTGTTTTTACGCGGCAGAAAGAAGTCGGCGTACAAGACAAAGTTATCCGCTGAGGTGAAGTAATAATCAAAGGTGTCGGTATTTTCTTTGTTCAGGCGGGCAAAGCAATCACAAAGCGTGATCTCCACCGGGGGGAAGTAGTCCGTCAGGATATGCTGCAATCCGAAACTTTGCAACGTGTCGGATAAGATAATGACTATTCGGCGGGGATGCGGCATCTTATCGGTTTAATTTTTCCATCGCGGCAACCATAGGAAGCAAGATCCGGTAACGGATCCGGTTGTGTTGGCGGATATCTTTCTCCAGACTGCTGATCGCGAAGATTACGGCATAACATAAGTTCTCGTCGTACTCTCCCGACAGGTGTTTGATCATAATGCCTTTCAGGTCGGACAACAAAGCTTCGATCGTGTCTTCTTCGTTCTCTTCGTTTTTCAGATTTAATTCTTTTTCGGTGGTTGGGTAGGAGTCCAGTTTCTCACTCAATGCCAGGCAATAGGGAAACCCACTTTCTTCATCCTTCCGGATACGGGCGGTCAGTTCTTCTTTGAACGAAGAGAAAAACTTCCCGATCAGGCTGAGGCTATGATTGCCGGGTGTGCTTTTGGAAATAAACAGACCCAGGTGGCGTTCGATATTGGGCAGTTGCGAACGGAGGTAATACTGATTGGTCTGGGTCAGGTAATCGATGATCTGCGAAGTGTGGAAAGTCTGCAACTTCTTCTCCGGAAAATACTCTTCGTTGAGGAAGGTATTAATCACCGTCAATACGAAGTCCGTATCCAGCGCATGGGCATCACAAATCGTTCTGACCGTTCGGTCGCCCAAACCCAGGCGGATGCCGAACCGGTTAAGAACAGGAATGAGTGAGGGGTATTCTTCCACCACCTCACTCATCTGTATATTAGGATATACTAATGGCATTTGATCAAGCTTCTTCCCATTGTTTACGTATCAGCTCGACAGCGGCAGGAAGCACAATGTTGCGATCTCCCTGACAGCCACATTCAAAGCTGACGTATTTGTTGTAACCAAGCATCTTCAAGCCTTTGAATCCGTTCACATAGTTATCGGCTTCCCCGTCTTCGCCCGGCATACTGCGGCGTTTACGGCTGGCGATATGTACGTGTTGCAGGTATTCTTTGCCGGCTGAAAGGAAAGCGCCCATATCACAGGTCTCTTCCCAGGTCATGTGCCAGAAGTCGCCCATACATTTCACACCCGGATTGTTGATATCCCGGCAGATCGATGCGGCATCAGCTACCTGACGCATATAGAACGCTTCTTTCCGGTTCAGCGGTTCAAAGATCACGGTCGTACCGTGTTCAACGGCGAACGTACCCATTTCGTTGAACTGTTCACAAAGGAAATCGCGTGTCTCCTGGGTGTGAGGCATAACCGGTTCCTGGCGATTGAAAGCCGGAACGATGATCACACCGGTAGAACCCAGCTCACCGGCGGCGGCCATGATCTCTTTCATCGTATCCATGCATTGCTTACGAATGGCAGGATCGGTAGAAAGGATGAATCCCTGGAAGCCGGCGCAGATCGCACTCAGCTTGATGTTACGTCCGTTCAGCGCGTCTTTGATCTCTTTCACCCGGCCGGCCAATCCGCGACCTCCCGGTTCGAAACCGACAACACCCAGCTTTTCCATATAGTCGAACTTCTCATTCAGGTCTTTTCCCGGAGCTGTTCCTTCCTGGAAAGATATTTTCAGTTCGGCTTTACTGCAGCAATCGCCTCCGCAACAGGTTTTCTCCTGCGGGTGGGCGTTCGATGCCAAAGCTGTGCCTCCCACAGCCGCTAATGCAGCTGTGGAAAGACTTGCTCTTAAAAAGTTTCTTCTGTCAAGAGCCATATGTTTTATTTTTTAGGAACATATGCATTCCCCGGGATAGCCACGGTGAATCCACTCATGTCCATCTTGCCCAGGTTCAGGTCTGACGGCATATAATCTAATGTAGACGCAGTCATCTGATCCCAAGTTGTTTCTTTACCGGTATAAGCCGATTCACGTCCCATGATCGCCATCATGTTCGGAATAGCGATTTCAGAAGCTTGTTCCAATGCTTTGTTCTGACGGATAGCGTTGATCCAGTTTACATGTTCCAATACATACGGATTGGTTTGTTTGTAAGTGGCTTTTTCTGCTTCGTGGTCGTATTTCCAAAGTACATTGCCTGCCAGGTCTTTGATCTCGTGGCCTGCGCTTGCCCATGAACCTTTGGTTCCCTGGATGAATTCGCTCACGTTATTCACACAACCGTCGATCTGACGACACATACTGTGCAGGTGGATACCGTTTTCCATCTTGAAGTCGATGCTGAAGTTGTCGTACTGGTCACCGGTCACACGGCGTTGACGCGAACCGAAACCTACGGCAGATACCGCTTTCAAGTTGCTGAACCAGGTAAATACGTCGATATTGTGTACGTGCTGTTCTACGATATGGTCGCCCGACAGCCATTTCCAGTTCACCCAGTCTTTGATCATCCATTCGCAGTCTGACCAAGCCGGCTGACGGTCACGATGCCACAGCTTACCACCGTTCCACCATACTACACCACCGGTGATTTCACCGATCATACCTTCCATCACTTTCTTGAAACCTTCCACGTAAGAACGTTGGTGGTGACGTTGCGTACCAGTGATTACACGCAGATTCTTAGCGGCAGCCTGTTTAGCGGTAGCCACGATCGTGCGATAACCAACGGGGTCAACACATACCGGTTTTTCCAGGAATGAATGTACTCCTTTTTCAGTAGCATATTGGAAATGGATCGGACGGAAGTTGGGAGGCGTTGCGATCAATACCACATCAATCCCACTGTCGATTACTTTCTTATAGGCATCTAATCCCACAAAACGATGCGTTTCAGGAACATCAACGCCTTTGTCAGCTTTCAGTTTGTCTGCCAATTTGTCTACCTGCTCTTTGAATGTGTCGCCAATGGCAATGATAGTCACACCATTCGCTGCATTCAGGAAGTCGAACGCTGCACCTGAACCACGGCCACCGCAACCGATCACACCGGCTTTCAGTTCTTTACCGTCTGTTGCCAGGTCAGGCAATTCGGGGATGTAATACGTACCCGCTTCTCTTATAGGCTTCATAGCCGGTTCTTTTGATCCTCCGTCACAAGAGGTTAACACAGATGCTGCGCCACCGGTTCCGATCACGCCTAAAGCACCGGCTGCTGCCGAGCTTTTCAAAAAGGTTCTTCTACTTACTTTTTTCATGATAACACTATATTAAAAAGATTATAAATGATGAATTATTAATTCTTAATTCTTAAAGTCCTACTGATCCCGGTTCGCAAACCACCCGGAAACCAATGCCCCGGATATCGGAGTACCACCAGATGCTCTTGGGCTGTTGCGGGTCGGTCTTCAACCACTGGTCGTGCTTCGTGAAGTCGCGAGCGGCTACCCGTACGTCGGCGGCATCAGAAGTATAGTTACCTCCGCGCACGACCCACTCTTCGCCTTCGGTAGCCAATGGATCCGTAACGCTTTCCGCCGTCTTGGCGTAGGCTTCCGGACTGTATTTGTCGGCACAATACTCCATGACGTTACCCAGCATGTTCTTCAAGCCGAACGGATTGGCCTTGACGGCCGACGGTTCCTGCGTGCGGTTTTTGCTGTTGGCGCCGTAGATCACATATTCGGAGATCGGTTCCGTCTTGGCGGCTATAAACTTACGCATAAAGCCTTCGCCGGAGAAATCTTTCGGATTGCCTTCGAAGAAATACGGAGTTTCCGTGCCACCTCTTGCCGCATATTCCCATTCGGCTTCGGTCGGCAGGCGATACTTCTTGCCCGTCTGCATCGACAACCACTGACAGAACGTCTCGGCGGCGTAGTGCGTCATCGTGATGGCCGGACGATCGCCCGATCCCCAACCCTGGTCGGGGAATCCGAACGGTGGTGTCGGTCCGGAGATCGCATCCACGTCGGGGTCGCTATTGTTAGCATAGACATCGGCGGGAAGGGTTCGTCCTTCGCTCATCGTTTGTCCGTAGAATGCCCAGAACTGATCCCAGGTCACTTCCACTTCAGCCATAAAGAACGGGCTAACGGTTACATTACGTACCGGTGCTTCGTCTGCTTTGTGGAACGCTTCTTTCGCGGGGCTACCCATCCGGAAGCTGCCTCCCGGCACGGCGATCATATTAAACGATACGGCCGTTCCCGGCACCTCTTCGGTATAGTTTTCGAAGCTGGTCACTACGGTGGCTTCCTTGAAATACATACTCGGATCGACTACCGCACCGCCGTCCTGCCCGGGGATACCGGTCAATTTGCCGTGTGTGTAGTTCGGATTGTGATGTCCCACGTCGAGATGGCAACTGATACATTGCAGATCGAGTTTCTTCTCGTTTTCGTCGTAATAAAGATGCGCCGTGATCCCGTCGGGCGTGATGCCTTCGGGGAACAGGTTCTGATGGCACTCCTTACACGATTGGTTGGGAATGTATTTGACGGCGTGCTCCAATTCGGACTTGAGGTCCCAGTCGAAGTCGGCACTGTCCTTGGTGAAATACCCCCAGGCATCCTTCAGCCCGAGTTGCAGTTTCGCCGTATAATGATCCCAGGTATCGTTCTTGGGCGGCAGGTGACAGTCCACGCAGTGCACTTTCACCCCGCTGCCGTTATTGACGTGAGTAGAGATCTTCCAGCTGTCTTCGACATGGGGATGCACGTGGCACATCATGCACGATTCGTCGGTCGAGAAATAGACCGAAGTCAGGTAGGCTGCCGCCACTACGCCCATGCCCAAAACTAAACCGACAAGGAATATAAATGGTTTCTTCTTAAAGAAGCTTTTTTTTCTATCAGATGAATTTCGCCTGGAAAACTTTTTACTTACCATTTGCTCAGTGTGTATTCAATTCTAAATCAATTCGTACCAGATTGTAAATCGGCAATAAAAGTAATGTTTTCCTGTAGATAAAGAAAGAAGAACCCTTTATTTTAACGTTAAATGTTCCAAAATGCATTTTTTTTGTGCCATTTCCTTATTTCTTCCTTTCCAATCACTCGATAATCAGTGGCAGTATCTGTAGATCTTTGTCGGCAGAAGAGCTTCCGAAGAGCACCTGATAATTACCCGGACGTACGGCCATCGTTTGTGTTTGATCGTCAAAAGTCTGGAATACCTTCGGTTCCAGAGAGATCTTGATCGTTTCCGTCTGACCGGCTTTCACCTGTACCCGTTTGAAGGCCTTCAAGGCTTTGAGCGGTTCTTCGGGATGATCGGGGTATCTCACATACAATTGAACCACCTCGTCGCCATCTGTTTTTCCGGTATTCGACAGGTCTACGCTGAAAGTAACCGATTGGTCTTTCTTGATTTTATCCTGCGATAGCTTTCCGTTCTGATACGCGAAAGTCGTATAGCTTAAGCCGTAGCCAAACGGATAGAGCGGCGTTTGCGTCATGTAGCGGTAGGTACGTCCTTTCATCTGATAGTTTTCAAAGTCGGGCAACTGATCTGCCGACTGATAGAAGGTGACGGGCAAACGTCCGGCGGGGTTATAATCGCCGAACAATACGTCGGCAACAGCCGTTCCCGCTTCCTGTCCGCCATACCAGGCGTTGAGGATCGCATCGAGGTTCGACTCTTCCCAGTTAAGCGCCAGCGCGCTGCCGGTACATACTATATAAACGACAGGCTTGCCGGTTGCTTTCAATGCCTGGATCATCTCTCTTTGCACCTTGGGAATCTCGATATTGGTTCGGTCGCCTTTGCGGAACCCATCCGCATCGACCGGCATCTCTTCCCCCTCGAGGCGCGGAGAGATACCGCCCACGAAGACGATCACATCCGCCTCTTTGGCTTTGGCGGCTGTCGCCCGATAGTTAACCGGCTCTTTCACGCCCACGAAGAAATTGAGGTTGGCCTCGCCTCTCTTCTGGATATATTCGATCCGGATCGGATATTTCTCCCCTTCTTTTGCCTGGAGCGTGTAGGTACACTCGCCACCGTATTCGTTCGACCATACTTCGGCCACCTTTTCTTCGCCGATAAATAAGCGGAAACCGTCATTGCCTGAAATCTTCATCTGGATATCCCCGGACAAAGGAGCGGTGAATTCGCCGGTGAAGCGGGCGGTGAAATCGGTGAGGTTCACAAGCGGCGCGAACTGGGTGTTTCCGCCGGTCGTATAGTGTAACTCCTTAGCCAGCCCTTCATATACCGGAGTCCCTTCGAGTTCCGTATTATTATAGAATGTGGAAACAAATCCTTGTCCGGCCGGAGAAGAGATATGATTGCCCAGGTCGATCATCACAAAGTCATCCGTATGGTTGCAGCCCAACTCATAGATGACTTCGGCGTTCGGTACTTTGTTTTGTATACCTTCCAGGATCGTAACGGTCTTTGTCGGGAAGCCATTGTAGTTGGCCCACAGCATGGTCGAGTCTGCCGCGTTCGGACCGACCACCGCGATCTTCCGGATCTCTTTATTTAAAGGTAAGAGCTGCTTTTCATTTTTTAAGAGGACGATACTCTTGCGTGCCATCTCCAAAGCCTGGGCCACGTGCTTCGGACTTTCCACCACGCTATACGGGATTTGTGCGTAGGGCACCCGGTCGTCGGGATCGAACATACCCAGTTCGAAGCGGCCTTTCAACAGGCGGCGCAGGGAAACGTTCAGTTGCTCTTCGGTGATCAACCCCTTTTCCAGTCCTTCCTTCAGGGCGCGGTAGCTGCTGCCGCATTCCAGATCGGTACCCGTCAGTACGGCATCGGCCGAAGCGGTTGCCGCGTCCGGATGCGTCTCGTGGCGAGGGGTGCGTGGGTCTTTGCGCCAGAAATCATCGATCGCACCACAGTCGGAAAGGATGATATCTTCATAGCCCCAGTCGTTACGCAGGATATCCACCAACAGGCGGTCGCTGCTGCAGCAGGGCGTACCCTCGAAGCGGTTATAGGCGCACATCACCTCCTGCACGTCGCCTTCTTTCACCAGCGCTTCGAAAGCCGGAAGGTAGGTGGTCCACAGGTCGCGGGGCGAAGACTCGGCGTTATATTCATGGCGGTTCCATTCCGGACCGCTATGTACGGCATAATGCTTGGCGCAGGCGTGGGTCTTGAAATAGTTCGGATCGTCGCCTTGCAGGCCGCGCACCACCGCCAGTCCCATGCGTTCCGTCAGGTAAGGATCTTCACCATAGGTCTCCATGCCTCGTCCCCAGCGGGGATCGCGGAAGATATTGATGTTAGGCGTCCAGAAAGTCAATCCTTTATACCGGTCGTACTCGCCGTCGCGTTGATACTGGTGGTATTTCGCCCGCGCTTCGTCGCTGATCATCGTAAAGGTTTCCAGTAAAGCCTCCTCGTCGAAAGTTGCCGCCATGGCGATCGATTGCGGAAAGACAGTCGCTTTCCCCGCCCGCGCTACCCCATGAAGCGCTTCGTTCCACCAGTCGTAAGCCGGAATACCCAATCGCTCGATCGCCGGCGTCTGATTCATCATCTGCTGTATTTTCTCCTCTGTCGTCAGCCTTGCCAACAGATCTTCGATCCGCTCTTCCTGCGGCAGATCCGGATTCCGGAACGGAAATTCATACTTGGATTGGCATCCCGTAACTATCGCGATCAAGCATAAAGCAGCTAAAAAGTGATTGATTTTCATGTTCTGTGATTTTTTCTGCAAATATAATAATTCTTACAACTATTCAACCATTCCTAACCGCCCTTACCGTCATTTCAATGCCTATAAAACATCGGTGTTTTGTTCGCAAAACATTGCACTTTCGTTTCCAAAACATTGCGCTTTTGCAAACGAAAGCGCAATGTTTTGGAAACGAAAGAGGTTATCGAATATTTCGATAACCTCTTTCGCTGTCTTATGCCTTTCGCTTTTAGCTTCCGGCTTTGCTCAGGTCGTATCCGGCTTTGAGGGCTTTGAGGTTCATGTCGACGATCTCTTCGCCTTTGCGTCCGAAGATGCGGCGGATACCGTCTTCGAGTTTACTGTATTCGATGGGGATGAAAGGAGCGGCGGCGCCCAGCATCACGATGTTTGCCGAACGGGCTGATCCGGCCTCTTTGGCAACCGATTCCACGTCGAGCACCACTTTATGGGGTAATTTATCCAGTTCGGCGCGAACCTTTTCGATCTCCGGGTAATTCGGGATATTGATGAACGGTTCGGAATTGGTCACCAGCCAGCCGTCCTTTTTGAGGTAAGGCAGGTAACGCAGACTTTCCATCGGCTCCAACGAAACGATCAGGTCGGCTTGTCCCAACGCGATCAGGTCGGATGCGATCGGACGGTCGGAGATACGCAGATTCGACTGTACGTCTCCGCCGCGCTGACTCATGCCGTGCACTTCGGCTTGTTTCATATATAAACCGTCTTCTAAGGCCGCTTCGCCAATCACGGCGGCAATGGAGAGGATCCCTTGTCCTCCGACTCCGGCTAAAATAATATCGATCTTCATTTCTTTATTGCTTTTTTCTTACGGGTTAATGTCTGGATACACTCACGACGCGGGATGATCACGGATACCCCTTTGTATTCGATCTCTTCGCGGATAATAGATTTCATCTCTTCGTAGTTCTTCTTCAATGGGATCATTACCCGGATATGTTCCGGCTCAACACCGATGCCGGCACAGATCGCTTCCAGGCGGCCGGTGCCCGCGGAGTCTTGTCCGCCGGTCATTGCCGTGGTTTCGTTGTCGGAGATGATAATGGTGATATGTGTTTTTTCATTGACACAATCCAACAGGCCGGTCATGCCCGAATGGGTGAACGTAGAGTCGCCGATCACGGACACCGCCGGGAAAAGGCCGGCATCTGTCGCTCCTTTAGCCATGGTGATGGACGCGCCCATATCGATGCAACTGTCGATCGCGCGGAAAGGAGGCAGAGCGCCCAGGGTGTAACAGCCGATATCGCTGAATACCTTCGCCGCCCCGTTGTATTCGAGTAATACTTCGTTCAACGCTTCGTACACATCCCGGTGTCCGCAGCCCTGACACAAAGCAGGAGGACGCTGTTCGACGACTTCCGGTATGGGGTAGTAGCTTTGGATTTCTTTGCCTAAAGCCCGGCCAACGGTATCCGGATTGAGCTCGCCGTCGCGTTGCAATGTGCCGTCGAGGCGGCCGTGCACCGTAATGCCTTTGCCCAGATAGCCTTTGAGCTGCTCTTCAACGATGGGGAAACCTTCTTCCAGTACCAATATCTCTTTGCACTCGGTGGTGATCTTTTCGATCATCTTCCGGGGCAATGGATACTGTGTGATCTTCAATACCGGATATTCAAAGCCTTCGGGATAGTTCTCCGAGAGGTAATTGAAAGCGATACCGGTGGTGATGATACCCCGTTCTTTGTTGGGTGCATCGAAGTATTGGTTGTAACCCGCTGTTTCGGAAACATCGGTGAATGTCTTTTGGGCTTCCAATAATGTCTTATACCGTTTGCGCGCCAAAGCGGGCAACAGGATAAAGCGCTGGCGTCCGTCTTCCGGCGTATGCAATGTATTCTCTGCTTTCTGTGGGCGGGTCACTACGCCGGCGCGGGAATGTGCCATGCGGGTGGTGATGCGCAACAGAATGGGATAACCCAGTTTCTCAGACAGTTCGAAGCCGTCGTATACCATATCGTATGCCTCCTGCTGATTGGAAGGTTCCAACATCGGGATCATCGCGAAGTTGCCATATACGCGGTTGTCCTGCTCGTTCTGCGACGAGTGCATGGAAGGGTCGTCGGCCGTGATGATAATCATCCCACCGTTGATACCGCTCATGGCGGCGTTCATAAAGCAGTCGGCGGCTACATTGAGCCCCACATGTTTCATGCAACAGAGTGTACGTTTGCCGGCATAGCTCATGCCCAGGGCCGTCTCCATTGCTGTCTTCTCATTGACACTCCATTTGCTGTGTATGCCTCTTTCCTTCGCGATCGGAGAGGCTTGGATGTATTCCGTAATTTCGGTTGAAGGGGTTCCCGGGTAAGCATATACTCCGGAAAGTCCGGCGTCGATCGCCGCCTGGGCAATCGCTTCATCCCCTAAGAAAAGATGTTTCTCCATTAATTGATGTCTATAGTGTTTATTTAATTTGGTATTTCGGCAAAGATAGCTTTTTATCGACAATTCTACCTAATATTTCGGCGATTGAGTTCGGTGCGGTAGCGGTTGGCGTTCCGGTTGTGCTCCGTCAGGGTAGTGGCGAAGTTGTGCCGTCCCGAGAAATCCTCTTTGGCTACCATATAGAGGTAGTTGTGTTTCGTGTAATTCAGTACGGCGTTCAATCCCTGTATGCTGGGGATGCGAAGTGGTCCCGGCGGCAATCCGGCGTAGATATAGGTGTTGTAAGGCGAATCGATCTCCAGGTGCGCGTACAGGATGCGTTGCAGGGCGAAATCACCCACGGCGTATTTGACCGTCGGATCGGCCTGAAGCAGCATACCCCGGTGCAGGCGGTTGATATATAATCCGGCGACGATCGGGAACTCCTCGGCTACGGCTGTCTCTTCTTCGACGATCGAAGCGAGCACGGCCACTTCGACCGGGCTCAGTCCGATGGCTTTGGCCTTGGCGCGGCGGTTCTCGTTCCAGAACGTATCGTATTCCTTTTTCATCCGTTCAATCAGGCGGTCGGGCGAGATATTCCAATAGATTTCATAGGTGTTGGGGATAAACATCGCGCGGATCGTTTCGGTGGTAAAGCCCAACGAATCGCAATAAGCCGGATCGCTCAGGCGCGTGAGGATATCGTCGGCCGTAAGCATCAGTTGCTCGTCGAGCCGGCGCGCCAGGTCGTCCAGGAAGCGTACATTATTAAAGGTAATACGCGTCGGAGTCTGCTGCCCTTTGCGCAGTATGTTCACCAGTTCCCAGCTACTCATGCCGGGTGTCACGGCATATCGCCCGGTCTTCATATTCTCCGGATAATCCAGGGCCATTGCCATAGCGGCAAACAATCCCACTTCATTGGCCGCAACGGAATCTTTGAGGAAGTTGACGAACTCCTCAAATTCGGTCTCTTTCTCAATATATATATAGGTCGTTTCTTCCGGATGGAACCGGGAAGCCTGGAAAGCCCGGACGACGGAAACGACTATGCTGGCTACGATCAGCAGTACAATGATTAATACGCCGATATCTCTTTTCTGTCTTTTGGAACGCTCTGTTTTACCCATAGAATTATAATCCTTTGACTATCAGAATGAGTCACAAAAGTAGTATCTTTTTCTTTAAAAATAGCCCGCAAAGTCTTTGTTTATTAAAAAATAGACCTATCTTTGCAGCGCAATTCCTGCTACATGGGATTTGTTGGAAGTGTGGGTGAGTGGCTGAAACCACCAGTTTGCTAAACTGACGATATCGCAAGGTATCCGCGAGTTCGAATCTCGCCGCTTCCGCTGAAAAGCTGTCAATCGACAGCTTTTTTTGTTTCCGGCCGTTTGTTTTTACTGCCGCACCGGCTTGATTTTCTGGATCACCCCGGATCACCGCCATAATACCCACTCGAATTTCGAATCCACAACTTTCTGGAGTGATCCCTTATAAGGCATTGAAAATGAGATGTTAATATTCTCTTCAGAAACTACCGGTAGTTTGCGCACCAACTACCGGTAGTTTGGCGACAAACTATTAGTAGTTTGCGCGCAAAGTACCGGTAGTTTGAAAAATAGAGGGCTGAAACGATTTGGGAATCTCTTCCAGATCGTGAAAAAACGCCGGCAGCCCTTTGAAAAAGGCCGGCGGCCTTTTAGAAAACCCTGCCGGCCTTTTCGGTAAAGGAGGCGGCTTGGGCTGTCAAATGGCATATGTTAACAAATGCAAATGGCAAACAGCGGTAAACCGATCATCCCGAACATAGTTTTTCATTTTTTTACTTACATCATACAGCCGGGACAGGCAACAATGTTAAATGGATCACTGCCGAGGCTCGCCAACAGGTACCAGAAAGTTACTTACAGGAATTTTAGTGTTTTTCCGGCTATTCGAAATGGCTATATGATTGATATACAGATGCGAAAGAAAATCCTGTATGATGTAAGTAAAAAAACGAAAAACTCTGTTCGGAGGGTATTTTTGGGGTTTCTGTTCTTCCCGGTATTAAAGTATAACATTGAGCAGGGATGATAATAGATTGTATCCTTGATCGCTCAGATGTAAGCCGTCGTAGAAGTAATGGGGATTCGCATTGCCTTCTTCATCCGTGAAATGATCGTAGACATCCAGGAAAAGGATGTTGTCGTAGGGGGCGAATGCTTCTTTGAGTTTGGCGTTTAACTGTTTGATTTCCTGGTTGATCGTCGGGCGCTCTCCGGTCAGGGTGCGGGGCAGGAGAGAGATGACGATATTTTTTTTGCCTCCCAGTGAATCGATCAATCGGAGGTAGCAATCGGTAAAATCCAGATAAAAATTTGCCGGAAGGAAAGAAACGGAGCCCAGGTTGTTTGTCCCGATCAGAAAAACAACCGTCTTGTTTGCCGCATCGATCTCCCAGGTCAGCGCTTCTTCCAGTCTGGCGCCCGATATCCCTTTCTTTTCTGTCTGATAGGTGGGGAAGCATTTGTTTGTTTTCCAGCCTTCGACCAGGGAGTCGCCGACGAAAACAACCGGTTCGCCATCGTTCTCTTCGTTACAGGAGATGAGAAACAGGGGGAGTAGCAATAGAATAAGGTATCTACTGATGGGTATTTCCATAAGATTAAATAGACTTGTAGTGAACGATGCAAATATCGTAATTTTTTATTTAAACGCCTCTTTTGTCTCCGTAAATGATGATATGCAATCGCTCGCAGTAATGGAATCCTTCGCGGATGCATATTTCGGCCAGCCAGAGGCGCTTTTGCTGTAATTCCTCTTGTGTGCGTCCTTCGGGCATCAGATAGATTTTGTTTTTGCCGAGGGATAACGCGTTTATTAAGGTGTTGATTTCCTGGATGTCTTCAGGGGTGGATACGACGAATTTGAGTTGATAGTCGGCGGCCGATTCGATCCATTGGCGGATGACCGGCAGATGGATACGGTCCGCCTCGTGACGACGGGCAATGGCTTTGTCGGCAGGCAATGAATTGGAAAGCTTGGGAGAGAGTGAAACCAGGTCGACGGATCGCATCCATTCTTCGGCGATCAGTCGGGTGCCGTTTGTCTCCAGCGTGATTTTTTTATCTTTCGCCCGGCAGAGCCGGATAAGGTCGCCCAGCTCGGGACTGAGGGTAGGCTCTCCTCCGGTCAGGATCACCTCCTCGATCTGCGGGTTGGCTTCCAGTGCGGCGCGCACATCGTCGACCGTGTATTGTCCTTTCTCCAGCTGCCATGAAGTATAAGGAGTATCGCACCATCCGCAGCGCAGGTTACAGCCCAGCGTGCGCACGAGGATGCTCGGGGTGCCGGCGCGCGCACCTTCTCCCTGCAAGCATGGATATATCTCGCAGATCGTTTTCATCGTTCGATTTGAAGCGGGATATGGGGGTTGATGATCTTTTTATTCTGCAGCAGCATCTCTTCGAAAGGCTGAGGCCACTCGGCACGGATCCCTTCGCTGAAGCGAATATCGTTCAAGGCATAACGCGGTTGCCAGATGTGCTCGAAATCGTTCGGATCGGCTTCGGCATAACCGGTCTCCGTCTCGTGATAGCGCACGGCGCGGATCTCGATCGTGCCTTCCCCGTTGTTGAATTCCGTATGTTCGATGATATGCTTGGCATAAGCGAAAAACATCAATGCGAGCATCTCCGCCGTGGGGTTGAACGGCAGGATCACCCAGCGTTCGTTCTCTTTCGTGAAGAAATCGAGTATCTTCGGGGATTCCTTGTCCCACATATCGTGGGCATGGTCGAAGCTGTCGACAATCTGGCGCAGGGCACCCATCAGGCCAAAGTCCATCACCATGCCCGCGTTATCGAGTTCGGAGGCGTAGAACATAATCTCTACAACCGCCGAATGCCCGTGAATCGAATGGCTGCAGCGGCGGGAAGCGCAGTTGCGTACCACATGGCTTCCCTCATATCTGAATTTCTTGCGGATAATCATTCTCTTTTGTTTTCGGGCAAAGATAGTGTTTTATACGCATTTCGTAAACAAATTCGCATCGCTCATCGCCGGAGCGACTGCTGCCGAATAGGTCTTGTAGCCGCCCGACAGGTTCCTGACCTGTGTGTATCCGTTTGCCCGCAGGATATTTGTGGCCAGGTAGCCGCGCAGTCCGACGGCGCAATAGATGTAAACCGCTTTGTCGGCAGGGATCTCCGCCAGGCGGTCGCGAAGCTCTTCAATCGGGATGTTTATGGCACCGGGGATCATGCCTCTGATACACTCTTCGGCGGTGCGCACATCGAGGATCGTTGCCGTTGCCGGATCGGCCTCTTGCATCTCGCGCCAGGTCATCGCAGGCATTGCTCCGTTGATTATATTGGCTGCTACGTAGCCCGCGATCGCTATCGGGTCTTTGGCCGACGAGAAAGGTGGGGCGTAGGCGTGCTCGAGGCGGGTGAGGTCGTGTACCGTTCCGCCGTTTTTGATCAACAGGGCGAGCTGGTCGATGCGCTTGTCTACCCCATCGTAACCGACGCTTTGCGCGCCATAGAGCTTGCCGCTCTCCGGATCGAACGTGATCTTCAGGCTCAACGGCAGGGCGCCGGGGTAATAGCCGGCATGCGAACCGGAATGTGTCCAGGAACTGCGGTAAGGGATGCCGAACTGTTTCAACCGCTTGGCGGCAAGGCCCGTCGAGGCAACCGTCAGATCGAACACTTTGGCGATGGAGGTGCCGATCGCCCCTTCGTATTTTGTCTGATTGCCCCACACCATATTATCGGCCACGATACGTCCCTGGCGGTTGGCGGGATTGGCGAGGTAGTTCAGCCAGGGTTTGCCTGTCAGCGGATGCGGAAACTCAATGGCATCGCCTACGGCATAGATATCCGCCACCGAAGTCTGCAGATAGTCGTCCACCCAGATACCACCCGCTTCGCCGATCTTCAGTCCTGCCGCCTGGGCCAATGCCGTTGCCGGACGCACCCCGATCGAAAGGATCACCAGATCGGCTTCGATCGTCTGGCCGCTCTTGAAATGCACATCGATCACACTCCCCCGTTTCGTGAATTTCTCGACGCTCTGCTCCAGGTGCAGGCTTACGCCTTTGCGCCGGAGGTGTTGATGCACCAGGGTGGCCATCGAATAATCGATCGGCGCCATTACTTGGTTCGCCATCTCGACGATCGACACCTTGGCACCTGCCTCGTGCAGGTTCTCGGCCATCTCCAGCCCGATAAAGCCGGCGCCTACCACGACTGCCCGGCGAACCCTGTGGTGGGTGAGGTAGTTTTTGATCCGATCCGTATCCGGCACGTCGCGCAATGTGAAGATCCCTTCGGAATCAATGCCTGGCAGTGGCGGACGCACGGGAGTAGCCCCCGGCGAAAGCAGGAGTTTGTCGTAGCTTTCCACGTATTGGCTGCCGTCTGCGCGACGGACGGTTACCGTCTTGCCGTGTCCGTCGATCGCCGTCACTTCATTCTCTACGCGTACATCTATATTAAAGCGCTCGGCGAACGACTCGGGTGTTTGCAGGAAAAGACTGTCCCGCTCCGGGATCGTGCCACCGATATAATAGGGCAATCCGCAGTTGGCGTAAGACACATACTGGCCTTTCTCGAACAATATAATCCCGGCCGATTCGTCATTCCGCCGCAGGCGCGCTGCCGCTGTCGCGCCTCCGGCTACACCTCCGATGATCAGGTATTTCATCCTTACTTATTTAATAATACCTTGTCGATAGCTTCTTTGAGCGAACTCTTCGGCATGGCACCCTGTGCCATCTGCGGCGTGCCTTCCATCGGTACGAACAAAAGGGTGGGGATGGACCGGATACCAAAGGCGGCAGCCAATTCCTGTTCCTTCTCCGTGTCGATCTTATAGATGTAGATATCGTCGCCGTATTCGGCAGCCAATTCTTCCAGGATCGGCGCGATCATCTTACAGGGTCCACACCAGGAGGCGTAAAAGTCAATCACTGCAGGCTTGTCGCCTAAGTATTTCCACTCGGTAGGATTGCTCTCGTAATTGGCAACCTTACTCAAAAAATCTGCTTTTGTCAACTGAATTGTCTTCATTGTATCTTCTTTTTTCTGATTTGTATTCTTTTTATTCTCACTCGCTTGTACGTTGCACACCGTAAACCCAAGGCCTACCAGTAGTAGTGCGATAACTGTTTTCTTCATTATTTTATATTTATATTTTTTCTTTCTTTTTAAACCCGCTGAATACCAAACCGCCCATTACCGCTCCCCAAAGGGAACTCATCAAAGGCGACGAGGTGATCGGACAACTGCCACTGCTGCATCCCACGAATCTCCAGTACAGAAATCCCCCGACAGCACCCACGATCAAGCCGATCAACATCAGCCCGTTCTCTTTAATCTGTGTAATTACCTTTTCCATATTGACTTCTTTTATATTGAAATTTCTTTTCAACGATACAAAGATAGATGTTATTTTCCAATGGAACAAATATCCGAGAGAAAATGTTTGCGTATTTCCAAAAATAGCCTTTCCGGCAGCCGAAATTCACCGCTCTTTTCGCGACATTTATAATACCCTGTATGTGAGCGCATCGGAGGGAGTAGTTATTTGTTGATAATTATCAACAAATGTGTTGACGGTTATCAACAAACGGATAGTGGTTGGAGAAAAATAAAATAATCTATGGAGTAACTTCTCGTATCCGGCGGGTAAATTGTGTTTTTTTGCGTATGTTTGTAGCATATAGATTTGTGGATTATATCACGTTAATGAACAGTTTTATGAAAAGACGTCATTTCTTCCGGACACTGGTAGCCAGTGGAGTAGGGGCAGCTGCTGCTCCGGTGATCAAAGCTTCAGAGAATCCTTTGTTTAATCCGGCCAATGCGAAGCCGGAAACGAATATTGCCACGGCGAAAGCCATTCCGCGCACGGCCGCGTCTATGCCGGGCAAATATCCGGGTCGAGTGGTGCGGGTAGATCATCCGCGTTGTGTGGTCGACGGCAAGCCGGTGGAATCGGCGGCTTATGAGATGCTGAAGACCAGCATGTTGAACCTGACGGGCGAAACGGATCTGAAGAAAGCCTGGTTGCAGTTTGTCGGCCCGGAGGATGTGATCGGTCTGAAGGTGAACCCGATCGGCGGCACGTTATTGTCGACTTCCCATGCCTTGACCCAGTCGATCGTGCGCCAGTTGGAAGAGGCGGGCATCTCCCGTGCGAAGATCGTGATCTGGGACCGGCGCCAGGAAGGCTTGGACGATGCCGGCTTTACGGAGGCGAACTATCCGGGCGTGCGGTTTATGTCGACCGAATGTTACGATAAAGATAAAAACTATATCGGTCCCGATGGACGTTTCTATAGCGAGGACTGGATCGATAAAGAGCAGTATCTGTATGTTGATGTCGAAGGGGAATACGACGCGTACACCTTGCCTTTTATGGTGAACGGCGGTAAGTATTCGTATTTCAGTAAGATCTGTACGGAGAAAGTGACCAAGATCATCAATGTGCCTATCCTGAAAAACGCCGGAGCGTCCATTACCGTATGCATGAAGAACCTGGGCTTTGGCGCGATCACCAATACGGGGCGTCTGCACCAGCAGTTCTGGCACGAGACGAGTGCGTATGTCTGTGCTTTCCCGCCGATACGTGATAAGGTGGTGTTGAATATCGCCGACGGCATGATCGGCTGCTTCGAGGGTGGACCGGCGGCCAATCCGCAGTTTATCTGTCAGTATAACACCCTGTTGGTTGGTTCCGACGCGGTGGCTGTCGACCGGATCTGTCACGATATCATCATCGGCAAGCGCATTGCCGAAGGGGTGCAGAAAGAAGATCGTCCGAACTCAACCCTGTTTATGGATCTGGCGCAGGAACTGAAACTTGGGGTGGCAGACCGGGCGAAGATAGATCTTCGCCAATTGACAATTGACAATTGACAATTAAATGTTTTTGGATGGTATATAAGATGATATATTAAGATATACAATGAAAAAGCTTATTTGTATTCTCTTTTTAGTTCTCGCTTGCGCCCAATTGTCAATTGTCAATTGTCAATTGTCAATTACACGCGAACGCGTGTTTACGGGCGCGGGTCTGTATGGTTTTATGAACGGTGGCGCCGATCTGTATCTGGAGTACGAGGTGTATCGGTTGACTAATCGGGATATTGAATATAAAGGTGAGAAGTATACGGTCGATATCTATGAGCTGCCGACGCCGGAGGATGCGTATGGCATCTATTCGATGAATGTCTTTCGCTGCGAACGGGCGGATACCTTGGATTGCATCGATTGCCTGTCGCCTTATCAGTTGCAGGCGGTAGACGGCAATAAGTTTATTTCTGTTGTTTTCCCTTCCGGTTCGAACGCGGCCAAACAGCTGGCCGACGAAGTCTTGCGCCAGTATCAACCGATGAAAGGAGAAACGAAGCCGGCTATTCCGAAGGCATTAATCGATAAGCCGCCTTATTCCGCTGTGGTGAAGTATCTTAGAGGACCGCTCTCGGTCTCCGCCGCCAGCAAAAGCCTTTCCGATCTGTTGCAAGAGATCCCCTATAAAGGCGTTTGGTTCAAAGCAGAGAAAGGCGGAGATACCTACGACGCCTATATCCTTTTTGCCGGTACGGCGGAGAAGGACAAATTGAAAGAAAAGATCCCTGCCGCCGATATGGTAAATGAAGGAGAGACCTTCCTTTACATCCGTGGAACGGAAAAAGAAGAGGAAACGCCTGATTACGGGCCGTTTGGATTTTGATTCTTTCTCTTTTTTCTGAATAAAAGTGCAAAGAATGTTTGGTTGTTTCATTCGGATACACTAATTTTGCACACTGATTTTCCGCAGAGGGTAAACAAAGAGGCGTCGGAGACGAAGCCCACCCCCGGGACCTAACCTGTTAAAGTAAAAAAAACAGATGTACGTAGTTGTAGAAATTAACGGACAACAGTTCAAAGCCGAACAAGGAAAGAAATTGTTCGTACACCACATCCAGAACGTAGAAAGTGGTGCTGTTGTTGAGTTCGACAAAGTGTTGTTAGTAGACAACAATGGTGAAGTAACCGTAGGACTTCCTACCGTAGAAGGCGCCAAAGTAGTATGCGAAGTGCTTTCTCCGCTGGTAAAAGGTGACAAGGTATTGATTTTCCACAAGAAAAGAAGAAAAGGATACCGTAAGCTGAACGGACACCGTCAGCAGTTCACGGAATTGAGTATTAAAGAAGTTGTTGCTTAACAATCAAAAAGAAGTAAAAGAAAATGGCACATAAAAAAGGAGTCGGTAGTTCGAAGAACGGCCGCGAATCGGAAAGTAAACGATTAGGTGTTAAGTTATTTGGTGGTGAAGTGGCGAAAGCAGGTAATATCTTGGTTCGTCAGCGTGGAACATCTCATCATCCGGGCAAGAACGTAGGTATGGGTAAAGACCATACGTTGCATGCATTGGTTGACGGTGTGGTTGTTTTCTCTAAAGGAAAAGAAAACAGATCTTACGTATCGATCAAAGAAATGGAAGCTTAATAAGCTTTTCATATAAGAGGTAAAAAAGAAGGTGTCCCGGATGGGATGCCTTTTTTTATGGTATTCTATTATCATCAAAGAAGCCTAAAAAACAGCTATCTTTACCACATGACAAACAATCGCTTCATTATTACTTTATGGCTTTGCCTGATGTTCTTTCTATTCGCTTCTTGCGGCAGCAAAAAGCAGGCTGTTGTTTTGCCGGCGGATTTCAAGGGACCGAAAGAGCTTTCCCGCTTGTATGGCGTGAAGATTACGCCCAATGACAATATCTATCTATATAATGAAGGCAGCCGGTGGCTGGGCGTGCCTCATCGCCTGGGGGGAAATACGAAGAAAGGAGTCGACTGCTCCGGCTTTGTGGCGATCATCTACCGCGAAGTGTACGGTAAACAACTGGCACGCTCCTCAGCCGATATGCTGAAACATAATGTAAAGAAAGTCGGACGCTCCCGTCTTCAGGAAGGCGACCTGGTGTTCTTCCGCACGGACGGTAGCCGCAAGAAAACGCCCAACCATGTCGGTATTTATCTGAAGAATGGCCGTTTTATCCATACCAGCACCTCCCGCGGGGTGATGGTCTCTTCGCTGAGTGAACCTTATTTTACGCGCTCGTTTATTACCGGGGGACGAGTGAAGTAAAAGCCCGCCGATAAAAAAAACCGGCAGCCGCCGCGAACGGGGCTGCCGGTGGGGGATATAAAAGGGAGGGTAGTGGATGATTGTTAATTGTTAATTGTTAATTATTAATTATTAATTGTTTATCCTGACTTTTATTGTTTGGTTTCCTGCGCGTACGATATAGATACCGGCGGGCAAGGGGAATGTCTTTGAACCACGAAGTGCACGAAGAGAAACCACATTTTTACCCGTGATCGTATAGATTGACACGTTTACGGCATCTCCGGAATTAATAATGGATAATTGATAATTGCTAACGGCTATGCTGATCGTGCCGGCGGCCAGATCGGCATTGGCGGTGGTATCGGGATTGGGGTCCGGATCTGTTGTGTTGTCGCGCAGGCGGATCTCGATCGACTGGTCTTTCTCGATCGGGTTGAGGATATAGTTTCCGCCTTTACCATCGATGGTCACATTGAAGGCCGTCTCTACGCCATCGATCAAGAAAAGCATATCATCGGCAGTCAGCCCGTATTCTTGGACGGAGAACTGCAGGAAGAGATGATCCCCTTCGGCGACGGTCAGAGAGCCTGTCGCGTAGTTACAATCGATCCCTTCGCCAACGACCAGGGAGATCGTGTGATAGATGGAGGAAGTTTCTTCCGGTAGCACTTTTATAGGGACTCTAACATATACTGATTTGCCTACCAGATCGGTTACTATAACTGTTAAAAATCCTTCTCCCGGGGCAATGCCGGTCAGGGTAACAACGCCATCCTTTTTATTGAATACCATATTTATACATTTCGCCTTCTCTTGAACAGGGAAGCTTACTATTTTCAATTTATCCCAATCATCATCATCCGCAATATCCGCGGCAGTAAAAGAGATTGTTCCTGTGCCGATAATCTCCTGAGTTGGGACGGGGTCTTTAGCTGTGGGGGCTACATTTATCCGTGCCTTGATATTTGTCGATAATGTTTCCGGGTAGGTGTCAGAGGTGTAAAGAATATTTCTATTGTCATAACATCCAGCAACGCCCAACGGCTCTTCATCTATATTCCCACTGTGCAGGAAGCCGCAGTCGGTAATCTTTGATTCTGTTTCTTTATCTATCATCCCAATAAATGCTCCTACAAAAGGATTAATGCCTGTGGATACGACTGTAATCCGGCTTGTGGTAAATGCGTTTTCGATTGTTCCACCGTTATAGCCGACTAAACCACCCGCTTGAATAAGCTCGTCTGATGAATCAATCGTTACTTCTCCTGTGGCATAACAGTCAGATATACTGGCGTTAGGGCCATTGAGACTTGTTAAACCACCAATAGTTTGAGCCCTCATGTCCGTCCCTGATAATTTTACCGGTACCGCTGCATAGCTATTGGATATATTGCCGTTATTGGAGCCCGCCAAACCGCCAATATGATTTGAACCTGTGATTGAACCGCCTGCAGCAGTAGTGACCGAACATCCGGTGATTGTTCCTTTATTATAACCGGTTAAACCACCCATAGCGCTTTTCCCGATTATACCGTTTTCGTGTAACTCAATATGCAGGTTCTCTATGCGACCATCACTTTCTATATGGCCAAAGAGACCAAGCTCTTCGCTGTACGGCTTATTGATATGTAATCCTTTAATAGTATATCCTTGCCCCTTAAAGGTGCCACTGAAGCTCGCCCACGTCTCTCCTATCGGTATCCAATTCTCTCCTTCCAGGTCAATATTCGCATTCAAGCTGATGGTTTCTTCGAAATAGGTGTTCCCTTGGTTTACCGCATCCCGGAATGCTTTCAGCTCTTCCAGGTTGTTGATCACTAAATCCGGCTCGGCGGCCATTGTCTTGCCTGCGACTATGGCAAATAGCAACATTGTAAGTCGTAAAAATCGTTTCATAATACATTTGTGTTTTTTTGTGAATAATTTGTTTTAGTCCGCTATGGAGCGGCTTATGATAAAGTCGTTATGCAGGTCGCGCATCTCGGGGTTTATCGACGAGATGGTGAGCTGGAGTGATTCACCCGAGAGCTCTTCGAGAAGCAGTTTATGTCCCAGCGCGTCCGTGGGGGTGGAGAACTGGCGGTAGTAGAGTAATTTGTCGTGCCCCGTGCGTTCCAGCATCACCGGAAGGGACCGACAAAAACCAACCTGTAACCCTTCGGCAGATTTTTCCTTCTCCGCTATATATACCCAGCAAGGGGTCGATTGTAAAGATATAAAGCTCGCTTCCATCTTCTTTTTTTTTGCGATTGAACAGGGGCAAAGCTACGGACAAAGCTCCGGTTGGAGTTGCCATTGCAGGAAAACAACTTGCCAAATCAGGAAAAAATCATTGGAAATACTCGATGAAATGGGGGTTTTTAGAAAAACATCTAAATGTATCTCTCAAAACTCTTAGATGTTTTCCCCAAATCATTTAGGAGTTTTTGGAAGAACATCTAAGAGTTTTGAGAAGAACATTGAGATGTTTTTTTGCGTTGCGGCATTCAAAGTCCTTTCGGACTTTTTGTGGCTTTCGGATATTTTGAGAGGTGAAGATTTTGTGGAGTACTGAAAGCACGACAGCGTTCAGCCCAGGGTCAGCAGGCCGTTAGGTCTGCGCAACCCTGGGTCGGGAACACACTCACACACAACGGAGCGCTGAAAGCGCGAAAGATTTGCTTTCGCGCTTTCAGCGCTCCGTTTTTATATGTATCCTTAACCCGGGGTGGCGAACCTCTTCAAGGTTCTGACCCCGGGCTGATGTATTACGCGCTTTCAGCGCTCATTGTCCTTTCAGGACGATCGTACACAAAACCTGACTCATAGTAAATCTTTTAATCCGTACAATCAGCGTGCAGAAGCCTCCTATCTCCTATACCCTGCGAAGCGAACGTTGCGCGCGAACATTTTCCCTCTTTTTTTGTTACGCATACAACCGCAAGAAAATCAAGAGATACAACAATAAAAAAACAACAACACCCATGGCAAAAAAACTACACCTAATCGCTATCGTCCTACTGGGCTTAATGCTTTCGCCCCTTTCGGCCGGGGCTGCTACTATCGTGCCGGATAAAGATAATATAATCTATGTCAACGCCGCGGTAAAGACCAGTGGCGATGGCTCCTCCTGGACCCATGCGACCGCTTCGCTGACAGAGGCATTGGAATATGCCAATGCCAATTACGAGGAAGGCCTGACGATCCTTGTCGCTGAAGGGACTTATTATCCGGAGCTGGATGAGAATATAACAACAGACGGAACAACTCCAACGACTAACCTCCGCGACCGTACCTTCCTGATCACATCCAACGTCACCATCCGCGGCGGATACAAAGCTGACGGTTCCGGCGATTGGGATCCGGCAGCTTACCCGACGATCCTCAGTGGAGACCTGGATAAAAACGAAGGACTTTCCGATGACGACGCCTTCCATGTGGTATTGGCGGTAGGGACAGAAGCAAAACATATCGCCCCTACCCTCGAGGGATTAACGATTACCGGAGGGTATGCGAATGGTAATGGTTCTACAAAAGTAAGCGATTCTCCGATTTGGAGGACCTCTGGCGGCGGCTTATATAATCTCTATGCCAACACCCATTTGCACCAGGTGGTGATCACGGGGAATCTGGTCGATCAAGCTGGCGGCGGGATCTATAACTACTACAGCGACCTAACGCTTACCTCGGTGGAGATCACCGCCAATCAGGCAGACAACTCTGGCGGCGGGATCTATAACGAAGGTGGCTCCGCCACGCTTACCCAGGTTACCGTTGCGGGGAATCAGGCAGGCGCCTCTGGCGGCGGGATCTATTACGTTGGCAGCTCCCTAACGCTGACTTCAGTGGTGATCACGGGGAATCAGGCAGGCGTCTCTGGCGGCGGGATCGCTAACGATGGCGGCTCCCTCTCGCTTACCCAGGTTACCGTTGCGGGGAATAAGGCCGGTGTAATTGGCGGCGGGATCTATAACTACGGCGACTTAACGTTGAAGAATAGCGTCGTATGGGGCAATACGACAGTGCAAGAAAGTAATAGTGATAATGTCCGTAACGATGGTGATACCCCCACCTTCGCCTATAGCCTGGTGCAAGGCATAACGACGGCGGATGCCAACGGCAATCTGGATAGTGAAACTACCGACCCCGGCTTTGTCGCTCCGATCGATCCGACCACCGCTACATGGCCTACCTCTGCTGGCGACTACCGCCTGAGATCTACCAGCCCGTTGATTGGTATGGGGAGTAATGCGCTTTACCCCGGTAGCGATAAGGGCTTCAATCTGGCTACCGACCTCGACCTGGCCGGTAACCCCCGCCTCGACGGCACGACCATCGATATCGGCGCCTACGAACGGGTAACGCCCGTACCTTCCGATGATAATGCGCTCTATGTAAACCCTGCGGTAACGCCCGGCGGCAATGGCTCCTCCTGGAGCAGCCCCCTGAAATCGCTTAGCGATGCCTTGATCTTTACCAATGCCCGGGCAAAGGCCGATGATGATACAGAATATACGATCCTTGTCGCTCAAGGGACGTATTATCCGGAGAGTACAGAGGGGATAATGAAAGGGGGATATATCGGTGATACTGAACCCGGCCTCCGCGACCGTACCTTCCTGATCACGGCCGATGTCACCATCCGCGGTGGATACAAGGCTGACGGTTCCGGCAAATGGGATCCGGCAGCCTATCCGACGATTCTGAGTGGGGACCTGGATAAAAGCGGAGGGCTTTCCGATGACGACGCCTACCATGTGGTATTGGCGGTAGGGACATCCAATACAGAGCGTATCGCCCCTACCCTCGAGGGATTAACGATTACCGGAGGGTATGCGAATGGTAATGGTTCTACAAAAGTAAGCGATTCCCCGATTTGGAGGACCTCTGGCGGCGGCTTATATAATCTCTTTGCCAATACCCATTTGCACCAGGTGGTGATCACGGCCAATCAGGCAGCTAGCGGTGGCGGGATCTATAACTACGACAGCGACACAGAACTGACTTCAGTGGTAATCTCCGGGAATCAGGCAGGTGAAGGCGGCGGGATCTATAACAAAGGTGGCTCCCCCACGCTTACCCAAGTCACCGTTGCCGGGAATAAGGCAAGAGACAATGCCGGCGGGATCGCTAGTATTAACTGCATCTTCACGCTGCAAAATAGCGTCGTATGGGGTAATACGGCACCGATGGGCGCTAATGTCCAGACCATTGGCAGTACCCCCACCTACGCCTATTGCCTGGTGCAAGGCATAAAGATTGAGGATGACCAAAACAACACCGGCAACCTGGATGGTATCGTGATCTCCGACCCCGGCTTTGTCGCTCCGATCAATCCGGCGAAAACTGCCAACTGGAAGCCTACCTCTGCTGGCGACTACCGCCTAACGGCCACCAGCCCCTTGATCGATAAGGGCAATAATGCGCTTTACCCGGGTAGTGATAAGGGCTTCAATCTGGCTACCGACCTTGACGCTGCCGGTAACCCTCGCCTGCGCGGCTCGGCAATTGATATTGGCGCCTATGAGTATCAATCGGCAGATGCACCGGCAACGGTCTACTACAGCTACACCCTCGAGGTCGGCCCGAGTATCCGCCTCTACAACCTGACCGCCGGCACGCACTCCATCGCCGAAGGCGATCACCTCTTCCTGCAGTTCCTGCCGGAAGACGCCACGCTGACAGCCGACGACGTGATGCTGCTGATCGATGGCGTCGACACGCCTTTCAATGTGCCTGCCGCCGGGATGTACTACAGCTATATCCTGCCTATCACCGGTGAACATACGGTTCTGATCGCCCAGCGGGAATATACCGTTACCCTGCCGGCAACGGAAGGTATCACCTATAATGTGGGGGCCGGAACGCATACCGTAGCTTATGGCGAGCGCTTCGCGTTCACCATCACCGGCGATTTTGCCCCCGATCAGCTTCATGTCTATGCCAACGGCCAGGAGATCAGCCCAAGCAACAGCCCCGAAGGGGAGGCTCTTCGAAGCGAAGCCCGGGAGGGGACCTCTTCTCTTTCTTATATCATCGACGCCGTCACCGGCCCGATCACCGTCACCCTCGAAGGCACAACCACGGCGAACGCCTCGCTGACGCATGGCATTCGAGTGGTAGTTGAAAGTGGAAAGTTGAAAGTTGAAAACGAAACGGCTAACGCGGTGGACGTGACGGTATATACCCTCACGGGGAAAACCTTTGTGCAACTTCGTGAACTTCGGGGTTCAAAAACAATTACGCTCCCTGCCGGTATTTATATTGTTCGGGCAGGGGAGCAGCGGTGGAAGGTAATGGTTAATGATTAATGATTAATGATTAATTTTTAATTTTTAATTTTTAATTGGGAGTAGGAGCCAGGGTGGACTATAGCGATGATACGCAAGGGTCTATCCTGGCTCCTTTGCGTGCGTTTTCTGTCACCTCTCACCACTAAGAAGACCTTCAAATTTGCTTCGATGCGAATGGATTTTACGGATTTGTAAACCATTGAAAATGAAGCGTTAATATTTCCTTCAGAAACTACCGGTAGTTTGCGCGCAAAGTACCGGTAGTTTGTCGACAAACTATTAGTAGTTTGCACACAAAGTACCGGTAGTTTAAAAAAGGGGGGTGTGATAGGTTTCAAATATTTTGAAATGTGAAGATTTTCCGGTGATAGCAGATGGACATTCCGGGCTCTCCTCCTTTGAAAAGGAGGAGTACGGCGAGGTACGAGCCGGGAGGTGGTTAGATTCTTATATTGCTAATTAATAGGTGCTTAAAAGATCTAACCACCCCACCGCTGCAAGCAGCGGTCCACCCCCTCCTTTTCAAAGGAGGGGAGCCGAGATAGTCCACTTGCTATAATCCTGCACCTTCAGATTTCCTTCTATTCACCGCCTTGCGCCTACTAACTACTAACTACTAACTACTAACTACTAACTACTGAAGAAAATCTTCCGATTTTCTTCGATTTACCGCTGCGCGAAAAGGCGATAATCACGCGGGGTCATGCCGAAGCTTTGGCTAAAGGCACGGAAGAAGGTGCGGTAAGAGGAGAAGCCGGCATCGAGAGCAATGGCTTCGAGGGTGAGGTCGGGTTGGCTGTCGAGCAGCTCGGTGGCGTATTGCAGACGCAGTCGGGTGATATAGGCCGAGAGGGTCTCCTGACTGCCGGAATGGATGGCGTCGGCGATATATTTCTCGTTCGTGCCCAGGCGTTCGGCCAGGACGCGGCGGTCGAGATTCGGGTCGGTGAAGAGTTTCTCGCGTTTCATCAACAGGCTCAACTCGCGGTAGAGATTCATCTCGCGGGTGAGTTCTTCCTTCGGCCGGGCGATCAATGTGTTCTCGTTGACGATACGGCATTGGTTGCGTGCCTGGATCTGCTGGTAGAGCGCGCGGTTCTTCGCCCGCAGGCGGCGGGAATAAAGGATCCAGATCGTCAGGGCGATCAGTAATAAAGCGCAGCCCACCAGGGCAAAGTAGAAGTAAGAACGGGTGCGCTCTTTCTCGAGGATATGCCGGTCGACCTCGTACCGGGTACGTACCTCGTCGAGCTGTTTGTTGAAATCCATATTACGGAGGGAGTCACTCTGGTGGAGTACCTCACGCATCAGATCGAAAGACTCTTCGCCGCGATTCATTCGGGAAAGGAGGCGGGCCCTATCCGTCATCCGGAAGGTATGGTATGCGTTTATTTCCCCATCGGCATATTGATCCATTCTTTCCGACATCTCAAGGGCTTTGTCGTATTGACCGCGCGCCTCATAGATATGCAGGCGAAACTGACAGACATTGTTCTCGATATGCGGTATGTCTCCGATGTTTTCTAAGGAATCACAATAGAGTTCCGCTTTATCGTATTGCTCGGTAAGCACATAGTATCTGGCGTAGGTGATCAACAGGTTGATGGCATTCGGGTTATTGGCAGGCATCTGTTTATATTCCAACGCGCGTTTATTGGCTTTTTCGTACCCCAGCAGTTCTTTTTGCGCCTCATCGAACCGGTTAAGCGATAGAAGGTCCTGGCATAGAAAGAAGTAGATCGTCGGCAGATTCAAATGTACCGGTTCGATCTTCTCCAACAGCCCGATGGCTTGCCGGTAATGATCGATTGATTCCTCATACCTTTCCATCTCGGAATAGATATCGCCGATGGTGGCTATGGCGATACCCATGCCATCGGATTGATTGGCCTCTTTGGCTTGCTCATACAGTTCCTGCGCGATCGCGAGGGCTTCATCGACCTTGCCGCTACCTTTCTTGGCGGTGATGTAGCTTTCGTACATCCGGTAGAGCAAGGTCCATTGTTCATTTTTATAGGCGAAGTCGATATATTCCGGTGCCCTTTGTATGACTTCATCGAACATCGCCCTGTTACGGAATAAGATCAGTATGTTCCCTTTCACCAGGGTCTGGAAGCGTATGTTCTGCTGTCGTTTGGCTTCCATTTCGAATGCGTCGTACAACTCTATCAAGGCATTGATCTCTTCGGGAGTGCTAACCGTGGTAAAGTCGATATTGGTCATCGTCAGATAGGCATTGAGTTTTTCCTCTCCTTCGAGTGTGGGGATGACCTGATGCAGGGAATCACGCTTCTCCTGGGCTGTCTGTTGTGCCGAAAGGGTAGAGGAGGTGATGGTTAGAACTAAGATTACAAGGGATTTAGAGAATAAGCGAAGTAGTAAAGTTGTTTCCATTGTTTATTGTATTATTATTTGGTAGAACAAATAACGGAAGAATTCCTGAGACAGCCGTTACGGGAATTCGAAAAACTTGGTGTATGCCAACTTTTTCTCTACCTTTGCTCCCCGAAATTATTAAACATAGAGAGCGATATGTTGACACTCAAAGTTATCACAGATAATCCCGAAGAAGTTATTCGTCGATTGGCAAAAAAGCATTTTGACGCAAGAGAAGTAATAGCTAAAGTTATTGAATTGGATAAGGTCAGACGCAGTGCCCAGACAGAGCTGGATGCGAATCAGGCGGAGCTGAACCGGCTGTCGAAATCTATTGGCCAACTGATGAAAGAAGGCCGTAAGGAAGAGGCGGAAGCGGCGCGCAACCAGGTGGCTATCATGAAGGAGACCAATAAGGCACTGGATGATACGAAGACGTCAGCAGAAAGTGTCGTGCAAAACCTCTTGTTTCAGATTCCTAACCTGCCGCACGACTCGGTGCCCGAAGGCCGGGTAGCGGAAGATAATGTGATCGAGAAAACCGGAGGTGTCGTTCCTGAATTAGGACCGGATGCGCTGCCGCATTGGGATCTGGCAAAGAAATATGATCTGATTGATTTTGAACTGGGTGTGAAGATCACCGGTGCCGGTTTCCCGGTCTACAAAGGAATGGGCGCGCGCTTGCAACGGGCGTTGATCAATTTCTTCCTGGACAATGCGCGCGAAGCGGGATATCTGGAAGTACAACCGCCTTATGTTGTCAATGAAGATTCTGGATACGGAACGGGTCAGTTGCCCGATAAGGAAGGACAGATGTATCATGCTACGGCGGATAATCTGTATCTGATCCCGACGGCAGAGGTGCCGGTGACGAATATCTACCGCGATGTGATCTTGAACGAGGCAGATCTGCCGGTGAAGAATACGGCTTATTCCGCCTGTTTCCGCCGCGAAGCCGGTTCATACGGGAAAGATGTGCGCGGGCTGAATCGCTTGCATCAGTTTGATAAGGTAGAGATTGTGCGGATCGACAAACCGGAACATTCCTATGAGTCACTCCGCGAGATGGTGGACTATGTGCAGTCCCTGGTCGAAAAGTTGGAGCTGCCCTGGCGTATCCTTCGGCTTTGTGGCGGGGATATCAGTTTTACCTCGGCATTGACGTTCGACTTCGAAGTCTATTCCGTTGCCCAGGAACGCTGGTTGGAAGTGAGCTCGGTCTCTAATTTTGAGAGCTACCAGGCGAACCGTCTGAAATGCCGCTATCGCGATGAAAATAAGAAGACGCAGCTTTGTCATACGTTGAATGGCAGCGCGTTGGCCCTGCCCCGCATCGTGGCTGCCTTGTTGGAAAACAATCAGACACCCGAAGGCATCCGTATACCGAAAGCGCTCGTGCCTTATACCGGATTTGATCTGATCAAATAAATACGCATGAATGTAATATACAAATTAGGCCTTGTCTTCGTTTTGGCCTTCCTGTTGGGGAGCTGCCAGGGGCAGATGGAACTGCCGGCGGATGCTACGGTGATCCCTGTCGAAGGAAATACGTATGTGACCGCGGGCAAAGAGGGCGCGAAGATCTCCCGCCGGGGGAATATCGACTCCTGGACACAAGCCGAGGCGGTGGTGTCGACCTGGTTTAAGGTGAGCCAGCCGGGAGAACTGAAGCTGTTTATGAAGACGGAGCCGGTAGAGACAGCTGCTGTATTGGAAGCTACCGTGCAGGGGAAGGTTTATACTGTCAACGTGAAACCCGCGGATCAGCCGATCTATCCGGTTGCGACCGTGCAAATCACCGAGCCGGGATATATCCGTATCGACTTGAAAGGAGTAAAAAAGGAAACTGTCAACTTCCCTTTGGTCACCGAATACCTGATTGCCGGAGAGGCGGCTACGGAACCTTTATATTTCGTGCGCGACTTCGAGACCTATTGGGGGTTGCGCGGACCATCGGTGCACATGGGTTATGCTTTGCCCGAGACGGATGTGGAATATTTCTATAACGAGATCGTGGTGCCCGAAGGGGAAGACCATATCGGTAGCTATTTTATGACGAATGGCTTCGGGGAAGGCTATTGCGGTCTGCAGGTCAATAGCGAGAAAGAACGGCGGATCCTCTTTTCCGTCTGGAGCCCTTTCTCAACGGACAACCCGAAAGAGATACCGGAAGACCAACGTATCAAAACCCTGGCGCAGGGCGAAGGCGTACATATCGGAGAGTTCGGTAATGAAGGATCGGGCGGACAGAGCTACCTGATCTATCCCTGGAAAGCGGGAGAGACGTATAAGGTGATCACGCAGGTGCGTCCGGACGGGAAAGGCAATACGGCCTATTATGCCTGGTTCTACGCCGCCGAAGAGAACCAATGGCGACTGATTGCCGGCTTCCTTCGTCCACAAACGGATACCTGGTACACCCGGGCACATTCTTTCCTCGAGAATTTTATTCCGGCACAAGGATACCTGGAACGCAAGGTATTATTTAAGAACCAATGGGCACGCACTGCCAAAGGAGATTGGGTGGAACTGATCGAAGGGGTATTTACGCACGACGCGACCGCCCGTGCCGGCGTGCGCATGGACTATGCCGGAGGCGTTGAAGCCGACGCCGGCGCTTTCTTCCTGAAGAATGGAGGTTTCTTCAATGACTATACGGAATATAAAAGTCTCTTTACCCGCCGACCGTTAGGTGTACGGCCTGAACTTAATTTGGAGGAATTATAATTCTCCTAGTCTCTGCTCGATAAGTATTTCATAAACTGGGCCCGTTCATAAGTGGACGGGTCTTTTATGTTGGCGTAGTTCAATGTGCCTTTGAACTGGGCAATGGATTGGAAGTTCGCATGCTGCATCCATTCTTCCAGTCCGGTCAGTAATTGCGGAATGATCTCGGGACCATGTGTGTATAAAGCACTGCATAGCTGTACGGCGGAAGCTCCGGCCAGAATACATTTCACTACATCTTCCCATTCCTGTACGCCGGTGGATGAAGCCAGGCAGATACCGGGGATCATGCCTGAAACGATAGCTGTCCAGCGCAACGTATCGCTGATATCCGAATGGTTGCTGAACACATTGCCCGACACAATCTGACGGGAGTTAATATCAATATCCGGCTGGTAGAAGCGGTTGAACAGGACGATAGCATCCGCACCATTCACTTTCAGGGTATTTGCCATCGCCGGGATATTGTTGAAGAACTTACCCATCTTAACTATTACCGGGATATGAACGGTTTCTTTGACCTGGCGGATGATGTCTACATAGAGATCGCGCGTGCGCTCACCCGTTTCATTCAATGCCGTCTCCAACTGAAAGATATTCAACTCCAACGCATCCGCGCCTGCTATCTCGATCTGGCGGGCAAAATCAATCCACGCGTCTGCTTTGTAGCAGTTGATGCTGGCGATCACCGGGATGGAGCAGCGGTCTTTGGTCGCTTTGATCAGATCCAGGTATTGATTGATCTGATTGGCTTTGACATACTGGAAAAGATAATCGACGGCTTCGGGATAGTCTGTTTCCTGAAGGAGGGATTGGCCTTGCATCTCGATCTGCTCTTCAAAAAGTGATTTCAGTACGATAGCGCCGGCGCCGGCTTTCTCGAATTCTTTGTTTCTCTCCGGTTTTATTGTAAGTCCTGAGCTGCCTACAATGATAGGGTTACGGAGCTTTAAACCTGCGTATTGCGTTTGAATGTTTGTCATGTTTTGTCTCGATTTTGTTTGTAAAACAAAGGTATGTAAAAAGTTGACATCAGCCAACTCCTTTTTAGTATTCACGTATCCCGAAAATACGGGTACCCACACGGATCATCGTGCTTCCTTCTTCAATCGCTATCGGATAGTCATGACTCATGCCCATGGATAGCTCATTAAAAGAACAGTCGGCAGGGAAAAAGGTTGATCGTAATTCCCCGAAAAGTTGCTGAAGCGTTTGGAATTCTTTCCGGATCAATGTCGTGTCGTCTGTATCCGTAGCCATACACATCAATCCGGCTATCTGTACGTGCGGATAGGCTTCCCAGCGGAGATCGGTCAATAGCGCTTTGCATTCGGCGGGAGTCATCCCTTGTTTTGTCTCTTCCTGTGCGAGATGTATTTCAAGCAATACACGGATCACCCGCTGGTGTTTCGCCGCCTGTTTCTCCACTTCCTGCAGGAGCTTCAGGGAGTCGATACTATGGATCGTATGAATATAGGCGGCAATATCTTTCACTTTATTGCTTTGCAGGGTGCCGATAAAATGCCATTCGATATCTTCGGGCAATTCCTTTTGTTTGACTTTCAGCTCTTGTGCCCGGCTTTCTCCAAACACCCGATGGCCGGCTTCGTAGGCTTCCCGGATAGCGGAGGAAGGATGAAACTTGGATACTGCAATAAGCGTCACTCCTTGGGGAAGCGACGCTTTGAGTGTCTGGATATTTCGCGTTATATTCATTATGCTTTCTCTTCGGCGATCAGTTCTTCTTCTGATTTAACGGTCGGAATTTTTTCGGCACTGAAAGGAAACACATCCATGATGGCCGTTTCGGCTACCGAGGCGATGACGTAGTCAGCCATCGTTCCTTTCATGCCTTCGTCCAATACATTGATGGCCTCTTTGAGCGTGCTGGCCTGGGCAAGCATCTGCGCAGACGTTTTCTTTTCCGCACCGCTCTTCTCGTCTAACGTGATAAACTGTACTTTGATGCGATAGAAGCGATCGCCTGATTCGTTGAAGAATAATTCGGAAAGACGCGCGCGTTTGATATCCGTCACGACAAACTCCCCGGTGATAAAAGGACGTATCTCTTCGATGATGCGGGCTTCCGCTTCGGTGAACGATAAGGCGTCGACCAGATAGGGTTCGGTCACCTTTTTCTGCATCCCATTCTCCATCATCTTCTCGTAAGATACTTTACATTCAAACCAATTGTGCATATTCGTTACTTTTTATTATGTCTATACTTTGTTGAAAAAAAACGCTAACAAAGATAGTCCCATTTTTTGAGAAAGCGGTTATGCCCGACGGAGTTTCTTACAACTCCTCATCGGCATAAAGGCTCGGAAGATGTACCGGTTGGTACGCGTAAAACGGATTAAACGAAAAAAGGGATAGTCATTCGTCTGTTTTAAGAATAATTTGTACAAAAAAGAGGTAAGTACGTGATTTAGAACTATCTTTGTAAGAGGAACAAAATCTTTAGGTATGAACAAAGAATTGGTACATCATAAGGTATTGGAAGCGATCAAGGCAAAAGAACCCAATAAAACAGCTTTAGCCGCCCGCTTAGTTGATCTGCTTTGCATTGAAAAAGAAGCCGTCTACAGACGATTACGGGGAGAAGTTTCTTTCTCATTTTCGGAAATCGCTTTGATCTCAAACGCGTTAGGCATATCATTGGATAATATAGTCTCTTCTACGCTCTCCACGCAGAGTAAGCCTTTCCAACTGAAACTGATCAATTATTATGATCCGGTTGAGATGGATTTTACGATGATGCAACAGTACCTGGATATTTTGAGAGCAGGTAAAGACGATCCGCATTCGAGGCTTATGGATTGCACGAATGTCTTGCCTCCGATCCTTTACAACGGATATAAAACGATCGAACGGTTTCACCTTTTTAAGAGTATGTATCAGTCGGGAAACACCAATACGATCTACTGCCTGAAAGAAGTGAAATTCAATGAGCGAATGGACAAAATGATCCGGGAGAATATCTGGCTGACCAAACACTTCAAATCATCGTATTATATCTTCGATCCTTTTGTCTTTCAGTATATTGTGAATGATATAAACTATTTTGCCAGTATCGATATGATTGACGAGGAGGATAAACGGCTGTTGAAGGAAGAATTGATAGAGGTTGTGAAAGACCTGGAATTATTAGCCGCAAGTGGTGTTGACCGGGATACCGGAAACAAATTATCCATGTATGTCGGTAGTGTCAATTTCAATTTGAGTTATTGGAGTGTTGATATCAATGATCTCCACATCGCGATGATCAAAGCGTTTGTTTTGAATAACTTCATCTCCCTGGACGAGCAGTCTTACAGTATATTGAGCACAAGAATTTCTTCTTTATTGCGCACCTCAACCATGATCTCCGTTAGTGGAGAGAGGCAACGGAAACTGTTTTTCGACCGGCAGCGGGAAGTTGTCGGAACGTTATAATTCGGACAAAAGAAAAAAGCTACTCCCCGAAAGGAATAGCTTTTTTCTTGTGGGGTGAACAATGGGACTCGAACCCACGACCCTCAGAACCACAATCTGATGTTCTAACCAACTGAACTATGCTCACCATGTTGTCCTCAAAAAAGACTTTTCTTTTTTAGACGGTGCAAAGATAGGGGTAATTTCCGAAAAGGCAAGAGTTTTTCCGGATTATTTGTAGATTTCTTTCTTGCCCGCCAGCAATGTGTTGCGCATCAGTGAGATGATAGTCATCGGACCGACACCACCCGGAACGGGTGTGATAAAGGCACATTTGGGCGCTACTTCGTCGAACTTCACATCGCCGGTCAATTTGAACCCGCTCTTGGTGTTGGCGTTCGGTACGCGGGTAGTCCCTACATCCACAATCACTGCGCCTTCTTTCACCATATCCGCCGTCACAAATTCGGGAACTCCCAGGGCGGCAATGATGATATCGGCCTTTTGGCACATCTCTTTCAGGTTGGTCGAGCGGCTATGGCATACGGTGACTGTGCAATCACCCGGATAGCTTTTCTGCATCATCAACGTAGCCATCGGTTTGCCGACGATATTGCTGCGTCCGAGTACGACACAGTGTTTCCCCCGGGTCTCTATCTCGTAACGTTTCAATAATTCGAGTATGCCGGCCGGTGTGGCGGAAACGAAGCAAGGCAGCCCGATGGACATACGCCCGACATTGATCGGATGGAAGCCATCGACGTCTTTGCGGTAGTCGATTGCCTCGATCACTTTCTGTTCGGAGATATGACGGGGCAACGGCAACTGCACGATAAAACCGTCCACGTCGGCATCGTTGTTCAGTTCATCAACCTTACGCAAGAGTTCCTCTTCCGTCACATCGTCTTCGTAGCGGATCAGAGACGATTTGAAACCGATCTCTTCGCAGGTACGTACTTTGCTGGCTACGTAGGTTTCACTGCCACCGTCGTGTCCCACCAGGATGGCGGCCAGGTGAGGGGTTTTGCCACCGGCGGCTTTGATCTGCGCCACTTCGTCGGCCATCTCCTTTTTCATTTGGGCCGCTACGGCTTTTCCGTCTAAAAGTTTGTAGTCCATAATTATCTTCTTTTCATATTGGGAAGTTTCTTCATACCCGGCTTAGCGGCGGTCATCATGCGCATCATCTTGCGGGTCTCGTCGAACTGTTTGATCAGCTTGTTTACTTCCTGAACCGTCGTGCCGCTTCCTTTGGCGATGCGCTGGCGGCGCGAGCCGTTGAGGATCTCCGGATTGGTGCGTTCGGCCTGGGTCATGGAGTAGATGATCGCTTCAATGTTTTTGAACGCGTTGTCGTCGATATCGATATCTTTCATCGCTTTGCCGACACCCGGGATCATGGAGGCTAACTCTTTGAGGTTACCCATCTTCTTGATTTGCTGGATTTGTCCGATAAAGTCGTTGAAATCGAATTGGTTCTTGGCGATTTTTTTCTGCAGACGTTTGGCTTCTTCTTCGTCGTATTGTTCCTGCGCGCGTTCCACCAATGAAACGATATCACCCATGCCCAGGATACGGTCGGCCATACGGGAGGGATGAAACACATCGATTGCATCCATCTTCTCACCGGTACCGACAAACTTGATCGGTTTGTCCACTACGGTGCGGATCGACAAGGCGGCCCCCCCGCGGGTATCCCCGTCGAGCTTGGTCAGGATCACGCCGTTGAAGTCCAGGCGGTCGTTGAATTCTTTAGCGGTGTTGACAGCGTCCTGTCCGGTCATGGCATCCACCACAAACAGGGTTTCATCCGGCTGGATCGCTTTCTTGATGGCGGCAATCTCCTGCATCATCTGTTCGTCGATGGCCAGGCGACCGGCGGTATCGACAATCACCAGGTCGTTGCCTTTCGTTTTGGCTTCTTTGATCGCGTTCAACGCGATGTCGACCGGGTTCTTATTCTCCGGTTCGGAGTAGACCGGCACACCGATCTGTTCGCCCAGTACGTGCAACTGCTGAATAGCGGCAGGACGATAGACGTCGGCAGCCACCAGTAAAGGCTTCTTTCCTTTTTTGGTCTTCAGCATATTGGCCAGCTTGCCGGTGAAGGTGGTTTTACCCGAACCTTGCAGCCCCGACATTAATATAATGGAAGGATTGCCCTGAAGATTGATCTCGGCCGTTTCGCCACCCATCAACGTGGCCAGCTCGTCGTGCACAATCTTGACCATCAACTGGCTGGGTTTGACCGAAGTCAACACGTTTTGTCCCAGTGCTTTCTCTTTTACCGTATCGGTGAATTGTTTGGCTACCTTATAGTTGACGTCGGCATCCAATAAGGCGCGGCGTACATCCTTCAGTGTTTCCGCTACATTGATCTCGGTGATCTTACCTTCCCCTTTCAACAGCTTAAACGACCTGTCTAACCGTTCGCTTAAATTCTCAAACATATTGTATTGTCTTTATTTGTAATCTGTTATTTTACCAAGCTGCAAAGGTAATTATTTTTTTAGAAACGCAGTAGAATACAAAAAGAATCACCCCGGGAAGTTGGGAAGCCGGTAGCCCTTTGGAAAAGGCCGGCGGCCCTTTGGAAAAGGCTGCCGGCCTTTTGAAAAACTCCGACGGCCTTTTGAAAAACTCCGGCAGCCTTTTCAGGGAAAGAGGTCGCTTTTGTAGCCAAACGGTGAGTGTTAACAAATGCAAACGGCAAACAGTGGTAAACCTATCACCCAAAACAGTTTTTCGTTTTTTTACTTGCATCATACAGGAATTTGAATGTTTTTTGGATTTTCGATTTTGCTATAGGATTGATTTGTAGCTATATAGAAAATCCTGTATGATGCAAGTAAAAAAACGAAAAACTCTGTTCGGAGGCTATTTTTGGGGTATGCCTGTTGACTCAAAGAGCGCTTAGGCTTTTGATGCAACCTCTTTCGTCTTCGTCAGTTTCTTTTTCAGCTTGTCGACTTCTTTTTGTAAGCCTTCTATTTCTATGCCCTGGTTCTTTATGGTTGTCAAAAGGGCATTCAGCTCTTCATTCTCGATGGTCTCGGGGAATTGAGCGTTCACCCGGGTGATAAAGTCGGACAGTACGTTCATATAGTTGTTGAACGCGTCGTACGGATTATCATAAGGGCTGAACCCTCCTTCGGGGTGTCGGGTATTCATATAATAGAAGTGGTCGCTGCTTTGCAGGTAATACCAATCCTGACGGATACGGCGGTCTTCACCCAGACGCACACGCTCGCCGATCTCATTGATCTTGCGGAAGGCTTCTTTCTGCAGGATATTACCCAGCCATGAACCGGCATCTTTCTCTTCGTCGGCCCACGACATGGGGTAGGGAACGCCCAGGCAATCGACCGGTTTCAACAGGTTGAACACTTCGGATGGCGTAGAGAAGGAGATTCCTTTTTCGGCTGCGAAGCGGGGCAATGCCTTGAAGAAATCGAAGATGCCCGACTCGGCCGGATGCAGCGAACCCAGGACTTCGTAATTCATAAACAGGTTGATGATCTGCTCGGATTCCGGCGTTTCGGCGATCCACGACATATATTTATCCGCCGTCAGCGGGTATTCGTTCCAGGTGAAGTCATTGAAGCGGTTCGACAGGTCTTCACTGAAACGGTCGTTCTTCAATAATAACTTCAATTGCGGTTCGATGCAGGAGGCGTAGACGTAGTTCGGGCTTTTCCATCCCAATATATGTTTGGCTCCTTCGGTCAGCATGCCTTTGAATCCTAACTGATAGACCTGATCGGCTATATCATCCGAATAGATCAGTTCGGTATTGCGGAAAACCTTGGGTTTCTGTCCGAACATGGAGTAGATCTTGTCGCTATGCTGTTTGACCTGTGCCTTAAACTCTTCCGGATCGCCCAGCGAGGAGAGGGAGTGGGCGTAAGTCTCGGTCAGGAATTCCACATTGCCGGTGGCCGCCAGCTCCTTGAAGCTGTCGATCACTTCGGGCGCGTAGATCTCCATCTGCTCCAATGCCGTGCCCGAGATGGAGTAGGATACCTTAAACTTTCCGCCACTGCTTTTGATCATCTCCAGTACCGCTTTGTTGGCCGGCAGGTAACAGCGCTCGGCGATGCGGTGTATGATCTCTTCGTTCTGGAAGTCGTCGTAGTAGTAATGATCGTTCCCGATATCAAAAAAGCGATACCTCTTCAGGCGAAAAGGTTGATGTATCTGAAAGTAAAAGCAAATTGTCTTCATATTATTTGTATTTATTTTTGTCGCACATTATTTATAGATCACCTGGTCGTAGATCCGGCGCACTTTCTGTCCGGCATATTCCCATTTGATATTGTCTACTTCTTTTTTCCCTTCTACCTTGAGGAACTCATGCATGGCAGGGTAGGTGATGATGGAATACATCGCGTCGGCCATGGCTTCGATATCCCAGTAATCAACCTTCACGGCATAGTCCAGGATCTCGGCACATCCCGATTGTTTGGATATGATCGAGGGCACGCCACACTGCATCGCTTCCAGCGGAGAGATCCCGAAAGGCTCCGACACCGAAGGCATCACATAGACATCGCTCGCTTTAAGGATCTCATAGACTTGTTTGCCTTTCATAAAGCCGGTAAAGTGGAAGCGGTCGGCAATATTCCGTTTGGCGACCAAGCGGATCATCTTATCCATCATATCGCCACTTCCGGCCATCACGAACCGGGCATGAGGCGCTTTGGCCAATACCTTGGCGGCGGCTTCAACGAAATATTCCGGTCCTTTCTGCATGGTGATACGTCCGAGGAAGGTGATGACTTTGTCTTTCACGCCTTTCTTGTCTTGTATGGCCAGGATCTCAGGGCTCATCGGCTCTACGGCATTATGTACCGTCGTTACTTTGGCCGGGTCCTGGTGGTATTTGTCGATCACCGTCTGGCGGGTCAGGTTACTGACGGTGATGATATGATCGGCATTGTCCATCCCGTTTTTCTCAATGCCGTAAACGTCGGGGTTGACGTTGCCGCGACTTCTGTCGTAATCGGTGGCATGCACATGGATCACTAACGGTTTTCCGGTCACATTCTTCGTATGAATTCCGGCAGGATAGGTCAGCCAGTCGTGCGCATGGATCACATCGAACGATTGGGAGCGGGCAATCACGCCGGCCACAATCGAGTAATTGTTGATCTCTTCCAATAGATTATCGGGATAGCGTCCGGAGAATTCAAAACACCCCAGGTCGTTGACATAACGGTAGCCGAAGTCGGCATAGATATGATCGCGGAAATCGAAATAGTCCTGTGGGTCCAGATTCACTTTCGCCAATCGCTCTTTCACGTGTTCCCATTGCACATCTTTCCAGACAACGGGCACATGGTTGACGCCTATAATCTTTAGAAAACTCTGATCTTCATCACCCCAGGGTTTTGGTATACAGAAAGTAATATCCATATCCGGTTGCATCGCCATGCCGCGGGTCAAACCGTAGCTGGCCGTACCTAAGCCTCCGAGAATATGGGGAGGGAATTCCCATCCGAACATTAATGCTTTCATTATCGTGTCTTAATTTAATCCATATTATATTTCTTCAACAACTCCAGGGTCTGCAGGATCGCCGCCACACTCATCGCGTAAGAGATCGCCCCGCGTCCGATGAACGGCGGATTGCCGTCGAACAGTTCGGAGATGGTTCCGATGCAATGCAATGTGATTTCCTCTTCCATGCTGATCAGCATCCGTTCGGCAAAAGAAACGCCGCCTTTGCCGAATACACGCAGGTAAGCTTCCAGGTAAGGTCCCAACAGCCAGGGCCATGCCGCACCTTGATGGTATGCCAGGTCGCGGTCGTATTGCGGTCCGGCGTAATGCGGATGATAGCCTTCGCTTTTGGGGCTCAATGAGCGTAACCCTTTGGGGATAAGCAGTTCTTTGGTGACAATATCCAGTACCGATCTTTTCTGTGCGCGGGTCAACGGGGAGTAGATTAGGGATACGGCAAAAATCATATTGGGGCGTACGCTCCAATCTACGCGCGTGCCGCTTACCGAGTCGAATAAATAATTATAACCGTTGACAAATGTTTCGGAAAATGATTTCTCAATCGCTTTAATCGTCGGATCATAATTCTCCAGGGGAACTCCACCGGTTAGTTCCGTGTAAAAGCATAAGGCATTATACCATAAAGCATTGAACTCGACGATATAACCGGAGCGGGTGACCACCGGTTTCCCGTTGATCGTTGAGTTCATCCAGGTGATCGCATGCTCTTTCCCATCGGCATAAAGTAGTCCGTTGTCCATGACCTTCATATCCGGATGTTTTTGCATAAGGAAATAATCCAAGATCTCTTTGATGAATTCGGCGTAGCATTCATGGGTCTTTTTGATTCCCTCTTTCTGCGCGTATTGCTGAATGGCCCAAATGGCCCAAAGCATGACATCGGGTTGGTTGATTTCTTTGATTACCTTGTCCGGTTCATTGTTTTGCATAAATGCCCGTACGGCAGGCATCGCCGTATGCATGATCTTCTCAAAACGAACCGGATCATCAATGGCCAGGGTACATCCGGGCAAGGCGATAAACAGGTCGCGCGCCCGTACTTTAAACCAGGGATAACCGGCCAAAAGGTAGGCATCCGTTTCGTTTGGACGGAAATAAAACTGCTGGGCTGAGTTCTTTAGGCTGTTATAGAAGTTGTTACGCGGCGTACGTGAGTCGACTTCCTTTTCGTATAACGTTTTTAATTGTGTCGTGGCCACCTGTTCGTCGCCGGCGCAGAAGTAAACCGACTCCCCTTTCTTGATCGCCACTTCAAAATACCCCGGCACATACAGGTCTTCCTGATACGGATAACCTCTTTCCTGTTCTTTCGGATATTCAATGTCTTTATACCAGTGCGGATCGTAAACGAAGGTCGCTTTCTTATTGAATTGCATATACAATTCCGGGTAGCCGGGATACATACAGGTTTTTATGCCGTTGGTTATTTCCTGGTAGTCTCTGTTGTAATTGCTGTTCTCTTTGGTCAACGTTTTGACAGAGCGAAAAGCCAGGAAAGGGCGAAAACGCAAGGTGGTAGCCGAATGGGCATCTTCCAGCGTGTACTTGATCATGATCCGGTTTTCGAAAGAAGAGAAAACCTTTTCTTTGGAAAGAATGACACCTCCGACGCGATAAAGCGTGCGGGGCATGGTGTCGGATGTGTATTCCCGGATGTATTTGTGACCGTTCGGGCTGAAATGGTTTCCTGGATATTTATGCAAGCCCAGGTTGAACTCCGCTTTATGTTGGATGACCGTTTCATCAAGGGATGATAAAAGAACATGATTCTCATCATTCAGATCAGGAACAGGCATGACTAATAAACCGTGGTATTTCCGGGTGTTACAGTCGACAACAGTAGTGCAATGGTAAGCCCCTTTTCTGTTTGTCCGGAGTACTTCCCGGCTTAAAGACTCTTCCAGATTGGTCATTACTGTTTTATCAAATTTAAGATAACTCATATATGTGCTTTTCGGTTTTAAGTATTAACCCATTTTTCAATAAAAAGTTCACTATTATTTCTCAAAAGTATCACATTTCGAAATAAAAAACAAACTTTTCCGGGGTTTGTTCTTTGATATTCTTTGCTTATATTTACACCCTATCGGATTTGTATGGAGTTTAACGCACCGGATATAACAATAGAAGTATATCAGCTCGTTCAGGATAGACTGAGAATGTTTAATGAAGGAAGAGCTTTGGACGGGGGGATTTATTTTGTTTTATTGCCCACCACCAAGACGCCTTATTATACCCTTTGGTTCCAGGATAAAGCCGCGATTCATTATCCCTATCTTTTACTTTCTGATCTGGAATTGCATATTTTAAGCTCCATCGAAAAAGCTATACGCCTGATCCAGAATTCTTTTTTGCCTTTACACCTGACGAATTCCATCCAGCCTTTTGTGGAAAATGGGGATGATATTATTCCGTTTGGAAAATACCGGGGTAAACATTTGCAGGATATTTGTGTAATCGATCCTCGCTATGTCGCCTGGATCGCCGATAAATATGAACCTAAGGTTAAGAGTGAATTCCGGTTTAAAGAATTAGCCGTTTCGTATAGTAAAGTGTACCAGGACCTGAATACGCCCCGAAAATATAAAACCTCCGCCAGCCGCTTTGTGGGCAAGCCGGGAGATAAGATCAAAAACCTAAATCTGCAGATCACGCGTGTTCGCATAGAAGATGATTCGTATAAAACGCATATAACAGGCGGAACAGCCTATTTTTATGTCGATCAACTGCTTACCGGTATGGATGTGCAAGGTAACTTTTATTTGTTTACTTCAAAAGCAACCGACCGCAGTTTGATGTCCCGCACCCTCTCGCCGGGCACGCATGCCTATCGCGTGGGAGAAAAAATAACCATAGAATCGGCCAAGATCCTTAAACACGTAGAGTTTCATAATACCCAATATACTAAGCTGGGCTATCTGAAGGTTTTTTTCTGATATTTGTAACCGTGAATGATTCTGTCCTGATTTTGTTTCGATAATCGCAACAACTGTGCCGTTTCGTTTTGTAGTATGATTTCTTCAAATTCAAGATATCCAAAAAAAGACCCGGATAGGATTCCTGAAAGTTATATATTTGAGAAGTATTAATAATCAAACGGTTAACTATATGAACAAGGCGCAGTTTATTGAAGCTTTAGCAGAGAAAGCGAATTTGTCAAAAGTAGATGCTAAAAAAGCATTGGAAGGCTATATGGCCATTGTGACGGAATGTATGACTAAGAGGGAAGAGATTGTTTTGGTTGGTTTTGGAACATTGATACCACGGCCACAATCGAGTCGTCTGGCTCGCAATCCTAAGACGGGTACACCGGTAATGATTAAACCTCGTACAACGGTGAAGTTCAAACCCGGCAAATATTTGCTTGAAGAGATGAATAGCAAATAGATAAAAATCCTGCCATAAAAAACCTGTTTCCTCGATCGAAGGGGAAACAGGTTTTTTATTGTAATCTATTTTGAGGTATCTCCGGGAGAATGGATCAATAATCCAGGTACCAATCCGTATATTCCGTACATCCGCTTTCCACCCAATCGATAAAGCGCGGATAGGTTGTGTCGATCGTTTCTTTTTCCGTCGGAATATGGAAAGACTCAGCGCCGGAGAGATGCAAGGCAAAAGGATATTTATTCGAATGGCCACTCACATAGAAAATGCCCAGATCGACATTCGATTTATCATCATTGGTTCCAAAAAGCCCCAGATCGGCTCGCGATGTCGGGAAATAACGCGGGAGGTGTACTTCCGCTCCCGGTTTAGGCGTGGTGATAAACGGATTGTAGGGCGCACCCATCTTTTCGAAATCTTCTTCCGTAATTCCATCTTTGAAAGTCACAACAATCGTATAGTCGTATGGCGCACTTTCGGCATACGGCGTAATCACGCTATGGATATCGTCGCAAAGATCTATGATAATGCCGGTTTCTCCTTTATACGTATCTGTTTCCGGAGTATAAGGCTCGTCGTTGATCGTGATACTTTCCACCAGCGCCGGATTGACGTTGATCTTATATCCGAACTGATTCTTATAGCTGGCCCCGGAATGCAGGACAGAGAATGTATCTTCGAGCCGGGTCAGATAGGTCTGTTGCGCCTGGCTGTTATAGCTAAGCGTAGCATTCGAATAATAGCGGATCACGACGTCGTTCATATCGTAATCCCCACGTGTCGGCCATAGGTCTTCATAAGCAAGGATACCTGTACGTTCAGTGCCCACGATAATCTCCGGTTCTTCGGAAGGAAGGGTAGGCAGAGGCTCCGTTATGGCCGAACTGGGCGATACTTCGATATGGAACATCACATCATTATAGTCTCTGTCGCTATAGGTGAGGTTCTCATGATCTTCAAATCCAAAGCAGATAAACGGGTCTTCCTGAGTGCCCGCATTCACCAGCGAGGCATAATGCCGTTTGCCTTCATTCAGGGTATTCAGGGAGAAAAGCGCAAACTGCCAGGAATTGGTCAGGCGGGAGTCGACCACATCATACGCCTTGGCACGCAGATTGAAACCGATCGTCGTATGGGCCGGGAATTGGGTTGTCCACTCTTCGGTTGCTTCATCGTAATAATACAACTGCACGTAATCACCGCTCTGTAGTTTGGAGTTACTGTTCGCATTCGCCAGGTGTGCGAAAGGAACGGCAATCACATCGGTCTTATTCACCTTCGAGCGATCAATAGCCATCAATTCCTCTTTCGTGCCGTTATAATAGAAGTAGCCCAATGAATTATTGAAAGAAGTGCCGGAGGTAGTCAGGATAGCCATCCATACTTCCGCTTCTTCCGTCAGGTAAAGCGCGTTGTCGGACAGAAAGTCCGGATTCACTTCTTGTTTTTCCGGGAATGCGCTGGCGATACGCAATAATACGTCCGTCGGTATGTCTTTATGATAAGCCACACAGGGCATATGATCCGGACCGATTCCGCCGGGTATCTCCATCGGGGCATCCGTTGGGTTGGGATACTCCGCGATAAAGGTGGCACCACCGGCATACAGGAGGTAAGCATCCGGATTGAAATATTTATATTTGGGAGTGAGCGGATTGGCTTTGGTCTCAACCCCTTCGGCGCTGGCGCTCAGGTTGACAATCGAAAAATCGGCCACCCCATTCACGATCTTGGCATACATCAGCCGGGGCGCAAACAGGTCGGACGAATAAACATACAGTTCCTGGATATAAGCCGGTAATGTTTTCTTCAAATTATACGCGCCCGAAATCACGATACCCGCACTGATCGATTTCTTCTCCGTATCGAGTACCCACGCACCGTTCTCGTCGGTAGTCATCGGGTTTTCTTTATACAATTTAAAAGCCGAAGCATAACCGCTCGGCACAGGGTAGCTGATGTTCAATTGCACATCGTTTGTTGTCGAAAAGTCCAACTCCGAAAAACCGGTTTCGACCTCTTCTTCTTTCTCATTTTCTTTGGGCTGATACACATCTTTTTCCTCGCAGGATGCGAACAGGAGCAAGGCTGCTAAAAGGAAAACCATCTTTTTACCTTCGAATCGTCTCATATTTACTTGTCTTAATTTTAGTGAACGGTTAAAACTGTGCAAAGATATTGATTTCTCGGATGTAAAACAATTTAAGACCTTTTTTGTTCTGTGGCTGTCCCAAAAAAAAGGCACAGATCGCACCGCTTGCAACCGCCAGTATATGAACGTATTGCCGGGACTATTCATTTGTTGATAATTATCAACAAGTTTGTTGATAGTTATCAACAGATCTGTTGACAATTATCAACAAATGTGTTGACGGTTATCAACAAACAAATACTCCCGGAAGAAATGAAATGTTCAGGGTGGAGAAATAAACTATTTAGGGCAAAGAAAAAGCGCCTACACAGCCGTGTAAGCGCCCTGATTATAGTGTTTCTCTTTGCGGAGCGGTAGGCGAGATTCGAACTCGTGACCCTCAGCTTGGGAAGCTGATGCTCTACCAACTGAGCTACTACCGCATTGGATGGGGGCAAAAGTACGAAAATATTTCTTTTTTAATACCTTTGCGTTTAAATAAAAAAAGATAGATAAATGAAAGAAAAACTTACCCTGGTGAAGGTTGGCGGCAAGATTGTGGAGGAAGACGATACATTACGTCAGCTATTGAAGGATTTCTCTCTGATTGAGGGGCATAAGGTTTTGGTGCATGGCGGAGGGCGTTCGGCAACGAAATTGGCGGCGCAGTTGGGCATTGAGAGCCGGATGGTGGATGGTCGCCGGATTACGGATGCGGAAATGCTGAAAGTGGTTACGATGGTGTATGGCGGGTTGGTGAATAAAGCGATAGTTGCCGGACTACAGGCCTTGCATGTGAATGCGTTGGGCTTGACGGGTGCGGATATGAACCTGATGCGTTCGGAGAAACGCCCGGTGACGACAGTCGATTATGGCTTTGTGGGTGATGTGAAAGAGGTGAATGCCGATCTGTTGGCTTCTTTGATCAGCCAGGGTGTGGTGCCGGTACTGGCACCGTTGACACATGATAAACAAGGGTCCTTATTGAATACCAATGCCGATACGATTGCCGGAGAGGCCGCTAAGGCGTTGGCGAAACATTTTGAGGTGACGCTTATGTTTTGCTTTGAAAAGAAAGGGGTTTTATTGGATGAGAACGACGATGAGAGTGTGATCCCCGAGATCAACCGGCAGGATTTCCGGCGTTATGTCGAAACAGGCGTTATTCAGGGCGGTATGATCCCCAAACTGGAAAACGCCTTTCAAGCCATCGATGCCGGCGTGGCAGCGGTCGTTATTACTCAAGCTTCAGATATTCATAAGGGGAAAGGAACGAGGATCGTTGTTGATTGATCGGCGTTCCTTTATTCGTTGGGCTCTTCGATCGGTTCTTCGTCAGTGGCTTCCTGCGGGAATCCTGTCTTGTGCGCGCTTCTGATTTTTACGTTTTTAAAGGAGATGCCGGCTTCGCCGTGTTTTCCTTGCAGACCGATAAAGCCTTTGGTGGGCAGTTCGGCCAGCGGGTTGGGTAGCCAGGCGGGGATTTCCGTGCCGTCGGGGTTTTCCGTTCCCGAGGTCCATAAGGCCATATCCATTTCCGTCACTTTCTTTCCGTTGAGGATCACGGTGATCCGTTGCCCCACGCAGCGTACGCGCATGTGATTCCATTCGCCATTTTTCTTTACGACCTTATCCCGGGTCGGACCCAGGTGTCCGTAGATGGCGCCGCAACGTTCGTACGATTTGGCATCCGCCCATTTCGTGTAGTAGTCGTCGGCAATCTGGATCTCCACCGAATTGGGGATCCATTCTCCGCGGTGCGTACAATATATAATAATACCGCTATTGGTTCCGCTGTCGTTCTTGAAATCCAGATCCAATTCGAAGTCTTCGTATTCCGTATTCGTCCAGATCGGGGCATCCAGGGTGGCGGTGAGTACCTGGCCGGTCATCTTCCAGGCCTCCGGATCAAAGGTGGCATCCGTGAGGTCTTCGCCAAACAGCGGGATCCATTTGTTTTCCTGCGCGTTGGCGGCAGACGAAAGAAGTAGGGATGCGACTATACATATAATATATCTCATGCTATCGGTATATAAAGTAGGTTCATAAAACGCTCAAATATATCCATTCTTCTCCAGAATGCGCATATCCGCTGTCGGAATTTTCCAAAAAGCATTCTTTTGGGCGTTGATAAAAGGCTTTATTACGCATGCTTTTACTGATAATAGTTGGGGAAAGGACGGGGTAAACTATTCTTTTGCTCTTTGTCTTGTTTGTTCCAAATGTTTGTATACAGCTACTCTTTTTGTGGCTGTTTAATGTTTTTATTACATTTTATTTGATAAAACATAGAAAAAATGTTTTCAAATTAAATAATTTGTTATATTTGCCATGAGAAACAAGGTTGACAGAGTGTTTTTCTCTTGAGAAAGAGTGCACCGAATACACTTGAGAACCTTGATAGAATGGCGTTTTATGGGTGTATGTAAAATGTCGGTTTTATTTAAAATGAATAAAAAACACAGATTGACGTAGAGCTCTTGAGCTAAGCTCTTGTTAATAGACTATTATGACGGAATTGTATGAGTGAAGTAAGGCCAACGGAGTGTGCTAAATCGGATAAAAAAAACGGAGGTTTAAATTATCAGCATCTACTTATGCTTGTTTAGCGTTTGCAGAAGTCACATTCGGCAGGCCTACTCTTCTTTTGTCTCATCTGTTCGTTTGGGAAGAAATTTTTTGAATCATTTATTTATAATTAATGTAAACAGTGTGTCTATGAAAAGGTTGACTTATTTGTTATTATGCTTATGTATAAGCATAGGAGTTATGACGGCTCAGACCACACGAGTGACCGGTACGATTACCTCTGCGGAGGATAATGAGCCGGTTATCGGAGCGTCAATTATGGTGAAAGGAGCAGCGATTGGTACAGTAACCGATTTTAACGGTGCGTTCTCTCTGGATGTGCCGGCGGATGCGAAAGTACTGGTTGTTTCTTATGTGGGGATGGCATCTCAGGAAGTGGCTGTTCGTTCTGTTGTAAATGTTATGTTGCAAACAGACACGCAAGCGCTGGACGAGGTAGTAGTTACCGCTATGGGTATTTCCCGCGAGAAAAAATCTCTGGGTTATGCCGTGCAGGAGGTCAAATCGGAAGAACTGACTCAGGCAGGGCAATTGTCTTTAACAGGATCTTTAACCGGTAAGGTAGCCGGGGTACAGGTAAACCAGTTTAGTGGTACGGTAGGAGCCTCTTCCCGTATTTCTATTCGTGGTAACTCTTCATTGGCAGCCGATCAGCAACCGTTGATCATTGTCGATGGGGTGCCTTTCTCGAATGCTTCTCAGCGTACGGGGGATAACTATTACAATGGGGTAGACTACGGTTCGGGTTTGAACGACCTTAACCCGGAAGATATCGAGTCGATGACCGTATTGAAAGGGGGATCTGCTGCGTTGTACGGTATGCGTGCCGGTAACGGGGTAATCCTGATCACCACGAAGTCCGGTAAAAAGGGCAGTGGGGTAACCATCTCTTACGACGGAAACTTTACCGTCGACCGTATCTCTACCGTTCCCAAGCTGCAAAACAGCTACGGACAAGGTTCCGCCGGTGATGAGCATCATTGGCAGATGCATGGTCCGGATCTGACGTATCAGCAGTATGCCGAAACCTATGGTTTCAACTGGTTGGACGGTGCCAATGGGGTAAACGACTATTACGATGAGTCGTGGGGTCCGCGTTTGGATGTCGGTTTGAAATTGAAACAATACGATAGCAATGGCGTAGCGACCGACTGGATCTCTCGTCCGAATAATATCAAGGACTTCTTCCAGACCGGTTATTCTATGAATCATACCATATCGGTACAGGCGAATTCGGAAAAGGCAAGTACACGTGCATCTCTTTCTTATCGTGATCAGAGAGGTACGGTGCCTAATACCGATCAGAAACGTTATGGCGGTCAGCTCAATACGAATATCAAATTGAACGACTATGTGAGTTTCGATGGGAATATGAACTATACCCGTACGGAAAGTGGTAACCTGCTTGGACAGGGTTATGGAGGTAACAACCCGATCAATAGTCTTTTCGCCTGGTCTGCCCGTCAGATCAATATGAAGACCTTGAAGGAAAATTGGGACCAACGGGATGCAGCAGGTAATTATACCTACTACAACTGGAATAACAACTATCACATGAATCCTTATTTCACGGTACATGAAAATACCAACAGCTTGAAGCGTGACCGTTTCTTTGGAAAAGCTTCTTTGTATTATCAACCGTTTGAATTCCTGAAATTCGAAGGACGTTTAGGGTTCGACCACTATAACGCGCAATCTTTTGAGCGGCATTATGTCGACCGTTCCGACTGGCCTGACGGTGGTTTCCTGCAACGGACAATAAAGAATTCGGAGCTTAACGCCGACTTTATCGCTACGTTCAACAAGACTTTCGGCGATTTCAATATCTCTGCCATGGCAGGTGCCAACTACCGTGACCTGCAATGGGAAACCAACGACCTGGGAGCGTCGGCTCTTACCGTATTAGGCGTGTACACCTTAACCAATAAGTCGGGTGATGCCACTGCTACGATGGACCACAGTCATATCCGTTCCAATTCCGTTTATGCTTCGGGATCGGTTGGATGGCGCAATCAGTTGTATCTGGACTTAAGCGCGCGTAACGACTGGTCTTCCACGATCAAAGATAATTTCTTCTATCCTTCAGTAAGTTTAAGCTGGATTGCTACCGAATCATTCCCATCCATCAAAGGGGATGTGCTTAGCTTCCTGAAACTGCGTGGCGGTTGGGCTGAAATCGGTTCGGCTACTTCAGCTTATCGGAACAGTGCCTACTATTATGCGGTATCTACTTCTTATAATGGGGTATCCCAGATGTATAAGAGTGCGACTTATCCGAACTCCAACCTGAAACCCGAAAGTATCAAGACTTGGGAGGTCGGTTTGGATGTCGGTTTCTTCAACGACCGTTTGCACGCGGACGTGGCTTACTATTATAAATCAACGCAAGATCAGATCATGTCGGTTTCGACTTCAAACGTAGTCGGCTTCGGTTCGATGTTGATCAATGCCGGTGAAATCGAAAATAGAGGGATTGAAGTACAACTGCGCGGTGAAATCCTTCAGAATAAGAGCGGATTGAACTGGACCAGCACATTGAACTTCTCCAAGGATAAGAGTAAGATCGTATCTCTCTATCCGGGATTGGATACTTATTCCATGGGTTGGACCTGGGGTATTTCTAACTTCGCGAAGGTAGGTGAGCCTTGGGGTACGCTGACGGCTACTGCTTTCGACCGTACAGAGGATGGTGCGATCAAGTTAAGCACTACCGGACAGGCGATGACCAAATCCGGACAACCCATCGGTAATGTCTCTCCGGACTTCCTGGCCGGATGGCGGAATGACTTCCGCATCAAGGACTGGGCATTCGGATTCTTCCTTGATATGCGTATTGGCGGAGATATCTGGTCGCAAACCATGTCTCACGGTTATGCTGCCGGTACGGCAAAAACAACCGCAGAGAACGGTATCCGTGAACACGCAATCGTTGCCGGTAAAGATATGATGACCGACGAACGTTTTGTGATGCAGGATGCCAGTGGTAACTGGGTGGAAAACACGATGGAAACCACCGCTCAGGACTGGTTTGGCTGGCAATACAGCGCGTCTGAAGCGTATGTGTTCGACGGTTCTTACCTGAAACTGCGTGAAGCTTATGTCTCTTATAATGTGCCGCGCTCGATCCTGGCCAAGACAAAGTACTTCAGCAAAGCAACCGTATCTGTGATCGGTTCTAACCTGGCTCTTCTTTGGGTACATAAATCAAATACCATGCGTTTGGATCCGGAAACCGGTGGGGTATCCAGTGATAGCCGCGGGGTTGGTTTCGAACAATCTGCTGTGCCGTCTTCCCGTAGCATTGGTTTGAAGTTAGGTCTTACATTTTAATTGAAAGGAGATATGAATATGAAAAATATATGGAAAAAAGGTGTAGCGCTCTTTACTACAGCGTTACTGATGACGGCTTGTACCGGAAGCTTTGATGAAATCAATACGGACCCGGATGCGTACAATTCGGTTCCTCATACCAATGTGTTGGGATATGGTATCCGCTATATTAGCTCCACGATGGGGGGCGACCTGGGCGGATATGGAACCTGGGCTGGTTATATCAATAAGATACAGTATCCGGATTTTCAGGGAGGTATCATTCCTTCGGATAATACCTATGGTAACCGTTGGTATGCTATTTATCATGTCAATTCACAGTTTAAAACGATCCTGGCGCTGACGGAAGAGGAAGCGGAAGGAAACAAGAATATGCGTGCTGTTTGCCGGATCTGGCAAAACTACAACTGGTTGTACGCATTGGATGGCTGGGGTGATATCCCGTATTCGGAAGCTTTGAAAGGTTCGGTGGAAGAGGGTAGTATCCTGCAATCCAAATACGATCCGCAAGAAGATGTATATCGGGCAGTAATGACTGAAATGGCCTCTATCGCCAACGAACTGGGTAACGGTTTGGGTACGGACGCATTGGGTGAAGGCGACTTCCTGTTCAATGGGGATATGAAGAAATGGCAACGTTTCTTGAACTCCATTCGCTTGCGTACGGCTATGCGTCTGTCGGCTGTGATGCCGGATGTGGCGAAAAGTACCATCGAAGAGATCTGTGGCAACCCTTCGAAGTTCCCGGTGATCGACAGCAACGACAATGCCGCTTATTTCTGGTGGCAGGGATCGGGTAGCTACTTTGAACCCTGGTATGACAATATGCGTACCCGTGACGACTTCGGTCTGTCGGATATCTTTATCAATTACCTGAAAGAGATGAATGACCCGCGTTTGCACACCATTGCTAAACCGGCTGCTTCCGACGGGGAATACCGCGGTATCGTGAACGGTCTGGCTGCAGCTAATATGCCGGCACTGAATACGACTTCCCGTATCGGTCCGATGTATCGCGAGGAACCCGCTGGCTTTACGCCTTATTTCCAGGCTTGCGAAACCTACTTCATCCTGGCCGAAGCGGCTATGATGGGATGGAACGTAGGCATGAGCGCACAGGAAGCTTACGAAAAAGCCGTTCGTCTTTCTATGGAAGACAATGGTATTGAAGAAGCTGACGTAGAGGCTTACCTGGCCGGCAAAGGCAAGTGGGACAATACGAAAGAACGGATCTGGTGGGATATGTGGGTTGGATTGTTTAAGAACAACTACGAAGCCTGGGCGTTGTATCGCCGTACAGGTGTTCCGACGACAAACTATATTCCTATCGAATCTGCATGGAAAGGTATTCACAACGTACAACCGATGCGCTTGCCTTATCCGAACAATCAGTATCTGTACAATACGGAATATGTAAATGAAGCGGTTACTCGGCAAGGTATTGTAGACCATTGCTGGGGCAAACAGCTGATCTGGGATAAAAGAACCGGCGTCAATTAACCGACGGTTATTATTTATAAACACACTCTAAAGGAAAGCGGCCTCGTGATGAGGCCGCTTTTGTCGGAGATAATATCTTTTTGTTATGAAACACTTCTCTTTATGTTTACTCTTTTTCCTTTTCTTATCGCAGATAGAAGGGAATGCACAGGTTGAAGCAATGAAACAATCTCCGGTACTTTTTGGCGATTTTACGCAAGGGAGTGTTGTGCAAAAGAATCGCATGGTTACTAAAGTGCCGCTCAACTACGATTGTATCAATCAGGAAATGCACTTTATCCAGGGCGGAGAGCAGTTGATCCTCGATAATCTGGATCGGATCGAGTCGGTGACGGTCGGCGACCGCCGGTTTATTCCCCATGCCAACCATTTTCTGGAAGTGATAGCTTTCTCGGATTATACCTTATATATCGATTGGAAAACCAAGATAGCCAATAGAGGGAAAAAGGGAGCGATGGGACAGGTCACTCACGGCGGAACGATCACGCAGGCCGATGTTAGCCTGATGCGACACGAAGCGCCTGATTTCAAAGATACCAATGTCTACGAAGTCATTCCGCAAAACACATATTATCTTTCCGTCGACGGAGAGAAAATGAAAAAGTTCAATACGCTGAAAGCCTTCTGTAAGTTTTTCCCCCAAGACAAAGAAGCGAGTATTCGCGAATTCGTTACTGCCGAGAAAATCGATATGCAGAAGCCCGAACATATCTATAAGCTTGTCCGCTTTATTTCTTCTCAATAGCTGCGTTTAATTAAAGAAATCAACAGATGAAAAAGCGACTCCTATACCTGATACTCCTTTCACTCCCTCTGCAAGCGGTTTATGCACAGGTATTGAAGGGCGTTGTTATCGATAGCGCCACGAAAGAGTCGGTGATCAATGCCAATGTCTATCTGGAAGGGACGGCTTATCATACGATTACGGATGCCGACGGGCGCTTCGAACTGCCGGTAAAGCAACGGCTGAACACTAAACTGATCATTAGCCATGTGGTATATGAAACGCTGATCTTTGCCAATCCTTTCGATCAGTTGCCGGAAACGATGGTTATGAAAGAGAAAGAAAACCGGTTTGATGAAGTGGTTGTGGATACCGACAGCCCTTTCTCCCGCAAACAGATGATGCAGGCATTCAAAAGAGAATTTCTGGGTACGACCAATGCAGGCAGAGCTTGTGTGATACAAAACGAAGAGGATATCTATTTCTATTACAACAAAGAAAAGAAAACTTTACATGCGTTTTGCCATAAGCCGATTGTTGTCAATAATAAAACGTTAGGCTATCTGGTGACTGTCGAATTGAATGAGTTCAAAGCCCAATACCAGGCTGTCACTCTGTTGAGTAGCGATATTGAAAGTGTTTTGTATTTGGGTTATATGTCCTTCCATGATACAAGTAAAGGCAATGCTTCCATCAAAAAGAAGAGAAGAAACACCTACCTGGGTTCCTCGACAGAGTTTTTCCGTTACCTGGTGCGGCAGCAATTGAATGATAGCCGTTATTATATGCAACCGCTGAACCGGCCGGAGGAAATGTTCGTGGTCGAAAGTATTCCCCTGAATGATTGGCAGAAAAAAGTAACCCTGCATACGGATTTATTGGCGTATCTCGATCCTCATTATGCGACCCGTAAATCGCCGAAAGCAGAAATCATCGTTCAGAACGAGCGCGTGCCATCGGAAGTCTCCAATATCCGTTTCCTGAAATTGACATTTAAAGCCGACACGTACGGAAACCTGGAAGATGCGCGGGATGTCCTGGTCTCAGGAAGTATGGCCCACAAAAGGATAGGGGACACCTTGCCCAAAGAATATGAACCGTAATCTTTATTCAATCCGGATACTCTCTACCTTCCGGACCGGAAGTCCGTCGTTTGTTAGCCCTTCGAACACGATATCGTAGACCGTAGGGGTATCGGCGGAATAGAATTCAAAGCGCGCTTTGCCGTCTTCATTCGTGAACAGATCCGGTTTCCAGTAGATGGTTGTGCGCAAATCCGGCAGGAAACTGCTTCTCTGCTCCGGCGTTTCGTATTTAGGCGCGTAAAACTCAACCGCTCTTTGGTAGCCCGGAAGCGCTGTGGTCAGTTTGTTGAAGGTGGGTCGTTCGGCGACTTTCGTCTCTTTCTTATAAATGATATTCACTACGCCTGTTCCTCCCAACATGCCGAATACGGCGGCTTCGGTTCCTTTATACACTTCGACCGAAGCGACTTCATAGATATTGATTCGATCCAGTATGCCCGCATCCTCCGTAGGCATTCCTTCGATAAATACCCTGGCAAATGAATAGCCGCCCTGACTTTCAATGTCAAGGCTAACCGATTCCCTTATAAGTATTCTTTTGTTTCCGTCAGCATCCAGCGCAATACGCACACCGGGTACTTCATAGAAAAGCTCTGTGAGCGAGGAATAGTATTTTGTTTCCAACTCCTTGGCGAAATCGATTACCGTCGTATTCTCCGAAGCATAATGCGAACGTTCCGCTCCGGATGTTCTCTCTATTCTTCCCGCGGTCACTACGACTTCTTTCAGGTTGATGATCTGCATATTCTCATCATACTTCGCTCTTTCTTCCGCTTTCTTGAGTATAAGATTCAGATCCTCTTCGGCTGGAAGGGATTCTTCTTCTTTCTCTGCAGTCAACATATAAGGCCGGTCGGATTTCTCAACGGGCGGATAGGTTATTTTATCCAGATTGACCTGTACCTGTTCTTTCCCTTTTTCGTTCAATGCCTGAATAAACAACTTGGTGCTGTCCGAATACTCGATATGGGCAAAGGCAAACTCTCCTTTCTCATTCGTGGTGGCCTGATCGAAAAACTCTTCGCGGTCTTTGTATTTCAGCATCAGCGCGACTTCTCCATTGGCAATGGGTTTAGTCGATTGTATGCGGGTGATGGTGCCCGTCAATTCCTGCGTGCTTTCCGGCACGACTTCGGGATAAATGAAATGCCCTTGTATCGCCTGCGGTATATCATAGCGTCGCCAGCCCTGGGTCATCAACAACAGATCCAACGCATACGCCGCTTTCGGATCATCCTGCCGAAGGTAGTACGCCGGATTCTCAATATGCCCTTTCAGTTCCGAAGTCAACAACAGGGTAGAGGCGATCGTCAGCTGATGATCGACGTCCACATCCTTGCGGTCCGTAATGGCAACGGATAAGTTTCCGTACAACGGCATCTCGTTTTCATTCTCCAGATCCAGATCGATCGATATCTTTTCGCGCGTATGGTAAATGGCTTTATCCGGAGTTATCCGAACGATGGTTTTCTCCTTTAACGGAGAAAAGACCAGGCGTTCGCTCAGCGGGTTCAGGTCTTTATTTAACAACATGACCTGCAATACGCCGTGCGACAACATATCCCAGGGTAAGACCATTTCTTTTTGCGCCGAAGGGAAGCGATCGAAGAAGTAAACTTCCCCGTTTTTGTGGATAAGGATCGTCAGATCATCCGGCACCGGCGTATCGCTGGCATGGGTCAGGCCTACGATCAGATGATTCTTATTCGTATTCGTGCGTATGCCAAAGGTTCCGGAAACGCCTTTGGGCAGATCGAACCGTTTCTTTACATTATTCTTGTTCGTACATTCCACGTAATACGATTCATCCGCTTTGGCTACGATTGCCAGAAGCCCCATACCGGCATGGGTGGTCTTTATTTCGGCAGTTCGTTCTCCTTTCTGGTTGTACACTGTGCCGGTTATTTCTTCCGCCAAACCCGCGGAGTTCATGGCTTTGAACGTCATCCGCGTCAGGGCGCCGTTAATCATATAGCCACCTTCCGGATAAAAAATCACTTCATAATCTTCCTGTGTGGTGGTCAGCGGAATATAATGCCGGAAATTATCGGCTTCCAGATGAATGACGGCGGGTGCGTCTTCGTCGGGCGACAAGTCGTAAGTGAACCGGGCAATGGTGTCTTTATCCATACGTATGGATTGCAACTGTTCTTTCCAGGTCAGGAACTGTAAACGGTCCGGTTTGATCTTCTCTGCCGAATGCCCGACCGTATAATACAGTTCAACCTCCGCCTTTCTCCTCTCCGGTTTATAGTCCAAGACATAATGCGGGCGTATCTGTGCCCCCATGACACTGTTTACCTGTATCGTTTTCCGGAAATAATGGTCCTCACCCATATTTTTCATGTAGCGGGTATAGGCGCGCAAGGTGTAATTGCCTTCGATTAAATCTTCCGGCAGGGGAAGATTCCCTTGAAACAGTTCGTTTTCCGAACGTACCATAACCCGCTCGGCGACCAAACCTGCCGGATTGATCAATTCGACATACACATAACGACTTCCTGACTGGGAAGGCAGAAGAAAAGCATCTGTCAGATAGGCCTTGAACCAGATCTTTTCTCCCTGAAAGAAAGAAGTGCGGTCCAGATGCAGATGAAGCTTTTCCAATGGATAGACCGATAATTGCGTTTCCATCTGCTCCATCACCCGCTCGTGTGTCAGCGTGTGTTGTGCCTCGCTCAGTTGGGCACAAACGCAACTGAGGATAATCATGGCTCTTACTAAATACTTTCTCATGTGCAGCGAATTGACAGGGGTTGAATGAAGATGTCAGCGCGAACCTTCGGTAGCTATCTTATTTGTATTGCCCACTCAAATCTAAGATCTCCACTTTGCGGAAATCGACGGGGTGGCTTTCGGATTGCAAGGAGATATAACCTTCTTTCAGGGGGCCGTCGGGGATGTTGGGTTTGGGGCTGACGTTGCCGCCGCCCACGCTGATGTTCGTGTAGGTCATGATCGTATCGCCGGCAATGACATGGTGGGCGATGCTGTCGCCCAGGACGATCAGTTCGATCGTTACCCACTGGTCGCCATGGTAGGTCTCAGACGTGGAAGAGGCGCAATGGCCGCTATAGGGCACACCTTCGAGATAGACTTCGGTGCCGGGGGTACAGACACTGCCGGTGGGGCGGTCGCCTGTGCCGTCGCCACCCAGGAATTGGGCTTCGATGGATACGGGGAAGTCCTGATCGATATGCATGCTCTCGGGCGACTGGCAATGCAGCATCGCGCCGCTGTTGCGGTAGGCCCAACCCGGACCTTCATTGGCCTGTTCGCCTACGAAGCGGTATTCGACCCGCAGTTTGTAGTGCGAGAATTTCTTTTTGTTGTAGAAGATATGACCGAAGCGCTGGTTGAAGCTGTCGTAGGCATCGTAGCGCACTTTCATCAGGCCGTCTTCTACGCGGAAGGTATTGCCGAAGTTCTCGCCAGCTGGATAGCCGGTGATCTTCATGGTCCAGTCGTCGAGGTCTTCACCGTTGAAGAGGGATACCCATTCTTCTTTTTCGGTTGTTTGTTGTTTGGTGTTGCAGGCTGTCAGGCAGAAACACAGAGAGAGTAGGATGAAAGCTGTTCTCATGATTTTGAAGTATTTAAAGATTAACAATCAATTTGATACAAAGAAAAGGATTTATTCGTTTAAAAGCAACGGATATAACCCAAAGACAAGGTGTCGTACAGATTATCTTTTATCCCGTGATTGTAGCGGAAGGAGAGGATGTTCTTCTTCAGTTCGTATCGCAGGTTGTTGCGCCAGACCATGGAGTTGTCGCCGTTTGCTTTGTATCCGCTGATTCCGGAGAAGTCGGTCGTCAGGGTGAAGCTACGGTAGTGGGCAGTCAGGCCGGCGCCGAACAGGATCGCATCGTTCTGGCGGTGGATGATCTCATTGGTCATCCAGCAGTAGAAGCCGACCATCGCCTGCAGGCGCAACGACAGGTTGTCGCTACCCCGGGCTTTGATCAGGTCTTTCCCGGCGGTGACATCAAACCAGTAGCTGGCTGCATCCGTATATCGGGCATCGCATACCCGGCCTCCGCTGGCTGTCTTCAGGGTCATATTCACCATCGCGTCCAGCCACTTCTCACTTTTCAAGACCTGAAAGAAAGCCGTCACGATAACGTCTCCATGGAAGGTGATCGGGCTTTCCCGTCCGACGGCGTATCGTTCGTCCACAATCTCCTGCGTCATTTCGTACTCTTCGAAGAGATTCATGCTGACTTCAATCCCGGCTTTCCCGCGGAAGAAAGGAAGAAGCGCCCGGGTGTATAGGTTCGTCGTTTTGTCGCCGCTAAAGTAATGATATTCCCCTCTGACCTCTGCCTCGTAGCGTTCGCTCACCTTGCCCGAGCGAAGGATCGGTATCGGAAAAGCATTCGGCCCGAAGTAACGGGGCGAATAGATCAGCAGTTTCATCTGCTCGTGGTAATCGCTTGCCGAGATAACGGGGGGGCATAGGAATATTAGGCTAAATAATAGCAGTACTTTGTAAGTGAATTTCATCTGTCTGTCTTTCTTTATGCAGCAAAAGTATATATTTCAGTTGATTTTATTACATTTGCTCGGGTAAAACGAATCTTAATCCATAGATAATACGATCATGAAACAGCACTTTTCTTTTCGCAAGCTGGCCGCAGTGGCCTTTTCTTTACTTTTTGTCTTTGCTCTTTCGGCAAAGAAACCCATTAAAACGTTGGTCGTTACCGGACAGAACAACCATAACTGGAAGGTGAGCCACGTTGTATTCAAACAATTAATGGAGAACTCCGGTTTGTTCACGGTCGATTTGGCCGTATCTCCCGAGAAGGGACAGGATATGTCGGGGTTTGTACTCGACTTTTCGGCTTATGAGTTGGTCGTGCTCGACTACAATGGCGATGCCTGGCCGGAAGAAACCAACCGGCGCTTCCTCGCGTTTGTGGAGAATGGCGGTGGAGTGGTGGTTTATCATGCCGCCGACAACGCTTTCCCGGACTGGAAAGCCTACAACGAGATGATTGCCCTGGGCGGTTGGGAAGGACGCAACGAGAAGTCGGGTCCCTATGTCTACTGGCAAGACGGACGTCTGGTGAAAGACAGTTCGCCCGGTCACGGCGGTTCCCACGGCCGGCAGCATACTTACGTATTGAACGGCCGGGATATGAATCATCCGATCACCAAAGGCCTGCCTGCGAAATGGCTGCACGCCAAGGATGAGCTCTACGACCGGATGCGTGGTCCCGGCGATATCACTAATCTATTGTACACCGCCTATTCGGATAAAGAAACCGGCGGATCGGGTAGGGAAGAACCCTTGCTTTTCACCGTGCATTACGGCAAAGGCCGCATCTTCCACACGATGTTGGGCCATGCCGGCGAAACGGTAACGGATAGTCCGGCAATGCAGTGCACCGGCTTCCAGGTAACTTTCCTTCGCGGCGCCGAATGGGCTGCCACCGGCAAAGTAAAACAAAAGGTTCCGAAGGATTTTCCGAAGGAAGAGGGGATTACTTATAGGAAAGAGTATAAATAAGGATAAGGGGCTTAAAGGGTTTAAGGGGTTTAAAGGGTTTAAGGAATTGGCTCCCTTAATCCCCTTAAACCCCTTAAACCCCTTATCCCTTAAATGCCCTCACCTTCTCCCTATCCGTCTGCACCGTCTCAAATTCAGAGCCGATCGCGCTATTGCCCATCGGTACATTCTCTTTGCGGTAGGTCATTTGACTATAGACGGTACTGCGGGCGGAGGTATGAAATTCCGTCGCGCCGGTCTCCTTTTCAATCCGGGCGATATTGTTCTCACGCACACCGCAGCCGGGCATGATGATGATGCGTCCGGCAGCCCGGCGAACCAGTTCGGCGATCAGGGGAATGCCCTGTTCGGCCGTTGCCTGCTGGCCTGAGGTAAGGATCCGGTCGCATCCCGCTTCGATAAGTTGCTCCAGGGCCAGGAAAGGGTCGCGGCAGACATCGAACGCGCGGTGGAAAGTGACCGACAACGGTCGCGCCGCCTCCATCAACCGTTTTAATAATACGGTATCGATATCTCCCTCCCGCGTCAGGCAGCCAAACACCACCCCGTGCACGCCTAATTCTTTACACAACGCAATATCCAGCAACATCGCTTCTACTTCCGCCTCCGTATACAGGAAATCTCCGCCCCGCGGACGGATAATCACGTTGATATCTATCTCTTTGGTCAATGCCTGCGCTGTTTTTATTTCGCCGTAACTCGGCGTCGTCCCACCTTCGGGGATCGCAGCGCATAGTTCCACCCGGCGGGCTCCCCCGGCTTCCGCTTCCACACAACTTTGTGCCGAGTTGGTACAGATCTCGATCGTTCGTTTCATTCGTATGTATCTATCGTTTTTTTCTTCCGCCAAAGATAACCCATTTTGGCGGGATTTCTATTTCTTTCTGATAGGAGTATTTGTTTGTTGATAACCGTCAACACATTTGTTGATAACTATCAACAGATCTGTTGACAATTGTCAACAAACTTGTTGATAATTATCAACAAATAACTACTCCTTGGAATACGCTTATATATAGGTGTTTATGCGTGTCGCTAAAACCGGGGAAGAAATGACGGGTTCTAATCAATAAAACCCTTACATTTGCACAGTCATTTAAGCAAACGACCCAGTATGATGAACGAAAAACTCAAAGGACACTTGTTTGTCTTTGCGGCTTATATCCTTTTTGCCGTTAATATTCCGATTTCCAAGTATTTGCTTCCTACGCACGTCACGCCTGAGGCGTTGACCATCATGCGTATGGCGTTTGGGTGTGTGATGTTCTGGATCACTTCGTTGTTTACGGCCAAAGAGCATGTGCCGTTGAAGGATATCGGGCTGTTGTTTGTCTGTGGTATGTTCGGGATTGCTGTCAATCAGGGGCTTTTTATCAATGGCTTGAGCCTGACGTCGCCTTTGGATGCGTCGATTATCACGACGGGCGGGCCGGTTTTTGTGATGATCCTGGCGGCTTTGATTCTGAAAGAACCGATCACGCGCATGAAAGCGTTCGGGGTATTGCTCGGATTATGCGGTGCGTTGTTGCTTGTGTTGCATTCGGCAAACGTGGAAGCGGAGCAGGCGAGTAGCCTGGGCGGTAACCTGATGATCGTGAGCAGCAGTTTGTCGTATTCGCTTTACCTGGTCCTGTCGCGACCGTTGGTTGCCCGTTATTCATCGGTCACGATCATGAAATGGATGTTCCTTTTTGCCACTTTGGCTTTGGTGCCGTTTACTTTCCAGGATGTGATCGATGCGCCGGCGTTCAATCGGGAGGTGTTGGATTACAAAGAGCTTACAGCTATCTTCTTTGTCCTGTTCGGGGCGACTTTCCTGCCTTACCTCTTCCTTCCGCCGGCACAGAAACGCATTCGGCCGACGACCGTCAGCATGTATAATTACGTGCAACCGATCGTGGCTTCGTTGATCGCCATTCTGATCGGGCAGGATACGTTGAACTTCCCGGTAGTCGTTTCTGCTGTGTTTGTTTTTGTGGGCGTCTATTTGGTGACACAAAGTAAGAGCCGGGCAGATGTGGAAAGAGAATTGACAGTCGATGATTGATAATTGATAATAAAATGTCCATTTGTTTGGACGCTTTCAGATTAATTCGTAAGTTTGTCGCGTAATAATGAATACGACACTACACATAATGAACCGCGGATCTGGCATCTCCCATGCCAATTTAGCCTATTATACGTGGGCATTAATGACCCCCTGGGGGGTAAGCATCTACAAATAACAATGCGGAGGCCAGGCCTCTGGTTGTTGCAATCATCAAGTATTGCGTCTTTTTTATCATTCCGGTTATAGCCGGTTCTTTATCACTTAACATAAAGTTTTGAATACAAATGAAAGTATTAAAATTTGGCGGAACGTCCGTAGGTTCCGTAAATAGTATTTTGAATGTAAAAAAGATTGTGGAGGCCGTAGAAGAACCTGTAGTCGTAGTCGTCTCTGCATTGGGTGGCATCACTGACAAACTGATCGCCACGTCACAGATGGCTGCCAAAGGAGATGTGGCTTATGAAAAAGAACTTTCGGAGATCATCACCCGTCACCTGGATGTGATCGAAGGAGTGATTCCCGATACCACGGTGCGCAAGGAAGTACAGGAAAAGGTGATGCGTCTGTTGGATGAATTGAGCAATATCTTCCGGGGCGTTTACCTGATCAATGACCTGTCGGCAAAGACTTCGGACACGATCGTGAGCTATGGCGAGCGGTTGTCGTCGGTGATCGTTTCGAACGTGATCCGCGATGCCAAACTCTACGACTCGCGTAAGTTTATCAAGACTACTCCACAATTCAATAAACATATTGTCGACTTTGATCTGACCAACAAACTGATCAAAGAGACGTTCGATCCGCTGCCCAAGGTGGCTTTGGTGCCCGGTTTCATCTCTACGAGCATGGAGAACGGCGAAGTGACCAACCTGGGACGGGGAGGGTCGGACTATACGGCCTCTATCCTGGCCACCGCGCTGGATGCTTCGATGTTGGAGATCTGGACCGATGTGGACGGCTTTATGACGGCCGATCCCCGGGTGATCAGTTCGGCTTATGTGATCGAACGGTTGAGCTTTACCGAAGCGATGGAGCTTTGTAACTTCGGCGCTAAGGTGATTTATCCGCCAACGATCTATCCGGTTTACCATAAGAATATACCGATCCGCATCCTGAATACCTTCAACCCGGAAGCGCCGGGGACGTATATCTCCAAAGAACGGACCAAAGAAGAAGGCAAAGCGATTATCAAAGGGATTTCATCGATCAATGACACCTGCCTGATCACGGTACACGGACTGGGTATGGTCGGGGTGATCGGGGTGAACTACCGTATCTTTAAGACCCTGGCGAAGAATGGCATCAGCGTCTTTATGGTGTCGCAGGCCAGCTCGGAGAACAATACGACCTTTGCCGTACGTAATGCGGACGCCGACCTGGCGGTGGAGGTGTTGAACGAAGAGTTTGCACTGGAACGTTCCCTGGGCGAGATCAGTGATATGGTGGCCGAGAAAGACCTGGCTACCGTAGCTATCGTAGGCGAGAATATGAAACGTACGCCGGGTATTGCCGGGAAGCTGTTCGGTACACTCGGACGTGCCGGTATCAGTGTGATCGCCTGTGCACAAGGAGCGTCGGAGACAAACATCTCGTTTGTGATCAAACACAAATACCTGCGCAAAGCCCTGAACTCGATCCACGACTCTTTTTTCCTTTCGGAATACAAGGTGTTAAACCTTTTTATAGCGGGGGTCGGGACGGTAGGAGGAAACCTGTTGGAGCAAATCCGTATCCAACAGCCAAAGTTAATGGAACAAAACGGATTGAAACTGAAGATCGTCGGCATATCTAATTCCAAAAAGGCCTATCTGTGCCGGGAAGGGATTAACCTGGAGAACTACAGAGAGGTCTTAAAGGAGAAAGGGGAACCGAGTACTCCGAAGACACTTTGTGATGAGATCTTGAAAATGAACATCTTCAACTCGGTCTTTGTGGACTGTACGGCCAGCCGGGAAGTGGCTGCCCTGTACGAAGAGTTGATGAATAATAACGTTTCGGTGGTTGCAGCCAACAAAGAAGCGGCATCTGCCGGCTTTGAGACCTATCAGAAACTGAAGGATATGGCGCGTCGGCGGGATGTGAAGTTCCTGTTCGAAACAAATGTAGGCGCCGGGCTTCCGATTATCAATACGATGAATGATCTTCAGAACAGTGGCGATCATATACTGAAGCTTGAAGCGGTGCTTTCGGGTACGTTGAATTATATCTTCAATACGATCAGCGCGGAGATCCCTTTCAGCCAGGCCATCCGGATGGCGAAAGAGGCAGGCTATGCCGAGCCGGACCCGCGGATCGACCTGAGTGGGAAAGATGTGATCCGTAAACTGGTGATCCTCGCCCGTGAAGCCGGTTATAAGATCGAACAGAAAGACGTGAAGCTCGAATGTATCCTGCCGGAGAAGTATTTCGAAGGGTCATTGGACGACTTCTGGGCGACTATAACGGAGATGGATGCCGTCTTCGAAACGCGCCGGCAGAAACTGGAGAAGGAACATAAGCATTTACGTTTTGTTGCCACCATGGACCGCGGCAGTTGCCACCTGGGTCTGCAGGAAGTCGACAGCCATCACCCGTTCTACGAACTGGAAGGCAGCAACAACATCATTATGATCTCCACCGAACGCTACTACGAATACCCCATGATGATCAAAGGCTATGGCGCCGGGGCAGACGTAACGGCGGCAGGGGTCTTTTCCGACATAATCTCAATCGCTAACATTCGTTAGCGATTGAACCATCTTAATGGTATTTACCAATGAATTGACAAAGAAAGATTTGTTTGTAGGAATCCGGGCATGTCAATAGATACATGATATGAAAACAATTATAATTCTTGGGGACGGTATGGCCGACGAGCCCATCGAGGCTTTGGGTTATAAGACTCCCCTGCAATTCGCCAACACACCTTATATGGACAAACTTGCGTCTATGGGGGTGACCGGGCGAATGAAAACCGTACCGGATGGGTTTCATCCGGGAAGTGAAGTCGCCAACCTTGCTGTATTAGGTTACGACTTATCTCAGGTGTACGAAGGACGAGGAGTCCTGGAAGCTGCCAGTATCGGTGTCGACCTGGCGCCGGATGAGATGGCAATGCGTTGCAATCTGATTTGTGTGAAAGGCAGTATCCTGAAGAACCATTCCGCCGGGCATATCTCCACGGAAGAGGCGGACGAACTGATCCGCTTTCTGGAGGAAAAGTTGGGTTCCGACCGGGTCCGGTTCCATACCGGCGTGTCTTATCGGCATCTGTTGGTGATCCGGAACGGAAACAAAGACGTAGACTGTACACCGCCTCACGATGTGCCGCTCCATCCGTTTCGCCCCTTATTGGTCAAGGCGAAGACAGCGGAAGCCGAAGAAACGGCCGATCTGTTGAATACCTTGATTCTTCAATCCCAGGAACTTCTGAAAGATCATCCGATCAACCGCCGACGGTTGGCGGAAGGCAAAGATCCGGCGAATAGCATCTGGCCCTGGTCGCCGGGTTATCGTCCGGCGATGCAGACGATGCAGGAATTGTATGGTTTTGAAAGGGGAAGTGTGATCTCGGCGGTCGACTTGATCCGGGGCATTGGGGTATATGCCGGACTGCAGAATATTCCGGTCGAAGGGGCAACAGGCCTGTATGATACGAATTATGAAGGGAAAGCGCGTGCTGCGATAGAAGCCTTGAAGACGAACAACTTCGTTTACCTGCATATCGAAGCCAGCGACGAAGCCGGCCATGAAGGCGATGTGAAACTGAAGGTGAAAACCATCGAGGCCTTAGACCACCGGGCTATCCGGATTATTTACGAAGAAGTAAAACAATGGGACGAACCGGTAACCATCGCAGTACTGCCGGACCACCCGACGCCCTGTGCCATCCGAACGCATACCAATCAACCCGTTCCTTTCCTGATCTATCGACCGGGAATCATACCGGACGCAGTTTCCCATTACGATGAAGACGCGGTCAAAGAAGGAAAATATGGGGTGTTGGAAGGGGATTCGTTTATTCGGTTGCTTTTAGATAAGAACTAATATACAAATATGAAATATTACAGCACAAACAAACAAACCGCCCCAGCCTCCCTGGAAGAGGCGGTTGTGAAAGGCTTAGCCGGAGATAAAGGGCTTTATATGCCCGAACGCATCGTGCCGATTGCTCCGGAGGTGATTGCCGACCTGAAGAACCGGTCTTTCCATGAGATTGCCTGCATCGTGGCACGTGCATTCTTTGGCGAAGATATCGAACCGGATACCTTGGATCAGATCGTAAAGGATACGCTTTCGTTTGAAACACCGGTGGTTTCTGTGACGGAGAAGATCTATAGCCTGGAGCTTTTCCATGGGCCGACTTTGGCGTTTAAGGATGTCGGCGGCCGTTTTATGGCGCGTCTGTTGGGCTACTTTATCCGGAAGCAAGGCCTGAAGCAGGTCAATGTGTTGGTAGCCACCTCCGGCGATACGGGCAGTGCGGTGGCGAATGGTTTTCTGGGTGTGGAAGGTATCCATGTGTATGTGCTCTATCCGAAAGGGAAGGTGAGCCCGATCCAGGAATGTCAGTTTACCACCCTGGGACAGAATATCACCGCATTGGAGATCGACGGCACCTTTGATGATTGCCAGCGTCTGGTGAAAGCAGCTTTTATGGATGAAGAACTGAACCGGCACATGATGTTGACTTCGGCCAACTCGATCAATGTGGCGCGTTTCCTTCCGCAGTCGTTCTACTATTTCAATGCCTACGCGCAATTGGACCGGATCGGGAAGGCACAGGACTTGGTCGTTTGTGTGCCGAGTGGTAACTTCGGCAATATCACCGCCGGATTGTTTGCCCATCGCATGGGACTGCCGATCAAACGTTTTATCGCGGCGAACAACCGCAACGATGTATTCCTGGAGTACCTGAGTACGGGTGTCTATACGCCGCGTCCTTCTGTGGCAACGATTGCCAACGCCATGGATGTGGGCGATCCGAGTAACTTTGCCCGGATCCTGGATCTGTACGGAGCGGATCAGGAGACGCATCAACGCATCACTGCATTGATCTCCGGCTATCGTTTTACCGATGAAGAGATTGCCGCGACGATCAAACGGGTCTATGAGAAAGAAAACTACCTATTGGATCCACATGGCGCTTGCGGATACCAAGCCCTTGAGAATAGCCTGCAGGAAGGGGAGGTTGGCGTGTTCCTGGAAACTGCCCATCCGGCAAAGTTCAAAGATACGGTCGATCAGATCTTAGGCGCTGATATCGAGATCCCCGGCAAGCTACAAGCCTTTATGAAAGGAGAGAAGCAAAGTTTAAGCTTAGATAAAGATTTTCAATCTTTTAAACTATATTTGCTGACGAAATAATTAGAGCCACGGATAACGCGGCCATTAAAACTCTACTGTATATGAAGAATCTGTTTTTGCTTCTTTGTATTCCTTTCTTGTTTGCGTGTGCTTCGACAGAAGCACCGAAGAAGGAATTCAACAACCCGGTTATTCCGGGAGACTTTGCTGATCCGACCGTGATCCGCCTGGGGGATACCTATTATGCGACGGGCACTTCCTCTGAATGGGCGCCGCATTATCCGATCTATGTTTCGAAAGACCTGGTGAACTGGGAGCAGACCAGCCATGTCTTCGCCCAGCATCCCGAATGGACAACCGGTTCGTTCTGGGCGCCGGAACTGTATTTCCATAAGAATAAGGTATATGTCTATTACACGGCACGCAACCAAGCGGGTGTTTCTTATATCGGTGTGGCTACGGCCGATCGTCCGGAAGGACCGTATACCGATCATGGCTTGACCGTGGAGTGGGGGACAGAAGCGATCGATGCGTTTATCCTTGAAGATAATGGCGAGTTGTATATCAGTTGGAAAGCGTATGGCCTGGATGATCGTCCGATCGAACTGATTGCTTCGAAGCTTTCGGCGGATGGTCTGCGCATGGAAGGCGAACCTTTCTCGTTGATGCGCGATGAGGAACGGATCGGTATGGAAGGACAACATTGGATGAAACATGGGGATTACTACTATATGATCTACTCGGTCAAAAGTTGTTGCGGACCGCGCAGCGACTATCAGGTGTATGTCGCCCGTTCGAAAGACTTGAAAGGTCCTTATGAGAAGTACGAAGGGAATCCGATCCTTTATGGCGACGGTACGGACTTTATCTCCTGTGGTCACGGAACGGTGGTGAACAGTCCTGATGATCGGATGTTCTACCTCTGTCATGGTTACCTGGCGGGTGAAGGTTTCTACAACGGACGCCAGGGTATTTTGCAGGAAATGGTTTTTGATGAAGCGGATTGGATCCAGTTTACCACAGGTAATGTCGCCAGTATCCGTCAGACTGTTCCTTTCGCACAAACCGAACAACAGCCGGTTGCCGACTTTATCGAGGATTTCAAGCGTACGGGACTCTCTCTTGCCTGGAGTTGGAACTTTGTGTATTCGGATATCGCCGTGAAGAGTGGGAACGGTATCCTGCAATTGAGTGGACAGCCGAAAGAAGGGAATGACTTCGGCACAGTATGTTGTATTCGTCCTTTGAAACCGAATTATACCTATGAGACGAAAGTCGATAACACCAATGCGAGCTTCAAGGGGTTGACGATGTATGGTGATGATAAGAACCTGGTGGCTTTGGGTGTTATGGGAAACCAATTGATCGTGAAAGCAATACGTGATGGAAAGGAAGCGATAGTTTCTGAAAAAGAACTTCCGGAAGCAAGTCCTTATCTGCGAATCGAAGTAACGAAAGGTTGTTACTGTTCATTTTTTTATAGCCTTGACGGAAAGGAATGGATCGGGCTGCAGGAAGCGACCGATTACAGTTACCTGGTGCGTTGGGACCGGGTGGCCCGTCCGGGACTTATCCATATCGGTGCGTTCGATGAGCCGGCGGAATTCAAAGGCTTCAGTATGAAATACTGATAGATTCTGTCTATCTCCTGATTCTCTTTTTCTTTAAACCTTTCCGCAAGTGGAGCTGTTTATAGAGTAGTTACAACAAAACAATTAAAAACAAAAAGAGAATTATGGAAACAAAAGTAAAAAAACAGAGTGTAAGTCAAGTGAGTAATCAGAACAAAGAGTTAGCCCAGTTTATCGGTGAGATCTTCTCGTTCAATGTAAGTTTGAAGTTGTTCCACTGGCATGTGACCGGACCGGCAAGCTACGCCCAACACATGGCTTTGGACCAGGCAGTTGAATCGTTGACTGAAACATTGGATGCGGTAGCGGAAACGTCGTATGCGTTGGTGGGTGATATGGATATTCTTGTTCCGCAAACCAAATCGCCTCAGCATATCATTAAACATATCGAAGGCTTCTACGATCACGTACAGGATCGCCGCCATCTCTTTACGGAAGATTTCTCCGCCGGTTTGATGGACGACCTGCAGGAAGCCATGCAACAGTTGCTTTATCGCTTGAAGAGACTGTCGTAGTCAATCCACCGCCCATTCCTTCATCTCGTACATATCGAGGTATTCTTCCCATTCGGGGTCTACCTCGGTATAGATCGAGATCGGAAGAAGGTCGAAGGAGGCTAAAGTATCGTTCAGCCGTTCGCCGAAGACGCGGGTGGTACGGGTGTAATACACCCAGATCTTCTCGCCTCCGCCGGTATAGACGCTGGAAAGGATCGATAACTTATCTTTTTCCATCGCTTTGCGGAGCGTTTCCTCTACTTTCTCCATCAATTCCGCCACTTCATCCGAAGGCATTCCTTTGTCGTCGGCTTCGTATTTCCAGGTGATCTCCACGCGTTCTTTAAACTTTCCCGATTGAACAAATTCATTCAATTCATCCCGACCGTATACGGTAATCATATTTCCCTGTTCATCTTCCGATAAGGCAGTGAACCAGACGTTGCTTAGTCTCATATTGTAGTATTTAATGTTTTTCTGTCTCGTTTCCCCTTCAGCCATAACTGGTAGGAGTTGATAATGTTTTGCCAGAGTACATAGGCCGCCGGGGCAACCGATGAAATGGGGTTGAGGTAGGTCTGTGCCATCCATATCGCCAGGATGGTATTTTTTTGTCCCAATCCCTGGCCGGAAGAGATCGGATCGCCGTATGTCCTGCCGATCCGTCTGCCCAGTAGAAACTGAATGACGCAGATCACCAGGGCGACAACAGCCATACTGATCTCCACGACGTAGTTCGGATCTTCCTGTTCGACCAGGAAGTTGACGGTTGTGCCCGTGACCAGTGTCAAGGAAAAAGCCCAGATATAAAAGGTAGCACCATTCAGACTCAATAGCTTTTGATGGATCACGGGAGTATACCGCCGGATGATCCAAGCCAATAAAAGCGGCAGGATCAGTATCGGTCCGACCTGTTTGCAGATATAGATAAAAGCCGAAAGAAACGTGACGCCCGAATGGGGCTCGATCAAAGGAAAGAGAGCCGGGGCGACAATCGCCACGCCGATATTACATAACAATAGGTAACTGGTTAGGAACGGAACACTTCCCCCCAACATCCCGGTGATGACCGCTGCAGCCGTAGCCGTTGGAGCCAGTACACAGATCAAAGCCCCCTGGGCAACGACCGGATGAATAGAGTAAAGCATGCCATACACCACAACTGATCCGACCAACTGAATCAACAGTAGCCAAACATGTGCCTTATGAATATGTATATCCCGTGGAGACAGTTTGCAGAAGGTCAGTAGTAGCATGGCGAAGATCAGGTAAGGCGTCAGAAAGATCAACCGGCTTATCCACGGATAAGTAAGCGTGCCCGCAACCATCGCCAACGGAAGCATCCAGTCCTTCAGAAATTTCAGCATAACAAAAAGCTTAGAAAGTCATCTAATCCGATGATGTCGACTTTGGGGAAAGAGTATTGTTTCAGTATATTAAAGTGTTTATCCTCCGTCACTATAAACTTGGCATTGGCAACAATAGCACAATCGACAAACTTATTGTCATCCGGATCGGCTTCGATCAGTTCGAAATGAAAATGTGGACTGAAGAATAAAGTATGGGGATTGTTGATAATCAATTCGATGGTTAGTTTGGCTACTTGTATGCCGGCTAAACGTTCCAGTATCTCTTCATACTCATTGAGGATTTCGACGGAGATACATAACTGATTCGTCCCATCCAAAAAGCTTTCCCATATTCTGTGATATTTGCTTCTGGGTGGAAGACTTTGGATTAAGCTGTTTGTGTCTAAAACAATCCGACTCATCTTGATCCCATTCCGATTTCCGTTCGGAGGTGTTTTCCACGCAGCTCGTCCAACTTCTCCTGGTTCAGCACCCCCGAGTCCCACAGCTGATCTAAAGACTGGTTTAGTTTATCTGAAAAATATTGAGTCAATACTTCTTTTACCTCCTCCAGTCTTTCTTCCGAACCATCAAAAGCAAACATCGTTAGCAAATGCTGTTGGACAGGATTTAAATTTGTATGCTTCATTCGCGTAATATACTAGTACTACACAAAGTTACGATTAATTGAAGAATATGCAATACTATATCTTCAATCTTATCTTCATCTTCATCAATAGCCAGGCCAGGGCGATGACGATCAGAGAGTATATCAGCGAAGTGATTAGTCCGGGGATGCCGCTATTCAATAGAGCCGGATGATGAGGACCTGCGATTGCCCGTATGCTCCACACATAAGGTATGATGTAACAGGTAAGCGTGATGGTTCCCGCAGGCTTAATAATCGTGAACCAATGGCTTTTCCCCTTCACGTCTGTCAGCCAATAGATACAAGCAAATAAGGGGAAGAATATGGCACAACAATAGAATAACCAGGTTGGCGTCCCTTGTAACTTAGAGATAATCCAATACTGATGCGCAATAATCGCAGCCACTAACAGAACTGCTCCAATACAAGACATAATTATCATAAAAGGTTTCGGACTTTGTTTATTTGCATATTTCTGCATGATAAGCGATGCGCAAACTCCTGCCATACCAAATCCATGTAAGGTGGCTTCACTGGGTATATAACCGACAAAAGCCCAGCCATCAAAAACTCCCGAAGCTGAGAGAACCGAGCAAAGTATTAATATCCCCCAGGCTATTGAATTGTAAACAATACTGTTTCGTGTAAACAAATAGATAAAAGTACAAACCAGATAAGTCCATCCGATAAGCCCCAGAATGCCCCACCATTTCGGAGAGAACGCACTGCCGTCTTGACCTTCGTAGATGGAGAACAGGTAAACGAGCAATAAAACGCCTACTATTTTCATTCCTGTAAAAAGATACTTCTTCCCGTCCGTCGCTTTCGGATATACGCTCCAGACCAGGAAGAATGCAATTACCATGATAGATGAAAAGAGGATCCAGGATATTCCTGTTGCTGATGGATCCAACGATTCCAGATTGACGGTAAAAAGCCCCATAATAAGTAGGGCGATTGTTCGTGAAAGAACATGCCAGGCAATCCGAGGAAGTGTATCCCCTTTCCTGATCCGGTTTTCAATAGCAAAAGGGATAGCCATGCCCATGGCGAAGAGGAATCCGGGGAAGATCGTGTCCGAGAAGCCCAGCATATCTTCATTCCGTTGGGCATGAAGTAGCCAGTGCGGGATATTCTTCAATCCCGGGATATCGTTCACGAATAACATAAAAAACATGGTGAGTGCCCGGAATATGTCCAGGGCTTCGATGCGACTTGTAGTGGTTCTCATAAAAGTTGAAAGTTAAAAGTTGAAAGTTGAAAGCGAAGAGTTGAGAGTGATCACTTTCAACTTTTCACTTTCAACTTTCAACTGATTTACCGGATGGGGATGTACTGCACGAACGCTTCGATGGCTTCGTAGGCAGCCAGTCCCAGGTTTTTATACAGTTCGGCCGTTGCCCGGTTGCGGTCTTCGGCGCGTTGCCAGAACAAACGTTCGTCGTCGCCCAGGAACGGAGCGCTCTCCATTTGTGACTGGTGCTTGAGGACCGCGTTACGTTTCAACCGCAGTTCTTCGGGGCTGATCGGTACGGCCATCTCGATATGGTCCATTTCCCATTCGGCCCAGGCGCCGCGATACATCCAGACGCGGCAGTTCTTCATCCATTCTTCGTCTTTGACGATATCGATGGCGGCCAGGATGGCGTCCAGACAAACCTTATGTGTGCCATGCGGGTCGGCCAGGTCGCCGGCGACAAACATCTGATCGGGTTTCACCTCTTCCAATAGGTCGAGGATAATCCGGATATCGGCTTCCGAGAGCGGTTTCTTCTTCACCAGGCCGGTTTCGTAGAACGGCAGGTCGAGGAAGCGGATATGATCGTCGTTGGTAATGCCCGAATAGCGGGCGCCGTGACGTGCCTCTTCCCGACGGATCGTCCCTTTCATAAAGAGCACATCCGCACGTTCGGGCTGGTCGTTATCGATCTTTTTATCGTACCGCAGGTATTGGATGATCTCTTCTGCTTTGTCTTTCACTGCCGTGTCGTTGGGCGAATACTTATCGCATACGTCGCGCAGGTACTCGCAGTAGCGGATCACCTCTTCATCGCCTACGGCAATATTGCCGGAGGTCTCATACGCCACATACACATCGTGCTTCTGATCGCACAACCGGCGGAAGGTACCGCCCATCGAGATCACATCATCATCGGGATGCGGGCTGAAGATAATCACCTTCTTCGGATAGGGATTGGCGCGTTCCGGACGGTTGGAATCGTCGGCGTTCGGCTTGCCTCCCGGCCATCCGGTGATGGTATGTTGGATATCATTGAATATCTTAATGTTCACATTGTAGGCCGAACCGAACACAGCCAAGAGCTCACCCAGTCCGTGTTCGCTATAGTCTTTGTTTGTCAATTTGAGGATCGGCTTACCGGTCAACTGACACAGCCAGGCGATGGCGCGGCGGATCAGTTTATTGTCCCATTCGCAGCTCGTCACCAGCCAGGGATGGCTGATGCGCGTCAGGTCGTACGCCGCGGAAAGGTCGATCACCGCTTTGGCGGCCGGATGGTTTTGCAGATAAGAAGAAGGTACCTGATCGGACACTTTGTCTTCTACCGTCTTGGCGATGATACCCGCTTTGTCTTCGCCCCAGGCCATGAGGATCACGTGTTTGGCATTCATCATTGTCGAGATACCCATGGTGATCACACCGGCCGGCACACTTTCGATGGAAGCGAAGGTGCGCGACGCCTCTTTGCGGGCAGCCCCTTCGAGATAGACCAGGCGTGTACGCGTGCTGGTCGATGTGCCGGCGGCGTTGAACATGATATTGCTCGTATGACCAACGCCCATCAGCATATAGTCGATACCGCCCACTTCGTTGATCTTCGCATCGTACGCTTCACAGAATTTGATGATCTCGTCTTTGGGCATCATGCCGTCGGGTGCGTAGATATTTGCCGGATCGATATCGATATGATCCAGTAATTCCGTTTTCAGGCGCTGCACATTTCCTGCCGAGGCATTTTGCAAGGGATAGAACTCATACTCCACAAAGATGATCACCTTGCGGAAGCTCAGTTGTTCCTCTTTGTGCATACGAATCAGCTCTTTGTAAACGGTTTCCGGCGAGCGTCCGCCGGGCAATGCTAAGACGAAGTATTCTCCCGTTTCCTGTTTCTTACGGATCTGGGTGGCCACTTCCTGCGCAATCGCCAAAGAGCCTTTGTCGGAGGACTCATAAATATCGGTAGGGATTTTCTCCAACCGGGTCAACACGGAATGCTCAAACGCATTCTCCGGATGATAATACCTTGTGGGTATTCGCGTGAGAGTAATCTGCGAACTAAGGTTTGTTCTCATGTTTTTTTTATTTAGTATCTTAGTTAAGCTACAAAGATAAGAAAAGCCTGCGTAACAAATAATCATTGCGCTAACAAATCAACCACTTCTTCTCTTAGTCTCGGCAAATGATTGACAACAATACTCCAAAGTATATCTACCGACAAGCTGTCGTATCCATGAATGATCCAGTTTCGCGCGTCTACGATCTTTCGCGCATTAGTGATGGATATTTCTTTGTCTGTTTTGAGTATTCTGTTTGTAGCCTCGCCAATGATTTCGATATCACGTTCTACGGCACGTCGCAATTTGAGGTCTGTGGAGAAGTTTACATACAACTTCTGCCCCCCTTCGAAGTAGCTTTCAACTTCGTCAATCGCCATCAGGATATCATTGAGATGCTTTTTGACGGTCTTATCCATAGATCAGGGTTTTAGTCTCGTCGATATTTTGCTTTAGGTAGGGGTTCTTGATGGTTTGCTCTTCCAGTAGGTCAACTTTCCGTTTGAAGATATTCTCCAGTGAATATTTGAAATCAAAGTAATTGTCAAAGTAATCGTCGATTTCCTCTTTGTCAAAGCTCACGATCAGGTCGATGTCGCTATTCTCATTGAACTGATCGGTAAGTACGGAGCCGAAAACAAACAGCTGCTTGACCTTATGCTGTCGGCACAAGGGATCGATCTCTTTGAGCTGGTTGTTAATAAGGTTCTTCATCTTTGATTCCTTCTATACATATACAAATATAACTATTTGTTTAGGAGTGACCAAATCTAATCCGTTAAAACCATACTATTCCTTTCCCAGTTCCTCCAATTCCATTGTTTGTTCGGTCCACTGATCCATGACTTGGGAGAGTTGGGTTTTTAGGGTGGAGTATTCGGTGTAGAGGGTGGGGTTGGCGGCGCCTTGGGGGGTGGCCAGTTGGGTTTCTATGGCGGCGATGGCGGTTTCCAGTTCGGCGATTTGCTTTTCGGAGGCTTCGATGGCTTTTTCCGCTTTCTTGATGGCGCGGCTCAGTTCTTTACGGGCTTCGTAGGAAAGCTTGTTTTGTGAGGGCTGGATTTCGTTGGTGTCGTTGGCGTTTTGTGCGGCGGCGGTGTTGCGTTCGAGCTCGCGCAGGCTTTCCATCTTCTTGCGTTCGAGGAAGTTGTAGATGCCGCCCAGGTGTTCAACGACGCGTTGGTTGCCGAACTCGTAGACCTTGTCGACCAGCCCGTCGAGGAATTCGCGGTCGTGCGACACGACGATCACCGTGCCGTCGAACTCTTTCAAGGCTTCTTTTAATACGTCTTTCGAGCGCATATCCAGGTGGTTGGTCGGCTCGTCGAGGATCAACAGGTTGACCGGCTCGAGCAACAGGCGGATCATTGCCAGACGACTCCGTTCACCTCCCGACAACACCTTGACTTTCTTGTCCGACGCTTCGCCACCGAACATAAAAGCACCGAGGATATCGCGGATCTTTGTGCGGATATCGCCTTGTGCGACGTAGTCGATGGTTTCGAATACGGTCAGGTTTTCGTTCAGCAGCTGGGCCTGGTTCTGGGCGAAGTAACCGATTTTTACGTTATGCCCCAACTGCAATTTACCGGTGAAATCGATCTCGTTCATGATGCATTTGACCAGTGTCGATTTCCCTTCGCCGTTCCTGCCGACGAAAGCCACCTTATCGCCGCGGTTGATCGTAAAGGTGACGTGATCGAATATCAGGTGATCGCCGTAGCTTTTGGCCACCTCTTCGGTTATCACCGGATAGGAACCCGAGCGGGGCGCGGGAGGGAACTTCAGGCTGAGGGCGGTTCGATCGATATCATCCACCTCGATGCGGTCGATCTTATCCAGTTGTTTGATGCGTGACTGCACCTGTACCGCTTTGGTGGCTTTGTAGCGGAACCGTTCGATAAACGCTTCCGTATCGGCGAGTTTCTTCTGCTGGTTTTCGTAGGCGCGCAGCTGCTGTTCGCGGCGTTCGGCGCGCAGATGCACGTATTCGGAGTATTTCACTTTGTAATCGTAGATCTTTCCCAGTTCGATCTCGACGGTTCGGAAGGTGGTGTTATCGATAAATGCCCGGTCGTGCGAGACGAGGATCACGGCATTGGCGCGGGTGGCGATAAAGGTTTCGAGCCATTGGATCGATTCGATGTCGAGGTGGTTGGTCGGTTCGTCGAGCAATAGAATATCGGGGCGTTGCAACAAGAGTTTAGCCAGCTCGATACGCATACGCCAGCCGCCGCTGAACTCTGCCGTGGGCCGTTCGAAGTCTTCCCGCCGGAAACCCAGTCCCATCAGCGTGCGTTCGAGCTCCGCCTGGTAATTGCTGCCGCCGATGATCTGGAAGTGTTCGGTCTGATGCGTCACCCGATCGATGATCTTTTGATATTCTTCCGATTCGTAGTCGGTGCGCTCGGCCAGTTGCCGGTTCAATCGATCCATCTCGTTTTCGATCTCATGGATATGGGCGAATGCCAGTTCGGCTTCCTCGCGCACGGTATGGTTATCGGTCAGTTTCATCTGTTGCGGCAGGTAGCCGATGGTCAGTTCGCGGGGGATACTGACGGTTCCCGAAGTGGGCGATTGCTGTCCGGCGAAGATCTTCAACATCGTGGATTTCCCGGCGCCGTTTTTGCCCACCAAGGCGATCCGGTCTTTCTTGTTGACCACAAACGAAACCTCATCAAAAAGGGTAAACCCTCCGAACTCCACATTTAACTTTTCAACTGATACCATACTGCGTCATACTTGTTTGCCCGGCAAAGGTATAAAAAAAAGACGTAGGCAGCCTATTCGGAATCCGTACATATCTTTCTTTACCACCGGGGTAGTAAAGCTTTACGACCGGGGTGGTAAACCTTTACGACCGGGGTAGTAAACCTTTACCACCCCGGTCGTAAAGCAAAAAAAGGTTTATTTTCCGGTTTCCCCTCCGTGATTTGGGCAACGATCAACCGAAGTGCTTCTGTTTGCCGGGTGTGTACATCTTTTCTTCTGATTATGTAGCACTTCTTCTTCTCAGATTGAAAAAAAATCCCGATCTTTGCATCGTTTTTAATAGATCGAATGCTTTCTAACGAACAAAAGGTAGTTTATAACTAACAAATTCAAATAACATGACAAAAAGTGCATTACAAATTGCAAGGGCAAGCTATCAGCCGAAAGTGCCGGCTGCTTTGAGAGGTGCGGTGAAAGCCGTCGACGGTGAGTACACCCAATCGGTAGCCGACCAGGAAGAAATCAAGAAACTGTTTCCCAACACCTACGGGATGCCGATCGTAACCTTTGAAAAGGATAACGCGGCCAAGGCACAGCCGGCAGTGAATGTCGGGGTGATCCTTTCCGGCGGACAGGCTCCGGGCGGGCACAATGTGATCGCCGGATTGTTTGATGGCATCAAAGCGATCAACAAAGACTCACGTCTGTATGGCTTTATCCTGGGACCCGGTGGCCTGGTCGACCATAAATATAAAGAACTGACGGTGGATATCATCGACGAATACCGCAATACCGGCGGATTCGACATGATTGGTTCGGGCCGTACGAAACTGGAAGAGAAAGCCCAGTTCGACAAAGGATTAGAGATTCTGAAAGAATTGGATATCAAAGCACTGGTGATTATCGGTGGGGACGATTCGAATACCAACGCCTGTGTGTTGGCCGAATACTACAAAGCGATCGGAGCCGGTGTGCAGGTGATCGGTTGCCCCAAGACCATCGACGGTGACCTGAAGAACGAGCAGATCGAGACTTCTTTCGGTTTCGACACCGCTTGTAAGGTCTATTCCGAAGTGATCGGCAATATCGAACGCGATTGTAACTCCGCGCAGAAATACTGGCACTTCATCAAACTCATGGGCCGCTCGGCTTCGCATATCGCTCTGGAATGTGCGTTGCAGACCCAACCCAACGTATGTATCATTTCCGAAGAGGTGGAAGCCAAAGACCTTTCATTGGATGATATCGTAACCTATATCGCTTCGATCGTTGCCAAACGTGCCGAACAAGGCGATAACTTCGGAACGGTACTGATCCCCGAAGGACTGGTTGAGTTTATCCCGGCCATGAAACGCCTGATCGCCGAACTGAATGACTATCTGGCCAAGCACGATGCCGAGTTCAAGATGATCAAGAAAAGCGAACAGCGTACCTATATCATCAGCAAATTGACGAAAGAAAACGCTGAGCTCTACGCCAGCCTTCCCGAAGGCGTTGCCCGTCAGTTGACACTCGATCGCGACCCGCACGGAAATGTTCAGGTATCGCTGATCGAGACCGAAAAGCTGCTCTCTGAAATGGTCGGTAAGAAACTGGCCGAATGGAAGGCAGCTGGCAAATACACCGGTAAGTTCTCGGCATTGCACCACTTCTTCGGTTATGAAGGGCGTTGCGCTGCTCCGTCGAACTACGATGCCGACTATTGTTATTCCTTGGGTTACACCGCTTCTTGTCTGATTGCCGCCGGAAAGACCGGATATATGTCTTCCGTACGCAACACGACAGCTTCGGCCGATAAATGGATCGCAGGAGGTATCCCGGTGACCATGATGATGAACATGGAACGTCGTCACGGCGAAATGAAACCGGTGATCCAGAAAGCCCTGGTGAAGCTCGACGGCGCACCGTTCAAAACGTTTGCCCAAAAACGCGATGCCTGGGCTTTGTCGACCAGTTATGTCTACGCCGGTCCGATCCAATACTTCGGCCCGACCGAAGTCTGCGACGCGCCGACGAAAACCCTGGAGCTGGAACAAGCCAAATAAGAACGTTTCTTTATTTGATTAATAGGAAAAGAGATTATCCCAACCGGGGTAATCTCTTTTATTTATCACTATCTTTGCAAGCCAATACTAAACGATAAGAATATGTTTTCAGGAATAATCGAAGAAGCGGCTACGGTAGTCGCCGTAAGGCAGGATAAGGGCAATGTGCATCTGACTATGCAATGCTCGTTTGTCGATGAATTGAAGATCGATCAGAGCGTGGCACACAATGGCGTATGCCTGACGGTGGTCAGTATGACGAAAGAGACGTACACCGTCACGGCGATCAAAGAAACGTTGGAACGTTCGAACCTGGGCCTGTTGAAAGTGGGGGATAAGGTAAACCTCGAACGCAGCATGTTGATGAACGGCCGCCTGGACGGACATATTGTGCAGGGGCATGTCGATCAGACGGCTGTCTGTACCGATGTGCGCGAAGCCGATGGCAGTTGGTATTACTCTTTTGAATATACGTTCAACAAAGAGATGGCGCGCCAGGGCTATATGACGGTAGAGAAAGGCTCGGTCTGTGTCAACGGCGTCAGCCTGACCGTCTGCAACTCCGGACAGAACACCTTCGAAGTAGCCATCATCCCCTATACACACGACTTCACGAACTTCCACCAGATCGAGAAAGGCACCGTTGTCAATCTTGAATTTGATATCGTCGGGAAGTACCTGAGTAAGATGATGCAGTTTTCTGAACTTTGATTCTACTGATTAAATGATTTACTATGAACTTGAAAACATAACACATCCAGGTTCATAGTAAATCATTTAATCAGTAGAATCAAAGTTCAGAAATCTTTCAGTAAGACTTCCCCATTCGCCTCAAATATCTCTTTCCGTGTTTTGAGGATCGCTTCCCATTCTTTGTTGAAGCGGTGACGGTGGTCGATCTTAAAGCTTTCGGAGCCTTGTTCGTCTAAGCGTTTCAAGAGCTCGGAGACGGTAATCTGGTTGATATCGATGGCGGGTTGGTAGTAGATCACCCATTCGTCGTCGGCGTCTTTTACTTCGGTCAGGATATGCAGTTCGGTGAGTTGATAGAGTATGCCTGTGGCCAGGCGGATGGGGATATGGTACTTCTCGGACAACTCATCGGCGGTATAAGGCTTTTCCCCTTTGATAAAACGTTTGATGATCAGCGACGTAATCGTCACCACCACGAAGTCGCGGTAGCGGCGGCTGATGTTATGGCTGTCGTTCTCGAAGTTAAACCGCTTGACGTTCTGAATACCATACGCCAACGCACCGCCAAAGAGGCAGATCACCCACGAGAGCTGTACGAACAGAAGCAAAAGAGGGATAGCGGCGAATGTCCCGTAGATCGCATTGTATTTCCCTACCCAGATCTGTCCGCTGATATAGAACAACTGGAAACACTGGAAAGCCACACCCGCCACGCAGCCGGCAATCAGTCCGGGCAGGAAGTTTACTTTCGTATTCGGCAGGAAGATATAGATGCCGGTAAAGACAATCGCGGCAATCACAAACGGAATGACATTGAACAACAGATCGACCACGGGCGTAAGGAACACATACTCGTTGAGGATCGAATTCTGAAGCGTCGACATAAAGATCGACATCCCACTCGAAGCCACCATCAGGATCGGAAGGATTAATAAGAGTGCGAGGTAGTCGGTGATCTTCCGGGCGAACGGACGGGATTTGTTGATTTGCCAAATGTCGTTGAATGTCCCTTCAATGTTGGAAATCAAACTGATCACCGTATATAATAAGATCACCACGCCGATACCGACGATGATGCCGCTCTGTGCTTGCGCCAGGTAGCTCTCCACAAACTCGAACGCCTGATCCCATTGCTGTTCGTGCCCGGGAAAGTAATCGACTAAGGTCTGGCGCACGATATCCTGGAAACCAAATCCTTTCGCAATGGCAAGTAATACAGCCAGGAAAGGAACAATAGCAAGCAGTGTACTGTAGGTGAGGGCAGAGGCACGGCTCTGCAGGTTCTCGTTGACGAAGCTTCGGATGGCTAAAGAAAGGCTTTTGACCGTGTTGATGCCCAGGTGTTTGAACCCGGTCACCTCATTGCCGGTGATCCGCCACATATCGTAGGTAACGAAGCGGATAATGAATGTGATGAAATTGACAATACGCTCAACGAAAGAAACCCCTTCCTGTGGGCTCTCCTCTTTCTTCAACGCCTTTTTTGTCTTTCTCTTTTTCATAAATGCTTCTTACTTCTATCTTCTTTTAAAAAGCAGTTTGCCTGTAAGCCGGGTCCTGTACTCTCCCCGAAAGGAAAGCGTCTGTCATTTATCTACGCTTACCGTCACCGGTAAGCTTGAGCGGTCTACCCCCCGGCATCGGGCGAGCAACCCTACATGCGCCGGTATACATGACCTTACAACCCATAAGGCGTACGGCATCCCGCATTGCTGCGGGACCCGGTGAGCTCTTACCTCACCTTTTCACCCTTACCCGGCCGAAGCCGGGCGGTTCTTTTCTGTTACACTACTCTGCCCTCGCGAACAGCTTCCCGTTAGGAAGTATGGTGCTCTGTGTTGCCCGGACTTTCCTCTCATCCCGAAGGACGAGCGACAGACCGGCAAACTGCTAAGGCGCAAAGATAATCTAATTTGACTTCTCTTCCCGATAAAAACAGCTAAACTGTCCTTTCGGTTTAAACATTCGGACTTATTTACTGTTATATAGATAGGAAACATGTCTATTTGACAGTCGATTGATCTCCATCTGGGTACTTTGTATCGCAAAGTACTGTTAAGCCCAGTTAAGGAACGGGCAAAGGGCGTTAAAAGTGATAAAAAATGGGGAATAAGTAAACGATCTGCACGATTTTTGAGTTTACTTTGTTACAAAAGAAACTGTTAAATTTAAGTGTTTAATTAAAAGAATGATCCTTATGAAGAAAATGTGGAAGAATGTACTGGGAGTGATGGCTATTGTAGCTGTGAGTGTGGGTGCAGCGGTGGGTACAAGTTTCTATTTGACGAACAAGAATCTATCCGCCGGCTTATCCGTTCATGCTGTGGAGAGCGAGTATGGCTTTCGGCAACAGCCTTTTCATTATGCGAATTACAATCTGGTAGCAGCGGAGAATATTGATTTCACGGTAGCCGCGGAGAACTCCGTGCATGCCGTGGTGCATATCAAAGCAACAACAAATGCTTCTCAACGCGGCGGACGGCAGTATTTCGATCCGTTCGAATACTTCTTTGGTTTCGGCGGACGCGGACAGGGTACACCCCAACCCCGTGTGGGTGCCGGCTCGGGCGTGATCATTTCCGTCGATGGCTATATCATTACCAATAATCATGTGATCACCGGAGCAGATGAACTGGAAGTGACGTTGAACGACAACCGGAAATTCCCGGCGAAGGTCATCGGAGCCGATGTGCAGACCGATGTCGCTCTGATCAAAATCGATGCGCAAGACCTGCCAACCATTCCTTTTGGTGACTCCGAACAATTGAAAGTCGGAGAGTGGGTATTGGCAATTGGGAATCCGTTTAACCTGACGTCTACCGTTACGGCGGGTATCGTCAGTGCCAAAGGGCGCGGAGGCATCTCCCGTAGCAATGCGGGCATCGAATCGTTTATCCAGACCGATGCCGCGGTGAATCCGGGAAATAGCGGTGGCGCACTGGTGAATACCAAAGGCGAACTGGTGGGAATCAATACGGCCATCTACTCGGAAACAGGCAACTTCGCCGGTTATTCCTTTGCTGTGCCTATCAGTATTGCCGGCAAAGTGGCCAGCGACCTCAAACAGTATGGCGTTGTGCAACGGGCTGTCTTAGGTGTGATGATGAGTCCTTCTTTTGAAGATATCAAAGCGGAAGAAAAAGCGAAACTCAAGGTCACCGAAGGCGCTTATATCGCCGAGTTTGCCGCTTATAGCTCGGCCAAAGAAGCCGGACTCGAGGTAGGCGACGTTATCGTAGCCGTCAATGGAACCAAGGTGCGCTCCAGTAGTGCCCTGCAGGAACAGATCAGCAAATACCGTCCGGGCGATAAGGTGAAAGTAACGGTCGATCGCTACGGGAAAGAAATGAACTTCTCGATCGAACTGCGTAATGCGCAGGGAAATACAGAAATAGTGAAAGGCAAAGGCGATGTAGCCGAAGTCCTGGGGGCTGCTTTCGGTGAGTTATCAGACAAGCAGAAGAAAGAGCTGGGCATAAGCTACGGTATCGAAGTGACGGGCGTGACCGACGGGAAGATGAAAGAAGTGGGGATCTCGAAAGGCTATATCATTCAATCGATAAACGATCAACGCGTTTCTTCGTTGGACGATGTAGAGAAGATTGTCGAACGGGTATTGAAAACCAGCGGCAGCGATCAGGCTTTATTTATCAAAGGGATCTATCCGAACCGGAACAATACCGGATTCAGGACGGTCTACTACGCGATCAATTTGGCCGACTGATTGTTAAAGGATTCTAATTAGCCGGAGGCGGGGGTGCGTTCGGCTGATTATTCCAATAAAAATGTTATCTTTGCACCCCGTTATTCTCAATTAAACAATTGGATGAGACAACTTAAAATTACAAAGTCCATTACCAATCGCGAAAGCGCTTCTCTTGATAAGTATCTCCAGGAGATTGGTCGTGAAGATCTTATCACGGTAGAAGAAGAAGTAGAATTGGCACAGGCTATTAAAAGAGGAGACCGTAAGGCGCTGGAGAAATTGACTCGGGCCAACTTACGTTTCGTCGTTTCTGTTGCAAAGCAATACCAAAACCAGGGGTTAAGTCTGCCGGACTTAATTAATGAAGGAAACCTTGGTTTAATCAAGGCAGCAGAGAAGTTCGATGAAACGCGAGGGTTCAAGTTTATTTCCTATGCCGTATGGTGGATTCGCCAATCCATTCTGCAAGCTTTGGCCGAGCAGTCACGTATTGTTCGTCTTCCGTTGAACCAGGTGGGCTCACTGAATAAGATCAGTAAAGCCTTCTCGAAGTTCGAACAGGAAAACGAACGGCGTCCTTCTCCCGAAGAACTGGCAGAAGAACTGGATATCCCGGTGGATAAGATCTCCGATACCCTGAAGGTATCCGGACGTCATATCTCAGTGGATGCACCGTTCGTAGAAGGCGAAGACAACAGTCTTCTGGATGTGCTTGTGAACGATGATGCTCCGATCGCCGACCGATCGTTGATGAACGAATCTTTAGCAAAAGAAATTGATAGAGCGCTTGCTACACTGACCGAAAGAGAATGCGAGATAATCAAAATGTTTTTCGGTATTGGCTGTCAAGAAATGACATTGGAAGAGATTGGCGACAAATTTGGCCTCACCAGAGAGCGCGTCCGCCAGATCAAAGAAAAGGCAATCAGAAGATTAAGACAAGGTACCCGTAGCAAGCTCCTGAAATCGTATTTAGGATAAAATCTCTACAACAGACATTGAGAACAAAAGAGGCTATTTCGAAAGAAATAGCCTTTTTCATTGATACTTATCGCTAAAGCTTCTTTCCGTTTTACCCCCTCCAAATAAACATCGCACTTTGGCCGACCAAAGCGCAATGTTTTGTTCACCAAAGTGCAATGTTTTGGAAAGGAGGAACTGGCGGGGTTCAAATCTTGTGAGAAGTGAAGATTTTTAGCCGCGGACCACACGGATTTTTATTTTGTTTGTGGCCTGTGTCCTATAAGGACAGTGAGCGCTGAAAGCGCGTTAGAGCCCAGCCCAGGGTCAGCAGGCCGTTAGGTCTGCGCAACCCTGGGTCGGGAACACACCCACACACAACGGAGCGCTGAAAGCGCGAAAGATTTGCTTTCGCGCCTTCAGCGCTCCGTTTTTATATGTATCCTTAACCCGGGGTGGCGAACCTCTTCAAGGTTCTGACCCCGGGCTGATGTATTACGCGCTTTCAGCGCTCATTGTCCTTTCAGGACGATCATACACAAATCCTGACTCATAGTTCATCATTTAATCAGTAGAATCAGAGTTCAGAAATCTTCAAGTTCTCTTCGATGCAAATGGACTTTACGGATTTATAAACCATTGAAAATGAAGCGTTAATATTTTCCTTCAGAAACTACCGGTAGTTTGTGCACCAACTACCGGTAGTTTGGCGACAAAATATTAGTAGTTTGCGCGCAAAGTACCGGTAGTTTGAAAAAGGGGGGGCTGGAACGATTTGGGAATCTCTTTCAGATCGTGAAAAAAGCCGGCAGCCCTTTGAAAAAGGCCGCCGGCCTTTTAGAAAACCCTGCCGGCCTTTTCAGTGGAAGAGGCTATTTTTTGTAGTCGAAGTCGGATGTTAACAAATGCAAAACACCAAATAGTGGTAAACCTATCATTCCGCACATAGTTTTTCATTTTTTTACTTGCATCATACAGTCGGGACAGGCAACAATGTTAAACCGATCATTGCCGAGGCTCGCCAACAGGTTTCGGAAAGTTACTTACAGGAATTTTAGTGTTTTTCCGGCTATTCGAAATGGCTATATGATTGATATACAGGTGTGAAAGAAAATCCTGTATGATGTAAGTAAAAAAACGAAAAACTCTGTTCGGAGGGTATTTTGGGGTTTTTGTTCGTAAACTGCGCGCGTAGCGCGTGCCGCAGGCTCTCTTTACTTGGAAATTAACATAGAAAGCTTCGTGATTCAAACCGCCAAGTGAAACCAAAAATCCAATTCACGGGAAACGTCTCTGGTTCCTTCTTTTAGAACTATCCGGATTTTCCGGATAATTGCTTCTCGTTCTAATTCTCCGGAGTTGAAAATATTTTGTAAATGTTTATTGACAGTTATAAAAGAGCTACTGCTTGGCGGACTTTTTCAAGGCGTGCCGCGAATGTTTGATCTTTGCTGGCCATTTGTCTGTTATAGCGGGCTTGCATACGCATAAGCATATCTGCATCTATACCTAAAGCCGCTTCAATTAGCATGGAGAATTCCGTATTTACCTGGCGCTTTTTATTCAATACCTCATTTAAGAGGGTGTAGGATATGCCCATTTGTGCAGCCAATTTCCGCTGTGAAAGGCCACGATATTCAATTTCCTCCTTAAGAACTTCTCCCGGGTGGGTGGGTTCATACGGCGTGAGATTGTTTGCAATCATTTGTGGGTCTATTCCCTTTATTTCAATCATATTGACTTATTTATAATGATTTGATAATTCCAAAATATTACATAAAGTAACAACAGGCTCGGCACCATCATTTGTTACAGTAAACTCTATTCGGTATTGCTTATCTACTCTGATTGATGAAATACCTTGCTTGTTACCTTTCAGGACTTCGTAATTCAAAGAGTTGAGTCTAAACAACGCTTCTATATTGTTTGCATCCAGAAGAATATCAATGCAACGTTTGTATTTGCGTATGATTTCCGGCTGATAGCGATGTTTCTTATCATCGGTTTTCCCTTCCTCATACAAGTCACGTAAGTACTTTTTTTCGAAAGCTACAATCATACCGTTTCAGTTATGCAAACAAAGGTAGTGATTATTTCTTTTATTCACAAAAAAGTGAACATTTGTTTGAGGTCTATACCTGTTTATTCCTTTTAATAAGAATAAAGTCTCTACTCTTTATTTCCATAATTCAAAAAAAAGGTATTAATTCGTGGTTTGAAGTTTTTCTTCCGAAAGGAAATACTATTGTGGAAAAGAGTAAACAAGTAGACAAAGAGGTTCTGATTCGTTTGAAGAAGGGCGATTACGCCGCGTTCGAAGAACTGTATTGGATATATAACCGGCGGTTGTATAACTTTGTGTTGTCTGTATTGTTCGACAAATCATTGGCTGAAGATATAACCCAAACCTGCTTCCTGAAAATATGGGAGAACCGCGCGACTATAGATGAAGAAAAAGGATTTTCGTCTTATCTGCATACGATCGCTAAGAACCTGGTCTATAGGGAAACGGAAAGGGAGCTGTTGAAAAACCGGTTTCTAACCGTTCTGCGGGAAAGAGAACAAGGAACGGATAATTCGACACAGGAAACGATCGATGCCCGTTTGTTGGAGGAACATATCAATGAACTGATTGAAAAACTGCCTCCTGCCCGGAAAGAAGTATTTATCATGAGCCGCCTGCAAGGATTGACTAATAAAGAAATCGCTGAAAAACTATCGATCTCAGAGAAAACCGTAGAGACACAAGTGTATCGTTCCATCCAATTCCTGAAAAAACACTTCAAGGATTATTTCGTTCTGTTGGCATTACTTTATCTGGCGACAAGTCTTTAATAAAAGTTAAAAACACATATTCTTACATTCTCTTGTAAGGAAAATCAATGCTTCATGTATATAACTTATACAACATGGAAAAAAACAACGACATAAAAACGCTTGACCGCTTCCTGCAAGGGCAGGTCTCCGGTCAGGAAGAAAAACAACTCTTCGAATGGTTTCGCACACCTGATGCGAAGGATGAACTCTTCTCTTCCTATCAGGAGCGGCTGGATAATGCTTCCGATGAATTAGATCATGACGTGCAACAACGCATGTTGAACCATATCGGCTTAAAAATCAAAGAGGCGGAACAGGCCCGGCAGATACGTAAACTATCCTTGCGTTACCGGATGACGCAGATTGCCGCTGCCTGTATTCTGTTGTTTGGCGGACTCGGTCTCTATTTCCTGCAAGAAAGTCGATCGGTCTCCTCCGAGGAGTTGATCGTCAAAGTCGACCGCGGACAGAAAGCCAGTATGGAACTGCCCGACGGGACATTGGTATGGTTGAACTCGGACACCAAAATGAAATACAACAATGCGTACAACCATAAAGACCGGATCATCCGCCTGGACGGGGAAGCCTATTTCGAAGTCGCCAAAGACCGCGATAAACCGTTTATCGTACAGGTCAATGATATGGAGATCGAAGCATTAGGTACCGCCTTCAATGTCAAAGCCTATTCGGCGGATGAAGATATTTCGGCCACCTTGATGGAAGGGAGTATCGCTGTTACCTCCGACAACGACCGTATCCTTTTAAGTCCGAATGAAAACCTATCCTATCATCGTTCGACCCATCAATCGGTTAAAACGACGCTTTACAATACCGATCTGATCTCCGCCTGGCGAAACGGACGTATTGTATTTAATGGGGAAACACTGGGCGAAGCCGCCGTGATGCTCGAACGCATCTATAATCTCCGGATTATTTTTGAGACGGAGGATATAAAGAACTATACTTTCCTGGGAACGATAAAGAACAACAGCCTTTCGAATGTATTCGAGATTATGAGCCTGACCGTTCCGATTACCTATGCGATAAGCGATAGTTCGGTGATAATCAGTAAGAATACTAACCATAAAAAGAAGTAGCCCATGAGATAGAAACCAGATAAAAACAAAACGGAACAGACCCCAGGGGCCTGTCCCGCACAAAATTGCTTACAATAGTTCCGCCTTGCAATCTATCGCCGATACCGGGCCGGGTATCAAGCATTGCAAAAGGTTCTATTTTAAGTGGGTAAAGTTATAAAAAACTTTGTATAACCTAACAATCAAAATAATGAGACTTATAAAAAATATAATTATAAAGGCTGTCTTGTGCCTGTTTGTGTGCTGTATCAGCGAAAACATAGTGGCGCAAATCAACCTATCGGAAAAAAACAAAACAATCCGGGAGATCATCCATAAGATCGAAAAAGGCAGCGATTACAATTTTTTCTTCAACAATGCCATGCCCGGCTTGGACAAAAAAGTATCTATCCAACTATCCAACAGCTCCATCGAGAGCGTCTTAAACAGTTTATTAAAAGACACCGATATCACCTACACGGTAAAAGAAGATAAACAGGTGGTATTAACGAATCTGGATATCCCAGCAACTCCCAATTCACAAACTCAATCCCAATCTAAACGGAAAATCACCGGAACGGTTCTGGATGAACGCGGTGAACCGGTTATTGGTGCCAATGTGGTAGAGAAGGGAACGACCAATGGAGTAATTACGAATTTGGATGGGGAGTTTTCGTTGACGGTATCTGATAAAGCAACATTACAGATATCTTATATCGGTTACCAAATCGTGGAAGTTAGAGCGGATAACCGAGGTCCTCTATCCATAACTCTTCGGGAAGATACAGAAGTACTAGATGAAGTTGTAGTAGTAGGTTACGGTTCGCAACTTAAAAAGACAGTCACTGGTGCAATCTCTTCTGTCAAGTCGAAAGATATCGAAGCTCCAAATGCCGTGAGTGCTGATAACCTTTTGCAAGGGAAAGTAGCCGGATTAAATATAACCCAAAACTCGGCGCAGCCGGGCTCGGGTATGTCGGTAAATATTCGTGGAGCGCTTTCTCCGAATGGTTCCAACAGTCCGCTTTATGTAATTGATGGAGTTATTATTAGTTCCGAAGCTAACAAGGCAGCAAAAGTCGGACCTTCCGGCTTGTTGGGTTATAGTCTAAGAGATGGTTCTGACCGGAGCCCACTGGCTACGCTGAACCCGAACGATATTGCTTCTATCGATGTTCTGAAAGACGCCAGTGCCACAGCCATCTACGGTTCGTCGGCAGCTAATGGTGTGATCCTTATCACCACCAAAAAGGGACAAAGCGGAAAGCCCAAAGTGACTTACAGCGGTTCCTTCTCCGTGCAGGGGATTAATAAATATTATGATATGCTGAATGCACAGGATTTTATGAACTTAGCCAATCTGGGAATGAAAGAGCAATGGCTGTATATCAATCGGTATGCCCCTTATGGTCCGACATCGGCACCTTCATCGGGATGGAGTATCTTATATGATGAGGAGCAATTGAAACAGACAGAATCCTATAAACACTTTGACGAGATTACCCGTACCGGTTTGATTCACAACCACAATGTGTCGTTTAATGCGGGTAGTGAAAATTTCAAAATCTATGCCTCCTTCAACTACTTTAACCAGGCATCGATCATGAAAACCACAGATATGGAACGTTTCAGTGGACGTATTAATATGGAAGCTATTTTCAGCAAACGACTAAAATTGAATATTGCCAGTATGTACACGTTACTCAATGCTAACAACCCTTCTTCGGGTATGTGGCGTGGTAATGCTAATGAAGCGAATCAGACCAATGCAGCCTTGTATTTCTCTCCCCGTCTTCCCTTACAGGATGAATATAATAATCTCACGTTAGCCGAAAATGCGCAAACTGCAAATCCGTTGGCCTGGAGTTATATGAAAGATAAGACAACGACAAAACGTATTATGTTTGCTCCTAATCTGGAACTCAATATACTGCCTGGTTTGAAAGCCAATGTACAGTTATCTATTGATAAAACGGATGAGAATCGCGATGTATTCTCACCGACCAAATCCAGAATGGTGCAACAAACACAGCAAAACTTTGGGGGTTATTCGAATGCTTACAACAATAACTACGGAATAGAAGAATACCTGACCTATGATAAGCTGTTCGGCAACGATCACCGTCTGAATGTGGTAGCTGGTACCGGTTATTATGTAACATCCGGTAACAACTACTCGGTCACCGTATTCAACTTTCCCTCTGATGCATTGGAAAATAACTACCTTGAACTCTCTTCCGATGTGGAGGAAACAACTTACAATTCAGGCAGATGGGAACGAAATAAACTCTCTTACTTCGGACGTTTCAATTACACATTCAAAGATCGATACACGATAGGAGGTACATTACGTAATGACGGCTCTTCTGTGTTTGCTGCCAACCACAAATGGGGATGGTTTCCCGGTGTGTCGGCTGCCTGGACAATCTCGGAAGAGAACTTCATGAAAAAGCAGGACGTTCTCAACTTCTTGAAGGTTCGATTTGGTGTAGGTACATCCGGTAATGAAAGTATTCTGACCGGTGGTAACTACAGTCTGACTACCTACGGTATGGCTACCGGTGCTTTCTATTATTATAATGGAAGCTTCCACAAAGGAATTATTCAAAAGCAAAAAGGAAATAAGGAACTGAAGTGGGAAACTGACGTAACTCTCAATGCAGGTCTTGATTTCTCTCTCTTCAATGACAGGTTAACTGGTAGTTTCGACTATTATGTACGTACGGCAAAAGACCTGCTCGACTTCACCTCTTTGCCTGCTACTGATATGGTTGCTACACTGGCGAAAAACGTCGGATCTACTCGTAGTAAAGGTTTTGAGCTCGGTTTGAAAGGTGTTATTATGGAGAAAAAAAACTTTGATTGGAACGCCTATCTGAATATCAGCCACAACCGCTCTTATTGGGTGGAACGGAATCCGGAAGTGGACTTGCCTGAATGGGTCAAAGAAAATGATGATCTGGCTCCCATCTATGGCTGGAAGACCAATGGCATTTTCCAATCGCCCGAAGAAGTACAACAATACACCTCCAACGGAAAGGTGCTCCAACCCGACTCCTATGCCGGTAACAAGAAGTATGTTGACATCAATGGAGATGGTGTTCTCGATGATGAGGATATTGTAAAACTGGGTAATGCCGAACCGAATCTCTATTTTGGTTTGGGAACCAACTTCCGTATTAAGAATGTGATGATCGATATTGATACCTATGGTGTTTTAGGAAGAAAGACCTACGATCAATGGCAATATCGCGGATTGGCAGACAGCAAGATTAATACGAGCTATCGCTACAAAGATGTCTGGACTTCTTTCAATACATCCGGATGGTGGCCCGGCATTGCTCCTAATCCTACAGCAAATAACAACAAAGCGGGAAATGATGACTTCTCCTTGCAGAATACAAACTACTGGCGGTTCAAAGACATCAAAGTAACCTATCTGCTACCTCAAAACTGGCTGAAAGATAATAAGATCGCCTCGAATGCCGCCGTCTATGTAGATTTGCAAAACACATTACTGTTAACAAACTATCAAGGTCTGGATCCGGAAATGGAACAAAATGCCGCTCCTTTCCCTATCCCCTTCACAGTAGTACTGGGTGTAGACATAACTTTTTAAACTAAACAGGAATATATTATGAAGACAAAAATAAAATATACATTACTGGTATTGTCCATGATTGTAACTTTCAATGCATGTGACCTCGATTCAAAAGTGTACTCCTCGTTTGCAGAGACCAACTTCCCGAAAACAGAGGAAGACGCACGCGCTATGCTGACCGGACTGTATGCTTATTTCAAATGTAACTCGGGTGCAGTAAATGATAATAGTAATGGTACCTGGTGCTGGCCTCTTTTCACTACAGGTGCAGGAGGTTGGCTCGGTCTTTGCGAAATGACAACCGACGAGATTTTTAATATTGAACGGCAAGAGATCAAATTCAACTGGGGTAGTGCTTACGATACCTATCTCACCTATACCGTTAGCCGTAATATAACCCGCGCCACCTATATATTGGATGTTCTCAGTAAAATCACCGATATTGATGAGGATACAAAAAATAATTTGATGGCGGAGACAAAGTGTCTTAGAGCCTGGTTGATGTTCTGCTTCTATGATATGTACGGACCGATTCCCGTCGTGTTGGATCCTGCTAAATTAGATGATATCAAGTATGAACCGCGTCCATCCAAAGAAGAATACTTTAATCACATGATTAAAGACTTTACCGAAGCTATCCCTTATCTGTATGATAAGACAAACAATACAAAAAACTGGGGACGTGTAAATAAGGGACTTGCCACCATGTTGGTGATGAAGCTCTATATGAATGATCATCAGTATGATAAAGCATTGCCTTATGCGGAAAGCCTGACGAAGATGGGCTATTCACTTTCCAACGATTACGATAAGATATTCAGTGAAGAACACAACAATGAAAACATTTGGTCAGTGCCGAGTGGTCCGCAGATGGGTAACGAGTGGTTCTATTATATGATTCCGCCTTCCTGTGCCGAAGTTTGCGGCATAGAGGTGGCACCTTATTGGGGGGTAACTATGATGCCGTGGGAATTCTACGACACTTATGACAAACAGGATAAGCGTTTGAGCGGCATTGCTGACAGTTATACCGGAACTGACGGTACTCTCTATTCGCGTGATGGCAATCAGGGAGAACGTCTGCCCTATGGGGCTATTATGGTTAAATACCGCTATCCCAAAGAATTGACTAGCGCGGGTAATCTTCCCATGGTAATTTGCCGCTATGCCGACGTTATTCTTTCCCTGGCGGAAATAGAAAACGAACTGAATGGACCGACCGATAAGGCATTGAACTATCTGAAGCAGATAACCGAACGTTCGGGTGTGACTCATACTATTCCGGCGGATATACAATCAAGCAAAGAGAAATTCAACGAATTTCTCCTGGCAGAGCGGGGACGCGAACTTTATTTTGAAGGTTGGAGGAGACAAGATATGATACGCTTCGGCACCTATATTAAATATGGTCAAAGTAAGGGCTATCCGGCAAAAGACCACATGGTGCTTTTCCCGATTCCTCCTAAAGTGATTATCGAATCAGGAGGTGTTGTGGAAAACAATCCAGGATACGAATAATAATCCTATAATCATAAAGGAAGAGATATGATTTCTATATCTCTTCCTTTTTGATTTATACTGTCTAGCTTATAAAATTCTATCAATCATGAAAAAGAAAGTATTTATTATCATGTTTACGGCATTCGTTATTGCCTCATTTTGTATTATGCCTGCGTTTGCGCAAAGCGCGTTCCTTACCGCCACGGATTATGTACCTTCCGACGGGAAAACCGATGCGACTGAGGCTATTCAAAAACTCATAGATTCTAACCCGAACCGTACCATTGTTTTTCCCGACGGAACATATCTTGTATCACGTTCGATTCTCACCCCTGCCGACCCACGTAAAAGCGTACATCTGGTGTTGGGTAATTATGCTATATTCAAGGCTACAGGCGAATGGAAAGATGGCGGAGCCGTGATAAGGCTCGGAGCGTCAAATCCGGCTAACAACATAACTATCCCGGGTAGCAATTACGGCATTTATGGCGGGATAATTGACGGTTCAGGCATTGCCGACGGTATCTCGATTGACGGAGGACGCGAAACGAGAATTGAAAACGTTTCTATCAAGTGTACCCAGGTAGGAGTGCATATCAAGACCGGTGCCAATAGTGGTTCATCGGATGCCGACATTAATAATGTAAATATAGTAGGCAACGACTCTGCCACTTCAATAGGCGTACTGATTGAGGGCTACGACAACACGCTCAGCAACATGCGTATAGCATCCGTTAATAAAGGCGTTTGGGTGAAAAGCGGAGGTAATAGTTTGCGTAATATTCACCCGCTCTATATATTCGCCAAAGACCAGAATTATGAAACAAGTTACGGCTTCATAATCGAAAGTGATAACAACTGGTTTAATTACTGCTATAGCGATCAGTTCGCTACGGCATTTAATATCAAGAAAGGGGTATCTGTAAATCTCACCGATTGCTTTTGCTGGTGGTATTCCGGCAAAGTACCTTTTCAAACTGCCATAGACGCAGAAGGAACATTCAACTCTATTGTGACTGGATTCCGAATGGGATTTCACGCTGATTGCACGAAAGTTACACTACTTAAAGCCAGTAAAGGCGGAAAGGGTATATTACAAAATCAGATAATGCCGGAACGGAAGCTCTCCGACGAAGACGTCAGTGCGGATTACATAAAATAACAACAATAAAGATTAGCAAAAAAGTTAAATAAATATGCGACATAAAATAATATCACTCCTTTGTGTATCCATACTTTTGATTGGTTGCAATCACTCCGGATCGTATATTAATCCTGTAAAAACAATAGACCAGACTGAAATACATCTTGCTGACCCGTTTGTATATAAACACGATGGTATTTATTACATGACGGGAACATCCAATTTGCCCGAAGGTGAGGGCTTTGTCTGTTATAGATCTACCGATCTTGCTGTATGGGAATATCTCGGAGAACTTTATCGTAAACCAGAAAACCATATCGGAGTTTATGGCTTTTGGGCGCCGGAAGTAAAGTATTACAAAGGGAAATTCTATATGACGTATAGTTGTTATGTAGAGAAGTATGGACGGATGCTGACCTGCCTGGCAGTAAGTGAAAAACCGGGAGGTCCCTTTGTCGATCTTTATACCCCGTGGTTTGATTTGGGCTATTCGGCGATTGACGCCAATATCTTTGTGGACGATGATGGTACGCCTTATGTCTATTATAGTCGGAATGGTATGCAAGACTCGCTGGCAACGGGTGAGTTATACGTGGCAAAATTAAAAACTGACCTGTCAGGACTGGATAGCGAGCCGGTATTCATTTCTGGCGCTTCCCAACCTTGGGAGCGAGTCAACTGGGAAAGAAACAGATGCAACGAGGGATCTTTTGTCTTCAAAAGAAAAGGAACCTATTATATGACCTATTCGGCAAATGATACGGGATATGAATATTATGGTGTAGGCGTAGCCTATGCGAAGAATCCGATGGGACCCTGGACAAAAAGTGCGGACAATCCGTTAATAACGACAGATCTTTCAAAAGGTGTTTCTTCTCCGGGGCATAATTCGATTGTAGAAATGCCAGACGGTAATCTGTATATGATTTATCATCGCCATGCCGATCCCCATTGTGAGAAACCAAACTGGGATCGTGTCGTTTGTATGAACCGTTTGTTTTTTAATGACGAAGGTGAACTGAAAATAGACCAGGCAAATGAGTTCATACCTTGATTAATATAAAAGGTATTTATTTATATGGACTACCCATTGTGATCCTTTTTTATAAAGCCTCTCAACGGGCTTCAACGTCGGTAGGGGAATGCAAACCAAGCCCCGCCGACGTTGATTATGTATACAAATGAAATTAAAAGTCTTTTTGGTAAAAACAAACTCTCTGTCCCTAACTTCAAAAATGCAATCCAAGATCTTCCGGCGGAAGAGCAACAACTTTGGAAAGAAAAAATCTTTATCACTTCTTTTTGTCATTATAGGAGGAAAGGGAAAACTTTCAAAGCTTTTCTGCGTACTTTTACAACAAGCTACCGGCAGGAGTATCTCGATTATATCGTCGGTCATACGTTATTGGGGGCAGAGCGTTATAAACCCTATGATGATGGGCTATTGCAAAAAATGATTGTCTTTCTGGAAGAAGATAATCTCGAATCAAATCGTCGCCACCTGGCCTTTTGTATGCAGGTGGCTTTTGCGTTTCAAGACGCGGTGACCATCGATACGCAATGCAATCAGATGATCCGCGAACAGATCACAGCGGAGGTGTTATGGGAGTGGTACGAGAAAATAATGATTAATGATTAATTAAAGGGGGAACCACAACGCACACGAAGGACACGAAGTTAAGGAAGAGTAATCACTTTAAAGCGTGGTGCTCTTGGTGTGCGTTGTGGTTATAATAGAGCTACTGCTTGGCGGACTTTTTCAAGGCGTGCCGCGAATGTTTGATCTTTGCTGGCCATTTGTCTGTTATAGCGGGCTTGCATACGCATAAGCATATCTGCATCTATACCTAAAGCCGCTTCAATTAGCATGGAGAATTCCGTATTTACCTGACGTTTTTTATTTAAAACTTCGTTTAATAGTGTATAGGATATGCCCATTTGCTTGGCAAGCTTTCGTTGCGAAAGGCCACGGTATTCAATCTCTTCTTTAAGAACTTCTCCCGGGTGGGTGGGTTCATACGGCGTGAGATTATTTGCAATCATTTGTGGGTCTATACCCTTTATTTCAATCATATTGACTTATTTATAATGATTTGATAATTCCAAAATATTACATAAAGTAACAACAGGCTCGGCTCCATCATTTGTTACAGTAAACTCTATTCGGTATTGCTTATCTACTCTGATTGATGAAATACCTTGCTTGTTACCTTTCAGGACTTCGTAATTCAAAGAGTTGATTCTAAACAACGCTTCTATATTACTTGCATCCAGGAGGATATCAATGCAACGTTTGTATTTACGTATGATTTCCGGCTGATAGCGATGTTTCTTATCATCGGTTTTCCCTTGCTCATACAAGTCACGTAAGTACTGCTTTTCGAAAGATACAATCATACCGTTCCCGTTATCAAAACAAAGATAGTGATTATTTCTTGAATTCACAAAAAAGTGAACAACTCCATTCGGTATGATTTTCTTAAATAATCTTAAATATTCAATCAGGCGTTTGGTCTCAATTCCTTACATTTTCGCCAAATCAAAGTCAAATATCACCCGCTGGTCGCAGATTATTCTGCGTTTTTTTTACGGCTGAAAACGACGATTTGTAAGCCGCAGGATATGAGTGAATTATAGGGGGTATTCACTTGTTGATAATTATCAACAAGTTTGTTGATAGTTATCAACAGATCTGTTGACAATTATCAACAAATGTGTTGACGGTTATCAACAAACAAATAGTCCCGGGATTTTAGGGAAATATACCGGAGAATTTGAATTCTTTTTGTTTACTCAACATCTATTAGGCGAACAAATGGGGGATCGTCCGAAAATATTTCCATGAAAATAACTACCTTTGCAGTCGGATTAAAAATGTTCAAGATGGAAATATTGAAACACGAGTGTGGTGTGGCCATGGTCCGATTGCTGAAACCTTTAGAATATTATCACCAAAAGTATGGAACCTGGATGTATGGATTGAACAAGCTCTATCTGTTGATGGAGAAGCAACACAACCGGGGACAGGAAGGCGCAGGATTGGCCTGTGTCAAACTGGAAGCCAACGCGGGTGAAGAATATATGTTTCGCGAAAGGGCGATGGGAACCGGGGCGATCACGGAGATATTCGCCGCCGTTCATGATCACTACAAAGAACTGACCGAAGACCAACTGAACGATCCTTATTTTGCCAAGACAAACCTTCCTTTTGCCGGAGAACTTTATATGGGACATCTCCGCTACAGTACGACCGGGAAATCCGGCATCTCTTATGTTCATCCTTTTTTACGACGAAACAATTGGCGGGCGAAGAACCTGGCACTTTGTGGCAACTTCAACCTGACCAATGTCGATGGGGTGTTCGATGAGATCACCGCGATCGGGCAACATCCGCGTAAATATTCGGATACCTATATCATGTTGGAACAGATGGGGCACCGTCTGGACCGGGAGGTGGAGCGTTTGTATCGGCAATGTGAGGCGGAAGGGCTGACAGGTATGGATATAACCCATGCGATCGAGGCGCAGGTGGATCTGTCGAATGTGTTGAAACGTTGTGTGCCTTCATGGGATGGTGGTTTTGTGATCTGCGGACTGACGGGTAGCGGCGAGGCATTCGGCGTGCGTGACCCACGAGGCATCCGGCCGGCCTTTTATTATGCCGATGATGAGATTGTGGTGTTGGCCTCCGAACGGCCGGTGATCCAGACGGTGATGAATGTGCAAGCCGATGAGGTGACCGAGTTGCAAAGGGGAGAAGCCCTGATCGTCAGTAAACGAGGGGATGTCAATGTCCGACGAATAGTCGAACCCTTAGAGAATCAAGCCTGTTCCTTTGAACGGATTTATTTCTCCCGGGGTAGTGATATCGACATATATAAAGAAAGGAAACGTTTGGGAGAAAACTTAGTAGAACCGATATTAAAGGCTGTTGATTACGATTTGAATCAAACAGTCTTTTCTTTTATCCCCAATACGGCAGAGGTGGCGTATTACGGGATGCTGGAAGGTTTGAACAATTACCTGAATAAACTGAAGAAAGACTGGATCGCCGACCGGAGCCACCTGTTGCAGGAAGAGGAACTGGAACGGATCCTTTCGATGTCGGTCCGCACGGAAAAGGTGGCGATCAAAGATATCAAGCTCCGCACGTTTATCGCCGAAGGCAATAGCCGGAACGATCTGGCGACCCATGTGTACGATATTACCTACGGAAGCCTTAAACCTTATGCCGATAATCTGGTTGTAATAGATGATAGCATTGTGCGCGGAACGACCTTGCGGCAGAGTATTATCCGTATCCTGGACCGGTTGCATCCGAAGAAGATTGTGATTGTATCCTCTTCGCCGCAGGTGCGTTATCCCGATTATTACGGGATCGATATGTCGCGGATGAGTGAGTTTATCGCTTTCAAAGCGGCGATTGCTCTGTTGGAAGACCGGGGGCAGACGCAGGTTATCCGGGATGCCTATGCCAAGGCAAAAGAGCAGGATAAACATCCCGAACGTACGAACCTGGTGAATTATGTGAAAGAGATCTACGCGCTGTTTACGGATAAAGAGATCTCGGCAAAGATGGTTGACTTGTTGAAACCGGAAGATGTTCAGTCCGAGGTAGAGATTGTTTATCAAACACTGGAAGGCCTGCATGCCTCTTGTCCCGATCATCCGGGCGACTGGTATTTCTCCGGTAACTATCCGACACCGGGAGGGATCCGGCGGGTGAATCAGGCGTTTATCAGTTTTGTAGAAAATGATTATATGATGAAGTAGTATACTATCTAAGCTCCTCTCCTGGACAGGAGAGGGGGACCACTGCTTGCAGTGGTGGAGAGGTTGTCTTGATGGTCCTCGCCTGGCCAGGCAAGGAGCTGAATAGCTGAATATCAAAATTTTTTAGTAAAGAAAAGAATATATGCAAAAAGACAAAGTAGCAACGTTGATCCTTGATGATGGTAGTGTGTATCAGGGATATTCGTTTGGTTATGAAGGACCGGTGACGGGCGAGGTGGTGTTTAATACCGCCATGACCGGTTATCCGGAGAGTTTGACCGACCCTTCCTATGCGGGACAAATGATTGTACTGACCTATCCGCTGGTGGGAAACTATGGGGTACCTCCGCGTACATTCAGTGCGAACGGGATCGCTACCCGGATGGAGAGCGAGAAGATCCATGCCAACGCCATTATTATAAGCGATTATAGTCATGAATTCAGCCACTGGAACGCGGTGGAAAGCCTCGGACATTGGCTGAAAGACGAGAAAGTGCCGGGTATCTATGGGATTGATACACGGGCGCTGACGAAGAAACTTCGTGAGAGCGGAGTGATGATGGGTAGAATCGTCGTAGACGATTCTACCCATCATCAATTGACAATTGACAATGGACAATTGACAATTAATAGTTTGGAGTCATTAGAAACGGATGACAATGAAGAGATATCATCTGAAACATTTAATTGTCAATTGTCAACTGTCAATTGTCAATTTGGAAACTATGGTGATGTGAATTATGTCGATGTAGTTTCCACAAAAGAGGTTATTACCTATAACGAAGGCCCCGGCAAGAAACGTGTCGTATTGGTCGATTGCGGTGTGAAACACAATATCATACGCAGCCTTGTAAACCGGGATGTGACAGTGATCCGTGTGCCCTGGAACTATGATTTTAATCAGTTAGAATACGATGGCCTCTTTATCAGTAACGGGCCGGGTGACCCCGATACCTGTGTGGAAGCAGTCGAAAATATACGCAAAGCCCTCGACGGAGATAAACCGATCTGCGGGATCTGTATGGGAAACCAATTACTGGCCAAAGCGGGAGGTGCGTCTATCTTTAAATTGAAATACGGACACCGCAGTCATAACCAGCCGGTGAAGATGGTTGGCACGGATCGTTGCTTTATCACTTCGCAGAACCACGGTTACGCGGTGGATAACGATAGCCTGGGAACTGATTGGGAACCCCTGTTTATCAATATGAACGACGGTACCAACGAAGGGATCCGCCATCGAACGAAACCCTTCTTCTCTTCCCAGTTCCATCCCGAGGCTTGTAGCGGGCCGACGGATACGGAATTTATATTCGATTTATTCATTTCCTCTTTGGAAACGAATAAATTGAACATAAATTCAATTGACAATGGACGAAGCGAATTGGCAGAAGCCAATTCGCAATTGACAATTGACAATGGACAATGGACAATTGATAGTATTGAGTCGTCAGAAACGGATGATAAAGAAAGAATACCATCTGAAACATTTAATTGTCAATTGTCAACTGTCAATTGTCAATTAGACAAGAACTTTCCCAAGAAAGTTCTTGTCTTAGGATCGGGCGCTTTGAAAATCGGCGAAGCCGGTGAGTTCGACTACTCGGGTAGCCAGGCACTGAAAGCCTTGAAAGAAGAAGGGATCGAAACCATTCTGATCAATCCGAATATCGCAACGGTGCAAACCTCCGAAGGGGTGGCCGACCGGGTTTATTTCCTGCCCGTTACGCCTTACTTTGTGGAGAAGGTGATTGCCAAGGAACGGCCGGAAGGGATTCTTTTGGCCTTCGGTGGACAGACAGCGTTGAACTGTGGTGTCGCTTTGGAAAAAGAAGGTGTACTACAAAAATATAATGTAAAGGTTCTCGGAACCCAGGTGCAGGCCATTATGGATACCGAGGATCGTGAATTGTTTGTCCGCAAACTGGATGAGATCGGAGTGAAGACCATCAAGAGCGAAGCGGTGGAGAATATCGCCGATGCCCGCCGGGCGGCTCGTGAACTGGGCTATCCGGTGATTATCCGTGCGGCTTACGCACTGGGAGGATTGGGCTCCGGCTTCTGCGATAACGAAGAGGAACTGAATACCCTGGCTGAAAAAGCTTTCTCTTTCTCGCCACAGGTGTTGGTGGAAAAGAGTCTGAAGGGATGGAAAGAGGTTGAATATGAAGTGGTGCGCGACCGGTTCGACAATTGTATTACGGTTTGTAATATGGAGAACTTCGATCCATTGGGCATCCATACCGGAGAAAGCATTGTGATTGCTCCTTCGCAAACCCTTTCAAATACCGATTATCATAAACTGCGTGAGTTGGCGATCCAAATCATCCGTCATATCGGTATTGTCGGCGAATGTAATGTGCAATATGCTTACGACCCGGAAAGCGAAGATTATCGGGTGATCGAGGTCAATGCCCGCTTGAGCCGTTCGTCGGCTTTGGCATCGAAGGCAACAGGTTATCCTTTGGCTTTTGTGGCAGCGAAGTTGGGATTGGGTTACGGTTTGTTCGATCTGAAGAACTCGGTTACTAAGACTACCACCGCTTTCTTCGAGCCGGCATTAGACTATGTGGTCTGTAAGATCCCGCGTTGGGACTTAGGCAAGTTTCATGGTGTCGATCGCGAACTGGGATCAAGTATGAAGTCGGTCGGCGAGGTAATGGCGATCGGGCGTACCTTCGAAGAGTCCTTGCAGAAGGGATTGCGTATGATCGGGCAGGGGATGCACGGTTTTGTGGAAAACAAAGAGTTGGTGATCGAAGATATCGATAAAGCTTTACGCGAACCGACCGACCGACGGATCTTTGTGATCAGCAAAGCTTTCCGCGCCGGATATACCATCGATCAGATTCATGAGTTGACGAAGATCGATAAGTGGTTCCTGCAAAAGCTCTATGAAATTATTGAAACAGCGGAAGAACTAGAGAAATGCACCGAACTATCGGAAATCTCCGATCTCCTGTTGCGCCATGCTAAACAACAAGGCTTCTCGGACTTCCAGATCGGACGCGCCGTCTTTAAAGAAGAGGCCGACCTGGAACAAATGAGTCTTCGGGTGCGTGCCGATAGAAAGAGTAGGGGGATCCTGCCCGTTGTGAAGCAGATCGATACGTTGGCCGCTGAATATCCGGCGCAGACCAACTACCTCTATATGACGTACTGCGGCACGGAGAACGATGTGCAATACCAGGGCGATCATCGCTCGATCATCGTATTGGGCTCGGGCGCTTACCGGATCGGCAGCTCGGTCGAGTTCGACTGGTGCGGCGTACAGGCATTGAATACCATACGCAAGGAAGGCTGGCGTTCGGTGATGATCAACTATAATCCCGAAACGGTATCGACCGATTACGATATGTGCGACCGGTTATACTTCGACGAACTGACGTTTGAACGGGTGATGGATATTCACGAACTGGAGAACCCGCACGGTGTGATTGTCTCGACCGGCGGACAGATCCCTAATAACCTGGCCATTCGCCTGGATGAACAAGATGTAAATATTCTGGGCACTTCGGCCCGAAGTATCGACAATGCGGAAGACCGCGAGAAATTCTCCGCCATGCTCGACCGGATCGGGGTGGACCAACCCCGCTGGAAAGAGCTTTCTTCGCTGGAGGATATCAATAGCTTTGTCGAAGAAGTCGGGTTCCCGGTACTGGTGCGTCCGAGTTATGTGTTGAGTGGTGCGGCGATGAACGTCTGCTCCAACCCCGAAGAACTGGAACGTTTCCTGAAACTGGCAGCCAATGTGAGTAAGAAACACCCTGTGGTGGTTAGCCAGTTTATCGAATATGCCAAAGAGGTCGAGGTCGATGCCGTGGCCGATAAAGGCGAGATCGTGATGTATGCTATTTCGGAACATATCGAGTTTGCCGGCGTTCATTCGGGAGATGCCACGATCCAGTTCCCGGCCGAAAAGCTCTATGTCGAGACTGTTCGCCGGATCAAGCGCATCAGCAAACAGATTGCCAAAGAATTGAATATCTCGGGTCCTTTTAATATCCAGTACCTGGCAAAAGGAAACGAGATCAAGGTGATCGAATGTAACCTACGCGCTTCGCGGAGTTTCCCGTTTGTCAGTAAGGTGTTAAAGATCAACTTTATCGAACTGGCCACGCGCATTATGCTCGGCCTGCCGGTAGAGAAACCTGCCAAGAACGAGTTCGATCTGGATTATGTCGGTATCAAAGCCTCGCAGTTCTCTTTCAACCGCCTGCAAAAGGCCGACCCGGTATTGGGTGTCGATATGGCCTCTACGGGCGAAGTGGGGTGTTTGGGCGATGATGTGTCGGAAGCGATCCTGACCAGTATGCTATCGGTCGGACAGCGCGTTCCGGAAAAGAATATCTTGCTTTCGACCGGTAGTGCCAAACAGAAAGTCACGATGCTCGATGCTGCCAAGATGCTCTCGGCCAAAGGATACAACCTTTACGCGACAGGTGGAACCCATCGTTTCCTCGAAGAGAACGGCATCGCCAATACGAAGGTCTACTGGCCCAGTGAAGAAGGACATCCGCAGGCTTTGGATCTCTTACGTGAGAAGCAAATAGATATGGTTGTCAATATCCCGCGTGACCTGACTGCCCGCGAATTGAGCAACGGATATCAGGTACGTCGTGCCGCGATCGACCTGAACGTTCCCTTGATCACCAATGCCCGCCTGGCAAGTGCTTTTATCGAGGCCTTCTGTACACTAAGCCTCGATGATATTCACATTAAGAGCTGGCAGGAGTATTGAATGGTAAAAAAATAAGTGTCTTGCTGAAATGCTGAATAGTAAAGTGATATTTGTGAATTAATTTTCGCTTGCAGCACTGTAAATTGCGCCCACTATTATCCGAAAATAGTGGGCGCACTCTTTTTGGGATAATAGTGTTCAATAATTAATAATTAAACTCTCTGAATCATGAAAAAAAGTTTTGTACTATTCGCAGCGATGTGTTTCATTCCGTTTGCATTTACTTCGTGTGATGATGCATTAACAGAAGAAAAAGCCAATGAAGTCCTTGTAACAAAAGCAGATGCCCCCGAATTTGGGTATTGCGGTGAACCTTTTGTGACTTCCCTTATTGCCGGCAAACAAACTCCGGTGGGAACGGTTACGGTAGGTAACGATAAAGAAAATCTGTATGTGACCTATACATTGGATGCTTCCTGGAATTTGAGTGATACCAAATTGTTTGTGGGTGATGATGCCGATCTACCGGTAAACAATGGAGGCAATCCTCAAATGGGTCATTTTCCTTATAAAACGACTCATTCTCCGGCCGTGAATACCTTTACGTATGTGATTTCTTTGGAAGAGATTTCGGAATGTGTGACTATTGCCGCACAAGGTGAAGTGATTTCTCCGGAAGAACAAACGGCAAGTGCCTGGGGCGAAGGTACGGCTTTCGGAAAGAGTGGCGCGATGAAGTTTGAATATTGTGTACAGGAATGTATCGAAGTGCCTGCGGAACCGATCCGTTATGAGACAGAATCTGCCTGGTCGGCTGGTGACCGTTATACGGAAAAAGGAAACTGGGGTACGTATACGGCTTATGCCGGTGAAGAACTGACGGTTTCTGTTTATGCCGGACAAACGATTGACGTCGGTACGGTTACATTCTCTGAAGTAGTGGAGGGTAATATCACCATTACAATCGCGTTGACCGGTGGCTGGGAACTGAATGCAGAGAAAACGGAAACCGTAAAGATCCAGGGATACGAAGCGGCTCCTTCTGGAAATCCGGCTCCGGGACAGTTCAAAACCTATAAAGGCGAATCTTTGGTTGTCGAAGTGCCTGCATCCAATTTCTATGGCATCCACCTGGACGTGAGATTGCCCATTTATGAATAAGCTTTTTGAGGCTTCCAGATAGTAAAAAGATCCCCAAATCAATCGTTCCACCTTCTTTCGAGTAGGTGGAACTTTTGTGACAATCTTCACATCTCACCCTATTTGAAACCTATCACACACCCCCTTTTTCAAACTACCGGTACTTTGCGCGCAAACTACTAATATTTTGTCGCCAAACTACCGGTAGTTTGTTCGCAAACTACCAGTAGTTTATGAAGAGAATATTAACGATTCATTTTCAATGGTTTAGAAATCGCATTGAAGAAAATCGGAAGATTTTCTTCAGTAGTTGGTAGTGGGTAGTTGGTAGTTAGTAGGCGCGGAGCGGTAAATGGAAGAAAATTGGAAGATTTTCTTCGGTAGTTGGTAGTGGGTAGTTAGTAGTTGGTAGGCGAGGAGCGGCAAATGGAAGAGAATGTGAAGGTGCAGGATAATAGCAAGTGGACTATCTCGGCTCCCCTCCTTTGAAAAGGAGGGGGTGGACCGCTGCTTGCAGCGGTGGGGTGGTTAGATCTTTTAAGTGACTATTAATTAGCAATATAAGAATCTAACCACCTCCCGGCTCGTACCTCGCCGTACTCCTCCTTTTCAAAGGAGGAGAGCCAAGAATGTCCATCTGCTATCACCGGAAAATCTTCAAATCTCAAATATTAGAACCCCGCCAAAACCCCTTTCCAAAACATCGCGCTTTGGGTGAAAAAACATTGCACTTTGGTGAAAAAAACATTGCGCTTTGGGCGACCAAAGTGCGATGTTTATTTTGGGTATTTACCACATAAAAGTTTCGTACCCCCTTCCACCTTTCACCCGGTCGCCAGATCCCTGTGTTGATCAGCGTTTCGGGTGAAGGTTTGGGGAAGGTCTGCGTCGTCTGCGTTCCAGGATGGCGGCTTCCCGAAAAAGGCCGGCAGGGTTTTCCAAAAGGCCGGCGGCCTTTTCTAAAGGGCTGCCGGGGTTTTGTAAAAGGCCGCCGGCCTTTTTCGGGAAGCCGCCAGCTGTCGTTTTTTTAACTTGTTCTTTCACCCGGAATGCGGATCAATACAGGGATCTGGCGACCGGGTGAAAGGTGAAGACCGGGATGAAAACTTTTATGTGGTAAACGCGGTTGTCGGAAATATCAGAAATAATTTCCTATATTAGCCCGATAATCATGCGGAAGGCGGATGGAGACAGCTAAGGTTCCGGCTTCGGCATACTGAAAAGAAGTCTTATATGGAAACAAAAAAACTCATCGTTCAACAGATCAGTAAGATTACCATTCCTTTAAGCGATAAGGCGCAAAGTAAGTTGCTCTCGATCCTGCACTGTTCGGAGCTGAAGAAAGGTGAACTTTTTCTGAAAGAGGGAGAGGTGGCTAAAAATATAGGTTATGTGTATAAAGGGATGCTGCGTGTGTTTTATTATAAGAACAATAAGGAGCTCACCGAGTATTTTGCTTACGAACAGAAGTTTTTCCTGAGCATTGAAAGCTGCTTCCGGAAAACGCCTTCGCATTTGATTATCGAGGCTTTGGAACCTACTGTCGTGTATAGTTTGTTGTACGACGAGTTTATCGCATTAAGCCAGGAAGATGAAGAAATTGCCCGGCTGTATCGTTTTCTGATGGAGAGTTCTTTGATTATTTCACAGAGAAAAATTGATTCGCTTCGTTTTGAAACAGCGCATGAGCGTTATAACCGGTTGATGAAGGATGATCCCGAGATCATTAAGCGTGCACCCTTGTCTTACATAGCCTCTTATCTGTTGATGACACCGGAGACGCTGAGCCGTGTGCGCGCCAATATCCTGTAAGGTGGGATGACTTTAGTCAATAAACTTTAAATTTGTTACATAATTGACATAGATCAAGTCGTAATCTATAAATATATATGATATTTGCAGTACGAAAAGGGCGTAGAGTCTTTTTTCGTTAGAATGTGACACCAAGCATTACTATGATATATACACAGATGGATTAGGTTAGTTTTTAATTCTCAGAGAGGGACAGAGCGTGAGTTCTGTCCCTTTTGTTATTTTATTCCGCTTTTCCTTCTTCTTCTTCCGTTGTTGTTGTTTCTTCTTCTTCTACCACTTGGGGGGTGAAGTCAGTGATATCGTTTTCGATAAGCAGGTTATACCAGTTCAACAGTTTCTTGATATCATTGTTGTAAACGCGTTCTTCATCGTAGTTGGGAAGCACCTCTTTCATATAGGCAGCCAATTCGTTGGGTTTGAGTGCTGATGGCTGGAATGGCAGTTTGGCGCCGTTTTCTTTTTCTTTGATCGTATGTAGCACTTCGTGTAAAGGAGTTTCTTCCTCATGGGTATATATGGCAATATCGCCCAGTGAGATGATTTTATCCTTAGCATAAGCCGGTATTCTTTTCTTATCTGTCAAAGACTCAACGATCAACATGTTCTTCCCTTGAGAAACCAACTTGAACAGGCCTGGTTTGCCTGAAATAGATAAAATAGTTTTCAACATAAGTTTTTTCTTTTGTGTTAAATAATTAAAGGTGCAAATGTAGCACAACTGCAGGAATTAAAAGAAGAAAAGGGGAGAAAAGTAGTTAAGGAGTCAAGTAGTCAAAGGAGTCAAAGTAGTTATCACTTCTTGTATCTGGGGGATCAATGGCTGGTTGTTGTCATTAAAAACGACAAAAGAAGCTCGTTCTTTTTTGATCTCATCCGGCATCTGGCTGTTGATGCGCCTTTCGATCTCTTCGCGGTTCACGCCGTCGCGTCGGCAGGCACGTTCGATCCGGAGTGCCAACGGGGCATAAACCATCAGGCTGTAATCGACAATGCGGTCGAAGCCCGACTCAAAGAGTATGGCCGATTCGATGGCGCAAAGAGTTGTTTGTTGTTGCTGGGTCCAATGCAGGAAGTGGCGGTTCACTTCCGGATGGATAATCTGATTGACCCGGGCCAGATAGTCGGCAGAGTTAAAGATATAAGAAGCCAACAGGCCGCGGTTGAGCCCTTCCGAAGTATAGATCGTGGCACCAAAGAGGGCAATGAGTTGCTCTTTGATCACCGGCGAGGTGTCGGTGAGCCGTTTGCTTTGTTCATCCGCAATATAAACGGGTATGCCCATGACTTCCAGAATGGAGGTGACTACGGTCTTTCCACTGCCGATACCACCTGTGATACCGATCTTAATCATTTTCGCGGTGTTGTTCTAAAATAAATTCGATCTTATCGGGAGAAAGGCTGGAGGAGCGGGTCCAATCCGGTCTTTGGGTTAAGGAGATCGGAAGTATGCCGCTCAGGTTTTGTTCCAGTTCGCTGAATGGAATACGGATTTCAAACTGATCGGCCTCCAGGTCTTTGTATTTGCTCAGGGGAAGGCTGGAGATCACTTTCACCGTCGGAGGAAATAAACGGACCGCATAATCCGCGGGCACCTGGGTGATGACCACCGGAATGTCCAATGTCTTTTCCGTATATTGTTCGATCGGAATGGTGATGGTGATGGACTCGGGATTATACGCTACCCCTTCTATCTTCTGTAAAGGCAGGGCGCGGGTGAAGCTTTTATTGGCTTTTTTGATGTCCGCATAAGCGGTCTGGATGCGGGTTAAGGTATCCAATACGGATTTAGCCGCGTACACCTGTACGTAGGCAGGCGTGATCTGCATCTCACCGGAACGGTGATATCCGGGTTCGTATTGGATGTTTCCGTTGAAAACCACCGGCAGGTCTTTTTCTATCCGTTTATTGTAGGTGACATGGATCTGCTCCGGCTCATAATTGGTCAATACAGTCGAGGTCATCAGTTGTTTGTAGATATCCGATTCGATATCTTTCCGTTCCAGTACGACTGTGCCCTGATCCACCGGCATGTCTTTCATATTGATCTCTATCGGATTGAAGGTTCTTCCGAATGAATAGTTGAGCAATACGCTGCCTTTGTCCCTGATGCGGATTTTGATCTTATTGGGCACGGTATCGGTAAAAGCGATCTCGTGCGGGATGTTCTTGTAGCGGATCGGAATGGTCCGTTCGATCTCATAGTCTTGTTGCAGGCTTTGCAGATACCAAAACCCGAACGACAGGAATACAAAAGCGAGAAAGATCAATGTTTCCTTCCATCTTCGACGATGCAAAAAGACATTAATCTTTCGTTTGGCTGACTTGAAGGGTTGGGGTAGGGCATCAAGTCGTGACATAAGCCTGATTATTTTTGTTGTTGTTGCGCATCTTCATTCGATGCAAAAACAGACGCTTTATCGATACGGATACGTACGCCGTCAGCAATCTCGAGCAACATATACACATCGCCGATCTCTTTGATCTTCCCGTAGATTCCTCCGGCAGTAACTACTTTATCACCCGGTTTCAAGGCTTCGCGTGCTTTGGTGATATCCTTTTGTCTTTTCTGTTGCGGACGGATCATGAAGAAATAAAAGATGGCGATGATCACAACCATCATCATCAATCCCGACCATGCGTTTCCTCCGCCTGCGGCAGCCTGAAGTATAATTCCAAGTAAATTCATGTCTTATAATGTTTTTAGTTTATGCAAATGTATATATAATAATTAATCTTTAAGCAATGCCTTCTCTTTTTTTAACTCACCGACAATCGAATCCAATACCCCGTTAATAAAGGTTCCGCTTTTGGGCGTACTATAATATTTCGCCGCATCGATATATTCGTTGAGTGATACGCTGATGGGAATAGTCGGGAACGTCAGGATCTCCGCCAGGGCTACCTGCATAATGATCAGGTCCATATGGGCTACGCGTTCGGTTTCCCAGTTCTTCGTGTGTTTTTCAATGCGTTCGCGGTATTCTTTGCCGTTGAACAAGGTCTGGCGAAGCAGTTTGACGGCAAACTCATGGTCTTCCTGATCTTTGAACATCGGCAGAAGTGCTTGTTCGCTGCCGGCTTGTTCTTCAAACTTCTTGATGGTTTTCAGCGTGAATGTTTCAACGATATCGATATCATCGTTCCAGTAAATGCTTTTATCTTCCAGGAAATCCTCGATCATCTCATTGCCGCAGATATATTTTTTGAAGAAAGCCCGCCAGAATTCTTTGTCGGTCGCATACGAATCTTCCGGGTTCTCCAGGTATTCGGCATACAGGTCGGACGCCAACAGGATATCCAGGATGCTTTTGAGGAAATCCGTGTCGTTACTCCAGGATATTCCACTTTCCGCAATGTATTTCTTCAGTTCGCTATTCTCTGCCAATTGTTTGGTGAACCGGTTATCGAGCAAACGCGTATTGGGATGCAGATCCTGTTCGGTCGGCATCAGTTTGTTCTTTTTGTTATCCTGTACCCGTTCCAAGAGGTAGGTCACATCTAAAATAAGCAGTAGGAAATAATGATAAAGGTCATACGACTTGCGAAGGCTGAATAATAGCTCTTTTTCAGCTGTTTGGAGGCTTCCGGTTCCGTTTTGATAGAATGAGTAAACTATCTGTAAAACTTTTATCCGGATTAAAATTCTGTTAACCATCGTTTGAAGGAGCTTCTGTTTGATTTAGACTGCAAAGATAGTGAAAGCTGAATACAGAAGCAAGCAAGCATGATATATTTTTTGATATTCCCCTATTGACGGAATAATATAGTAAAGGCGCTGCCTTTGTCGGTCTGGCTTTGCACATGTATCTTTCCGTTATGCTGCTTGACGATTTCCCGGGAAATGCTCAGACCGATGCCATTGCCGTTTTTCTTGGTGCTGAAAAAAGGGATGAAGATCTTTTCCCGGATCTCGTCCGGTATGCCGTTGCCATTATCGGCGACGGTGATATAGGGATGTCCTTCTTTGTCGCAGCCGGAGAAGAGATGGATCTGCGGCTGTTCTTTGCCGCTGACGGCATACGTGGCGTTGGTCACGAAATTGATGATCACCTGTTCGATCAGGTCTCGGTCCATCAGGGTGGTCACTTCGGGATGATCTGTTTTCAGTGTGAAAACAATGCCTTTCTGCGTGAGCGACGGGCTCATCAGGAAATGAACGGAAGAGATCAATTCGTAAAGATTACAGGATTGACTATGGAGAACGATCTTCTGGCTCAGGTTGCGGTAGGTCTCGGCAAAATACAATAGTCCTTCGCTTCGCCGGTGGATCGTTTCCAAGGCAAACTTCATATCCTCCAGTTCTGCTTCGGACAATGTCGGAGCGGTCTGTTGTAAACTGTGTATCTTTTTCTTTAACGTATCCGAAAGGGAAGAGACCGGAACAATGGAATTCATGATCTCATGGGTCATCACATTCAATAGTCCTTTCCATGCGTCCGACTCGACTTCTTCCATTGTGGCGCTTACGTTATGAAAAGCAATCAGTTTATACGTCTTTCCCCCGGTATGGAACAGGGAGGCGTTGGTCATGGTCTTCAAGGTTTGCTTTTTCGCGTGGATCGTCAACAGGATATTTTCATTCAGGGGGATCGTCAATAATTCATTGAAGAGGCCGGCATTCTGCTTTTTCAGCCAGTTGATGTTTTTGATGCGGGGAATATTCAACAGGGTCGCCAGCGAATCGTTCATCCACAGTGTTTCATGCGTTTCGATATCATACGCCAGGATACCGGTATCTACCAGTTCCAACATCTCTTTCAGGTAATGCTGTTGCGCCTCTTTCTCGCCGGCGAGGTTCAGGAAAGCGGTCGTGATGGTATTGAATTGCGTATGTAACCTTTTGTTTTTCCCCTTCTCGGGATATTTTCTCGAAAAGTCTTTGTTGAGCAGCGATTCCGTATAATCTGCCATATCCCGGTAGATCTTTCGCTGCCGGCACAACAGATAAATCGATAAGACTGCCAGGAATAGGAATACTATGGATGCCCCGACAATCATAATCCGTATTTCTCTAACCGGCGATATAATGCGCCGCGTGTGAGCCCCACTTCGCGGGCGACCTGCGAGATGTTGCCGTTATGTTTCTTCAATGCCTGTTCGATCGCTGTACGTTCCAGGTCTTCCAGGTTATGCGTCGGTATCGAATGGGGGGTCTCTTTGGGTTGCTCGATGGGCGAGAAGGTGATGTCTTCCGCTTTCAATACCGGGTTGTCGGCCATAATCACCCCTCTTTCGATGGTATATTGCAGTTCGCGCACGTTTCCCGGATAATGATACAACATCAGTTGCTTTTTGGCCGAATCCGACAGGCGAAATTTCTGTTTGAAGTATTTCTTTTCATACATCTCCAAGAAGTATTCGGCCAGCCGGATGATATCTTCGCCCCGTTCGCGCAGGGGAGGCACGGTGATCTCTACCGTATTGATGCGGTAGATCAGGTCTTTGCGGAAACGCTCTTCGTTGGCCAGTTCATATAAGGGTAGGTTGGTTGCCGTGATCAGGCGCATATCCACCGGGGTAGGGCTGTTAGCACCCAGACGGGTGACTTCCCGGTTTTGCAATACGGTCAGTAGTTTCGCCTGTTGTTGCAGGCTGATATTGCCGATCTCATCCAGGAAGAGCGTGCCTTTGTCGGCCGTTTCGATCAGTCCTTTACGGTCTTCGCGTGCATCGGTGAACGCCCCTTTCCTGTGTCCGAAGAGTTCACTTTCAAAGAGCGTCTCCGTCAGCGAGCCGACATCCACCTTGACGAAGGGCTGGTCGCGGCGCAAAGACAATTGATAGATATACCGGGCGACGAGGTCTTTGCCCGTCCCGTTCTCTCCCAGGATCAACACATTGGCATCCGTCGGTGCGATCTTTTGTAGTTTATGGAACAGTTGCTGCATTGTTTCCGACGCGCCGACAATCTCGATTTCCGGTTTCTTAGCGACCGGGCTATTCTTGCGTGTGGGAACGGTTTGTTTCTGAAGCGTTTCTGCCAGGGTATTCAATAGGTTCTCATTGTGCCAGGGCTTGACGATAAAGTCTGCCGCCCCCTCTTTCAGGCTTCGGATCGCCAGGTCGATATCGGCATACGCCGTGATCATAATCACCAACTGCGAAGGCTTCCATCTGCGAATCTCCTTCAGCCAGTACAACCCTTCATTGCCGGTATGGATAGAGCTTTTGAAGTTCATATCCAATAAGATAATATCCACCTCATTCTCCGTAATCAATTTACGGATATTCTCCGGATTACTCTCCGTCAATACTGTTTTCGCCTCCGCCTTCAACAGAAAGCGTACCGCCGTCAACACATCCCGATCATCATCCACAATCAGTATATTTGCCTGGTGCAAGTTCATTTTCAATTCTTATTTCAGGTATTTAGAAGGTGACATTGTAAAGGCATTAAGTCCGGCTTCTTTTTTAACCCCTTCGAATTCGAGGGGGTTAAAATCCAGGTTTTTCAATTCTTTTACGGTTGTAAATATATTAAGAATAGTTTGGCGAACAATCTTTGCTGGGGAAATAAGCGTGTTGGAAAAAAACTTTAGTTTTTTCGAAAGGTAGAAGTTGGAAGGTAGAAGTTCGTAGTTGGTAGTTAGTAGTTAGTAGTTCGTAGTTCGTAGTTGGTAGGTCAGAGCCTCTTGATCTCTTCGGGTGACAGGCCGGTGGTCTGCATAATCAAGTTCAGCGAGACACCTGATTTTTTCAAGCGAAAGGCTACTGCCTTTATGCCTTCGAGTTTGCCTTCGAGTTTGCCTTTCTCTATACCTTTCTCCATCCCGATCTCGATTCCTTCTACTTTGGCATATTCAACGGTATTAACATAATCGCGGTAGTCTTTTAGCATTTTATCATAGCGCCGGCGGTCACCCGAGTTGAGACTTTCAATCTCGGCTGCCTTAAGCAACTTCCTAAAGGTTGCTTTCTTGGTCTCAAATGGTATTCTTTCTAACGTATCCATATATTTGAATAAATAAATCCATCGTTCAAAATCTGTTTTACACTCATCAGCCGTTAACTCGAAATGCGGTAACGAGATAAAGATCTGTCGCAGTCTCCCATCGATCTGAAGCCCTGTATCCCGATCGGCCAGGATCACATCCGTTCGCAGCTTATTCAACCCCGGCAGTCGAAAGTTCAAGAAGTAGATTCCATACACGGGGCAGATCTCAAACATCCAATCCCCGCCTTTCTGTCCTTGACTGCTGATCATCCGGCAGAGATAGAACAGCGCCCGATCGAAAAAATAGAATTGGTTGCTGTTCTGCATCTCCACAATGAAATACGTCCCGTCTTTCTCGCGGCAAAGGATATCGAAGATGGCCATCCGTCCTTCCCACGACTCGGCAGGAATTTCTTTGTCCATAAACGTAATATCTTCTACCTTTCGCTCACCTTCGAGCAAGATATTCAAGAAATCAATCAGCAACTCTTTGCTGGCTTCCTGCCCGAACAATCGCTTGAAGCTAAAGTCGAGAAAAGGGTTTATATATTTTCCCATAGCTCAAGTCTTTTTTAGTCGTTTCTCTGAGTGTAAAAATAGGGAATAATTCTCTAAAAATCAAGCTATTCGTTGTTTTTCTTGCAGCGAAAATACGCAGAGATTGAAGATCAAAAGGCAGAGGAGGTTTTATTCTGGATTCGCAAGACTATTTTCTCTTTTCCCCAGGAGTATTTGTTTGTTGATAATTATCAACAAATGAATGCTCCCTCGAATAGGCTCAAATACAGTGTCTTATAATTGCCGATCTGTCCACCAATATACATGACCTGTCCGTTTGTGGACACTTTTTGGTTTGCAGGGTTTGTTCAAATGCTTTATTCCCAGTGGGTTGGTGTTATGGTATGGAGATTGTATTTCAATAGATAAAACAATAAAAAGCAGATTATGATTGAAATAAACAAACTACGGAAAGTCTACCGGACGGAAGAGGTCGAAACGATTGCACTCGACGATATGGCGCTGCATATAAAAGAACATGAATTTGTGGCCATTATGGGACCTTCGGGCTGTGGAAAGTCTACCCTGTTGAATATCCTGGGCTTGTTGGATGAACCGGCTGCGGGGTCATACCTTTTCAATGGAATGGAAGTCGGTCGGCTGACGGAAAACCAACGCTGTGACCTGCGCAAAGGGAATATCGGTTTTGTGTTTCAGAGTTTCAACCTGATCGAAGAACTAACGGTGTTTGAAAATGTGGAGTTACCTTTATTATATAGTGGCGTGAAAACTTCCGAACGTCAGCAAAGAGTGGAAGAGGCTTTGAAAAGCGTGCAGTTGAGCCATCGGCGTAATCATTTCCCTTCGCAGCTTTCCGGCGGGCAGCAACAGCGTGTGGCTATTGCCCGGGCGGTAGTGAACGACCCCAAACTGATCCTTGCCGATGAGCCGACCGGTAACCTGGACAGCCAGAACGGTATGGAAATTATGGATCTATTGACTTCCCTGAACGACGCGGGAACCACTGTCGTGATGGTTACCCATAGTGAATACGATGCCCGCTATGCCCACCGCATCGTACATATGCTCGATGGTAAACCCGTTACGGAAAACTTTCTGAAGGAATTGGCGTACACAGTAAATGAAGAATGAAGAATAAAGAATGAAGAATAGAGAGGCGTGACGCAATAAAGGTTTTTCAATTAATCATTAATAATTAACTATTAATCATTAAAAATCGTGATCAAACACTACATAAAAACAACCTTCCGCAATCTGTGGAAATACAAGGCACAATCGTTGACCGGTATCTTTGGGTTGGCATTTGCAATGGCCTGCTTTGTGCCGGCACTTTACTGGATGCGTTATGAAACGTCGTACGATAGTTTCTATCCCGATGCCGGGCAGATCTACCGTATCTATGCCGTCGATCGGCAATCAGGAAAAGTGAACGAGCGGGTGCCGGGCATTCTGGAAAAGCAGATGCGCGCCCATTTCCCGGCAATAAAAGCCTCGACTTTCTTGATCCCCGAATCGAATAATTGCAAAGCGGAGTCTATGCCGCATATCCGATTGCAGACTCTCAATACCGACAGTACATTCTTCCGGGTGTTTGCGCCCCAGTTTGTCAGTGGCGATGCAAACGAGCCTTTTCATTCGGAACTGGATATCGTCTTGACGGAAAGTACAGCTATCGGTTTGTTTGGGGATGTGGAAAAAGCGATCGGGCAGCATATCCAGAGTACCTTCTACTTCTTTCATCCGCCGTATACGGTTAGGGCCGTAGTGAAGGATCCTTCGCCCAACACAAATCTACCGTACGATGCGCTTCTTTGTTTTGATGTGGGTTATGGCGGGATGCCGGAGCAAATGCAATGGATGGAATTCAATGCGGAAGTGTATGTGGCGCTCAATCCGCATGCCGATGTCGATAGCTTCGCCGCGGAACTGCGTGATTTTGCTTCCCGGTTCAGTGTGGATATCGATGTGGAGATACGGCTGGTTCCCATCCGTGACGTGCGTCACCGGTTAAACGCAAATACTCCCTTTACGTTGAATTTCATACAACTGTTTGTTGCTGCCGGCGTGCTCTTATTGTTCAGCGCCCTGTTCAACTTCCTGAACCTGTATCTCGATCTTTTCCGCCGGCGTATCCGGGAGATGCGTCAGCGCGCGGTGCATGGTGCCAAAAAGCGGCAACTTATCCGGCAGATGTTGTTCGAACTGGGGTGTACCGTTCTTTTGGCATTTGTGTTGGGTGGTTGTTTGGTGATCGTTGTCCGCCCGCTCTTCTCTCGCCTGTTGGATCTGGCGATGGAGATGCCGGAGTTGATCCGCCTTTTCGTTTGGTGCGCGATAGGGGTGATCACTGTGATGTTGTGGATTGGCTGGCTTACTTTCTGGCGGTTGAGCCATTTGGCTTTGCAGCCGCTGTCGAAAGGAAAGACTGTGCGTGGACCGCTATTGCGGCGTATGGCTGTGGTCTTGCAGCTTGCCGTGAGTATGGTCTTCCTCGTTGCCGCATCGGTAGTGATGAAACAAATGCGTTTTGCCGATCAGAAAGACCTGGGTTTCAATCGCAGCGGGATCATACAGTTACACGGCTTGTCTTCTCATATGGAGAACAGATTGCGCGTTCCCTTGTTAGAAGCACTGGAAACCATCCCGCAAATCGAAAAGATCGCCACGTCGATCTTTATGCCCCAGCACAATGCCAATGCACTCGAACTGATCAGTGTGGTAGAATGGCCCGGAAAAACGCTTGATGAAAAGCCGACTTTCAATGTGATTTCTACCGGCAGCCGGTTTGCCGAAACCCTGGGCCTGGAAATGCTTGAAGGCAGATGGTGGGGCGAAGGCGATGGCGAGCAAAACGTCGTGCTCAACGAAGAAGCCGTCCGGGTGATGGGACTTACCGAGCCGGTGGGTACGACAATCCGTTTGTCGATCAATAATGTGGAGATGGAGGTGATGGAGAAAGAGCGGGATGTGAACTACCGGGTGGTAGGGGTAGTGAAAGACTTTCATACGCTCTCGCTCCGCAGCCGCATCCATCCGACGATTTTCCGACCTCCTTATGAGATTGTCGGTGGCCAGATCGTAATGGATAATATCTTGTATCTGCAGGTAACTGCCGGTCAGGAACAGGAAGTCATTCAACGGCTCAGGGCTGTTCTTCCCGATGTTGATCCGGCTTTTGCCGACCTTCAGTTGACCACGCTCGATGCGTTGTACGACAGCTTCAACCATTCGGAGCAGGTAGGTTTGCAACTCTTCTCCGTCTTGGCGACTGTCTGCCTGTTGATCTCGCTATTCGGGATCTATGCTGTAGCCACTGCTGCTACGCAACGTCGGCGCAAAGAGATCGCGATCCGAAAGGTTGCCGGTGCCAAAGCAGATGATATTATCCGCCTGTTCTTCCGCGAATATATCCTGTTGGTCTGTATTGCTGCTGCCTTTGCCTTGCCGGTGGCCTACCTGGCAATGAGTCGTTGGCTGCAGGGATATGCTTATCGTACGGATATTCCGTGGTGGCTTCTGGCCGGAACGATCGTAGGAGTCGTTGCCGTGGTCTTACTGACCGTATTCGGACAAGTACGCAAAGCGGCTAACAGTAATCCGGCGGAAGTAGTGAAGGCGGAATAAAGCATTGTCACCTTCTTTGTCGTGTCGATGATCCTTACCAGATAGACACCCGGCCGAGGTGGTGCCTGTCATGGTCTCGCGTTATTCCTCTAACGAACGGAGTAGTCGGGAAACTGCTTGGGTTGTTGTCGGTTCATTGTCTAATAGCTGGATGAATTTGCTGCCGATAATTGCGCCGGATGAATTGTTCAAAGCCGCATTGTAGGTTTCTTTGTTGCTGATGCCAAAACCGACTAACCGGGGATTCCGGAGATTCATTGCATTGATCCGGCGGAAATAGGCCTGTTTCTGTTCGTCGAAGTGCTGCTGTGTACCTGTAGTCGCAGCGCTGGAGACCATATAAATAAAGCCGTCTGTATGAGCATCTATCTCACGGATACGTTCTTCGGACGTTTCGGGAGTGATCAACAGAATGATTTTCAGATCGTACCGGTCGGCAATCGGTTTGTAGTCCGCTATATAATCGGCGAAAGGCAAGTCGGGGATGACCATGCCGTCGATACCCGTTGCGACACAGTGTTGGCAAAAACGTTCGAAGCCGAATTGCATGATCGGGTTCAGGTAGCCCATCAACAGCAACGGGATCTGAATGTCTTTGCGAATATCTTTAAGCTGTTCGAACAGGAACTTTAATGACATCCCGTTTTTTAATGCTTTAGTCGATGATGTTTGTATAACCGGACCGTCGGCCATCGGGTCGGAAAAAGGAATGCCTATTTCGATCATCTTAACTCCTGCCTTTTGAAGGCTTTGAATAATAGGTGCCGTATCTGCTAAGTTGGGATAACCGGCGGTGAAGTAAACGGAAAGAATTCCTTTCTTCTGTGTTTCGAATAATTGATTGATACGATTCATGATTGTTAATTGTTAATTGTTAATTATTAATTATTAATTATTAATTGCTTTACGCTTCGCTAAGCGAACGTTGTTTGATAATTGGGAGAGGAAGAACTTGAGTTTTTCGATATCCTTCAGGGCGGGTTCGGTTTCGAAGCCGCTGTTGAGATCTATCCCAGCGCATTGGGGATGCGAAACGTTCCGGATTGCTTCTACCGAACCGGGATGAATGCCTCCGCTTAAAAGGAAAGGTGTATTTCCCTTGTAGGCGGAAAGGATCGACCAGTCGAATGTTTTTCCCGAGCCGCCATAGTGTTTGCATTTTGTATCGAAAAGGAAATAATCGACGTATTCTTCATATGTTTTCGTCTTTTCAAGATCTTCGATTGTAGCAATAGAAATCGCTTTGATAAGGGATATCCCTCTCTTTTGCAGGGAAAAGCAGCGTTCGGGCGACTCATCCCCATGCAGTTGCAGGTAGTCCAAACCATAGACTGCGACAGCTTCCATCATCTCTTCAAAGGTGGCGTTGACAAAGACACCGACCTTTTTGAATGAAGAATTCTTCATATTTAATTCTTCATTCTTCATTCTACATTCTTCATTTTCAATTGCTCTTGGTGATTTCGGATAGAAGATCAATCCGATCCAATCGACTCCGAGGGCGGCAACTTCCTGTATGTTTTGCGTGTCGCGCATGCCGCATACTTTGATGATCATAGGAGTTCCTGTATAAAGTTAGATAATGTAAGGCCCGGATTTCCCGTTTTCATAAAGGTTTCGCCGATCAGGAAACCTTGAAATCCTGTCGCGCGCAATGCCTTTACCGCGTTCGTTTGGGAGATCCCACTCTCAGCGACAAGCAGGGGAGAGGTGGCTTTATCTCCGAGGTACTGCTTTATCTCTTCGATCAGGCGGAAAGAATTATTAATATCGGTATGGAAACTTCCCAAATTCCGGTTGTTAACCCCCAATAGATCAATGTGTTGATTCAGATACTTCAGTTCCTCGGATGAATGAATCTCCAGCAGAACTTCCAAGCCGAGGCTATGCGCTGTCTGCGCCAGTTCCCGGCATTCGTCTGTTGTCAGGCAAGCAGCGATCAGTAAGATTGCATCTGCTCCCATGATTTTCGCCTGATAGATCTGGTAGGGATCGATGATAAAGTCTTTGCGCAGGAGAGGAATATCTACCTGTTTGCGCGCCTTTTGCAGATCGTTCAATGAACCGCCGAAGTAGACCTTATCCGTCAGGATAGAGCAGGCGGCGGCTCCGCCCTGTTCGTAAAGGGGAAGAATATCGGTGATCTCCGCGTCGGGATGCAGCCAACCTTTAGACGGACTTTTGCGTTTAAACTCCGCAATAATACCCGAAGGGGATGCCGCTAACGCTTTTCGCATCGAAGGGCTGTTTCGATCTAACCGGTCATTGCCCATGGCCAATAAGGTCCTTAAAGGGATGGCTTCTTTCTGGTGGGCGACTTCAATGCGTTTGGTGGCTATAATTTGTTCTAGTATGTCCATTTGTTTTTTTTTCAATCAACCGCTCCATCAACCATTAATTTTCAGGAAACGTTTTAATGTATCCAATGCTTTTCCCTTTTCCAATGATTCCCGGGCTTCGGCAATGCATTCTTCTATTTTCTTCTCCGGACAGATCACCTGAATGGCAAAGGCTGAATTTGCGATCACACAATTCTTCTGGGCTTCCGTTGCCGTATTATTCAATACCTTGTCGAAAATGAGTGCTGCCTTTTCCGGAGTATCGCCTCCATCCAGCTCTGCATCGGTGCAACGCCGGAAACCTAAGCTTTCCGGATTATAGATCTTTTCTTTTTCCGCCATCGCCACTTTGAATTCGGAAGTCAAGGAGATCTCATCATAGCCGTCGAGGCTATGTACGACCGCAAAGCGGGTGCCACTTTCCTGGTAGGTATAATTGTACAACCGCAGCAGAGGCAGATTATACACCCCAAGTAATTGATAGGCCGGCATAACCGGATTGACCAAAGGACCCAACATATTAAAGAAACTACGCACACCCAGGCTCTTTCGTACCGACGCAACCGCTTTCAATGCCGGATTAAACAGGGGAGCATGTAGGTAGGCGATATGACATTCATCCATGGAACGACGCAATAAACTTATGTCTGTGGTAAACTTTACGCCATGTTGTTCCATCACATTGCTGGCTCCGCTAACGGACGTAGCCCCGTAATTGCCGTGTTTGACTACAGGATAACCTGCTCCGGCAACCACAAAACAGGATGCCGTACTGATATTAAACGTATTTTTCCCGTCTCCGCCGGTCCCCACAATGTCGATCGGTTTATAATCGGAAAGGTCAACAGGCGTACGCATCTCCAACAATGCATCACGGAATCCGGATAACTCTTCCACAGAAATGCTTCGCATAAGGAATACGGTGATCATACTGGCGATCTGGGCCTCCGTATACAACCCGTTTGCCATGTTTTGCAATACCTGCCGCGCCTCTTCCCGCCCAAGGTATTGATGTTCGAATAATCGGTATAATATTTGTTTCATTTTTCTTTATATTCATTTTACTATAATTCACAAACAGAAAATCGTTTGATCCGTGGCTGTCAAAAACTCTTAGATGTTATCCTAAAGTCTCTTAGATGTTTTGCAAAAGTCTCTTAGATGTTTTTGGAAAAACTCTTAGATGTTTTCCGAAAGTCTCTTAGATGTTTTTTTACCTCCTCTTCCATCTGTCACTTTTCCCATTGGGATGAGCCATTTTGTTTATGAATAATGCAGATTTAGTATTTTATCCAGTTCTCGATAATCTGTTTCCCACGGGGTGTCAGAACCGACTCGGGATGAAACTGAATGCCCCTCACATCATAAGTCTTATGACGCAAAGCCATGATTTGTTTCTCTTCCCGGTCTTCGGCCGTGACTTCCAGGCAGCAGGGAAGATTCTCCGGAGAAACGGCCCATGAATGATAACGGCCTGCCCGGAATCCCGGATTCAAACCGTCAAACAGGGATTCGTTCTTTACCAACAAACGGATATCGGAGCATACGCCATGATGCACCTGGGAGAGATTGATCAGTTGGGCACCAAAGGCTTCGGCTATCGCCTGTTCCCCCAGGCAAACGCCCAGAATGCTTTTCGTCGGCGCATATCGTCGGATCAATGGGAGCAGCAGTCCGGCTTCACTGGGAATGCCGGGACCCGGGGATAACAGGATTTTATCGAACCGGTCGACTTCGTCCAACGTGATTTTGTCGTTGCGATGTACTTCAACATCCGTATTAAATTCTTTCAGGATATGCAGCAGATTATACGTGAAAGAGTCGTAATTGTCGAATAATAAGATCTTCATGTCTGTGTTCTTTTAGTTTATTAATTGTTCGGCCAGGACAATTGCTTTTTTCAAAGCCCCCAGTTTATTATTCACTTCCTGCAATTCCCGTTCATCATTACTCTGGGCAACTATACCTGCACCGGCCTGGTAATACAACACATTATCCCGGCTGACAAAAGACCGGATCGTGATCGCCTGGTTCAAGTCTCCATTGAACCCGATAAAACCGATACATCCGCCGTAAGCGCCACGGTTGTGTTTTTCAATCTCTGTGATAAGCTGCATCGCCCGTACCTTAGGCGCGCCGCTCAATGTGCCCGCCGGGAACGTATCGATATAGGTTTGGATCGGGTTGCTGTCCGGATTGATCTCTCCGCCGACACGGGAAACCAGATGAATGACATGGCTGTAGTATTGCACTTCTTTGTAAAACTCAACCGTAACGTTATGCGCGTTTCGACTCAGGTCGTTGCGCGCCAAGTCGACCAGCATGACATGTTCGGCATTCTCTTTCGGATCGGCAAGTAAAGCTTCGGTCCGCTGCCTGTCGACTAAGGTATTGCCCGAGCGAAAAGCCGTTCCGGCAATCGGGTCTATATTGGCATGGTTCTCTTTGATCTTGCAATGCGTCTCCGGCGAAGAGCCGAAAATACGGAATCCGCCGAAGTCAAAATAGAACAGATAAGGGGAAGGATTGATATTGCGAAGTGCCCGGTACACCTTGAAATCATCGCCTTTGAACGCCTGTTCGAAGCGGCGGCTCAAAACAATCTGGAACACATCGCCCCGCAGGCAATGCCGGATGCCCTGGCGTACCATCGCTTTGTATTCGTCATCGGTGACCGGTGAGTGCTCTTCTCCGACAGACTGGTAGTTGTAAGAAGCGAAATTCCGGTTTTCAATCCATGTCTCTATCTCTTCGATCCGGCTCGTTTCCCCTTCCTGTAACATTTCGATCAAGGTCAATTCATTCTTGAAATGGTTGAAAACCAAAATGTATTTGTAGAGGATATATAACATATCCGGTGCGTCATTCTCGTCGTGATGTGCCTCCATGACCGGGACTGGTTCGAAGTAACGCACCGCATCGAAAGCCGTATACCCAAAAAGCCCGCACACCTCTTTATTTTCACCACGCACAGAGAAAGAAGAAAGAAAAGCGTTCATCGCATCTGCAACGGTATACTCTTCCGACAAGGGCTTGACCTCCTTTTGCCCATCCGGATATAACAAACTGCACGTACCATGATTTATGCCTATACGGGCAACCGGACAAAGCGCGATATACGAAAGGCTATTCTCATTGCCATGAAAATCAGAACTTTCCAATAAAGCAGATTCCGGAAATAGATCCCTTACTTTCAGGTAAATACTTACGGGCGTATGTAAGTCGGCAAGCAACTGCTTATTGACTAATTGATAATTGACAATTGATAATTGGCTAAGGCCGATCTTAGATTGACAATTCGTACCTGAAGAATTCTCTTTTCGATTAAAATTATCTGGTGTATTCATTTTTTATAAGCTTAAACTATTAATTGTCAATTGTCAATTAAAGGATATATAGGCTTATATAAAGCATAAGCCTGCATATCCTTGTCTCCCCTGCCTGATAACGTCAATACCACCACATCCTCCGGTTTAAATCTCATTTTAGATAGAACGCCTAAAGCATGAGCGCTTTCGAGTGCCGGGATAATACCTTCTGTCCGGGTTAATTCGAATGCGGCGTCGATCGCTTCATCGTCGTTGACGGCAATAACTTCGGCGCGTTTCGTGGCGTATAAGTTTGCGTGTAAGGGACCTATGCCCGGATAATCCAGGCCCGCCGATACGGAATAAGGTTCTTCGATCTGTCCGTCTTCGTTTTGCATGACTATGGTACGGGAACCATGTATAATCCCTTTTCTGCCCAACTGGATCGTGGCGGCGCTCTTCCCGGAATAAATACCTTCTCCTCCTGCTTCGCCCAGTACAATACGCACCCTTTCATCGTCCAGATAATGATAGACCGTTCCGGCCGCATTACTTCCGCCTCCCACACAGGCGATCAGGTAATCCGGATAGTTACGTCCTTCTTTTTCCAGTAATTGCTTTTTGATCTCTTCGCTGATCACCGATTGCAGGCGAGCCACCATATCCGGATAGGGGTGAGGCCCTACGACAGATCCGATGATATAATACGTATCCTGCGGATGACAACACCAGTCGCGAATGGCTTCGTTCGTCGCATCTTTTAACGTCATATTGCCTGAAGTAACCGGGATTACTGTCGCTCCCAGCATCTTCATCCGTTCCACATTGGGATACTGCCGTTCGATATCCGTTTTTCCCATATAGACGATGCATTCCATGTTCATCAGGGCGCAAACCGTAGCGGTAGCCACCCCATGTTGTCCGGCACCTGTCTCGGCAATGATCCGGGTTTTACCCATACGGCGCGCCAAGAGTATCTGTCCGATCGTATTGTTGATCTTATGCGCTCCCGTATGATTCAGATCTTCGCGCTTCAGATAGATACGCGCCCCGTATTTCTCACTCAGCCTCTTCGCCAGATAGAGTGGGGAAGGCCGGCCGACATAATCCCGCAATAAGGATTCATATTCCTTCCGGAAGCTTTCACTCTCCAATACGTTCAGATAATTCACTCTCAGCTCTTCCACACACTGATGGAGTATTTCCGGAACATAAGCGCCTCCGAATTCTCCATAATAACCGTTTTCGTTTACTTGATACATCATTAGTAAGTGGCCCTTAAAGAAGCCTTGTTTTTTAAATTGTTGATATTCTGTTTCATTTCTTTTACTTTCTTTCCCTTAGCCTCCCCTTTTGGGGAAGGTTGGAGGGGGCTGTTCTCTAAAACGAAAAGAGGCCTGTCGCAAGTGCGACAGACCTCTTCGTTCCGTTTTTGTCCTATATCCTTTTACTTAGTATATATACATGCGAGTCTGCGTCCCTTACGACTTTTTGAGTTGTACGAGCGCCACCACCAACATGTATTTACTAAATTCGTTCTCATCTATTTCTGTTAATTCGATGGCAAATGTAAGGATTGTTTTATAAAATGCAAATAGTTGAATCTATTTTTGCTAGAATTATTAATAATCTGCGTAACCATTTGTACTATCTTTGTATGCTCAAAGAAACGCATAAAAGGGAAGTCATGCAGATACGCATCAACAAATACATCAGTGAGAGCGGGTACTGTTCGCGGCGGGAAGCGGATAAATATATCGAACAGGGACATGTGACCATCGACGGACGCCGGGCAGAAGTGGGCAGCCAGGTGGCAGCCGGACAGGTGGTTAAGGTCTTTGGCGAAACGATCACGAATCTTTTCACGCCGATCATTCTGGCTTATAACAAACCGGTGGGGGTTGTCAGTACCACCGATCGGCAGGAACGCGACAATATCATCGATGCCGTTGGCTATCCGGAGCGGATCTTCCCCATCGGTCGCCTGGATAAAGACTCTCAAGGGCTTATCTTGTTGACTAACGATGGCAATATCGTCAATAAGATCTTGCGCGTAAACAACAACCACGACAAAGAATATGCGGTAACCGTCAACCGGCCGGTCACTGCGGACTTTATCCAGCGTATGCAAGGGGGTGTTCCCATCCTGGGAGTGGTTACCCGCAAATGCGAACTGACGCAGACCGGTCCCAACTCCTTTACCATTGTCTTGCGCCAGGGTCTTAACCGGCAGATCCGCCGGATGTGTGAGTACCTGGGTTATGAGGTAGTCAAACTGCAACGCACCCGTGTGATGCATATTCCTTTGGGAAAGCTCAAGATCGGACAATACCGCGAACTGACTTCGGCCGAATCGGACACCTTATATAAAGCAATAGCCTCCTCAGTCAAAACCGAAGAGGCTTCCGCCAAAAAGAAGAAACCGACGGCAAGCAACGCCGCTAAGTCCTCATCCAAACCTACAGCCGCCAAAAGCGCTTCCAAATCCTCGTCCAAACCGGCCGAAAAGAAACCTTTCGCGCCCAAAGGCCCCTACAAAACATCCCCTTCCTCCCCAAAGAAATCAGGGAAATCCTCCGCTCACAATACCTCGTTTAAACCGCGTGGCAAAGGGCAAAGACGTTCAGGCTGAGATATATTAATACTTCTCATATCTCCCATCCATCACATCCCGGACGGCTTCGAGGTAGCCGAAGCCGTATTTCATGTCGGGCAGGAGGTAGCCGCCTTCGACCCATTCGTTCCAGGAGAAGAGGGTGATCAGCTTGGGCTGGTCGGGGCGGGCGTCGCAGTATGCTTTTGATTTTTGCAGGAATGTGGCAAAGCTTTGCGGCGTATTGTTGTGGTGCACGATGTCTTTGGCTGTTTTGTGCGGGAAGCGTGGGCTGTCGTCCCAACCGATTGAGGCGTTGGTGAAGAAGGGTACCGATAGTTGTTCGTCCCATTTCTCGATCCGTTGCATCGATTCGTTGGCCCATTGCATATAGTCTTCCGGATGGGGACCGCCCCAGTTGTATTGCGTGGCGCTACTGATGCCCAGATCACGGATGTGATTGGCCAGGGTCTGGTTGGGCTCTCCGAAGGCAATCACCTGGATATGCAGGTCGGGGAAGCCTGCTTTCTTTGTCTCTTCCCGGAAGTAATCCAACGCTTTGCGCGTCTCGGCGACATTGTTATCGAAGCTTTCCAATAGTTTGTAGATACTGAAGATCGAGAATACCGGCTGGCCGTCGATCTTGAAGTAGTTGGGTTGGTGGAAATACTGACGGATCACCCGCTCGACAATGGCCTGGAAATTTTTCCAGTCGACCTTCGCGTCCCACAGGATCGTTTCGTCGTCTTTGTATTGGTGCACATTCCAATAGTTGCGTTTCACATCATGGTTGGCCCACATCAGGTAGAACTGCATCTTTTCGTTATTCGACGCTTTCAGGAAACCGTCGTTGATACAGCTTTCCAGGAACGGACCTTCGTCGTACCAGTACCAGTCGAAGATAAAGAGATTCACCCCATGATCCGTTGCCGCATCGATCCAACGTTCCATCACCTTCGGATCATTATCCATCTCATATCCCCAGAGTGGCAGTTTCGGCTGGTAATGCCCCTCGAAACGGGGATTGCCTTTTTGAATAATCTCCCATTCGCCGATACCTTCCGGCCAGAGGATCTCGCGGTTCATCGGTGCATCGTGGCACGAAGGCCAGACGTAAGCCGCCACATAATAGGTGTCGGACGGCGCTTTTTCCGGTTTATTCACTTGAGAACTGCATCCGCTGAAACACAAAAACAGGCCGGATGCGAAGGATAACATGACTAATTTTTTGATGGACTTTTTCATGGTGGTTATTTCTTTATTGTAAGCGAACAAAGCTAAGAAAAAAATGCTGATTTCCCCCTTCTTTTCGCGTGATATATATAGGCTTGATTGTGAATGAAATAGCCAGGCAATAAAAGTGCCGATAATTATCGGCACAAGTGTCGATAGTTATCAGCACAAGTGCCGATAGTTATCAGCACAAGTGCCGATAGTTATCAGCACAAGTGCCGACAGTTATCAGCACAAGTGCCGACAGTTATCAGCACTTTCAAAATCCGGCACTAAGATGACATACTCTTGTTCTTTTGAATCGCAGGATGCCGCTTTCGCCGGTAGACCTTCCAGCCGCTGTAAATCATAATGAAGGACAAAACGCCTAAGAGGAACGGATAGAGTAGGGAGGCTAAGCCGAGGAAAGTAAAAAGTCGTCCGGTATGCATTTCGAGCGCCAGGTTCCACCACGACATCGGGCGTCGGGCGTGTTCCTCCGGCATGGCGATAAATCCTTTGTCGGCTTCGAAGGCGAATGCTCCGGTGTCGTAGAGGAAGATGAATACCTTGCCTGTGAAATCCGCCGCGAAGCCGCTTACTTTCTGGTTGCCGAAAGGCATTCCTCCGGGTGCGGCCCGGTAAGGCATGCCGGTGAAGCCGTCGATGATCTCGCCGTTTGTCCGGTTCCAGAGCAATAGCCCGTTGAACGATCCGGTGATCCAATAGTCATCGCCCAAGGGATGGAAGGCATTCAAGCCCATCACGCTGACGGGCGGTTGATAGGGCATTCGCCGCGGAGCAGCATCCAATGAAGCCAATGAAAAGAATCCTTCCGAAGTATATAATAGCCAATCATCGTGTTCCGTATCGTAACGCAATGCGCGCAAGAGGTCGTGCCAGGGATTCGCTGTACGCATTGTCGTCAGTGGTGGCGGCGTAACTTTCGCCCGGGAGATGGCAATCAACAGCGGAGGACGCAGGAAACTGCCGGTGATCACCACAATCAATAATGGAATCGTCAGCCAATAGCCCACTTTATTATGCCATTTCCCGGAGAAACGCAAAGTATGGGTTGATCGTTTGGCAGATAACGTTTTCTTCTTCCGGCGTCGGATCACTTTCGGCAACAGCCAGATCAATGCACCGGTGATGCTCAGAAACACCAGAACGATCGCCATACCATCCACAATCAATTTGCCTATCCAGCCGAACAATTCCCCGCTATGCAACGTCCAGATCAACCGGAAAAGCGACCGTTTCTCGTCCAGATCGGGCGTCGTAGCGAGCTCTTTCCGTATAAATTTGCCGTCACCTTTATTGACTAACAATTCCGAGCGGGTAACGACCACCACCGAATCGCCCATGACTTCCATATCGCTGATCCGGTCTAATTTCGCCGGAATATCAACCGGACTCCACGATTGTTTATCGCTTTCCAAACGATAAAGCGCAAACAAAGTCGCGCAATACACCTCGCCCGATGCCGTCCGTACCACCCGCATCGCTTTGCGGTTGTCGGCTCCTTCTTTGATGCCCGCGTTAAACTCCCGGATAAACGTATTGGCCGCATCCGACAGCCACACCCCTTCGTTGCCATAAAGAAGTACAGAGTCGCCCGATAATGGAGCCGATCCCTTGAAAAAGCCATAGTTCCAGTTCTCATAAAGATAGTCTGTCGGCAATGCCGCCCGACTGATCTCTTTATCGGAGAACAGGGAACGGTGGTTCAGAACAACGCCCGACACCGCCATCCAGATCATAAACAAGAGTAATAACAAACCGAGTAACTTATGCGTTTTCTTCATGCCTTTGTAGCTTTGCCTGGCAAAGATAAACTTTTGTCGTATGGTGGGATGTATGAATGATGACAGTTTTTGATGGGGTAGTATATAAGGTACATAAATAATCCCTATAGCCTGTTTCCTTCACACCTCACCCTATTTGACAGCGACCCCCCCAAGCCAAAAAACATCTAAATGTTCTTCTAAAAACGCTTAGATGTTCTTCCAAAAACTTCTAAGAGTTTTTGAAGAAACATCTAAGCGTTTTTGAAGAGTCATTTAGATGTTTTTTTAGGCGTGAGTCGGTGCGAAATGTAGACTACATCCACTCCATATCTGCCTCTACGGTGCTTATGCCGCCGATGCCGAAGTTTTCCACCAAGACGTTCGTCACGTTGGGCGAAAGGAAGGCGGGCAGGGTCGGGCCGAGATGGATATTCTTGACGCCGAGGCTCAATAGGGCTAATAAAACAATCACCGCTTTTTGTTCGTACCAGGCAATATTGTAGACGATTGGCAGGTCGTTGATGTCTTTCAAACCGAATGCTTCTTTCAAGGCCAAAGCGATGACAACCAGGGAATAGCTGTCGTTGCACTGTCCGGCATCCAATACGCGGGGGATACCACCGATATCGCCCAATGCCAGTTTGTTGTAACGGTATTTGGCGCATCCGGCCGTCAGGATCACCGAGTCGCCGGGCAATGCCTGCGCGAAATCGGTATAATAGGCGCGCGACTTCATGCGTCCGTCACATCCGGCCATCACCACAAATTTCTTGATCGCACCTGCTTTGACGGCATCCACTACCTTGTCGGCCAATGCCAATACCTGGTTGTGGGCAAATCCACCGATGATCTCTCCGTGTTCGATCTCGGTCGGTGGGGCACATCTGCGGGCATGTTCGATCAGGGCAGAGAAGTCTTTCGGCTGTCCGTCCTGCCGTGCGGCGATATGTTTGGCACCGGGTAGTCCGGCCGATCCGGTGGTATAGATGCGATCCGCGTAGGTGTTCGTTTTTAAGGGAGGAACGATGCAGTTGGTGGTAAACAGGAATACGCCGTTGAACGTTTCGAACTCTTCGCGTTGTTTCCACCAGGCGTTGCCGTAATTGCCTACGAAATGCGGGTATTTCTTGAACGCCGGATAGTAGTTGGCCGGCAGCATCTCGCTATGGGTATAAACGTCGATGCCCGTTCCGGCGGTTTGTTCCAACAATTCTTCGAAGTCTTTCAGGTCGTGACCGCTCACGAGGATGCCGGGGTTCTTGCCTACACCGATATTTACTTTCGTAATTTCCGGATTACCGTAGCGGGTGGTGTTCGCCTTATCCAACTGTGCCATGGCTTTGACGCCACACTCGCCGATGTTCAAGACCAAAGCCGTCAGGCTGTCGGCATCGATATCCGTACGGCTTACTTCAGCCAGGGCGTTCTCCAACATTTCATAGATCGCTTCCTCTTCAAAGCCGAGATTTAATGCGTGTTCTGCATAGGCAGCCGCCCCTTTGACGCCGTAGATCGCCAACTGTTTCAGTGAACGGATATCTTCATTGGCTTCCGTTAAGATACCCACGCGGGCACCTTCTTCGAGGTATTTATCCGGAGTCGTCTGATAATGCACCTCTTCCAGTTCGGGCAATGCGATGCCGTGTTTCTCGGCCAGGCCGATCAACCGGTTTTTAGTAGCCAATGCCTTATCGATCCGTTGGGCGATTGCCTCGTTATCGAAATTGGCGTTGGTGATGGTGCAAAACAAAGCGTCGAGGATCTGACGGCTGGCTTCTTGCTCAGCCATCCCTTTCTCGCGTAACGCCTGATTGACAATAGACATGCCACGGGTGACATACATCAATAAATCCATCAGAGTTGCTGTTTCGGGTTCTTTCCCACATACTCCTTTCACGGTGCAACCTTTACCTCCGGCTGCTTCCTGACATTGAAAACAAAACATGTTCATGTCTCTTAATTTTTAATTTTTAATTGTTAATTATTAATTCTGACGTAAGTTCAGTTTATATTCATTAAACATTAATCATTCATCATTAGTTTAGATCCACTGCTCGCTCTTCACCTCTCCCTGCACGGAAAGCACAATGACTTTGATGGGGATATGCTGTTCGGCCTGTTCACGCGCCAGCTGGGCGATCTTGACAAGGCCGCCACAACAAGGCACTTCCATCACCAATACGGTAAGGGTTTCGATACGGGCTTCGTCGATCATCGCCTTTAGTTTCTCTACATAACTCTGGGTATTGCTGTCGAGCTTCGGACAGGCGATCGCCAACATCCGGTTTCGCAGGAAACGACTATGGAAATCACCCGAAGCAAAAGCCGTACAGTCGGCAGCCAATAAGAGATGGGCGTTGCGGAAGAAACCGGCGGCGGGATTAATCAGGTGGAGCTGCACGGGGAACTGTCGCAGTTCGGAAACGCAAGCTGTCGGTGTATATCCTGCCGGAGCCATGCCGGTGATTACCGGACGTTTGATCTCACGTGCCATAGATCCCGGACAACCGCAAGCCAGTGGCTCCGCCTGTTGGGTGGGCTTCAATGAAGAGAGATCGATCTCGATCTGATGCCGTTCCAGGTAATCCAGTCCCTGGTGTACGAGTTCCTTCTCGCCATGTTCCTTCAGATGACGAAGATGAGCCAGGATCACCGCTTCCCCTTTGGGTACGATCCGCTCCATTACCGCTTCTTCACTGTAAGGCTCCGCTTCGCGTTCCTCCAACGTGATCGCACCGACCGGGCATTCACCGATACAGGCACCCAGGCCGTCGCAATACAGATCGCTGATCATCACCGCTTTCCCGTCGATCAGTTGCAAAGCCCCTTCGTGGCAACCCTTCACACAGCCGCCGCAACCGTTACATTTCGCTTCGTCAATTTTAATAATTGTCCGCTTCATATCCCTTTGATTTAAGTTCACCGCAAAGGTAGCGTAGGAAAAGCCCGCGAAAGTGTAACCAATGTTACAGTGGTATAAATATTTTGATGTGCGGAAGCTGGTGGTATCGATTAATACTATCTAAGCTCCTCTCCTGGCCAGGAGAGGAGCTTAGATAGTATTAGCAGATATACACCAAAGAACAAAATACTCTATCTTTGCAGAATGGATATATCCCTTTTATCAAAATTGCCTTTGTTCCGCTCGGTTTCGTTGAATGAGTTGGAACGGCTGTTTGCTTCGATCCCTTTTTCGGAAGTGCGGTTTCGGAAGAATGAGGTGTTGGCGATGCAGGATGAGCCGGTGAACCGGTTGATTATCCTGTTGTCGGGGAGTGTAAAGGCGGAGATGAGCGATCCGTCCGGGCGCATTGTGAAAGTAGAAGATATCGAAGCGCCTAACCCGTTGGCTATTCTTTTCCTGTTTGGCGAGCACAACCGGTTTCCGGTGCAGGCGATGGCACGGGAAGAGGTGGAGGCTTTGATTATCCCTCGCCAGTCGATCCTGAAACTCTTACAGATGAATGAGACGCTGTTGCGTAATTACCTCGATATCTCGGCCAACTTCGCTTCCCGCCTGAGTCGGAAATTGCATTTTATGTCTTTCCGCACGATCCGGCAGAAGATGGCGGTGTATCTACTCGATCTCTCGAAAGAGCAGCAATCGGACCGGGTTACGCTGGATAAACCCAAGAGCATACTGGCGGATTTCTTTGGTGTCTCGCGCCCTTCACTCGAGCGCGAGCTGACCAAGATGCAGACCGACGGCTTAATCCTTTCCGAACGCCGCGAGATCACCCTTTTGCAAAAAGGAAAACTGATGCAGCTGATCCGCTTCTAATTCCAAACAAAAAATAAGCTCCCTGCTTTATTTAAGGCAGGGAGCTTGAAATGCGGTTCTTTTACTTCACAAACTCAATCGTATAACTGTATTTATACTCTTTCTCTTGGAAGCGGTATTGATCCAACGGGCGATCGCGCCAGGAGTTCAGACCACCGACACCGCGTTGGAAGAGATCGACGTAGAGTACGTTCTCCCGGCGGGCGACAACGTCCGACCAGTGCTGTTGCTTCTCGGTCATTCCCGGGTCGAGATCTTCGGGTTTGTAGGGAATGGCGGTGGCCGCCAGCGGCTGGGGACCGGAGATGCGGATACCTTTGCCGGCGGCGTTCTTCAAGGTGAGCCAACGCACATCCGTTTTATTGCCGGTCTCCTGCGGACGGTAGTAGGCGAATGCCTGATCTTCCACCTTGCCGTTCCAGATGCCCATAAAGGTATCGTGGTTGCGGTCGATGTAGTTTTCATGCGGACCGCGTCCGTACCAGGTGAAGTCGTTCATCTCGCGCGGCAGCGTCATCAGCATACCGAAGCGCATCATCTCCGGCAGTTCGTCGTCGGACAAAGACTGGTAGTGCGCATCGATCGTCAGGCTGCCGTCTTTGTTTACGGTATAAGCCAGATCTACTTTCGCTTCGATACCGCGGGGTTTGACAACGTAGCGGAACGTGATGCCGCCTATGGTCTCTTCCATCCAGCCGTAACGGTAGATCAGGTTATGGCTGGCGGCATCCCATAGGCGGAGATTGTATTGTTCTTTCGAACCGAAGTCGTTATCGTTGGGCGCGCGCCAGAAGTTCATACGTGGCAGTTCGTTGAAGACGCGTCTGTCTCCTTGCGTCAGGCTGATGAGGGAAGCTCCGTTCACAGTAGAGAAGGTATAGGTCAGATCGCCTGCTTTGACAATGGTTTTATCTTCTTGCTGATCCATTTGCAGGGAGCCGTTTCTTTCTTCCGCCGTGAAATAGTTATTGCCTGCCAGCGCAAACTCTTCTTTGGCCGACTCAAATCCTTTCGGCAGGAAGGTGGTCGCTTCGACGGTATAGGCATAGAGCTGCAGGAAATACTCCGTTCCCGGTCCTTGTTCCAATGCCGGCAATTTGAGGGTGACGTCTTTCCGGCTATCGGCTTTGACATCGACGGTGAAACTGCCTTCGGCCGTGGGCTCGCCGTTTTTCAGTAAGACCCATTTGAAAGCATAGTTCTTCGCGTTGATATCGGTGAATTTGAAGTCGTTGATCACTGTGATCATTCCTTTATCCGGATCTTTGGCTTCGAAAAGGATATCCTGATATACTTTCTTTACGATATAAGTATGCGGCAGGTATTGATGATCGGGGCTGATAATGCCGTCCATACAGAAGTTCTTGCTGTTCATCTTGTTGTAACCGTTCAGGTCGCCACCGTAAGCCCAGTAGAAGCGGCCTTGCTCGTCGTGTGCCGCATAGCCGTGATTGTACCATTCCCAGATAAAGCCACCTTGCATATTCTTGCTCGAGCGCATCAGGTCCCAATAGTCTTGGAAGTTACCCATACTGTTACCCATGGCGTGCGCGTATTCACACATAATATAAGGTTTGCCCAGGTCTTTCGCCGCGTCGCGCGTCATATTTGCCCACGAAGGATACATGTGGCAGATGATATCCGTATTGGGATCTTTCTGGTAAGCCTGTTCGTACTGCACGGGCCGGCTGTTGTCGCGCGCTTTGGCCCAATCGTACATCGCGAAGAACGCCTTGCCGTTGCTGGCTTCGTTACCCAGCGACCAGAAGATGACGGAGGCATGGTTCTTATCGCGTTCGATCAGGCTGTACAGGCGATCCATGTGTTGCGCTTTCCATTCGGGGAAGTTGGATACGTTGTCCGGTCCGTAACCCAAGCCGTGCGACTCGACATTGGCTTCGTCTACGAGGTACAAACCGTATGCGTCGCACAATTTATACCATAACGGCGGCTGCGGATAGTGAGACGTACGGACAGCATTGATATTTAGTTCTTTCATCAGTTGTATGTTCTTCATCATAATCTCCCGGTCGACCACATTGCCGCGGCGGGTATCGAACTCATGCAGGTTAACCCCTTTGAAGAATACTTTCTTACCGTTGACAAAGAGCTGGCCGTCGTTGATCTCGATCTTGCGGAAGCCAAGCTTGTGGGAGGTCGCTTCGACCACCTTGCCGTTGGCATCTTTCAGTGTAAGTAATAAGGTATAGAGATGGGGTGTCTCGGCTGTCCATTTCGCCGGCGAAGCGATATTGCCGGATAAGGTAAACTCGGAAACGCCATTGGCAGGGATAACCACCTGCTGCGTGCGGGCAAATACCTTCTTGCCTGCCTTATCTAATAATGTAGCCTCCAGTGTTTGGGATTGATCGGTCGATGCATAATTCTTCAGGATCATATCCAACGCAAGCGTACCGTTCTTGTAGTTTTTGTCGAGCTCCGGATGAGCAAAATAATCCCAGATACGGGTTTGCGCTGTGCTGTAGAGGTAGACCGACCGGTGGATACCGCCCAGGCGCCACATATCCTGGTCTTCCAGATAGGAACCGTCACTGTATTTATGCACCTGGCAGGCAAGGGTGTTCTTGCCCTGGCGGATATAAGGCGTGATATCGAATTCCGCCGGGCTCTTGGCGTTTTGCGTATAACCGACTTCTTTGCCGTTTACCCAGACATACATCGCGTTGGTTCCTCCTTCGAAATGCAGAAAAACTTTGCGTCCTTCCCAGTTCTCCGGGATATTGAACGTATGCCGGTAAGCGCCTACCGGAGAGTCTTCGCGATCGATATGAGGCGGACGGGCGCGGAAACCAAAACTGGCGCTGGTATATATCGGTATGCCATACCCGTTGAACTCCCAATTGCCCGGCACGGGTATCTCTTTCCAGGCGGACACATTATAATTCTCTTGCCAGAAGCCTTCGGGCACCTCGGCAACCTTGGGCACCCAAAAGAATTTCCATTGTCCGTCTAATAATTGATAATAAGGTGAAGCCGCATAGTCGTCGGCCATCGCCAATGCCTCGTTCGGGTAGGGCAGGGAAGTGGTTCGTGTCGCTTCCCGGTTGATGGCGAATATTTCCGGGTTTTCCCAGTTGGGAGCGTTCTGGGCAAAAAGCCCGCTACTAAGCAGAATGCATAGAAGCAAAATGTTCTTTTTCATGGATTACGTGTTTTTAATTTAGATAGATTACGGCAAATTTATTAAATAATCGGGATTAAGTGTCGAAGGTGCGCTAATTTTTCTTTTGTTTTATTCGACAGAATGTAATTTTGATTACATTTAGCCTCCGAACGATCGCTTATCTTTGCATTAACAACAAGTATTCATATTCTATCATGAAGAAAATATTCAGCCACATCCCTTCGAAAATGCTCCTTGCTTTCTTTGTCGCAGGGGGATTGTTGGGCGGGATCGGTCTGTATGCCGTTTATATGTCGCGCATGCATTCGTATCTGTCGGATGAACCGTCGACTTGTGTGAATTGCCATATCATGTCGCCTTATTACGATTCCTGGAACCATAGTTCGCACGCCTTGTGGACGAATTGCAACGATTGCCATGTGCCGCAGAACAACGCCATTGAGAAATACGCGTTCAAAGCGATGGATGGTCTCTATCATGCCGCCGTCTTTACGATCAAAGGCGAGCCGCAGACCCTGCGTCCGCGCGATGGTAGCCATACGGTGATAATGAACAACTGCATCCGTTGCCATACGCAACTCAATACGGAGTTTGTGAAAACCGGCATGATCACGTATGCGGAGGTGAAGAAAGGCGAAGGCAAAGCCTGTTGGGATTGCCACACGCAGGTGCCACATACGAAGGTGAGCAACCTGTCGTCGTCGCCGAATGCGCTTGTTCCGTTACCTGTTTCTCCGGTACCGGAATGGTTAAAGAAAATGATGAAGGAAGAATAAGGTACCTAAGATTCCTGGAGCTTCTGGGAGTCCTATGAACCCTAGGAAGCGCAAGGAGCCCTAAGGAGCCTAAGAAGTCCTAGGAAGTCCAAGGAGTCCTATAAGCCTTAGGAAAATTAATAATTAACAATTAATAATTAACAATTAAGATACATGTTCACGAAATTAGCAGAAGCAATTAAACGCAAACCCCTGATCGGATGGGGAATCTTTGGCGTAGTGATGGTAGCGGTATTTGTATTGGGGATACTGGCGGCGTCGATCACCGAACGACGAGCAGAGATCGCTACCTTATTTAATAATAAGAAGGTAGAGATTGCGGGTATAGAACCGCATAACGAGTTGTGGGGAACCAATTACCCGCGCGAGTATGCCACCTGGAAGAAAACCGCCGATATGGACTTCCGCAGCAAGCACCTGGGTAATATGCCGGAAGACGTCTTGGAAAGTCGTCCGGAGATGGTGGTGCTTTGGGCAGGTTATGCTTTCGCGCAGGACTATTCCGCTCCGCGCGGACATGCGTATGCGATCGAAGATATCCGCTCGACCTTACGCACCGGCACACCGGTGGCGGATGGCGACGGACCGCAACCGGCTACCTGCTGGACGTGTAAAAGCCCCGATGTGCCGCGTATGATGCAGGAGATGGGTATCGAAAACTTCTATAAAGACAAATGGGGTGCGTTGGGTGATGAGGTGGTCAACCCGATCGGTTGTGCCGACTGTCATGATCCGCAGACGATGAACCTGACGATCACTCGTCCGGCATTGGTCGAAGCGTTCGAGCGCCAGGGAAAGAATATCGCTGAGGCGACTCCGCAGGAGATGCGTAACCTGGTCTGTGCCCAATGCCATGTGGAATATTATTTCCAGGGCGACGGTAAATACCTGACATTCCCCTGGGACGGTGGTTTTACGGTGGAAGATATGGAAAAGTATTACGACGAAGCCGACTATGCCGACTGGACACATGCCGTCAGCCGTGCCCCGATGTTGAAAGCGCAGCATCCCGACTACGAACTCTTTATGATGGGTACGCACGGTCAGCGTGGCTTGGGTTGTGCCGATTGCCACATGCCTTATAAATCGGAAGGGGGCATTAAGTATTCCGATCATCAGATCGTCAGCCCTTTGAAGAACATCGCCAATACCTGCCAGACTTGTCACCGCGACAGCGAAGAAAACCTGCGCAAGTATGTCTATGAATACCAGGACAAAGCCTTAGAGATCCGCGACCGTATCGAGACCGAACTCTCCAAAGCGCATATCCTGGCGAAGACCGCTTGGGATAATGGAGCAAATGAGGCGCAAATGGCTGCTTCCCTGCAACTGCTTCGACAAGCACAATGGCGTTGGGACTTTGCGGTGGCTTCGCATGGCGGTTCGTTCCATGCGCCGGTAGAAACGCAACGCATCCTGGCTCATAGTCTGGATCGTACCTTGCAGGCGCAATTGGAACTGCAAAAGGTATTGTTTGCTAACGGAGTAACGGATGTTAATCTGCCTGATATCTCCACCAAAAGCAAAGCACAAGAGTATATCGGACTGGATATGAAAACCCTACACGACAAGAAAGATAACTGGAAGCAAACCGTTGTCCCCAAATGGGTAGAGAAAGCGAAAGGAAACGGACGGCTGGCGATGAAATAAGACAATTACGAGTTACGAATTACGAATTAAAAATTATAAAGTTGTATCTTTCCGCCTTGTAATTTGATCTTCATTCGTAATTCGTAATTTTTAATTCGTAATTGAACTCTCGTGGAAGAAAGTAAACGAAATATGTGGCAATTCCCCTGGCGGTACCCGGAAAGCATTGCTTTGGTGTTTGGATTGTTGGTGGTAGGCTCTGTTTTACAGATCTTTGCCGGGCCTTTTGACTTTACCTTGTTGCTCTGGCCGGTGAATGGGATTGTAGGGGCGGTGATTGTCTTACTGTCTGTCTTATTAGCGGTGAAACGGAAGAACCCGCTGGTGCAATGGCTTTCGGGTGTGCCGATGGCGGTGGCTTTGATAGGTGGGCTTCTGATATTGGGCATCTTTATGGGGCTGACGCCGCAGCTTGCGCATATTCATCCTGGCGATAAAAGCCTGGGCACGGCGCTGGGATTTCGGCAAATGACGACTTCCTGGCCGTTTGTCATACTTTATCTTTTACTGTTACTCTCTTTAGGTACATTGATCGCGCGCCGTCTTTTCTCTTTCCGCAAGGCGGATTATGCTTTTTACCTGAATCATATCGGCCTTTGGCTGTTATTGTTTGCTTCGGGGCTGGGGGCTTCGGATATGAAACGTTATGTGATGTATGTGCGTGAGGGAGATACCGAATGGCGGGTGTATAATGCCGATGGCGAAGCGCTCGAACTGCCGATCGCCATCCGTTTGAATGATTTTATCATGGAAGAGTATCCGCCGCAACTGGCGGTGATCGACCGGCAATCGGGGCATGCACAACCCGAGCAGCACCCTGAATACCTTCAGTTGGATGAGAAACCGGTGACGGGAAAGATCGACGCATGGGATCTCTCGGTCGAAGAATATATCCATGAAGCGGTGCGCAACAGCGACAGCACCTATCGACGGGTAGCAATGCCCGGAGCTACTCCCGCCGTTTTGATTCATGCGAAGAACCGCCATACGGGAAAGACTGCCCAGGGCTGGGTCTGTGGCGGCAGTACCGCTCAACTCTTGATGACCCTACCGCTGGACGATACCTATACGGTGGTGATGACCCGCCCGGATCCCAAACGTTTTATCTCCGATATCGATGTGTTTACCGAAGACGGGGCACAAGGACATACGCGGTTGGAGGTGAATAAGCCCTATCGGGTGAAACACTGGATGATCTATCAGTATGGCTACGACACCGAAGCCGGGAAGTTGTCTTCTTACAGCAGTATGGAGTTGGTCTACGATCCCTGGGTGATCGCGGTCTACGTGGGTATTCTCTTGTTGGCTGCCGGCTCGGTATGTATGTTATGGATGGGAAACCGAAGAAAGGAGGAAAGTGATGGTGACGTGGAATGAGTTTGTCTGGTTTGCCCTTCCGGCGATGTTGTTATGGATCGCGGCGGGCACGTTGGTCTATACGAAGATACAGCGGCGACTGATTGATCTTCTGATGCTGGCGGGTATTGCCGTGTTTGTTCTCTTTATCGTCGGTATGTGGATCAGCCTCGAGCGTCCGCCGATGCGCACGATGGGCGAGACCCGTTTGTGGTACTCTTTTTTCCTGTCGGTGATCGGTTTCCTGACCTATAAGAACTGGAAATACAACTGGTTATTGTCGTTCAGTAGCTTGATGGCCTGTGTCTTTGTCTGTATCAACCTGTTCAAACCGGAGATTCACTCGAAAAACCTGATGCCGGCCTTGCAAAGTATCTGGTTTGTGCCGCATGTAACCTCTTATATCCTATCGTATGCCCTGTTGGGCGCTGCTACGATAGCCTCTTTTATTCAAATAAAGAAACAGAGTAAAGGCCTTGCCGATCAGAAGCTTTATCAGTTGATGGATAACCTGGTCTATGCCGGTTTCGGTTTCCTGATGCTCGGTCTGTTGATGGGCTGTGTCTGGGCGAAAGAAGCCTGGGGACATTATTGGTCGTGGGATCCGAAGGAGACCTGGGCCTTTATCACTGCAGCTGCCTATCTGATGTATATCCATATGCGCCTGCGCCGGTGGCATCCCACCTTCACCCTATGGCTGTTGCCTATTGCCTTTATCCTGTTGATGATCACCTGGATCGGCGTCAACTATCTGCCTTCCGCCCAGGGCAGTATTCATGTCTACTCGTAATCAATCGATTTGAGATCGATACCAACTTCTATACGGCACAATCTGAAAATACCTTGGGGCAAATGATGGAACAACTGGTTGATGTTTTGAGAAGGTAGGGCAGAAAAAATATTATGAGGTACCTCTAAATCTGTTATGAGGTACCTCATAATTTGTTTTGACGTACCTCATAATTGTTTTTGAGGTACCTCTAACAATTTTATGACCTATCTTATACTGTTATTCTCTCCCGGTCTTCGGACTTTTCCTTCCTTATCCTTACGAAAAAGACAGTGTTTTATCGCATATTCTTACGGTATTCCGAAGGGGAGAGGCCGGTGATCTTTTTGAATACGCGGTAGAAAGAGATGCGGTCGTTGAAACCGCATTCGGCGGCCAGGCCTTCGAGTGACTGACTTTGCAACAAGGGGTCGTTCAGCCGGTGGATGGCTTCGCGGATGCGGTATTCGTTGACGTAGTCGGTGAATTTCTTTCCGATCGACTGGTTGATTGCTTTGGAGAGGTAGGAACGATTGACCTTCAGACGCAATGCCAGGGTATCGAGCGTCAGGTCGTGGGCCAGGAAGATCTTTTCCGCATCCATCAGCGTGATGACTGCCTGAGCGATCTGCTGATCCGATTCGTCGTCGTTGTCTATTTCAGGATATTCGTCGTCGTCTGTATTCTCGCACCAGGCAGCGTTTGCCGTTGCCGCTTCCCGAAGGGTTGCCGGCCGTTCGACAGCCCAGGCTTGCGCCCGGCGCACCAGTTCGCGGTATGCCGCCTGTTTCTTCCGGTAGATATAAAGGATATAAAGCAATAGTCCCAGTGCGATCACGAATCCCGCCAATATGGCCTGCGACAATAAGCGATAACCGCGGCTGCGTACCTGCTCGGTATGCAGTTCTTCTTCGCGGGCTATCTGCTCGAGCTTGAAATTGCGCTGCTCGGCGCGCAACAACTGCAAAGAACTGAATTGTTTATTGTATGCTTCCTGGGCAATCATTGCCGAATCGAGGTAAGCCATGGACGCCGAGCGGTCGCCTATGGCCGCGTAATACTTGCTTAATACGGGGAAGAGTTCGTGGTAACGCCTTTGCTGGTACGACTGGTCGATACACGTGCGCGCCTGGTCGAGCAAGCTCTTGCAGGCCTTGAGCTCTCCTTTCAACAGGTACAGATTTGCCAGCCGGATAGACGTACCGGCCACAAAGTGCGGATCATTATAATCCACCATAATCTCCAGGCTCTGCTGGTATAGGGGGATCGCGCTTTCATAGTCGTTCTCGAAGTAGCGGTTGTCGCCCAGTTGCGAATAGATGATGCCTTTCCATACCCTTCCCTGCCGGCGATAGGTCTCATTGCCCTGCTCCGCCAGATACAAGACCCGGTTGTAGAGGCTGTCCGAGGTCGCTATGTCGTTGTCTTTCTTGCGTGCGATCAGTCCCAGGTTGCAATAGGCCGGGAAGTGATGCAACATCTCCTGTTCGGTCTTTTTCCCTTTATCATCCAACAGCTTGGCGTAATAAAAAGCGGCCCCTTCCAGGTCGCCGAACATATAATAGAGGTCACCGATGATCCGGTAGGCTTGCAATTTGTCGATATAGATCGAGGCGTCGACCTGTTCCAACTCATCGGCCAATATCCGGCTGTATTCGAAAGCCATCTCATAGTTTTGCAGGATATCGCGGTAAGCACGCATGATGGTTTCCAACGCCCGGATACGTATGCCCGGATGATGGCGGAGTAGAGCCTGTTGGGCTATCTCCTCCAACTGAAGCATAGTCTCTTGGGTGGTTGCTGCGTTGCGCACCTCCTCGCGGTGGTTGTAGTTGACCCGAAAGAAATCGGCTTCCAACTGCCAGTAATCACTACCGGTCTGCTGGGCCACTTCGCGGATCTGTTGCGTCAGTCGCAGACCTTGCAAAGAGTCGGTATAGCTGAGTTGGGTGTACTGCGTGGTCAGCTCCACCCAGTTCTCCGGATAAGAGCGATCGATCATTTTGGCAAAAGGATTCTCTTCATCCATTGCCAAACAAGGCATCAGAAAGAATATTTGGCAAAATACCAATAAGAGTGCAAATCGTATCTGTTTCATCGCTGTTTTTTCTTCATTTTTGGCCTTTTCATCGAGAAAAGACGGATTCAGCTTTCAGCCCCGAAAGATAAAGAGAATAAACCGAAAATGAAAGGCTGTAGAAAAATTTGGTTACAATTGATCAATTGTAACATTTTTCTCATTTGCATATTTTACTTTTGGTCGAAACAAAGTGAACAACAATTCTTAATTAACAGTAATATCTAAAAAAACAACAACATGAAAACATTTCTACCAAGAAAAAAGATGCTTTGGCTGATTGCCCTTTTGTGCTCGGTGAGCATGTATGGGCAAACGCAATTCGAATTAAGTAATTTGGAACCCGGTTATTCCGTTTGCATCAGGGCGGAAAATAATAAAACTTATCTGATCGCGTATAAAACGACCGTTGGCATAGATAATGGTCAGCAGATCTATAAAGAGTTTGATAGTAGTGATTTGTTTCTCCGTATTGAATTTGACAACCTGGATATTGATTCCTATGTGGGTAATGAATTAGTTCTGACGATGGAAGAAGGCGTGAAACTCAATAACCTGACTGTCAAACCGGCTGTGCCGGCAGTTACGATCAATATGAGAGGGGTTGAAATCGCCAATGCCTTAAAGATTAATGAGAAGGCGAAAGTAGCGCTGGAGATCGCCCAAGCGTCCGGAACAACAGATGAGCCGGGATTGAAAGTAAAACGTGTCGAAGTCGACGGCGAACTTATTTGTGAGCCGGTAATGGCTGCCCAATTCGAAGATCTCGGGAGTGATAGATTGCTGAAAATCACCGAGGCCCTGTCGGTGAATGAAAAAGCTACGCTGAAAGATTGGACAGGTGCTATCCAACAAGCCACAGTCGGCACGAAGGTGCTCAAAAAACGGGCCTGGACAGAGACGATGCTTCCCGCGGAAGATGGAAAGTATATCGCGCTATTGTACAGTCCGCTTCTTGCCCAGCCAGCAGGTCTTCCCGCTGAGCAAATTAATATGAAGAAGAAAAATACAGGAGAAGGAGAGGATTGGTTAGAGCTGACGAATCAATTACTACAGGAGCTTAATGAACCCGATAATAAAGGACTGAAACTCCAGGCAGAAAACGGGAAAGGCGTAGAAGCCGGAGAATATCGCATCGAAACGCAGATCGGCAATGTGTTATTTACCCATTATCTCGCAGTAAAAGGGAATGACCTTCCTGCCCGTTTGAAAGAATTGGAAGAAAAAGAAACACCTGCAGAAAAGATTGTGATCACCAATAATAATAGGCTTAAATTAGTTGAAGGAGGCGATGAAATCCCCTTCAACGGTATTATCCCCGGACTAACAATCAACACGATAGAAATTGCTTCGCCCACCATCGTTAATGGAGGAGAACAAGAAAAGAGGGAAATCACCCTATTGGACACCGATATCACCAATTTGATTGTGGAAAAAAACGTGGACCTGACATTGATCCAGCAGAATCTCAATAGAATAAAAACGATTACTATCGCAGAAGACTCTAAGGTTAAGATCGTTCCTCAGACTCCGGAAAAAGCCAAACCCACAGGAACGGAGTTGGGAACGACAGCCAAAGAAGAGATACGCAATGGGATAATCCAGGCAGAACCGCAGGTGAAGGAAGAGACAATACAAGATATACTGAAAACGTTGAATCTCATAAAAAACACAGGCGGTCTAAACACAAACGGTCTGACTCCTGGCGAAGATGAAATCGAAACAGCGGTGATCGTTAATGAAAGGGCAAGCTTTACCGACGAAACGGGACGTGCTACGGAAGTGGCGGGACCTAATCCTACAGATCCTCCTAATCCTCTTGATTTCTTTAAACAGCTGCCGGGTTTCCCTCCGATATTCCCAAAGCCTGGCAATACTACGAATACACCTGCTAATTCGGCTAATATGCCTGCCAGTATGCCGGAAGATCAGGAAAAATTAGAGCAAATAAAGCATGACTTAAAGAAGGTGAACGAAGATACGGGCCAGCTTGAGGATGTTCCCGTAGGAGGAGGAGCTTACTCCGGTATACAGCGGTTTAAAAACCCATTCTCAAGGGCTGAGTCAGGAAATGAGCTTGAGGATTATACCCTGAGCTTTACGCCTCCCGGAGCCGGATTCTACCGGATCCAAACGACTATCAAGAAAGCTGTAGGTGAAATCGTCGTTACCTCGCCTCTGTTTGTCGTAATCCCCACTGCCAACTCCGTATACCATATCATCAACCTGGAAACCGGTGGAAGCATTACCGCTAACTATTCGGCAGGTGAACTGACGATAGAAGAGGGTGAACATCTGTATCTGCAATTCAATACCGAGGAACCGGTCACGGCCGACGAACTGCTCTTTACCATCGATGGGAAAGAAGAAACGCTTCGCGAACTGGGAAACAATACTTTCAGCTATATCATTAATCCCATCACGAAAGACAGTGAGGTGCTGATCGCCCTGCGCGAATATAAGCTGACGATCCCCGAAGTGCCGGGTGCTGTCAGCAATCCGCTGCCCGGAACCTATTCGCTGCCTTATGGCGATCCGTTCCGTCTGACACTGAGTACGCTGAACGAACATGATCCGTCGGATGTGCATGTCTTCCTCAACGGTGTGGAATGGCTTCCCGAGAATGCCCTGCGCGCTACCGAATGGAGCTTCCTGCTCGACCGGGTGACCGATCATCAGGTGATCACCGTCGAAGGAGTGAACGCAACCGGCAATGCCCTGATTGATACTACCCCGATTGATTTATACGTTTCCGATGGAGCGCTGGTGGCTGAGACCCCCTTGGCCACTCGCTTGTCCATCTACACACCGGCCGGAAAGCTTTATGCCACCCGCCAGCTCACGGCCGGGACCACTACCGTGCCTCTGCCCGCCGGTATGTATATCGTACAGATCGGCAATAAGGTAGCCAAAGTGGTGATTCCGTAGTATCATAGGGAAGGCTTCAGAAGAGAAGAGCATTTGAAGGTCTTTTAGGTCTTTAAAGTCATTTAGGTCTTTTAGGTCATTTAGGTCATTTAGGTTTTACCGCTGACCTAAAAGATCTAAAAGACCTAAAAGACTTTAATGACCTATCTCGCGGCAAATGCAGCAAATTGAAAAAATAGCTAAATAATCACTACCTTTGTTTCAATAAATCGAAGATAGCTTCAATTACTAACAGGTATAATCTATGTGTATGATGAAAATGAAGAGTTTCCTGGTGTTTTTATGTTTATTGGTGGGTGTTGTAAACGGCTATGCCCAGCAAGTGGTGGATCTGTGGAATGGTCAGCCGCCGACGGAGAATGGGCTGACGGTTGCGGAAACGGTGCAGAACAACGGCACGTGGTATATCAATGTGTCGCATCCAACCTTGACCATTTATTCGCCGCAGGCGGAAAAGAATACGGGCGCAGTCGTGGTGGTTTGTCCCGGTGGGGGATATGCCGGCCTCTCGTTTAAGAATGAAGGCACGGACTTCGCCGAATGGCTGAACTCCGTGGGTATTACCGCGGTGATCCTGAAATATCGGATGCCCAACAAACACAAAGAGATCCCGTTGAACGACGCCTGGGAAGCGATCCGTTATGTGCGCCGCAATGCCGAGCAGTTGCATATCAATCCTTCGAAGGTGGGTATCGCCGGCTTCTCGGCCGGAGGGCATCTGGCGTCGACGGCTGCTACACACTTTGCTTTTGATGGCATAAACACGCGTCCGGACTTCTGTATCCTCTACTATCCGGTTATCACCATGGAACGCGCCACACATGGCGGATCGCGTGCCAATCTGTTGGGCGATAATCCTTCGCCGGAAGATATTCATATGTTCTCGAACGAGAAACAGGTGAATGTCAATACCCCGCCGACGATCTTGTTCCTGAGCGATGACGACCGGGTGGTCTTGCCACAAAACAGTATTGATTACTATCGGGCATTGAAAAACAATAATATCCCGGCTTCCATGTATATCTTCCCCGAAGGCGGCCATGGCTTTGGCATGACGAAAGGCTTCAAATACCGCGCCCAGAAGCTGGCCTTGCTGGAGATGTGGCTGAAGCCTTGGACGACGAACGAATAGAGATAACAGAAAGTCCTTCAATCGTATCGAGAGAAGGACTTTCGAAGAATTCATTAGTGATTCACATTCTTGCTGACTATCTTATTTCTAACCTTGTCAATGCAAACATAAAGAATTCAATCCTTCTCACTGTTGCTCTTCCGACCAAAGCGAAAAAAATAATGCTGAAAGCGAAAAAAGCGGGAGGTATATATTAAATATAATTCAGATAATTATCCTTATTGACCACATCAAACGTCGCATTAGGATATGCTTCCTTAAAAACACCCGGCATATTCGGTTTTTTGTTCCCCCATTTAAATTCCAATGCGGTAAGCGATTCCGAACTTTCTTCAATGAGGTCTATTTCTTGGTGGTCATAAGTTCTCCAAAAATAGAACTCCTTACCTAAACCTTCATTATAGTTAGCTTTAATGCGTTCGCCGATCAGGTAATTTTCCCATAATGCGCCTACATCCTGTCGAATAGACAAAGGATTGAAATTACCAATTATCGCATTTCGTATTCCATTGTCATAGAAATACCATTTACCGGCTTTTGTTACCTCTTTGCGTAAGTTACGTGCATAGGCTCCGAGACGGTAAACAACAAAAACTTTGGAGAGCAGATCAAGATATTTCTCAACCGTATTTTTACTCATACCAAGTTGTTTGCCAAGTTCATCGTAAGACACTTCATTGCCAAGTTGAAAAGCTATCAGACGTAACAGATCCTTCATCTTACCGGAATTTTTCAATCCGTCAATAGCTAAAATATCTTTCAGCAGGTAAGCGCCAACAATATCCCGTAAATAATCAGTCTTGCGCTCGAAGCTATCCAATTTCACAACTTCGGGATAAGAACCATATATCAAACGCGATTCAAGGTTTTGCCGGGTTCCCAAGGTTGTTTCGGTCGGTGCTATTTCTCTTTGGGAAAAAGGAGTAAGATGAAATTGTGTACTTCGTCCTACCAAAGGCTCTCCAGCTTTATTCAATAAATCAAAAGAGGACGATCCGCTTGTAATTACGCGTATGCCCTTGATCTCGTCAACAATCAGTTTTAGTTTAGAACCAATATCAGGGATATTCTGTGCCTCATCTATTGCCAACAAATCAACACCTTCCAACAGATGCCTGTAATTAGCAATAGACCGTTCTTCCAATAAAGCCAATGTATCATAATCTTCTCCATTGAGCAGCATTGTTTTTCCTTCAAAACCGTTTATCAACTGGCGTATCAATACGGTTTTCCCGACTCTTCGCGCACCGAAGATAAGAATCGCTTTATTCGGTTCTATTCTGGCGGCTATTCTGTCTTGCAATAATCGTTTTATAGGCTCCATGAGATTTCTTCTTAAGTTTCAAATATAATATTTTCAAGTGAATTGACAAATTTAATGATAAAATTGTCAATTCATTGACTATTTTTTCATCTCGATCATTTAGCCAAATCACACTTTGCTTTAGCCGAAAATAGTGTATTCCGGCTGATTTACAAACTTTTTACTAAGCGTCTCCTTTGTCAATATACAGTGTCTGGGTTGGGAATGCAAAGTTCAGACCGGCCTGGTTGAAGGCTTTCAGGACCTCCATATAGACGTCGGAGGTGACTTTCTGGTTGTTGCCTTTCTTTTCGATAAAGAAGGTGAAGGTGATGACCAGGGCGGAGTCGGCAAATTCCGTGAAGTTGGCGAGGACCTCTTTCGAAGAGGCGTTCTCTACCTTTGCCGGGATGGCGCGCAGGAGCTCCAGGGCTTGTTGCATTTGCTCCGGTGTGGTGTCGTAGGTGAGTCCCAGTTTGGTGACTACCCGACGCATCGGCTCGGCGGAGATATTGACAATCGAAGCGTCCATGATCTTGTAATTGGGGAAGGTGATGATACGCTTGTCGTAATTGCGCATCTTGGTGCTGCGGATGCCCACGTCGATAATCGTACCTTCGTGGCTGTCGATTCGCACGGTATCCCCGATATTAAACGGCCGGTCGGTCAGGATCGTGAAGGCGCCGAATATGCTTTTCACCGTATCCTGTGCTGCCAATGCAAAGGCGATCCCCCCGATACCCAGGGTCCCCAACAGGGCACTGATATTCACACCCACATGACTAAGCGCCGTAATGGCTCCGATGATCCAGACAAGAATCAATACCCCGCGTTTGATGATCGGCATCATCTTGGCCGTTTGTTTCTTGGCGCGTGAAGAGCTATCGGAAGGATGAGTCCCATATACATCGATCAGGCTGTTCGACAACCGGGCAAAGAACCAGGTCACGTTCAATACCACCAGGATCCGGTACGCCCCATTGACGGCGTTGACCAGCTGCTCGGAGAACGCCAACCGGTGGAAAGCGATCCAGATCCCCAATAACATCATGCCGAACAGGATCGGCGACTCCAAGGAATCATAGATGATATCATCCAGTTTGTTCTCGGTCTTGCGCGTGATCCGGTACAATATTTTCTTATTGAACAGGGAAACGATCTTCGTGAGCGCGATCGTTCCCAGAATAATGATAACGGAGATGCCCCAGTTCTCAACTGTATTTCCCCAAACGACTTGTTCTAACATATTTATTTAACCGAGAGACTTTGTGAATTGTTTTGAAAAACGGGGGCAAAGTTAATACAATTATCGTTCTTAGGCTTTCAATTTCTTCAGATAAGCATCACTGAAATCCACTTTGAGCTCCACCCAGAGTGGCAGGTGGTCGGACATCTGGAACGTGCGCCATTTCGAAAGGAAATACTTCTTAATCTCTTCTTCAGTCTTACCTTCGGTATATTTCGGATCGAAGTATTTCTGGTAAGCTTTCACATCCTCCGGCGTATAGACGGACTCGGTGAAATTGAAAGCGCCCGCTTTCTGCTCCTTTTCCGAGAAGACGGTCATGTTCTTTTCCAGTTTGAGGTTGAAAGCGATCTGATCGTAATGCTTCGTACGGCCCAGGTCGCTGGGATGTTCCTTGATGCAGTCGGGGATGGAGAAGCCGTTGCGCTCGAGCGCGAGCATGGTCTGGTCGCCGCATTTGGGGATGTTGAAGTCGCCCAACAGGATATAACTCGTATCTTCCTTTTTCCCTCTTTGGGTCAGGAATTTAGCAATCGCTTCGATCTCTGCCACCCGCCGGGGATCGACGCCGGAAGATTTACCGTAATAGATATGCACAGTGGCCAGATGGAATTTGAACCAGCCGGCCTGGAACGCCACGCAAAACGGGGTTCGGGCAAATTGCAACTCTCCCTGTATCAGTTTGTTGGGTGGCAAGACAATCTCACCGGCCACCTTGCGGAAGAAGATCTTATTCGTATCATACACAAACGCCGTACGCTCCCCGCCACCGGCAGTGCCATCGGTGCTGTCGGTCACGATATAATCCCAGTTGTGTCCCAACAGATGCATCACCGCTTCCAGCCCTTTGAGGTTGGCCGATACTTCCTGTATGGCCACCAGATTGAAGCGGCTAATGATCTCCGCAATGTAATACAAGCTTTCGAGACTTCGGTTATCGCCAAACTCCCGGATGTTCCAAGTCGCCAACAAAAGCGTTTCCGTCGCCGTCTTCTGCGGGATCTCCCGGTCCAACTGCCGCCGCAACACGAGTAACTTCTCAATCACACGATTCCGCTCTTCGCAATCCGTGATTTTCTTGATGGGGTGGTAATAAGGCATGTTCTTTGGGTATTAGGGTTTGTAATCCGGGTAAATGTAGTGAAAATCAAATAGAAAACCATCGATCTCAATCTCTTTTTCGTAATATGTTCAAGAATATCTTTTCATTTTTCTTCGGGGAAATAAAATTGCTGATATTTGTCGACACTTGTGCCGATAATTGTCGACACTTGTGCCGATAGCTATCAGCACTTGTGCCGATAATTATCAGCACTTGTGCCGATAACTATCAGCACATTTCAACTCCGGCAATGTTGCACATTATTATAAGGTAAAAAACTATGAAAGTAAACGTAGGTATTTATGAAACTCCCCAGCCTTCTACTTCTGGGGATACAGCGAAGAAATTTCATGCGAGGGTACAGTCTAAAGGCGTTCGTCGACTGAGCGAAATCTGTGATACATTGTATGAAAAAGGGATTAACTCGGCACAGATCAAAGCGGTGTTGGATGGCATTGCCCTGTTTGTCGCCCGGTCGTTGCGCGATGGGTATACGGTAGAGATGGAAGAGATTGGCATTTTATCGTTGTCGGTTGGCACGCAGATGAAAAAGGATGAAGCGGAAAACCCAATGGTCGAAGTGCGTATCAACGGCGTGAATTTCCGCAGTAGCCCGACCCTGCGCAAACGCTTGCGTGCGGCCGAGATCCATGTGGATGATGAACGTTTAAAAAAGAAAACGACTTCATTGGACAAGCGAAAAACGATCCTGAATACTTATTTGGAGCGGGAACCCTTTATCCATGTCCTGGGCTATTCCAAACTTATGGCCTGTTCACGTTACCAGGCAAAAAAAGACCTGGAAACCCTCTTGGAAGAAGGATTCCTAAAAACCTCCGGCAAACGAAACCGGAGGGTTTATCTATTGGCTTGATTCATTGGTGATACCGTTTTATTACTCCAAATAGCAATATCCATACAAGCCGGAGCGGTAGTTGGAGAGGAATTCTTTGCCCTCTTCGACGGTGATCTTGCCGGCTTTGACGGAGGAGGTGACCCAGGTTTCGAGCGTGCGAACCATCTTCTTGGGGTTGTATTGCACGTAGTCGAGGACTTCGGCTACGGTCTCGCCGTCGATGATCTGGTCGATGGAGTATGCTTTCTCATCCACACTGACATGCACGGCGTTGGTGTCGCCAAACAGGTTGTGCAAATCGCCCAGGATCTCCTGATAGGCTCCGACAAGGAAGACACCGATATAATAGGAGTCTTTCGATTTGAACGGGTGCACGGGCAGGTAATAGGAATAGTTCTTGGTCGAGATGAAGTTGACGATCTTTCCGTCGGAGTCGCAAGTCACATCCTGCAAGGTAGCCGTACGCGAGGGACGTTCGTCCAACCGGTGTATCGGCATGATCGGGAATACCTGGTCGATTGCCCAGGAGTCGGGTAGCGACTGGAACAGGGAGAAGTTACAGAAATATTTGTCGGGCAGTATCTTTGCCAACTGACGTAGTTCTTCCGGCGCGTGACGCATCTGACTGGCGATGGCATGCACTTCGCGGGCGATAGTCCAGTAGAGCCGTTCGATCTGTCCGCGTGTACGCAGATCGAGCATGCCCAATCCGAAACGGTCGAGGCCTTCTTCGCGGATCTGTTGGGCATCGTGCCAGGATTCCAATACGCGCAACTGGTCGAGGCCTTGCATGATCTCGTAGAGTTCGCGCACCAGCTCATGATCTTCTTCGGTCACCGTATCGTCCGGGTTCCATTCCGGCAGGGTGGTGGTTTCCAACACTTCGAAGATCAATACGGAGTGATGGGCCGTCAGTGAGCGTCCCGACTCGGTAATGATATTCGGATGAGGGATATTGTTCTTGTCGCTGGCATCGACCATCGTGGCGATCGAGTCGTTCACATACTCCTGAATGGTATAGTTGATGCTGCTTTCACTGTTCGACGAATGCGTGCCGTCGTAATCCACGCCCAGACCGCCACCGATATCGACGAACTCAATATTGAATCCCATCGTGCGCAGTTGCACATAGAATTGCGAAGCTTCGCGCAGGGCGTTCTTGATGCGGCGTATCTTGGTCACCTGGCTGCCGATATGGAAATGGATCAGGCGCAGGCAGTCTTCCATCTTATTCTTTTCAATAAACTCAAGCGCTTCGAGCAGTTCGCTGGAGTTCAGGCCGAACTTACTGCCGTCGCCTCCCGAATCTTCCCACTTGCCACTGCCGGAGCTCGACAGTTTGATGCGGATACCGATATTGGGACGGATATTCAATTGCTTGGCGATCTTGGTGATCAGCTTGAGCTCGTTCAGTTTCTCTACGACAAGGAAGATGCGTTTGCCCATCTTCTGTGCCAAGAGGGCCAGTTCGATATAGCTTTCGTCTTTGTAGCCGTTGCAGATGATCAACGACTCGGAGTCGGGATACATCGCGATCACGGCATGCAGTTCCGGTTTCGATCCGGCTTCCAGTCCGATATTGAATTTCTTGCCGTGGCTGATGATCTCTTCGACAACCGGCTTCATCTGGTTCACCTTGATGGGATAGATGATAAAGTTCTCCGCCTGGTAGTTGTATTCTTCGGCAGCGATCTTGAAGCATTTGGAGATCTGCTCGATCCGGTTGTCCAGGATATCCGGGAAACGAATCAACATAGGCGTAGAGATGTCCTTGATCTGTAGTTCATCGATCAATTCTTTCAGGTCGACACTCGCATAACCTTTTTTAGGAGTTACTACTACATTACCCTTCTCATTTACGGAGAAGTAATTGATACCCCAGCCTGCCACGTTGTACAGCTCTTCGGAGTCTTCAATACGCCACTTTCTCATTTCCGATACTTGTCCTTTACTTGTTTATAATATAAAGGCACAAAAATAGCAATAAAACAATAAGAGGAGGCGCGTTCGGGCAAACTTTTGGTGTTTTTGGCGGAAAAGAATATCTTTACATTTCTTATAGCTTACAAAGAAAACACCATGAAGATACGAAAAGCCCGTTTAGAAGACCTGGATATCATAATGGAAGCCTACCGTTATGCCCGCGAATTCATGCAAAAGACCGGTAATGCCAATCAATGGATCGACGGTTATCCCGCGCGCGAACTGATCGTAAAAGATATTACGGACAGAAATTGTTATGTCTGTGTGGATCCGGTGTTCGGCATTGCCGGTGTGTTTTATTTCCGGATCGGAGAAGATCGCACCTATGCCCGGATCGAAGAAGGACATTGGCTGAATGAAGCACCTTATGGGGTGGTGCACCGCATCGCTACAAACGGGAAAGTGCGGGGCGTAGCCGATCATTGCCTGCGTTGGTGCTTCCGTCAGTGCGGAAATATGCGGATCGATACCCACCGAGACAACCGGGTGATGCAACATATCCTGGAGAAGAACGGGTATACCGCCTGCGGCATTATCTATACGGATAATGGCACGGAAAGAATAGCGTTTCAGAAAATGAATAATCAAGAACATAAGTAAAATGAAAGTATTATTAGTAAACGGAAGTCCGCATGCGAAAGGATGCACTTTCACGGCTTTGAGCGAAGTGGCTTCGGCATTGGAAAAGAATGGTGTGGAAACTGAAATCTTTCAGTTGGGACTCAAACCGATTGCCGGTTGCCGCGGATGCGGGCATTGTGCGCAGACGGGTAAATGTGTTATCGATACGGATGTGGTCAATCCGTTTATTGCGCAGATCGATCAGTACGATGGTTTTGTTTTCGGCTCGCCGGTGCATTACGCCTCCGGATCGGGAGCGATCACTTCGTTTATGGACCGGGCGTTCTTTGCCGCAGGAGGAAAGATGGCGTATAAACCCGGAGCGGTGGTGGTCAGTTGTCGGCGTGCCGGTTCAACGGCAGCTCTGGATCAGTTGATGAAATACATGACCCTGAGCCAGATGCCGGTGGTCACTTCGCAGTATTGGAATATGGTGCATGGCGCCGAAGCCGGTGAAGTTCTTCAAGACGTCGAAGGGGTGCAGACCATGCGTGTCTTGGGGCGCAATATGGCCTGGCTGCTTCGTTGCATTGAAGCGGGAAAAGCTGCCGGAATCGCGTTCCCCGAGAAAGAAGAACGGGCGTGGACTAATTTTATACGGTAATCAATCTTCTTTGCATATCCCGAACTGTTCGGCCTCGTGGCATTTGCCTTCGGGTTCGATATGCACGACTATATCGTAGACATTCTCCACTGACTCTTTGATGCTTCTCTCCACGGCATGCGCAATATCATGGGCTTCGTACAAGCTGATCTTACCGTCGGCTTCGACATCCAGGTCGATCATATACATGCCGCCGATCTGTCGAGAACGTACCCGGTGCGGATTATGGGCGCCGGGCACCCGTTCGACCGCGTCGAAGATCTTCTCGTAAACGGATTCGTCTTTTACGCCGTCCATCAGTTCTACGTTGGACTCCATAAAGATAGTGATGGAGGTCTTGATGATAAAGCCGCTGATAACTAATCCGGTGATCGTGTCCAGGATCGGCAGGTGAAGGATAAAGGTAAAGAACAAGCCGACAAGTACACTGACCGAGATCAATACATCATTCTGCATATTCTTCGCGTTGGCAATCAACATCGAACTGTTGATCTTCTTTCCCTGTTTGATCTGATACCAAGCCAGCGCCCATTTGCCGAGGATCGAGAATACGGTGACATACAACGCCAACATACCCGGTAACGCCCGGGGCTCGGACGAGAAGATCCGTTCGATAGAGGATACAAGCATCTGCACACCGGCATAAAAGATCACCAGGGAAAGGATTTTGGTGGCTATACTTTCGGCTTTCTCATAACCGAAAACATATTTACGGCTGGGCGGTTTGCTTACGATCCGGGCAGTAAAGATCATCACGACGGAGATAAATACATCCGTAGCCGAATCGATACCGTCGCCGAGAACGGCCAAGCTACCGGCGGTCAGTCCGATGATAATTTTGGCGATAGAAAGTACACCGTTTCCTATGGTGCTGATCCATGAAGTGCGGATCAGTATTTTTTTTCTTGTGTCGGAAGGTTCCATTTGGACTAAATCTATTAAAGGAAAGCAAAGGTAATACTATTTCGAACAATAATTAACTTGCATTGTGAAAACTAGCTTTTATCTTTGCGAAATGAACAGACTGATCTATGTGGCTTTGATGCTTTTCGGATTGCTGGCTTCGGATATTCATGCCCAGCAGCATACCGGCACTCTTCCTTTTAAGGTGGGCGAGGAGTTGACTTATGATATGTACTTCCGCTACGGGTTGATTAATACCAAAGCGGGTGTTTCTATCTTGAAAACGGAAGAGACCGTCTATGCGGATCAAATGGCTTATAAGTTTAGCCTTTGCGGCAAATCGTCGGGCGCGGTCAAAGCTTTCTTTTCCGTGGCCGATACCTTATCGTCGTATATGGGGAAAGATCTGCGCCCATTGGCGTACACCAAAGACGCGCACGAGAACAGCGATCATACCATCGAACGGGCAACCTATCAATACCCTTCTACCGGCGTGGTGGAACTGCGGGGCAAGCGCATCAAGAACGGCGAACTGAAGTTTGATACGCTGCAGGTCTCCGATGTGCCGATCTACGATATGATCAGTGTGATCTATTATGCCCGAACGTATGATTTTGCCTCGATGAAGAAAGGAGATAAACTCTCGATCGCTTATTTTACCGGCCGACGCATGGAGAATATGGATATCCAGTACCGCGGAATAGAAACCGTCAAAGCCAACGACGGTCGGGAGTATTATTGCATCAAACTGGTGATGATCCTCAATGAGAAAGCGTTCGAAAACGGTAGTGAAGCCATGACGGTCTATATCTCGAACGACCAGAACAAAGTGCCTATCCGTATCGACTCCAAACTCAAGTTGGGCTCCACACGAATTATTATAAAAGAATACAAAGGCGTCGGTTGATTTACTGCATCTGTCGTTCTTTATTTCTATATTTGCATTTCTATTACTCGAATCTATTTACTTTAAATAAATTATATACTATGAGAACAAACAGAAGGGACTTCCTCAAGACGCTTGGGGGAATAGCTGCCTTTACGATTGTACCCCGGCACGTGCTGGGAAGTGGCTTTATTGCTCCAAGTGATCAACTGACAAAAGGAATTATCGGAACCGGAGGCATGGGGCGCGGGCATGTGAACTATGCCGGTACGCGCCTGGTGGCCGTTTGCGATGTGGATAAGAAACACCTGGAGCTGGGTAAACAACTGGTGAAAGATAAGATCGCGGCCTACCATGATTTCCGCGACCTAATCCTCGATCCGAATGTGGATATCGTGCATATCGCTACGCCGCCGCATTGGCACGGCTTGATGTCGACCGAAGCGGCGAAGGCGGGAAAAGATATCTGGTGCGAGAAACCGATGACCCGGACCATCGGAGAAGGGAAACGGGTGATGGAAGCCGTCAAACAACATGGACGGATGTTCCGCTTGAACACCTGGTTCCGCTTTACCGATCCGTTCTATGGCTTGGGTACGCCTGTTAAGCCGTTGAAGAAGTTGGTACAAAGTGGTCTGTTGGGCTGGCCGTTGAAGGTGACGATCAGCAAACATACCGGCTTCGACTGGAAGTTCTACTGGGTAGGCAAAGAATACCTCGAACCGCAACCCGTTCCGGCAGAGCTCGATTACGATATGTGGCTGGGCCCGGCACCTTATAAACCCTATAACGCACACCGGACACATAGTACCTTCCGGGGTTACTGGGATTACGACGGCGGCGGATTGGGCGATATGGGACAACACTATATCGACCCCGTGCAATACATCCTTGGCAAAGACCATACCAGCCCGGTGAAGGTGGAGGTCGATGCTCCGCAGCAACATCCCGACGCGGTGGGAACCTGGCGCTCGATTACCTATACCTATGAAGACGGTTGCCAGATCGTGCTTTGGGGTGGCGACTATGGCGATCCCAATACGCCTTACATCTCCGGACCGAACGGGAATGTATATAAGAACTTTGTTTGTGATATCCCGGACTGGGAAAAGAAACTGGCGGCCTTCCCCGAGCCGGAACCCCAGGTGACGGACTTTATCGAATGTGTGCGTACGCGTCAGCCGTTTGCTTTGAACGAGCAGAACGGTTTCCGTTCGGCTACCATCGTAAACATGGGAGCTGTGGCGCTTCGCTTGAACCGGACACTGCATTTCGATCCGGTGAAACTGGAATTTATCAACGATGAAGCCGCCAACCGGTTGATCGATCAACCGATGCGGGCGCCGTGGAACATTTGAATCTGCGATTCAAATGTCCCTAATTGACAATTGATAATTGACAATTGGCTAAGGCCGATCTTCGATTGACAATTAATGGCTTAGAGTCGTTAGAAAGCAAGAGTGAAAAAGAAGAGTAATCACAAACAGAAATAAAACAAGAAGTAATGAAACTATTGAGATATATTAAAGGTATTAATTGTCAATTACTGATATGGATGTTGATTGCATCAACATCCATATCAGCCCAAAGCGGGCGGACAAATAAAACGATAGTCGCCGATGTATTGGCACAGATGCCGGCGGAGAGAGCGGCCGATTACAATAAACAGATTGGCGACCTGGCTTCTACGGGTGAAGAAGGCGTATTGATGCTTATCGATATGATGCATGCACCGGGTAAAGGAAGTAACGCACAGGTGGAGTACGCGTTGAGCGGATTGACCCATTATGTAGCAGCCCAAGGGCAGGAAACGGCACGCACAGCCGTAGTGAATGGTTACCTGAAAGCGCTGGCGAAAGTAGAAGAGCGGGAAACGAAAGCTTTTGTGATCCGTCAGTTGCAGCTTGTCGGTGGCGATGAAAGCGTAGAGGCGCTGGGACGTTACCTGAACGGGGAAGAACTGAGTGGCCCTGCCGCCCGTGCCCTGGCAGCTATCGGTACGGAGAAAGCCAAGCAAGCGTTGCAAGCTTCCCTGATGCGCCGGATGGGAACCGCCCGGACACAGGCAGATGCGATCCTGGCCATTGGCGAAGCGCAGTTGCCGGTGGGTGAAGAGTTGATCCTGGGTATGGTAGGCAATGGAGATACCGAGTTCCAACGGGTGGTATTGTATGCCTTGAGCCGTATCGGATCGGTGAAAGCCCTGAAGCCTTTAGCAGATGCTGCGGATAAAACGGGTTACCGTTACGAAAAGACACAGGCGAACGAAGCCTATATCCAGTTGATTAAACGCCTTGCCGAACAAGGCCAAACAAAAGAAGCCGAAAAAGCGGCCGTTGATCTGTTGAAGAAAGCCACTAAAGCCGGACAAACGGCTACGCGTGTCGCTGCGCAGGAAATCCTGTTCGACCTGAGAAAGGCAAACGCCACCAAAGAACTTCTCTCTGCCTTGAAAGATACGAATAAAGAATACCGCAACGCAGCATTGGACTATGCTTCCGCTTCTGCCGATGCACCGCTTTATATCGAAGTGATCAAAGCCATGGCGAAAGCCAAACCGGAGGTGAAGATCGATGTCCTGAACTGGATCGGACGCGAAGCAACCTGTCCACAAAAGAACCCGATCCTGAAGAAGCTGGATATCCGTTTCGATCTGCCGGCGCGGCAGGTGATCGTAAACCAACTGAAAGATAACGCCTACGATGTGAAAGAAGCGGCTGTATGGGCATTGGTGAAGATCGGTGATCCGGTGAATATCCCGGTATTGACCGGCTTATTGGCGGATAAGGATGAAGCAGTAGTTCTTCTGGCACAACAAGGATTGGCCGGTTTCCCGGGGGATATCGACCAGGCGGTGGTACGCAGTTTCGCACAATCAGGCGATAAAGGAAAGATTGCCGCTTTGGAACTGCTGGCTTTGCGCAAGGCAGATGCCACAATCAATACGGTACTCGACCAGACGAAGTCTTCTTCTCCGGCTGTGCAAGCGGCAGCGTATAAAGCGTTGAAGGATGTGGTCCGGGAGAAAGACTTTACCCTGCTTGCCGGGATGTTGGAACTGGCCGGAGCGGATGAGGTGAAACCGCTTCAGGCGGCTGTGATCTCTTCGCTCGCTACGCAGACACCGGACACGCGGGTGAATACCCTGAACCGCCGCATGATCCAGGCGGGAGCGAATAAGAAACATTTGTATTACACCGCTTTGGCAACTACCGGCGAAGCGCAGGCGTTGCAAGCGTTGGTCGATGGCTTTAAAGCCGGACGTGGCGTAGCCAAAGACGAAGCTTTTGAAGCTTTACTGCAATGGCAGGGACCGGAAGTGGCCGATGAACTCTATACGATCGCAACCGACAAAGATGCTTCTTCTTATTTTGATCGTGCGCTGGCGGCTTATATCCGTCTGGTCTCCAATCCGTCTATTACGGCGGAGAACCGTGTGTTGCAACTGCGTAAAGCCATGGGTATTGCCAAGACGGATGATCAGAAACGTACGGTCCTACGCCAGGTCCAACGGGCGGGAACCTTCCAGGGACTGATCTTTGCCGGCCGTTACCTCGATGATAAAGCGGTACAGGAAGCGGCAGCACAGGCGGTGATGAATATCGCTTTGGGAGATGCCTCTTTTACCGGTCAGACGGTACGCGACCTCTTGAATAAGGTGATCGCCGTATTGAACAACCCGGACGCCGGTTACCAGAAAGAAGCTATCCGCAAGCATTTGGCGGAGATGCCGCAAGGCGAAGGTTTCGTTTCGCTTTTCAACGGCAAAGACCTGACGGGATGGAAAGGACTGGTAGAGAATCCGATCAAAAGAGCAAAGATGACACCCAAGCAGTTGGCTGCCGCCCAGGTGAAAGCCGACGAGCAGATGCGCAACGACTGGAAGGTGGAGAACGGAATCCTGTTGTTCGACGGAACGGGTTATGATAACCTCTGCTCAGAGAAAGCTTATGGCGATATCGAAATGTATATCGACTGGATGCTGGATCCGGCCGGTCCGGAAGCCGATGCGGGTATTTATCTGCGCGGCACACCCCAGGTACAGATGTGGGATATCGCCCGCACCAATGTAGGCGCTCAGGTAGGCTCCGGCGGACTGTACAACAACCAGACGCACGAAAGCAAACCTTTGAAGGTAGCCGACAATAAGTTGGGCGAATGGAACAGTATGTATATTAAGATGGTGGGCGACCGGGTGACGGTTTACCTCAACGGCGAGTTAGTCACCAACGATGTGATCCTCGAAAACTATTGGAACCGCAAGCAACCGATCTTCCCTGTCGAGCAACTCGAACTGCAGGCACACGGCAGCAAGGTTTATTACCGCGATATCTATGTGAAAGAACTCGAACGCACGGAACCGTTCCAACTCTCTGCCGAAGAACAGAAAGAAGGCTATCAGATTCTTTTCGACGGAACGAATATGTATGAGTGGACCGGCAATACGGTAGACTATACCCTGGAAGACGGAACGATCTCATTGGTACCCAGCAAAGGCTCCGGCGGTAACCTGTATACCAAAAAGGAATATGGAAACTTTGTTCTTCGCTTCGACTTTCAGTTGACTCCGGCAGCCAATAACGGCTTGGGTATCCGTACACCGATGGAAGGCGATGCCGCTTACGTGGGTATGGAGTTGCAGATCCTCGACAGCGAGCATCCGGTTTACAAAGACTTGGAAGTGTATCAATACCACGGTTCGGTCTACGGCGTGATCCCCGCCAAGCGTGGTTTCTTGAAACCGACAGGCGAATGGAACACACAAGAAGTGATTGCCAACGGCGACCATATCCGGATCACGTTGAACGGCGAAGTCATCCTCGACGGCAATATCCGCGAAGCCGCCAAGAACGGAACGATCGACGGCAAGCAGCATCCCGGCCTCTTCAACAAGAAAGGGCATATCGCTTTCCTGGGTCATGGCTCTCCGGTTAAGTTCCGCAACATCCGGATCAAAGAAATGAAGTAACGAGCTGTCTGCTCTGACTGAAGTATTTTCAGCACGGAGATAACACAGATTAAACAGATGACCGCAGATTGATTTTATTTATCATATCTGCGGTCATTTGCTTTAATCTGTGTTATCTGTTTCTTGATTATTTTGTTTGATATACCTATACAGTTCCCGATAGAAGGGATGTCGGGTGAGGGTGGGGGCATCTCCCAGGATGATGAGTTTCATGCGGGCGCGGGTGATGGCGACGTTCATGCGGCGCAGGTCGTTGAGGAAGCCGATCTGGCCGGTGGCGTTGGCACGGACCAGGCTGATCAGGATCACATCGCGCTCTTGTCCCTGGAAACCGTCGACGGTATGGATGGTGAGTAAACGTTTATAAGGTTTGAAGAAAGCGTCGCGTTTGACGAGTCCCCGCAGGTAGTGCACCTGTGCTTTGTAGGGGGAGATCAGGCCGAAGTCGATCTGTTCTTCGAGTATTCTTTCCCTTCCGATCTTTTCGATGTATATTTTGAGGGTGGCGACGAGCAACTCGGCTTCTTCTTTGTTGACGCGGCTGAGGGTGTCGGCATTGAGTTCTTCGTGGAATTCCAGTTCGGAGGTATCGATCCAAACGATCGGATGATCCCATTCGAGGATGCCGCGGTCTTTCACTTCCGGAGCGGCTTCGAGGCGGTTATGGTAGAACCAATGGGAAGGAAAAGCCATGATATCCCGGTGCATCCGGTATTGCAAAGTCAACAGGGAGACGCTTGCCGGTTGGTTTGCCGCAATCTTTTCCATCAGCGTATGATCGAGCCCGCCGCGTGCCGCTTCGATACATTTGATCGTCGGGGGTAGTTGACAATGATCGCCGGCGAGGATCACCCGGTCGGCCCGGCTGATGGCGATCCAGCAAGCCGCTTCCAAAGCTTGTGCCGCTTCGTCGATAAAGAGCGAGGTGAAATGCCGGTTCATCATCACCCGGTTGGCCGAGCCGACCAATGTACAGGCAATAACACGCGCTTCATCGAAAAGCTCGCTGTCGATCTTTACTTCCAGTTCCGTTGCCCTGAACTTCAGGCGCGAGAGCCGGTTGCGTTCCGTGTCGCGTTCGCTCCGGCTCTTTTTGCGCAGGCCGGATTGGATGTCGCGGATATGTTTGCGGATGCTCCAGAGTTCGGGATAGTCGGGATGCGCTTCGAAACGGCGTTCGTAGGTGAAAGAAAGCATCTTATCGTTGACTCGCGTCGGGTTGCCGATGCGCAACACCTGGATGCCCCGGTCGACCAGTTTCTCGGAGATCCAATCGACGGCGGTATTACTTTGTGCACAGACCAATACCTGGTTCTCCCGGTGCAGGGTTTCGTAGATGGCTTCGACCAGTGTCGTTGTTTTTCCTGTTCCGGGTGGGCCGTGAACGATCGAAACATCTTTGGCCATCAATACTTTGTTGACGGCCGTTTCCTGCGAAGGATTAAGCCAGGGAAAACGGATGGGGAAGAATTCGCGAACGGAAAGAGGCGTCTTGCCCAACAGGACTTCCCGGAGTTCCGCCAATCGATTGTCTTTTGCACGCATCACATCCGACAGGGCGGCAAACATGGTCTTGTAGCTTGTCTCGTCGAAATAGAGCTGAATACCCAGATCGCTTTTCCCTTGTATCTCAACGAGGGCATCGGAGGAGGGCAGGACGACCACCATCTGATCGTCTTCGACATAACTGATCGTTGCCGAGAAATTCAGGTAACGGATCGCGCCGCTGCTGTCGGTCGTGAAGAACGTCACCGGCCGGCCGTACTCGAAGTTATGCTCTATCTCCCGCCCTTCGCGGCGTTCGACCACAACGACCAGCTGATTCAATGAGTTGTAATAGCTTCGCCCCGGCACGACGGGATACCAACAGAGCCCCTGTTGCCTCTTTCGCCACAGGCCGGTGCGCTCGGTTTGCTGGCGGTACATCTCTTTCTCGTACGCAAATTCCTGCTGAAGCAGCTCGTATTGCCGTTGCAGATCGGTGATCGTAGAAGGGTTTTTAGAACTCTTCATCAAGCAAAGACTCGAGATACTCTACTGCATCTAACCAGACAGTGGCAGCCGTATCGCTGGGCATCCGCCAGTCGCCGCGGGGAGAAAGGCTAATGCTTCCCACCTTGGGCCCGTCGGGCAGGCAATTACGTTTGAATTGTTGTTGGAAGAAACGACGGAAGAAGGTATGCATCCATTTGACGATTTCTTTTTCTTCATACTGTTCACCGAAGGCCAGGCGGGTTAAGTTAAATATTTTCGCCGGGTGAGCGCCGTGGCGCAGGAAATGATAGAGGAAGAAATCGTGCAATTCGTAGGGGCCTACCAGGTCTTCTGTCCGCTGGCAGATCTCTCCGTTGGTACCGGAAGGAATCAATTCAGGGCTGATGGGGGTATCGACGATGTCGAGTAGGGTATGGCGTGAACTGTCGTTCACTTTATGTTGGGCAATCCATTTCACCAGGTACTTGATCAATGTCTTGGGGATACCGGCATTCAAGCCGTACATCGACATGTGGTCGCCGTTATAGGTCGCCCAGCCCAAGGCCAGTTCCGACAGGTCGCCCGTGCCGATCACCATCCCGCCCTGCTGATTGGCGATATCCATCAGGATCTGAGTCCGTTCGCGCGCCTGAGCGTTCTCGTAGGTGACGTCGTGTTGGTCGGGGTTGTGACTGATATCTTTGAAGTGTTGTAAGACCGCTTCCCGGATTGGGATTTCCCGGAGGGTGACGTCGAGCGACTTCATCAATTCGATCGCGTTCGTGTAAGTCCGGTCGGAAGTGCCGAAGCCGGGCATAGTAACGCCGATAATCTGCCGGCGGGGAATCTGCAAGGCATCAAATGTCATGGCCGTAACCAATAAGGCGAGTGTCGAATCCAGTCCACCGGAGATGCCGATCACCGCCGTTTGGCAGTGCGTATGCTCCAGGCGCTTGGCCAGGCCGGCTATCTGAATCCGGAAAATCTCTTCGCATCTTTCATCCAATGCTTCTCCCGAGGGGATAAAAGGATAGGGGTTGATGGTGCGGAAGAACGGGGTGTCTTTCTTTGGAAGGGTTTGAAAGAAACGTATATCCGTAAAGTCTTTGTCCTTATATGCTTTCAGCCCTTCTGTGAAGTTGGTGTTCAACCGCCGGTCGTGCATCAGGTATTCTATATCGATCTCTGTAATGATCAGTTGCTCTTCCATAGAGAAACGCGGTGCTTCGGCCAAGATCGTGCCGTTCTCGGCGATCAGGGAACCGCCGGCAAACACCAGGTCGGTGGTCGATTCTCCGTAACCCGTGGCGGCATAGAGGTAGGCAGAGATGCAACGGGCGGATTGCTGACTGACCAGTTGTTTGCGGTAACTGTGTTTGCCTGCCAGTTCATTGCTTGCCGAAGGATTGACGATGATTTGGGCGCCTGCCATGGCCAGCCGTGAACTGGGGGGAGAGGGCATCCAAAGATCTTCGCAGAGCTCAACGCCCACCCGGGTGCCTCCGCAAGTGAACAATAGCGAGGGACTCATAGGAATAGGCTCCGTACAGACCGGAATTGTCGTTTGTTTTAACTCATGCGCGGAGGTAAACCAGCGTTTCTCCTGAAACTCTTTGTAGTTCGGGAGATAGGTTTTAGGTACCACGCCCAGTACTTTCCCTTGCTGGAACGCAACGCACGCATTCACAACTACGCCATCCGCCTGAAGAGGGACACCGACAAAAACCAGGATCGGTAAGTCGTTTGTATCAATATATAAGTTCACTAACTGCGTTTCCGCTTCATTCAGCAACGTTTGTTGCGAGAAAAGATCCTGGCAACTATAGCCGGTAAGAGCCAATTCGGGAAAGACGATAAGCTGCACTCCCTCGGCCGAAGCCCGGCGTATCATATCTTCTATTTGTCTTTTGTTATATTCGCAATCCGCCACCCGAACCCGTGGGGTTGCTGCGGCTACTTTGATAAACCCGTTGTTCATAGTCTATTTTCTTTAGAGCGATAAAGATACTGTTTTTTATATACCTAAGTCTTTTTTCTACTGCTATACGGTGTTTTTTTTGGTTGGTTAGGGCAGAATTTTTACTAAGAGGTACGTCATAATTTGCTAAGAGGTACCTCAAAACAAATTATGAGGTACCTCAAAAATAATTATGAGGTACCTCTTAGCAAATTATGACGTACCTCTTAGCAAAAACTCCCGGTAATCTCTTGAAAAAAAGAGGGTGATCTCTTGGAAAAAGAGGGTGATCTCTTGGAAAAAATGCCCGGATGGAGCCAAAAAAACTCCCCGATCAAGCGACCGGGGAGCACAATCAAAAAAATGTATATGAAGCGTATTTTACTTGTGGTGGATCTTAGTTGTAATAAAAGTCTTGCAGTTCGCCTTGCAGTTCCTGGCGAGCGGTAAAGATGCGGCTCTTGACCGTTCCCATCGGGATGTCCAGCTTTTCGGCGATCTCGTTGTATTTGTATCCGCTGACGTACATGGCAAAGGGGATACGCATCTCTTCGTTCAAGCCTTCGATGGCTTTGTTGATTTCTTTGATATCACAGGTGCCTTCCGGAGAATCGAAACCGGAGTGATTGATCGTGTCTACATTGTATATATCGGTCCCTTTATCGACCATCGTCTGTATACGTACGACCTTGTGATAGTTGTTGATGAAAATGTTGCGCATCACGGTCAGTACCCAACCTTTGAAATTGGTATTGTCCGTAAACTTGTCCTGATTGTCTAAAACCTTCAACGTGGTGTCTTGCAGTAAATCCTGTGCATCTTCGATATTCGCGGTTAATTGCATGGCAAAACACATCATGTTGTCCTGAAGTCCTAAAAGCTGAGTCTGAAATACATTCGTAGTGTTCATAATAAATCCTTTAAAATCGCTGTTTAACTAATCTCAATATTTACCCTTAAACCGGTCTTTCGCGTCGACCGATATGCGAATGTACGTGGGGTGCCGGAAGTAGGGAAATTTTTTTTCATGAAAAAGTGAAGAAAAAGCTTCGATGAGTTGAATTTCCTGAAATCGGCAAGAAAGTGAACAGGATTTACAACCCGTACAAGTTGTGCTTTTTAATATCCTCAAGAAAGTGATTACATTTTTCAAGTTGGTTTGAATATATTCTTATTTTTGTGGGGCATAGCCCGGCGGATCGAAAGTGGTCGGCCAGGCGAGCGACGCGAGTAAACCACTAATAATATAATGTATGGAAAAGAAAGGTGTAAACAGAAGAAACTTTCTCCGGATCTCTGCTACGGCAGGCGCCGGTGCGTTATTGATTCCCGGAGCTACGGCTTCGACCTTGAATAAAACGGTCATGCCGGAAAAAACAAGTTTCCCCATGCGCACGTTGGGACGGACGGGTATCCAATTGCCCTTGTTGAGTATGGGCGTGATGCGTGCCGATAATCCGAATGTCGTGCGTGCGGCTTACAACGCAGGCCTGATCCATTTCGATACGGCGCATGGCTACGGCCGGGGAACGAATGAAACGATGTTGGGCAACTTCTTTAAGGATAAACCGCGCGATAGCTTTCGGATCGCGACCAAATGCAAACCCACCTGGCCTTTGTCGGATCACTTCGAACAGGAGTTTACCGCTATGTTCGATTTGAGTCTGAACCGTTTACAGATGGATCATGTGGACTGGTTCTATGTGCACGACCTGAAAGACGGCGAACAGGTGAAGAATGAGCGTCTGCTCGAGGTGATCAAAAAGTTCAAGTCCGACGGCAAAACGAAATTCCTCGCTCTGTCCATGCATGCCAACAACCCGGAGGTGATCGATGCGGCAGTAGAGACCGGTGTCTACGATATTATCCTGTTGAGTTATAACTTCAAGTTGGAAAATCTGACCGCTTTAGAAGCCTCTATCGAAAAAGCCGCTAAGGCGGGCATCGGATTTGTAGCGATGAAAACGATGACCGGTGGGCGTGAAGATGCCGAAGGCAATAAGAAAGTCAATGCGCAGGCTTGTCTGAAGTGGGCCTGGCAGAACGAATATATCACAACGGCGATCCCGGGATTTACCAATTTCGATGAACTGGACGAATGCCTGGCGGCTGTCGCCGATACGACCCTGACCGGCGGCGAGAAGGAATACCTGGCTGCACTCTGTCAGCAGGAAGGACTCTACTGCCAGCAATGCGGGAAGTGCCTCGACCAGTGTCCGGAGAAACTGCCGATCCCCGATCTTATGCGCGCCTATATGTATGCGTACGGCTATAAGTATGCCCAGCTGTCGAAAGAAACGCTGGAAGAGCTGAATCTGCCCGAAGATATTTGCGCCAATTGTGAGAGTTGCCAAGTGCGTTGTCCTTCCGGCTTTAATGTCGGGCGTAAGATCGCCGCGATCGCTCCGGTACGAACGATGCCGACTGAGTTCTTATCTTAATCTTCAGTACATGAAACAGCTAAAATATATCTGCCTGTTGGCTTTCTGCGTTTGCGGACTGAATGGAACGGCACAGACGCCGGAACAGTTGAAAGCCTGGCTGCCGCCGGTCGAAGGATGGACGATCACCGAAGAGATCGAAGTATTTAATCCCGACAACCTCTTCGACCGCATCAATGGCGCGGCACCCCTGTTTCTCGAAAACAACTTCCGGGAGATGACCAGCCTGGAGTATGTCGACGGCGACGACTATATCACCATCCAGGCCTACCGCCATGCGACGCCCGAGGATGCGTTCGGTATGTATTCGGTTGAACGTACGCCCGAACTGCCTAATTACCCGGTCGGGGGAGAGGCGCAGGGCGATGAGGTCAGCTTTTTCTTTTTTGCCGGGAACATCTATATAAAGATGTGGGGCACGTCGGAAGGAGATCTGGGCGATGTGTTGGTACGCATTGCCAAAGGACTGGCCGACAAGATCGATCCGGAAGCGACTTATCCGCCGCTGGTTGCCGCCTTTCCCAAAGAAGGGAAAAAGGACTATTCGGAAGCCTATATCACTGCCAATTATATCGGACATGAATTCCTGCGCAATGTCTACCTGGCGCGTTACGAGAAGGACGGCAAACCTTTCCAGCTTTTTCTGATCGATGCCGGCACGCCGGAGAACGCCCGGGAGGTATTGATTAAGTATTATGCGTTCGCCCGTCAGGAGGTGGAGATCCGGCAAGGGCAACAAGTGGTTGCCGATCGCTACAATGGCGATATTCCTATCCTGTGGCAAGACCGTTACCTGTTGGGTGTCTTCTCGGAGAACGGCGATGCGACCGACTTTGCGGATTTGTTGCTGGCTATGGCCGAGAAGCTATAGCAATTTCTCTCCCACTGCAACTACTCTCGAAAGCCGCCTCAATAATACGAATAACCGTCAACACAGCCGCCGCATCGGTCTGTGGCTTGACGCCCCGGGTGAGGGCATGGTGGATGTCGTCGTAGAAAGCCATGTAGTTTCCGGGCAAGGTCTCGACTTTACCCCGGTAATGCAAGCCTTGGATATCGGTATTCAACGTGCCCCATTCCGTTTCCGGCTCTTTTCCCCACTGCGCACCGGAAGGGATTGCGCCGGCTTTCAATAGTTCCTCCTGCGGATCGAGTCCGTATTTGATAAAGGAGCCTTCCGTGCCGTTAATCGAATAACGTGGGATTTCTTCGCGCATCAGGTAGCCGGCGCGCAGGGTTACTTTCACCTTCGGATAGATCAGTTTGATGAAATAATAATCATCGACTTCGCTCCGGTCGCGCAACCGGTCGATATCGGCGTAGACAGCCTGGGGCTTTCCGAAAAGAACTACCGCCTGGTCGATCATGTGTGAGCCCAGGTTGAAGGTTAGCCCGACCTGTCCGTCCGCCCGTTCTTTCCAGGTGCCCGGTTGGATAAACTTTCGGAAGCGCTGATAGGTCGACTGAAATTCAACCACCCGGCCTAAGACGCCCGATTCGATGATTCGCTGTACCGTCAGGAAATCCCCGTCCCAACGCCGGTTCTGGTAGACCGCCAGCAATAAGCCTTTCTTTTGCGCCAGCTCAACCAGTTCTTCTCCTTCTGTTGCTTTGAAAACAAACGGTTTCTCAACCACTACGTGTTTGCCGGCCGACAAGGCTTTTTTGACATAGTCGTAATGTGTCACGTCCGGTGTGTTGACAATCACCAGTTGGATCTCGTCTATCCGGAGAAGCTCGTCGAACGAACGCACAATATTAACTGAAGGATAACGCTTGCGCGCCAGGTCTTTGGAACGTTCAACGATCGTATGCAGTTGAAAGCCCGGATGAGTATCCAGAAAGGGAGCATGAAAGACTGAGCCTGACATGCCGTAAGAAGCTAAGCCGGTGATGATCATGGTAATTTCTTTAGAAAAAACAAAATCTGATAATCCATCGAATTCTTCCAGTACTCGCCGTTATGCCCGCCGGGGCGTACCAGGTAATCGTGGCTGATGCCTTTGTCGAGTAGCTTCTGATGGAAGTTGTTGTTGACTTCGAAGAAGAAATCGTCGGTTCCGCAATCGATGATCAATGCCAGGTCGCCGTCTTTGATCCGGTCGATCTGATTGATCACCGTATGGCTTTCCCAAAGCTGGGGATTCTCGGCCATCGTGCCCAACTGTTTATTCATCTCCCAGTTCTGGGGGAAAGGACGGATATCGACTCCGCCGCTGGTGCTTCCGGCCGCGCCGAAGGTCTCCGTATGACGGAAAGCAATCCATAAGGCGCCGTGCCCGCCCATACTCAAGCCGGTGATGGCGCGTGCCTTTCGGTCTTTCCGGGTGGGATAGTTCGTGTCGATATACGACACCAGTTCGTTGGCGACAAAGGTCTCATAACGATAAGCCGGATCTTTCGGACTGTCCCAGTACCAACTGTTCTTGCCGTCGGGACAAACAAAGATCAGGTTGTGGCGGTCGGCGATGGCGGCCAACTCGGGCTTGAGCTCTATCCAGCTTTTTGCATTTCCGCTATAGCCGTGCAACAGGTAGATGACCGCGCTCGGCGTATCACTCTTCTCTGGCGTGATCACAACGGTCTGTACGTTCTTTTTCATGGCGTTGCTGTAGACTTCGACCGTAGAGACCGTAGCCGCCCGGACGGAAAGCGAGAGAAAGAGTAAGAAAAGAAAGACATTTAGCTTTTTCATATAACTATACTTTAATGGTGATTAACGTTTGGTGGTGAACGCGTACACATTCCCGCCGAAGTCGACGGCGATCAATGCGTTTCCGGAGATCGCGACCGAAGCCAAAACCGGAGCGCCTGTCGGGTGTTGCCAGACCTGTTGGCCGGAGTCTTTGTCGACGCCGTAGAGGTTACCGTCGGAAGCACCGAAATAGATGGTGTTGCCCGAGAGTACGGGACTGGTCTCTATGGCTTGGGGAACAGCAAACTGCCATTCGACATCCAATGTCTCCCGGTCGACAGCAACGAGTCCGTTATCGGCCGAGCCAAAGACTATCAGGCGGTCGGTCAAGAGTGGGGTAGAGGTGACCGACAGGTCGAAAGGATAGGTTCGGCGCACGATGATCAGACCCGTTGCCGCGTCGATGATAAAGAGCGACTGGGCGGAGGTGACATAGAGCAGTCCGCCATGCAGGGCAGGGGAGGCGGCGCGTTGGGTGATCCCGTTGCGGTCGAGATGCCATTTCAGTTCGCCGGTGGTCGCGTCGTTACCGTATAAGCCCAGGCCTTGTGCCGAACCGATCAATCGGTTGGCGCCGACGGTCAGTGTCGCCGCGGTAGCCTCTCCCTGCGACCAGGCGGTGTTTTCCCAGAGTACCTTTCCGTTGCGGGCGTTCAATGCACAAAGCCCGGTGCCCGTTCCGGCATAGAGCACGCCGTTGGCGATGGCCAGGCCGTCGGTCAGTGGCGAGTGGTCGCTGACGTGCAGTTGTGTGCCCCATTTGAGGCTGCCGTCGACCGTTTTGATCGCGTGCAGGCTGCCGTCGACCGTCTGGGCGTAGACCGCGCTGTCTTCCACAACGATCGTATTCTTTACCGAATGGATCACCGGGTATTTCCAGCGCAGGTTGCCGGTCTGGCTGTCTAAGGCGTAGAGATAAGCTTTGCTTTTGCGTCCCTGATCGATCGAAGCGAGATAGATTCTTCCTTGGTGCACGACCGGCGAAGTGCGTTCGATCAGGGCACCGATATTGACGGTCCAGGCCATTTGCAGTGGCGGATCGACAGCCGAAACGCTGCGGCCCGTATGTGAGGCGTTGCCGGCGAGGTTGTCCCAGTTCTCCCGCAGGTCGACCAGATCAGCCCGGGCATGGTAGGTGAAGCTGACTTCTTTCTCTATTCTTTCCCCGTTGCTGAAGACGGCAGTAGCCTTGATCCGAACAGTCTTGCCGACCGGACGGTTCGGCAGATGGATCATGTCTTTCCAACTCCAGTCGGTCGCCTGCGTCAAGCGACGGCCGGTGAAGAGTTTCTTTCCGTCCACAAAGCAGGAATAAGTCATTTGCCGGACAGGGGATTCGGGATGATAGGCATTGACGGTCACGGGAATCGCCCCGGAGATCAAAACCGGAAAGCCATCAGGCCCGGGCGAGGCAATTTCTATTTGTTTGTTGTTCCCTTTATTCTCAAATGCTGCCGCATCCACCCCGTTTGATAAACCGGTTAACACGAACAAGAGCAGAATATATCTTTTCATATTGTATTTTTACTGAAGAAAATACAAAACTACAAAAAAATGCCCTATATTTGGTTCCAATTCTTTAGCGTATGAACTTCTGCTATCTTTAGCGGGGTTTTTTGTGTATGAATAATAATTAAATGTAGTTTTATTAAAATCTAAGATTATGACAAACATCTCAAGAAGATCTTTCCTCAAAAGAGGAACTGCTGCAGCTGCGGCATTGACAATCGTCCCAAGTTCTATTCTCGGTAAAAGCCATGGTTATACGGCTCCGACTGACAAGCTGAATATCGCCGGTATTGGTATCGGTGGTAGAGGTGCGGGCGTACTGCGTGGCATGGAAACGGAAAACCTGGTAGCTATGTGCGACGTCGACTGGAAATACGCTAAGCCGGTCTTCGACAAATACGCGCAAGCGAAAAAGTATTGGGACTATCGTAAGCTGTTCGACGAAATGGGTGACTCTATCGACGGTGTAATGGTAGCTACGGCCGACCATACGCACGCGATCATCGCGGCACAGGCTATGTCTATGGGCAAGCACGTGTATTGCGAGAAACCGTTGACGCACTCGGTGTATGAATCTCGTTTGTTGACCAAATTGGCAGCCAAACACAAAGTGGCTACACAGATGGGTAACCAGGGATCATCGGCAGAAGGTGTAAACCTGATGTGCGAATGGATCTGGAACGGTGAGATCGGTGAGATCACGAAAGTAGAAGCATTCACCGACCGTCCGATCTGGCCGCAAGGTCTGATGACTCCGGAGAAAGCCGATAAGATTCCTAACACATTGAATTGGGATCTGTTTACCGGTCCGGCAGAAATGCGTCCGTTCAGCAACCTTTACCACGCTTGGAACTGGCGCGGCTGGTGGGCGTATGGTACTGGAGCATTGGGCGATATGGCTTGTCATATCCTGCATCCGGTATTCAAATCGTTGAAACTGGGTTATCCGACCCGCGTTCAGGGTTCTTCTACCCTGTTATTGAGAGACTGCGCACCGCAGGCACAGCATGTGAAGCTGGTATTCCCCGCTCGCGACAATATGCCGAAGGTAGCTATGCCCGAAGTGGAAGTACATTGGTATGACGGCGGACTGACTCCGGATCGTCCTTGTGGCTTCCCCGATGGAAAGAGCATGAATGTGCAGGGTGGGGGTGTGATCTTCCACGGAACGAAAGATACCTTATTCTGCGGATGCTACGGAGCAGAGCCTTGGTTACTCTCCGGCCGCGTACCCAATACGACAAAAACCGAACGCCGCATCGAAGGCCGTAGCGGACATCAGCAAGACTGGATCCGTGCCGCTAAAGAAAACGCTTCCAACCGCGTGTTGACGAAGTCAGACTTCTCCGAAGCCGGTCCGTTCAATGAAATGGTGGTTATGGGTGTATTGGCTGTTCGTCTGCAAGCGTTGAATAAAGAACTGTTGTGGGATGGACCGAATATGCGTTTCACCAATATCAACGACAACGAAGAGTTCAAGATCGTGATCAAAGACGGCTTTACGATCAAAGACGGACATCCTTCCTTCAAGAAAGATATGACCGATCCGATCAATGCCAAAGCATTTGCCGAAGAGCTGATCAAGCATAACTATCGCGAAGGCTGGAACCTGACAGCCATGCCGTAAGTCGCTACCGATAGAATAAATCAAAAGAGGCCGCCCGGGTAATCCGGGCGGCCTTTCTTATCTGTACTTTAGTCTGCGTTATCTGCGTACTCTATGGATTTCTCTGTTATTCTTTCGCCCCATAGGAGAGGTCGCCGGCGTCGCCCAGACCGGGAACAATATAGGCATGCTCGTCGAGCTCGTTGTCTAAGGCGGCTACCCAGACGGTCACATCGAGATCGGGGAATTTCTCCTGCAGGTAAGACAGAGCCTGGCGGCTGGCAATGATCGAAGCCATATGTACTTTCTGAGGCATTCCTTTCGACAGAAGCGCCTGGTAGGCCAGTTCCATCGAGCTGCCGGTGGCCAGCATCGGGTCGGTGATCAATAAGGTCTTCCCGTCGAGCAGGGGAGAGGCGATATATTCGATATGGATATCGAAGTTCAACCGGTCTTTGTATTTGCGGTAAGCCGAAACGAACGCGTTCTCGGCATTGTCCATATAACTCAGAAAGCCCTGGTGGAAAGGCAGACCGGCACGCAGGATCGTGGCCAATACCACGCGATCGGTATAGAGCGACATCGGGGCGATGCCCAATGGCGACTGGATGTTTTTTTCTTCGTACGTGAATGTTTGGCTGATCTCGTAAGCCATGATCTCGCCGATCCGTTCCACATTGCGGCGGAAACGCATACTGTCGCGCTGTATCGTCACGTCGCGCAGTTCGGACACAAACCGGTTCAGGATAGAATGGGTGTCGCTTAAGTTAATTATTTTCATTTGCGTTTGTTTTGGCATCAAAAGTAATGAATAGAAAAGTATTGACAAAATTATTTCCGGTACGTTCTTCAGCCGGAGAGAAGCGGAAATGACTATATTTGTGGGACATTAAAACCCCAAAGTCATGAAAGCTGTCTCCAGATCTTTACTGCCGTTTTTGCTGTTGGTTTTGTTTTTCTTATCGTGTAAGCAACACAAGCCGGAAGAAATAATCCCTTCGGGGGAGTACACTCCTTATGTCAGTGCCTATACCGGCGGTGTGATCTCGCAGACCGCCTCGGTGATGGTGCAACTGGCGCAACCGCTGGAGATGGTCGATCTCAATGCGGAGGTGGGAGGCAATCCGTTCCGTTTCACTCCCGCGTTGAAAGGCAAGACCTACTGGCGTGACAATAAGACCCTGGAGTTTGTGCCGGAAGAGCGAGCGTTGAAATCCGGACAGACCTACCGGGTGAGTTTCCCCTTGAGCGACTATGCGTCTGTGCCGAAAGGACTGGAGAAATTCGAATTCTCTTTCCGGGTGATGGAACGTAGTTTTATACTTGATCTGCAGGGGATCGATATCTCACCGAACACCCCCGACCAGGCCTCTTATCAAGGCGTGATCCGCCTGAGTGATGTGATGGAACGGCAAGAGGTGGAAAAGATGTTTGCCGTGAAAAGCAGTGATAAACAATCCTTAACCGTAGCCCTCGAACCTCAGGAGAAATCCGATCATTACGCCTTTACGATCTCCGGTATCCGGCGGAGCGAAGAAGATCTCATATTGACTTTGACGGTAAACGGTGAAAAAGCCGGAATGACCAAAAAAGCGGAAGAAACGATTCGTATCCCGGCCATGCACTCGTTCCGGTTCCTGACCGGACGGCGGATTACGGAACCGGAGAACGGCATCCAGCTTTCTTTCTCGGAACCTCTGCAGGAGTCGCAGGACCTGACGGGGCTGATCTCCATCGTAGGTCTTTCATCCCCGGTATTTCAGATTATCGACGATAAGGTAAATGTTTATTTCGAACCCTATACCCTCTCCGGCGATCTGACTGTTGCGATCGATAAAGGCATAAAGAGTTACCTCGGCGAGCAGATGCAAGAAGAGGGACGGATCGCTTTCAGTAAGCAGAATCATAAACCGGCGATCGAGATCCTCAGCTCCGGAACCATTATCCCCGACTCAAAGAACCTGATCATCCCCTTCCGGGCGGTCAATCTCAAAGCAGTCGATGTGCGGGTTCTTCGTATATTCGAGGATAATGTACTGATGTTCCTGCAGAATAATTCCCTGTCGGGAACCAACGAACTGCGCCGTTCGGGGCGTGTGGTCTACAAACAAACCCTGCGCCTGGATACGGATACCGACAAAGACCTGAGCCAATGGGATACCTATACCATCGATCTTTCCAAACTGATCCGGCAGGAGCCGGGAGCGATCTACCGGGTAGAGCTTTCCATGCGTGCGGCTTATTCGACCTATTCCTGTTTGGAAGGCAGTGAGGAGAATACAACCGCTTCCGCAACAGAGGGATTAACCCGCTTGGCCAGTGGCGCGCCGGATGAAGAGGAAAACGCCGTTTGGGATCAACCGAATGCCTACTACGACGCGTTCTACAGCGATATGGATTGGCGTACGTTCGATTGGGATGAGACCGATAACCCTTGTCACCCCTCTTATTATGCCTACAACAGCCGGGGGATCGCAATCAATGTCTTGGCGAGCAACCTGGGGCTTATCGTCAAACAGAACAAGAACAACAAGATGTGGATTACCGTAACCCATATCCTCGACACCCAGCCGGTGGCGCAGGCGGATGTGACGGTCTACAACTTCCAGTTACAACCCGTCGGCAGCGGCAAGACCGACCTGAATGGTTTCCTGGAGATCGAACCCCGCAACAAACCGTTTATCGTGATCGCCTCGCAAGGGAAACAGAAAACCTACCTGAAAGTACCCGACGGCGAAGAGAAATCCGTCAGCCGTTTCGATACCGGAGGAAAAGAAATTCAGAAAGGACTGAAAGGATTCGTTTACGGGGAGAGGGGCGTATGGCGTCCGGGAGATACCCTGCATATAACCTTTGTGATGGAAGATCGGAATAAGCAGATACCCGATACGCATCCGGTCTCTTTTGAACTCTATAACCCTCAGGGACAGTTTTATAAGAAGATGATCTCAACGAAAGGTATAAACGGTTTTTATACCTTCCAGGTACCCACCGGCGCGAATGATCCGACCGGCTTATGGAATGGTTATGTAAAGGTGGGAGGCGCTTCGTTTCACAAAGCATTTCGTATCGAAACGATCAAGCCTAACCGATTGAAAATAAACCCGAAAATAGAAGGCACTTACATTGATGCTTCAAAGAAACAGATCCCGGTTGAACTCCATTCGGAATGGTTGACCGGCGCTAAAGCGGGTAACCTGAAAGCCAAGGTGGAAATGACCCTGTCGAAGACAAACGCGCCATTCCCCAACTACAACTCATTCCTCTTTACCAATCCGGCAACGGAGTTTACCGCAAGTAAAACGGAAGTATTCGACGGAACGTTAGACGGACAGGGAAATGTCCGGTTCAACCTCAAAGCGCCCGAGTCGCAGAACGCGCCGGGTATATTGCGCGCGGCCATTACGACCCGCGTCTACGAACCGGGAGGCGATGCCAGTATCCATACACTGACAGTTCCTTTCTCTCCTTTCTCTTCTTATGTGGGCATCAATCTGAATCAACCGAAGAATAAGTATATCGAAACGGATATCGACCACCGGTTTGATGTGGTCACGGTCGACGCGGACGGTCAGCCGGTGAACCGGAAGAACCTCGAATACAAGATCTACCGGATTGGCTGGAGCTGGTGGTGGGAAAACCGCGATGAGTCGTTTGCTTCTTATATCCATAACAGTTCGTATACCCCCGTCGCTAAAGGAACCCTCTCCACCACAAACGGCAAGGGGCAATTTAGTTTCCGGGTGAATTATCCCTCCTGGGGCCGTTACCTGGTATATGTGAAAGATCCGGAAAGCGGACACGCGACGGGCGGAACCGTCTATATCGACTGGCCCGACTGGCGTGGCCGTTCCGACAAAACCGATCCGAGTGGCATAACGATGCTGACCTTCTCGGTCGATAAAGAGTCGTACGAAGTAGGAGAGAACGTGACGGTTATCATTCCGGGAGCCGCTGAAGGCGGTCGCGCCCTTGTCGCTTTGGAGAACGGCTCGACGGTGATGCAGCGCGAATGGGTAGCGATAAAAGGTAAAGAAGATATCCGCTATCAGTTTAAAGTAACTCCGGAGATGGCACCTAATATCTATGTTCATATCAGCCTGTTACAACCCCACGCGCAAACGGCCAACGAACTGCCGGTGCGGATGTATGGCGTTGTTCCGGTGTTTATCCACAATAAAGATTCCCGCCTGGAACCGCAGATCAAAATGCCGGATGTCTTACGTCCCGAAACCGAATTTAAAGTAGCCGTCAGCGAGAAGAACGGCAAAGGAATGACCTATACCCTGGCGATCGTCGACGACGGCTTATTGGATCTGACTAACTTTAAGACACCCGATCCCTGGTCGGAGTTCTATGCCCGCGAAGCCTTGGGTATCCGTACCTGGGATATGTTCGATCAGGTGATCGGCGCCTATACGGGCAGTTACAGTTCCCTGTTCAGTATCGGAGGCGATGAGATGCTGAAAGGGCAGGACAGTAAGGCAAACCGGTTCCGTCCCGTGGTGAAGTTCTACGGACCGTATTACCTGTCTCCCGGCAAGACCGAGACCCATGCGATCACGCTGCCGATGTATGTCGGTTCGGTGCGGACGATGGTGATCGCCGGGCAAGAGGGTGCTTACGGTCAGGCGGAGAAAACCACTCCGGTACGTACGCCATTGATGCTGTTATCCACATTGCCCCGTGTGATCAGTATCGGCGAAGAGATCCGGGTGCCCGTCAATGTATTCGCTATGGAGAATGAAGTGAAGAATGTGACGGTCACAGTGGAAACTTCGGACAACCTGCGGATAGACGGCGAAAACAAACAAGCCGTCACCTTCACCGAACCGGGCGATCAAATGCTCTATTTCCAATTGAAAGCCGGCAGGATCACGCAAAAAGAAACGATAAAGATCAAAGCGACCGGAAACGGACATACGACGTATGAAACCGTTGAGATCGATGTGCGCAACCCCAACCCGGTAGTCACCCGGTACGAAAGTAAAGGGCTCGAACCCGGACAAACGGCCGATCTTGCCTACACAGTCAGTGGGAACGTAAGCGATAGTTGGGTGAAACTGGAAGTCGCGCGTATCCCGTCGGTCGATATCAGCCGCCGTTTCGATTTCCTCTACAACTACGCACACTCTTGTACGGAACAGTTGACTTCCTGCGCCTTGCCTTTGTTATTCGTCTCGCAATTCAAAGCGGTGACGGAGCAGGAGCAACAGATGATCAAACAGAACGTGCAAGAAGCGATCCGCAACCTCTACGGACGGCAGTTGCCCAACGGTGGCTTTGTGTACTGGCCCGGCAATCCCGAAGTGAATGAATGGATCACCTCTTACGCCGGCAGCTTCCTGGTGATGGCACAAGAGAAAGGATACGAGGTAAGCGCTTACGTCCTGAACAAATGGAAAGCCTATCAGAAACGGGCGGCGCAGCACTGGACACCCTTGAGCCGTGAGTCCGACTGGCACTACTGGCAGTCCGACCTGCAACAGGCCTACCGTCTTTATACATTAGCGCTTGCCGGAGCCCCCGAGCAAGGAGCCATGAACCGCATGAAAGAGATGAAAGACCTCTCCCTGCAAGCCCGCTGGCGCTTGGCTGCCGCTTACGCGCTGGACGGAAAGACCACACCGGCGAATGAGTTGGTCTTCAATTCCGAAACAACGATTAAAGCCTATTCTTCCGGCAATTCGGTTTACGGTTCGTCCGACCGCGACGAAGCGATGATCCTCGAAACATTGGTATTGATGGGCCGTGACCGCGAAGCCTTTACCCAGGCACAGAAGATCTCGAAGAACCTGTCGCGGGAAACCTATTTCAGTACCCAGTCGACCGCCTTTGCCCTGATGGCCATGGGGCGGCTGGCGGAGAAGCTTTCCGGAGCAATCGATATGGCGTGGTCGTTGAATGGTAAAGAGCAGCCGGTGGTCAAATCCTCCCGCGCCGTCTATCAAGCCGATCTGCCTCTGTCGCCGAAAGAGGGTAAAGTCTCCGTTTCGAATAAAGGAACCGGAACGCTTTATGTCGATCTGGTAACAAGAACCCAGTTGGAAAAGGACAACCTGCCCGAGATCGCCCATAACCTCCGCCTGACCGTCCGTTATATGGATATGAACGGTCAGGCATTAGATATCTCCAGGCTGAAACAGGGAACCGACCTGGTCGCCCGGGTAACGGTAGCCAACACAAATACCTTTACCGACTACAACGATATCGCCCTGACCCATATCATCCCTGCCGGATGGGAGATCTACAATGAACGCATGGTGCAACCGGATGCGGAAGCCCATACCTATACCTACCGCGATATCCACGACGACCGTGTATTGACCTATTTCGATCTGGAAAGGAATAGTTCAAAAACCTTCGATATCCGCCTGCAAGCCACCTATGCCGGCTCCTTCGCTTTGCCCGCCATCCAATGCGAAGCGATGTACGACACCGAAACACAGGCCCGCACCACAGCCGGCAGGGTAGTGGTGGAATATCAATAAAGAATGGATATTGTGTGATCATTGAGTGTTTTTGTTATATTTGTATGGTATTTCATGCGTTGTACGTTAAAATAGTTTGTTATGAATGATATATCCTACAATTGGAGTGGGTTGAGTGATGACGGTATTTCCCGAAAGATCGGGGAGTTCGTAAAGCATCACCGTATACAACAAAACAAAACCCAGGAGGTACTGGCAAAAGAGGCCGGAATAAGTCGTTCTACACTTAGTTTGTTAGAAAAAGGTGAAGCAGTGACGGTAACTATTCTTATCCAGGTGTTACGTGTGTTGGACCAGCTTCAGGCCTTTGACGGGTTCATCCTCATTCAGCAACCAAGCCCTATTCTGCTTGCCCAAACCGAAAAAAAGAAAAGGCAGCGGGTGGTTCTTCCAAGAAAAAAGGAAACGGATATAAACGAAGAGGTTGACTGGTAAGATGAATACGGCAATAATAAAAATATGGGATAAAGAAGTGGGAGCTGTTGCCTGGAATGAAAGAAACGGAATAGCCTCTTTTGAATATACGTCTGCTTTTAAAAGGCTTGGATGGGAATTATCGCCTTTGAAAATGCCACTGACCGGAGATTCCAGGATCTATTCATTCCCTGAATTGCGTAAAGAAAGAGACTCTGTTTATGATACCTTTAAAGGCTTGCCCGGATTACTTGCCGATATGCTGCCCGATCGCTATGGAAATGAACTTATTAATTTGTGGCTGGCACAACAAGGGCGTCCGGTCGACAGCATGAATCCGGTGGAAATGTTATGCTTTATCGGCAAAAGAGGGATGGGAGCGTTAGAGTTTGAACCTTCTCTTTTGAAACAGAATGTCAATACCTTTTCCATAGAAGTCGATAGCCTGGTGGATATCGCGGGCAAGATGCTTTCCCGAAAAGAAGCGTTTGTTACCAATCTGAAGGCGGATGAAGAAAAAGCCGTACGGGATATCCTGAGGATCGGGACCTCTGCGGGTGGAGCACGCCCCAAGGCCGTAATAGCCTATAATGAAAAGACCGGTGAGATCCGTTCCGGACAGACGCGTGCTCCTGAAGGCTTTGAACACTGGCTGATTAAACTCGATGGAGTGAGCGAGGTCCAACTGGGTGCTACGCATGGTTTTGGACGGGTGGAATATGCCTATTATCTTATGGCGATTGACTGTGGAATAGAGATGACATCTTGTCGCTTACTGGAAGAAAACGGACGCGCGCATTTTATGACCAAGCGGTTCGATAGGGAAGGCGATTATACGAAACATCATACTCAAACCTTCTGTGCGATGAAACATCTTGATTATAACCGGATAAACAGTTATAGTTATGAACAACTATTCCAGACAATGCGGGAATTAAAACTAACTTATGCAGATGCTGAACAGATGTTTCGGCGGATGGTGTTCAACGTTATTGCGCGTAATTGTGACGACCATACCAAGAACTTTTCATTTCTGCTGAAACAAGGTGGTCGTTGGGAGTTGGCTCCTGCTTACGATGTTTGTCACGCCTATCGTCCCGGTAGCGAATGGGTTAGCCGGCATGCGCTAAGTATCAATGGCAAAAGAGAAAACATTACACGGGAGGATCTGATGATCATTGGAAAATCTATTCGTAACAAGAAGTCAAAGGATATAATTGATGAAATCAATGAGAAAGTCGGCTCTTGGACTTCTTATGCGATTAAGGCAGGCGTAGAGAAAGAGAAAAGAGAGGCAATCGCTAAGACACTTATCTCTTTATAGCTCGGTTATTGGTGGTTTTGATAGAGTCTATTCTTCCTCCTATTGAAAAAGCCCCCTCTTTGTTGAAGAGGGGGCTTTTTTAGAGGAATCAGCGGATCATCACTCTCTGTGTTGTTCCGTTGATCAAGTGAAGGTTTTCCGGGGTAACAGATGGACATCCTCTTCCATTCCCCGCCCTACGCCTTCTATCTTCTATCTTCTGAAGTAAATCTTCCGATTTTCTTCGACGTAACTCCTAAATCATTGAAAATGAGATCTTAATATTCCCTTCCCAAACTACCGGTAGTTTGCGCACAAAGTACCGGTAGTTTGGTGACAAACTATTAGTAGTTTGCGCGCAAAGTACCGGTAGTTTATCACATAAAAGTTTTTAGTCCGGTCTTCACCTTTCACCCGGTCGCCAGATCCCTGTGTTGATCAGCGTTTCGGGTGAAAGGTAAAGGCATACTTAAAAAAACGTCAGACCTTCCCGAAAAAGGCCGCCGGCCTTTTGCAAAACCCTGCCGGCCTTTTGGAAAACTCCGGCGGCCTTTTCAGTGAAAGAAGCTATTTTTTGTAGTCGAAGCCGGATGTTAACAAATGCAAACGTTAGATAGTGGTAAACCGATCATCCCGAACATAGTTTTTCATTTTTTTACTACCATCATACAGCCGGGACAGGCGACAATGTTAAACCGATCACTGATGGGGCTCTCCTACAGGTATCGAAAAGTTACTTACAGGATTTTCACTGCTTTTTTTATTATCTGAAATAACTATATGATTGATATACAGAGGCGAAAGAAAATCCTGTATGATGTAAGTAAAAAAACGAAAAACTCTGTTCGGAGGGGATTTTTGGGGTTTTTGTTCTTTCGGATCTTCAATTATTTTGATAATTGAGGATTTGCGACTGTTGCTATCTTGGCTCTCCTCCTTTGAATCGAAGATCGGCCTTAGCCAAAAGGAGGAGTACGGCGAGGTACGAGCCGGGAGGTGGTTAGATTCTTATATTGCTAATTAATAGTCACTTAAAAGATCTAACCACCCCACCGCTGCAAGCAGCGGTCCACCCCCTCCTTTGAAAAGGAGGGGAGCCGAGATAGTCCACTTGCTATTATCCTGCACCTTCAAATTTTCTTCTATTTACCGCTTCGCGCCTACCAACTACTAACTACCCACTACTAACTACCGAAGAAAATCTTCAAATTTTCTTCGATTTACCGCTGCGCGCCTACTAACTACCAACTACCAACTACTAACTACCGAAGAAAACCTTCCCATGTCCTTCGCTTGTCACAAAAGTGGAACGAGGAGGGGCTGATTATTTAATCTCGATAGCGTACAGGTATTCCGACGCGGTGATGAAAAGCGTTTTCCCGTCTTTGCCACCGAAGCAGACGTTGGCGGTCCAGCCGGCTTCTACGGGGATATGGTCGATTTGTTCGCCTTGGGGGTTGAAGACGGTAACGCCCCGGCCGGTCAGGTAGATATTGCCTTTTGTATCGATCGTCATACCATCCGAGCCCATGGCGGTGAAGAGCTTCCGGTTTGCCAATGAACCGTCCCGTTTGATATCATAGACATACGTTTTGCGGTCGGCGATATCGGCTACATACAAGCGTTTGCCGTCGGGCGTACCGATAATGCCATTGGGTTGCACCAATTTGTCGTCCACGCGGATAACCTGCTTGCGGTCCGGCGTCAGGTAATACAGATGTTGGCCATCCTGTTGCATCTCCGGGTTGCGCGTCCAGTAATCTCTTTTGTACAGCGGGTCGGTAAAGTAAATACCGCCGTCGGGATGGATCCAAAGGTCGTTAGGCCCATTGAGTTTCTTCCCTTCGTAGTCGGTGATCAATACGGTATGATTGCCGTCTTTATCGATACTCCAAAGCTCATTCTCCATATCCGAGCAGGAGAGCAGGTTGCCTTGCCGGTCGAAGTAAAGCCCGTTGGCCCGTCCGCTTTTATGCAGGAATGTCTTGAGTTTGCCATCTGTTGTCCAGATATGTATCCGGTTATTGGGCTGGTCGGTGAAATAGACATTGCCCTCGTGATCGGCCGCCGGCCCTTCGGTAAAGCTAAAACCTTCGGCCAGTCTGACGATCTGGGCACCGGGAGCGATAACCCCTTGGGAAGATTGCGCAAAAGAAGATAAAGACATGATACTCATAAGCGCTACAGAAAAGAAAAGTGTTTTATTCATAATCCGATTGAATTGAAATGAAGAGGTAAAAATAAGGATATGTTTTGTATTTCTGTGTGTTTACAACGAAATGTGTAAAGAAAAAGCTTATATTTCGGCTTTGATAATCTTTTAAAACCATGCAGGCCATGAAACAGTTCCACTATTTACTTATTCTTTTCTTTAGTTTCTTTTTCGTTCAATGCCAGAACCGGGCAGACCGGGTGATTGAACGTCCGGTTTACGGCTTTCAAAACAATACTACGCTGGAGATCGACAAGGTTGAACTGACCGATTCGGCGACTATCCTTTATGTGGATGCCTATTTCTATCCGAACAATTGGATACGCATCGATTCGGCAACCTATATCCGGGCGAATGGAAAGAATTATACGGTGCAGGGCGCCGAGGGCATCGTGTTGCATGCCGAGCATTGGATGCCGGATACCGGAGAAGATCATTTCAAACTGTTCTTTCCTCCCATACCGAAGAATACGAAGTCTATCGATTTTATCGAGTCGGACTGTGCCGATTGTTTCAAGATCTGGGATATCGACCTGACCGGGAAAGCGGGAGCGTATCGGCCTGACCTGCCGCAGGATATTCTTCAAGCCGAACCCGACCGGACGACAAAGCTGGAAACGCCTGAATTGAAGATGGGAAAGACCAAAGTAAGCCTTTTCGTTACCGGATTAGTCGAAGGTTACGAACCCAGTTCCCGGTTGTCTATTACCGATCCTTTTAGCCGTCAACGCAATGAGGTCGACGGAAAGAAAGAAGCGGATGGGAAATATGTGTTTGAGATCGATCAGTACACTACCTCGCCGGCTTTTCTGATGGTCGGTCAGAGCTTTGAGATTCTGTTGCTCGAACCCGGTGAAGAGGCGGAAGTTTATTTCGACCTGAAGGCTTATGCCCGAAAGAGCTCCCGTTATCATCCGCAACCGGAGATTGTCTATGCCGGATACCGGGGACACTATGCTGACGTGAACAATCAATTGCTTACGGTGGCCGGTCAATTGCGCGACTATGAGATCAATGTCAGGGAGAATTATGCCTTACTGAACCTGAATGCCGCCGACTTTATCAAAGCGTTGATCGCGCTCTACAAAGAGAAAAGGAATGAGATCGATCAGTCCGCCTTCTCCACGCCAATCAAACAGTTCCTGGCCGAAGAACTTAAAAGTAGCCTGGTCAATACGGCATTGAATATGCCCTTGGTCTATGAGAGCCTGTACCGCAGAAAGAACAAGATCGATTATAATGAACCGATTGATTTCAAAATACCGGCGTTGACCGATAAAGAATTGCTTCTGTTGAAAGAGATTGGTCTGAATGATCGGAACTGGATCTATTCGACCGCATTCCCTTATGCCGGTTCAGCCTTGGCGACAAAGGTTTCTTCGGAAACGGTATTGAACGAGCTGACCGGCTCTGAAAACGGGCTGTTGCAAGACCTGCGTAAAAGTATTCCGGCGATGACACAGGCGATCAACCGGGAACCACTCAAACCGGAGATGGAAAGCGCGTTGGCGTCGGCCTCTTCACCTTATTTCACGCAGATGTATAAACACCTTGCCGAAACGGTAAAGAAACAATATGAAGCGGCCCTGAGCCAGGGCGGTTTCACGATTCAGGCGACACCGGAGGTTGCCGGCGACAAGCTCCTGGATGCCATTATCGCGGAATACAAAGGCAAAGTGGTCTTTGTCGACTTCTGGGCTACCTGGTGCGGACCCTGTCTGAATGCGATGAAGACCATCAAACCGTTTAAACCGGAAATGGCAGAGAAAGGAGTGGTCTCTATTTATATTACCAATACCTCTTCGCCGCAAGGCAAATGGACAACCATGCTGCCGGAGATCGGCGGTCTGCACTATTATCTGAAAGGAGATCAATGGCAGACGTTATCAGATAAATATGATATTCAGGGAATTCCCACGTATATGATCTTCGATAAGAACGGGAATAAAGTCTTTGAAGCGACCGGTTATCCGGGAAATGACAAGATCAAAGAAGAATTATCGAAAGTCTGGTAATCAAAGGATCACATAGATCGCCAGGATGTGGAATATACTTCCTCCGAGTACGAAGAAGTGGAAAACGGTATGCATATATTCCTTATGGGCAAACGAATAAAACAAAGCACCCGTAATGTAGGAGGCGCCACCGGCAATGAGCCGGTAGAGCGCATCCATTTCTCCGGTATGGCTTAACACATCGATCAAGGGCTTGAAAGCGACGATGATGGAACAGCCCATAAGAACGTAACAGGCTGTTTCGATGTAGCTATGTCCATTCTGCTTCTTGAAGCTAATCACTATGCCGGCTATCGCGCTTAGCCAGACGAAGGCGAATAACGACCAGCCCCATAAGGCCTCGTTTCGGAGCGTGACCAGCGTAAACGGCGTATAGGTTCCGGCGATATGCAGGTAGATGGAGGCATGGTCGAACTTCTGTAATAGCCATTTCTTTTTTCCGGCTTTGCAGGCATGATAGGATGTCGAGATGATGTAGCACGACAGCATCCCGAAAAGATACACCCATACACTGTAGATCTTCCAGCCGTCCTGGCTCTGATAAGCTTTGGATAAAAGGATATACGCCGCCACCAGCCCCAACGCAATACCTGCGGCATGCGATAGGCTGTTGAAGAGTTCCTCTCGTTGTGAATATGTTCTTATCCTTCCCACCCTTTTTTGAAATTTCGGACAAGGTAAGCAGGCTTTTGAGAATTTGCAAATATTTTATACCACTTCCGTAAACCGATGGGTCGGTTGCGGGCGTCCGGGTTGGAGGTAGCCTCTTTCAGCCATTCGTCGATACCGGTTCCGTCGAGTGCACTGATGGTCAGGATCGCAGCCGAAGGAAAATAGGCTACCGTACGCTGTTTCAATTCTTTCTTATTCATCTATCTTTCGGATTACTTAACCACTTTGACACAAACCATCTTGGCCTGGTCGCGCACTAAGAGTTTACCATCGGCCAATGCGATAGGCGCCCAGTTCTGCGTGCCGCCACCCATGCGTGCCATGCCTTCAATACCGGCACCGCCTTCGGTCAATACATCCGCTTTCGCTATTTGTTTGAAAGCCGTCGGGTCCGGTTCGATCAGGTAAAGGCTCTTCAATCCGTCGGTGGCTAATAAGAGACCGTCGGCCAGGATCATACTGCCCCGGTCGAAATTCGGGTTGCGCCCGGTCTTCCATTTGATATTCCCTTCGGTATCCATACATACCAGGCCATCGCGCTTCTGGTTCGTGCGGTACATCGCATAGAAATGACCGTTATGGAAGAGGGGCGGTTTGGTCTGGTCGCCAAATTCCAAGGTGGTGAAGAGTTCAGCGGTATCGAATGTGCCGTCGGCTTTTTTGTTTACCTGTATCATCGTGGCTCCCCGTTCATATCCGCCGGTGATCAGTAGTTTATTATCGCCGGCGGCAACCGGGCAAGGCACGGAGATATGGCAATCCCAGTTCGCGTACTGCCACAGTTGTTTACCTGTTTGGGGATCTAATCCCACGACCTTACCCATCGTGATCTCCGCATCGCGGTTTTGAAAAGTATTGGTCGAAGAACTAAGCCATACTACCTGATCTTGCCCGTGTATCTTCAATACTTTGGGACTGACATAGCTGACATTGCCGAGGTTGGGTGTTTTCCACGCGACCTCGCCGGTCTGTTTGTTGTAGGCCACCACCCCGGCTTCCGGAGCCTGCGAAGCCACAATCAACAGATCGCCATAGAGAACCGGGCATTGCGAGATGGCCCACATAGGGATCTTTTCACCGCCGAAGTCAGTCCATACGTTTTTCTTCCATACCGGCTGTCCGGTTTGTACATCAAAGCAATACAGATCACCATAAGGGCCACAGGAATAGACGTGGCGATCATCGACAACGGGCACACTGCGTGAGCCGGGAAAAGGAATGTCTCCCGGAGCATCGTAACTGTACTTCCAGCGTTCTTTGCCGCTTTGCAGATCAAAACACCGCATTATATCTCCCACTTCCTCGTCGCGGTCGAGCAGGAACACCTTGCCGTCCTTGACTACCGGGCCGCCATAACCGATACCGACCTCTACGGCCCACAATACTTCGGGGCCTTCTGTCGGCCAATTTCTCAACAAGCCCTGTTGTGTGGATTTACTATCCCGGTCGGGACCGAGGAACTGTGGCCAGTCCTGTGCTTTAAGAGCCGGACAGGAAGCCAAAAAGAACAGACCGATTACGGCAAAAAGAACCTTTGTTTTCATGTTTTATTTGTTTGTCGTATAGAAAGTTGAATGCAATTTATTCAATTCTTTCTTTCCCGATGACGAAATATGCAGGAAAGCGAAAAATCAAAGGCTGAAAGCGAAACCGGCTGCATCTGTCGGCAGCTATCCCATAATTATTTGACTTTATAGGCCATCAGCGCGTTGCCGTGGCGGATATAGAGGATGCCGTTGTGAACCACGGGATGTGCCCAGTGGGGACCTTCGCCTTTGGTGATACGGAATTCGCTGACCACATCGAACTTCTCGGGTGTCGGGTTCACCAGGCCTACGGCACCCCGGCGTTCGTCGTAGCAGTAGAGCATACCGTCGGCAGCGATGATGGAGCCTTTGCTCTTTCCGCCACCCCAAGCGGTGTCGTATAGGGTTTTGCCGGTCTTCCAATCCACGGCGAGCCAGTTGCCCTGGCCGTTATTGATCCAGTTGGAGCCGTAGATGGTGCCGTCGACCAGGACGAATCCACCGACATGGGTGTCGAGGTCGTCGTTTCTCCACACCAGCTTGACTGCCGTGGCGTCGTCGTTGAGTTCCAACAGAAAAGAGTTCATATCGTATCCGTTACAACTAAAGATCCGGCCGTCTTTATACAGCGGCATATTGGGCGATATCTTTTCCCATCCCTGTGCTGTCGCGCTTTGTCCCCAGTCATCGAAGGTCCAAGCGATGCGGCCATTATCGGGATCAACACCAATCACCGCTTTGCCGCTCAACGCGACGATCTGTCGTTTGCCGTTATGGGTGATCAATAGGGGAGAGGCGTAGTTGCTGATATCGTTCAAGGAAGGGCTTTTCCAAACGGTCTCGCCGGTCTCGGCATTTAGGGCCACCATCGCGGTCTGCTCGCCCCCGGGGCAGAAGATCACTTTGTTATCGAACACCAACGGGCATTCGGATGTTCCCCAGGTACCGGTCTTTCGTCCGAAGCTGGTGTTCCCATCGACTGTCCAGACGATATCGCCGTTGGCGGTACGCAGGCAAACGACTTCACCGTTCCCGCTGATGACATAGGCTTTATCGCCTACGATCGCCGGGGTGGTGCGGGTTTCGGGGTAGGAGTCTTTCCAGGGCGAGCCGTAGACTACTTCGTAGATCTTCTTTCCGTCGAGTGTATAGGCCGAGAAGATCTCTTTGTCTTCGTCTTCATTCATGCCGGTGAGGTACAGGCGATCGCCCACAATCACGGGGCTGGAATAGCCTTTGCCGGCATCCTCGGTTTCCCATGCCAGTTGCGGCCCTTCGGCAGGCCAGGTTTTCAACAATCCGCTCTCGGGATAGATACCATCCCGGTTAGGGCCTCGCCAGCCGTATTGGGATTGTGCTGTTGCTTCCGTGATCATCAGAAATGAAGCCACGGCTACGCTTGCGTAAACGCATTTCTCTTTGAACTTAAAAATCATCATACATATTTATATTAGTGGTATTCTATTTCTTTCTATTTCTCTTTCGACGGATTGGCGCACGAAGACCAGGATGCAACCCACAAAAAAACAGGCGAAACCAAAGGCGAGTAGCCATACGCCTGTGGACGTATGCGCGAAACCGGCGCTTACGCCCACCAAGGAACTTATTACGCCGGTGGCGACGGCATACAAGGGCACGAACAGGTTTTCGCGGTTCAGTATTTGTCTGATTTTACGGTCCGTGAAACCTATGGTGCGATACAGCTCGATCTCTTGCCGGCGCATGGAAAGGTTCTTGCGTACGACAATGATAAAGCTCATAATGCCGAGTAGGAGTCCCAAGCCGCCTAACGTCAGGAAGATCGTCAGGTAAGTGTCTGTTACCGTATGGAACTGGCGGAGCCGGTCGTTTGTCGTTGTCACGCGTACGCCGTATTCATTTAAGGCTTGCGCGAATAGGGTTTTCACTTCTTCTTTTTCTGCTTCGTCTACTTTCAACAGGAAGACCTCGCTGCCGGTCGTCTCCGGCCAGATCCGGGAGAAGAGGGGGCGGTCGACTAAGATATGCCCCTGGAAGATAGAGTTCGAGAGCGTACCGGCCAGGCGGATAGCCACCGTTTCGCCTTTGTCGTTGGTATAACGGAGTGTATCGCCGAGGTGCATCATCAGGCTCCAGGTCAGTACGGTGGCGTCGATCAAGGCAGGATAAACCGAATCGGTGGCTGTCCGCATCTGTTGGAATACATTTATTCTATCTGCCGACCAGAGGTTCTGTTCGATCTGGAAATCGCTTTTCGACAAGGCTTGCATATCGACACCCAGAACAGTCGGAGTACTTACCTTATTTAGGTTGAGGCAACTCGCGTCATCCGCGCCGTAACGCAGGCATTGTAGGATGGAAGTGTTGGCCGGCAGATCCGTCAGGGATAGTTTGGCTTGCCCCGCCGGGGTATTCATATTGTGATAGACCGGAACGCTGCTCTCGCACCAGAGGGAGTAACCGCCGGTGCCGGTACGGATCTGCGCACTGTCGGCAAAGCCTTTGCGGTTGAGCCCGACGGAGAAGACGATAAATACGCCGGTAGTCAGGGCGAAAAAGGAAAGCAATGCCTGTTTCCGGTTTGCGAAAAGGGAGCTCCAGATGATCTTTTCGGAATGGAAGGCCGCAGTAGAGACAGCCCCGTTCCGGCATATCAGATAGTTACCCCATAGAGCGGCTGTGCCGATCAGAACAACTCCCGCCAAGACAAAAAGAACAACGGAGTGTAGAGTAAACAGGTTGAGGACGAGAATGCCTATGGCAAGTGCGCTGGCCAGGATGGGGTATACTCCCCCCAAATTCCCCTTCTGCCAGAGGAGGGATGGCACGCCAAAGACGTGACGGGGTGGTGGGAGAGAAGGAGGGGAGCTGGGATGATACGCCTTCAACGATCTTACAATCCGCCACCGTAATAATAACAGGGATAAACCAATGCCGGTGATAAGTCCCAGCACAATCGTTATGCCTCCGGGATACACCGCGAACCCTTCCGTATGCGTCGCTCCTTTCCAGACGTTGCCGAGCAGCCACATGATCAGAGCCGTATAGAGTAGTCCGGCAACAACACCTACGATAGCGGAAAGAAAAACAATAGGTGCCGATTCCCTCCAAAGGATCCGGATGATCCGTTTGCGGGTATAACCGAGCGATTGCAAAAGATGGATCTCGTGTCGTCGTTGCCAAAGCATCTCGGAGAGGGGCACGAGCATCAATAAGATAGCCGACACAATGATAAAGAAGCCCAAGGCGAGGAAGAGGCTTGCGAAGTCCACGCCGTTCTTTGCCGCGTAAAGCCCGGCCTCACGCGGGTGAATCACCTGGATCCCGAACATCTCGGCACGCAATGCGGAGAGATCCGGTCGGGCATTGCCGATTCGGAGGGCTGTCGCATTGCCGTAAGCGTTACCCCAGTCGGCAGCTACCGCCTCGTAGGCGAGAATGGCTTTGGGGGTAGACCGGTAAAGCTCCCAATACCTCTCGTCTTCATCGGTGATCTGCTCCATATCGATGGGCAGGTCGCTGTCCCAGTCGGTACATCTCTCTACATCCGACAGGCCGGGGAAAGCGGCGCTTAGTGTGGGGTCGCTCTGTAAATCCGATAGCGGCACGATCTGCTTAACCTTCAGCCTGATCGTTTGGGTATCCAATGTTTTCAGATTGGCGGAGGTGAAAAAGCTGAGATCGATCGTATCGCCGGTTTGAGCTTGTAAGCGTTTGGCGGTATAATCCGACAGGATAATATCCTTCCGTTGTAAAGTCTCTCCCTGGAAACGGTCCATCGCCGTCACGAAGGAGTAGGGGACGGACTGCCCTTCCCGTCCCAGCGCATTGGCCAGGTAAGAGAAGAGGCGGTTGGTCTCCGGATTATTCCGGCGAATCGCCTCCGTCACCTCTTCTTGCAGGAATACCCGGTCGGAGAGGAGTTCCATAAAATCATTGTTCGCGTGGAGCGATAAGCCCGAAACGGTATAGTGCCAGGCCTGGTTCAGGGCTTCGGAAGTAATGTGCCGGTCGGTCAGTATAAGATTCACTTTGCCTTCGGTTTGCATCGCTTCGGCCAGTTCTTCGCGGTTGACAAAGAGATTGAGGGGCATGATCTGCTCGTTCTTCAGATTGAGATTGCCACCGTCCTGGGCTTCGATAACTCCATCGTAATCCAGGCGCAGGCTGGTGGTGTAATTCTCCGTCACGAAAAGGGAACCCGAAGGCACCAGACCGGAAGCAGGCAAGCGCAATACGATAGATGTTTGGTCCTCAATGTCCAATTCTTTCGCCAGGGCGGGATTGACTTTGGCAGTCCCTTTCGCCAATGCGAATTCGTCCGTTCCCCAGACAAAGACAGGCATTAGTTTGCCGTTTTGTGAGATAAAACCATTCGTCAAGAGAAAACCTTTAGCCGCTTCACCCCATAGTGGCGCGTTCAATAGTTGCTCGTCCATAAAGGCTTGGCGGGAAAAGAGGATCGTTTCCGTATCGCCCAGCCGCTCCGTCACGCGTTTGATCAGGGTCGTGCGTACGGAGTCGCCGACCACCAGACTGCCGACAATAACCGCCACCGTGATCACCACCGCTACGGCAACCAAGCGGTAGTAGCGGGTGAAATAGGCGATATTTCTATGGATCAGCTGTTGGAGAGTCATTGCAATACGCCTTCTTTCAAAGTGAGTGTACGATGGGCGGCAGCAGAGGTCTCGTCGGAATGCGTCACCATGATAATGGTGGTTTCCAAGCGTTGATTGATCTCTGTCAATAAGGTCGCGATGTTGCGGGCGTTTTCCGTATCGAGTTGTCCGGTCGGTTCATCCGCCAGTAATAACAGAGGTTTCATCATCAATGCGCGGCAAACGGCTACCCGGCTGGCTTCTCCGCCCGATAAGGTCGGCGGGTACTGCTGGCGGATACCTGAGATATGGGTCAGCTCCATCAGATGGCGGGCATATTCCTGCTGCTCCATTGTCGATTTCGGTTGATAGGCAAGCGTGGGCAACAGGATATTCTCCCAGGCAGTCAGTTGCGGCATAAGCCGATGGTCCTGGAACACAAAACCGATCTGTTTATTTCGGATTTCCGAGTGATCCATGGCGTCGCGCACCATCTCCTGCCCGTCTAACAGGAAACTGCCCGAATCGGGCGGAAGCAACGTGCCCAGGATCGACAAGAGCGTGGTCTTGCCCGAGCCGGATTGCCCTTTGATGGCTACAAACTCCCCTTTGTTTACTCCCATGTTCACCCCCCGCAATACATGGTTCAAGCGGTTCTCCCCATCGCGGAAACTCTTTTGTATATCGACTAATTGAACTAATGGCATAATGGTTTACTTTTTATTGTTCCCGAAGCAGAACAGTGTTCCTTTTGCGGTTAGAATCATAAAATGATCTTTGATGATCGCGGGCGAGCCGACGATTTGTTCACCGGTATCGTATTCCCAAACCAGTTCTCCGTTGTCGGCGTTCAGGATGGAGACGATACCGGTTTTCGTGCATACGATGATTTTATTGTCGCATACGACTGGAGAGCTTTCGCCTACCTTTCCTTTCAAGAGGTATTTCCAGTTCAGTTTGCCGTTCATGCGGCTAATGGCATGGAGGTACCTGTCGCCGGAGAAGAAGTAAAAGGCGTCACTTGAAATGGCGGGCACAGAGACGAATGAACCGTTTTCGCTGTCTTCGGAGATGATTTTCTTATGGCGGATGATCTTCCCATCTTCCAGCATCAACTTATAAATGTTTCCGGAGTAATCGCCGATATAACAATAATCCCCTTTGATGGCCGGCGAGGCGGGCACATAGGCCTCGAGTTGCAAGGAGTCGGTCGAGAGGCCTGTTTTACAGTCGATGATCCGCACCCAGGCATCACATCCGCCGAAGATGACATGACCTTTCCACAGGGCGGCGGCACCGTTGAGGTAATAGCCCGATTCAAACTTCTTGAGTTCCTCTCCGTTTTTGGCATCGAGGCAATAGAGGTAGTTGTCGTAACTGCCGAAGACAATAGCTTTGCGGCCTGAGAATTTCATCAGGTTGGGTGAAGCGGAGATCTGCCCGAGCGTTTCATATGTCCACACGGTATCTCTCCGGGCGAGGGAGATGGCGGTCATGAAACCATCGATCCGTCCGATATAAAGGATGGAGTCGTAGATCATTGGGGTTGCTTCTACCGCGGTCTTAAGGTCGTATTCGAAGACCAGTTCACCGTGTATGTCTACTCCTCTGACCAGCCCTCTTTTGTCAGACCAGTAGGTCGTTCCGCTGTCGACCACAGGCGAAGAGACGGTTCGTGTGTCTCCTTTGTAGCTCCATTTCAATACCGGTTTTTCGGGGAGTGGCGTGTCGGTATATCCACTCAGCGTCGGATTGCCCCGGAAAAGCTTCCAGTCCATGGAACCGGTATTGACCGGGGTATTGACATTCCTGTTGCAGGCAGTTAATAGAACAACCCACAAGAGGCAATGGTATATGGAGGATAAGATCTTTTTTGTTTTCATAACTCACTTCCATGATTCGTTTTCTTTCAGATAAATAGCGCCGGTAGGGCAGAGGGCAGCGAATTCATCTCCGATATGGGAACGGTTCGCTTCGGGAAGAACCACCTGCATGCCGAATCCGCGGTCCTGGAAGGTGAAGCCATTCGTACTGTTATAGACGCAGAGGCCGCAGCGGATACATTTCGCCGGTTCGAACCAGAGATGTTCGGATATCTGTTGCTTTTCCATCACCGGAAGGGCGGTAGAGGCTTCGTAACGCGGACGTTTGATGCCTTCGGCCGTCGCGTACCGGCGCAGTTTGCAGTCCGTCCGTCCGGCACAGGCGCAATGCAGGCAGCGGGAAGGGGTGGTGACTGTCTCTTTTAATCGCTCTTTCTCTTTCGCCGTGAACCGGCCCAGGCGGGAATAATACTGGTTCTTATCGTTCTTCGGGATGGGCTGCCCTTCCTGTCCGGGCGTTTCGGTGGATCGGGCGATAACGTCTTGGATGATCTCCCGTATGGCCACCGCCTGATCGATGGAACCGCGCCGGCAGGCTTTCTCACAAGGGGCTTTGCAATCGGTACAACCCACTTCCGGCAATGCAAAAGCCGCGGCGATCAGGAGATGAGCTTTTTCCATCTCTCCCGTATCATAATACGCCAACATCCGTTCCACATCCAGACCTTTGGGGCAGACCATCGAGCAAGGTGCCTCGCAATCGGCCTTATGGTCGCTCAATAAGAGCTCGAGTGAGAGGGTGCGCACAAGCTTCACCTCCTCATTTTCCGTATCGATCTGCATGCCGTCGGTCGGATAGGTCGTGCACGAAGGGATGATTTGCCCGTTTGCCGTATTCCGGACGGCACAGACCATGCAGGACGATTTATGCCGTGCCCCCGGGGCGTAGCAGAGGGAAGGGATCGTATATCCGACGCGCCGGGCCGCTTCCAGGATGGTTTCTCCTTCCCGGATCTCAACCGCTGTATTGTTTATTGTCAGTTGCATATCGATACTTTTTGAATCGCGTTATACTTACATTCGTCAATGCAAAGGCCGCATAAGACACAATCCTCTACGTTGATGGTATGTACCTCATAGGGCGCATAGGGAATCGCTTCTACCGGGCAAGCTTTCGCACATTTGGTACAGCCGATGCAGTCTTCGGTAACCACGAACTTCACCATCTCTTTGCAGGTGCCTGTTTTGCAGCGTCCGTTCACATGTTCTTCGTATTCGTGGCGGAAGTATTTCAGGGTAGTCAATACCGGGTTGGGTGCTGTCTTGCCAAGTCCGCAAAGAGAGGATTTCTTTACGTTCAATGCCAGTTCTTCCAACTTATCAATATCTTCCATTACGGCTTTTCCGCTGCAGATCTTATCCAGGATGTCGAGCATGCGGCGGATCCCTACCCGGCAGAAGGTACATTTGCCGCAAGACTGTTCGCAGGTGAAGCTCAGGAAGTACCGGGCCATATCAACCATGCAGTCGCTCTCGCTCAAGACGACCAACCCACCGGAGCCCATCATGGCGCCCATCTGGTTGAAGGCATCGAAGTCGACCTGCACGTCGCAAAGATGAGCCGGGATGCAACCGCCCGACGGACCACCGATCTGTACGGCTTTCAGTTGCTCTCCGCCTTCCACACCGCCGCCGATCTCGTGGATGATCTGGTTCAGGGTAACGCCCATCGGCACTTCGATCAGTCCGCCATGGCGCACCTTCCCGGCCAGGGCAAACACTTTGGTGCCTTTACTATGGTCCGTTCCTATTCTATTATAGTAATCCGCGCCGTTACGAAGGATATAAGGGATCTGACTGAGCGTCTCTACGTTGTTCACCAAGGTGGGTTTGCCGTACAAGCCCTCTATCGCGGGATAAGGTGGGCGCTGTTTCGGAAAACCGCGTTCCCCTTCGATCGAAGCGATCAGTGCGGTCTCTTCACCGCAGACAAAGGCACCGGCGCCTTCGAATATAGAGATGTCGAAAGAGAAGTCGCTTCCGGCAATATCTTCCCCGATCAGGTTTTGTGCGCGGCACAACTCAATCGCTGTACGGATCCGAACGACCGCCAACGGGTATTCGGCACGGACATAGAAGATGCCTTTGTCGGCCCCTACGGCATATCCGGCGATAAGCATGCCTTCGATGATGCGGAAGGGGTACGACTCCAGCATCATCCGGTCCATAAAGGCGCCGGGATCCCCTTCGTCTCCATTGCAGATCACATATTTCTCTTCTTTCTCGGAAGCGGCAACGATCTCCCATTTCTTTCCCGTAGTAAAGCCGCCTCCGCCCCGTCCACGGATACCGCTCGACAGGATACTCTCGATCACCTCCTGCCGGTTACCGGAAGCAAGGACTTTCTTCAATCCTTCGAATCCGCCGGACTCCGTGTATTCTTCGAGATTCAGTGGGGCAAGGAAACCATAGCCTTCGGTGGAGATATGTTTTTGTCCCGAAAGAAAACGATCGATCACGCCGGTTCGTTCCGCTTCTGTTTTCCAGATCACATTTTCCCAGGTGGTATCCGTATGGAAGGTGTCGATCTGATTGAATAGTTTGTTCTTCAACTGCTTCAACCGTCCGGCAGGTTGGAAGTGATGATATAGAATCTCTTTGATCTCGGCAGCTTTTACGTTGGGGTAACGGGTAACTGTGCCGTCGGGAAGCACTACATCGATCAAAGGCACCTTATTACATACGCCCACGCAACCGACGGATTTGATATTGACCTCGATCCCCAATTCAGCGGAAGCCGTATGTAGTTCTTTAAGGATATCGGCCGAGCCACTTGCCTGGCAACAGGAACCCATGCCCAGGCGTATCTCTCCGGCCACTTGCCGCAGCGCGTTTGGGGCGGAAGCTTGTTCTTTTTTCTCTATCTGAGCCAGGAAGTCCTCGATCACTTCGTTGACCTTGCCGGGCAGGACATGGCCGTAGATCTTTTCATCGATCTGCACCACGGGAGCCAACGTGCAGCAGCCCAGGCAGGCAATCTTTTCGATCGAGAACAACTGATCGGCAGTCGTGATCGAGTCGTCTTCCATCTTCAGTTCCCGGCGGAAAGAGTCGTACACATTGCCTGCCCCCTTGACATGGCAGGCCGTTCCCGTACATACCTTGATCAGGTGTTTGCCGTAAGGAATATGACGGAACTGGGAATAGAAGGTAGACACACTGATGAGTTGTGCCCGGTCGATCTCCGTACGTTCATAAATCCGTTCGACAGCCTCCGACGGCAGGTAGCTGAATTCTTCCTGCAGGGCTTGTAATAGCGGGATAATGATCTGCCGCGACGTGCCGATCCGATCGATCAGGGCATCGACACGGGCAATCATTGCCTCTTGGGTTTCTATTGGGTTGTTTTCACAATGACACGCCATCTCCGTTTGCTATTACACAGTAAATACTTTGTTCGGTACGCACCACAATCTTACCGTCCGTAAAGGCAGGTGTGGCAAAGGTCCGCTCGCCGGTTTCAAAGGAATCGATCAGATTGAACTCGTCGTTTGCCGAGAATATATACATCTTGCCATCGTTGCTGAAGAGGTAGATTCGGCCTTCGGCAATGACGGGGGAAGAATAGAATTCGGTGTTCAGTTCATGTTCCTTGCGCAGTTCGCCGGTCTGGGTGTCGAAGGAAGCGACTACACCGTAGCTGGTGGCCAGGTAGAGGTTGTCTTTTGTGGCCACGGGGCTGGATACTTCCGGCAGGTATTCCGTACTCTCCCATAAGAGGCTGCCGTCGGCACCGTTGATCGCCACCAATTTGGCATATTCACTGGCTCCGAAGATGATGCCGTTGGCGCTACACGCGCTGGATGCCACTTCGCCACTCAGACATTCCACCCGCCAGAGCTGTTCGCCGTTGTTCGGATTGTAACCGGTGATGGCCGGATTGCCCATTAAGACCAGTTGGGGGCTACTGCCTACCGTCGCAATGATAGGCGAGCTCCAGGTCACCTTCTCCGTCCGGTTCTTGCTCCAGCGTTCGGTGCCGGTTGCCAGATCGAAGGCGGCCACCTTCGGCGCGTTCTGGTTGTCGTACTGCACAATGAGCACATTGCCGAAGATCAATAGGGAAGAGGCATAGCCATAATGGTTTTCGGGAACGCCCAGGTTTTTTGCCCAGAGCTGTTTGCCGTCCCTGTCGGCACAGATCAGATCGCCGGTGGCAAAGATGGCGCACACCTGATTGCCGTTGGTGGCTACTGTCGAAGCGGCCAATCCGGTATCTTCCGTTGTCTTGGGTACTTGGGCCGGGGAACCCGGGATATTCGTGGCAGCCAATGACCAAAGCTTTTCGCCGGTGTTCAGGTCGTAGCAATACAATTCGCGTGCCTGCTCGTCGGCACCGGAGAAGAACACCCGGTTGCCATGGATCACCGGCGAGTTGTATCCTTTGCGCGGGATCTCCTGTCGCCAGAGAATATTGGTGCCGCTCTTCAGGTCCCATTTGACGGGAATGCTTTTGGCTGAAGAAATGCCATTGGAGTGATTTCCCCGGAAAGCGTTATGGGTGACTTTCGATACTGCCGGTTGTGGGGCGGCCTCGGCAACGGGTGTTTCTGTTGTTTCGGTTTCCGGTGCAATCGGAAGCGTCTCTTCCGCCGGGGTATCTTCTTCTGTTTCGGTAGGGACCGGCGCCGGAGTCTCGGCGATGACTTCATACGTTACATCTTCCTGCGCCAGGCTCACGTGTTCGGTCTCTTTGTGCTGTTCCCCTGTTTGCGACGGGCGCAGATAAGGCGAAGACAGGATGACAAAGACCAAGGCGACGGCTGCCAGCCCGGAAGCGCCCCAGATCACATACTTACGCGCCTGGGTCTTGATCGCCCATTCGTCGATCGGATCAATCGCCTTATCGGGGATATCCTTGTCGCGGGCAAAGTAAAAGCGCGAGCAGATAATGAACACCGCCAGCATGCCCAACAGGATATATACCCCGGCCATCAGATGATCCATCCGCACAAAATAAGCTTTGCGCGCCAGGAGATCCAGTTGGCGGATCTGTTCCTGCAAAGCCGGGTTATTGGCATTTGTGTCGTTCAACTCTTTGAGTGTTTCCACCACTTCGGTCTGCAACGGCGTCGCTCCCCTCACCTGAAAATAGTTGGTGATCAGCATGATGGAGAAGGCCACGATAAAGATGGCCGAGACAATAAGTATGTTTCTGAGAACTATCTTTTTCATTTCCGTATCAAATTAGTAGGCTTTATCTTGTTTTGTGGACAATAACTGAAACATTTGGCGCAAGCCACGCAGGCTGCCTGATCGATCGCGTACTGTTTGCGGGAGCGCTTCAGGGAAAGATTAATCAATGTCAGCCCGATCACCAGTCCGATCAAGGCGCCGGCAATCGCTGCGTACAACCGGAAATCCGCCTGCACGGCATTATACCGCTGCGTCAATTCTTCGATCGTTCCTCCCTGCCCGTAAAAAGCTTCGAGCTCGACGGAAAGGATATCCTGCGGATCGGTTTCGTTTTGCACCACCAGATCATATAATTTTACGTCTTTATGCACCCGGCTGAGGTCGCCACTGACCGACTGCAACAGGAAAGCCCCGACAGCAATTATCAACGGCAAGAGGATAAAGTAGTTCGCGATCCGGCGTACGCCCATCGGCCGGCTCTCTTTGACCTTGTTATCGTAAGGCGCCCGTATGGCATCTACCGGACAGGCGTTATGGCAAAGCTCACAATTGATGCAGGGCTTCTTCGTCAGCTCCACCTTCCAGATCGATACGCGCGAGAAAAGACTAAGCAGCGCCCCGTACGGACAAATGAAGCGACAGAACGGTCTACCCGTAAACACCGCCGCGAGAAGCAATAGCCCCCCGAAGATAATCAGTCCCAAATCGCCCCCCAGGCGGAAGATGCCGATAAACGGATCGAACCGGCAGATGATAAAACTGCTTCGTGTCACGGCATAGAGTAGGGCAAAGATCAGATAGAGCCAGGGGATCATGCCCAAGACGGCAGTCAATGCTTTGGGCAACCGGTAATTCTTTATATTCACCAGTTCCTGCAAAGCGCCGAACGGACAGACCCCGGCGCAGAACACCCGGCCGAACAGAAAGGCAAACACGATCGGTAACATAAAGAAAAGGAATACCGACAAGGGCAATACGTAGGTATTGTCGACCAATGCCAGGGCAATATTCTGAATCGAACCGATACTGCATACGCATCCGCTGCGATAGAAGCCGAAATAAGCCACCGAGACGACCGATACCCAGAGGATAGGCTTGCGCGTTCGCTTTTTGATGACCGCCCAGGCCACAATACTCATCAATACGACAAGAAGAATCAAGTCTAAAGTAACCCAAAGGGTCTCATCGGGCACCGGATAAGAGATGTCCGGATACTGGTAGCCCGACTCAAAATCAGGTTTGGGGAACCTGTTCTGCGCCGCTGCCAATGTAGGCAGTAAAAGGGATATGGAGGTCAATATCTTCTTCATCAGTCTTTCAGTTTATAAGCGAAGTCCAACGGCACACGCGTAATTGCTCCGGAGGCACAGACGGTAGCGATCTTACATTCGTTACAGTCTTTGCACAGGTCGCGTTTGATTTGCAGGTAAAGGGATCCGTTGCCAAACGAGCTGCACCCTTTCACACATTTGCCGCAGCCGTTGCACAGGTCTTCGTCGATCGTATATTCAAAATAAGGATCTTCCACGTACTTCCGAGCGATAGCGCCCGTGGGACACATCAGGTTCTCGGCCGCCGTGTTCAGCTCTTTCACATTGGAACGGTAGTATCCGCCACAAAGGTCGCAATAACCGCATACCTTATTGGCATGAATACATTTGACCGCCGAAACCGGCAATACACAATGCGTCTCGCAACGTCCGCATTGGGTACATTTCTGCGGATCGATCTGCCAGTAATGGCTGGCCTGCCGGCCTTTGGCTTTATATACCAGTCCGCCCGTCACGGCAAGGATACTTCCTCCCGCCACGGCCGACCCAACGATCCGCAGGAACTTCCTTCGGGCGATAGGGCTGTTTCTATTTTCGTCGTTTTGCTTCATCCTTATTCCTAAATCTCATACAAATAAAAAAAAACGTGTAAACTTTATATATGGGTTTACACGTTTTGTGGAGGGAAGCCCCTCTTGCAGGATAATTTCAGATTATCTTTTGTAAAGCTCTTGAAGCCTTTCGTATACTTCTTCGGAATCCATGCCAGAGACACCCGCACGTATTTCATCCATTGTTTCTCTTACCGCAGCAATGCGTTCTGCGTACGTATAGGCTAAGCCGGGAATACGTTCAGAAAGCGGGTTGTCAATAACTTCCGGATCCCAGCGTACTACCATGACTTCATCTCCTCTTCAAGTTCTTCCATTGTAATACTTAAGCCGAGCCGATGTTGCTCCTCCGCCCTCCGCAGAGAAGCCATACGCTCCTCATGCGTATAGGGGAGGCCGGGAATGCGTTCGAAGGGAAGATTATCAATGATCCTCTCGAGTTCTTCCGCATCCATTTCCAGTTCTTCGTTCTCTGTGTTGAGTATTTCGCGTGCCAGTATTGCCTTTTGCGCTTCCAATTCTTTCCGATCCATATCTTTTTTGTTGGTTGGTTATCAACAACAAAGGTACGAATAAAACGTGTAAACCAATATGTCAAAGAACACTTATCTTTTCTCTGCCGATGCAGAGTTGAATATCATATTGTCAGGCCTTTCCGCAGCGGGCAGTTCCTGACACCGCAGACGGAACAGGCTGTTTCTTTCGCCAGGGTTTGATCGTAACGGAAGGTGGAGACTTTGTTCTTTCCGGCGATGAATAGTTTGTCGTCCTGTACCTTTACGTCGTAAGCAGCATTGCCTCCTCCGAGGGCTTTTGTGTCGAGAAGCACGTTGCGGAACGTTCCGTCGGCGCTGTAACAACTGATTCGCGGATTGCCTTTCTCCGAAGTAATAATTTCGCCGGAAGAGGTATATGCCAGATGAACCGGATTGCAGCATCCGCAGAACATACCTGTTTCATTTCCTGCCTGACCGAAGGCACCCAGGTAGTCGCCTTCCGGCGTATAGCTCTCTACCTGATGCCGTCCGGGGTTGGAGCAATAGACTACGCCGTCGGCATAGGTGATACCGAACGAATAGCTGGGAACGATAAACCGGTTAGGGCTTTGAATAAACCTGACCAAGCCGCCTTCCAAGGTGTATTTGCAGATGTTCTTGCCGGCCGCGTCCGTAACGAATACCGCATCGGGGCTTACCGCAACCGCACAATAGTCGGACTCCTCGCTGCAAGCTTCCCAGTCGCGCACCGGTTCGCCGTTTTCGTCGTACACCTCGATACGTGCCGGAAAGAGCAGATAGAATAGTCCGTCTGCCACAGCGATATCGCGCAGGTGGCTGCCTATGGCGAAGTTATTTAGTAACACACCTTCCTGGGAATAGATATACACCTGGTTGGCCGCGGCAACAATCAGTTTATCGCCGGACAAGGCAAAGGCATCGATCGGATCGGGTACCGTAAATGCCGATACCGGCCGGTAGGGAGATGTCCCGGTTGCCTCCCGTGTCGACAGGATGCCCTCTGCCAGGTTAGGGTTTCTCCTTTTCATCAGCAAGACCGCCGAGACGCCCAATATACTGCCGCCGGCCAGGATCGATCCGCAGAGCCGTATGAATTCTTTTCGTGAGATCTTATTCTTCATCGGATACAATGTTAAGACATTTGACTACATGGGCATCGCGCACGATCAGCCTCCCGTCGGCATACGCCAGCGGTCCCCAGGCATCGGCGCCGTCCATAATGCGTTGCTTCCGGAGCAGCTTCATCTCCCGTTGGCCCACTTCATAGACATAGAGCTCCCCGTCGTCTTTAAAGACAAACAGGTTGTTGTTGATCAGCAGATAAGGACCGAGCCCGAAGCGTTCGTCGGCCGCCGAGGTCCATACCGGTGAACGCAGGTTGGAAGGCGAATAACACACCAGCTTTCCCCGATTCGCGCCCCCGTCTTTCGGCATCACGCTGATGATCATATTGTTGTAGAAGATGGGCGTTTGCTGTTCGCTCGACAGCCCTTCACTGGGTTTGTACTGATCGGTTACGGTTGCCGTCCATTGATTGCCCGAACGGTCCACCTGCAAGAGCGCGCCTCCCGTGCCATAACCGGCGACCACGAAGATTTGGTTGGCCGATACCTGGAGTGGGGAAGGAGCAACGACAGACGGTTGCCATTTCGAGGTCTGCCACAAAAGCGTGCCCCGGTCGTCCGCCTCTGCCGACACTCCGCAGATCCCGCCTACGCCGATATAGACATAGGTCTTCTTGCCGGCGAGCGTCATCGGCATGACCGACGAATGCGACATCTTATAACCCAAGGTGTTTGGCGTCGTCCAGCGCGTCTCTCCCGTCAGGCAATCCAAGCCGGCCAATAACACCTCTTCGCCTGCCGGGGCAAGGATCAGGATGCCGTTGTCGACACGCGGGCATTGCCCGGTGTACCAGAACGGCACCTCCGTTTGGTACTCTTTCTGCATATCCACTGTCCACCGCAGATCGCCCGTCACCGGATCGCAGCACATCACATGCCCTTCGGGGCCAATTGTGATGATATAGTTGTCGCCGATCGCCGGAACCGTGCGCGAGAAGCCATGATTGCGTTTGATCGGCACGCGATACCACCGGCGCCAGAGTTCCCGTCCCGTCGCCAGCGAGAAGCAGCGGAGCGCATCCGAGCTCAACTGCTCGTTATAATCCAAAAGATAAACCCTGCCGTTGTAGATCACCGGCGCCGCATGCCCTTCGCCCGTCTCTATATTCCAAACTTCGGGATATTCGCCTTCGCCGGTGCGGATCGCTTCCGGCGTGCGGATCATATTAGTCGTTTGTTCGCCCCGGAAACTGCTCCATTTGCCCGTCAGCGAAGGGTTTTCGTCGAGGACTTCATATTGCATAAAGAATTCGCCGATCAAGACATCGTCGGCTTTGCGCGCTGTTCCTTCCGGACGGTTATCGGCACCCGGAGCCTGGATAGTAAGGTCCGCATAAGGCGCATAAAGATGCCACCCGACGATCAATCCGGTGTAAAGAACTACCGTAAAGGCGGTAATACCATATACTATCCTGTTTCTTTTCATATAAAATGAAGTCTTTTAAACTATTCTCCGTTTTTTTTAGCTTTTGCCCCGCCTTGGCAAAACTTTGCCAACGTCATGGCAAAACTTTGTCACCACCTTGGCAAAACTTTGCCTTCACCATGGCAAAACTTTGCCACCGCCTTGGCAAAAATATGATCCGGCGGCAATATCTGTATTCTACTTTATTTTGTATGCCATCAAGGTATCTCCGTGGCGCACATACAGAACCCCTTCGTGAATCACGGGATGCGCCCAATGCTGTCCGGTTCCCATTGTAATGGGGAACTTACTGATGATCTCGAACTTCTCCGGATTGGGTCTGACCAGCGCCATCTCTCCCTTTTCGGAATAACAATACAACAGGCCGTCGGCGGCAATGATATTGCCCACGGCCAATGTATTGTCGGCATAGACGACTTCGCCCGTTTGCCAATCCACACAATACCAGTTCGTGCGGTTGCCCGGGCCGTACACATGGTCGCCTACCTTCATCACGTGCCCCATCGTATGCCCCAGCTCCTTCATCTCCCAGACGGGCGAGACCTTCCGTCCGCCGTCGGTCAGGCGCAACATCAAGGCGCCCTGCCCGTAGGCGCTCATAAAGAGCAAACAGTTATCACTATAGACCGGTGTGTTGGGATGCTCGCTGAAACGATTCGTATGGGCGTACGACCAGAGCATCTTGCCGTTGGTCGGATCCAGGCCCAGGATATGATCGCCCATCATAATGACAATTTGCGGCACTTCCTGGTCGTCGAGAAAGATCGGCGTGCCGTATCCGGAGATTCCTTTCATGCCTTCGGACGACCAGAGCAGCTCTCCGGTGGTTTTGTCGAGCGCCACCACATTATGCGTGGGGCCTCCCGGGGCGATGATCAATTTCTCATCGAGGATCAGCGGCGGACCGTTCCAACCGTGCTTCGTATTCTCCGCACCGTAGTCGGCCGCGTAGTTCTTTTTCCACAACAATTTCAAGGTCTGCATATCGTAGCAGTACAATTCGGCTATGCCGCTTACCACATAGACTTTCCCCTGGTGAGGGATCGCCGTACTGCGCGTACCGATGAAGTTGTCGCCGGTAAACTCCGTACCGTATTCTACTTTATTGAGCAATTTCCCTGTCTTATCCAGGACATAGAGGTAACCTTTGGCGTCGGTAAAGCCGGTAACAAACAATTTCTCCCCGTTTATCGAGACCGAAGAAAAACCCAGATCCAGCCCATCGAAATGCCAAAGCAGCTCCGGACCATCGGCCGGCCACGACTGCATCAGTCCCGTTTCGTTATAGATGCCCGTATGGTCGTTTCGCCATCCGATCTGCGCTCTGGCACACAAAACAACGCTTGCCACTAAAAGCAATAAAAAACTCTTTCGCATATCTTCTTGTTTTACTGTTTAATCTGGTAAGCCATCAAGGTATCTCCATGACGCACATACAACACTCCGTTATGGATCACCGTATGCGCCCAATGCTCTCCCGTACCCAGGGTAATGGGGAATTGACTGACGATATCGAACTTCTCGGGCGTCGGTCTGACCAGCGCCATCTCGCCTTTGTCGGAATAACAATAGAGCATGCCGTCGGCATAGATCACATTACCCATCGCTAATCCTTTTTCTTTGTATTGGTTTACGCCGGTCTTCCAATCCACACAGAACCAGTAGCGGTTGTTATCGCCCGAAGCATAGGCATAGTCGCCGATCTTCACCGCACCGCCGAATTTGGAGTCGAGTTCTTTGTTTTCCCATACCTGCTCTACCTTGCGGCCGCCGTCGGTCAGGCGCAACATGATGGAACCCTTGCCGTAGCCGTAGATACACAAGAGCATATTGTCGCTGTAGATGGGCGTATTGGGATGGATATCCCGTTGATTATTGTAGGGAAACGACCACAGCTTTTCACCCGTCCGGGCATCGATGCCCAACACATGCTTGCCCATGATCGTTACGACCTGCGGAACCGGCTGATCACCCAGGTACAGGGGCGAACAATAGGCGGCCAGGTCGCCTTCTCCGGCACAGGTCCAGATCACCTCGCCGGTGTTTTTATTCAGGGCGACTACGTTGTTCTTCTTGCCCGGAGTGATAAATACTTTGTCGTCGACCACCAACGGTGATTCGTTGATGCCGAAGCGCAGGTTCTCGCCCTGGAAATCATGGATGATACTTTTCTTCCATAGTGTGGCGAGTGTACTCTCATTCAGGCACACCAGATCGCCTTCCCCGCTATAAAGATAGATCTTGCCTTCACTGATGGTGGGCGTACAGCGGGCACCGACATAATTGGTGGTCCATTCCGGGCCGTAGATCTTTTTGTTGAGCAATTTCCCGTTTGCATCAAAAACAAACAGGGTGCCTTGTCCGTCGACCGATCCGGCAACATAAATTTTACCGTTCGCAATGGCCACAGAAGAGTAGCCTTCGCCCAACTGATCGAAATGCCAAAGCATCTTCGGACCGTCGGCAGGCCATGATTTCATTAATCCGGTCTCGTTATAGATCCCGGTACGGTCGGTTCCGCGCCATTGAATCACCTCCTGGGCGGAAAGCGAAAAGGTAAAGACCGATAAACAAAGGATAAGCGCTTTTTTCATGATCATGAGATATTAAGTTTGTATTTCTTTAGAGCATTGAGTACAAAGGTGAGGTTATACATCTCTTCGGAGTACCACAAACGGGAGAAATAGAGGCCGATGGGCTCGGCACGGAACAAGTCACCGCTTTTATACATGCCGTAGAGATAGTCGAAAGCCCGCTTCTTCGCTTCGTTGTCCGTATGGCGATAAGAAGCCAAGGCACTCAACGCGCGGGCGGTCAGGGTTATCTTCGAAGATACGCCTTTGGCACCTCCCCAGCCGCCGTCGGCATTTTGCGTGGCGAGCAGGTAAGCGGTCGCTTTGCGTACCATCTCCCGGGCAATAGGTTCTTCGCAGCCGGAAAGATACTCGATGGTCATCGCCGTGGCGTAGACCGGTGAACGTTCGTCCTCCGCGTCCTGATCGCCAAACCAAAGGGGCGTCCACGAGCCGTCGGCCGCCTGGGTCTTCCGCATCCAACGCAATAGGCGCAACCGGCTCTTCCGGCATTTCCGTTGCAAAGCGGCAGGCAAGGCGTCCATCCACAACTGAAACGCCAGAAGTGTATGGGCGGAGATGTCGGGACTGCTCCGGTCGAAAGGCAGTTTCCCCCAGCCTTTGCAGAAGGTAGGCATACCGCCGTCTTTGTTTTGCAGAGCCAAAAGCCATTCGATGCCTTTGCCGACTTCCGGACAGTACGTGCCATCGAGTAGGGTATATAAAGCCACCAACGCGCCGGAAGTATCGTCGGCATCAGGCGCCGCTCCGGGCAGATCGGTCCAGCCCCAACCCCCTTCTTTGGCTCCGGTGAACGGATGTTTGTGCGTAAAAGCATTCTGGCGGATCAATGTCGCCAATTCCTCTTTCTCCGGCAGGTCATCACCCAGGGCACGCACGCTTAATGCCGTCATCCAACCGGCCAGATCCGTATCGATCGGCCATGATCCGTCTTCGCGCACCGTATCGGTCAGGAAACCCACGCCTTTTTGTGTCGCTCGATGTTCGCGATAACCGGCACCGCTCATGCACATCGCCACAAAGGCGGTCAGCGGAGCCGCTTCGAGGAAACCGCCGTTGACAGGCTGCAGGCGTTCGAGCACCTGTAATGCTTTCGGGATAAAGGATTCGCGGATCGGGGAGAATAGATTCTTTTTTCCTCGGCGATGGCGCAGAATACCCACGGCAATCAGGGCGGGAATGGCATAACTGACTACGGGCAGCTGCAAAAAGCGGAAGAACCGTTGCGGCACCACCGCCAGTTCGAAAGGCAGTTGCGGAATCTTCTCCCAACTTGAGATGATGCCGGCCAACGCGCACATCACCAGGATCGGAGCCGAGAAGGTCAGGTCCGTTCCGTAGTAAGCCAATACGCCATTGATGAGCTGTTGATCGGTATCCCCGCCAAACCGGGCGGTCAGGTAGTCTTTGGCTGCGGGTGGCGCTTGTCCGACGGCAGTAAGGGCGGCGTAGGTCAGTAAGGTCGCGGTCATATTCGACGGACTTTCAACCGTATCGCCCCAGGAACCATCCGCTTTCATCGTATCAATCAGCCATTCCGTTCCTTTTTGGATATAAATGGCATACTTCTCCCGATCCACCGTATGCAATGCAAAGACAGCTACAGCCGTCGAGATCGCGCTCGACGAGAGCTTGCCCCGCCAGATCTTCCCGGGCGTCCGCTTGCTCAATAGCTCCTTGCGCAGGAAGTCGATGACTTCCTTCAATTGACAATTCATAGTGGACTTATCGGTCTCTGTACTCATCTCCTTTCTACTGCCTTTCAATTAATAATTAATAATTAACAATTAATAATTAACAATTCCCCAATGCCAATAGCCCATAGAACGTATATTCCACATCACTCTTTTCTTCCAACAGGGTTGCCGAGAAGCCGCCCGAATCCAACCAATGCGCTTCGATAAACGCCTTCGCGGGATACTTCAGCTTCAGGCCATAACTGTTTAAGACAAAGAGCGAAGTCGCCGTAGATAACAGATCGGGCAGGGGAGAGGCCTCTGCCGCGGCAAAGCCTCCGGAAGGGTCTTGCCGCTCGCGCAGGAATTCTACATCCGGGTTCATTTTGTATCCTTCGAGTTGGCCTTTGATGGCCAAAGCGGCAACCGTCGCGTTGGTGGTGGCGGTCAGGCCGTCAACTGTATTCCGGTATCCGCCGCTCTGCACCCGATAGGGCGAGAGGTCGAAGGCTGCCGCGACAGGCTTGCGTCCGGCATCTTCTAATAACGACAACCAGAGAAACTGCGAATAAGGCGATTGCCTGTCGTTATGGGGAACCTCTGCAAAGGCTTGTAATTCTTTTATCTCTTTGGGAAGTAGAGCGTTCGCGAACAAACCGATCTTTCCTCCGACCGTCAATTGCCGGATCATCTGCAAGCGCCGGTAAGCAGCGTAATGGATCAGGTCGAATGACTCGACATCTTGCTTTTCCAAGTAGGCCTTCATCCGGCCGGTATGCAATTTTATGTCCAGGACAATAGAAAGCGTCCAGCCGAACAGGGTGTAATAGAGATCCGCCTTCCCGCCTTTATCCATAAATGAATGCTCCCCGGTGCGTTGCGACTCCACAAAACCGACTACCCTTTGCAGGGCTTCCCGGCTCAGCTGCTCTTTGCCTTTCCGCAAAAGGTTGAATAGTTGCATGGATATCGTCTTCTTCATCTGCCTTTGTCTTTATTTCAGAATACGTTGGGTCACGCGGAAGAGCAAACGCCTCAGTTCGGTGTTCGGGATCCGGTGCAGGGTCTCCAATGCCTGGCGATGATACTGCTCCGCCAGCTCGCGGGGGCGGTCGATGGCGGTGGCCATGCCGTTATCTTCCAAATCATCGAATAACTGATAGGCAATGCCCAGGGCTTCGGCATAGTCATGCAGGCTATCGATCAGGGATTGATCGCCTCCGGCGCAATGTACGCCCATTGCCAAGGAAACATCGAAGGCAGGCACGGTCTTCAGGCGGAATACCTCGAGAACGAAGTCGGTTGTCAGCGGCCCCTGTGCGGCGGTCCATTCCAGTTCCATCCCTTGTCCGCGGCAGAGGTCGGCATGGGCCTTGGCGGCTACTTCGATAAGCGCCATATTGCCGCAACGCGCCAATAACTGATAGCCGTAGCCCAATAGTAAATCCCCCACATTGATGGCAATGGCCTCCCCGTGCAGGGCATGTACCGTTTGTTTGCCGTAGCGTGTGGAGTCGTTGTCTTGTATATCGTCGTGCACGAGAGAAGCCTTATGGAAGCACTCGACCGCAACGGCCGCCCATTCCACCTCTTTCGGTATCTCTCTCTTGCCATTCAACGCCATATACGTGGCTGCCAAGAGGTAAGGCCGCCAGCGTTTGCCCTCTCCGCCGAGCCACTCCCGGGCGACCCGCGAGGTGAGGTCGTCGGCGGGCGACAGGAGGTTGTTCAGGTTTTCCATGGAGAACCAACTGTCCAGCGTCGATTTCAGGTGGTCGTAGTCCAAGAGATAGACTTCTTTCTCCGAGCGCATGCCGATCATTTCTTCCACATAGCCGTAGTCCACCTCCGTATCTTTACATCCTGCCACGTTCAGCGGAATCGCCAGTCCGGGAACCGCATTATTGATCAGTAAAGGAAACGCCTTCTCCAGCGAATCGAGGCAACTCACCCCGATCACCGTATCCACCACCCGGTTTTCGATCAAGCCGATCACCGAGGTAAAGCCTTCGGCCACCAGGCTCATCATGCCCAGTTCATCCGCTTTGTCCTGCAGGTTAGGGATCGAACAATGTTGGCAGCGGTGGCACAATAAACCGAGTTCATCCACCTCCGCTTGGCAATGTGCCGAGTTACTCAGGCACTTCGGCAATAAGAGGATACGCTTGTCGTACGGAATGGAGGCCACCGTCTCCCGCCACACGCCGTTATTGATCTCGACCATGATCCAACCTTTCGTCGCCGGATCCAGTTGATGTTCACGAATCAATCGGTCGGACAAGGTGGAAAGGTCGTCCATCGACAATGGAAGAGCCAACGACTCGCTGTGCACGAAGTGATCGATCAATCCGCGCAAACGTGTCCTTTCCGCGTACGGTTGCGGTATATGATATATGTGTTTGTTATCCATACGCGCCAAAGCCAAAGAAATATTTCTTCTTTACCATTTTATAAAATACATTTTCTTCCGGGATCTCCTGCCCCTGCTGGTTATGCCCGGCGGTAGGCACCATTTTTTTGTACTCTTCCCGTACGCTTCCCCGGCTTGTGGTGTCTGTCGCCTGATGTTTTTCCAGGAAATCCGCCATCATCTGCGGATCTTCCAACAGGATACAGCCGCGCGAGCTTTCCGCCGTCATCTTTCGGAACGCGGCGAGGAAGTCTGAGTGTTCGAACAACTCCGCCAGGTTCGAACCGTCCGCGTTGAGATAGTCTTTCGCCATCTGGATCGGCGGACAAAACTCCAACGCACCCGAAGGCGAGATATGATGGCTCATACCTGTCGCGGCGGGACAAAGGGCATTGCCCTGGGCGTCCCAGTAGGTCTCGATAATAAAGAGAGGCGCGTCTTTGCGTTGCTCCACAATGAAGCGGCGGAAGGCCAATACCTCCTCTTTGTCCAATGCGTTCGAAGGGTTCGGATCGGCTCCCGCGGGGCGGTAGAGGTAATACCAGAGGTAATGTGCTCCTTCTTTGGCAATCCACTCAATATACTGGCGGTTCACCAGGTCGTTGTAATTGCTCTTGCAGATACTCGCTGCCGCCCCGAAGATCAACCGGGCTTTCCGGCAGGCACGTACTCCCGCCAGCGTCCGTTCAAACACGTCGTTCCGTCCCCGGCGGGCATCGCTCTCCGCTTTGAGCCCTTCGATGCTGATCAATGGGGTAACGTTGCCCATCCGTTTCAGGCGCATGGCGACTTCTTCGGTCAAGAGGATCCCGTTGGTGAATAACTGGAAATAACAATCGGAATGTTTTTCCATGATATCCAATAATCCATTATACATCAAAGGTTCTCCTCCCAGTATGCCGAAGAAATAAGAGCCTTTCTGTTTGCTGCCGCTAATGATGCCGTCCAGCTGTTCCGCCGTAAGCGCTTTCCGGCCGCCTGCCGAGACCCAGCAACCGCTACAGGCCAGGTTGCAGCTTTCCGTTACGGAGATCATCACAAAAGCAGGGAAAAAAGGTTTGCCTTCCGCCTGCCTTTTCTCAAACCGGCTGATGTTGCGCATGCTCTTCCATCCGAAGTTATACATAAACTTCCACACCAGGCGGGGAGAACATTCCCGCGGCACCCGGAATGCCGCTTTTGCCGTAGCATTATATTCCCTGAATGTCATTTGTCGTTCTCTTTAAATAAAGAAACACTGGCCCGACGTTGTTGCAGGCGCATCCGTAGTCGCTCCCGATACATCCGGTCCATCTCTTCCGGATTGAAGGTCTCTTCCTCCGCCGTCCCACCATTGATGGGGGATTTCTCGTATTTGGGAAAGATAATCGCTTTACTGGGACACATGCGCGCGCAGGCCGGACAGTTGTTCTTGCAGTTTTGGGGTTGCACCACCCTGACCCGTTTGTCTTCGACGGTATACACCCCGAACAAGCAGAAGTCATGGCACTTCCCACACTCGATACATTTGGATTTGTCGATCACCGGATACCAGGCATCCGTTCCGTTTTCCACCGGAAACGCGTCAATCTCCTGCCGGATCACCGTGAAGTCCGGAAGAACCTGTCTTTCTGAAGGAGAAATAGAGAAATGGGAAAGGATCTCTTCCCGATTCATTTGGCGCATATCAATGAGTTTCCCGGCTTCCAAGCCGAGCCATTCGAGGTGGGAACGGACAGCCCGCGTGTGGCAGGCCAGGATAATACCCGAAGCAATCTCCGCCATCTCCGGCGCATGAGTGATTACTTTTTTACATAGGTCGGCTTCTACCGAAACCGCGTATCCCTCTCTTTTGAGTAGGGCTGCTATCTCCGCGACTTTATCCTTGTCGATGAACGAACGGGAAGCACAGGCGCATACCGTAACCCTTTGATGTAATGATTGGCTCTGCATTTGGTTTTTACTATCGTTGTATAATCCTGATTAATGATGCTAATGTAAGCATTATAGTATTTCGGAAAGTAAAAACAGCGTAAAAAAGAAAAATCAAGGGCTAAAAGCGAATTGGACAGAATATGAAAAGAAAATTCAAGAGCTGAAAGTGAATTCAGCCGAGCGGAAGAAAAAAAAATCCTGCCGGAAGTCGGCAGGATCTGGAATCTTTTATTTTTTAGAATGTTCCAATGAAGTTTTTCTGAACTCTTTCAACATTTTCTCCAATTCTAAAGAAGCTTTACGAGCGCGTGTGCCGGCAGCTTTGTTTGCTTTTTCTACTTGTAGCGCTGCATCTTTTTCGAAAGCAGCGAAGTTTTCCTTGATCTTGCTTACTAAATTTTCCATTTTGTTCTAATTTGTTACTGATGTATAAAAATTTCAGAGATTATATGGTCTATAACAAGTAAGCGCAGTTTTTGTTCGCCGCTCTAACGCATAATTTTCATGTTTTAGAGAAAAAAATCACGGACAATTAAAAAAGAATAGGATCGTCCCGGGTATTTCTTTCGGATCGATGGCGTATTTTCTCTTTTTGGCGGGATTATTTGTTTGTTGATAACCGTCAACACATTTGTTGATAGTTATCAACAGATCTGTTGACAATTGTCAACAAACTTGTTGATAATTATCAACAAATGAGTGCTCCTTACAATGCGTTCATTTACTGCCTTTTATAATCTTCGCTAAATCAGGGGCAAAATCAACCTTATAAAATCATTCTTTGAAGAATTCTATTTACCTTTGCTTCTGTAAATCCGCTATCCATAATATAGAGACAAAGCAGAATGGCAAAGAAAAAGAACACTACAAGTGCGAAGAAGAAAGAAAACAACGGAAGTACCTGGGCCGCGATTAAGGCTTTTTTTACCAATGAGCGAACAAGGTATATCACCGGCCTGATCATTTGTCTGTTCACCATTTATATCGGATTGGCTTTGATCTCCTTCTTTTTTACAGGGGGAGTGGATCAAAGCAAGATCGAGAATGTGCCTTTGTCGGATCTGGTGTCGAGTAAAAGATCGGTAGAGAACTGGACGGGCGTGCGCGGGGCCTATCTGGCGGATCTGTTGATGAACCGTTGGTTTGGGGTCTCTTCTTTTATGATCCTTGTTTTCCTGGGATCCGTAGGTATGCGGATGATGAATCTGGCGCGGATATTCCTGTTCAAACGATTTCTTTTCTGTGGGGCGACCTTGATCTGGGGCTCTGTATTCTGCGCCTTTGTTTTTGTAGCCGGTTATGAAGATACTTTTATCTATCTGGGTGGGCAACACGGTTATTTCATTTCGGAATGGCTGATCAGTAATATCGGCATTCCCGGAACGGTTCTCTTATTATTGGGCTCTTTCCTGATCATTGCCATCTTTACCAGCAAACGAACCATACCTTTCCTGCAACGGATCTTCTCTTTCGGCTGGATCACCAAGCGGGCGAAGAAAGAAAAAACAGAAGCCGGAGAGATGCCGGATGAAGATAACTATATCTCGGATGAAGCCGAGGAAGACGATGAAGATCCGAAATCGGAAGAAAAAACCTCCTTCATATCGGACGATGAAGGTTTTGTGATCACCGTTCCGGAAGATGAAGAAATGTTTGTCAGTCCGAATAATAACGATTCCGACGAAGAAGAAGATCCGAATGAGGATTTGAACTTCACGGTGGAAGTGCCTGAGGGGGATGATGAAGTGTACGACGGTTCGACTATGGGTGACTATGATCCGAAACTGGATCTGTCGAAGTTTAGTAATCCGACTGTCGACCTCCTGAAGAAATATGAATCGGGAGATCATCAGGTCGATATGGAGGAACAGACGGCGAATCAACGCCGGATCAAACAGACCTTGGAGAATTTCGGCATTAATATCTCTTCCATCAAAGCGACCGTTGGCCCAACGATCACCTTGTATGAAGTCATACCCGATGTGGGCGTGCGTATCGCTAAGATCCGTAACCTGGAAGATGATATTGCTTTGAGCCTTTCTGCTTTGGGCATACGTATCATTGCGCCGATGCCGGGGAAAGGCACGATTGGTATCGAGGTGCCGAATAAGGATCCGCAGATCGTTTCCATGCAATCGGTGATTGCCTCCCGCAAGTTTCAGGAGTGTAAATATGACCTGCCGGTAGCCTTGGGCAAAACCATTACCAACGAGATCTTTATGTTCGATCTGGCTAAGATGCCGCACTTATTGGTGGCCGGTGCCACGGGGCAAGGGAAATCGGTCGGTCTGAATGCCTTGATCACCTCCTTGCTCTATAAAAAACATCCGTCGGAACTGAAGTTTGTGATGGTCGACCCGAAGATGGTTGAGTTTAGTATCTATGCCGAGATCGAACGACACTACCTGGCCAAACTGCCGGGCGACGATAAAGCGATCATTACCGACTTTACGAAAGTGATCCAGACCCTGAACTCCCTCTGTAAAGAGATGGACGACCGTTACGACCTGTTGATGAAAGCGCATACCCGGAATATCAAAGAATATAACGCGAAGTTTATCAGCCGCCGCCTCAATCCGGAGAAGGGACATAAGTTTATGCCTTATATCGTTGTGATCATCGATGAGTTTGGCGATCTGATCATGACCGCCGGTAAAGAGATCGAGATGCCGATTGCCCGTATCGCCCAGAAAGCGCGTGCGGTAGGTATCCACATGGTGATCGCCACACAGCGGCCGACGACGAATATCATTACCGGAACGATCAAAGCGAACTTCCCGGCACGTATGGCGTTCCGCGTATCGTCTATGATCGACTCGCGAACGATCCTCGATGCACCGGGAGCGAACCAGTTGATCGGGCGGGGTGATTTATTATTCTCGCAGGGAAGTGATATGATTCGTGTGCAATGTGCTTTTGTCGATACGCCGGAGGTAGAACAAATATCCGAATATATCGGTAGCCAGGTGGGTTATCCGACGGCTCATATGCTGCCTGAATTTATCGGCGAAGGCGATAGCGATAAGATCGGAGCGGTAGACCTTTCCGACCGGGATCCGCTATTCGACGAAGCGGCCCGTCTGATTGTGATGCAACAACAGGGATCGACTTCGCTGATCCAACGGAAGTTCGCGATCGGATATAACCGTGCCGGACGTTTGATGGACCAGTTGGAAGCTGCCGGAATTGTCGGGCCTTTCGAAGGAAGCAAAGCCCGGCAGGTGTTGATTCAGGATGAGTATTCGCTGGAGCAGTTACTGAATAACTTGAAGTAAAGGTTAATGGTTAATGATGAATGGTTAATGATTAATTGAAGGAGAAGATGAAAAGGTACTTATATATAATATGTATAATATTGTGTTGGGGAAGTGTTTTCCCGGTATGGGCGCAAAAGGGGGGAGATATTCTGGATAAGGCGGCGGAGACGTATGAGAAGTCCAACGGGATTTCCGCTTCGTTTGCTTTTCATACGCGGAATGACGCGCAACATATCTCCGAAAGCTTTGAAGGAATTATCCAGATGCGGGGCGATAAGTTTGCCTTTGCCACTCCGGATATGCAGGTCTGGTACGACGGTAAGACCCAATGGACGTATGTCGAACGCAATGAAGAAGTCTATGTGACCGAACCGACCGGTGATGAACTGCAGTTGACCAATCCGGCCGTATTGCTTCGTACGTATAAGAAGGGCTATGAGGCCAAATATATAGGCGAAAGCACCTCGGCAAGCGGCAAAACGGCTTATGATGTCGAACTGACGCCCCGGAAGAAAGGAGATATCGTTCGCGTGAGTTTGCAGATCGAAAAAATATCTTCATTCCCTGTGCGCATTGTTATTGAAGATAAGAACGCTACGCGCACAATGATCCAGATCGATAAGCTGACTTTCGGCGTCAACCAATCGGATCACTCATTTGTTTTTAATAAGGAGAACTATCCCGAAGCGGATATTATAGGCTTGCCTTAGTATAGTTAAATAATAGATTTTAGAATAAACATGGAACACAAATCAACAGAAAAAGTACGCTGCCTGATTATTGGTTCAGGACCAGCAGGATATACCGCGGCGATCTATGCCGCCCGTGCCAATATGAACCCGGTACTCTATGAAGGTATTCAACCGGGAGGTCAACTGACCACCACCACCGATATTGAGAACTTCCCCGGTTATCCGGAAGGTATTTCCGGCTTTGATATGATGGAAGACTTCAAGAAGCAAGCCCTTCGTTTCGGAGCGGATATCCGGATCGGGATTGCCACATCGACGGACTTTTCCGATACGCTGTTGAAAGTGGTGATTGAAGATGAAAAGGTGATCGAAGCGGATACGGTGATTATCGCTACAGGAGCTACGGCGAAATATCTGGGTCTTCCGGATGAAGCCCAATATGCCGGGATGGGCGTTTCCGCCTGTGCGACTTGCGATGGATTCTTCTACCGCAAGAAGAAAGTGGCCGTTGTCGGAGGGGGCGATACCGCCTGCGAAGAAGCGCTCTACTTAGCCTCTCTGGCCGAGAAAGTGTATATGATCGTGCGGAAAGATCATCTGCGTGCGTCCAATATCATGCAGCAACGGGTGGCAGAAACCCCCAATATCGAAGTCTTGTTCGAACACAATACCCTCGGGCTCTTTGGCGAACATGGAGTGGAAGGTGCTCGCCTGGTCAAACGCAAAGGTGAACCGGATGAGGAGATTGTCGAAATAGAAATCGATGGCTTCTTCCTGGCTATCGGGCATACGCCTAATTCGAAGATCTTTGCCGACTGGCTCGAAACAGACGAAACGGGTTATATCAATACGGTTCCGGGAACCCCCCGTACGAATGTGCCGGGCGTTTTTGCGGCAGGAGACGTGGCCGACCCGGTCTACCGCCAGGCCATCACCGCAGCCGCCTCAGGATGTAAAGCCGCGATTGAAGCCGAGCGTTATTTATTGGAGAATGGTATCCGGTGTAACGGATAATATCCGGTTGGGTGCCGACTCTAAAGATTATAATTCGCACGCTGATGACACAGATTAAGCAGATGACCGCAGATAAGAAGTTTAGATCTACTCAAATCTGCGATCATCTGTCTGATCTGTGTCATCTGTGTATTAAATTGTTTTTGAGGAATCCGCTGAACACCGTTATGCATTATGGTGGGTGGGTTGGATTCCTATTCTTTTGTTCTCTCTCCCTTTATGCCGTAGAACCTCCGAAAACCGAGATCCGCGCGGTCTGGTTGACGACGGTCTATGGCCTGGATTGGCCGAAGAAGACAGCCACCACCGCCCAGGAAACGGAAGATCAAAAGAAAGAACTCTTACATATCCTGGATCGCCTGGAAGAGGCCCACTTCAATATGGTCTTTATGCAGGTCAGGCTTCGGGGCGATTTGATCTATCCTTCGAAGATCGAACCGTTCAGCCGGGTGTTTACCGGCAAGACGAATCAGAAGCCCGGGTATGATCCGTTGCAGTTTGTCCTCGACGAATGCCATAAGCGGGGTATGGAATGTCATGCCTGGTTTGTGACCTATCCGTTGGGAACGGAGCAAGGGGTTCGTCTGCAAGGCAACCATTCGGTGGTCAAGAAACACGCTAAATTAGTCAAGAAACACCAGGGCGAATGGTACCTGGATCCGGGAATGCCTGAGACGACGGATTATATCTTGTCCCTGGTGCGCGAACTGGTCGCTTCGTACGATATCGACGGGCTGCATCTGGACTATGTGCGTTATCCGGATCAGGCAAAAACCTTTGCCGACAAAGCATTATACAATCGCTATGGAAAAGGAATGGACCTGGCCGATTGGAGGCGGGCGAATATCAACCGATTGGTCACCCGGGTATATGATGAAGTGAAACGAATGAAGCCTTGGGTGCAGGTGAGCAGCTCCCCTTTGGGAAAGTATAACCGGATCGAGCGGGTGCCCAATGCCGGGTGGACGGCCTACGAGAGTGTGTTCCAGGATCCCAAGCAATGGATGGCGGAAGGCAAGCAGGATATGATTGTGCCGATGATGTATTACTTGCATGATAACTTTTTCCCTTTTGTCGATAATTGGGCGGATAATTGTAACGGCCGCTTGGTCGTGCCCGGCCTCGGCGCCTACCGGATGGAGGAAAAAGAGGGAGGATGGACCGTCAATGATATCACCGACCAGATCGATTACAGCCGTTACTACGGCGGAGCCGGCTGTGCCTTCTTCCGGTGCGAACATGTGATGAATAATCCAAAATTATACAAAGACCTGAAAGACGCGTATTATACCTATCCCGCTCAGCTTCCTCCTTTGACCTGGCTGAACGACCGCGTGCCGGACGCCCCCGAAGAAGTGAAGGTCGAAAAAGTGGAAGACCAACTGCGAATCTCCTGGCAGAAACCCGCCACCGAAGAGGAGGAGCTGACCTATACCTTATATTATTCCTTATCGGACAGCATCGACTATTCTTCCGCCAAACAGATCTTAGCCACCGGTATCCGTTCGACTGAACTCTACCTGCCCATCTCCGCAAACCAACAACAAGGCTACCTCTTCAGCATCACCTCTTCCACCCGCTACCATATCGAAAGCCAACCTTCACGGGAGAGTTATTATTTTCTGACGGAGTATGTTAAGTGATTAAAAAAAAGCTTATCTTTAGGGGCGTAAGAACTCGTAGGAATTCATAAGAGCTCATAAGAACTCATAGGAACTTATAGAACTCATAAGAGCTCATAAGAACTCATAAGAACTCATAGGAAGCAAGATGAATTCCTTATTCTTACGAATTCCTATGAATTCCTATGAGTTCTTATGAATTCTTAAGTATCAACCTCAATAAAATCAACACTATGAAACACTTCATCCCCAGAGAAAAAAACTATCGTCAGCTATTCTGCTATCAAAAAGCAGAAGCCATCTACGACATCACCTGTTATTTCTGTGATAAGTATTTGAATTACCGTGATCGCACAGTCGATCAAATGAAACAAGCTGCCCGCTCCGGCAAACAGAATATTGTTGAAGGAACGGCCGCCTCTATTACTTCCAAAGAAACGGAAATCAAACTGATCAATGTGGCTAAAGCCAGCTTGCAGGAACTCTTGATTGATTATGAAGACTATTTGCGCACGCATGGATTGAGAATCTGGGAGAAGGGCTCTGTCGAGCAACTGAAAATGTGTGAATTAGGAAGAGTGCATAATGATTCTGCGTATTACATGAGCCTGATAAGTACACGGCCTCCTGAAACCATTGCGAATATAGCAATCTGCCTGATCTGGCAAACGGATGTCTTATTGTTCCGCTTGCTTAAGCGGCTTGAGGAAAGCTTTTTGCAGGATGGCGGGCTTCGCGAGAATATGATGAAATGCCGAGTGGAGGAAAGGAAGAATAGGAGAGGGATTTAGGAGAGAGTAATTAAGAACTCATAAGAGCTCATAAGAACTCATAAGAGCTCATAGGAACTCATAAGAACTCATAAGAACTCATAGGAACTTATAAGAACTCATAAGAGCTCATAAGAACTCATAGGAACTCATAAGAACTCATAAGAGCTCATAAGAACTCATAGGAACTCATAAGAGCTAGGAAAAGGAGGATAACCCTTTTCCTATATTCCTATGAATTCCTATGAGTTCTTATGAATTCTTATGAGCTCCTAACTCTCCTATGAATTCCTATGAGTTCTTATGAGTTCTTATGAGTTCCTATGATTTAGTTAATTAAACTAAAATCCCCTCCGCCCACCCGGAAACCTTTTATCTTTGCAAATGATGAGGAAGATACCTACATATCTGTTTGTTCTCTTGATGGCTGCTTTGGTGTTTTACGGAGGGGCCGGGGTGAACGTGGCTTCTTTCTGTTGCCAGGACTGCCGGGCGGAAGGTGTGGAGATCTTGGCCGGCGACAGATGCTGTGAGGTACATGGGCATACACATCATCTGGAACATGAAACCGTAGAACATACCAACGATTCATTCGATCATTCCCATGAAAAATGCTGTCACATGAGCCGGATCTCTTTCGATTGGGGATCGGAAAAGGTGTCTATCGACAGCCCGCAACCTGTTACTTTCGATCTGTTGACCGACGGATCATTCGATATTTCAGTTATTCCACTTCCTTTTGTCGAAGAGAGGACTTCGGTGATGCCCAATGGGCCGCCACTCCCGCCCAGGGTTTATCTTTCTCTTCTTACCACTCTCCTGATTTAGCGGAGCTGAGGCTTTATAAGGGGCCAGCTACGTCGTTACTTTCTTAAAGATATTCAGTCACATGCTTCAGTATGCTCCTTCATATCTTTAATCAAGTGCCTCGTATCTGACCCCTTCTAAAGCCTCAGCTGTTTTGTGTGGTGGGGGCGCTGACTCGCCTGTATATAGGTGTGATCAAAGGCTTCCCGATAAGTAAAAAAGTTAAATCAGAAGAGAAAGAAATGTTGAAACAATTATATTTATGGATAGTTGGCTGTGTCCTTTGCTCGTCGTCGGTATGGGCAGAAGGCATAGCGAAAGGATATGTGTTTGATGAGAGCGAGCAGCCGGTTATCGGGGCGAATGTGTATTGGGAAGGAACCCAGAAAGGCACGACTACCGATATCAATGGTTATTTTGAACTGGAGCAAAAAGGAGACAGCCGTCAGTTGGTGGTTAGTTACATCGGTTATGTGACGTCGACGACTACGGTGACCAATCTGAATGCCCCGTTGCGGATTGTATTGAAAGGAGAGATCGAATTGGAAGAGGTGGTGGTCAGTGAACGCCGCATAGGTCTGATTGCATCCCGGAGCAGTGTGTTACAGACCCAGAAGATCACGTACGACGAGATCTGCCGTGCGGCTTGTTGTAACCTGGCAGAGAGCTTCGAGACGAATCCTTCGGTGGATGTCTCCTATGCCGATGCCGCCACAGGGGCGCGCCAGATCAAACTCCTGGGTTTGTCGGGTACTTACGTGCAGATGCTGACCGAGAACTACCCGAACTTCCGTGGCGCCGCTTCGCTTTATGGTCTCGACTACGTGCCCGGTGCCTGGATGGAGAGTATCCAGGTGTCGAAAGGAACGTCGTCGGTGAAGAACGGTTATGAAGCTTTGGCCGGACAGATCAACGTCGAGTTCAAGAAACCGCCCACGGCGGATATCTTCTCGGCGAATGCTTTCCTGAGTGATGCCGGCCGTTACGAAGGCAATGCCGACGCCTCCTGGCATATCAACGATAAGGTCTCTACCGGCCTTCTGGTACATTATTCGAACGACAGCAAGCAGCACGATGGCAACGACGACGGTTTCCTGGATATGCCTTTGAAAGAACAGGTGAACCTGATGAACCGTTGGTACCACAAGACCGATAAATACATCGCGCAGTATGGCGTGAAGTACCTGCATGAAAACCGTACAGGCGGGCAAACGACCAAACACGGCCATTTCCCCGATCCGTATCAGATCAAGTTGCGTACCAACCGGGTGGAAGGATATACCAAACAGGCGTATGTCTTCGACCACGAAAAGGTGGAAAGCGCCGCGTTGATCCTTTCCGGCTCGTATCACGAGCAGCAAGCGATGTACGACCGCACGCCTTATAATATCTATCAGAATAATATCTATGCCAGTCTGCTCTACGAGAAAGAATTCTCACCCATGCACAGCCTGAGCACCGGCTTGAGCCTGAACTACGACGGCTTCAACGAGAACCTGACCCAGGCAGGACAGCGCCAACTCTACGACCGTACGGAAGTCGTTCCCGGTGCTTATGTGCAATACACGTTGAATCTGAACGATAAACTGATCATGCTTGCCGGACTGCGGGCGGATTACAGCTCGTTGTACGACTTCTTTGTCACTCCCCGTGTTCACTTGAAATACAACCCGACGGAATGGTTCCATATCCGTGCTTCGGCCGGAAAAGGTTTCCGTACGGCGAATGTATTGGCCGAAAACAATTTCCTGCTTTCCAGCAGCCGCCGGATGGAGATCGCCGACAACCTGGATCAGGAAGAAGCCTGGAACACGGGCTTGAACCTGTCGTTCTATATCCCGCTGTTTGGCAAAGAATTGACATTGAACGGAGAATGGTATTATACGGACTTCCTCAAGCAGGTCGTGGTCGATATGAATAGCAATCCGCATGCCGTACGCTTTTACAACCTGGATGGCCGGTCGTATTCGAACAGCTACCAGATCGAAGCGACCTATCCCTTCTTCCGCGGCTTTACGCTGACGGCAGCTTACCGTTATACCGATGCAAAGACCGATTACCGCAACGCCGAAGGCCTCACCACGCGGATGAAGAAACCGTTGGTGAGCGATTACAAAGGACTGGTGACCGCTTCGTATCAGACCCCTTTGAAGAAATGGCAGTTCGACCTCACGGGTCAGTTCAGCGGGGGCGGCCGAATGCCCGATCCGGATCCGACCAATCCCCTGTGGGATAAGACCTTCAAGTCGCACCAAGTATGGAATGCCCAGATCACGAAGTATTTCCGCCAATGGTCGGTCTATGTCGGCTCTGAAAATATTTTCGATTATACGCAGTCGAACCCGATTGTCGACGCCGCCAATCCCCGGGGAGATAATTTCGACGGCACAATGATCTGGGGACCGGTGCACGGCCGGAAGATCTATATCGGTATGCGCTTTAATCTCGAACGATTATAAATCAAATCAATATTCACCTTTTAATATCTATCAGTTATGAAACGAGTTATTGTAGTTTTAATGTGTGCTTTGTTCACCTTCTCCCTGGCGTATGCCCAGGAAACGAAAAAGAAGGACAAGAAAGAAACCGTCACCTTCCTGATCGACGGTATGGACTGTGCCAACTGCGTCAAGAAAGTAGAGAAAAACATCGCTTTCGAAAAAGGCGTGACCGACCTGAAATGCGACCTGCCTACCCGTACGGCAGCCGTGACCTATCGTGCGGATAAAACGACGGAAGACAAATTGGTTGCCGCCTTCAAAAAGATCGGGATGGACGCCGTTGCCGTCAAAGAAGGAGAGACGCCCGCATCTTCGGGGGAAACAAAAGAACACAAGCACGCGCATTAAGACTTTCCTACCGTATATTTAGTCCTTTCGCCGTAGAATTTTTATTCCCTAATTGGGAGCATATTAATTTTACGGCGAAAATGCGTTAAAACAACCGGTAGAACAGCTAAGTTTGATTCGAACAAACGAATAACCGTTTTAATTTCAATCTCATTAACACAGTTATTACGCTGAACGTTCTATCTTTGTACGCTGTTCTGCATGGGGTAGAAATAAGAAAGGCTGTTTATCCCACTATTTTTTTCGCCGAATGCAGCGTTTAGTAAAAGAGTAACATCATTATAGGTGTACAGCCTCCTAACCGGGGCAGTCACGGCATGACTGAATGGATGAGCAACAACTGATAGAGGGTTGTCGGAAGGGAAATAGAAAAGCTCAGAAAGAGCTGTACGAAACATATTCCCGCAAGATGATGGGAGTTTGCCTGCGCTACGTCAACGACAGGGAGACGGCTCGTGATTTGCTTCAGGATGGTTTCGTCAGAGTATTCACTTCGTTGGACTCTTATTCGGGCACAGGCTCGTTCGAAGGTTGGATGCGGAAGATCTTTGTTAATAGTGCGTTAGAATACCTGCGCCGGACGGATATCCTCCGGGATGCGGCCGATCTGGATCATACGGCTGAACTGGCCGGGGCAGACAGCTCGGTGATTTCCCGGATGTCGGCCGCCGAATTGATGCAAGTCGTCAATGAACTGCCCACAGGCTTCCGGACGGTATTCAACCTGTTTGCCATCGAAGGCTATTCGCACAAGGAGATCGGGGAAATGTTGCAGATCACCGAAAGCACCTCCCGCTCGCAATACACCCGTGCCAAGCAGTTGTTGCAACGCAAGATTAACACATTGTATGAGTAGAAAGAAAATAAATGAAAGAGAAAGAAAGAGATAATATTGATGACCTGTTTCAGTCGAAGCTCAGCGAGTGGGAGATCGATGTGATGCCACAGGATTGGGAGAGGATCGCCGATCGTCTGCCGCGGGCCACGTCTATCCCGTTCTATCGCAAAGCCACCTATTGGGCGGCCGCAGCGGTGGCCGCTCTGCTGATGGTGATGAGTGGTATCTACTTCTTTGAACAACAACCCGTCGGTGAAGCCATCGTTCAGGAAATCGAACGCCACACTGAAGCACTCAAACCGCCCGTATATACTGCACCATCGGTTACAACCGAGCAGCCCGTTATCGCTAAAGCGATGCAGGCAGCCCCAATACATAAGAAAAAAGAGGAACTCCCCTTGAAGGAGCGTGAAGATGAAGAAGTTGATCAGCCCTATCAGGCCGTTGAAGATGAACAGCCGATTTCTGTAACCGCAGGCGATGATGAAATGCCCGAGCAAGCTGCGGTTACAAAATCGAACGCCGGTCAGGCGGAAGTAACGCCGACAAACACCGTTTCTTCCGAAAAAGCCAAGCCACGGCGGTGGGGATTCGGTATGGGAGCCGGAGGCGTCTCGGTCGGCGCCAGCAATGTGGTGCCCAGCTATCTGGTTTCCACCATGGGATTGCGCGGCGAAGACCTCCTACTCATGAATGCCCCCTCCGGAGGAAGAGCCCTTCCCAAGACAGACGTGCACCATAATAAACCTTTGTCCTTCGGAGTAGGTATCAGCTATTATCTCAATAGCCGCTTTGCCTTGCAAAGTGGGGTAGCATACACCTATTTGTCCTCCGACTGGCAAACCAATGACGAATATAAAGTCAAAACGACGCAGAAACTTCATTTTATTGGCATACCTTTGGGGGTTACTTACAAGATAGCGGAATGGCAACGCTTTAATCTATACGCTTATGCCGGAGTTCAGATGGATCTGAATGTCGCCGGACGGCAAAAAGGAGAATTGGTGCGCGACGCTTTGATAAGTGATGTGGTCATTGATAGCGAAGTACGTTCGGTACGTGAGAAAAAAGTATTACTTTCGGCCAATGCCAAGGTAGGAGTCAGCTATCCGGTCTTGCGCTTCCTCAGTGCATACGCGGAAGCCGGAGCCGGTTACTATTTTGACAACGGAAGCGCCTTGTTCGATAAGATGAGTACGATGCCGACGATCTATTCCGAGAAACCGCTGAACCTAACCTTGCAAGCCGGTTTCCGCTTAGGCTTTTGACACAGTAAAACTATTAACAAACATATTAAATTACTAAATGAAGATGAAACAGATTAAGTTCGTAGGTGCAACTTTGGTTGCCGTTTTGATGTTGTTGACCTCATGTCTGGGCGAATCCAGTAATTCCGGGGAATTGTATCACATACCGGGGAAAATTCGTTTCGAGAGTGGGAAGTTGTTGATCGAAACCTATTCAGGCACGTTCTATACCACGCAACTTTCACCCTATGAATACAATGAGGGCGATTGGGTATATATCGATCTATCCTATGATATGGATTCCGAAGAGAATGCGAATGCAGAAGCAAACGGTTATATCTACATCACCCTGTTGGCTAATCCGGTTACGGTGCAAAGAGCAGATATCAGTTATCGGGATACAACCCAATTGGCGCCGAATGAGATTGCTTTGACCTATGCTGCCGTAAATGTAGGCTATCCCCAGTATTTCATGTTGAATGGTGATTTGTTGATGAATTCGGTTTTCAAGGAACAAACCGATATCCGGTACAATTTCGAGATCTATTATGATAACAATCAGGAGCCGTATCAACACGATAGCCGGAATACGTACACGTTCTACATCCGGGCGATCCGCACACTCGAAGGAAAGAGTCCGGAAATCGAATATATGGTGCCTAACTACTACGAAGTGGAGAGTATCCTGAAATCGATTGACGTGAAAGAGCAGGCTGCCGGAAAGACGGAGTACAATATCGCCTTCCGATATATCAATAAGATCGACACGGAAAAAGAAGAATTTACCTGGACTACGCAGGATCCGATTCGCTTCCTGGTAAACACAGAAAACTAAGGATAATTGAAGTAACAATCATAAAGAGGCGCAAGCATACGAAAGAACCGTACGCTTGCGCCTCTTCTTTTTTTATGGCCTTTGTTTCTTTAATCGAAGATAGGAACTATCTTTGTGCGGAAATATGGGAAGAATGAAAAAAGATAGCATCGGTGTACTGTTTCTGTTGATCGCTATAGGATGGGTTTCCTGCATGGGCGAGAGCGAAGAAAAGACGAACTATCAGCGCTATGGGGTTGCTGCGCTTCAGCCTGCCCCCGCTCTCTATACGACAGACGGGGAGATGGAACATATCATCACCTCTTCGGCCATGGATACCTTGGCGGATCTGAAAGACGGCGATTGTTTCCTGTTGCAGTTTCGGGCCAACCTGTTCAACTACGCAGAAGGAGAAGCTGTTGATGCCGATATCCATTCGATCGAACCGATTGCCGCCTGGACACTGGAAGGAACGGAAGCCCAATTGCCGGATACGACGTTTGTCAATGTGGCCGAAGATACGGCATTGATCCGGACCGTGCAGTTTTTTAGTCCGGCCATCGCCAAGTCTCAACTGATCCGCAACCGCCTGTTCCTGCAACTGACACTAAACGATCGGCGGGAGACGCAACAGGAGAACTATATCTTTCAATACAACCCGGCGGTTGTAGCCGAACAGAACGGACGTCGGATCTACGATCTTTATCTCCGGGCCGAACGCCGGGAAGCGAACGATAGTTTGATCGGCAAATGGATTCAGACCGAGGCGCTTGTCCTGGATCAGCTTATCCGCGAGGCCGGTGAGGCGGAAAAGCAGATCGGTAACGATTCGTTGCATATCCGGTTGAACTACCCGACGGGCTTTAGCCTGGACTCTACGCTGGTACGGTGGGCTTCGGCAAACGTATACTCTATTGTGTTGTGAACTATTGGTTTATTTCACTATTTTTGTATCCTAAAGTGATGTGGCACTATGTATAAAGATATTTTTAAATGGGTCGTTATGATCATTTCCCAGCCGGGCAAAGCGTGGGAAGCCTTGAATGAGAAGGAAGAAAAGGGGGATGAGTTCCTTTCCCGTTTTATTTACCCCTTGATCGGGTTATTGACTATCGTTGCTTTCTTAGGTATCTTATTTACCCGCAAAGAATTTGATGTCGAACTGGCATTGAAAGCATCGGTGCGTACGTTATTAATCTATTTCGGGGGATTCTTCCTGAGCACTTATTTGTTGAATGAGATATGGAGCGGATTCTTCAAGCGGGAGAAGAACAATCCCTTGTGTCAGCGCTTTGTCGGTTATTCCTCTTCCCTGATGTATGCATTGGGAGCCGTGTTGATGTTGATCCCGGAGTTCTTCTTTTTGCAGATCTTTATCCTCTATACTTTTTATATCGTGTGGGAGGGAGCACCGGTGTATATGCAGGTCGAAGAAAACGAGCGGTTGAAGTTCTCCGTGATCTCTACCGCTCTGGTGATCCTGATCCCTACCGTCATCGGATTTGTTTTATATCTGTTGATGCCGGGATTGCGTTTTTAAACGTTATGAATAATGAAAGAAAAGATTCAGAATAATATACAGATCAAGAATAAACGGGCAACGTTCGACTATGAGTTGCTCGAAACGTTTACCGCCGGCATTGTGCTGACGGGAACGGAGATCAAATCCATCCGACTGGGAAAAGCCAGCCTGGTGGATACCTACTGCATTGTGGAACGCGGCGAGGTGTGGGTGAAGAATATGTATATCGCCGAGTATTTCTACGGCACGTACAACAACCACGTTGCCCGGCGCGACCGCAAGCTCCTGCTCAATAAGAAGGAGATCCGCAAGCTCACTACGGCAGCGACGAATAGTGGTTTTACGATCGTCCCCACCCGCCTGTTTCTGACCGATAAAGGGCTGGCCAAGGTGGTCATCGCCATTGCCAAAGGAAAGAAAGAATACGACAAGCGCGACTCGATCAAAGAACGCGACGACCGTCGGGAAATGGACCGGGCCTTTAAGCGGTAATAGCGATTAAAAACAGAAGGCACGAAGACATAGTACGGATGGAAACAGAGGTTTGGAGCAGGATCTGGAAATGTGTGAAGCAGGCTTTGCCCAAGGCGGTGAGGACCTGTTTGTGGTTATTCAAGATCATTCTTCCGATTTCTTTGTTGGTACGCCTGTTGCAGTACTCCGGTTGGCTGACGATCCTGGCGGGGTATATGGAACCGGCTTTTTCTTTGATCGGACTTCCGGGGGAGACGGCGATTATCTTTATCACCAGCATCTTTTGTCCGCTCTACGCACCGATCGCTTTGATTGCGACGATGTCGTTGGGACTAAGGGAAGCGACGATCCTGTCGATCATGTGTCTGACGGCACATAACCTGATTGTTGAGTCGTCGGTACAGGCAAAGACCGGCTCTTCGTTCTGGCGTATGACGATTCTTCGCATCGGTATGGCTTTTGTAATTGCTTTCGCACTCAACAAAGTGATGCCCACCGAAGGCTGGGGAACGATCAATGCGACGCATAATATAGACGATTGCAACAGTCTTTGGGAAGTGTTCCAGCTTTGGTTTGTCAGTTCCATGGAAGTGATCCTCACGATCCTGTTGATTGTGACGGCATTGATGATCCTGCATTATCTATTGGATGAGTTCAACCTGATGCGCGGATTTTCCCGTGGGCTCTCTCCGTTGATGAAGCTGTTCGGCTTGCCCGAGGATACGGCATTCCTGTGGTTGGTGGGCAATGTGGTCGGCCTGGCGTATGGCGGAGCGATCATGATGGAGCAGATCGAAGATAATAAACTCTCTCGCGCCAACGGTAACCGGTTGAATTACCACCTGGCGATGAGCCATTCCCTATTGGAAGATACGCTTATCTTTGTGGCCATCGGTATCCCCGTACTGTGGATCGTCTTGACCCGCCTCTTCTTTGCGATGGTGGTGGTCTGGGTGGTGCGAGGCTATGAAAGTATATCGAAAGCTGGGGTTGACCCAAAAGTATCCTAAAGCTCTCCTCCTTTTCAAAGGAGGAGAGCTTTAGGATAAGATATATAGATTAATAAGTAACGATTATGATAACTAAAACTATCAATTGTCAATTGTCAATTGTCAATTGTCAATTAGATTCGCTCCTGAAAGAGCGAATCCTCCTGCTCGACGGCGGCATGGGCACCATGATCCAGCGTTATAACCTGACGGAAGCCGATTACCGGGGCGAACGTTTCGCCGACTTCCCCGGGCAGCAGAAGGGCAATAACGACCTGTTGTGCCTGACTCAGCCGGAGATTATCCAGGCCATTCACCGGCAATACCTCGATGCCGGCTCGCATATCATAACCACCAATACATTCAATGCCAACCGGATCTCGATGGAAGATTACGGCATGCAGGCATTGGTCCGGGAGATGAACCTCGCCGCGGCACGCCTGACCCAAAGCGTTGTCCGGGAGTTTATGGAAGCACATCCCGAACGCCCGGTCTTTGTCGCCGGCTCCCTGGGACCGACCAATAAGACGACTTCGATGAGTCCAGACGTGAATGATCCGGCCTTCCGGGCGATTCGTTACGAAGATATATATGAGGCTTACCGGGAACAGATCGAAGCCTTGATCGAAGGTGGTGTCGATATCCTTTTGTTTGAGACCGTCTTTGATACCTTGAACGTGAAAGCCGGCTTGGATGCCGCCGAAGCCGTGATGCGCGCATGCGGGAAAACCCTGCCGGTGATGCTCTCCCTCACGCTTTCCGCCCAGGGTGGGCGCACCTTCTCGGGGCAGACGCTCACGGCCTTCCTCGCTTCCGTGCAACATGTTCCATTGATGAGTATCGGACTGAACTGTTCTTTCGGCGCGACCGATATGTTGCCTTACCTACGGGAACTGGCCCGGATCGCACCCTATTATATCAGTGTCTACCCCAATGCCGGTTTGCCCAATAGCTTCGGTACCTACGATGAGACGCCGGAATTGATGGCTGAGCACGTCCGTCCTTTCGTTGAAGAAGGATTAATCAATATCCTGGGCGGATGCTGCGGCACGACACCTGAACATATTGCCCTTTTCCCTGCTTTGATCGAAGGAGCAAAACCCCATCAGCCCGTTGCCCGGACGCCAAACCTCTGGCTTTCCGGACTGGAACTGCTCGAAGTTAAACCCGAGAACAATTTTGTCAATATCGGCGAACGTTGTAATGTCGCCGGATCGCGTAAGTTCCTGCGTCTGATCAAAGAACAAAACTACGAAGAAGCATTGGTGATCGCCCGGCGGCAGGTAGAAGACGGCGCGCAGGTGATCGATATCAATATGGACGACGGCATGCTCGATGCCGTAAAAGAGATGACGGTCTTCCTGCGCCTGATTGCCTCCGAGCCGGATATCGCCCGAGTGCCGGTGATGATCGACTCTTCCAAATGGGAGGTGATCGAACAGGGACTAATGAATGCGCAGGGCAAAAGCATTGTCAATTCCATCTCGTTGAAAGAGGGCGAGGAAGTCTTCCTGCAGCGTGCCCGGCGGATCCGGCAGTTAGGCGCTGCCACCGTGGTGATGGCTTTCGATGAGAAAGGGCAGGCGGATACCTTCGAACGCCGGATAGAGATCTGCAGCCGCGCCTATCGGTTGTTGGTCGAAGAGGCCGGCTTTGACCCTCAGGATATAATCTTCGACCCGAATGTACTGGCTATTGCCACGGGCATGGACGAGCATAACGGCTACGGCCTGGCCTTTATTCAGGCTGCCGCATGGATCAAACAAAACCTGCCCGGCGCCAAGGTCAGTGGGGGAGTGAGTAACCTCTCGTTCTCCTTCCGCGGAAACAACTATGTGCGGGAAGCCATGCATGCCGTTTTCCTTTATCACGCGATCAAAGCAGGCATGGATATGGGCATTGTCAATCCTTCGACCGCTGTCTTGTATGAGGATATCGAACCCTCTTTCCGCCAACTCCTGGAAGATGTTGTATTGGCTCGTCGGCCGGAAGCGGCAGACGAATTGATCGCTTATGCCCAACAGTTGCAGACGCCTCAGTCGGCTTCGACTGATGGCGAACGGAAAGAAGCGTGGCGCGACGGCACCGTAGAAGAACGCCTGGAATATGCGTTGATCAAAGGAGTGGGAGAGTACCTGGAAGTTGACCTGCAGGAAGCCCTTCAGCAGTATGCCCGTGCCGTACAACTTATCGATGGTCCCCTGATGTCGGGCATGAATAAAGTGGGCGAACTGTTCGGTGCCGGAAAGATGTTTCTGCCGCAAGTCGTCAAGACCGCCCGCACGATGAAAAAGGCCGTAACGATCCTGCAACCGGCTATTGAGGCAGAGAAGCAGGCATCCGATTCGGCCAAGGCAGGCAAGGTATTGTTTGCCACCGTTAAAGGCGATGTGCATGATATCGGCAAGAATATCGTTTCGATCGTGTTGGCGTGTAATAATTACGAGGTGATCGACCTAGGTGTAATGGTTCCGGCCGAAACCATCGTGCAGAAAGCGATGGAAGAGCAACCGGATCTCTTGTGTCTTTCCGGACTGATCACCCCTTCTTTGGAAGAGATGGCGCATGTAGCCGATGAAATGCAAAAAGCCGGTTTGACCATTCCGATTATGGTCGGCGGGGCAACGACCTCTAAACTGCATACCGCCGTAAAGATCGCTCCGCACTATGACTATCCGGTCATTCATGTGCTGGATGCCTCGCAGAATCCGATCATCGCCTCCAAGCTTCTGCATCCGGAGAGCCGTGAAGCGTATATCGCACAGCTCAACCGGGAATACGAAAGCTTGCGTGCCGGCATGGATCGGAAAGAAGAGAAAAAGGTTTCTCTCTCTTATGCCCGTGAACACCGGCTGATATTGGATTGGTCGGCCTATCAGCCGGTTGTGCCCCGGCAGTTGGGTGTCAATGCATACTCGCCCGTGCCTTTGGCCGAGGTCATTCCGTATATCAACTGGAGTTATTTCTTTACCGCCTGGAAGCTGAGTGCGCGCTACGCTGCCATCACCCAGATCCACGGTTGTGATGTCTGCCGTGCCTCGTGGCTGTCGGCCTTCTCGGAAGAGGAACGTGCGAAAGCCTCCGAAGCCATGCAGTTGTATAAAGATGCTGTCCGGATGTTGGACTATCTGGTGGACTTGAATGCGGAATACTGCCGTGCCCTGTATGGTTTGTTCCCGGCAAATAGCGACGGGGATAACCTTTGTGTCGGGGATCAGCAGTTTCCTTTGTTGCGGCAACAGACCGAACGTGAAGATGGCGTGTATAAATCGCTTGCCGACTACGTGATGCCGGCGTCCGAAGGCCGGACCGATTACGTGGGTGCCTTTGTTGTGACGGGCGGTTCCGGTGCGAACTACCTGAAAGAGAAATACGAAAAAGAAGGTGATCCCTATAAAGCTCTTCTGTTGCAGACCCTGACCGATCGGTTGGCAGAAGCCACTGCGGAATACCTGCACCGGAAAGTACGCACCGAATACTGGGGCTATGCGCCGGAAGAAATGTTGTCCATGGAAGAACTCTTTAAGGTGAAGTACCAAGGTATCCGTCCGGCTATCGGTTATCCGTCGATCCCGGACCAGAGACTGAACTTTACGCTGGACCAGCTACTCGACTTCTCCCGTATCGATGTCAGCCTGACGGAGAACGGCGCGATGTGGCCAACGGCTACCGTCAGCGGCCTTTACCTGGCTCATCCGGCATCTGTTTATTTTATGATTGGCGCGATCGATGAAGAGCAAAATCAGGACTATGCCGCCAGAGCTCGTAGGAACTCATAGGAACTCATAAGAGCATAGGAACTCATAAGAATTCATAAGAGCTCATAGGAACTCATAAGAAATAAGAACTCATAAGAACTCATAGGAATCGCTCTCTTATGAATTCCTATGAATTCCTATGAGCTCTTATGAGCTCCTATGCTCCTATGAGTTCCTATGAATTCCTAAAGCGTTTTCAGCCTCAGATTCCGCCAAGCCACCTTGATACCGCCGCCATCATGGATCTGCAGGGCGATGCGGCCTTGTCCGGCTCCGATCTTCTGATCGGTCAGGTTCACCATCTCGTTGCCGTTCAGCCAGGAGGTGACGTTGTCGCCTTCCACCTTGATGCGCAGCGTGTTCCAATCGCCTACCTTCAGGTATTCTTCCTGTTCTTTATTGATCTGGGCGATCCAGCCGCGGCCGTACGATTCGTAGATGCCGCCGGTGCCATGACCTTTGGGCGCTACTTCCACCTGCCAGCCGTTTACTTTCACTCCTGCTTCGATAAACGAGCGAACGAATACACCGGAGTTGCCGTCGGCTTCCTGTTTGAACTCTACCGTCAGGTCGTAATTGTCATAGTAATCGCGCGTCGCCAGGTAACCGTATTGTTTGTCCGGGCCACTTTCGCAATAGAGCAGACCGTCTTTGACATACCAGAGTTCCGTGCCGTAGGCTTCCCAACCCGTCAGGTCTTTGCCGTTGAAAAGAACGACTTCGTTACCCGCCTTACGCGGTAATTCTTTGATCTTAATGTTACGGAAAGAGGCCGGATCGCCATGGTCTTGCAGGCAGATCACCCCTTTCTTAGCCAGGCCGTACTCGGGTGCATCCGCCCATTTGCCGCTGTTCTTACGGGCATGCCAGTCGTCGGTCCAGGCTTCGAACTCAAGGATCTTCTCACCGTTGAGCCAATGTTCCACATGCCCGTTGTCGAACACAATCTTGGAGTTGTTCCATTTGCCGTAAGGATTCACTTTCATCTTGGCCTGATCGGGCAGGTACATGGCGTAGTCCACACCCAGCTTCTGCCATTCTTCCAGCTCGCCGGGGAAGTTAGGCACGTCGAGCAGCTGATATTCCGGTCCCGTAACATAGGGAACCTTGTATTGCGGACGCTCCACGACATGATACAACATACCGCTGTTTCCGCCTTTGGTCAGTTTCCAGTCCCACGAAAGTTCAAAGTTCTCATACATCTTCTCGGTCACGATATAACCCGTGCCGTCGCTCCCCGTGCCTTTGGCCTGGATGCAACCGTCTACCGCATGCCAGGGTTCGGTCAATGCCGTTCCGTTATAATCCCTCCAGCCGTTCATCGTTTGTCCGTCGAACAGGAGTTCCCAGCCCGCAGCCTTCTCGGCTTCGGTCAATACATTGTGCTCGGTCTGAGCACAAGAACTAAAGAATAAGCCCGTCGCCAGGCAACCGGCTATCATTCCGGAAAAAAGTCTCTTGCTTGTCATCATACATGTATTTTAGATTTTTATCACTGCAAAGATATACAACTATTCCGCAAATTAATACAAGAAAACAGCCTAAGAAAAGTGCCGGTATGATTCATAAACGCATGCAATAGGCAGCTTTTCTTTGTTTGATGGCCGTGAAACAGTTGTTTGACAGCTATCGAACAGCTGTTTGACAGCTATCAAACAGCTGTTTCACAGCTGTCAAACAATGAATTCTTGGCAGTTTTTGAAATAAAACGCCTTATTCAGTGATAAATAATGCAGGCTATATATTTATAGCGGTTCATTGTGATATGATCTCCGAAGCTTAATGATTCGTGCGCTTCTCCATTGCCGGAAAAATATTGTCTATTTGGAATTATATAAGTAACTTTGCGCACTAAAAAAATGTGAGACATATAACCTACTGTTAAAATGAGTAAGAAATTTGCCGAGTATTCGAAATTTGACTTATCGAACGTCAACAAAGAGGTACTGAAGAAGTGGCAGGAAGGCGATATCTTCCGCAAGAGTCTTCAGATGCGTGAAGGGCATCCCTCGTTTGTGTTTTATGAAGGTCCGCCTTCTGCAAACGGTATGCCGGGTATTCACCACGTGATTGCCCGTTCGATTAAGGATATTTTCTGTCGCTACCGGACCATGAAAGGGTTTGAAGTGAAGCGTAAGGCGGGATGGGATACCCATGGGCTGCCGGTGGAACTGAGTGTAGAGAAGGCTTTGGGTATAACCAAAGAAGATATCGGCAAGAAGATTTCTGTGGCTGATTATAACGCTGCCTGCCGGAAGGACGTAATGAAATACACCAAGGAGTGGGAAGACCTGACGGTGCAGATGGGCTATTGGGTGGATATGGATGAGCCGTATATCACCTATGAAAGCAAATATATCGAGACCCTGTGGTATCTTTTGAAGCAATTGTATGCCAAAGGATTACTCTACAAAGGATATACTATTCAACCGTATTCCCCGGCTGCCGGTACGGGTTTGAGCACACACGAATTGAACCAGCCGGGATGTTACCGGGATGTGAAAGACACAACCTGCACGGCTCAGTTCTTTATCCGCGAGCCCAAACCGGAGATGACCGGCTTTGGTGATCCGTATTTCCTGGCGTGGACGACTACGCCCTGGACCTTGCCTTCGAATACCGCTTTATGTGTGGGGCCGAATATCACGTACGTTGCCGTTCAATCCTATAATCCGTACACCGGAATACCGATGACAGCCGTATTGGCGAAAGACCTGATGCCGGCTTATTTCAATCCCAAAGCAGCCGAGCTGGCGTTGGAAGACTATAAACAAGGCGATAAACTGATCCCGTTCAAAGTCGTTGGTGAATGGAAAGGATCGGAACTGGCCGGTATGCATTACGAACAACTGATCCCTTGGGTGAATCCGGGAGAAGGGGCTTTCCGTGTGATCACCGGTGATTTCGTGACAACGGAAGACGGTACGGGTATCGTACATATCGCACCGACCTTCGGTGCCGACGACGACCGGGTGGCGAAAGCCAATGGCGTTCCTCCGTTGATGATGATGGACAAAGAAGGCGCGATGCGTCCGATGGTGGATCAGACCGGTAAATTTTTCCGCCTGGAAGATCTGGATCCGCTGTTTGTACAAAAACAGATGAACGCCGCGGATTATGATCCGTTTGCCGGCAACTTCGTGAAGAACGCATACGACCCGGCATTGACCGATAAAGACGAGACCCTGGATGTGCGTCTTTGCATGATGCTGAAGGTGCAAAACCGTGTCTTTAAAATCGAGAAACATACCCATAACTACCCGCATTGCTGGCGTACAGACAAGCCGGTGCTTTATTATCCGTTGGATAGCTGGTTTGTGAAGACGACCGCCTGCCGCGACCGGATGATCGAACTGAATAATACGATCAACTGGAAACCGCAGAGCACCGGAACCGGCCGTTTCGGTAAATGGCTCGAGAACCTGCAGGACTGGAACCTGAGCCGCAGCCGTTACTGGGGAACCCCGCTGCCTATCTGGCGCACGGAAGACGGAACGGAAGAGAAATGTATCGGTTCGGTCGAAGAATTATGCCAGGAGATCAAGAAAGCGATCCGGGCAGGCTTGATGGAGAAGAATCCGTTCGAAGGCTTTGTGCCGGGCGATTATTCGAAAGAGAATTACGAAAAGGTTGATTTGCATCGTCCCTATGTCGATGAGATCATCCTGGTATCCGCCAAAGGCGAACCGATGAAACGGGAGACCGACCTGATCGACGTTTGGTTCGACTCAGGCGCTATGCCTTATGCGCAGATCCATTATCCGTTTGAAGGCCCCCTAAATCCCCCGAAGGGGGACTTTAAGACAGCGGATCCGATGTTGTATGGTGCTTTGATAGAGAAGGCGAGAGCACATAGACAAAATCCGACAGAGGCGGAGAGGATACTTTGGGATACACTGAAAGGGAAACAACTGGAAGGATATAAGTTCCGTAGAGAGCATATTATTGAAGATATAATTGTTGACTTTGTCTGTCTCTCCAATAAGTTAGTTGTAGAAGTAGATGGAGGCTATCACAATGAACCAGAAGCAAAAGAATTAGATAGATTAAAAACAAATATCTTAAGCAATAAAGGTTATAGAGTCCTCCGTTTTACCAACGAAGAAGTCATAGCGGACATTGACACTGTCCATAATCGTATATTGGAGGCTCTCCAAAGTCCCCCTTCGGGGGATTTAGGGGGCCTTTACCCCGCAGACTTTATCGCCGAAGGAGTCGATCAAACCCGTGGGTGGTTTTTTACTTTGCATGCTATAGGAACAATGATTTTTGACAGTGTGGCCTTTAAGTCAGTTGTTTCGAATGGTTTGGTACTGGATAAGAACGGCAATAAGATGTCTAAACGCCTCGGCAACGCGATCGATCCGTTTACCACGATCGAGCAATATGGCTCGGACCCGTTGCGCTGGTATATGATCACCAATGCGTCGCCCTGGGATAATATCAAGTTCGACTTTGAAGGCATGGATGAGGTACGCCGGAAGTTCTTCGGTACATTATATAATACGTACTCGTTCTTTGCCTTGTATGCGAATGTGGATGGCTTCGATTACAGCCAGGCGGATGTGGCCTGGGAGAAACGTCCGGAAATCGACCGGTGGATCCTTTCTTTGTTGAACTCGCTGGTGAAAGATGTCGACGGTTACTATGATACCTACGAACCGACGCGTGCGGGACGGGCAATTTCCACCTTCGTAAACGATAACCTGAGTAACTGGTATGTACGCCTGAACCGCCGCCGTTTCTGGGGTGGGGGCATGACGGAAGATAAACTGTCGGCCTATCAGACACTTTATACCTGTCTGGAAACTGTCGCCAAACTGATGGCGCCGATCGCGCCTTTCTATGGCGATCAGCTGTTTACCGACCTGATTGCTGTCACCGGACGCGAAACAGTCGAATCGGTTCACTTAGCTGACTTCCCGACATTCAACGAAAAATATATCGATAAGAGCCTGGAAGAACGGATGCAGATCGCACAGGATATCTCATCGATGATTCTGGCTCTCCGCCGGAAGGTGAATATCAAGGTACGTCAACCACTGCAGACCCTTATGGTGCCTGTTTTGGATGCCACGCAACAAGAGAATATCGAAGCGGTAAAGAACCTGATCCTGAACGAGGTGAATGTGAAGGAGATGAAGTTTGTCGACAATACCGCCGGTATCCTGGTGAAGCGCATCAAGCCCGACTTCAAGAAGCTGGGTCCGCGCTACGGTAAGATCATGAAAGCGTTGGCGGCGGCTATCCAAACGATGGATCAGGAGGCAATCAATGCCTTCGAAGCGGCCGGTACGTATACCTTGAATGTCGAAGGACAAGATGCCGTCGTGGAATTGGCCGACGTAGAGATCATCTCCGAAGATATCCCCGGCTGGCTGGTGGCCAACGAAGGACGCTTGACGGTCGCTTTAGATATCACTATCACCGAAGAATTGCGCAAGGAAGGATTGGCCCGCGAACTGGTCAACCGCATTCAGAACCTGCGCAAGAATAGCGGTTTCGATATTACGGATAAGGTGCAGATCACGATCCTGTCGCATGACGATATGGATGAGGCCATTAACGACTACCGGGAGTATATCGCCAATCAGGTATTGGCCGAATCGATTGATTTGACCGATGTGATCAGCGATGCTACCGAACTCGACTTTGAAGATTTCAAATTATCCGTAAAGGTCGAAAAGGCGTAATAAATCCTGTCTGATGATAGGGAGTTTGGAAAATAGAATTATATTTGTAACATAGAGTAGAACAATTGTTGAACTTAAAGCTGTAAAACCATGGCTGAAAAGACGAGATATTCGGATGCCGAACTTGAGGAGTTCCGCGCCATCATACTGGAAAAGCTTGATAAAGCGAAAAAAGATTATGAGTTGTTGAGATCAGGTATAACGAATTCGGATGGGAATGATGTTTCCGATACTTCCCCAACATTCAAAGTGTTGGAAGAAGGAGCGGCCACCTTATCGAAAGAAGAAGCCGGTCGTTTGGCCCAACGCCAGATGAAGTTTATACAAAGCCTTCAGGCTGCACTGGTCCGCATTGAGAATAAAACGTACGGCATTTGCCGTGAAACCGGCAAGCTGATCCCGAAAGAACGGTTACGTGCTGTTCCTCATGCGACGCTGAGTATTGAAGCCAAACAGGGAGGAGCGAAGTAATTGATAATTGCTGATTGATAATTAAACGATTGGCGATGCCTTGAGTAATAGGAATAAGAACGAATTTAGAACTGAAAGTTGAAAGAGAGTGAAGGGAAAATTGTCAATTGTCAATTGCCAATTGTCAATTCAAATAAAGGTTGGGGAGCAGTGTTAATCATAATACTGCTCCTTCTGCTTGACCAGCTATTAAAGATCTGGATCAAGACACATATGCAGTTGCATGAGAGTATAGAAATAACCTCCTGGTTCTATATTTATTTTACGGAAAATCCGGGCATGGCATTCGGCATGGAGGTGATGAGTAAATTGTTCTTGACCCTTTTCCGCATCGTTGCCGTGATAGTGATCGGTTACTATCTCTTCACACTGGTGAAAAAGAATTTCAAGATGGGCTATATCGCCTGTATCGCGTTGATCTTCGCCGGTGCGGTGGGGAATATTATTGATTCCGTATTCTACGGCGTGATCTTTGATCATAGCTATGGACAGGTGGCTACATTTATGCCGGAAGGCGGCGGATACGCTACCTGGCTGCATGGGAAGGTAGTCGATATGTTTTATTTCCCGTTGATCGAAACGACCTTTCCCGATTGGTTGCCCATCTGGGGCGGAGATGAATTTATCTTTTTCCGACCGATCTTCAACCTGGCCGACTCGGCCATTTGCGTAGGTGTTTTCCTGTTGTTACTGTTTTATCGCCGCACATTGTCGGAAAGTCTTTCCAAAGAAGATAAGAAACAAGAAGTAGAGAATGCGAAATAGAGGGCATATAGTCGGTATCTGTTTGGGCATGTTCTTTTTGGCAGTCGCCTGTAGCAAAGTACCCAAAGGTGTTTTGTCGGAAAAAGAAATGCAACGTGTCCAGACGGATATGTTATTGGCTGATGCACTCGTGGGAGTCAACCCGAAAGAATACGGAAACGATACGACGAAAGTGGCCTTATACGAATCGGTCTTTCGCAAACATAAGATTACACAGGAGAAATACGATAGCTCACTGGTTTGGTATGCCAAGAACCTGGATATCTATATGAAGGTGTATGAACGCATCATTGCCGATCTGGGAAGGGATATCCATGATTTAGGCGATGTGCAGACTGTGGCAGTCTCTACCTCGAAGAAAGACTCGGTGGAGATCTGGCCGCGCCGGCCTTATCTGACGCTTTCTCCCCAGGCGGTGTTCAGCGGAGTTACTTTTGATATCAAACCGGAAAGCAATTATTCTTCCGGAAGTACGTTCGTGCTGGGTATGCGCGTTTGGGGATTGAAAGAAGGCATGGCGTTTTATCCGGAAATCCATGTCAATGCCGAACAGCGCGATACGGTTCTCCGGATGGAAAACAAAATCACCAAAGACGGCTATTACCAAACGATCCTGCGCACGATGCCCACGCGACAGGTCCGCCGGGTTTACGGATCGGTATGGATGAATAATACGGACTCGACCTACCATAAGATCTATATCGACAATATCACCCTGACGCGGTATAATTACGGAACCGACTTTGACGTGTACGAAGTGAAAAGTGCACCGGAGGAATAATGGGTAAGGCTGCTTCACATTTTATCTGGTGTTCCGGCCAGACTTATCGCTTGCATTATCTCGAATGGGACCATCACGGACGGCTGTCCGGCATTTATCCTTTGGAAGAAGAAATTGCCGGCGTTGCTTTTTATAACGGAACGCTCGTACCCATTCTTTCAACGGATCTCCCTGGCAATACGATGTCAGAAAAAGACTGGCAAGCCTTAGCCTCCAAGGTCGTACCCGGCAGTCTGATTAAGCTTTATCATCTGGAGGGCGAAATGATTAAGAAGTTGATTGTTAATTTTTTTTGATAAGTGGTTCAATGATCTCTATGAACTCTATGGCTTTTTGATAAGCTTCCATAACAGTTGATTTGTCGAAGTCGAAAAAATCTTCATAGTCACCAATATGTCTGTTCTCCAGTAATCGAGTATAGAAGATATTCCATTCTACAGCTATTTTCCCGTCTTTAATAAAATGTAAAGCAAGCATGCTACGTACGCCACGATGAGTTTGTGTTTCTATTCCATAGCTTATGAGGAGTGCGGATACGGCATAAAAGCAAGCATAGTATAATCTGGACATTGCATTGTTCCATAATTCATTATCAATAAGAATTTGCAATGCTTTCAATTCTTTATGGGCGTTCTCTATTCTGTAAGAAACAATAGCTTCCCTGTCTTCATTGGTTAATGTCATAATACAATTCCTTCTTTCATTACATTTACATAAAACGGTGTTTTGAAAGTTCTTTCTTCCCATTTTTTGCGGGGCATAATGATAGAACTGATATCAACACCCGCTTCCATTTCAATATGATAGATAGGTTCCGTGATATCTAACTCTTCCTGAAAAGTAAGGGTGTCTTTGTTCACTAATATCAAAAGATCGATATCCGAATCGGGACGCGCTTCACCTCGTGCCTCACTTCCATATAAAATGATCGTTGCCTCTGGGATAACTTCCTGTAAGGCACTCTTCAAGGATTGTATGATAGACGTACGTGTCATAAACAGAAATAAAGCATTTACCTATCACAAATATACGAATAATTATCTGTAAAACAAACGAGTAAAACATCTAAGAGACTTTAGCATTTGATTTAGATGTTTTTCCAGATCGTTTTACGCTGATTCAATCCATCATCAGGCTCATATAGGCTTCTCTTTGTTCGTAGTTGAAAAGAAGCTGGGTAAGGGATGTTTGATCCATCCGGTTCAGTGTTTCGGCAGTGCGTGTGCTGTCGGGATGGGCGTGGAGCCATTGGGGGATCATTTTTTCTTTATTCAAGATCATCGCCATACCGTAACGTTGTGCCGCCGGGGGCAGGGCAGGGGTTTTATAGATCACTTTGCCGGTATGGAAAGACGCTGCGGCTTTACGCAACAACTGTTCTTTTATCTTCTCGTTATCGTAAACCATTTCTTTGATGAGCGCCTCTTCTTCGGTCGCTGTGATAAACGCCATGCCGGCAGGCTGCCCGTCGGCTCCCCGCATGCCGAGAACCAATCCCTCAGCCATCGTGAAGTCTTGGATATTGTTTCGGAAATCTTCTTCGGTATGCCATATACAGGAAGGGCGTTTCTTTATCTGCTGGTCAAAATAAATAAACCATTCTTTTCCCACGTCTTTATCCAGGGAAAGGAATGGCATTTCTTTTATCCCGGAAGAGATTTCGGGGCATTCGAATGTCCGCAGGGAATAATCGAACACTTCGGTATAGCCATAGGCACGGTAATAATCAAACAACGAAGCTGTTGCAGGGATCAAGGCGGTGATATCGTACTTGCGCCGGCGCATCTCTCGGAAGGACTGTCGCAACAACTCACCCATCAGCCCTTTGCCCCGCTGCTCCGGGTCGGTACAGGCACCGGAGATATAGGCTACGGTGATCTCCGTTCCGCACCAATTCATCGTATAGGGGATCATTTGCAAGGCGGAAACCACCCGTCCTTCTTTCTCCAGGCTCATAGCGTTTTCATCCTTGTAAACCTTATCGAAGTAGAACGCGACGAAGTCTTCCCGGTCGTCAAAGCATTTCTGCCATAAGGTCCTGATTTGTTCTTTGCGTTTCTGCGGGTTCATGGTGTACGGTTGTTTTCTTTACAGCGGCATTCTTTTCCAAAAGCGCATAGGGATAATAGGAGAGTTTGGCCTTGCGCAATCCGGGGATGCCCAGGTCTTCTTCCCGGTTGATGTAAATATATTGCTCGGGCAGATGGGCGGCAAATTCCTGGTTGATCAAAGCGTAGATGCCTTCGAAGCGGGTATCTGCTTTTTCGATATGTACGCCGAACGTATTGTGATTGATCGGCATGCCGAAAGAGAACGCGATGATCTGGTGGTTCTGGCAGATTGCTCCACCAGTGAGTCCCAACTCATTGAAATGCTTCAACGCATAGGTGATCGAGCGACGCTCGAAGCTCAGTTCCTCCTGATCTTCTTCCGTCAGGTTGGCTTTATACCATTTGCACTCCAACTCGAGGCATTCGGGAACCAATTCCGGCGTGATCGGCATATACATATAAGGATATGATTTCTTGAACTTATTGATATGGTTGCGCTTGGCCTGGTAGCGCTTGCCGGTGAGGTTGACCAGGTCTTCGCGCAGGTAGATATAATCGAAATAATCCCGTTCGGGGATGTACCGAAACTCACCGGGCAGGGCTGCTTCCAGTTCTTTCTGCGCATCGGGCGTGATGCCGAGCAACAAAAGCGGGTGTCCGTGACGGGAAGCATCTTCCTCGAGCAGGGCGATCATCTGCTGTAGGTCGCCCCGGCCGACGGGCATCATATAGGCGTACCGGCTTTTATCTTCAATCCGAAAACGAATCGTCAGAAAGCCTTCGACGATAGCAAACTCGCTGTCGTAGAGGAAGCGCCAACTGCACATATTGGCAAAAGAAAAGTCGCAATTGCGGTAATCGCTCGGCAGCGTATAGGATGTGATCACCTCTTTATCGTTTAGGGTAATCGGTCTGAAATCGATCTTCATAAATGGTTCTTACTATGTTTGCACATTATATATAACGTTTTTGCACCTTAAATTGTTTAAGAGAGGGGTGGGCCCCTAAAACGGAAAAATCAACGGCAAGACAAAGATCATCACTATCCCCATAATGATTTGCAAGGGCAAGCCGGTCTTGACATAATCCATAAACGTATATTTCCCTGCCGACATCACCAACGCGTTGGGCGGCGTAGAGAATGGCGAGGCAAAACACATACTGGCGGCTACCGTTACGGCAAACAGGAACGGGTACGGGCTGACGCCGATCGCAATGGCGGATTGCATGGCAATGGGCGCGACCAGTACGGCGGTGGCCGTATTACTGATAAACATCGTCATCAACGAGGTGGTGAAATAGATACCCGCCATCAGAACCATCGGACCATAGTTGCCCAGACCACCTACCAACTGCTCGGAGATCAATGCCGAGGTGCCGGTCTTTTCCAAGGCCATCGACATGGGTAGCATGGCGGCAATCAAGACGATACTCTCCCAGTTGATCGTTTTATAAGCATCTTCCACCGAGCGGAAACAGCCCGTCAACACCATCAATACGGCAGCGATCAATACGGCGGCTACTGTCGGTACGAGCTGGAACACCATCGCCACGATCATACCGATCATGATCAATGCCGCCAACGGAGCTTTGTAATCTAACGTCACCTTGGCTGCTTCTTCAATTGGTTGGCCCAAGACAACCCAGTTGGTTTGCTTCCGACTCATCAGGGTGATCGCATCCCAGGTGCCCTGGATCAGCAACACATCACCGGCTTGCATCTTCATATCTTTGATGTTCGACAGGATGTATTTCCCGTTGCGTTCGATGCCCAGGATATTGACATTGTATTTGTCGCGGAAGCCGGAGTCTTTAATCGCCCGTCCGATCAGTTTGGAGTCGGGAGTCAACAGGGCTTCGGCAATACCGATCTCGCGCACACTCAGTTTCTCCGCCGCACTGTTTTCGGCAAATTCAGACACTTTGGTCTCCGTCAGTTCCAGGTGATTCTCCGTGGCGAAGCGTTCTACGTTCTCGAACTCGCCGAACAGGTACATGATATCGCCTTCTTTCAGTTCGGTTGTCGGGCCGGCGAGTTTCTGATCGACGGTCTTCAGGAAACGTGCCTGGGAGGTCGATTTACGCCGGATCTCAAGCACCGAGATATTATAACGCTGCGTGATATTCAGCTCGCGCAGGATCTTGTTTTTGATATCCGATTGGGGACTGACCTGTGCCCGGTAGAGGTTATCGGCCAACTGAAACTTATTAACCAGCTCTTTGGGAGAGCGGTTACTATTTGTCGCGGCACTCTTTTTATCTTCTTTCTTGGTCAGAAACAGTTTACTCAGCGGGATCAGTACAAGCAGACCGACGGCGAGACAGACAATGCCCACCGGGGTGAAAGAGAAGAAGTTTAATCCTTCGTACCCTCCATGGATCAAGGCATCGTTGATCACAAGATTCGGCGGCGTACCGATTAGTGTCATCATTCCGCCCATACTGCTGGCAAAGGCCATCGGCATCAGGAAACGACTTGGACTGATATCGGCGCTCACTGCCATGCTGACAACGATAGGCAGCATCAAGGCAACCGTTCCCGTATTACTTACGAACGCCCCGATAAAAGCCGTGACCAGCATCACCAATACAAACAACTTCATCTCGCTTTTGCCCGCCAGTTGCAGGATCTTACTGCTCAGCATCTTGGCCAGTCCGGTCTTGAAGATCGCTCCGCCGACCACAAAGAGTCCGACCATCATAATCACCGTCGAGTTCGAGAAGCCCGATAAAGCTTCGTCGGGGGTCAGGATACCAAAAACGATCAATAAAATCAACGCGCACAAGGCCACAATGTCCGAACGGATCTTTCCATTGACAAAAAAGACAGCGGAAAGCGCCAGGATAAGAAGTGTTGTTATCATAAGGAGATTTCTATTGTTTCAGAGCTTTGTTTCTCTCTGTATACAAAACTACAAACTATGCGATAATGTTTATCCGAGGCATTGATTTATTTAATCTTTTTTGAGAGAAGTGTTTGAAAACTCACTCCTTTTTATATCTTTACCCTGAACTAAAACATGAGTATTATGCGCATAGAAGATTTTAATGAAGGAAAAGAAGCACTTCGGGCGATGACCGAAAAGATGCTTGAACTGATGGCAGAGAAAAAATCTCCGGTGTTTAATCTGGCTTTATCAGGTGGGGAGACTGCCAAGAAGATGTTTGTACTTTGGCGTGAAGAATATATAAAACGGATCGATTGGCAGCGACTTCGCTTCTTCTGGGTCGACGAACGTTGTGTGCCGGAAACGGATGATGCCAGTAACTATGGGAATGCAAAGCGTTACCTGTTCGAACCTTTGCAAATCCCGGAAGAACATATCCATCGGATCCGGGGCGAAGAGGAACCGGGAGCGGAGGCTGTGCGTTATTCCTGGGAGGTGAAAGAGTTTCTTCCCCGTTTCGATCAGTTGCCGATCTTCGACTGTATCATTCTGGGTGTGGGCCCCGATTCACATATCGCGTCCATATTTCCGCAAAGTCCCAAATTGTTGTACGACAGCAAGAGCTATACCGTTTCGCAGCATCCCGTCACCCAGGAGTATCGCATCACTATGACCGGCCCGTTGATCCTGAACAATGCCCCGCTCTTAGTGCCTATCCTGGGAACAGGCAAACACGCGATAAAGAAACGCCTGCACGAAGGCTATTCCGATGAAGATGCCCCGGCGGCTTACCTCTTGTCGCGTGCCCAAGACGCTACATTGTATGTCGAAATAGAAGATTAGCCCTTAACCCTTAAACCCCTTTAATCCCTTTAAACCCCTTTCCCCATTATATACTTCGTAAGAATATCAATGGCGACCTGGTTTTTCCCCCCGCGGGGAATGATCAGGTCGGCATAGCTTTTGGTCGGTTCGATAAACTGGAGGTGCATCGGTTTTAAGACTTCGGTATAACGTTTCATCACGGCTTCCACCGTGCGTCCCCGTTTGACAATATCCCTTTTGATCACCCGCAACAAGCGTTCGTCGGAGTCGGCATCCACGAATACTTTCAGATTCATTTGCTCGCGCAGTTCCTTATGGTAAAGACCCAGGATACCTTCGATCAGGATAATCTCTTTGGGTTCGAGGTGGGTGGTCTCCGGCTGACGGGTACAGGTCAGGAAGTCATAGACCGGCTGTTCGATCGCTTTCCCTTCTTGCAGTAGGTTTAGATGTTCACACAATAACGGCCAGTCGAAGGCATCGGGATGGTCGAAGTTGATCTTTTGCCGGTCTTCGGGCGGCACATGGCTGCTGTCGTGATAATAAGAGTCCAACGGCAATTGAACCGCCATCCCTTCCGGCAGGTTCTCTATCAGTTTGCGTACTACAGTTGTTTTTCCGGAGCCTGTACCTCCTGCTATTCCGACGACGAGCATGAATCTAATGTTTAATGATTAATGATTAATTGTGAACGAGGTGAGTCTCTTGGATTAATAATTAAACATTAATCATTAACCATTAATCCTTACTTCCTCCCATTTCCCCTTGATCAGTTCGCAGGTATGGGTGAAGCCGGCCGCTTTGAGCAGTTCGAAGGCTTCGGGGCGTCCGTCATTCACGAGTTGGGGATAATGACAGTCCGAATTGACCATGACCGGGATCTTCAATTCTTTCAATAACGGGATATACCGGGCATGCGGAAAGGTCTGCTGTTTGCTGGTCAGGTTCTTCGTATTGATCTCTACCCTATATCCTTTGCGGGCGATTAGTTCGAGGCAAGCCATCAGCGGTTCCGTATACCAGTGGGCATCCATTGAGAAGCCGGGATACAGATGTCCGTTCTGGTAGATCTTATCCAGGTGACCGACAATATCAAAACCACCGGTCTCGAGCATGGCGTATACCGAACGGTAATAATGCTCCACCATCTGGCGGATCTCCCCGTTGTAATGTTCTTCGACCGATTGGGCAAACTCTTCATAAGGACCGTCGACACAGACCATATTCTTTTCCTTCAGCTCTTCTGAGAGCGGCAGGAAATGTACGGAAGCCAGGCGGTAGTCCAAAGGCATTTCTTGGAAGTAGGGGATAGCCGGATTGTATGTCTGATCCAGATAATCAATCTCCAGAGAAGTATAGATCTCAATCAGATGCCCGTATTTCTCTTTCAAGCGGTTGCATTCCGCCAGATACTCCGGCAGATCGACCGCCGACATATTCCAGAACGTCTCAAAAGGCAGGGGCGAATGGGATGAAAACCCATACGCCCGAAACTTATTGGAGAGCGCGAACTTCAGAAAATCCTCCGGTGCGCTCCGCCCATCACAGAAAGTCGAATGACTATGGTAATTGCTACGCATATCAATTATCCATTATCAATTACTTTAAGTTCTTTCCCTACTTTAATAAATGCATGGATGGCTTTGTCGAGGTGTTCTCTTTCGTGGCCGGCGGAAAGCTGGACGCGGATACGTGCCTGGTCTTTCGGAACGACGGGGTAGTAGAAGCCGGTGACATAGATGCCTTCCTGTTGCATGCGGGCAGCGAAGTCCTGCGACAGCTTGGCGTCGTAGAGCATCACGGCACAGATAGCCGATTGGGTCGGTTTGATATCAAAGCCGGCAGCGATCATCTTATCGCAGAAATAGTTTACGTTATCCATCAGTTTGGTATGCAAGGCATCACTTTCTTTCAGGATACGGAACATCTCCAGGCTGGCACCCACAATCGCCGGAGCGACAGAGTTGGAGAACAAATACGGACGGGAACGCTGACGCAAGAGGTCGATAATCTCTTTTTTACCCGTGGTAAATCCACCCATTGCCCCACCGAAGGCTTTGCCCAGTGTGCCGGTGAAGATATCGATACGGCCATAACAGTCGAATTGTTCGGCCACACCATGTCCGGTCTTGCCCACCACACCGGCGGAATGTGATTCGTCGACCATCACCAGGGCGTCGTATTTCTCTGCCAACGCGCAGATCTTATCCATTGGCGCCACATTACCGTCCATCGAGAATACCCCGTCGGTGGCAATCACGCGGAAGCGTTGTTCCTGAGCTTCTTGCAGGCAACGTTCCAGGTCTTCCATATCGGCATTGGCGTAACGATAACGTTTGGCTTTACACAAACGCACACCGTCGATGATCGAAGCATGGTTCAGAGCATCGGAGATAATAGCGTCTTCCGGTCCGAACAAAGGTTCGAACAATCCACCGTTGGCATCGAAGCAAGCCGCGTAAAGAATGGTGTCTTCGGTCTGGAAGTAATCGGAGATCGCCGCTTCCAGCTCTTTGTGCAAATCCTGTGTGCCGCAGATAAAACGTACGGACGACATGCCGAAGCCCCGTTCGTCCATCGTCTTTTTGGCTGCTTCGATCAACTGTTTGTTGTCCGAAAGACCCAGGTAGTTGTTGGCACAGAAGTTTAAAACTTGTTCCCCGCCGTTTACTTGAATATCGGCTTTCTGGGGAGTGGTGATGACGCGTTCGTTCTTATACAATCCGGCAGCCTGGATCCCTTCCAGTTCAGCGGCCAGAAATTCTTTCATTTTTCCGTACATGATCGTTTTTTTCTTTTAGATATTAGTTGTTTTATTCGGACAAAGGTCATGCTTTTTTCCGAAAACTCTCTACCTTTGTCGCGGAAAAAAACTTAAAGTGAATTTAAACGCATGAAAAATGTCTTAGTGATCGGTTCCACCGGACAGATAGGCTCCGAACTGACAATGAAATTGAGAAGTCTCTACAGTGGAAACATCGTAGCCGGATATATCGCCGGCGCAGAACCTAAAGGAGAATTAAAAGAATCTGGTCCTTCCGCGATTGTCGACATCACCAATGCCCAGCAGATAGCCGAGACCGTAGCGAAATACGAAATCGATACGATCTACAACCTGGCCGCTTTGCTTTCGGCCGTTGCTGAAGCCAAACCGCAGTTAGCCTGGAAAATCGGAATGGACGGACTTTTCAATGTGTTGGAAGTCGCCCGCGAAAAAGAATGCGCGGTCTTCACCCCCAGCTCGATCGGTGTCTTCGGCAGTAACTCGCCCAAAGACAAAACGCCGCAGGATACGATCCGTAACCCGAAAACGATGTACGGCGTAACGAAAGTATCCGGTGAACTCCTAAGTGATTATTATTTTACCCGCTTCGGTGTGGATACCCGCTCGGTACGCTTCCCCGGCTTGATCTCTTATGTCACTCCTCCGGGTGGTGGAACGACCGACTATGCCGTTGATATTTATTATTCAGCGGTAAAGGGTGAAACGTTCAAATGCCCGATCAGCGAAGGTACTTTTATGGATATGATGTATATGCCCGACGGACTGCGCGCGGCCATCGAGATTATGGAAGCCGATCCGGCGAAGTTCGTGCATCGTAACTCTTTCAATATCGCTGCCATGAGCTTCGATCCGGCGATTATCGCATCGAACATCCGCAAGTATATCCCTGACTTTAAGATGGAATACGAAGTTGATCCCTTGCGTCAGGCGATTGCCGACTCCTGGCCCAACTCATTGGACGATACCTGTGCCCGTCAGGAATGGGGATGGAAACCGGAATACGACCTGGACAGTATGACCCGCGACATGATCGAAAAGCTCCGCGAGAAAGGAATTTAAGAGCACAATATAATATTGTAAAGAAAGCGCCCGAAAGGCGCTTTTTTTGTTGCTTTTATAATTGTCAGTAGCTCAGGTAGGATTACCCCGAAGGTCGCTTAGCGAAATGACGAATAACCTCTAATTTCTAAACCATTGAAAATGAAGCGTTAATATTCTCTTCAGAAACTACCGGTAGTTTGCGAACAAACTACCGGTAGTTTGGCGACAAAATATTAGTAGTTTGCGCGCAAAGTACCGGTAGTTTGAAAAAGGGGGTTGTGGCGGTCCGATTTTCTCCTAAACGTTCCAACGGTTTCTCCTACCTGAAACAATAGTTTCTCCTGGGAGAAACAAAAGTTCCGGTGAAGGCGTTGAGGGATGAGTGAAAATACAATCGGATGATTAAGATCCTTTGAGCGCCCGGATATCCGCCCCGGAGATTGCCTGGAAGGGTTGTAACTCAAATTCCGGGATAACGGCAAGGATATGGTCGAAGATATCCGATTGGATGTTCTCGTAGAGTACCCAACGTTTCTCGGAAGAGAAAACATAGAGCTCCAAAGGAATACCCGTATCCGTGGGTTGCAACTGACGCACCATGCAAGTCAGTTCCTTGCTGATCTGCGGATGATGTTTGAGGTAGCTCTCGATATAGGCGCGGAAGATGCCCAGGTTGGTTTGCCGGCGACCGTTGACCAGGATCGTATTGTCGATCTGGTGCTTCTCGTTATATTTATGTAACTCGCTCTCTTTGTGGTCGATGTATTTAGTGATCAGGCTGATCTTCCGGAACTTATCCAGCATCTCGGGCGTACAGAACTTCACACTGTTCATATCGATACTGATCGAACGTTTGATGCGTCGTCCGGGGGAGTCGCTCATGCCTCGCCAGTTCTGGAACGAATCGCTCACCAGGGCGTAGGGCGGGATGGTAACGATCGTATTGTCGAAGTTTCTTACTTTGACAGCGTTCAGCGTCACATCGATCACATCGCCGTCGGCCTGGTATTTAGGCATGGTGATCCAGTCGCCCGGACGAAGCATATCGTTGGCGGTCAGCTGTATGCCGGCCACAAAGCCCATCAGTGTATCTTTGAATACCAGGGTAAGGATCGCAGCCGAGGCACCCAGTCCGGTCAATAGGGCAACGGGTGATTGGTTGATCAGTATACTGATAATAATGATCAATCCGATAAAGATGATGATGATCTGGATGACCTGGATAAAACCCCGGATCGACTTCCCTTGTTTGCGTCGTTGATAGATATCGTTGCTCAGCGACAACAAAGAATTGACGAACCGGATCACAATAGCGATGATATAGACCACGATCACTTTCTTGGTAAAGACAAACCACCAGCTCTCGGCGTCGAACATCAGGGGCAAGGTGACATACAGGAAGATGGCCGGGATCACATGGATCGCCTTGTCAATAATCTTCCGGTCGACAATCAGATCGTCCCAATCCGTTTCGGTTTTCTTCGCCACCTGTCGGAAAGCGCCGAGAATACCTTTCTTACAAACCAGATCGATCAGGAAAGCCAGGAGAAAGATCGTTACGCATATTAATATTTCATCCAGATATCCTCCGGTTCCACTCTGAATACCCATTGTCTCAAACAACGCTGCCAGCCAGCTTCTTACTATTTCCATGTCTTTTTGTTTTTGTATTATTCGGACAAAGTTAAGGAAACATTCCCTATATTTGTCCTTGATTATTTAACAAGTATTGAAAAAGAAAAGTTATGCAAAAGAGGTTGAGCGTAGGGATTGCCCTTGTTTTATTGTTAACCGGTTGTTCCAGTGTGCCCATAACCGGCCGTAAACAAATGATGTTGGTTTCGGAACAGGAGGTATTGTCGGCCAGTCTGACACAGTATAGTGAATTTATCAGTTCGGCGCAGAAGTCGACCAACGCCACACAGACCGCGCAGGTAGTCCGCGTAGGGAAGAAGATTGCCGCCGCTACCGAAGAGTATCTGAAAGCCAATGGTTTCGCCGATGAGATCGCGAACTTCGCCTGGGAATTCAACCTGGTAAACGATGCGCAGGTGAATGCTTTCTGTATGCCCGGCGGAAAGATCGTGGTGTATGAAGGACTGATGAAGATCGTCGCTTCCGACGATGAACTGGCCGTAGTGATGGGTCATGAGGTAGCCCATGCGGTAGCCAAACACAGCAACGAACGTATGAGCCAGCAGGTGTTGACGCAGTATGGCGCGGCGATATTGAGTACGGCGGTAAGCAATAAGAGTGCCGCGATACAGAACGTTGCCGGCACGGTCTACGGCTTGGGGTCGGAGATCGGTGTGACCTTGCCTTTCTCCCGCAAGCATGAGACGGAAGCCGACTATATGGGATTGGTATTGATGACGATGGCGGGTTATAACCCGAATGCCGCTGTCGGTTTCTGGCAGAAGATGGCTGCCGGCAATGCTGGCGGAACGCCTGAGTTCCTCAGCACACACCCCAGCGACTCCCGTCGTATCTCCGATATTCAGCAGTATTTGCCGGAGATGGAGAAATACAAGAAGTAAATTACACCGTGATTCCCATCTTCTTCATTAGGAAGGAGGCATTCATATTCTGAGCTATCCCTTCTCGCAATGTGTACGAGAAGGATAGCTCATTCTCTTTTATGTCGGCTTCGAAGCGGAAGTTCTTGATCTCGTGGGGAAACTCCTCTTCGAGGCTTCCCAAGACCAGGTCGTGCGTGGCGATGATGCCGCAGGTATTGAAGTGAACCAGCTGCTTCATCAACGCCAGTGAACCTTTCTGTTTGTCTACCGAGTTGGTCCCTTTCAGTATCTCATCGAGGATAATAAAGAGTTCTTGTCCGTCTTTCAATCGGTCGATAATCATCTTCAGCCGTTTAAGTTCGGCAAAGAAATAAGATTCGTTGCTTACCAGCGAGTCGGAAGTACGCAGGCTGGTGACCAGATGCGCCGGATAGATGGTCAATGACTCGGCGAAGACCGGTGCACCGATACACGCCAATATATAGTTTACACCCACCGTTCGCAGGTACGTGCTCTTGCCTGCCATATTGGCTCCGGTGATCACCAGGAAACGCGGGCTCTTCCGAATATCGATAGCGTTGCATACACATTTATCACGGTGCAATAGGGGATGCCCCAAGGCTTTACCTTCCATCTTAAAATAGGCATCGGCAATTGTCGGATAGATATAGTCGGGATGATTGAACGCAAAGCCGCCCAATGAGCTATAGGCATCGAAACGCGCCAAGGCATCGATCCATCCGGTGATCTGTTCTTTGTGTTGCGCCTTCCATCGCTCGAGACAAAAAGCGTGACGGGTATCCCGCAGGTAGAAGATATTCAACAGGATACCGGCAGCGCTATAACGCTGATCCAAGCCACCGATATAACCCGACAACTGTTTGATGGCCCGCGAGGCTGTGATGCCTTTCTCGCCGGTCAGTTGATGGGTAATCGTTTGTAAGGCTTCGCTTTGGAAAGAAGAGGTTTCGATTATCCGCATCAGATCCGCATAGGTGGCGAAGATCTTCTCCATCTTATTGACCGTTTGATAGAGTTGGTTGACTTGTCGTCCGGTCACGTTCGCCAATACAAAGCTGACGGCGAAGAACAAACCCACCATGCCGCCACTGATCCGATCGAAGGCAAAACCAGCCAAGATCACGACCCAGAATACGGGAATAAGTACCATCATCACTTTCCAGAAGCGACTTCTCAGGAAATAGTATTGTCCTTCGGTCAATGCGTTCAGGTCGGCACTGTCTTTCTTATTGCTTGTTTTTCTTGTTCCGGTGACATAGAAATGCTGACGCAATGCCGTCATACCGGCCAGCTCCCGGATGGCTTCCTGACGCTTGAGAATCTCCGGTTTCTGAGTTAGCGGCATCCGGAACCCATCCGCCAGTGTGTCTTTCCCCTGTTCGGTAACCGTACGGTTGATGGATTGAAAAAGAGAGCGTTCGCCGAATAAATCAAGATCCAGGCTGAAAGAATGCTCGGCCGAGCTCTTTTCTGCCGCCCCGTCGAACGCCGAGAAATCATAGTCCAACGCTTTCAGTTCGTTCACATTCAGATTGATCATCGCTTCGGCGTAATTTTTCTGTTTGGAAAGCCGGTTATGATAAAGCATCAACGCCGCGAACGGAATGCAGTACAAGACCAGAATAGCCAGCCACCACGGCCAATTCTCCTCGCGGCACACCCACAGTGTCGCCACCGTCGCCGCCACAATCGCCAACCGTACCGTTCCAATAAGATGAATTACTTTACGTAGCTGTTCCGCCTTTTCCTGATGAAGCCTTACCTTTTCTTTATAATAGGAGTATATATTTTTCATGGGGGACAAAGATAGTCGTTTTATCTTTCATCCGCTTCCAACTGACGACTGATAAGCTCTCGTAATTCTTCTCTGTCTGGTAGATATAATTGGTATTTAGATACGAAAAGTTGGCTATTCATACCATAAGTGGCATATTCGACCAAGAGTTCATCTTTCTCTTTCGAAAGGATAATGCCAATAGGAGAATTATCTCCTTCGTAGTTTTCTTCTTTGGCGAAATAACCCATATACATGTTCATTTGTCCGATATCTTTATGCTTTACGTCATTGATCTTGAGATCAATCAAGACAAAACTGCGAAGAATGCGATGGTAAAACACTAAATCGACATGATGCGGAGTATTGTTTAGAGTAATCCGGTATTGCCTTCCTACAAAAGTAAATCCTTTGCCGAGTTCCAGTAAGAATTTTTCAAGATTGTCAATCAAGCGTGTCTCCAATTCTGTCTCAGAATAGTTATAAGGCTCAGGGATTTTTAAAAATTCCAATACGTAAAAGTCTTTCACGATGTCTTCTGGGCGTTCAACAATCTGACCCTGTTGGGATAGTTTCAATACCTCTTCTTTGTCTTTCGATAAAGCAAGGCGCATAAACAATCCTGAATCTTTTTGGCGTCTTAATTCTCGGACACTCCAGTTCTCTAATATATTTTGTTGGTAGTAAAACGAACGTTCCAGGTCATCGTCAATCTTTAATAGCTCGCAAATATGCGACCAAGATAATTTGTGTGACACTGTCTCACAAATTGGATAACGAAGGTACATCAATCGCATATAGTTGAGGTTAGAACGACTAAAGCCTTTTCCATGGAGTAGAGTCAGATCGCGTGAAAGATTTTCCAATAGGTTCAATCCATAGCCAGCTCTCGTACTTCCTCCCTGTTCATATTCAATGATGTACTTCCCGATGTTCCAGTTCGTGTCGATTAAGGATTTGTTGACAGAATGAATGGCCTGCATTTGCCCGTCGACATAGCTACGGGAAATGCGTTCGAGCAAATCCTTATATTCTGGATTCAAGTTCTTGGTTTTTTCTACGTTCATCATTTTTTTTCCCAAAGATAGTGAAAGCCGAACACAGAAGCAAGCTTGCTTGACTCTGTTGAGGCGCATCCTATCTTCGATTCCATTTATGGAATCGAAGATAACAAAACCCCCTCAAACCGGGTTATATCGTATGAAGCCACTATTTCCTTGATTTGGCACAGTCGGGGATAAAGGAAAGATTTACCTTTGCAGCAGTAGAACAAGTATGTGATGAAAAGATATAGTCTTATGTTATTCGGGCTCTTATGCGCCGCTTTTGTCTACGGACAGGATTACAAGAAGCAACTCAGTGATCACCTGTCGGCCATTCGTTATTATAATGCGGACAGCGTGCGGGCGGAGTTGGATAAGCGGCCTTATTTTACGCTCTTCCGCGATAATTACTTCGTCGGCGGTGTGCCTTTGGGCAAAGAGCCGACGACTACGAATTCGGACGTCAAGTTCCAGATCAGCATCTCTCAGCGGATTACCAAGAGCCAGTTGCCTTTCGATACGTATCTGTTTGTGCAATATACGCAGAAAGCGTTCTGGAATGTCTTTCAGAAGTCTATGCCGATGCGGGATATGAATTTTAATCCGGGCATCGGTTTGGGACATCTGATTGTTTATAAGGATAATTATATCGGAAAGGGCTATCTGATGGTCGAACACGAATCGAATGGCAAAGACAGTATCTTCTCCCGGAGCTGGAATAAGGTGACGCTCTGCGCTTCGGTGATGATCAACCAGAACTGGGAGACACAGTTCCGCATCTGGGCACCGATTGTCGACAGCGATAACAACCGCGACCTGTTGAAATATGCCGGAATCGTGCAGCTGGGCAGCACGTACCGAAGCAATAACCGGCGCTTCAACGCCAGTGTCCTCTTTACCAAGCGCAATTCGAAGATGAGCTTCAACACGCAGGTGGAACTCAGTTATAAGTTTAATGCCCGCGAGAACCAATACCTTTTCTTGCAGTATTATAACGGCTATGCCGAGAATCTGTTGGAATACAACCAGTACAAAAACATCATCCGGCTGGGCTTTGTCATCAAACCGCAGGACTTCAGTTTCTTCTGATCCGTCTTTTCCGGGCAACATACAGGTCTTTATCTTCCGGGATAAGGGCCTTTTTTTTGTCGTTCCGGGGAGAAAAAACAGTATGAGGTACGTCAAAAACAATTATGACGTACCTCAAAACTGATTATGACGTACCTCAAAACGGATTATGACGTACCTCTAAATTTTTTTACAGGTAGGTGTTGCCGGAAAAGCGACTCAGCGTTACCGGAAAGCAAGGCTGATGTCGGCAGAAAACGACCGTAATGTTTGATTTATTTCTCTTCTTCTTTGAGATACACATCTTCGCGTGGCAGTAGCTTCTCGAGATTGGCGATGCCCAGGGCGACGATGGCGGTGACCGTAGCGGTATGTTCCTGGTATTCGGGAATGTTCTTGGTGTAGAGGTCGCGTTCGGTATGCCAGATCTCTCCGTAGTTGAAGTCGTAGCCTTTGAAGTCCTGGGTGGTGAAGCCAATTGTCGGCACCCCTTCGACGGCAAAGACCGAAGCGTCGGTGCCTCCCGTTTGGGTGGGGCGTCGGCGGGGTTGTTCGTTTATTTTCACTTCAAAGGGGTAGTCGGGGCGTATCTTTGCGATGGGCGCGCAGATTTTCTCGAAGTCTTTATACCAGCTTTGCGGCACGGTGATGCCCACGGGTGGGGTAGGGCCGCCATCGCGGTTGAACAGGTTGGCGATCTTCGGCAGTTTCTTGGCATGGGTTTTGACGAAAGCTTGCGCGCCCCATAAGCCAAACTCTTCGGCGGCGAAGGCGACAAAGAGGATCGTGCGTTTAGGCTTGGCGCCGGAAAGGGCAAGCATGCGGGCGGCTTCCATCATGGGGCCGATGCCGGTGGCACAGTCGATCCCACCGGTAGCTACGTCGAACGCATCCAGGTGTCCGCTGATAATCACATATTCATCGGGGTATTTACTGCCTTTGATCGAAGCTACGACGTTATGAAACTTCACCGGTCCGAGCTTGAAATGATTCCGTATATCGAACTCCAACAGGAACTCCCGTCTTTCTTTCACCAGCTGCTTGATCACGGCGAATTGATGTTCGTCCAATTTGATATCCGGCACTTCGGGCAGGTTATCGAAGTCCATCAGCCCTTCTTTGAGCATCTTCCGGTCGTAGAGCGCGCGGATAGGCACGGCAGACGACTGGATAAAGCCCAAAACACCGGCTTCGACCATCTCGTGATAGAACAAACCGGGGAATTCGCGGTACGCCCGGGGTGTACCTGCTTCCCCTCCTTCGTAGCGCCGACGCATGATCTGCCGGTTTTCTTCCCCGATCTTCCGGTTCTCTTCTTTGACGACCACGCGGATCGAATCCCCTTCGGGCGAGCGGTCGATAGGCCAGCCTTCGTTCGTACCTGAGATCAATACCCAGGCGCCGTTCAATCGGGTTCTCATCCGGTCGAACTCTTCTTGTGTCGTGGGTTCCATCACGACATGGCCGCGTTGCAGCCCTTTCGTTCCGGAGGTATAAGATGGCGTGGCGAAGTGCAACGTCATGGGCTGGTCGCCCAAAAGACGGCCGAACCACGGGCCACGGTTGAATCCGACGGGCACGGAACCGGCTTCCTGCAACTCTACGTCCAAGCCCCAACTTTTGTACTGGCGCACCATCCATTCGGCCGCGTTCTCGTAGGCGTCCGAACCGACCAGGCGTCCGCCGAAACGGTTGGTCAATACGTCGATCTGATGCATGGTTTGATTGTCGGTCTGACCGATCTCGATAATTTTTTTCGTCGCCGCGTCCTGGGCGCTGAGTGGAATGGTTGTTAGTATGGCGCACACACAACCAACGAAAAGTGCTCTTCTCATGTTTAGAATAGATATAATTGTGTTACTCGTTAGTCACAAAGATAGCATATCTGAATGAATATCGTTACCTTTGCGGTCTAAACAATCGAGCGGTAATTATGATTTTCTACTTTTCCGGAACAGGAAACTCCTTGTGGGTCGCAAGGGAATTGAGCAAAGCTTTCAATGAGCCATTGATTTCTATAGCGGAAGTGACAAAGTCAGGGAACAATGCGACAGTCTATTTTCTTCAACCGACGGAACAGATCTTTTTTGTCTATCCGGTACATTCCTGGGGGCCGGCTGTATTGGTCGGTGAGTTCATTCGTCATTTGGAACTGAAGGCGTATACCGGTCAACCGGTCTATTCCATCTGTACCTGTGGGGATGAATGCGGATATACGGAGAACCGGATCGGGAAATGGCTCCGGCAGAAAGGCATCACACTGACCGGCAGCTACTCTTTGCAGATGCCGAATAATTATATCCTGCTACCGGGATTCGATGTCGACCCTCAGGAGGTGGAAGAGAAGAAACTGCAGGAAGTGCCCAGCCGTCTGGCTGCCATCGTTCAGGCGATCCGGGAAACCACCGGGCAGCCTCTATATCATACCGGAAGCCTGCCGTTTCTCAAAAGCCGCATGATCTATCCTTTGTTTGTGCGTTACGCGCTGAAGCGGAATTCTTTTTATGCAACGGATGCCTGTGTCTCCTGTGGTCTCTGCGCGAAAGGCTGTCCGACAGGCACCATCACGATGGAGAAAGGCAAATTGCCGAAATGGGAAAAAGACAGTTGTGTGCAATGCCTCGCCTGTATCCATTACTGTCCGGAGCGCGCCATCGAATACGGGAATATCTCTAAAAAGAAAGGACGTTACCACCATCCCGATATCCGATCGATCAAGTAAACTCACCCGATGAACCGTCCTTCCGGGCGTATCTTAATCTTTTATAGCATCACCGGCTCACAAGGCAGCGTGAACCAGAACTCGGAGCCTTCACCCAAGGTGGATTCCACGCCGATTTGTCCGCCCAGGTTCTCTACGATCGATTGAGAGATGGATAAGCCCAGCCCGTTCCCCTGAATAAAGCTGTCGAACTTGGAGAAGCGGTCGAAGACCGTCGGCAGGTTGTCCTCTTCGATGCCTTTACCGGTATCCTTTACGAAGAAGCGCAGGCCGTTGTCGATATAGGTATAGCCCATCCGGATTGATCCTGAAGAAGTGAATTTGATGGCATTGCTGACGAAGTTGGAAACGACCTGCGTGATGCGGTTCTTATCCGAATAGATCAGGCAAAGGCGATCGGGCAGTTCGGAAATGAGCTCGACCCCGGCTTTGACTCGGGCGCCATACACCTTCTCCATATTGTTGAAGATTCCGGCCACTTCGAAGCCCGAATAGATAAAGTCGAGCTCTCCGGCTTCGATCTTCGAAAGATCCAGGATATCACTGATCAATTGCAGCAAAAGGTCGTTATTGGTCTCGATGATATCGAAATAACTCTCCTGTTCGTCTTTGTCGTCGGTCTGCATCACCAATTGGGAGAAGCCGACGATGGCGTTCAACGGCGTACGGATCTCATGACTCATATTGGCCAGGAAGGCGGTCTTCATCCGGTTCGATTTCTCGGCCTTTTCCCTCAGTTCGATCAGTTCGTCTTTGGTCTTGGTGGCCGTAATATCTTTACGTATCCCGATGATGCGGATGATATTCCCATCGCGGTTGCGCTTGGAAGCGGTCGCGTTGATCTCATACCAGCGCAGATCCTGCCCGGGAAAAGCCAGGCGGACTTCGACCGACATCGATTTCTTCTTCCCGTTGATCAGGTTCTCATAGCTGGTACGGAATGCCTGCTGGTCGTCAGGATGAAGATAATCAAGGTATTCATTCAGCGACATATTCTGCGATTCGGCCGCTTCTTTGTTCGACGAGGAGAATAGATTCGCCCGGGTATCAAACTCCCAGGGCAGGATATCGGCGGAGCTGAACGCCAGCTCCAGGTTGGATTTGGCGTTGATCAACTCTTGCTGCTTCAATACCTCATCGGTGATGTTGCGTTCGGTCCCAACCACCTGCATCAGTTTGCCATCTTCCTTGATGCTGTTCACATAGGTTTCGAGCCATTGGTAAGAATCGCCTTGTTTGAAACGAAAGATGAACTTTCGTTTATTGAACTTGCCCGAGAGGATATCTTTCATCATTTGGTTGTGCTTCTTCACATCATCCGGATGAATGATCTTCTGCAGTTCTTGCTGCGTGATGCCGTTTCCCGAAAGGGTTTCGCCGTAGAGCGAGAAATAGGTCTCTTTTTCAATATCGTAATTCCAGGCAGAGATATTCCCCGCTTCGAGGGCTAAGGCGAGCGCGTTCTTTGTTTTCTCGAGCTCGAACTCTCTTTTGCGGATCTCTGTCGTTTCTACCGTGACAGCCATCAGGTATCGTCGGCCGTCCGAATTGGTAAAGCAACTCTTGGTGGTGACTTCCCAACGGAACGGGTTTCCGTTTTCATCGTTCGACACGCGTTCGTACATGACCGGTTCACCCCGAGCCACAACCGCTTCGTCTTCTTTATAATAGATCTCTGCCCGGGGTCCTCCGAGTTCGAGTTCGTTCTGTCCCAGCTTGAACACAACCGAGTCGCCGAAGAAGTCTAAAAGCTGATGGTTGAAGAACTCGAAACGGAACTCATTGTCGATATCTTTCACCAATAACCCGACCGGCAGGTGGTCGACCATGGATTGGAAGAAGTCTTTCAACCGGGTGATCTCTTTTTCTTTTTCCCGCTCCGGCGTTTCGTCGTGGGCAAAGCAGATCACCTGGTCTTTCTGGAATGGCACAGTGCGTGCTTGCGCGTAGTAGGTTTTATCTTTGGTGACTTGATAATTAAAGGTGTACACTTCCTTTGTTTGGGCAGTCTTGTGGATATGTTCTTCGATGATCCGTGCGGCGTCGGCGAAGGCCGGATCGATCTCTCCGAGCTCGGAGATCTTCGTTCCTTTCACTTTTTCGATGTCGACACCAAGCAACAGATTATCTTTCGGGTTGATGATATCGATCAACCGCTTGGAAGAATCATATATAAAGGCTGTATCAGGCATGGAACTCAATAGCTCCATCACCCACTTATCGGATGTGATATGCGTTTCTTCTTTCACTGGCACACTTCTTTTTATTCCTTTTGTCAATAGGTCTAACGCCTTGCTCTATCGCGCAAAATTAAGAAAAGGCTTTCAGATTTCAATGACTTTGTTCTCTTTTCTGCTGCGTTCGGCGGCAAAGGCTATCAGATGACTTTCAAGGGACTCATTTAATGGGGTGCTCATCACTTTGGAGTTCTGGGTACGTACGGCTTCAATCCAGTCGCGGATCATGCCCATATCGCCTCCTCCGTGTCCGACACCTTCATAGTTGAGGGCGTCCATGGCATTGGCGTTGTACACTTTCTGCTTTCCGCTGACGAAGTCGGTATGGGTGAATTCTTCCATATCGCCTACGATATCTCCGCGGGTGCCCATGATGCGGGTGCGGCGGCCGCTATAAGACGTGAAAGCTTCGATCGAGAAATTGACGGTCACCTCTTTCTCAAACTCCATCAACATCATATAATGATCGGGCTGATCGTTGTCGCAATGGTAGACGCAGCGTCCGTAAAGTCCGCTTTTCAGGTTCTCCAGGATCACATCGCCTTGCTTCTCCGCTTCTTCCGGCAGATCGAACACGTAGAGCCAGGTGCGGTCGCGATAGTAAATCTTCAGGGCAGAGTAGGGGCAGGTCGACTCCGCCGGGCATCCGTCGGTACAGCGCAGAGGGGCACCTTCCGGCGCGTTCTCCTTTTTGAAATGCGATAGGCTGCCGAAAGCGACCGTGCGCTTGCAGCGCGATCCGATGATCCAATGCAGGATATCCAGGTCGTGGCTCGATTTGGCCAACACCAACGGCGTGCTCTTATCGGCTTGCCGCCAGCTTCCCCGGACGTAAGAATGGGCCATGTGCACATGGTCGACCGGCTCGAAGTGCTGGATGCTGATCAGATCGCCGATGGCGCCGCTCTGTACCAGCTCCTTCAGCATCAGGAAGTAAGGCGAGTAGCGCAAGACGTGCGTCAGGCAGACGATATTTCCCTTCTCTTCGGCATAAGCCACCAGGCGGCGGCATTCCTCTTCGGTCTGGGCGATCGGTTTCTCCAGTAAGATATCGTATCCCAGATCCAGCGCTTTCATACACGGGGCGTAATGCAAGTGGTCGGGCGTAGCAATGATCACCGTATCGGCAAATTTGGGGCGGGCAAGCAATTCCTCCCAGGTGGCCACCCGGTTTTCCATGGGTACCTGGTATTTGTCTCCATACAACGTGCGGCGAAGTTCAACCAACTCCGCTATACCAATAATCTGAAGGTCTTCAGGATGTTCCAACGCATAATCGCCATACAACTTCCCCCGTCCGCTGGCGCCAAGTACAATCGCGGTAACGGGCTTCTTTTGATTCTTTTCCATATCGTATTCAAATAAATCAGGTTAATCCACCGCCAAATATACGAGTTAAAAAGGAAAGACAACCCGAATGGCTCTAAAATAAAGTGTTGAGAGCTCTAAACAAAACTGACCGATGAGATCTCTTGACCGAAGGCGTGTATGCGATCCTCTATTTTCCGGACTGTTTTTTCACTGGGCTTGCGCACCCCGTTGATATAGTGTCCCAGTTGTTTTTGATTGACGCCCGTTATACGTTCCAGGCCAGCCAGCGTGAAAGCATAGGCGTAATATTGCAGGAACGATGCGGTGTCGTACTTAAATTCGAATTCCAATTGCGGGCATTCTTTACCTTCTTCGGCATACATCGCTTTCATTTCGGCATACGAATGGTTGAAATCGGCAATCGTTTCCGATACGGTTTTCCCCTGACCTAAAAGTCCGAAGGGAACACGCTTCACAAATTCCATGTTTGCGTCAAAAGTGCCGTCCATTCCACGTTCTATAATTACTTGTACTTTCATGTTTTGTCCTCTTTTCTTTATCTATAATCTCCAACTTCAAAATTCAACTCCGGATTGCTCCTGAATGCTTTTTAGTGTTTTCGGTTTCGCTTCTTCGCTTTTGTGTCGTGGGATTTGAAACCGCCGGTTTGTAATCGGGCTAAACCACCAATCATGGTTTGTTCCGTGTGAGAGGAAATAGCATCCTGCTTTTTTTAGCTTTCGTTCAACTTCGGAGTATTTCATATTGTTTTGGTTCATGTTTCAGGCAAGCAAAGATAGTAATATTGCTATCAATATGCAAGTGTTTAGGTGTTATTTTTCTCTTCCTTATGGAAGGTTTGAAGTACAAGGAACAGCGTTCCGGGGATAAGAATAATCAGAGCGGAAACCAAGAGGGCGATTTTCAATGAATACATATCATTCAGCCAGCCGATAAATGGGGTGACGGCGGCGAAGATCAGGCGGATGACGAAGTTGCGGATCGAAAGCACGGTGGCGCGCATTTCGGAGAAGGTCATTTGGTTGATGTAGCCTTTGAGGATCGGTGTGGCAAATCCGCGGAAGATGTAAAAGACCAGCAGTACCAAGAGTCCTACCGGCGTGAGGTTGTAGGCCAAAGCGATATAACCCCCGACGATCATCACCAGGATGATCAGATTCATGCGGTTCATGCCGAAGAAACGTTCCACGCGGTCGGAGTAGAGGGCGGCCAGGCCGACCGTGAGGTTCAATACCGTCCAGATGATGCCGTAATAGCTGGTGGGCGTATCCATCTGCATCAGGTAGGGCTGCACGAACCAGGCCATCGTCAGGGTGGCGGCACCGATAATGCCGGAGTAAAAGATGTTGTAACAGAGCTTCTTATTGGTGACCAATGAGTATTTGACAATACGCATGATCTCGTGTACGGGGCTTTGTATCTTGTTTATCCCTTTGTATTCGGTGAGTGCCAGGGCGGCAGGGATACCGGTAAAAGCAATCAATACCTGCCCGTAGAAAGGGAAACGCAAGGAATAGACGGCCAATAGTCCGCCAAAGATACCGGCAATGGCTTCGGCGAAGTTTCCGATCATCGTGATGCGCCCTTCGTAGCGCATATATAGTTGTTCTTTTTTATGGTGTGCCGTCGTATCGTAGAGCAGGGCGGAGTCGGCACCGTTGACCAGTGTCTGCCCAATACCGAGCAGGAGCTCGGCGACAATAAACGCGCCGAAAGAACTCGTCAGCGAGTAACAAAGATACCCACCGAAGAACAACAAGCATCCGGATATAAGGCATTTCTTCCGTCCCCACACATCGGCCAGATAACCGGAAGGGATCTCCAATATCACAGCAGCAACCGAATAGACGCTCTTCAGAATAAATACATCCTGCAACCCCAACCCATGATCTTCATAGAAGAGCACGATGATAGGCATCACCAAACTAAACCATTTGGATAATTTGATCAGATAGAGAGCAAGGATATTTTTTTGCATATGAAACTAAAAAAACCATCCTTGTTTAAAAGGATGGTTTTCAATTATTTGGAAGTAATCACTTTCTTACAGTACGTTGATTTCTTTCAATACAGCGTTTGTTGCTTTAACAGCCGCAGCGCTCTTAGCGAACAATTCTTTTTCAGCAGCGTTCAGATCCAGCTCAACGATCTTTTCGATACCGTTCTTGCCTAAGATCACAGGCACGCCGATACAGATATCGTTTTCGCCGTATTCGCCTTCCAAAGCCACAGAGCAAGGGATCATCTTCTTCTGGTTGTGGATGATAGACTCAGCTACCAATGCTCCGGCAGCACCCGGTGCATACCAAGCGGAAGTACCCAACAGGCCAGTCAGTGTAGCACCACCGACCATGGTTGCTTTCACTACTTTGTCCAGTTCTTCTGCACTTAAGAGTTCGGTTACAGGAATGCCTTTGTAAGTAGCCAGACGAGCCAACGGGATCATCGTCGTGTCACCGTGACCACCGATAACCATACCTTCTACTTCGTTTGCATTGCAACCCAAAGCCTGAGACAGGTAATATTTGAAACGTGAGCTATCCAAAGCGCCACCCATACCGATGATACGGTTTTTCGGCAGGCCTAAAGATTTCAATGCCAGGTAAGTCATGGTATCCATCGGGTTAGAGATCACCACGATGATAGCATCCGGAGAATATTTCAATGCGCTTTCCGCTACATTCTTCACGATACCGGCATTGACACCGATCAATTCTTCACGCGTCATACCCGGTTTACGAGGAATACCTGAGGTGATGATGATCACATCCGAACCGGCTGTTTTGGCATAATCGTTTGTGCAACCTACCACCGTCGTGTCGAATCCCAACAGTTGAGCAGTCTGCATCATATCCATTGCTTTACCTTCGGAAACACCTTCTTTCACATCCAGCATGACCACTTCGTCTGCCACTTCATTGAAGGCAAGAACATTTGCACACGTAGCGCCTACATTACCGGCACCAACAACAGTTACTTTAGACATAATACTAACTTTTAATATGTTTATGATATACTAATTACTCTTCTCAAAAAACCCTACAAAGGTAGTATCTCTTCCACAATAAAGAAATTTTTCCGTAAACAAATTGCTGCTGGTAATTATTAAATAACACTAAATGCAACCCACCACTTTCTGCGCAAACCGAGGCACCCCATAAGGCCAACGGCCTTTGAGCATCAGCATAGGGCAACGCCCTATGGTAGCCGATCAACCCTCGTCATAAGGCCAACGGCCTTTAAGCATCAGCATAGGGCAACGCCCTATGGTAGCCGATCAACCCTCATCATAAGGCCAACGGCCTTTGAGCATCAGCATAGGGCAACGCCCTATGGTAACGATCAACCCTCATCATAAGGCCAACGGCCTTTGAGCATCAGCATAGGGCAACGCCCTATGGTAGCCGATCAACCCTCATCATAAGGCCAACGGCCTTTAAGCAATAGCATAGGGCAGCGCCCTATGGTAACGATCAACCCTCATCATAAGGCCAACGGCCTTTAAGCATCAGCATAGGGCAACGCCCTATGATATCAGTCAAATAAATACCTTTCATCATAATCAACCTTGTACTTCCTCAAAAATGCGATTAGCTCCTCCTTGAACGTTCGTTTCCGATGATGTTCTCCCTGATCCATTATGTACTTTGCGACAACATCTATCTCAGTGGGGTTAACAGAGAATATCCCATAACCATCCTGCCAATAAAACTTAGAATAGCGAGGAGAAATGCTTTTAATCCATTTGGAAGATGATTTCTTTATCTCTTCAACCAATTTTGCTTGTGTTATTTTCCTCGAAAGAATGCACAATATGTGTATGTGGTCATCATAACCACCGACTTGTATAGGATAACATTCCAATCCCTTACAAACACCGCCAAGATAATCCCATAACTTGTTTCTTATTGCAATATCAATGAAAGGATAACGTTCTTTTGTGCTAAAGGTAATATGCACATAAACTTTTGATAATGGTTGAGGCATGATTGTATATAGTTAAGATTTATATGCAAATATACTGTTCTATAGTCATATATACAAGGAGGAGAATGTTAAAGTTTTCTACATTGGGCTTGCGCCCCGTTTACCATAGGGCGTTGCCCTATGCTGATGCTTGAAGGCCGTTGGCCTTATGATGGGTTAGGCGCTTGACCGGCCCCATAGGGCGTTGCCCTATGCTGATGCTCAAAGGCCGTTGGCCTTATTGACAGACACCACTAAATAAAAATAGAGGAAGCGGTAGTTTTTCGAATTGTAGGGAATATTTACTTGTTGACAATTGTCAACAGATTTGTTGATAACTATCAACAAATCTGTTGATAATTATCAACAAATAACTGGTCGCTGCAATGCGTTGATATACAGTGTCGTACAGACGGCACAAAACAAGGGGAAAAATGGCTTTGTCGCATTCGCTTTTTTGTGCGGATTTTCAGGGGATAGTTTGCATTATTGGAAAGAAATCACTATATTTACCTCATTGTTAGACAACCAGTTATAAACCTTAAACAGTTAGACTATGATTTTTATAGCTTATCTTACCAAAAGACCTTTTATTGCCTTGTTGGTCTTTGTCTTGTTAATGTCATTAACAAATGTGTTTGCACAGGAATATACGCTTTTACCCGATACGGTCCGTCTGGAGGATGTGATTGTGGTGGGCTATGCCACGGGGAGCGACCGGACGATCTCCGGTGCTGTCGATAAGGTGGATGAAGAGGATATGAACCGCGGAAAGATCTCCAACCCGCTCGATGCCTTGCGGGGGAAGGTGCCGGGCGTACATATTCCGCCGCCGACCAATGGACCGGCTGTACTCGATGCCGTGCGTATCCGGGGCACGACCTCGCTGACCGGAGGCAATGATCCGCTGGTGATTATCGATGGGGTGTTCGGGGATCTGAATATGCTTCGGGCGGTTTATCCGGCGGATATCGAAAGTTTTACTGTATTGAAAGATGCTTCCGAAACGGCACAGTACGGTTCCCGTGGCGCCTCGGGGGTGATCGAGGTGACCACCAAGAAAGGAAAGATGGGTGTGTTCAGCATCACTTATAACGGGCGTTACGGACTGGAGTCGGTCTATCGCAACCTGGATATGCTCTCGGGCAATGCCTATCGCCGGCTGGCTGTCGAGCAGCAGGTGGGCATTGTCGATCTGGGAAATGATACCAACTTCCCCGATGAGATGGTACAAATGGGCCATATCCAGGATCATTATATTGCTTTTGGCGGAGGTTCGGAAAGTTCCAACTATCGTGCTTCCGTCGGGTTTATCGACCGGCAGGGCGTGATCCGCAATAATGCGATGCGAAACTTCACGACCAAGGTCGATATCACCCAGCGCGCCTTCCAGAACCGCCTGGTATTGGATATCGGGGTGTTCGGCTCTTTACTGAAGAATAAATACCTGAACGATTATCAGAAAACATTCTATTCGGCGGCGACCTTCAACCCGACCTATCCGAATCATAAGAACCCGGTGACCGGCGCCTGGGATCAGGTGACCAACGCGAGCCAGATCACCAATCCGCTTGCCTGGCTGGAGGTGAAAGACGATGAGTCGAACGCACATATCAATACCCATATGAAATTGGTGGTTCATCTGACCGAGCAATTGAAACTGACGGCATTCGGATCGTACACCTATAACGTGGTCGAGAACTCCCAATACCTGCCCACTTCGGTATGGGGTGGCGGTCAGGCGTATAAAGGAACCAAAAAGACCGAGTATCTATTGGGTAATCTGATGCTGAGCTTCCGCAAGGATGTGGGCAACCATCATATCGATGCCTTGGGCCTGGCTGAGGCGCAGAAGAATACGCTCTCGGGATTTTATACGACGGTAACTAATTTCACGACCGATGGATACGGATACGACAACCTGCAGGCCGGAGCGGTTCGCCTGTGGGAGGGTACCGCTTCCTATTATGAAGATCCCCGATTGGTATCGTTTCTGGGGCGTGTCAATTATGTGTATGGCGGGCGTTATATCGCGACGGTGAATGCCCGGACGGATGCTTCTTCGAAGATCGGGGCGAATAACAAATGGGGTTTCTTTCCTTCGGCCTCGTTGGCGTGGACGATCAGCGAAGAGGGCTTTATGAAGAAATATCCGGTGATCCATAACCTGAAGTTGAGAGTCGGTTATGGACTGTCGGGCAATCAGGATGCGATCGACTCGTACACCTCGATGCAGCTGATGAAACCCAATGGCGTTGTTTCGGTAGGTGGTTCGCCTACGGTGACGATGGGCACGATCCGCAATGCCAATCCCGACCTGCGTTGGGAGGTGAAACAAACGTTTAATACCGGTTTCGACCTGGCGTTATGGACGAACCGTTTGATGTTCAAGGTCGATTATTATATCTCCAAGACCCGCGATATGCTCTATCTCTACGATGTGAGTGTGCCGCCTTTTGCCTACAATAAACTATTAGCCAACCTGGGATCCATGCAAAACAAAGGGCTGGAGATCGCTCTGGGATTGACCCCGTTGGAGACAAAAGAGATGGATCTGAATATCAATGTCAACCTGACGTTTCAGAAAAATAAAATCCTCTCGCTGAGTGGTATGTATAACGGTGAAGTGATGTCGGCACCCAACTATATCTCGCTGGCCGAACTGAACGGTGCCGGTTTTCATGGCGGCTACAATCAAATCGTCTACCAGATGGTGGGTCAGCCGGTCGGTGTCTTTTACCTGCCGAAATGTACCGGACTCGTACCCAATGCGACCGGCGGATACACCTACGGCATTGCGGATCTGAACGGTGGCGGTGTCAGTCTCGAAAATGGCGAAGACCGGTACGTTGCCGGGCAGGCCATGCCGAAGGTGATGCTGGGTTCGAATATCGCTTTCCGGTATAAACGTCTGGACCTGGCCTTGCAAATCAACGGCGCTTTCGGACATAAGATCTACAACGGCACGGCGCTTACTTATATGAATATGAATATCTTCCCCGACTACAATGTGATGCAAGAAGCGCCGGAGCGACGTATCCAGGACCAGACGGCCACCGATTACTGGCTGGAGAGTGGTAACTATGTGAACTTTGATTATCTGGCTGTGGGCTGGAATATCCCACTCAGCGAAGGCTGGAAGAAGATGGTACAGGCCGTCCGCCTTTCTTTCTCTGTCAATAATCTGGGAACGATCACCGGTTATTCCGGCTTTTCACCGATGATCAATAGTTATGTGGTGAACGGTACATTAGGAACCGACGACAAACGCAATTATCCCGTATCCCGATCGTATGTGGTCGGGCTGAATGTTCAATTTTAATACCGGAGCCTTATGAATGCAACGAAAACAAATCGAATGATCCTTATCCTGTCCAGCTTGTTTCTCTTCTCCTGCAACTCTTTTCTGGAAGAGAATCCCCGCGACCAGTTGCCGGAAAAGGAAATCTATACGAATGCCAACGCTATGTATCTCAATACCGTGGCAACGCTCTATAATTATATTGGAGGCTATGAGAACTCCCAGGGATTGCAGGGCACGAACCGGGGAGTGTACGACCTGAACACCTTCACGACCGACGAAGCGATCCTGCCCACGCGGGGCGGTGACTGGTACGATGGTGGTTTCTGGCAAGGCTTGTTCCTGCATCAATGGGGAACCAAAAGCAGTGAGATCCGGGCGACCTGGGAATATATTTATAAGGTGATCGTGTTGAGTAATAAATCGTTGGAGACGCTCGATGAATATAAAGATAAACTTACGGCCATTCAGTTGTCGGCCTGGCAAGCGGAAGTGCGCGCTTTCCGGGCGATGTATTATTTCTATCTGATGGATCTCTTCGGCCGTGTGCCTTTGGTGTTGAGTTCTTCCACACCGATGAGTGAGGTGCGACAGAGTGATCGTGGCGAAGTCTTTCGTTTCATTGTGGATGAACTGATGGCGGCAGCGCCCCACTTACCCCTTGAACGCAGCAATCACCAGGGCGAATACTACGGTCGCGTGACCCGTCCGGTGGCCTGGTTTTTATTAGCCAAACTGGCTTTGAACGCCGAGGTGTACACACACGACCAATGGACCACCACCTCCCGTCCCGATGGGAAAACTATTTATTTCCGGATCGACGGCGAACAATATAATGCCTGGGAGACGACCATCGCCTATTGTGACTCGCTGGCAGCGATGGGCTATCGCCTGTCGGACAACTATATATCGAACTTCGCGGTGTTCAATGAATTCTCTGTGGAGAATATCTTTACCATACCGATGGACAAACATTTCTATCGTCACCAGATGCAGAATCTTTTCCGCTCGCGCCATTATAATCATGCCAAGGCCTACGGGTTGGGCGGCGAGAACGGCTCGAGTGCCACGATCGAAGTGCTCGATACCTATGGCTATGGTACTGATTCTGTCGATACCCGTTTCACGATCTGTTATTTTGCCGATGAAGTACACGATCTGAAAGGCAATAAGATCCTTTTGGATAATGGGGAAGTCTTGGTTTATCACCCTCGGGAAGTGAAACTCGACCTCTCGGGAAGTCCTTTCGAAAAGACGGCTGGCGCGCGTATGAAGAAATATGAGATCGACCCCAAGGCGACCAAAGACGGTAAACTCTCCGACAATGATATCGTATTGTTCCGCTATGCCGATGTGTTGTTGATGAAGAGCGAGGCCAAGGTGCGTAATGGAATGAACGGAGATGCCGAATTGAATGCCGTGCGCGAACGGGTAGGGGAGCCGTGGCGTGAAGCTACCCTGCCGCGTATTCTGGACGAACGGCAGATGGAACTGGCCTGGGAAGGATGGCGGCGCAACGACCTGGTTCGCTTTGGACTTTATACCCGTGCCTACCACAGTCGCCCGCAGCTTCCGGACGAGGCAAACGGATATACCACCGTTTTCCCGATACCGGAAGATATCATTCGCTTAAATACAAATCTAAAGCAGAATCCCGGATATTGATCAGGCGGCTTTGCGCGCGTCGAGCCATTTGACCGTCTTGCCGTACGCGATCAGAGCAAAAGCGGAGACTAAAGCGATTGCACCGAAATAATACCAGATATAATGCGCGTTGGCGCTGGCTGCCAGCCATTCTTCGTGTGAACCGAATAAAGCCGGTTCCGGACAGTATTTACTCAACAGGAAACCGGAAAGGCCAAATCCGAGGATTGAAGAAAGGAAGGAATGTAGATGGCTGAAGCCTAAATACAATCCTTCTTCACCTTTAGGCGCCTGCAGGGAGAAGAATTCAAGGAAGCGGGGGGAGATAAAGGTCTCCGCCAGCCCTTGGAAGATAATACCTACCACCATCATAAAGGCTACCGGGTGCATGCCGAGCATCGTCTGCCCGGCATCCAACACATTGCCGTAGGCCATACATAAAGCGGAAACAGGCATGATAAACATACCCACGGTCATCGAAGTCAACGCCGTTCGCTTGCGCATCAATTGAGTGACCAGGTTGACCGTCAGTACAACCACCAGCGGATTCACATTCGCATACCAGGAGGGCGAAGCACCTTCACCCGCCAGGCGAAGCACGTATTTCGGCATCGTAGCGTACAACTGATGCTGCACCATCCAGAAGCCGGTGATGATAATAATCAAGGTAATCAACCGGCCGTTGGTACATACTTTCAATAGCGCCTGCCCGATCTGTTTGAATGTTTTGCCTTCTCCGCTATGCTGAACGCTTTTATAAAAGAACCAGATAGCCAACAAAGCCAGGAAAGTCATCGTGGCAGAGAAATAATTCAGTGTGATCAATCCCTCGTTGCCCATCGCCTCACGAAGGGGTTTGACAATAGTCTTGCCGGAGAACGATCCGATATTCACCATCGAATAGAAGATCGAGAAACCTTTGGCGCGGTTCTCCGGCGTCGTCTCTTTGGCCACCGTGCCGGAGATCACACTCTTGATAAAAGATCCACCGATCACAATCAACGCCATGATCGGAAGAATCCCGTAGCGTAGATTGTTTTCCAACAGGCCGGTGAACTTCGTCGTCATACTATACTCAACCAAGCCCGCCGATTCCAATAGAGTGGGGAAGATGCCTAACCCGGCATAGCCGATGGTCAATAAGGAAAAAGCCAATAACATGGAATTACGAAAGCCGATCTTATCGGCAATCGCCCCGGCAAACGTAGGAAGCAGGTATAAACAAGCGGAGAATACCCCGGCAATGGTTGCAGCCTGGATATCGTTAAATCCTAAAATGCGACTCAGATAAAGGGTGATTACGATAAAAACCCCGTAATAAGCGGCACGCTCAAAGAGTTCGACTACATTGGCTACCCAGAATGCTTTACTCCACTGACTTTTTGTTTTTCCCATGCGTATGTGTTTAGATTCGAGTGCAAAGAAAAAGAAAAAGCGCGAGGTGTACAAATCGGAGTAGCCTATGTAGTCTTGTCCTTAATATTCGGGTAATACAATCAAGTCTTTGGCGAAGTTGGTGTTGATGATTTTATAAACGATATAATCATTATCATCATGTCCGTGTTTATTGTAGAAATCCAAGGGGATGATACCAACACGCACCGGGGCTTTTCGATCCTTTAAATAGTGTTTGAGAAGTCCTGACATAAAAGGATTCATAATGGGTTTTATATTCACTCCACCATCCCATGCGTACGACCAAGGGGTATGGGTAAGGTTAATCCCATAGCCTATGCTATTAAACAGGATGAACATGTGTTTGCTATACGCCCTGTCTTTAGTCGAAAGCGCTATGGCTTCGTCTATTGCGTCCGCTTTTTTCTCGGTTTTGTGGAGTTTTAAGAATTTGAGATACATATCTTCCACATAAAATGAATTCTTATGATTGGTAAATATGCCTACGGAATCTTCCGGGAATTGGTCATAAATATTCACACCCCATTGACCCGTTTGGGGTTTGGCAAAACGACGAAGTATCACTATTTTACCTCTAACCTCGTCCAACGTAGGAATACGTTCTTCTTTAAACACCTTATTGATCGGATTGGTGTCATCGGCGAAATACTTTTCCATCTGTTTGGTTAGTGTGCCACCGTTTTCTCCTTTAACCGACATCAGGATGGTCTCGCTCGGATGTTTCTCCAGGAAGCTATTGCATGTTTTTAATGCGTCGGTAAACGAGAACCCGCAATAGTCGATGCCATGACATACCTGGAAATTATCATCGATACGAATATCCAGAAAACGTATCCCATCTCTCAACTGAGTGGCCAGACTGAAGTTCTGGCATTTGGATGGACCCGCACTTACCTTATCCGTTCCGGTTCCGCTATCGTGTGTGCCCGGTATCGACAATTCGTAGAGGTATTTCTTTCCGTCCAGGTGTTTCATCCAGCTCTCTGCCGGGGAACTGGTCGGAACAAAGCAGACAACGAACGGTTTAGTCGCTCCGGAAGGATCGGAAATATAGAGATCATTCATTCTGGGACTTATAATAATCATGCCATTTCTGACTCTGTTTTGCACGATTTCATCTTTAGCCGATGTTTTGTCTTTTTGTATGGTGAAAGAAATACCTTCCGGACATTCAACCAGGTAATGTGTGTATAAGTTGTTGTTTAAGGAGAAGTTAAAGCTCGAACGGCGTTCTTGATCGGCATGCGGTTTATGCCGGCTGCTGATGTATTCGTAGCCTGCGTGAGCTGTAAAGACGGTATATTCGACGTTGAATTTACCTCCCGCACCTTTGGGGTTGGCGATGTAAAGATTGCTTTTTTGAGTCATTTGGGTGATGGAACCGTTCGTCAGGTTTCGGGCGTAGTATTCGTCTTTCCCTCCATTTTCAGGCCATCTGTAATCTTCTTTCACATCAAAGTTGACCGTATCCGGACAATTCCATAATATATGGGTGCCGGAGATCATATCCTTCGTGCTGAAATTGTCGCTCGAGCGTTCGTCTTCTCCTTTCATTGGTCTTCTTTCACTCGTCACAGTGCGGGTGGCCTCGTCAGTGCTTGCACCCACTAACGGAGGATTTTCATCGATTGGCGTGTCGTCGTCACATCCGGTAGCTAAAAAGCTTAAGGCACTTAATAAGATAAGTGCAAATTTGAATTTCTTCATCTCTGTTTGAATTATTGTTACTGATTATTAGCTGAGATCTAATTTATATTTTGCGCGTTTAGATTTACAATGATATTGTGTAAGATCACAATAAAAGTATACTTCCTTTCTTGTTTATAATACGGTAATGTGTTCTGTTAGATAGGAGCAAAGATATGAAGTTTCGATAAAAGAACAAACGCGGAAACGCTGATCAGGCCTAAGTTTGACAGGGGTTATCCCGTGAGGAGAAGGACGGTTTTTATGTGCGCATTGAATATTAAATTGAGTACGGGATTGGTTTTTGTTTCCGATGGAAAGGTTAAAAAATGTTTTTGGCGATATAAATGTTATCTATAATTGCATCGGATATTATCTATCAGATAGGGCATACCTTTGCACTGTCATCAAGTAAATGTTTAACGAAACACAGGCAATAACGGTTCTTTTCGGCTATATGTCTGTTGAAAATCAATTAAAATTAAAATTAAAATTTATGGAACCAATTATCAATTCAAAATTACCGGAGTTCAAAGTAGAAGCGTATCAAAATGGAGCATTTAAGACTGTAAATAGTGAAGATCTCAAAGGCAAGTGGGCGATCTTCTTCTTCTATCCCGCCGATTTTACTTTTGTTTGCCCGACTGAATTAGTCGATCTGGCCGGCAAGTATGAGCAGTTGCAGGCAATGGGTGTAGAAGTCTATTCTGTAAGTACGGACTCTCACTTCGTGCACAAAGCATGGCATGACGCTTCGGATAGCATCCGCAAGATTAAGTATCCGATGTTGGCCGACCCGACAGGTGTCTTGACCCGTGCTTTCGGTGTGATGATCGAAGAAGCCGGTATGGCCTATCGCGGTACATTCCTGATCAATCCGGAAGGACAGATCAAGCTGGCGGAGATCAACGATAACAATATCGGCCGTAACGCCGACGAATTGGTGCGTAAGGTTGAAGCTGCCCTCTTTGTCGCAGCTCATCCCAATGAAGTCTGCCCGGCCAAATGGGAGAAAGGCAAAGACACCTTGAAACCCAGTATTGACTTAGTAGGAAAGATCTAAGATGTTAGATACTGCCTTAAAACAACAAGTGACAGAAATCTTCTCCTCATTGGGAGCGGATTTCTGTCTGCATGTGTATGTTTCGCCGTCGCACGAGAGCCGCCAGGAACTGCTTGAATTATTGGAAGGTGTCGCTTCCTGTTCCGACAAAGTTTCCGTACAGGTGACGGATGCGGAAGGCCTGGTGTTCTATCTGTTGAAAAACGGTGAGCGGACGGGCATCTCTTTCCGTGGCGTACCAACGGGACATGAGTTTACCTCCTTGTTACTGGCGATACTTAATAGCGACGGCAAAGGACGTAACTTCCCCGATGAGCAGATCAGCCGGCGAATCCGGAACCTGAAAGGCCCGATCCGCTTGACGACCTATGTGTCCTTGACCTGCACGAACTGTCCCGATATCGTTCAGGCATTGAATATGCTGACAATAATCAATCCGGCGATCACCCATGAGATGGTCGACGGTGCGATCAACAAGGATGAGGTGGAAGCCTTGCACCTGCAAGGAGTGCCGGCTGTCTTTGCCGATGGACGTTTGTTGCATAGCGGCCGGGGCGACTTGGGCGAGCTTTTGATCAAACTGGAAAATCAGTATGGTACTGACCCTTCAGCCGTTGAAACGGAAGCGATAGCCAAAGCATACGATGTAGTGGTGATCGGCGGAGGCCCTGCCGGCTCGGCTGCTGCGATCTATTCGGCGCGCAAAGGCTTGCGTGTAGCTGTCTTGGCCGAACGGATCGGGGGGCAGGTGAAAGAGACGGTAGGCATTGAAAATCTGATTGCCACACCCCGTACCACCGGTGCCGAACTGGCTGGTAACCTGAAGTTGCACATGCAGGAATACGCCATCGATCTCTACGAAAACCGTCAGGTAGAAAAGGTTGAGGTGGAAGACGGAAAGAAGATTATCCGCGTTGCCGGAAACGAAACATTCACTGCTCCGGCCTTGATTATCGCTACAGGTGCGGGCTGGCGCAAACTGAACATTCCCGGCGAAGCGGACTATATGGGACGAGGCGTTGCCTTTTGCCCGCATTGCGACGGACCGTTCTACCAGGGCAAAGAGGTTGCTGTTATTGGTGGAGGCAATTCCGGCATTGAAGCAGCCATTGATCTGGCAGGGATATGCGCGAAGGTGACGGTCGTAGAGTTTCTCGAGGAATTGAAAGCCGATCAGGTCTTGCAAGAAAAAGCGCAAAACACGCCGAATATAGAAATCTTCAAACATACGCAAACGACAGCCGTCGTAGGCAATGATGAGAAGGTAACCGGACTGAAAGTCAAAGACCGGGCAACGGAAGAAGAACGCCTGATCGCTTTAGATGGTATCTTTGTGCAGATTGGCTTATCGCCCAACAGCTCTGTTTTCAAAGACTTGCTCCAGATCAACCGCGTGGGTGAGATCGAAGTCGATACCCATTGCCGCACCAGCGTGCCGGGCATCTACGCCGCCGGTGATGTGGCCACCACTCCCTTTAAACAAATAATCATCGCCATGGGCGATGGCGCCAAAGCAGCCCTTTCCGCGTTCGATGACCGTATCCGCGGGAAGCTCTCTCTTACCACATAAAAGTTTCGCACCCCCTTCCACCTTTCACCCGGTCGCCAGATCCCTGTATTGATCGGCGTTTCGGGTGAAGGAATCCCTTAAAAAACGACAGACCTGGAGGCTTCCCGAAAAAGGCCGGCGGCCTTTTGGAAAACTCCGGCAGCCTTTTAGAAAAGGCCGGCAGCCTTTTGGGAAACTCCGGCGGCCTTTTTCGGGAAGCCTCCATGTTTTTCCAAGCCTTCACCCGAAACGCTGATCAATACAGGGATCTGGCGACCGGGTGAAAGGTGAAGACCGGGGTGAAAACTTTTATGTGTAAAAAAAACGAGGCTATTCCCGGTTGGAGATAGCCTCGTTTTTGTTGTATTGTATTCCTTAGATCTGGCAAGAGCAGATCGTTGGGATCAGGTTGCGGTCGCCGTAGGCGTTGTCCACGCGGGCGACATTGATCCAGAACTTACTGTCGTGCAGCCAATCCAGTGGGTAGGCCGCTTTCTGACGGCTGTACGGATGCGACCAGTCGTTGCCGGTCACTTCGTATTCCGGATGCGGAGCGTTCTTCAACACGTTGTCTTCTTTGTCGGCAGCGCCACTCTCTACTTCTTCGATCTCTTTCCAGATGCAATCCAATACTTCGAGGAAACGATCGAGCTCGGCTTTGCTTTCGCTTTCGGTCGGTTCGATCATCAACGTGCCGTGAACCGGGAAGGAGAGGGTAGGAGCATGATAACCAAAGTCCATCAGACGTTTGGCGATATCCGACTCGTCGATGCCCGAACGGTCTTTTACGTTGCGACATTCCAGGATCAACTCGTGGCCTACACGTCCTGTAGCGCCGCTATATACGATGCCATAGGTGTCTTTCAATTTGGCGGCCAGGTAGTTGGCGTTCAGGATCGCGATCTTCGTCGATTGCGTCAGTCCTTCCGTTCCCAACAGGCGGATATACGCGTAGGTGATCGCGGCAATACCGGCGCTTCCGTAAGGAGCGGCAGATACCGTGTTCAGGTCGCTTCCCCAGGCAATCGGGTGTGAAGGCAGGAAAGGTACCAGATGCTCGGCTACACAGATCGGACCCACGCCCGGTCCGCCACCACCATGCGGTGAAGCAAAGGTCTTGTGCAGGTTCAGGTGGCATACGTCCGCGCCGATGGTTCCCGGATTGGTCAAACCTACCTGAGCGTTCATATTCGCGCCGTCCATATAGACTTGTCCGCCGCAGTCGTGAACGATCTGGCACATCTCTTTGATGCACACCTCGAAGATCCCGTGCGTAGAAGGATAAGTAATCATGGTCGCGGCCAGGTTATCGCGGTTGGCTTCCGCTTTTTCACGGAAGTCGTCCAGGTCGACATTGCCATTGGCGTCGGTCTTCACCGTAACGGTTGAATATCCGCATTGGATAGCACTTGCCGGGTTTGTTCCGTGTGCCGATGCCGGCAGCAAAACAATGTTCCGATGGCCCTGTCCGATACTCTCCAGGTAGGTATGGATCACACGCAGTCCCGCGTACTCACCGGCTGCTCCGGAGTTCGGCTGTAGGCTGGCGCCCTTGAATCCGGTGATCTCTGCGAGGTAAGCCGATAGGTTCTCCAACATTTCTTTGTAACCTTCCGTTTGCTCTTCCGGCGCGTAGGGGTGGATATTCTGGAACTCCGGACGACTAAGCGCCAGCATCTCAGATGCCGCGTTCAGTTTCATCGTACAAGAACCCAGAGAGATCATCGATTGAGCCAATGAAATATCGCGTCTGCCCAAGCGGGTGATGTAACGCATCAGTTCCGTTTCCGTGCGGTATTTCTTGAACACATCCTGTTGCATAAAGTCCGAAGTACGGTTGAATGCCGGATCGAAATAGCGTTTGGTTGGGATCGCGTCTTTCAACATATAGTCCTTACCGGCAGCTCCGGCGAAGATATACAACAGTACACCGATATCGGTCGATAAAGTCGTCTCGTCCAGGCTGATACCAATCTGTCCACCTTCGAAGTAGCGCAGGTTGACTTTGCATTCCAGAGCGATCTCACGCAAAACATTCATCGATACATCAGCCGGAAGTTCGATCTTCAGCGTATCGAAATAGTTCGCGTTCAGTTGTTTGTAACCCAGCTTTTCCAGTTCTTCAGCTAAGAAGCCGGCCTGGCTGTGTATGCGTTCGGCGATATTACGCAGCCCTTCCGCGCCATGATATACCGCGTAGAACCCGCTCATTGTTGCCAATAAGGCTTGAGCCGTACAGATATTGGAAGTCGCTTTCTCCCGTTTGATATGTTGTTCGCGTGTTTGCAACGCCAGGCGATAGGCTTCGTGTCCATAAGCATCTTTGGAGATACCGATGATGCGTCCGGGGATCGACCGTTTATAGTCGTCCTTGCAAGCGAAGTAAGCAGCCGAAGGACCGCCGTAGAACATCGGAATACCAAAGCGTTGGCTGGTTCCGAAGACCACATCGACACCCCATTCTCCCGGAGGAGTGAGCAATACCAGGCTCATCAGGTCGGCCGCTACGGCAACCTTCACGCCTTGCTCATTGGCACGTGCCACAAATTCTTTATAATCTTCAATCGAACCGTTTGCATTCGGGTATTGAACCACCGCAGCAAACACATCCGGAGTGCATTCAAATTTCTGGTAATTACCCGTTACCACCTTGATTCCCAGCGGGATCATGCGTGTATGGATAACTGCCAATGTGGACTCATATACGTTCTCATCCACAAATACGGTATTCGCTTCGGCCTTCACCTGCGCACGCGAACGGGCGCCGTAGAACATTGTGATCGCCTCGGCAGCCGCAGTGGCTTCGTCCAATAACGAAGAGTTGGTCAATGGCAACGCCGTCAACTCGCTGATCATGGTCTGGAAGTTGATCAATGCTTCCAGGCGACCCTGAGAGATCTCTGCCTGATAAGGTGTATACGAGGTGTACCATACCGGATTCTCAAATACATTACGCAGGATAGGAGCGGGGCAAACCGTGTCGTACCAGCCCATACCAATGTATGACGTGAAGATTTCATTCTTGGAAGCTAACTCGCCTAAGTGTTCCGCCAGTTCGCGTTCGGTCATGGGTTCCGGTAAATCCATAGGCTTGTCCAGACGTATATTCGAAGGAATAGTCTGATCGATCAGTTGATCGAGGGTTTCAACACCTACTGTTTCTAACATCGACGGGATATCCTCCGCCGTAATACCGACATGTCGGTTTACAAATTTATTTGTGTCCATAGTATCTATAAAATAGTTTATATATGCTTCAGCGTTTACAAGAAAGGATTGCTCCTCTTCTCCGCAAAAATCGTTGTCTCAGAACCATGCCCGGGATAGACGATCGTTTCGTCGGGCAAAGTTAAAAGTTTATCTTTGATTGCCGCAATTAAAACATCCATATTTCCGCCCCAAAGATCCGTTCGCCCGATACTGCCGGCGAATAAAGCATCTCCGGAAAACAGATAGCCGTTCTTTTTATTATAAAAAGCAAGGCTTCCCGGCGAATGTCCCGGAACGAGCAGGGCCGTCAGTTCGGAATGTCCGAAGGAGATACTCTCCCCGCCGACCAGTTGCTTGACGATCGGTATGGCCTTGATCTTCAACGGCAATCCCAACCTTTGTGCCTGCTCGTCGGCAGTAGGCAACGCGGTCACATCCGCCTTATGGGCTTCGGGCGAGAGGCCATACGTTTGATAGATAAAGGCATTACCCAGGATATGATCCAGGTGGAGATGGGTGCACAAATTGTGTTTCAATACCAGTTTGTTCTCTTCGATGTAACGACTGACTGCGTTTTCCTCCTGTGGATTGATGCAACCACAATCAATAATAACCGCTTCGTTCGTACTGTCGTGAACGATATAGGTGTTGACTGAGAAGTAGTTGAACGCAAATGACTGAACAGTGATCATAGCGGGATATAGACGATTTTCTTTGTTTCAAAAAAAGGTTCCTTAAAGTGATTTTGCATATCGATCGTAATGGCTTGCTTCTTGAACGGGAGCACTTCGTGATGCAATTCGCCCCCTTTCAGGCATATCAGGCCGTTGGGCAGGGCGTTCCGGTGTTCGGTAGCGATATTCTTACGTACGATCTTTGCCAGGTCGGCCAGCGGCATCACCGCACGGCTGACCACAAAATCGAACTTTTGCTTCTCCTCCTCTCCCCGGCAATGGCGGAAACTGACGTTCTCCAACCCGATGGCATCGGCAACGGCTTGTCCCACTTTGATCTTCTTGCCAATACTGTCGATCAGATGAAACCGCACCTCCGGAAAAAAGATCGCCAACGGAATACCGGGAAATCCACCACCCGTGCCCAGATCCATCACGGAAGATCCATCCTTGAACTTCAACATCTTGACAATGCCTAAAGAGTGCAATACATGATGCAGATACAGGTTCTCGATATCCTTCCGGGAGATCACATTGATCTTCGCGTTCCAGTCGGTATACAACGGATAAAGAGCGGCGATCTGTTCTTTTTGCTTCGCACTCAATTCCGGGAAATAAGCGAAAATATGTTCCATGATTATTGTAGAAGTATAGCTATCGGGCTTTCCGGTTGCAGTAAGTGTTTGATCTTTTCGAAAGGGAAATGAACGCTGGTCACGCCGATCACGTAAGCCGCAATCTCATATTCGTTGAAAGAGTAAGTGATACCTTGCCCGTCGATCAGGAAATTACCGTTTGGGTAGATCTCATCGATACTGAAGTAGCCCATGTTTTCCAATTCTTTCGGATCTTCCAAATCGTTTTGTTCGGCAATAGCATCGACCAGCATTTGGGCGAGGGACGTTTCGAAACCGGGAATGAAAATCTCCGCTTCGGTGATAAACTCACCACGGGTCAGGTCGATCACATGGTTGGTCACCGAGTGCGCCGGATGTGCTCCGCCGGTGTAGTTCTCGAAGGTAACCGTATAACTGATCAGGTTATCCGCGTTGAACATGATTTCATTGTTGGAAGTCTCATAATACCCATACCAGGCACCCACCGGAGAGGTGTCCGCATTTTTCAAGTCTTCTTTATAATCCTCTTCCAACTCTTTATACATCTCCAGATAACTCTCTACGTATTCATTTACAGCCTCCTGTGGAGAATACATATCGTAAGTCTCCCCAAAATAAGAGAAGGTAAAAAGCTTTTGCACCTTATCCAGAATCTCTTTGTTCGCAAATTTTGTCGGGAAAGTAAAATTTAGTTGCAGGTCGCAATTCGGATTCTCCGCATTTTCCAAAAGATGATACGCCTCTTCTTTCTTGAGGGTCGTGAACTGAATATCATTCTTCTGCCCCTTCTTTACCTCGGTCTTGCAACCGGACAACATAAAACCCACCGCCAACAACACGCTCAGGCCTTTGTATAATTGAACTTTCATTGTATATCTCTATTATAGGATTAAACTCATGTCAGATACGTCTCCGTCAATTTTATGAATACAAATTTACGCCATTCTATCATATAAACAAGTTTGAAAGAATATATGTTGCCGTAAATCCTCGACACTTCTCCCTCCCTTTTTTATCGATATGACTTTTCGTATTCCCTCTATATATTATATGTATAGGAAGTCGGAAGAATATATCTATTATACCTCCCTTCCCTCCATACTCTATCCTCCCTTCCCCGAAGAATTATTTGTTTGTTGATAACCGTCAACACATTTGTTGACAATTATCAACAAATACCTACCCCTTACAATAAACTGATTTACTGCCTCTTATACCCCTCTAAAATCAAGGAAGAAAAACATCGCACTTTAACCGACAAAACATTGCGCTTTTATTTTCTTCCCCTTTTTTTTCTTCTCCCCCTAACCCCCGCCAGATGAGCCCTATATGATTTCTTTTGTTTTTTTCTTGCAAAAAACCTTCGAATTAATTTGGAAGTATGTTTAATAACACTACCTTTGCACCCGCAATTGAGCAATCAACTGCTGCTTTTCGAAAGCGAAAAGCGCCTTAAAGAAACGAGTTCTTTGAAAGATTTACATCCAACAAGTAGTACAAGAGACGTGTATATCTAATGTTTAATGATTAATTATTAATGATTAATTGTTTCGTTAGAGGATACAGGAATTAACACCGTCATTTACTTGAATATTTGGAGTAGCGAGCGCAGAAGCCATGTTTACATGGATTATGCCGAGTCACGACAAATATCTGAGTTTACTTGATCTATTAAATTTAGGTTAATCGTCATGAGTCATAGGAAAAAAATAAAACAAACAATTTATACAACGAAGAGTTTGATCCTGGCTCAGG
>NZ_JAQFIN010000002.1 GCF_029504695.1 Parabacteroides sp. PF5-6
CAATTCAAATCAAAAAATCAAAGAACGCTTGTATCTTATATATAATCAACCTGTTACGGTTGAAATTAAAAAATTAACGCATCAGTAGTAATTATTAATTATTAATCACTTACGACTTATCACTGATAAAGATATTCACCAGACTAACCCGGCATTATTATCCTCCGGCAGCCCCGTTCGCGGGGACTGCCGGTTTTTTTTTACCACATAAAAGTTTTCACCCCGGTCTTCACCTTTCACCCGGTCGCCAGATCCCTGTATTGATCGGCGTTTTGGGTGAAAGGTAAAGGAATACTTAAAAAAACGACAGACTTTCCCGGAAAAGGCCGGCGGCCTTTTCTAAAACTCCGGCGGCCTTTTGCAAAACCCTGCCGGCCTTTTGGGAAACTCCGGCGGCCTTTTTCAGGGAGCCTCCATCCTTCACCCAAAACGCTGATCAATACAGGGATCTGGCTGCCGGGTGAAAGGTGAAAAGGGGGTATAAAAGTTTTCACCCCGGAATACAGGGATCTCACGACCGGGGGAAAGGGGGAAAGGGGGAAAGGGGGACTGCTTTTTTGCCGGGAATGGCGATGGCGGTTCGTGAACTTTTTCGTTTCTTTGCTGTTCCATAAAGAAAGAGCTATGACGATAAAGATGGAACAGGAAAAGCCGGTTAAGAAACACAGGCGTTGGAAGAAATTCAGGAATACCACGGCAGCGATTTTGTTGCTGGGGTTGTTGGGCTTTGCAGGCATTCGTTATTATTACCCGTACGGGGAAGGGGTGAAGACCGGGCAGCTCAATTATGTGGTGTACAAAGGGGTGATCTTCAAGACCTACGAGGGCAAATTGATTCAAAGTGGGTTCTGGAGCAATACGCCGGGCGGCATTCAGTCGAATGAGTTTGAGTTTTCCATTGCCGATCCGGTAGTGGCCGATAAGCTGATGCACGCGGGCGGTCAGGTGGTGGAATTGCATTATAAGGAATACTTCGGGAGCATTCCCTGGAGAGGGTATTCGCGGTATATTGTGGATGAGATTGTGCAGATTACGAATCAGGAATAAAGGAGATTAAGGGGTTTAAGGGGATTAAGGCATTAAACCCCTTAATCCCCTTAAGCCCTTTAAGCCCCTTAGCCCTTAAGCCCTTACCTTTCTCTCTCTAAGACCGCCATAATAAAAGGCCCTATTGCCTTGGGATCGTTGGCGCGGATCAGTTCGTTGATGTAGTAGTCGTAGTTGCCTGAGCGGTTGTCTTTTCCGCCGAGGCCGGCAACGGCACAGGCTTGGGTGATGTGCATCAGGCCTTTCTCATCGAACGTCACAAACTCTTGCAGGAATCCGTTAAAGGCTTTATCGGCCACATCGCGGTAAGTGGCATCGATATAACCCATACGCGCGGCCTTGGATAAAGCATAGATAAACATCGCCGAGCAGGATGACTCCAGGTAATTGCCCGCGTCGCCGCTCCGGTCTAATACCTGATACCACAGGCCGGTCTTCGCGTCTTGTATCTTCTTCAGTTGAATCGCTATGTTATTGAGGATCGCCAATACCTGGTCGCGTCCCGGCTGATCGGCCGGAATGAAATCGAGGGCATCGACGATAGCCATCGCATACCAGCCCAACGCCCGTCCCCAGCAATGCTCGGACTGTCCGGTGACCGGATTGGCCCAGAACATCTGGCGGCTCACATCGCAGGCATGGCGGTAGAGCCCGTTCGCCGGATCATACGTATGGCGGGCAGCCATCAGGATCTGGTTGACGCCGTCGGCATAGTCGTCCGGGCAATTGTTGCGCTTGGCATATTCCACCATAAACGGGGTACCCATATACACGCCATCGAGCCATACCTGGTGCGGATAGATCGCTTTATGCCAGAAACCGCCGTCGTCGTTGCGCGGATGCGTAGCCAACTGGCTATACAAGAGATCGATGGCTTTCTTTATCTTTTCATCTTTCGTCAGGTCGTACAAACGGAACAGCATCTTGCCACTGTTCAGGCGGTCGATATTATATTCTTCCAGGCGGTAGGTCTTGATCGATCCGTCCGCCAGGATCATCGTGTCGGCATAGGCTTTGATATAGTCCAGGTACTTCCGGTCGCCTGTACGGTCATAAAGCTGAAGGAAAGCCTGCAGTTCCAAGCCATGACAGTAATCCCATTTCAGTGTTTTCTGGAAATCCAATCGCCAGGATTCGGGATAACGCGCCATTTCCGAATCGGCGATGCGCACGGCATACGACAAAGCATTTTCCGCGGTCTTCGCCGTTTCGTTCCGGGTGATGCGGAACCAGTCGACATCCGCCCATCCGCCGTCGTTGGTCTCGATTGCCGGGCGGGTACAGAACAAGCCGACCTTCGCACCGATCCATTTCCCTTCGCGTGCCGGGAACGCTTCGCCCAGCGGCGTATAGTTGCGGCCGTCCGTACTATAAAGGAACCGGCAGGTTGCCGTCGCGTCGAACGTCACGCGCAGATTGATCCAGCCGCTTGCCACCTTCGTTTTTGCCTGTACCGCTTCCCGTTTCCCCGCGTCTGCCTTCTCGCAAACGACCTGGGAAAGGACAAGCCCTTCTTCGGTGTTCTCCAGGATCAGTCCGGCATAGTCGAGTCCCATCACCACCAGTCCGGTGCGTTCGCCGACATACTTATCCGAGGGCTGGAAGTATAACCGTGTCGTGGCGGTGAACGCCGGTGCGGGGGTCTTCTGCAAAAGCAGGTTCGGCACATCCCAGAGGCTGCGTGCCTGGGGTCTCAGCGGATAAGAGTACAAACGTATACTGCTGTTGGCCGCGTCCGTATAGATCCATTTCGGATTGTAGTTGGCTTGCCACTGCCATTGAAGGCCTAATCGATTCGTATCGAACTCATCACTCTCCTGGGGCGTAGCGATGGCATAAGTCTTACCAACGTTGGGTTTCTTATGCCGCAATACCGGCGTTCCGCAGCCGTCGCCGTCTTTATCTTCTCCGATCACCGGCCAGCCGTTTTTCCACTTCATGGGTTGCAGGTGGATGATACGCCCGTAGGCACCGACATCCTGGAAATGCAGGAACCAGTCTTCCCCGGTTGTCGTATCCACCCAGGCGCCCTGGTGCGGGCCGTTTGTCGCGCTCTTGCCTTGCGCCATGACCGTGCGGATCTCGTAAGGGCCGTACGGATCGGTCGCGCGCAGGACCGTTTGCCAGCCGGTAGCCACGCCACCCGCCGGAGCGAAGATATAGTAATAGCCGTCTTTCTTATAGAATTTAGGACCTTCGATGGTCGGATGTTTCTCGTGTCCGTCGAAGATGATGCGGCTTTCGGTGATCGCTTGCGTGGCTTCCGCGTTCAATTCGCACACCGCCAATACGCTCTTCAGCCCGGCACGGCTTCCGGCGAAAGCATGCACCAGATACACCCGTCCGTCGGCATCCCACAAAGGCGACGAGTCGATAATGCCTTTCCCGGCTTTGACCAGGACGGGTTTCTCCCAGGCCCCCCGGATATCTTTGGTCCGAGTCATAAACACCCCCTGGTCGGGATCGCCCCAGAAGATATAGTATTCACCGGCATGATGACGGATACAAGGCGCCCATACCCGGTTGCCGTGTTGCGGCACCTCAGGCGTTTCTTTCGGTTCCAGGGCATAAGGGATTGCCGCGTTGATGATCGTCCAGTTCACCAGATCGTTCGAATGCAGGATCTGCAATCCGGGGATACAGTTGAAGCTCGATGAAGTCATATAATAATCGTCGCCCACACGGATCACGTCGGGATCGGAATAGTCGGCATATAAAACAGGATTACGATAGGTGCCGTCTCCCTGATCGGAAACCCAAACGGAAGAGACAGGAGATTCGGATTGCGCGTAAGCGGCCAGCGAGCCGGCAGCCAAGAGCAGGATCAATCCGGAATGGAGGATAGTTCGTTTCATGGTACATTTTTATTGTTATCGCCACAAAATTAGAATGTCCGCCCCTTTCAGGTGTGTAGATTCTGACTATTTAGGTGTATTTTTTGTTCTTTGTATTCGGTGGGCGTGATTCCGTACTTTTGTTTGAAACATTTGCTGAAGTAGCGGGGATCATTGATACCCACCATATAAGAGACCTGCGAGATGCTGTATTCGCCCGTCTCGATCAGTTCGGCAGCGCGCTTCACCCGCATCTCTTTGATAAACTCGATCGGCGCCAGGCCGGTCAATGCTTTCAGTTTCTTGAAGAACACCGAACGGCTCACGGCCAGTTCGGCGACCAGGTCTTCTACGACCAACTCGCCATTGTCCATATTGGCCTCCATCAGTTCGACCAACTTATCGATAAACTTCCGGTCGTTGGGCGACATCTCACCCGTAGGGGTCGACGCTTCGCGCACATCTTTCTTCGCCGGAGCCATCAGGTTGGAGAGATAAAGCTCCTGCAGTTTCTTATGTTGCACCAACAGGTTCTCCACCCGCGCTTTCAGGTAGGCGGAGCTGAACGGTTTGGTGATATAGTCGTTTGCCCCGTACTCCATACCTTCCAACTTACTCTCGAGCGTCGATTTGGCCGTCAACAGGATGATGGGGATATGGCTGGTCGTCAGGTTCTCGCGCAATTCGCGGGTCAAGGTCAAACCATCTTTATCGGGCATCATCACATCACTGATGATAATGTCGGGGATCAGGCTTACCGCTTTCTCAAGCCCTTCAGCCCCATTCTTCGCCTCGGCGATGCGGAAAGAAGAGTGGAAGATCGAGCGCAGGAACAGGCGTAATTCATTATTATCCTCGACCAATAACATCAAGCCGCGCGAGGATTCGTCGTCATCCCCCTCCCCTATCACCTCCTCCGGCGCAGCGGTATGGCTCTCCTCTTCCCGGGTGGGGAAGGCATAATCTTTGAGGATAAACTCTACCGTATCGTCATAATGCTCTTTTCCTTTCTGGAAAGCGACTTCGAAGGTGCTGCCTTCGTTCAATACCGATTCCACCGAGATCGTCGCTTTGTGCATCTCGACCAGTTCTTTCACCAGCGACAAGCCGATGCCGGAGCTCGATTGGTTGAACAGGTTGCGGTCGACCAGGTTCTCGAAACGGATAAAAAGCGACTCTTTCTTATTGGCGGCAATACCGATGCCCTGATCCTGCACACCGATAGAGATGGTCTTTTCATTCTCCAACACATACACCTTGATCATCTTGCCTAAAGGGGTATATTTGAAGGCATTCGACAAGAGGTTGAAAATGATCTTCTCCAGATGATCCGCATCCGCCCAGAGATACAAGGCTTCTTTCTCCGATTCGAAGATAAAGTCGATATCATGTTCGTCGGCCAAGGCTTCGAAATTGCCCATGATCGTCCGGATAAAAGAATCCAGTTCAATACGCTGCACTTTCATCTTCATCTTCTTATTCTGGATCTTGCGGAAGTCGAGGATCTGATTGACCAATCGCAGCATCCGGTCGGTATTCTTCTCCACCAACTGCAATTGCTCCCGGGCATCCGGCGGCAAGGCTGTGTTTTTCAGGATATGCTCGACCGGCCCGGCAATCAGGGTCAGCGGCGTGCGCAATTCATGGGAGATATTGGTAAAGAACCGCAGTTTGATGTCCGAAACCTGATGTTCCATCGTCACCTCGTGCTTCAAGCGGTAGATGGTAAAAAGGATATAGACGGCAACAAAGATAATGCCCAGGATAAACAAGACATACAAAAGATAAGCCCAGGGCGTTTCCCAGAAAGAAGGCAGGATGGTGATCGGCAGTCCCCTGGCGTTGTCGACCCATACCCCGTCGTTATTGGTCGAACGCACCTTGAAGGTGTACTTTCCTTTGGGCAGGTTGGTATAGGTCACCACCCGTTGCTTATCGGCTTGCGTCCATTCATTGTCAAAGCCTTCCAACAGGTAAGCATAACGGATATTCTCCGGTGCTTTCATATCCAGTGCCGCATATTGGAGGGTTACGATATTTTCTTTGTGGGATAAGGTCAGCTGGGGTGTTTCGTCGACGATCTGTTGCAAGACTTTCGAGCGTCCCGGTCGCATCTCTTCATTATTGATCTGCAGGCGGGAGAAGATGATCGGCGGAATGAACGAACTCTTCGCGATCGAATCCGGATTGAAAGCCAGCCAGCCGTTGCTGGTTCCGAAGACCAACTCACCCGATCGGGTCTTTACCGACGAGGCCTCGTTGAAGCCGGCACGGATATCCAGGCTTTTGTCATTGTAGTTGTCTGCCCGTTCTTCGGACGGGATAAACTTACACAAGCCGTTCTCCGTACTGATCCATATATTCTTCCGGTCGTCTTCCTGCATGGAAAGAAGCACGTCACTGGGCAAGCCGTCTTCCATGGTGTAATGCGCAAAGCGGGCTGTGCCGTCCTGCTCCACCCCGATCAGTTTGTTCAATCCGCCGCCGAAGGTAGCCAGGTAAAGCACCTTGTCGGAACTCTCCATGATCCAGTACACATCGTTATTACTGAGGCTTTGTTTATCGGCAGGGATTCGGATATGATGATCGAACCGGATCTCTTCGGGATGCGAGAAATCCGCGCGGAAAGAGAGCGCGCCCGAGGTGGTTCCCACCCAGATATACCCTTTGGAGTCGGACGTGACAAAGCGCGCCCGGTAACAGTCGTCGATCGGATAGCCTTTCAGGTTGTTCTGGTGGTTGATAAAGGCGACACTGCCGTCGGCCCGTTCTTCCATATAATTCAGTCCGCCGCCAAAGGTGGCAATCCAAAGCCTTCCCCCGCGATCTTCATGCACACAATAGATATTATCGTCGCTCAGGCTATAGAGGTTGTTCGGGTCGGAGCGGTATTGGGTGATCCGGTAACGCCCGCCTTCCTCACGTGCCTGATAAAGCCCGTCTCCTTTGGTGGCAATCCAGATATTCCCTTTCGTATCTTCATAGATATGATAAGCCACACCCAAGGAGTGATCCCCGGTTTTCGAGAAGGAGCCTTCTTTCGTCAGGCAACCCAGGAAGTTACCGTCTTTGGTATAGATCCGGATCTTCCCGTCGCGCAGGCCCATCCACAAACGCTCCTGCCGGTCTTCGAAAAGGGAACGGATATCATTGCTCAAAGATTCGTAATTCAAAGGATTAGGCGATTGCAACTGAAAACGCTCGGTCGTGAACGTGATCTTCTCCAATCCTTTCGAATGGGTACACATCCAGAGATTGCCCTGCCGGTCCGACATGGCTGCATGTACCTTATTGGAAAAACGCCAGTCCGGCATGCCCGGTTCGTTGTAGAAAGGCACCAGCCGGTTCTTTTCCCGGTCGAAAAAGGAGAAACCGCCATTGAACGGATGCACCCAGAGGTAACCGTTTATGTCTTCGAAGATCAGGAAAGCCGGTTGCGAACGATAAGCGCTGCCATCTTCCACCTCGAGCACCTCCTGGCGGATCACCCGGGTGAACGGATTGAAATGCGTCACGCCACGGGCATCGCCCAGATCAAACCAGACCTCTTTCATCCGGTCGACATAGACCGACAAGACCTGGTTGCCCGGCAGATCCCGGTGGGTCGACGAATGGTAATGCGTATACAGATCCGACTGCGTATCGTAGGTATAGAAGCCATCCGTCCGGGTAGCCATGATCAGATCCTTATCCGAGTAATACCGGATCGCGACAATATCCGACTCCGTATCCAGCTCCAACAGGCGGAAGCTCCGGTTGTCTTTATTGTAAAGCCATACCCGCCCTTTGGCAGAGCCGAAGTAGAGGTTTTCTTCTCCTTCCAGGAAACAATAGAAGGCTTGCTTCTGTCGGGATTTGGAAGACTGGGTATCCGTAAAATAAAGCGTGGGTTGCAGGGAATCACCCTTCAGCACCCCAATACCATTGTCGGACAAGATCCATTCCTCGCCCGAAAGCGCCTGGTGAACGGAAATAATAGATACCGAAGGGAAAAGGCCCGACTGCAGGGAGTACACATCGGAAGTAAGCGCATGCGTTTCAGGGTCTGTCGTCACCCGGATCGCTCCCTCTTTCTCGGTCAACAGCCAGACATGATCCTGCAGGATATGGATAGCGCTGACCACGATATTACTCTCCCGGCCCGACTCGGGCACTTGCTGAAAGACTTCTTTCCGGGGATCGAAACGATAGACCTTACTGTCGTAAGTCAACACCCAGATATAACCCCACTGGTCTTCGGCGATATGATCTACCCGGTTATTGACCAGGCGGATGGAATTGTCCTCGCTGGTTTTGTAGGTTCGGAACGTATAACCATCGAACTTATTGATCCCATCCCAGGTTGCGAACCACATAAACCCCTTACTGTCCTCCATAATCCGCATAATGGAATTCTGCGAAAGCCCTTCCTCCGAAGAATAATGGGTAAAGGAACAACGCCATTGGGCGGAGGCACCCATCAGCGAGACACAAAAAAGGAAGAGAATAAGGTGAAGCTTTCTCATGATGATTGACTATGGCTTTATGGCACAATATTACGGAATTTTCAGGAGAAAAGCAAGGGGCTTAAGCCCCTTAAGCCCCCTAATTCCTTTTTCTCCTCTCCTCACTGCGCATGCGTGTCATGCGCTCACGCAGGCCGCCTTCCTGCAGAAAGTCCTGGCTCAATTTATCTAAGAACTTTGCCAGGAGGTAGTCTGTTTGTTTGATCAGGCAGATCGTTATGTTAGCAATGGTTTCGGGCGGGCGGGTTGGGATGAGAGACATATAGAAAGCACTGTCATTGTGGGCGCGTCCCAGTTCGCGCATCTTTTTTATTTCGACAGAATGGTCTTCCCATTGGCGATGCTGACGGGTGCGCAGGTAATCTTCGTAGTCGATAAGCAGTTCGTGGAGACTGGCTTTGGCAACGTTGATCAGCTTGATCTCCATCTCTTTGGAGGTGGGGGATGCGGCACAGCCTTCGACGATATTTTGTTTCCCGGAACGGGCGGCTTGTACCATCTGGTCGCAGGTGCGGTCGCCGCGCTGAAGGTAGTGTTTACAGAAATAGAAAGTGATGTCGTAGATGGCTTCAGCTTTCTGGTAGCAGAGGAGGGTTCGGTAGTTTCTGCCGGGGAGGAGGAGGTTGTTGGTCATGGTGTTTGATTTTAGTTGATAATTAATTTTAGGGGTAAGGGGGTTAAGGGGAGTAAGGTTTTCAAGGGGGTTAAGGGGTTTAAGGGGAGTAAGGGGGATAAGGCATTAAACCCCTTGGATCCCTTAAGCCCCTTGGACCCCTTGGACCCCTTGGATCCCTTGGATCCCTTAAGCCCCTTGGACCCCTTGGACCCCTTGGATCCCTTAAGCCCCTTGGACCCCTTGGATCCCTTAAGCTCCTTAAGGCTCTTAACCCTTAAGCCCTTAAAGATAGTATTTTTTTTCTAACAAACAGCCCTTTAGGCTATAAAAATACTCTTCACCTCCTCTCCAACACCAACGTTTCCGGATCGGTCAACGGATTCCAGTTGTCTTTGCCGGCGAGGATCTTTTCGATAGAATAATCACTGCAGTCTGTGAGCTGTTGCGAGAATGGGGCACGGGCTTGTGGGTTGGCTCCGGCACCGACGCTTTGGTATTCGGCGAACAGGATGGTGCGTTCGGCTGCGGGCTTGTTCCAGTTGTGCCAACCGACGGGCAGGATATGGGCGTCCATGCGGCAACGGATAAAGACCGCTTTGGCATAGTCGCGCCAGGGACGGGAAAGGTAAACTTTCTGCACGCCGGGGGCGGCCGTCAGTTCGCAGTCGAGGAAGACATAACCGTACGTGCGTCCTTCGGGAGTCGCCGGAGCGGTAACGTAGCCGTCGCGGTTGTTGTGCAGGCGGCAACGGTTGAAAACGGCCGTCGACCAACCAAAGATATAATCGACTGAGCCTTCAATATCACAGTCTTCGTAGTATTGGCGGCTGTTCATGCCGTAGGTATAGAGCGTATCCTGGAAGCCGAGGAAGCGGCAACGCTTGAATACCGTGCGGTCGCCGGCGGCCATCACCGCCACGGCCTGCCCCACGGGTCCTGCACTGTTCTCGAAGGTGATATTCTCGGCATAGAGGTTATCTGCGTAGAAATAACAGGTAGCCGAGCCGGAGGTCGACTTCTCTTCGCCAAAGATATTCTTCTTCTGGGCATAATCGTCATAGGTAAGTATCGTACCGTCTTCCCCGAATAGGGAGACGTTGATTTTGCTTTCCGGCAGGATCACTTTCTCTTTATACACGCCCCGGCGGATCAGGATGCGTGTGCGGCCGCCTTTGCGGTAATCCGGGACAATAGCAATGGCTTCCTGTACAGTAAAGAAATCGCCCGAGCCGTCTTTCGCCACCACAAAGTCGTAAGAACGGATATAGGGTTGAAAAGCCGGAAACTCTTCTTCTAATACACGGGCAACCATCGCAGCCACTCTGCGCGCGCCGGCGATATTCAGATGCGTATCGTCTTCTTTCCCTTCGGGAAGGGCGGGCACCGTAGCGGGCGCCACCCACATAAAATACTTCCGCGAAGGGATATCGCCCAAATCCTCTACCCACCGATGGGTTAACGCGTTCAGATCGATCAAGGGTACATCGTTTATTGTCGCTACCCGCCGGGTGGCCGTCAGGTAGTCGCCATGCGTATCGATCAATTTCCCGTCCACGTCGAAATGCCGTCGTACAATAGAAGTAAGCAAGACCGGATGCCCGCCCCGCGCCCGGGTTTCGGTGACAAACCGTTGCAGATTGGCATCGAACGTCGTGCCCGGATCGGTATGCCGGGCAACATCCTCTTTCTGATCGTTATGCCCGAATTGGATAAAGACATAATCACCCGGTTGCACCTTATGGATGACCGCATCCCAGCGCCCTTCGTCGATGAAACTCTTCGTGCTGCGGCCGTTCACCGCATGATTTTCTACCTTTATCCCTTCGGAAAGGAATCCCGGAAGCATCTGCCCCCAGCCCCTTTCCGGGTTACCGCCATCCGTGGGTTTGTCGGCCATTGTGGAGTCGCCGATTGTATACACGCGGAAAAGAGCTTCTTCCGCTACTGCTGCCTGCAGATTAAAGACCATAAAGAGCAACAACACACAGCTACTCTTTAATTTGCTTCCTAATTGTTTTTGTATTCGTTTCATGGTTTCTTCTTTCGTTGATTACCTGTTTCTTTGCCACCGTGTTGGCAAACTTTTGCCACCGTGTTGGCAAACCTTTGCCACTTAGGTGTCAAACCTCTGCCATCGGCATGTCAAACCTCTGCCACTTAGGTGTCAAAGATAGAAAGCCCCGAATTCGCATACAAATCCGGGGCTTCCAAACTAACTAATACCTAAAAATATTACATCTTATGTACAATGCATTTTACCAGCCCGGATTTTGTTTACCTGCCAAAGCCGGGTTCAGTTCGATCGCCGCCAATGGAATGGGGCGAAGTAAGAACTTATTATCCACTTGTCCGGCAGAAATATCGGGATTATGCCGTTCGACATATTCCGCCAGTTTGCCCGTACGTGAAAGGTCGGCCCAACGATGATATTCACCGGCCAGTTCGCGTGCACGTTCGTTCAGGATATAATCAATATTCATTTCTCCCGCTTGGGCTTCCGGCGCTTTGGCGCGGTTACGGACGATATTCACATAGGTTGCGGCATTGGTATTGTCGTTCAACTTCACACAGGCTTCTGCTGCGATCAGGTTGGTTTCGCCCAGACGAGCCAGGCAGATATCACGCATCGAAGATGTGGTAGAGAAGATAGACTTTCCGTTTTCGGTATCATCGAACTTGCGGAACGAGGCAACGCCATAGACATCTTCTTTCATTTTCGCCTGGTAAGCGGTCGTAATGTTATTGATATTGTTTCCTGTGGGAAGCATCTCGACGACAATCGCATTGGCGCGGCTCGCGTGTTCAGCACGCCAGGCATCGATGTTCGCGATCTCCCAGGAAGGACAATAGTAATAGGTTACCGCACTGGTATTCTTGGCTTCCGCATCGTAGAAATCCCAGTAGCTCTTGCGCAATTCGGTCATGAATGTGGCTTCGTAGCGCTCGTCCTGTTTCGGGTTAGTCGTGTTGGTGTTGAACACTTCGTGCATCCACAAGGTCGGAGTCAATGTGGAACTGGTATATTTATGTCCTTTTTCCTGTCCGTCCAGGTAGGCACAGAAATGCGCCATTTGTTTGTTTCCACTGGTGTTGTTTACTACCGTCTTCAGGTCGTAAGGCACATAGAACAATACTTCTTCGTTCTTCTCGCCGGCATTGCTGAACAGCGTAGCGAAAGAGGTATTCAAGGCATTGCCTGCACCGGCTGCCTTGGCGGCATTCAATGCTTCGGTGAAGTCGCCACTATTGCCTGAAAGGTATCCTTTCGACAGATAAGCTTTCGCCAGGTAATGATTGACGGCGCGTTTATTGAAACGTCCTTCGTTGTTCTGATTGTCCAAAGCGGAAGAAGAAGCGAGTTCTTTCAGTTCACTGATCACAAAGTCGTAAACCGCTTCCGTACTTACCCGTTCCGCACTTTCAATCGGCGCCGACGAACGTTCTGTTACCAGAGGAACGCCACCAAACTGCTGGGCCAGGTTCAGATAATACAAGGCGCGCAACGCCCGGGCTTCAGCCACCCGATTAGCTCTTGAAGCCTGGTCAGTTCCCCAGTAGATCACTTCATTCGCCAGAGAGATCGCTTTGTAATGATCGGTATAGAACGTAGTTACTGCGCCGTTCGCGCTGGTAAACGCGGCACCATAGAGGTTGGCTACGTCTACACTGGTACGGCCCGAAGCGAAGAGGTCCGTTCCGCCTTCCAACAACCAGGGATCGCCCCCGTATATCGTACGCAAAGAACTGTATGCTGCATTCGTGAGGCTTTCAAAGCCGGCATCCGTCGCGTAATAGTCAGCTCCGGGAATATCTGATTTCAGATCCTGATCCAAGAAGTCGGAACAACTGCTTAACGCAAGGAACAGGGTTGCTATTAATACATATATCTTTTTCATATCTTATTCGTTTAAGCAATTAGAATTTAACATTTAAACCGATCTGGTAAGTCGTTGAGCTCGGACCACCCGTACCGTCGTTGATTCTGGCATCGGCCCATTCGGGATCAAACCCTTTGTAGTCGGTGAAGGTGAACGGATTCAACACATTGGCATAGACGCGCAGGCTTTCGATACCGATCTTACTCATCATCGTGCGTGGGAACGTATAACCTACCGTAATATTCTTGATCTTCCAATAGGAAGCATCGACATAGTTCTTCGATTTGAATTCCGTATTCTTACCCGTATGCCATCCGATACCCCCTCCGTGGTTGTAGTTCACATCGTTGAACGGATAAGGATAAGAACCGACAATCGTTTGAGCGGCTACGGCAGATGCATCCGAAGTCAATGAAGCCGGGTTAGAACCGTCCCAAGTGTAATTAAAGATAGGAGCGCCCTGCGGGATGTAGAAATCCATATCCAGCTTGGTACGGCCACGGTCGGAATAGTCGGTAAACTCTTCCATAAAGTAGCTGTAAAGCGTATGTCCCTGTTTGGTATTGACGCTCATCGAGAAGTCGAAGTTCTTATAGGCGAACGAGGTAGAGATCGTTCCCGTCCATTTCGGCATCGCCTGGCCGATGATCTGACGGTCTTCGTCGTTGATCTTTCCGTCCTGGTTGAGGTCTTCATACGTCATGCTTCCTTCAAACCAGCCATACCATTCGGATTTGCTCTTAGTCACTCCGTTGACTGTCATCTGTTCGTTAGCCATTGCTTGTGTGCAGATACCGGTTGAGCGCAGGTCGTAAGCCACGTCGATCGGTTCGCCGATGAACCATCTTTGCGCGCGCATATCTTCTTTCTTGCCCTGAAGTTCCAGGATCTCGTTCTTGTTCTTGGCGAAAGTCGCCGTTACATCCCAATAGAAGTCTTTGTTCTGCAGGATAATGCCTTTCAACATCAATTCAATACCGCTATTGCGCACCTTACCGACGTTAGCGGTCATGCTTCCGGAGTTGGAGCCTTGCTCGATCAACAGCTTCTGGTCCATCAACAGGTCCTTGGAGTCTTTGGAGTACCAATCGGCAGAACCGGAGATCCGTCCTTTCAGGAAAGAGAAGTCCAAACCGAAGTTGATTTCCGAAGTCTTTTCCCAGCTCAACAGTTCGTTGATTGTTTCCGGACCATAGCCTTTACCGAAGCCTGAATAATACAATTGGTTCGCAAGGAACAAGGTTTCGTAGTTGCCTACCGAAGCGTTGTTACCGGTAAGCCCGTAGCTACCGCGCAGTTTCAGGTAAGAGATCCAATCCACATTGTCGCGGATCAACGATTCTTCTCCGATGTTCCAAGCCAAAGCCGCGGAAGGGAAAGCGCCCCATTTGTGACCATCGAGGAATTTAGACGAACCGTCCCAACGGGAAGATACCGTTGCCAGGTATTTACCTTTATAGCTATAATTCAAACGAACGGCATACGATAACATCGTGCCTTTACCGTACGAGCTACTCACTTTACTGTAGCTGCTTGCTGAACCCAGGTTGTACCATAGCGTCTCAGGCGTCACGCCTGTTCCGGTCAATCCGTACTTTTCGGCTTCATTGCTGTACACACTGGCCAATCCCATCAGGTTGATATTGTGATCCTGATTGAATGTTTTGATATAGTTCACTTGTGTATCCCAGGTGTACGCGAAGTTCTGTATTTTGGATACCGTAGCCAATGCCGTTCCTTCCGGATTGGTCGAAGCGTTATAGGTCGATGACTGCATCGAAGACAATCCACCGTAGTACTCGCCCTGACGGCTGATATACAAGGTCGGAGCGAATGAAGTTTTGATGATTACTTCCTGAATCGGTTGGTATTGCGCGTACAACGTGCTCAGGAAACGGTAGCTCTTGGTCTGATCGCTCGAGTTCATCGCGTCGATCAACGGAGAAACGGAAGAAGAGAAACCGGCCGGGAACGTGAGGCTTGAAGCTTGTCCGGGCGCCAGGTCCTTACCGGGCTGGTAGTTGACTTCTCCGGTTTCCGTATTATAAGGTAACCAATAACCGTTGGCACGGAAAGCTTCCTGTATACCGCGTCTGGAGCCGTAGTCCGAATCGGTAGCCGCCATATTGGCTGATGCGCCCATAGAGAACTTATCGTTGATCTTGCCGTCGATAGACAGTTTGATGTTATAACGTTGCAGTTTGTCGCCCATCACACCGTCTTCCTGTTGATAACCGGCACCTACCCGATAAGATACTTTAGTACCCGCACCGGCTACCTGGATGAAATGGTTTTGTTGCGTTCCATTGGTCAACATCAGGTCGCGCCAGTCGGTGAAGTCGCGGTTAACGAACTGTTCACGCATCTTGGTTGAAAGATCTTTGCCTTTGTCGTTCCAAACAGAAAGCAGGTTTCCACTGGTCATCTCCAAAGGAAGGCGACCGTCGGTTATCTTGGCGTTCTTCACCGGCGTAGCGTATTTCATATAACGGAAGTCCATCCATTTCACATCGTCCATAAAGTCGGGCATACGCGCCGAGGTCTTATGACCGACGTAACCGTCGTATGTTACGCTTACCTTAGAGTCGGCACCGCCTACTTTCGCTTGTTTGGTAGTCACAATCACAACCCCGTTGGTCGCGCGTGAACCATAGATAGCCGTCGAAGAGGCATCTTTCAGGATGTCGATCTTTTCGATATCCGCCGGATTCAGGAAGTTGATATCATCGGTCACGATACCATCGACCACAAACAAAGGAGAGGTAGAATCGCCCAACGTACTCTTCCCACGGATCGAGATATTGAAGCTCTCACCCGCGCGGCTGGAAGATTGGGAGATATCCACACCCGGAACCTGGCCTTGCAACGATTCCATTACCGTAGTAGCCCCTTTGGACACCAATTTGGAATTGTCGACACTGCTGATCGCTCCCGTCAGGTCGGACTTCTTTTGTACGCCGTATCCGACGACAACCACTTCCTCCAAGGCCTGAGAATCTTCTTTCAATACTACATTAATAATAGATTGGCTACCCACAGTGATCTCCTGAGGCATGTAGCCGATATAAGAAATAGATAAGACGGAGCCGTTCTCTACATTCGAGATGGTAAACTCTCCGTCCAGATTGGTTATGGAACCGTTGGTGGTTCCCTTAACCAGCACATTCACCCCAATCATGGGTTCACCCGTTACGTCGGTTACCGTTCCCGTTACCGTACGTCCTTGTGCAAAAGCAAACAGGCTTACCACACTCAGTAAAAGGGTAAGAACGCTTTGGTGCACTTTTTTCACTTTGTTTCGTCTATTCATGGTTGATCGATTTAATGTAACATTCTTTCGTTTTTTGTTTGTTTGAGGCAAAGGTAGGATGGCGCTTCTAAACAGATGTTTACAGATTGTTCATTTATGTGAAATAATTGACTGATACCAATTTTTCCACATCAAAACCAAAAAACAAACACCTTTACCAATTTGTCTCTGCAAAAAAACAAATATTCACCCAGACTGCAAACAAGAGGTTTTAATATTGCATTCGGAAACAAACGAAACAAAATAATATCCATGAAAACATCGAAAGCATCAGCTCTACAAGCTTTTATCCTAATTACGGCTTGTTCCTTAGCCTTATCGGGATGCCGGGCAGAGATCCGGCAAGCCGGTGAAGGGAATCCGTCTTTTGCCGCCCATTTCGAGAATCTTCCTTTTGAAATGGAAGCGATCGAACGTCCCGTATTCCCGGAACGATCCGTCAATATCCGTGACTACGGAGCCATCGGCGACGGCATCGCCATGAATACCGAAGCAATCAATAAAGCCATTGAAGATCTGGCTACCCAGGGAGGGGGAACGGTCGTTATCCCGGCAGGCATCTGGCTGACCGGACCGATCCGTTTGTTAGACAATATAAACCTGCATGCCGAAACAAACGCATTGATCCTGTTCAATCCCGAGGTATCTCTTTATCCGATCATCGAGACCTCGTTTGAAGGACTCAGTACCCGCCGCTCGACTTCGCCTATCCATGCGCGCAAGGTCAAGAATATAGCGATCACAGGCAATGGTGTCTTTGATGGCTCGGGCGATGCCTGGCGCTTTGTCAAAAAGGGGAAAATGACGGAATCACAATGGCAAGCCTTGCTCCATTCCGGAGGAGTACTCAACCCCAAAGGCGACACCTGGTATCCCAGCGCGGAGTCGATGCGGGGACATGAGGTGAGCGATATGTTCAATAATCCGCAAAGCCTGTCGACCGATGCCGAATGGGAAGCGATCCATCACTGGCTGCGCCCGGTCTTTGTCAGCCTGATCGAATGTCAGGATGTTTTACTCGAAGGCGTAACCTTCCGCAACTCACCGGCATGGAGTATCCATCCGTTGATGTGCGAAAGATTCATCATGTCAAATGTCAAGGTGTTCAACCCCTGGTACTCCCAGAACGGCGACGGATTAGACCTGGAGTCGTGTACAAACGCACTGATCGTTGACAATTTGTTCGATGTAGGCGATGACGCCATGTGTATCAAGTCCGGGAAAGACAAAGAAGGGAGAGAAAGAAATGTCCCCTGCCAGAATGTAGTTATAAAAAATAATGTAGTTTTGCATGGCCATGGCGGGTTTGTCGTAGGCAGTGAGATGTCCGGCGGAGTGAAAAACATCTATGTGACCGACTGTATGTTTGCCGGAACGGACGTCGGCCTGCGTTTCAAAAGCACCCGCGGCCGGGGAGGTATCGTCGAGAAGATATGGATTGAGAATATCAATATGGCCGATATCCCCACCGAGCCGATCCTGTTCGATCTGTTTTATAGCGGAAAGTCGGCACTGGAGGAATTGGAAGAGGGCAAAACGATCGCTACGGATCTGCCGCCGGCAACAGAAGAGACCCCGTCGTTCCGGGATATCGTGATCCGGAACGTGAAATGCAAAGGAGCACGGCGTGCGATGTTCTTCAACGGTCTTCCGGAGATGAAGATTAAGAACGTGCAGTTGGAAGATATATTGATCACCGCCGATCACGGGATCGAACTGGTACAGGCAGAGAATGTTTCGCTGAAGCACGTACGGATCCACGCGAAAGACGGGAAGGAGTTATCCGCCCAGTACACCCATAAGCTAACGATCGACGGAGAGTCTGTTCCCGACTCCGACCGGATCCCCTTAACATTGACGCTTAAGAACTAATAGATAATAGCCTCAAAACTGAGGTGATTGGACTAATTCGTAATTTTTAATTCGTAATTGATATATATATACCATGAAAGAACTGAATAAAGCGACTGCCCCGAAGGCGTCTTACCCAGAGCGAGTGATCCAGTTTGGCGAAGGAAATTTCCTTCGGGCTTTTGCCGACTGGATGATCGGCGAGATGAATGAGAAAGCCGGATTCAATAGCAGTGTGGTGGTGGTGCAACCCATCGAACAAGGCATGATCGAGATGTTGAACAAGCAGGACTGCCTGTATCATGTCAACCTGCAGGGATTGGAAAAGGGAGAGAAGGTGAACAGCCTGACCCGGGTGGATGTGATCAGCCGCGCCCTCAATCCATATACCGAATTTGAAGCATTCATGCAGTTGGCCGAGCAACCCGAGATGCGCTTTGTGATCTCCAATACGACGGAAGCCGGTATTGTGTTCGACCCGTCGTGCCGCCTGACCGATACTCCCGCTTCTTCTTATCCGGGAAAGCTTACACAGTTACTTTATCACCGCTTCAAAACCTTCCGGGGAGATAAATCCAAAGGGCTGATCGTCTTCCCTTGCGAACTGATCTTCCTGAACGGACACAAACTGAAAGAAGCGATCGAGCAATATATCGATTTGTGGGAACTGGGTGCGGAGTTCAAAACCTGGTTCACGGAATCCTGCGGCGTGTACGCCACCCTGGTCGACCGGATCGTTCCCGGCTTCCCGCGCAAAGAGATCGATGCGATCAAAGAAAAGTTAGCATACAACGACAACCTGGTGGTGCAGGCGGAAGTCTTCCACCTCTGGGTCATTGAAGCGCCCGAATCCGTTGCCAAGGAGTTTCCGGCAGACAAGGCGGGTTTGAATGTGTTGTTCGTACCCAGCGAAGAGCCTTACCACGAGCGGAAAGTAACCCTCTTGAATGGTCCTCATACCGTCTTATCCCCCGTAGCCTGGCTGTCGGGAATCAATATCGTGCGGGATGCCTGCCAGCATGAGGTGATCGGCAAGTATATCCGTAAAGTGATGTTTGAAGAACTCTTGGAGACCCTCGATCTGCCGAAAGACGAGTTGATTCAGTACAGCAATGATGTATTGGAACGCTTCAACAATCCGTTCGTCGAGCACTCGGTCACTTCGATCATGCTCAACTCCTTCCCCAAATACCAAACGCGCGACCTGCCGGGATTGAAGACGTATCTCCAACGGAAAGGCAGACTGCCACAGGGCCTGGTCCTGGGATTAGCCGGAATCATCACCTATTACAAAGGCGATGCCCGTGCCGACGGCATGAAAGCCGAAGCGAACGATGCCCGCGAAATCATCGAACTCTTACAGACGCTTTGGGCGACCGGATCGACCCGCCAGGTGGCGGAAGGTGTCTTAGGCGCCGAAGAGATCTGGGGTGAAGACCTGAACGCGATCCCCGGCCTGACCGATCAGGTGGTAACTTACCTGGATGCGATCCGGGAAAAAGGAATGTTGGATGTGGTGAAGGAGATTATCTGATGCGTAAGTATATTCATATCAATCCGGATGACAATGTCGCCGTAGCCGTGGAGAACCTCGAACGGGGCGAACACCTGCACATTGGCGACAAGATCATTGTATTGCAGCAGGATATTCCCGCCGGGCATAAGATCGCGTTGCACGACTTCAAAGCCGCCGATCACATCATCAAATACGGCTATCCGATCGGGCAGGCCCGCGAAACCATTATCACCGGCGATTGGGTGAATGAGAAGAATATCCGCACCAACCTCGAAGGATTGCAGGAATACAGCTACAACCCGCAGCCGGCCCCAGAGATGGAATACTCGCCGGCGCTGACGTTCCAGGGCTATCGCCGGAAAAACGGTGAGGTAGGCATCCGCAATGAGATCTGGATCATCCCGACGGTAGGCTGCGTGAACGGCATTGTGCAACAACTCGCCAGGCTCCTGACCAAAGAAACACAAAATGAAGGCATAGACGCTATCGTTCCTTTTCCGCACAACTACGGTTGTTCGCAATTGGGCGACGACCATGAGAATACGCGTAAGATCCTGCGCGATATGGTGTTGCATCCCAATGCGGGTGCCGTACTGGTGGTCGGTCTGGGCTGCGAGAACAACCAGATCGGTGCCTTCCGTGAATTATTGGGCGAATACGATACCGAACGGGTTCGCTTTATCGAAACCCAACGGGTAGACGATGAGTTGGAGACCGGCATGCAGATCCTGCGCGAGCTCTACGCATTGGCTTCGCAAGACGAACGCACGGAAATTCCCCTGAGTGAGTTGAAGGTCGGCTTGAAATGCGGAGGCTCCGACGGCTTCTCCGGCATCACGGCCAACCCATTATTGGGCGTCTTCTCCGACTTCCTCGTGGCCCAGGGCGGAACGACGGTACTGACCGAAGTGCCCGAGATGTTCGGTGCCGAAACGATCCTGATGAACCGGTGCGAATCGGAAGAGGTATTCCAAAAAACCGTACATCTGATCAACGACTTCAAGTCGTACTTTATCGAAAACAAACAACCGATATACGAAAACCCCTCGCCGGGAAACAAAGCGGGAGGCATCTCGACCTTGGAAGAAAAATCGTTGGGTTGCACACAGAAAGCAGGTAAATCGATCGTCCGGGACGTATTATTATATGGTGACCGGCTCACGACGAAGGGTCTGAACCTACTGAGCGCGCCGGGCAACGACCTGGTGGCCAGCACAGCACTGGCGGCTTCGGGCTGCCACCTGGTGCTCTTTACCACCGGACGGGGAACGCCTTTCGGTACGTTCGTGCCTACAATGAAGATCTCGACCAACAGCAATTTGTACATCCGCAAACCGAACTGGATCGATTTCAATGCCGGTACCCTGCTCGAAGGGGAGAATATGGAGTCGCTCTGCAAACGCTTCACCACCTATCTGATCCAGGTAGCGAATGGCAGTTTGACAAACAGTGAGAAGAATGAATACCGGGAGATCGCGATCTTCAAGACAGGCGTTACGTTATAATTAACAATTAACAATTAGATATGAAAGCTTTTATGGATAAAGACTTCCTGTTGACCAATGCCGCGGCGCAGGAACTGTATCACAATCACGCGGCACGGATGCCGATCATCGACTACCACTGTCATCTGATTCCGCAGATGGTGGCCGACGACCACCGTTTCCGTTCACTGACCGAGATCTGGCTGGGGGGCGACCACTACAAATGGCGCGCCATGCGCACGAACGGCATAGACGAGAACTATATCACCGGGGAGAATACCACCGACTGGGAGAAGTTCGAGAAATGGGCGGAGACCGTTCCCTACACCATGCGCAACCCGCTCTACCACTGGACGCACCTGGAACTGAAGACCGCTTTCGGCATCGAGAAGATCCTCAGCCCGCGCACCGCCCGGGAGATCTACGACGAATGCAACGAGAAACTGCAACAGCCCGAATACTCGGCACGGGGCATGATGCGCCGGTACAATGTCGAGGTGGTCTGTACGACCGATGACCCGGTGGACAGCCTGGCATATCACAAACAAACCCGTGAGTCGGGCTTTGAAGTGAAGATGCTGCCCACCTGGCGTCCCGACAAAGCGATGGCGGTAGAAGTGCCGGCCGCTTTCCGTACCTATATGGAAACGTTGGCAGAAGCAAGCGGCACGACGATCAGTACCTTCGACGATATGATCAATGCCCTGCGCAACCGCCATGATTTCTTTGCTTCCTACGGCTGCCGCCTGTCGGATCACGGCATCGAAGAGTTCTATGCCGAAGACTATACCGAAGCGGAGATCCGGGCGATCTTCAATAAAGTCTATGGCGGAACACCGCTAAGCCGGGAAGAGATCCTGAAGTTCAAATCCGCCATGCTGGTGATCTTCGGTGAGATGGATTGGGAGAAAGGCTGGACGCAACAGTTCCATTACGGCGCGATCCGCAACAACAATACCCGGATGTTTAATCGCTTAGGAGCGGATACCGGCTTCGATTCGATCGGTGAGTTCAATACCGCCAAAGCGATGTCGAAGTTTCTCGACCGGCTGAACTCCAACGGCAAGCTGACGCAAACGATCCTCTACAACCTCAACCCCTGTGCCAACGAAGTGATCGCCACGATGCTGGGTAACTTCCAGGACGGAAGCAGGCCGGGCAAGATCCAATTCGGCTCCGGCTGGTGGTTTCTCGATCAGAAAGACGGCATGGAACGGCAGATGAACGCGCTCTCCCTCTTGGGCTTATTGAGCCGCTTTGTCGGAATGCTGACCGACTCGCGCAGCTTCCTCTCCTACCCGCGCCACGAGTATTTCCGCCGTACGCTTTGTAACCTGTTGGGTTCCGACCTGACGAACGGGGAACTGCCGGCAAGCGAAATGGCCTTTATCGGGCAGATGGTAGAGAATATCAGTTACAACAACGCAAAGGAGTACTTCCTTTTCAAATAAAATGAGGGATAAATGCTTTGCCATGCCCTTGGCAAAGGTTTGCCATGGTGGTGGCAAAGTTTTGCCACGGCGGTGACAAAGTTTTGCCACGGTGTTGGCAAAGTTTTGCCAGCCCTTGGCACGCTTTGGAATAAGTAAAAATAAACCTAAATAAGACAAGAGATGAAAAATAAGATTGTTTCTTTTGGTGAGATTATGCTGCGCCTGGCCACACCGGACTATCTCCGGTTCAACCAGACCAGCCAGTTGAATGCGACCTTTGGAGGTGGCGAAGCGAATGTGGCGGTTTCTCTGGCCAACTATGGACTGGAGACGGAGTTTGTCACCCGCCTGCCCCAGAACGATATCGCGCGGGCTTGTGTGATGGATTTGCGCAAGTACAATGTGGGTACGAATCATATCCTTTACGGCGGCGATCGCCTGGGTATCTATTTCCTGGAGACCGGAGCCGTGGCACGTGCCAGTAAGGTAGTCTACGACCGCGCCTATTCTTCGATCGCTTCGATCGAACCGGGCATGATCAACTGGGAAGAGGTACTGAAAGACGCCAAATGGTTTCACTGGACCGGTATCACCCCGGCACTCTCCCAAGGCGCTGCCGACGCCTGCCTCGAAGCGATCCGGACAGCCAACCGGCTGGGCGTAACCGTTTCGTGTGATATCAACTTCCGCAAGAACCTCTGGAAATACGGCAAGACCGCCTCGGAGATTATGCCGGCATTGGTCGAAGGATGCGACGTGGTATTGGGTAATGAAGAAGATTGCGAGATGGTGTTCGGCATCAAACCCGAAGGCTTCGACGTGACCGCTACCCATGGCGAGGTGAATGCCGCCGAGTTCGAATCGGTATGTACCCAGATGCAGGCGCGTTTCCCTCGGGCCAAGAAAGTGATCATCACCCTGCGCGGCGCCATCAATGCCAACCACAATACCTGGGGCGGCGTACTCTATGCCGAAGGTAAGCTCTTCCAATCCTGCCGCTACGACATCACCCATATCGTCGATCGCGTAGGCGGTGGCGACTCGTTTATGGGTGGCTTGATCTATGGCTTGAACACCTATCCGGGCAACGACCAGAAAGCGTTAGACTTTGCCGTGGCCGCCTCCTGCCTCAAGCATACCATCTATGGCGATTACAACCAGGTAAGCGTCGAAGAAGTGGAAAAACTGATGAGCGGAGATGCCTCCGGAAGGGTGTCGCGCTAAAGAGCTGATAGATAAATGGTGTGTGCGCACAAACATTTTCTATAAAAAAAGTTATTGCATAGGCCGAATGGAGGAATAATACTCTATATTTGCCGGCACTTAGTACGGATATTTAAACCTATTTAATACATTGTCATGAGTAATTTATCAAACACGAAAGGCAAGATGACCAATTACCGTTGGACGATCTGCGCCATGCTCTTCTTTGCTACGACCATCAACTACCTCGACCGGCAGGTGTTATCGCTGACCTGGGATGAGTTTATCAAACCGGAGTTCCATTGGGATGAAAACCATTACGGTACCATCACTTCATTCTTTTCCATCTTTTACGCGATCTGTATGCTCTTTGCCGGCCGCTTTGTCGAGTGGATGGGGACCAAAAAGGGGTTCCTCTGGTCGATTGGCGTATGGAGCGTAGGCGCCTGTCTGCATGCCGTTTGCGGATTGGTGACCGAATCGTGGGTAGGCATGCACAGTGCCGCCGAACTGGCCGCCGCGACAGGTGATGTAGCGGTATTAATCGCCACAGTCAGCATGTGGGCGTTCCTGGTGGCGCGGGCGATCCTGGCGTTGGGTGAAGCCGGTAACTTCCCGGCAGCGATCAAAGCGACAGCCGAGTACTTCCCGAAACGCGACCGGGCTTTCTCGACCTCGATCTTCAACTCAGGAGCTTCCATCGGCGCATTATTTGCTCCACTGACCATTCCTCCCCTGGCGAAATACTTTGGTTGGGAGATGGCGTTCATCGTGATCGGGGCCTTAGGTTTTATCTGGATGGCATTCTGGGTATTCGTCTACGACAAACCGGAGAAAAGCAAACACGTCAACGCGCTCGAGCTGGAATATATCGAACAGGATAAACACGAAGAGAAACAACCGGCGAAGGAAGAAACCGCAGAAAAGAAGATTCCTTTCCTGAAATGCTTCACTTTCAAACAAACCTGGGCGTTTGTGGCCGGTAAGTTTATGACCGACGGCGTTTGGTGGTTCTTCCTCTTCTGGACCCCTTCCTACCTGAGTACACAGTTCGGGATCAAGACCTCCGAAGGACTGGGTATGGCGTTGATCTTCACGCTCTATGCCATTGTGACTGTCTTATCGATCTACGGAGGCAAATTGCCTACGATCTTTATCAACCGCAGCGGACAAAATCCGTATGCCGCGCGCATGAAAGCGATGTTGATCTTTGCTTTCTTCCCGCTTGCCGTATTACTGGCACAACCGCTCGGCATGCAATTCGCCCACCTGGGTAAACATGCCGCATGGATCCCCGTCCTGTTGATCTCGATCGGTTGCGCCGCCCACCAGGCATGGAGCGCCAACCTGTTCTCGACCATCGGTGATATGTTCCCCAAAGGAGCGATTGCCACGATCACCGGCATCGGTGGTATGGCCGGTGGTATCGGCTCGATGATCATACAGAAATCGGCCGGTGCCCTGTTTGTCTATGCCGGCGATACGAACATGACGTTCTTTGGTTTCGAAGGCAAACCGGCAGGTTATTTCATTATCTTCTGCTTCTGCGCCGTAGCCTACCTGATCGGATGGGTGATCATGAAAGCGTTGGTACCGAAATATAAGCCGATTACGATCTAATCAGGTACGTAACCGGGGTTGACCAAAAAGTAACAAACTTAGTATCAAACAGTCCTCGCCTGGTCAGGCGAGGGGGACCATCGCTTGCGATGGTGGAGTGGTTGTTTCACACATACCGTACTGACGTACGGCTCTTGACAGAAAAGACAACCACCCCACCGCTGCAAGCAGCGGTCCCCCCCGCCTGACCAGGCGGGGACACTTAGTTCGTATATCTTTGAGTCAACCCTAGCTTTTCATACACCCTCTTTCTCCCTTCTTCATTCTCCATTCTTCATTCCCCATTCTTCATTCAAAAACACTATCTTTACCCCCATGAAAAAGCTATCTACTCCCTTGATCCTGTTTATCATGATAAACATGATCGCCTGCACGGCGCAGGAGAAAGAGCCGGTTGAGAAAAACTATCCGATGTTCTGGACCTGGTTGGATTATCGTCCGACCATGAATTTCGACTCCATCTGCGGTGTCCTGAACGAGACCGGGATCGACGGCATCATGCTCAACGCCTCCGACCCCGACGCCTACCGCCAGGCCATCCCTATCGCCCACAAACATGGGATCGAAGTCTACGCCTGGCTGTGGACCATGAACCTCGAACACGACCGCGAACGGATCATGCGCGAACACCCCGACTGGTTCAGCGTCAACCGCAAGGGAGAGAGCCTGGTCGACCACAAAGCCTATGTCGATTACTATAAATTTATGTGCCCCGCCCTGCCCGAGGTGCGCGAATTCATCCGGGAGAAGATCAAAGCCTATTGCGAGGTCGAAGGGCTCAACGGCATCTCGATCGACTACCACCGCTTTGTCGATGTGATCCTGCCAACCACCCTGTGGCCCAATTACGGGATCGTGCAAGACCGTGAATACCCCGAGTGGGACTATGGCTACCATCCGGCGATGATCGCGCTGTTCGAAGCGCAATACGGCTACGACCCGCGCGAACAGGAAGACCCGTCGACCGACGAGAAATGGCTGCAGTTCCGCTGCGACCAGATCACCGAGGTAGCCAACGAGATCGCCGACGTCGTTCATGCCTACGGCAAAACGATGGCCGCCTCCCCCTTCCCTACGCCGGCCATGTCGCGCCAGATGGTGCGCCAGGACTGGGGCAAATGGAAGCTCGATATTGTCTTTCCGATGGTCTACCATACGTTCTACACCGAAGATATCAGCTTTATCACCGACTGTACGATCGAGAACGTACGGGATAAAAACCCACACACCACCCTGTATTGCGGCATGATGGCCACCAACGGCCTGGAGATGTTCGACTGCATGGACGAAGCCTTGAATAACGGGGCGGAAGGCATATCCATCTTCACCGTAAACAGCCTGCGTTCGCCGGAGATCCGTGCCCGGTTCAAAGCCTATACCGACAGCGTACGCGCCCAACGGGCCACCGGACTGCCCAACCCGGCAGCCACCGGCCGCACCAGTGTCAACGCCAACCCCTTTGAAAACAAAGGCATCATGACCGCCGTCGAAAAGCGCATGCAAACCCTGTTGCCGGCCGATGCCGCCCCCCTCGCCCTAAGCGAATACACCCTGACCGACACCTACGGCGCCACCCGCCAATACCGGGTCACCGACCGCAACACCCAAACCCCCTTCACCGTCACCTTCTACCTCTACGGCGGCATCCTCTCCGGCTGGGCGGTGGAGAAGGAGAAAAAAATCTGAAGGATTTCTGAACTCTGATTCTACGGATTAAACGATAGGCTATGCGTCAGGATACTAATATCGCAAATCTTCAAATGGAAGGAGATTGGAAGATTTCTGAACTTTGATTCTACTGATTAAATGATGAATTATGAGTTAGGTTTTGTGTACAAATCAGTAGTATCTAAGCTCCTCTCCTGGACAGGAGAGGGGGACCACCGCTTGCGGTGGTGGAGAGGTTGTCTTTGTTAGGTGACTATATACCAATAAATTACTAATAGGAACAACCACTCCACCGCTGCAAGCAGCGGTCCCCCTCGCCTGGCCAGGCAAGGAGCCAAGATAGCAACAGTCGCAAATCTTCAAGTTTCACAAGATTGGAAGATTTCTGAACTTGGATTATACGGATTAAATGATTTACTATGAACCTGAATATATCTCACTTACAAACTCATAGACTATCATTTAATCAGTATAATCCAAGTTCAGACAATCCTCACATATCACAAGATTGAAAAGCGCGCCACGCGCGTGCCGCAGGCTCTCTCTTGCCGTCAGTTTCAACTGACGGATTTGAAGCCGGAGGCGCAGCCTCAACCGCTTTGGGTTTCAACCCCGGCATCACAAAAGGATCAAGAGGTAATAGTTTGAACCACGAAGTTCCACTCAGTTTCACGAAGTTTATATCGGATTGATGATTGGAGTTCGGCTCTTGCTTTGTGTTACTTTGTCAACTTCGTGGTTAATCTCTGAACCTAAAGCTGGGGTTAAAACCCGCAGCGGTAGAGGCTTCGCCTCGCATTATGCTGACCGTCAGTTGAAACTGACGGCAAGAGAGAGCCTGCGGCACGCTTCGCGTATCAAAAGATTCCTAAAGCTCCCCTATCCCCAAACAAAACAAGCCCGGCGGGAAATCCCGTCGGGCTGTTATTTTTTTTCATGTTGGCTTTTCGCAAAGCTACTGATGAAGACTTTAGTATTTCTCACTTATTCCCTCTCGCAAGGTACTTACCTGGCTCTCCCGAAGGAAAGGTCGGCGCGTGAGTGATATTAATTTATTATTATTAAAAAAATATCTTTTAGCATAGTCAGCACTTTAACGATGCTGACTACGCTGACTATTTTATTCTTATTTTACCAATGCTTTTGTAGCTTCGCCAGCAACAGAAACAACAACTACACCTGCCGGAGCAGCGATCGTTTGTTCGTCTTTGTCGAGTACTACGTTAGCAATTACCTGACCTAAGATGTTAGCCACAACCACTTGTTTGCCGGCAGCACCCTTGATCGTTACATAACCCTGACCAGCTACTACGTTAACTTTCGCAGCGTCGATACCTTTGTTAGAAGTCGGATTTTCGTCGGTCAGTTCCAGGTTGAATTTCTCAGCGTTCTGATAAGCATCTGCCATTTCAGAACCTTCACTCCAGAAATTGGTTATTACAGGCACACCATTCTGGATTTTCACCCAACCACCATTCCATAGAGGAGCGATACCACCAGCAAAAGGAAGTATCTCATCATCGAATTTCCAAGATTCAGATTCAATCAAGAAGTCGTTTGAACCTTCTTCCAACAGACGGAACTGGAACAATACCGGAGAATGTTGGTTTTTCTTCAGATCGAATACATTCGCGTCAGCACCCAAAGCAGAGCTTGTGATATGCAATACGCTGTCTTTTGTCAATTTACCTTCAACAAAGGCCAGACGAGTATAAGTCTTTTCCCATGCGAATGGAGTATCAAAACCGTATTCAGCTACAGAGTCAATCAAATTCACCAGGAAGCGGCCGGTAATATAACCTTCGCTACCTTTAACCGCGTGGATACAATCCATACCGTGGATCGGGCAAGGAATATCTTCTACGTCTTCTTCTTCTGTTTCAGCCAATGAGATCAGGTATTGCGGCATAGCCGTACCTTTCATATAGCGTACTTTCATAGCAGCTTTCGCTTCGTCACCTTTACCTTCAACACCTAAGAAGTTCATGCCTTTATCTTTTGAATATACGCTGTTCGCATCTTCATACAGATATTCAGGAACATTAGAGTTTACGCGGAAGAACTTAACGATATTGATATTATCATCTTCTTCTTCCAATACACCTAATTTACGATAGTACGGATAAGTTTCTTCTTCCACTTTGAAAGCTGAAGTAGCGACTTCTTCGCCAGTAACATCACCCAAGCTACCATATACCCATGCCAACAGATTAGTGCTGACAGCTACTTTAGATACCGGAGTTGCGATAACATCTTCTCCTTCTTCGCCCATTTCAACAGCTACAAATACATAATAGCAAGAAACAACACCGTCTTCATCTACTTCGTAGTTTTCTTTCAGATAGAAAGGAACAGCAGCTTCTTCATCTTCCGACAGGATATACTTTTTATTTGCTTTGTCATAAGCGATAACCATCTCGTTTGCCATGCCCCACAATGAAAGATTGTTCAAGTGTACATAATACGGAGTACGTTCCAAAGCAACCAGATCTTTAAGAGCTGTAGAAGTAGCACCATATTTATCAACAAAAACTTTACCGTCACCTACCGGAACCGGAACCAATTCGAATTCAGCCGGAGCAGCATCCGCAGCACCTACGAACAGACCATTTTCACTGATAACCACAGGGTTATCCATAGAAAGTTCGTGCAGATAACGGAAAGAGAAACGTTGTTTCGTAGCAGCCTCAGCACTTACATTCTTATAACCTAAAGTTTTTGTTTTGATATCGTCCACTTTCGTGTATTCGATAACGTCACCACCTAAAGTAAAGAATTGATTTGCTTTATCGGTTTTATAAGTCACCTGTGTAGCACCGGTAAAGATATCTTGACCTTGACCATTTGCAAACTCACGGTTTACGAAAGTAGCCGTATTATTCTTCGTAGAAACAACTACCCACTGAGCAGCAGGAATATGTTGGAAATTCTGACGTTTTTCCTTATTTACATATTCGAATTTTCCGTCCAATGAATATTTCGCATATTTACCAATGCGGCTTTCATCTTTACTGTCTACAACCTGCAGGATATAAACACCTGTCGGAACTTGTGTCTGTACATATTGTGAGCTTGTTCCGATATGAGAAACCAGGATAGATTCTTCACCGAAGGTATAAACGATTTCATTCACCAGCTGAGCATAAGTCAACAAATGTTTCTGTGAGATTCTACCATCTGCGATATCAGCTTTTGCCCATTTAGAGTTATTGGCATCTGCTTTGTCAGCTGCTTTGTTAATATAGGCCTTTGACTCAATTTCAACAGTTCCTTTGGCTACATTATACGTAAACTTAAACAAATAAGAATCTGCTAAACGTTTTGTCGTTTTTGTAGTCGCACCATACAGGTCATCTACAGTCGTTTTAATCAGGTCGCGTTTCAACTGCTCAGTTCCAGCATATACTGCAGTATCCACCACCAGATATTTCTTATCTGCTTTTGAATACAGAGCTACCCATGCGTTTGTGATATCACGATAAGATGCATCTTTCAGTGTCAGTTTAGTAACATCCAGCAAATCGTCATTAGCAGGATCCACAGTAAGAGCACGTGCCTGAAGTTCTTTTGTAAAATCACTGGGCTGTGTGTTTTCCGGATTCGTTGTCAGTGAAAAATAGCTATTAAGAGTAGCTACGATACCGCCATCATAGTCACCAGCTGTACCCAGCAAGGTATTGATATCATTAGCTGCCAGAGGCAGGGTTCCTGTAATCGTTTGCGGAGTGATTTTGATTGCTCCACCAGCAACAGCACCTGCTTGAGCATCTGCTAATGCTTTATCAAAAGCTTTCTTTTCATCACCTTCAGCATCAAAAAGACTGACAGCAGCGTTATATACAGTTTTTACGTCAGCTTCTTTTGTGTCCACGTCAGCTGCCAATGCTTTAAAATCAGTAACCGCGTCATTTAAAGCATCTTGATAAGTTTCAAAAGCAGTATTAATATCAAGATCGTCTAAAACAACCATATTTGCAGGTTTCCCCATCTCAACGGCTAACGCTTCGATAGCTGTTCCAAGAGCATCCAACAAATCCTGGTTATCGTCTGCAACATTAGTCCAACCATCGTACATCGCTTTAGCAGCAGTTAATACAGCAGCTGATTTAGAAGCTAACTTCGCTTGAACAGCAGCAACAGCAGCTGCTCCTTTTGCATTTGCAACGACAGCTGCATCAATTGCATCAGTCTTTACATTTTCTTTATCATCGAACAATAAAGGAACCACCTTAGCCGGAGCCGATCCTGCTGCAGGATAAAGGCCCAGAACAACTACCTGGTCGGGTTTGTTCGCATTGTTCGTGTAATTAAAGAAGAAATCGGTTCCAGCGGTAACACGACCTCTCTCACCATTCCATTTCACCAAGTCACCACCCATAAGGTTTTCACCACCTTTAGCATTAGCCAAGCTTGTCAAAGCGTTGCTCAAATCTAAAGATAAAGCTGCACCGCTGTATGCATTTCTAAATTCATACACTGCATTTCCTTCTACAGTAGAAGCAGTGATAAACCAAGATGCTCTCTGAAGTGTAGCATAGTTAGTAGAGATCGTAGCTAAGTCCAAAGCAATCAAACCAGAAGAGGCTTCATTGTCTAAAGTAAGATAAAGATCTCCAGTCTTCAACAAATAAGTAGTTGTTGATTTGAACGAGCCAGAAGCGTTCACCGGTTCATTAACCGCCGCCTGCGCTCCAAAACTAATCATCGCGAATAACGCGACCAAGAGTGTAAAAAACTTTTTGTTCATACTTAATTAATTAAATATTAATACTAAAAATTAAATGTTCATTCCGTTTGACTATACGGTAGCATACGACTAAAATAAACTACGGTTTTATCTGTACAGAAAAGAAGGCGGTTTGTACGGGAAAGTCGGGATTTCGTCCTTGAATAGCTATTTCATTGATAAGAAAGCCCTTGAATAGAGGAAAAAAGCATGAAAAACAGTTGTCCGTAAAAAAGAAATATCTACCTTTGCAAGTGACTATATTATTAGGTCATTTTCCTTCTCCCCCTCCCCCCTCCTCTATTTATCCCAATAAAGGTCTTGTTTTGTTATATATATAGGTACACGTACATTAGTATATGCACCAACGTTTGAAGTAGCGAGTGCAGAATCCGTGCAAGGGGTTGAAACCCACAGCGGAAGAGGCTGCGCCTCCGGCTTAAAAACCGTCAGTTGAAACTGACGGCAAGAGAGAGCCTTCGGCACGCGCTGCGCGCGCTTTCAAATAGGGTGATGTTGAATTTTCTTCCAATATTTTGAGATGTGAAGATTGTCTGAACTCTGATTCTACTGATTAAATGATAGGCTATGAGTTTGTAAGTGAAATAAATTCAGGTTCATAGTAAATCATTTAATCAGTAGAATCAGAGTTCAGAAATCTTCCAATTTTCTTCTATTCACCGCTCCGCACCTACTAACTACCAACTACCCACTACCAACTACCGAAGAAAATCTTCCAATTTTCTTCGATGCGATTTCTAAACCATTGAAAATAAGACATTAATATCCCCTTCGCAAACTTCCGGTAGTTTGTGCACCAACTACCGGTAGTTTGGCGATAAAGTATTAGTAGTTTGCGCGCAAACTACCGGAAGTTTCTCACATAAAAGTTTTTAGTCCGGTCTTCACCTTTCACCCGGTCGCCAGATCCCTGTGTTGATCAGCATTTCGGGTGAAAGGTAGAGGAATACTTAAAAAAACGTCAGACCTTCCCGAAAAGGCTGCCGGCCTTTTATAAAACCCTGCCGGCCTTTTGGAAAACTCCGGCGGCCTTTTCCGTAAAAGAGGCTATTTTTTGTAGTCGAATGGCAAGTGTTAACAAATATAAACGACGAATAGCGGTAAACCGATCATCCCGCACAGAGTTTTTCGTTTTTTTACTACCATCATACAGCCGAGACAGGCGACAGTGTTAAACCGATCACAGCCGAGGCTCGCCAACAGGTATCAGAAAGTTACTTACAGGATTTTCACTGCTTTTTTTATTATCCAAAATAGCTATATGATTGATATACAGATGCGAAATAAAATCCTGTATGATGTAAGTAAAAAAACGAAAAACTTTGTTTGGAGGGTATTTTTGGGTTTTAGCCACGGATCACACGGATTTAAGATGTTAGCAAACTGCACGCGCGTGGCGCGTTTTCAAGTATTGTGAGATGTGAAGGTTTACGATATCGGTATCTCGGCTCCTCTTCTTAGACAAGAAGAGGGGGACCACGGCTTGCCGTGGTGGAGCAGTTTGATCTTCTGACAAATGATAAACACCTATCTCATACAAAATTAGGATCAAACTACCCCACCATCGCCTACGGCTCTGGTCCACCCCCTTCTTTTCTAAGAAGGGGAGCCAGAAATGTCCACTTGCTATTATCCTACACCTTCACATTCTCTTCTATTCACCGCTTCGCGCCTACCCACTACTAACTACCAACTACTAACTACCGAAGAAAATCTTCGATTTTCTTCAATCCCCCAGAAATCAGGGTTTGAGGGAGTGGTAAATCTGTTGCGCGGCATGGTGGGAGGCACCGGGGGCGCCCAGGATACGGATCACCTCGTCGTACTGGTCCAGCATCTGCTGGCGGTAGGCGGGTTCGTAGAGGATGCGGTCGACCTCGCGGCGGATATTATCCAAGGAGAAGCGTTCGCCGAAAAGCTCTTGCACGACTTCCCGGTTGGCGATCAGGTTGACCAATGAGATGAAGCGGATATGGAAGAAATGGCGGAAAACGAAGTGGACCACCTTGCCGATGGGTGTATAATAGCATACGACCTGCGGCACGCGGAAGAGGGAGGTCTCGAGGGTGGCTGTGCCCGAGGTGACCAATGCCAGCCGGCTGTGTTGCAACAGGGGATAGGTCTGGTTGAAGACGATCCGGACCGGGGCCTCCCCGATGTATTGCGCGTAGTAGGCGGGATCGATGCCCGGCGCGCCGGCGATCACGGGCTGGAATTCCGGGTAATGGGCTGCCACCTTGAGCATGGTCGGCAGGTTATCGGTGATCTCTTGCTTGCGGCTACCGGCCAACAGGGCGAGAAGGGGTTTGTCGGTCAGTTGCTGCGTTTGGCGGAACGTCGCTTCACTCACCGGCGCACCGGCGAGATAGGCGGCAACGGAGTCGACCGAGGGGTTACCGACATAGTCGACCCGGTAGTTCATCCGCTCGTAGAAGTCGACCTCAAAAGGCAGGATGCAGAACATCCGGTCGACATAACGGCGGATATCTTTGATACGGTATTGCTTCCACGCCCAGATCTTCGGGGAGATATAATAGTAGACCGGCAGATGCAACGCGCGGTGTACATACTTGGCGATCTTCAGGTTGAAGCCCGGATAGTCGATCAGGATCACCACATCGGGCCGATACCGGCGGATATCGTCTTTGCACATCCGCATATTCCGCAGGATGGTGCGCAGATGCAATAAGACGGGGATAAAACCCATATAGGCCATCTCCCGGTAGTGCCTGACCAGGGTACCGCCCACGGCCTGCATCAGGTCACCGCCCTGAAAGCGAAACTCCGCCTCCGGATCTTTCGCTTTCAACGCAGCCATCAGGTTGGAACCATGCAGGTCGCCGGAGGCTTCGCCGGCTATGAGGTAGTACTTCATTACGAATTACGAATTAAAAATTACGAATTACGAATTACGAATCAAGGCATTCTTAATTCGTAATTTTTAATTCGTAATTCTCTTTCAGTGTATTCAAATACGCATAATCCGTCACATCGATCTTGCAGGGCACCAGGGAGGCGTATCCGCTATCGAGTGCCAGGGTGTCGTTGTCGGGATGGGTGGGGATACGGTTTACGAAGTCGCCGGTCAGCCAGAAAGCCGGTTCTCCGCCGGGTGAAGCGGTACGCATAAACTCACGTTCCCAACGGCCCTCTGCCTGACGGCATACTTTCAGCCCTTTGACCTGTGGGATATCGGGCACGTTCAGATTCAGATACGTACCCCGCGGCAGACCTTCTTTCAGGATCCGGCGAGCCACCATCCGCCCCAGGCGGCAGGCTTCCGAGAAATCGGCATCCGCCGTATGGTTCAACAAAGAGACACCCAACGAAGGGATATCAAAGACACAGCCTTCCATGGCTGCCCCCATCGTTCCCGAATAGTTCACGGCAATCGCCATATTGCCCCCGTGGTTGATGCCCGAGACCAACAGGTCGGGCAACCGGCCCAATACCTCATTGACCGCCAGCTTGACACAATCCACCGGCGTACCGGTACAGCTATAGATCGTTAATCCACTCTCTTCTTTTACCAATCGATAACGCAGCGGCTGGGTAGAAGTAATTGCCGCGCTCATGCCCGACCGGGGACCATCCGGAGCGAAAACCACCACATCGCCCAGGTCACGCAGACATCCGATCAGTTCATTAATTCCTTTGGCTTGCACACCATCATCATTTGTTACCAGTATCACTGGCCTATCCTTTGTCATGTCGATTTATTAAAATTAGTTGTACAAAGATACGCTATTTTCGGCAAAAGCGCCAGCCGGCCTGCGATCTGTTTCCTCAAATATCCTTAACGGCGGTTTTGGTTTCAAAAAAACAGATTATCTTTGCAGTTTAGTGCCCAAATAAACAAGAGAGAATGGGAAAGATTATAGCTATAGCAAATCAAAAAGGAGGGGTCGGTAAGACGACCACAACCATAAACCTGGCTGCCTCATTGGCTGTTTTGGAGAAAAGAGTCCTGGTGGTAGATGCCGACCCGCAAGCCAACGCCTCTTCGGGTTTGGGGGTGGATATCCGGGAGGTGGAACTCTCCATTTACGAATGCCTGGTCAATGGTGACGAAGCAGCCAAGGCTGTGGTTCCGACAGAGATCGACCGGTTGGAAATCATACCTTCGCATATCGATCTGGTGGGTGCGGAGATCGAGATGCTCAATCTGCCGAACCGGGAACGGATCCTCAAGCAGGTGTTGCAGCCTTTGAAAGAGCAGTACGACTATATCCTGATCGACTGTTCGCCGTCGCTGGGGCTGATCACGGTCAATGCCCTGACGGCTGCCGATTCCGTCCTGATCCCGGTGCAATGTGAATACTTCGCTTTGGAAGGGATCAGCAAATTGTTGAATACGATCAAGATCATCAAGTCGAAACTGAACCCGGGTCTTGAGATCGAAGGGTTCTTACTGACCATGTACGATTCGCGCCTGCGCCTGGCCAATCAGATCTACGAAGAGGTGAAACGCCCGTTCCAGGACTTGGTGTTCAACACGGTCATCCAGCGGAATGTCAAACTCAGCGAAGCGTCCAGTTATGGCAAACCCGTGCTCCTGTACGACGCCGAGTCGAAAGGGGCCCTGAATCACATGCAATTAGCAAAAGAAATAATAACTAAAAACAGTTGAAAGCTGAAAGTTGAAAGTTGAAAACGAAAAGTATGTTTCCCAACTTTCAACTTTCAACTTTCAACTTTCAACTACAATAATATATGTGCGCAGCAATGAAAAGATCGGCTCTGGGCCGCGGATTGGACGCCTTGATCACCATGGACGATCTGAAGACCGGTGGATCATCATCCATCAGTGAGATCGAACTGAATAAGATACACCCCAACCCCGATCAGCCACGTTCCGTCTTTGAAGAAGAAGCGCTGGAAGAACTGGCGACCTCGATCCGCGCGTTGGGTGTGATCCAGCCGATCACGCTGAAAGAGATCAGCCGCAACAACTATATGATTATCTCCGGCGAACGCCGTTACCGCGCCTCGCTGATGGCCGGGCTGGAACGGATTCCGGCCTATATCAAAACGGCGGAAGACGATAACGTGATGGAGATGGCATTGATCGAGAATATCCAACGCGAAGACCTCAACTCCATAGAGATCGCGTTGGCTTATCAGAAACTGATCGATATATACGGCCTCACGCAGGAGCGACTGAGCGAACGGGTGGGCAAAAAAAGAACGACGATCGCCAATTACCTGCGCCTGTTGAAGCTGCCCGCCGAAGTGCAGATGGGGCTGAAAGACAAAAAGATCGATATGGGACATGCCCGGGCATTGATCTCGGTGGACGATCCGGGAGTGCAACTGGCACTTTATGAGCAGGTACTGATCGACGGCCTGTCGGTGCGCAATGTGGAAGAACTGGTGCGCAACAACGCTGACAAACCGGCCAAAGCCCAAACACCCAAAGAGAAAAAAGCCAAATTGCCGGAGGAATACAACAGCCTACAGGAACACCTGTCGCGTTTTTTCCGGACCCCCGTGGAATTGACCTACAATAAAAAAGGAAAAGGCAAGATCACCATCCCTTTTAACTCGGAAGAAGAATTGGAGAAAGTGATCGGACTTTTGGATAAAATGAAATGAGGAACGGGATTATCATTTTTCTGGTTGCATGGTTGTGCCTCCCACTGACAGGGAAAGCGCAGGAAGAGCAGGTGGAGATCAACGCATTGCCTGCCGACACCCTGATCACCCTGACACCGGACTCGGCCACCCAATCGATTCTGATCACGGCCAATTCGGAATTTCAGGCGATCCAACCGGCTAAATTGGAATTCAAACCCGATCCGAACAAAGCGATTCTCCTGGCATTGATCCCCGGTGCCGGACAGATCTATAACCGGATGTACTGGAAACTGCCGATTGTCTACGGCGCATTTATGGGCTGTACCTATGCGGTGACCTGGAACAACCGGAATTTTCAGGACTACCGGAATGCTTATATCGATCTGATGTCGGACGATCCGATCACCAACAACCGATGGATGGATATGGTGCCTTCGACCTATCAGACCGACGAAGAGAAGCTCACCTGGGCGAAGAACAACAAAGACAATGTCTTTAAGAGCCGGCGCGATTACTTCCGTCGCTACCGCGACCTGAGTATCATCATCTCCGCCGGAGTGTATCTACTGAGTATGTTGGATGCTTATGTGGATGCCCAATTGTTTGATTTTGATATCTCGCCCGACCTATCCATGCGGGTGGAACCGACCATCACGCCTAAGACCACGTACACTCCGCAAACCTACGGAGTCAATTGTAGTATTAAATTCTAATTGAGTCATGAAGAAACGGTTCTGTATCCTCTTTTGTTTTTGTTGCCTGGCTGCGTTTATCCATGCGCAGGAAGAGGTGACTACGGAAGAAAACCTACTGGAAGAAGTATTGAATATCGAAGAGGCCACTTCGGATCAGGAACAGCAGTATTCCGTTTTGTCCTCCGATTCGCTGGCTTTCGATATCGGTTATATACCGGAAAGCCTGGATGCCAATGTGGATAGCCTGTTGCGCTCGTGGCATGTGCAGTATTTCGCCAAGGTGGAAGAACACTGCCATGACGATGAGAAGAATATCTTTACGCCCGACTCGATCTACCGGCTTCGTCTGGAGAGCCTGTATCATATTATCCCGATGACGTACAATAAGACGGTGCGCGACTGCATCAACCTGTATGCGGAGAAACGGCGCGGGCTGGTGCGTTATATCTTGGGCATGGCGGATGTCTACTTCCCGATTATCGAACCGATACTGGATGAACACGATATGCCGGACGAACTGAAATACCTCGCTGTGGTGGAAAGCGCATTGAATCCGGTCGCCCTCTCGCGGGTGGGGGCCTGCGGACTGTGGCAGTTTATGCTGCCGACCGGTAAGATCTACGGGTTGGAGATCAACAGTCTGGTGGACGAACGGCGTGATCCGGTCAAAGCGACTCATGCGGCCTGCCGCTATTTCAAGGATATGTATAATATTTATGGTGACTGGAATCTGGTACTGGCGTCGTACAACTGCGGGCCGGGCAACGTGAACAAAGCCATCCGGCGTGCCGGCGGCAAGACCGATTTCTGGGACATCTTCCCGTACCTGCCACGGGAGACCCGCTCGTATGTGCCGCTCTTTATCGCGGCCAACTATATCATGAATTATTATTGTGAGCATAACCTCTGCCCGGTGCAGACCAACCTGCCGATGGCGACCGATACGATCATGGTCAATAAGATGCTGCATTTCGAGCAGGTGACCGATCTGATAGATATAGATATCGAATTGGTGCGGGCGCTTAATCCGCAATACAAACGGGATATCATTCCGGGCAACAATAAACCGTCGGTACTGAAACTGCCGGCATTCGACACCTACTCTTTCGTCGAACAGGAAGATTCCATTTATGCCCACCGGGTAGATGAGCTCCTGGCGAATTGCATTCCGTACAATGCGATCACCACCGGGCAATCTTCCACGCGAGAACGGATTACCCATGTGGCCAAAGCGGGGGAGAATCTGTATACGATCGCCGATAAATATGGGGTAACCGCCCGGGAGATACGCCGCTGGAACGGGCTGGGAAGTAACCGCGTGGCGAAAGGCAAACGCGTGGTGCTCTATGTCGATAACGGCGGGGTGGCCTTCGCTTCGGCCAAGACTTCGACGGAAAAACCGGCAACCCAAAGTACGCCCCAAACCGCCCAAGCTAAAACGACCGAAAAGGCGGAAAACGGCTATATCACTTACGTTGTTCAATCCGGCGACTCGCTCTATTCGATCTCCAAGAAATACCCGGGAGTAACCGCCACCATCCTGCAACAGGAAAACAACCTGGCCAACTCAAAGATCCGCCCGGGACAAAAACTCCGCGTACCCGTCAGTTGATAGTTATGCGATCATAGAGATATTCCGCAGGAAGCCGGGAAACTGCAACCTGCTTTTTGTGGGCAAAATAAAACAATAGCCAGGCTACTTATGCTACTTCATATTCCAATTTCAACGGGTTTTCCATCTGTTGAGAGGCGTTGAGCACCTCTATCCCGACGACTTTCCCGGAAGAAGAATAATCTAAAATGATGCCTTTCTTTTCTTCATCACTTTCATAAACAGGCTCATTACTAAATGAGAAATAAAGGATATCCTGTTCTTTGTCATATTTTACCTTCATAATATTTACTTATTTTTGTTGTTCTGTATAAAGTTATTATCACCTGAGGCTGCTTACAAATGTTAACAAAAACACGAAGCAAAAAAGACTTACCTTGCTCTTCTACAACAGATTGATATATTCTAACCGTTGGATCATCCGTATCAATAATCACTTCCTCGGGCATTGAAATGACAGAAAGGACTTGTTCTCTACAAATTCCTCTTCTTTTCATCTGTTCCTCTGCGTGTTTTGAAAAGACAATATCCATATGACAAAGATAAAAAAGGATCTGATGACTTCCAAATTATTGCTTATATTTGCCCTCTCGCATTTTTAATTAGAGATAAATTTCTATGAGCAATATACAAGAGACAAAGTTGACCGATGATCAATTGATTCAGGCGGAGTTTGACGCCCTTCTTGAAGAGTATCTGCAATCGAATCATCGGCGCAAAGTCGAACGTATTACAAAAGCTTTTAATCTGGCCAATCAGGCACATGCCGGAGCGAAAAGGCGTTCCGGTGAGCCTTATATTATCCACCCATTGGCCGTGGCTCGTATTGTCTGTGGGGAGATGGGGCTGGGCTCTACTTCGATCAGCGCCGCGCTACTGCACGATGTGGTGGAGGATACGGAATATACCGTCGAAGATATCAAGAATATGTTCGGCCCAAAGATCGCACAGATTGTCGACGGCTTGACGAAGATCTCCGGAGGTATCTTCGGGGAACAGGCATCGGCACAGGCGGAGAACTTCCGCAAGCTGTTGCTCACCATGAGTGATGATATCCGGGTGATCCTGATCAAGATCGCCGACCGTCTGCATAATATGCGTACACTGGGTTCGATGCCTCCCGCCAAGCAATACAAGATTGCCGGCGAGACCTTATACCTCTACGCGCCGCTGGCCCACCGCCTGGGGTTGTTCACCATGAAAACCGAATTGGAAGATCTCAGCTTCAAATACGAACACCCGGAAGAATACAAATCGATCAGTGATAAGCTGAAAGCGACAGAGGAACAACGCAACCGCCTGTTCAACCTGTTCCGCGAGCCGGTCGATGAAAAGCTGAAAGCCATGGGGCTCAACTACGAGATGAAAGCCCGCGTCAAGTCCGTCTATTCGATCTGGAACAAGATGGAAGCCAAGAATGTCAGTTTCGAAGATATCTACGATATCTATGCTGTCCGTATCATCTTCGATCCCCTGCCGGGAGTAGACGAGAAGAATCAGTGCTGGGATATCTATTCTTTGATCACCGATATCTACCGGATACGGCCGGATCGCATCCGGGATTGGGTGAGCCGCCCGAAAGCGAATGGTTATCAGGCGCTCCACCTCACGGTTATGGGGCCCGACGGCGAATGGGTAGAGATTCAGATCCGTAGCCGCCGGATGGATGAGATCGCCGAGAAAGGATTTGCCGCGCACTGGAAATACAAAGAAAGCGCCGTCGAAGAAGATACGGAGCTCGACAAATGGTTGCAAACCATTACGGAGATCCTTGAAAGTCCCGATCCCAACGCGTTGGATTTTCTGGATACCATCAAACTGAATCTTTTCTCCTCCGAGATATTTGTCTTTACGCCCAAAGGCGATATGAAAACACTGCCGCAAGGGGCTACCTCGCTCGACTTTGCCTATGCATTGCATACCGATATCGGCAATCGCTGCATTGGAGCCAAAGTGAATCACCGCCTCGTGCCGTTGAGTCATCAACTGAAAAGCGGGGATCAGGTGGAGATCTTAACCTCCCGCTCACAGGAGCCTCAACCGGAATGGCTCAATTTTGTAACTACTGCCCGGGCTCGATCAAGAATAGACGCGGTCCTGAAAAAAGCAAAAAAAGAAGCATCCAAAGCGGGAGAAGAGAAAGTGATCGCCGCCTTCCGCAAAGCGGAATTAGAAGCCAACACCTCCAACCTGGACAAGGTATCGATGTATTTCGGCTTCCCCAAACGCGAAGAGTTCTACTATGCCGTAGAGAAAGCGGATGTGGTCCTTCCCGAAAACATTAAGAAGCTGATCAAAGAGAAAAGCGATAATGTGCTTTTCAAATATGTCAAACAAGCTTTTGGAGGCGGCAACAAGAGCCAGAAGAAAGAGGACGCCAAGAAAGAAGAAGAGAAAGAAAAGCCCAAATTCGATAAGTCCAAGCCCTACATTCTCAAAGAAGAAGGCTTTATACGGAACTACGTGCTTGCCGAATGCTGCAAGCCGATCCCAGGAGATGACGCGTTGGGCTTTATCAACGACGACGGGAATGTGGTGGTGCATAAACGCTCCTGCCCGATCGCTATGCGTCTGAAAAGCAGTTTCGGCGAACGCATCCTGAACACCCAATGGAGCAGCCACGAGACCGCCATGTTCGATGCCACCCTATCGGTCAAAGGGATCGACTCGGTGGGCGTACTGACCTCCATCACCAAAACGATCGCGGAATACAACGTAAACATCCAACGCCTATTGATCGAAGCCAACGATGGCATGTTCGAAGGAAAAATAAAGATGAAGGTCCACGACGTGGAAGACATCCAACACATGTGTGTCGCCCTCTCTAAGCTGAAAAGCATCAAGTCCGTGGGACGGATAGCGGATTAGGGATAATCCAATTCTAAAGGATTTCTACGGCAATCCCAAACAGAATGAATAAATACATTCTGTTTAGTGACCTCATAAATAATTTTATAGGTTCCCCACACGACAAGATAGCGATACTCTTCCCGCAGATCTTGTAAGGAAGGTTCTTTGGCTCCAATCAAAGGATGCGTAACCAAACGATCCGCAACAGCAAAGAATGTTTCAAACAGCTCGTCTGCTTTCTTTTCACTTACCTCGGCCAAAAAGGAACAATGCTCCTTCACATTTTCTATAGCCTGTGGCAGCCAAATTATTCTTCTTTTCTCCATTTCTGAGGTTGCCTACGGAAGTCTTCCTGATCAACACCCAAACCGGCCTTCTTTTGTTTGTTTGAGATAACGATAGATTCCCGGAGTTTTTCCCTGTTCTTTGCAACAATCGATAAGGTTTCTGACATATTGTAAGCAATAACAGGTTCTTCTATCCGTTGTCTTTCCGCTTCTTCAGGCTCATAAGGCTTTGTTTTCATAGACTTTTACTTCTTATTTCTGTCAAATATACAAAACAATCAGCAAAAAGCTTTACATTTAGCCCTGAATTTTAAATATTTATCGTATGAAACACATCTTATCTCTACTACTGATCAGCCTCTTCATTTTATCAGGCTGTAACACGAAGGCCGACCAGGCCGATGCTACCTGCTCTTGCGTAGCCGAAAAAGAAACCCTGGAGTTGACCATGAACATTCCGCTGAAGATAAAACCGGAATTTGTCGCTGCCTACAAAACAGCTTTTGAGAAATGTCAGGCCGGCACACTGAAAGAAGAGGCTTGCCTGGACTATGCCCTCTACCAGTCGTACACCGACAGCACTGAGTTTCATCTGTTCGAACGCTGGACAGACAAACCCGGACACCGGGCTCACATGCAAACCGATCATTTCAACGTGTACAAAGAAGAAACAAAGGGTTTCTACGACAAACCCAAAACACAAACCATCGAAGTCTATGTTTGTCCGTGCGTAAACTAAGGATTTGAAGGGGAGTTTGCGCGGATATGAAAAAACTTTACTACTTTTGTTTAGCTAAAAAATATCTAATAGTACAAATCTTATGGTAGACATTAAACAATATGTGAAAGGGGCTGAAGACAAAATGAAAGCAGCCATTGAATATCTGGATGAACAACTGTCGCACATTCGGGCCGGAAAAGCAAATCCAAAAATTCTGGATGGCGTAAAAGTCTCTTACTACGGCAGTATTGTCCCACTTAGCAATGTGGCTTCGATCAACACACCGGATGCCAAGACGATCATTATCACTCCATGGGAAAAACCATTGATCAAAGATATTGAAAAGGCAATCCTGAACTCCGATGTGGGTATTACGCCGGAAAATAATGGAGAGATCATCCGTCTGGGTATTCCGCCGTTAACCGAAGAGCGTCGCCGTCAGTTGGCCAAACAATCCAAACAGGAAGCAGAAAATGCAAAGATCAGTGTGCGCAATGCCCGCCGTGACGCCATCGACCTGTTGAAGAAAAGTATAAAAGACGGCACACCGGAAGATGTCGAAAAGGATGCAGAAGGTGAAGTCCAAAAGATACATGATAGGTATATCAAAAAAGTAGACGAGTTATACGCTGCAAAGGAAAAAGAAATCATGACAGTGTGATGCTAAGCATCACACTGAAATTGACAATTGTCAATTGTTTATGAAAGGCTTAGTCATAAAGAACACCGGCAGCTGGTATACCGTACGGACAGACGATGGGCGGGATATCGAAAGTAAGATTAAAGGCAATTTTCGGTTGAAAGAGATACGCAGCACCAACCCCATTACCGTTGGCGACCGCGTAGCTATCGATATCAATAATGAAGGCACCGCTTTTATTACGGAGATCGAAGACCGGAAGAATTATATTGTCCGCCGGGCATCCAACCTCTCCAAACAATTTCATATTATCGCAGCGAATCTCGACCAGGCGATGTTGATTGCAACCATCAACTATCCGATCACAACGACCATCTTTATGGATCGTTTCCTGGCTACCGCAGAAGCCTATAATGTGCCGGTAAAAATTATTTTCAATAAGATCGACCGGTATAAAGGAGAAGACCTGGAGCGCCTGGAAGAACTTACCCGGCTTTATACGTCCATCGGCTATCCCTGTTTTAATCTTTGCGCCAAAACCGAAGAAGGGCTGGATACGATCAGAGCCGAACTGAAAGACAAGATAACGCTATTGTCGGGACACTCCGGTGTAGGAAAATCCACAATCATCAATAAACTTGTTCCCGGGGTCAACCTGAAGACCGGTGGTATTTCCGAATATCACAACAAAGGGATGCATACCACTACGTTCTCTGAGATGATCGATCTTCCGGAAGGCGGATATCTTATCGACACCCCGGGCATCAAAGGTTTCGGTACGTTCGATATGGAAGATGCCGAGATCTCCCATTATTTCCCCGAGATCTTCAAGGAAGCCGAGAACTGCCGTTTTGGCAATTGCTCCCATCGTCACGAACCCGGATGCGTTGTATTGCAAGCGATCCAAGAAGGCACGATCAGCGAATCACGCTACAAAAGTTACCTGAGCATTCTCTCTGATAAAGAAGAAAGCAAATACCGGGAAGAGTATTGATTTCCCACATTCACCGACAAACAAAACACACAAATGAAGACCTTATTGAAACGTATCGTATACGTATGGATAGCCATATCCGCTTACAGCTTATTCTCCTGCCAGGAAAATGATGGCCCTGAAGTTATTGTTGACAATAGTCGCTCCGGGATGACCTATCTGAAAGAACACGGATTTGTGATCGGCATACCGGAAGGATTGAATACCGCCGACCCTTCGTTCGAAACCATTATCCGCCAGCTCAAACACCTCTCGCAAGCACTTCCTGCCAAAGGATTATCAAAAATATCGAACGATACGATCTGGATTCTCGACAAAAAAGGGACGAACGGATATGTACCGGCAAACGAGAAAACAAATCCCCATGCCGGCAGTGTCGTTATTGGCGATAAAGATAAACATGTGTTCCAGAAAGACAGCTTATTGCTTTGGGTCTATCTATCCGAATTGGTCTACGAGAAATATCTGTCTGCCGAAGAAAAAAACCGGCTTCAGGCGCTTCACGATAAGGTAAAAACCAGCAAATACAACGCGGTATATTATTTCGACGGGACTAAATTGCTTAAAAACAAAGTCACCAATGCCCCTGCGACAAAAAGCCCGGAGCGTTATCTGGGAGAGATCGCGAAATCCTGTTATGCGCAAAACAATTATTATCCGTTTGTTTATGAAGAGCTCGAGCGTTTCGACCCGGAAGGATTGGCTTTCGTCGAAGCGCTGTTTGGCGAAAAAACCGTAACGCCTCATCCTGACGGCATCACGCTTCCTCCTGCGGGTTATACCCAGTGGGTCGATATCGTAAACGGCTTTGCTTACACCCAAGAGATCCCGGTCGATCTGTGGTATAGCAAATACCTTTTAGCCCGGACGCCGGGTTCCTCCCCGGATATTGCGATCGTTGCCTCCCGCTTTGTTTCCGATTCGGCGATGCTGCAATGCCGGTATATTGTCGAAACAATGGTGAAAGAGCTGCCTCCTTTCGCGTTGCAATGGATGGCCGATAACCACTTCCGCATAGGAATTATCGGAGCCGAAGAAGAGGTTACGGACTTGCCCGAAAACCGGGCGATGCCCCTCTGGTGGCCGGATACCAATTGGGATGAAAGAGGACGAGGCTACGGCGCCACCCCCTACCTGCCTTTGATGACCTGCGGAGAAGAGAATATCGTCTATACGCCGCAATCCCCTTTCTACTACCGCTATGCCCAGGAAAGCATCATGGTACATGAATTTGCACACAATATCGATCAAGGCTTGCGCGAAAGCAACGCGTACGACCCTTCCGGCAATGCATTCGAAACCGCCCTGTTTGCCGCCTACGCCAACGCCCGCCAGACCGGATTATGGGCCGGCACCTACGCGATGGAAAACGCCGCCGAATATTGGGCAGAAGGCGTACAAGCCTGGTTCAACACCTGCCGGATCGAAGTCGCGGGTCCTAAGCGTTTCACCATGAAATACCGCACCCAACTACAAGAATACGACCCAACCCTATACGCCCTGATCGAAAAATACATGCCCAACGAAACACTCACAGGCTATCACTTCGATTTTGAATAAGAACTATAATTTCGTATAGAAGAACAAAGGAATAAATACTCCCGCATTACGAAATCCTTTTATATACCAGTGGCGACATGCCGATGCTTTTTTTGAAGAACTTGCCGAAGGTGGATTGGTCGGAGAAGTTCAAGGTATAGGCTACGTCCTGGATGCTGGAATAGGGGGACTTCAGGAGCTTCTTTGCTTCCATGATCAGGGCTTCGTTGATCCATTTGCTGCCGCTTTTGCCGGTCTGTTCTTTCAGGATGGCGGAGAGGTACTGGGCGGTGATGAAGAGCTGATCGGCATAGTAGGCAAGTGTATGTTGTTGCTTACCGTGTTTGGCCAGGAGTTTGAGGAAGCGGTCGACCACCTCCTCTTTGCGCGTAAGGACGGGATGGATCATCGTGTCATTTCTGCGCATCAGGACGTTCTGCACCTCGAGAATCAGGCCCGTCGTCGCGTTGTAGACGAGCTCTTTATGGTAGAGGTGCGAACGGTTCCGGATCTTCTCCTGCAACACCGTCAAGGCATTAGCCAGGTTCGCTTCGTCTTCCGGTTCCACCCGGATAACGGGGTTTCTCTTCATCGTGAGATAATTATAGAAACCTTTATTCTCAAATCCTACTTCGTTTTGAAAGGCCGGATCCAGGATCAACAGGCGGGCATTGAAGTCGTCGCTCATATCAGTAAACTGAAAGTCATGATTGGGCATAATGAAAGTCAACTTACCGGGAGCAATCGTATGGGTTTTATAGTCCATCGTAAACTCCGCCTGCCCGCATTGCACCAGGATCAGGACGAAAGCATTGGAGTCGACCGCCAAAGCGCGCAGGAGTTCATCCCAGTGGCTCCGCGCGTTGGAGATATCGGCATGAAGGATGGAAATCATATCCTGAAAGCTATCGGTCAGGATCGTGTTTTCGGTATTCGAAAATGTCTTTAAGGTTACTATTGCATTCATCACTTTCATTTTTTAGTTGTTGTTATTCAATTTGTTTACTCCGCTCCGCCACCCAAGGCTTTGTAGAGGTTGACGGTGCATTGCAGCTGCTCCAGCCGGTCGTTGACCTGGCTGAGCTGCGCGGACAAGAGGTTCTGCTCGGCATTCAATACTTCGGTATAGTTTGCCACGCCGGCTTTCAAGAGTTCCTGCGTGAAACTGACGGAGTTGCGGCTGGCGGCGATTTGCTTCTGCCGCGTTTCGTTCTTTTTTAGCGACGACTCAAAGGCATAGAGGATGTCGGTTACTTCCTGCCCGGCTTCCAACACGGTCTGTTCGAAGGTCAATAGCGCTTCCTGTTGCTGTGCCTTGGCGATCTTCAGGTTGCCGGTGAGTTGTTTCTTGGCAAACAGCGGCTGGGTGAGCCCGCCGATGATGCTGGCAAAGAGGTTCTCGGGTTTAAAGAAGTTTGACAAGGTGTTTGCTGTGGCATAACCGAGCGTACCCGTACTGAGTGTGATCGAAGGGTAGAAGCTGGCCTGTGCCGCGTTGGTCAGTTCGAAAGCCGAGCGGAAAGCCAATTCCGCCTGCCTGACGTCGGGACGCCGGGCGAGTATCTGCGCCGGAACGCCATAGGCCAGTTCTTCGGGATACGGCTGGTCGTACAGGTTGCGGCGGCTGATGGTTCCCGGTTTACGCCCGAGCAAGGTAGAGATCGCGTTCTCCAGTTGCCGGATCTGGCTTTCCAGGTCGGGGATGCTGGTCACTGTACTGTAGAGCAACGCTTTGCTCTGTTCCACGGCGGCACCGTTCTGCAGGCCGGCGTTCTTGAGGTCTTCCATCGTCTGCACGTTCTCTTCCATCAGTTTGGCGCTTTCGACGGTGATTTGTAACTTCTCGTCTAACGCCAATAGCGAATAATACGACGTGGCGATATTGGCGATCAATGAGGTCTGTATCAGGTTCTTATACGCATGGCTGTTGAGGAACTGCGCGTACTTCGCCTTCGACTGCCGGTTGAGCTTGCCCCAGAGATCCACTTCCCACGAAGCGGATACGCCCAAACTGTAACTCGTCGAGTGATAGCCCAATACATCCTTGCCCCCTTCGCCGTTGCTGTTGCGCGAATGATTCACCTGGCCTACCAATGCCACATCCGGGAAATAGGCCGCCCGGGCGATGCCCAGGCTGGCCTCTGCCTGCTGAATACGGGTATAGGCGATCTGCAGGTTGTAATTGTTTGTAATCCCTTCTTCGATCAACGCGACCAGTTGCGGATCGGAGAAATACGTCCGCCAGGGGATATCGGCGATGGTCGTTGTATCCGCCGTATGGACCTCCCGGTACAGATTTTCCGTGTCTACCTCAGGGGTTTTATATTGATTCACCACCTGGCAGGAGGACAGCCCCATCAGGGCAATCAGCCCTAATAGAACCATTCCTTTTGTATATCTAAAATTCTTCATATTCTAACTTCTAACTTCCAACTTCTTTCTTTTTACTAAACCTTTCCTGTATCGCCTGGAACATGATGTAGAGGGAAGGAATAACCACCACCCCGATCAGTGTCCCGATCAACATCCCACCGATGGCGCTGATCCCGATCGAACGGTTACCGATCGCTCCGGCGCCTGTGGCAAGGGCCAACGGAACCAATCCGAAGATAAAGGCAAACGAGGTCATCAGAATCGGACGGAAACGGGCGACGGCGCCGTTCACCGCAGCTTCCACAATGCTCATGCCTTGTTGGCGCCGCTGAATCGCATACTCTACGATCAGAATCGCGTTCTTTGCCAACAGTCCGATCAACATGATCAGGGAGATCTGCACGTAGATATTATTCGTAATCCCCTGGTTCAAGCCGAATGCCGCCAGGAAGATAAACACACCCGCCAGCCCGACGGGCAGGGAGAAGATCACCGCCAACGGCAGGATATAACTCTCGTACAAAGCGGCGAGCAAGAGGTAGACGAAGATCAGGCAAAGCCCGAAGATCAATACCGTTTGGCTGCTACTTTCGGATTCCTCGCGCGTCATGCCTGAGAACTCGTAACTGTAGCCCTGCGGCAGCGTCTCGGCTTTCACCTCTTCGATGGCTTTGATCACGTCGCCGGAGCTGTATTGTCCGTAGAAGTTCGGGATGATCGTCAGTTCCATAGACGAGTAGAGGTTGAAACGCGTACGGGTCTCCGGCCCGGTCATATCGGTGATCGTCACAAACTCTGTGATCGGCGCCATCTCTCCATTGGCCGTCTTGACAAACATACCATCCAGATCGGCCTCTTTCGAGCGGTACTCGGGCGAGGCCTGCACCATGACCCGGAACTGCTTGCCGTAGAGGTTGAAGTTCGAGATATACTGGCTACCGATATAGGCTTGCAGCGTGCCCATCACATCGTTCAATGTCAATCCGGCTTCTTTGATCTTCGCCATATTCGCTTCGATCTGCTTCTGCGGGAAGTTGGGGTTGAAGGTGGTCATGGCCATCATCACCTCGTCGCGTTCGTTCATCTTAGCCAGGAAGTCGTTCGTAATGTCGTAGAACTTATAGATATCTCCGCCGGTACGGTCCTGCAGGTTGACCGACACTCCGCTATTTAAGCCGAATCCCTGAATGGTCGGAGTTCCGAAGAACATAAAGGTGGCGTTGTTGATCGATTTGGTTTTCTCTGTCATGATGGCGGCCACTTCACTGGCGGTGATCTTGCGGTCGTCCCAATGATCCATCTTGATAATCATGGAACCATACGAACTACCCATCCCGCTCATAAAGCTTATCCCATTTATACTCCCTAAATTCTTCACTTCCGGAATCTCATTGGCCATCTCAACGACGGCACGTATCACCGAGTCGGTCCGTTCCATCGAGGAACCCGGCGCCAGGGTGATCATACCCATTACGCCCCCACTGTCTTCCTGCGGAACGAACCCGGTAGGCAGTACCTTCATCAGGCCGAACAGGATAATGGAGCTGACTACGATAATCGCCACCGTGATCCAGCGGTGTCCTTTCTTACCGAGGAAAATCAGCGAGCTCCGGTATTTTGATGTTGCTGCGCCAAAGCCGGCATTGAAATAATAGAAGAAGCGCTGGAGGAAGTTCTTCTTTGCATATTCGCCCGTATGCGGTTTGAGGAACAAGGCACAGAGCGCGGGGCTCAACGTCAACGCATTGATTGCCGAGATACCGATTGCTACCGCCAGCGTTAAGCCGAACTGCTGGTAGAAGATACCCGTCGTACCGCCGATAAAACTAACGGGGATAAAGACGGAAGCCATAACCAACGTGATGGAGACGATTGCCGGAGCGATCTCTTTCATCGCTTTGATCGCTGCTTCCCGCGGATCTTTCGTGCCACTCTCCATCTCGGCGTGCACCGCCTCGACCACCACAATGGCATCGTCGACCACAATACCAATCGCCAACACCAATGCGAAAAGAGTAAGGATATTAATCGAAAAGCCCATTACCCAAAGGAAGAAGAAGGTTCCGACGATAGCCACCGGCACGGCAATGGCGGGGATCAATGTCGAGCGGAAGTTCTGCAGGAAGATAAACACCACCAGGAACACCAGGAGGAAGGCTTCGATCAGGGTAGAAACTACCTTATTGATCGAGGCGTTCAGGAAATCACTCACGTCCATCAGGTAGGTGAACTTCAAACCCGGAGGAAGATCCTCAGCCGCTTTGTCCAATTCAGCTTTAACACTACTAAGCACTTCCTGTGCATTGGAACCCGCGGTCTGCGTGATCGCCATCATGATAGACGCTTTCCCATCGGTCGTTGTTGATACGCTGTACATCAAAGAGCCCAACTCGACATCGGCAATATCGCTCAGGCGAACGATCTTCCCGTCCTGCGAGCGCACGATAATATTCTCGAACTCTTCCGTCGAAGAGAGCCGTCCGGTATACTTCAAGGTATATTGAAAAGCCTGGTTGCTGTTCTCGCCCAACTGGCCGGGAGCCGCTTCGATGTTCTGATCCCGCAGGGCGGCAATGACCTCGCCCGTCGAGATCTTATACGATGCCATCACGTCGGGCTTCAGCCATACGCGCATCGAATAGTCGTTTGCACCATACACCTGGGCATTCCCCACGCCATAGACACGCTTGATCTGAGGAATAATATTGATATTGGCGTAGTTCTGCAGGAACTTGGAGTCGTAGTCCGGGTTTTCAGAGACGAAAGACATCATCAGGATGTTACTCGTCTGCTGCTTACGTACGGTAACCCCAGCCTGAGTTACTTCGGCGGGCAAGAGGGAGGAGGCCTGGTTGACCAGGTTCTGCACGTTCACTGTCGCCATATCGGGATCGATTCCCTGCTTGAAATAGACGGTGATATTTGCTGAACCGGTCTCGGCGGAGGAAGTCATGTAGGTCATCCCTTCCACCCCGTTGATCGCTTCTTCCAGCGGGATGATCACACTGTTCATCATCACGTCGGCATTGGCACCGTTATACGAAGCCTCCACCTGCACCGTGGGCGGTGCGATATCCGGATATTGTTCCACCGGCAACATATACAAGCCAATGATTCCCAAGACGACAATAATTATCGAGATCACCGTCGAGAGCACGGGGCGATCTATAAATGTTTTAAGCATAATTTGTTTGTTTTCTATAGAATAAATAGTAAGTGAACTATCTTGTGTCTTTGTCTGACTCAAAGGTATCAAAGTGTCCTCGCCTGGTCCAAAAGTTTCCTAAAGCTCTCCTCCTTTGAAAAGGAGGAGTACGGCGAGGTACGAGCCGGGAGGTGGTTAGATGCCTTAAATATTTGTGGATAAAGAGTCTAACCACCTCCCCCTCTCTTCGTTCGGGTACTCCTCCTTTTCAAAGGAGGAGAGCCTTAGGAAGCGTTTTAGGTCAGCCCCAGCTTTAGATCGTATTATTTAATTAACCGAAGCAGTTAGTTCTTTCTTGGCGGCGATTTTCATGCCGTTGCGCAGGGTGGCAACGCCATCGGAGACGATCTTGTCGCCATCCGACAGCCCGTGGGTCACGGCATAGTCCAAACCATTCGGCATCGTTTGCACCGAGATGATATGTTGGCGCACCGAGTCACCCTCCATCTTGTAGACCAAGACTTTGTCCTGCTGACTGAAGGTTGCCTTCTGCGGAATCACATAGACATCACTCAGCGTATTGGGGATCACCACCTTGCCGCTCGTGCCGCTACGCAATTTGCCCGAAGGGTTGGCAAACTCGGCACGGAAGTTCGCGGAGCCTGTCGTGATGTCCACCGTTCCGGTAATCGTTTCAATCCGTCCGTATGCTTCGTAGGTCGAGCCATCAGACAGGATCAACGCGACCGGCGGCATATTCTTGATCTTTTCCGACTGTGTGGCGCCTTCCACGCCTTCCATAAAGTCCATTAGTTTGCGCTCGTTCAAGGAGAAGTACGCATAGACGTTTCCCGTATTGGCGATGCTCGTCAAGGTATTGGCGCTGTTCACCAAGCTACCCTTGCGGTAAGGGATAGAACCCACCACACCGTCGACCGGGCTGCTTACTGTCGTCCAGCTCATCATCGCTTCCGCGTTTTTCAACGTCGCTTCGGCCTGTTCGAGCGTAGCCAATGCCGTTTGGTAGGCGTTCTCGTAGGTTTGCAACTGTACCTCGCTGACAATACCTTTCTCAGCCAGCGGACGGTAGCGCTCGACATCGACCTTGGCGGTATTCACCCGAGCCTTCTCACTGTTTACCGCGGCACGCGCCGAGGTCAACGACTGTTCCGACGACGGCGAGTTGATACGGAACAAGGCTTGCCCGCTTCGCACCACCGATCCTTCATCCACATAGATCGCTTCGATATATCCGTCCACCCGCGGTTTGATTTCTATATCTTCCTGCCCACGGATCGTGGCCGGATAAACGGATTGCAGGTTGGCCTCCTGCTTGTTCATCACCATCACAGGGTATTCCTGCACGGTAGCCTGATGGGCTGCGGAGGAACCATTATTGCCTCCGCAGGAAACCATCATCATCATCAATACTGTCACTCCAATTGTAAATTTAATTAGATCCTTCATCTTTCACCTTTTATTCAATTAATACTATACCTATATCCTTACAGACAATTTAAAACCCTTTATATTTTAAGCCTAAAGCTCTTTTCTTCGTATCCGCAGGCAAAAGTCCATAAGAATTCCGACCCGGAAAAATAAATTCAACACAGGCACAGACTATCTAAATCAAAGCCTCCAGTGGTTCAATAATGCCATTCGTTGAAGAAGAAATACGCGAAACAGCCGGTCGTTGAAGATTTGCAGCATTTGTTTGAAAAGATCACGCAATTGATTGAAATCATAGCTTGCGTATACGGATAATGCTTACCTTTAATTCGTTTTATAGCATTCGGCATACCGAATGCAGTAGTTGGTAGTTAGTAGTAAGTAGTCAGTAGATAAATTACGGCATGCCCTACTTACTACCAACTACTAACTACCAACTACGAACTACTAAAATGAATAAAGTAATTGATTATATACGTAACAAGATCGGCTACCAGGCCCTGAGCATTTGGACGCTGGTGTTTATTCTTGCTTTTCCGCACAACCTTTGGATCAGCCTGAGATTGTCGTTCGTTGTAGCTGTATTAACCTTAGTCAGCATCATGATTGTGTATTATGGGAATCAGAAGGTCTTGCTTCCCCGCATCATGATGAAAGGGCGGAAAGTCACCTATGTCTTTTCGTGTATCCTGATGCTCGGCATCATGATCAACCTGTCGGCCTACCTCGAGACGAAGGTCTACTATATGATTGTCAAGGAACCCATAGAAGATCTATTTAGAGACGGTATGCCTTTCGACGGTACGCCTTTCTATGAATACAAAGATTTCTTCTCGACCTCGAAATACATCGCTTTATTAACGATGAGCTTTGCCCTTTCCAGTCTCGTGGCTTTCGGCAAGAAAGCCAAAGAGACCACCCGCCAGAAAGAGAAGCTCTTGTCGGAACGCAAGACGCTGGAAGCCCGGGTATTGAAGTCGCAGATCAATTCGCACTTCGTGTTCAACGCGTTGAACAATATCTATTCCATGACGTACTTCAAAGACGAGTATAGCTCGGGTTATGTGTTGAAGCTGGCGCAGATGATGCGTTACCTGATGGAAGATTGCGAGACGGAGGTGACCCCGTTGGTCAAGGATATCGAATACATCAAGAACTTTATCGATTTCCAGAAACTACGTTTCGAATGCGATAAGGATATCCGCTTCACCTACCACGTGGAAGACGGTGCCGGCTTGTCTATCCCGCCGATGATCTTCCAGCCGTTGGTCGAGAACTGCTTTAAACATACCCCCTTGGAGGTCGATTGCAATAGTTTTGTGCGCATCTCGCTCGAAGCCAATGCGGAACGGCTCCTTTTCGTGGCCGAGAACAGCCAGCCGATGATCAAACACGCACCGGTCGTGAAAGATCCCGGCATCGGCATCGAGAATGTCCGCCGGCGCCTGGATATCTATTACCCGGACAACCACAAACTGGAGATCTCCAATCTGCCGGAATTGTTCCGGGTGGAATTATCCATTACCTTTATAAACAGAAAAGAATCCCATGAGCGAACTACTGAGTGTTTTAGTTGTTGACGATGAGTTTCATGCCCGCAAGCTATTGTCGGAATATGTCTCGAAACTGCCTTTCCTGACGCTCACCGGCATGGCCTCGAATGTGTTCGAAGCTATGACGCTGTTGCAAAAGGAAAAGATCGATATTATGCTGTTGGATATTCAGATGCCGGAGATCACCGGACTGGAATTCGCCCGCCGGTTGAAGAACCCGCCGGCGATTATTTTTACAACGGCTTACTCGGAATATGCCGTCGAGAGCTACGAACTGGATGTGGTGGATTACCTGTTGAAACCCATCGCTTTCCCCCGCTTCCTGCAGGCGATCAATAAGGTGACCGAACGCCGGAGCAGTCATGAAGTGCCGCAACCGGTCGTAAACGTCATCAGCCAGCCGGCAGAGAAACCCGAAGAGGACAGCCTGATCGTCAAAAGCGGCTCGAAAGTGTACCGCATCCACTACAAAGAACTACTCTTTGTCGAAGGCCAGCGGGAATATGTCACGTTTCATACCACCACCCAGCGCATCACCACGCTGATCTCGCTCCGCGAACTGGAAGAACGCCTGCCCTCGGACCGCTTTATCCGCATCCACAAATCGTATATCATCGCCCTGAACCATATCGAACTGATCGATAAGAATATTCTCCAGATCGCCGGCAAAAAACTACCCATCGGCGGCAGCTACAAAGAAGCTCTAATGCGTTTATTTAAAGATTAAAGCGGGAATAAGCTTTGCCTGCCCTTGGCAAAGCTTTGCCTTCGTCATGGCAAAAGTTTGTCACCGCCTTGGCAAAGTTTTGCCACCGGCATGGCAAAGTTTTGCCAAGGCGGTGGCAATTCATTGTCAAAAGTGAGTGGAGCAAGACGCAGGGCAGCCTGGCGGACTGGATCGCCGGGTTTGGCTACGGGCACGGTCGGGATATTACCGTTTATTGTCCCATAATGAGGTAGGCGGTATATCCCACATAACAGGCAACCAGGGCGAGGCCTTCCCAGCGGGTGATGGTTCTTTTGCGGAAAAAGAGGCCGAAGACATACAATAGGACTGCCGAAAGGATAAGTACGGAGAAGTCGACCGGGGTCAATCCCTGTATCGTCAACGGGGTGATTGTCGCGCTGCAGCCCAGGACAAAGAAGATATTGAACAGGTTGGAGCCGATCACGTTGCCGATGGCCATTTCCGGGTTTTTCTTTAAGGCAGCGACCACCGAGGTGGCCAGTTCGGGCAAAGAGGTGCCACCGGCGACCAGGGTCAATCCGATGACCGACTCCGTCACGCCCAGGCTTCGGGCGATGCCGGAAGCGCCGTCGACAAAGATCTGTCCGCCATAGACCAACGCCGCCAGGCCGCCTGCGATATAAAAGGCAGAGCGCCAGGCGGGCATCTCTTTGATGGCGGTGTCGTCGTCGTTCGCGGTTCCGCTCTTGGCGATGGAGAAGGTATAAGCCATAAAGATCAGAAAGAAACCCAATAAGAGCAAGCCTTCGCTGCGGCTGATGACATCGGCCGGTCCACTGCCCAATAGGACATCACTGGCGCAGACCGACAAGACCAGGGCGGCGAGCAGACAGAGCGGGATCTCGTGCTTCAGCGTGCCCCGGGTGATGGCGATCGGCACGATAGCCGCCGTACAGCCCACGATCATCAAGGTATTGAAGATATTACTTCCGACCACATTCCCGATAGCGATATCGGCACTGCCTTTCAGGGCGGATACCAGGCTGACGGTCAGCTCCGGAGCCGAAGTGCCGAATGCCACAATGGTAAGCCCGATCACCAGGCTTGAAATGCGAAAGCGCTTAGCGACGGCTGAAGCACCGTCGGTAAGCGCGTTAGCTCCGATCAGAATAAGGACTAAGCCTCCTATCAGGAATAAGATATCCATACGTTAGAAAGGCAGATCATCGACCGGACTGGCCGGTGGGAAGTCGGGAGCGACAGGAGCACCGGCAGGAGCAAAGTTAGCAGGCGTCACCTCACCGGCAGGAGCCGCTCCGTCGGCAGCCGGACGTTCGATGCGCCATCCGTTGATGTTCGTGTACCAACGTCCCTGATACTCGCGGCTTTCGATATCGAAATGTACCGTGATCACCTCGCCCGACTGGATCGCGGCCTGTGCGATGCGGTCGGCGCCAAACAACTGGAAGCAGACCTTCTTGGGGTATTGTTCCTGGGTTTCGATTACATACTCTTGTTTCTTCCACTCATTGCCTGTCTTGCTGACTCCACCCTGTTCGGGCAGTACGGCAATTACTCTTCCTGTTACTTCCATGTTTATTTAGTATTGTTTATTTTTAGCCTGCGAAGATAAGATTTAAATTATCAATTTTTGCTCATTCTGAGCAGAAGTTTTTCGTGACTCGGCATAATCCAAGCAAGCTTGGTTTCTGCTCTCGCTACTCAAAACTTTCCACTGAATCTGCCGGTCCGATCGCATCAAACGCTTCTTTCATCGACAAGAGCTCTTCTTTGATCTGCTTCAGGCGGTTGACGATATCTTCCTGCCGAACGGTAGTCTCTTTGTTGTCTTTCAACTTCTGACGGGCGCCGGCCAGGGTCATGCCCCGCTCTTTGACCAGGTGATAGATCAAACGTACGGCATCAATATCTTCCTGTTTGTAGAAACGGGTGCCTTTGGCCGTCTTCCGCGGGCGGATCACGTCGAACTCTTTCTCCCAAAAGCGGAGGGTCGACTCGTTCACCTCGAACATCTGCGCCACTTCACTGATGGAATAGTACAACTTCTGGTTCTTTTCTTTCTTTAAGGCCATCGTTCTTTCTTCGTTTAGTCCATTACCTGGCCATGATTATCGGCAATCTGGATCATCCGGTCGTATTCCTCGGGCGTCAGGTCCATAAAGTAGTACCGGGCGGGATTATCATACTTGCCTCTGACCATTACTTCGTAGTGCAGGTGCGGACCGGTCGACTTTCCCGTATTACCTACTTCGCCGATCACCTGACCGCGCTTCACCTTCTGCCCCACGCGGGCGCGATACTTACTCATGTGCCCATAAAGGGTTTCATAGCCGTAGCCGTGGTTGATCACCAGGCAATTGCCATAGCCTTGTTTCCAGGCGGCATAGGTCACCACGCCGTCGCCCGTGGCATAGATCTCAGTTCCTGTTTTGGCTGAGAAGTCCATGCCCGTATGGAAACGGGGCACGCGGTAGATCGGGTCGATACGCATACCGTAACCCGAAGCCGTACGGGTAAGGTCCTTATTCGAGATCGGCTGGATGGCGGGAATACATTTACTGCGCTCCTCCTGGCTCTTGCCGATCGTAATCAGCTCTTCCAACGAGTTGGATTGTACATACAACTGCTTGCGCAACATATCCATCCGGCGCGAAGTAGCCACCACCAATTCGGGATTGCTCAACTGCATCAGGTGTTCGTACCGGTTTGTACCTCCGAAGCCGGACTTGCGCACCGACTCGGGGATAGACTCCGCCTGGAAGATCGCCCGGTAAAGGTTCTCATCCCGCTGTTGCAGGTCTTCCAACACATCCAGGGCGTCGTTCAACCGGAGGGAAAGCACCTCATATTGGGTTTGCAGGAGCTTGTTCTCCTTGCGCAGTTGAGATTCCATGGGTGAGTCGATCAGATACATGATAGCCAGGAAGGTAGCCGCGCCGAAAAGCACACCGGTGCTCAGGTGGCGCAATAGACCGTACAAGCGGTCTTTATGGGTGGGGTACACCCGTTCGTAGCTGAGTGTATTGGGGTTATAGCGGTAATAAGTTTTACGCGATTTGAATAGCTTCATGAAACAAATATTAGCGAAATAGATGCAAATGTAATAATTTACAGTACTTTTGCAAATCGTTTTTGAGAATATTAACGTGAAGTGCATCATATTATGTTGACAGCTAAAGAAACCCGTGAATCATTCAAAGCCTTTTTCGCATCTAAAGGCCATCAAATTGTTCCTTCCGCACCTATGGTTATTAAAGGTGACCCCACTTTAATGTTTACAAACGCGGGAATGAACCAATTCAAAGATATTATCCTGGGCAATGTGCCTATCAAATACCCGCGTATCGCCGACTCGCAGAAATGCCTGCGTGTGAGTGGTAAACATAACGACCTGGAAGAGGTAGGGCACGACACCTATCATCATACGATGTTCGAGATGTTGGGCAACTGGTCGTTCGGCGATTACTTCAAGAAAGAAGCGATCGGCTGGGCGTGGGAATACCTGGTAGACACCCTCGGATTGGAGCCCAAACGCCTCTATGCCACCGTATTCGAAGGCAGCCCGGCGGAGAACCTCGAACGCGACGAAGAAGCCGCGGGGTATTGGGAAGAATTCCTGCCGTTGGATCATATCCTCAACGGCAACAAAAAAGATAATTTCTGGGAGATGGGCGATACAGGGCCTTGCGGTCCTTGCTCGGAAGTGCATATCGACCTGCGTACGGACGAAGAACGGGCGGCAATCCCGGGAGCGGAGCTGATAAACAAGGATCATCCGCAGGTGATCGAGATCTGGAACCTGGTGTTTATGCAATACAACCGCCTGAGCGACGGTTCACTGGTCGGTCTTCCGGCCAAGGTGATCGATACCGGTATGGGATTCGAACGTTTGTGCATGGCTATTCAAGGGAAGACGTCCAATTACGATACGGATGTGTTCCAACCGATCATCCAGACGATCGCCACCAAGACAGGCACCCGCTACGGAGAAAACAAACCACAGGATATCGCCATGCGCGTGATCGCCGACCATATCCGTACGATCGCGTTCTCGATCACCGACGGCCAACTGCCCTCGAACGCGAAGGCCGGTTATGTGATCCGCCGGATCCTGCGCCGCGCGGTGCGTTATGGGTATACGTTCCTCAACCGCCGCGAAGCGTTTCTGTACACCTTGATCCCATCGCTCATCGGCACAATGGGAGATGCTTATCCGGAACTGATCGCGCAGCAGACCCTGATCGAAAAGGTGATGAAAGAGGAAGAAGAATCTTTCCTGCGCACGCTGGAGACGGGTATCCGCCTGTTAGACAAGAAAATGGAAGAGGCAAAAGCCGCCGGCAAGACTACGGTAACCGGCGTGGATGCCTTTACTTTATACGATACCTATGGATTCCCCTTGGACCTGACTGAACTGATCCTGCGCGAGAACCAGATGGATGTCGATCTCGAAGAGTTTAACGCCGAGATGCAAAAACAGAAAGAACGGGCACGCAACGCGGCAGCGGTGGAAACCGGCGACTGGGTGATCCTCAAAGAAGGCGAAAGTCGCTTTGTCGGGTACGACCTGTTCGAATGCGAAGCGGAGATCCTGCGTTACCGCAAGGTCAAACAAAAGAATAAAGAACTCTATCAGCTCGTCTTCGATCAGACGCCTTTCTATGCGGAAAAAGGGGGGCAAGTCGGCGATTCCGGCCTGTTGATCGGGGAAGAGGAAAAGATTAACATATTAGATACGAAGAGCGAAAACAACCTCTCGGTGCATCTGGTCTCTCAATTGCCGAAAGATGTAACGGCGACTTTCACCGCTACGGTCAACAAAGAGAAACGGCTGCAATCGGAATGCAACCATACGGCAACCCACCTCTTGCACGAAGCCCTGCGCGATGTCTTAGGTACGCATGTGGAACAGAAAGGTTCGTATGTCTCTCCGGAGTCTTTACGTTTTGACTTCTCACACTTCCAGAAAGTGACCGATGAGGAGCTGCGCGAAGTGGAGAAACGGGTAAACCGGAAGATCCGTGAGAATATCTCACTGGACGAAAACCGCTGCGTGCCGATCAAAGAGGCAATGGAACTGGGAGCCATGGCATTGTTCGGCGAGAAATATGGCGATGAGGTGCGGGTGATCCGATTCGGAAGCTCGGTGGAGCTTTGCGGGGGAACACATATTCCTTCCACCGGTATGATCGGAAGTATGCGTATCGTAAGCGAAAGCTCTATCGCCGCAGGTATCCGACGCATTGAAGCAATCACGGCGGAAGGGGCCGACGATCAATACTACGCGCAACAGGATATGGTGCGTGAGGTGCGGTCGATGTTCAATAACATTCCCAATATCCTTCCGGCGATACGCAAAGCCATCGAAGAGAATTCCGGATTGCGCAAGCAGGTGGAAGACTTTATGAAGGATAAAGCTGCGATGATGAAAGAAGAACTCTTGCGCAGAGCAGTTGATCACGACGGTGTGAAGCTGGTTCGTTTCATCGGGAACGCCCATGCGGAGGTGATGAAGAATATCGCGTTCCAGATCCGTGGCGAGATCAATGTGCCTTTTATCCTGGTGGCCGGTACGTACGAAGAATCGAAATGTTCACTGATGGTGATGCTTAGCGATAGCCTGATAGCCCAAGGACTCAACGCCGCGACCTTGGTCAAAGGAGCTTCCAGCCTGATCCAGGGGGGCGGAGGCGGACAACCTCATTTCGCAACCGCCGGAGGCAAAAAGCCCGAAGGCCTGGCCGATGCCGTAGATAAGATCATTGAAGAGGCCGGATTGAAATACTAATATCATGGCACGTCAGCAAGTAGTGATCGTAAAAGACTTGAAGACCGAGCTTTCGGACTTCCTGGCCTCCCTTACGTTCAACAAACTGTTTATCCTTACGGACGAAAATACGAAAAGAGCATGCCTTCCTTTGTTGCAGGATATTCCTGCGATAAAGGAAGCGACGCTGATCACGGTTGAGGCGGGCGATACGCATAAGGATATCGAACACCTGGCGCACATCTGGATGCGCCTGTCGACCGAAGGGGCCTCACGCGACTCCCTGTTGATCAACCTCGGCGGGGGCATGATCACCGATATGGGCGGCTTTGCCGGCGCGACGTTCAAACGCGGTATCCGCACGATCAATATCCCGACCACGCTGATGGCATCCGTCGATGCCGCTGTCGGCGGGAAAACGGGGATCAACTTCAACGGCTTGAAGAACGAGATCGGTTCCTTCTACCCTCCCCTCTGCGTATTTATCGATTGCGGATTCCTGCAAACATTAGATGCGGATAACATCCTTTCCGGTTATGCCGAAATGATCAAACACGCCTTGATCAGCTCCGAAAAGGTCTTAGCCCCCCTACTGCAATTCGATCTGAACACCTTATTCTCCAACGTGCATACAGCGGAGCAACTTTCAACTCTCAACTCTCAACTTTCAACTCTCGTTTCCGAGTCCGTCGCCGTCAAAGAAAATATCGTCGAACAGGACCCTAAAGAGAAAGGAATCCGGAAAGCCTTGAACTTCGGCCACACCATCGGCCACGCCTTCGAAAGCCTTTCTTTCACCCGCCAACGCCCGATCCTGCACGGCCACGCCTCCGAAAGCCTTTCTTCCGCCCAACGCCCGATCCTGCACGGCCATGCCTCCGAAAGCCTTTCTTCCACCCAACGCCCGATCCTGCACGGCCATGCCTCCGAAAGCCTTTCTTCCGCCCAACACCCGATCCTGCACGGCCATGCCGTTGCCGCCGGAATGATCTGTGAGTTGTATCTCTCGCATAAAACCTGTGGTTTCCCCTCCGAAAAGCTCAGTCGCATCCTGTATTACATCAAAGAATACTATCCGCCCTTCGCCTACGACTGCAAAGACTACGAACGGCTGTACGAATACATGACCCACGACAAGAAAAACGAAGGCGGCATAATCAACTTCACCCTCCTGGCCAATATCGGCGACGTCCGCATCAATCAGGAAGTAAGCAAAGAGAAAATCCTCGAATCCCTCGATTTTTACCGAGAAAGCTTTGGCTTCTGACAAAAACTTTTTTACCTTTGCACTCGCAATAAGCGGGATGTAGCTCAGCCCGGTAGAGTACGCGTCTGGGGGGCGTGTGGTCGCAGGTTCAAATCCTGTCATCCCGACGGATTAAAATCAAGCACTTACGAAAGGTTTCGTAGGTGCTTTTTCTTTGGGGTTTGCCAATGGTTTACACTTTCTCTGATATTTGGGGATCACCCCGAACCGAAGGTCGCTTAGCGAAGCGTAAAGCAAAAGTTTTGGAGTCGAAATTCGAGTGGGTATTATGGCACGCAGATGACGCAGACTAAAACGCAGATTTACGCAGATAATTTATTATTAATTAAATATTTATCTGTGACCATCTGAGCTTTAGTCTGCGTCATCTGCGTGCTCTATTATCATCGAGTAGGAAGTTCTCCACAATAATACGGGGTGATCCCGAAATGGATACAAAAGGATAGAAAGAAAAGGGACAGTGAAAGTTTACTCTATACGTCTTTTGACCTCATTGCCATTTACTGTAGTTTTTATAAAACCACTCCCTTTTTGATAATACTCATCCCAAACGACAGTTTTATCATTTTCTATGCTAACTGATGTTGTTAATATTATAATATCTTGATTGCTGTCTTCTTGATATCTAACAGAACGAATAGTCGTACTTCCATCTCTATTTTTTACTCTCCACGTATCTGTATCGTCATGAGATGGAAGTTTGAAAATAAGAATTACATCATCATCTGATGTACGTCCATCAAGAATAGTATTGTATTCTGCTCCAATCTGGTAGATTTCAGTTCCTGCTATTTCATAACGGAGATATGTAATCTGCATTTTTTGGCTTTTAAAAAAAGATTCTCGATGTACTGTATAACAACCTGTGATATCATCTAAATAATATGATTCACAATAGCGAAAATCTGGGCTCAGAACACCTGATTCTGGATTCACAATTCCCATTTCTATGCTTTTATTCTGCGGTATAAAATAACCCGTTACCTCTTCAATATTTTCAAATCCTTCTTCTTGTATTATTAGTAACCAAGAAATACCATATGTGATAGTAGAGTCTGTTTTTTCTTCTATTTTAGGAGATAAGGCGTAGACACTATTGCTTGTTACAATATAATTATCTTTCTGCATGTCTATTCCAAAGTCTTTCTCCAACTCAAGAGCAAAAGGGAAAATAGCATAGGCATTATTAAGATCTTCTGAAAAAACTAACACGTTTTCAATATGAGATTTTGGGTATTCCATAGGCGCATATATCAATATCGCATTAGTGTAAAGAAAATTCCCATTCTCCTCTGCCAATAAGTCTCTATCTTTTAATTCACTAAGAATGCTCTTTGAGAAAGGAGTCTCAATTCTTTTAACATACTCAAATGCTCTATCTGCTCCGCGAACAGAAAAAGTAGCGATTTCATCAAGCAGTTCATCATTATATATTTTCCTGTCTCTATCACGCTTTTCTTTCCGTACTAGTTCATGCTGCCTCCTTTCTTGCTCAAGTTCAAATTTTGAAACATTACTCACAGGATTAGTATTTTCATATATCAATTTAGCCTTAATCTCAGAAGATGCTGTTGTAGAACCATCTAATAAGTATACCTTATGAGGGTAGAAAATCAAGTCTCCGATTTGTAAAAGAACATCAGAAGTACGGTAAACTACAATTTCTTTGTCATTTAATGGTTTAGAATGGATCATAGCATAAGGCTGATAATCGCCTATTCCTACAGCTTTAACTACAAGCCCATTGTTGAAATTTTGATTAGATGTTGCGTTTGGAGCATCCATGCCTTTAAAAAAAGCATAATCTTCATCAAGAATAGTATAAATTCGTTTTGCCTCTTCCCTTTTCCTTTCAAGCAAAGTTTGAGCTGCTAAGTGATACGACGAAATAGCGGAAAATAGCAGTATTAAAGTGATGCTTTTTAACAGAATTTTCATTTTTATTTTATTGCTATAGTAAATGGTTTAATTATAATCAATAAGCTGGTAGTTTGTTCATTTTAACCCCTTGATCCATTCCTGATGGCAATCATACCACTTGGGGTTTGAACTACCCAATTTGCTAGTTTGCCTTGGATGTGCTAGTGCGAGAACTTCATATTCTTGATCTTCTATGAGTATTTTGATAGGCATACCATAAGGATTAAAATCTGTCAATTTTTTGTAAGTAGAGTATCTGGATAGAAAGTACTTGATTGGTTGGTCTCCAAGAAGTATAATTTTCTTTGCTTGCGACTGTTTTAGTTCATTTAGTATTTCTTTAATCCTATTTTCGTCAGCGAGTTTTTTAGGAACTTCTGGTATATTATAACCTGGGAGTAGATCCGTTTTAACATATTTATCATATTCACGTTCAAGCGCTTTTTTCTGACTCGAATTTAAGCAAGAATGAGGGATTAAATCACACAACCAACAATCATCTCTTATGTAGTTTAATGGGGATAAATAATGAGAATCAAGGCTTCTTCCTGATGGCCCGTTGAAGATGCTATCTGCAGGCACTAAAGTTCCTAATTCTTTTGGGATATTTATTTTAGAAATAATTTCAGAACTTTCCACAGGGCACCCATTCCAAAATATATATGGTTCACTCGCAACAGCAAGTGCTTTTATTAAAACCTTTCCATCTGAACTGATCCATTTTGCATGTACAGCACTTGCGTATACCCCTAACACAAAAACTTTCTTAGGACCTTCCTTTTCGATCTGCCTTACTGCTTCCAATTTCTGCCCAAAAGGAAAAAAACATTGCCCATTAGCATCCATTATACTCATTATTATAAGTGTTATTGTGATAGTTAAATTCTGTTTCATCATCAAAATTAATAAATCTTTCTGATGATATCAACTTATACTCTGAAACCTTTACTTTCACCCTTATTTTGTTCTCTTTTAGCCTCAATAATCAAATCGCCGTTTCGTCTTGGATATTCTCTTTTTCGCTTTAAGGTCAAGAATAACAATGCGTCTTCATTTTGATGTATCTTTACATCAACTTTATCAAACTTAATTCACAGACAGAGATTGGGCCAGCTTCTAAGAATTATTAATACAGTATCACCATGAAGGCAGACAAAAATTTTTTAGATCTTATTGAGAAAATCCAGTCGGGATATCAAATCACACAGCAGGAATGTGCTTTTTTATTGCAGTTCCCCGAAACATCCCTCGAATCAGCGATTACAAGAGGTGTTGCCGACGTCATGTCACGCGAGAAATTCGACAATACCGGACTTGTTTTCGGACAAATTGGTTTTGAGGTCTCACCCTGTCCCGGGAAATGTAAATTTTGCAGTATCTCCGAAGAGCATACTCAATTCGAGAAAGCTTCGATGAGTGATGAGAACATCCTTGCTTCAGCCGATAATTTTACGGCTTCGGGTGATCTCTTTGCTTTGGCGTTGATGGCAATGCACAATTACGACTTCGAGCGCGTATTACATGTTGTAGCTATGGTACGCTCAAAAATCCCCGCGCAGACACAAATCGTAATCAACATCGGCGATTTCGACCTGACACAGGCAAAAGAACTGAAAGCTGCCGGAGCAAACGGGGCTTATCATTTGACGCGCCTTCGTGAAGGAATCGACACCACACTTGACCCTGAAATCCGCAAACAGACTATGGGACATATCAAACAGGCAAGGTTGGATCTGTATTATTGCTGTGAACCGATCGGGCCGGAGCATACACCGGAAGAAATGGCTGAACAGATTTTCAGAGGAATCGATTACGGCTGTTTCCAGCACGGAGCGATGCGCAGGGTGCTGATTCCGACATCACCTTTGGCTAAATATGGGCAGATATCCGAACTACGCCTGGCGCAGGTTACGGCTGTTGTTACCCTCTCCGCTTTGTCGTGTACTGAACTGAAAAGCATCGGTGTTCACGAACCCAATTTATTGGGAATAACAGCAGGAGCCAACGCGATTTACGCCGAAACAGGCATTAATCCGCGCGATACCGAAAAAGAGACTTCGGGACACCGGGGACTGGATATCTCGGACTGTAAACAAATGTTGACCGAAGCCGGATTTAGTAAACTCTTTCATATTTAGATATTTTCAGCCTCCTTTCATGTCGAAAAAAGAGGCGGAATTTTCGTTCCTAATCCACCCGGTATCGGATTTTTGATGGATGCCGATCTTCAAAAAGGGTGAGGATTTGCAAGTCCGGAAGGACTGGTATGTGGAACCCCAAAAAATTTCCTGCATGAAACAAAAGTATCTCTCAGGTGGAACGATTTGGAATTCTCTTTCAGGCCGTTAAAAGGCCGGCAGCCTTTTCGAAAACTCCGGCAGCCTTTTCGAAAACTCCGGCAGCCTTTTCGAAAACCCTGCCGGCCTTTTCAATGAAGGAGCGTTTTTTTGTCGTCTGATGGCGGATGTTAACAAATGCAAACAGCAAACCATGGTAAACCTATCATTCCGCACATAGTTTTTCATTTTTTTACTTACATCATACAGCCGGAATAGGCAACAATGTTAAACCGATCACTATTGGAACTCTCCAACAGGTATCGGAAAGTTACTTACAGGAATTTCACTGCTTTTTTCGCTGTTTAAAATAGTTATATGGCTAATATACAGATACAAAAGAAAATCCTGTATGATGTAAGTAAAAAAACGAAAAACTCTGTTCGGAGGCTATTTTGGGGATTTCCCGTTCCCCAATGACTCACTTAAGACCTGCAAATCGGGGATCACTCCAGATTTAGAATGAACGACCTTCGAGCTGATCTTTCATCAATCGATTGGGTAGTCCAGACGTTCTTCTAAATATATTTCTATCATTAAGACAGTACAGAAAGGGAGCAACCCGCAAAACCAGCCCCATCCACTATACAACTTTCCCGAAAATAATTGCTTTTCCTATTATTTTGTTATACATTCGCCGCCGAAAGAATATGCTTTCAAATGCGTGACGCCAAAGTGCTTTTGCTGTATATTCATATACGAACAAACATAAAGAGTAAAACTAAATTTAAGAAAAACATGAAAGACTTGATGCATTCGGGAAAAACCCGTCAGGAGAGTGATTTGTTAGGCATGAAAGAGATCCCCGCTGAGGCGCTTTATGGGGTGCAGTCGCTACGGGGGTTTGAGAACTTCCATATCTCGGGGGTGACCATGCAACAATATCCCAACTTTATCAAAGGAATGGCCCTGACCAAAAAGGGGGCGGCCATAGCGAACCACAAACAGGGCCTTTTGACCGACGAGCAACTCCGGGCGATCTCTCAGGCTTGCGATGAGTTGTACGAAGGTAAACACCATGAATATCTGATCTCCGATATGATTCAGGGTGGGGCCGGTACGACGGTGAATATGAATGCAAATGAAGTGATCGCCAACCGCGCGTTGCAGATCATGGGCAAAGAGCTTGGCGCTTATGAGTTCTGTTCTCCTAATGACCATGTGAATGCTTCGCAATCGACCAACGATGCTTACCCGACTGCTTTTCATTTCGGCCTGTACTTGGAGAGTGAGAAACTAAATGAGGCGTTCGAGCTGTTTATCCAGTCTTTGGAAAAGAAAGCCGGCGAACTGGATTCGGTTATCAAGATGGGACGTACCCAGTTGCAGGATGCTGTGCCGATGACTTTGGGGCAGACCTTCCGTGGCTTTGCCAATCTATTGAAAGCAGACAAGAAAAAGCTGGAAGCCGTGCAACACGATCTCTTATGCGTCAATATGGGGGCTACGGCTATCGGTACGGGTATTTGTTCCCAGCCGGGATACAGCAAGCTTTGCATCGAGGCATTGCGTGAAATTACAGGATGGGACGTGACCCTGGCCGACGACTTGGTAGCTGCCACTTCGGATACCTCGGTTTTGGTGGGTTATTCTTCGGCTATCCGCGCGATCGCGTTGAAGGTGATCAAGATCTGTAACGACCTTCGCCTGATGGGTTCCGGTCCGAGATGCGGATTGCATGAGATATTCCTTCCGGAGATGCAGCCGGGAAGCTCTATCATGCCGGGCAAAGTCAATCCGGTTATTCCCGAAGTGATGAATCAGGTGTGTTATAAGGTAATAGGCAATGACACGACCATTATGCTGGCTGCGGAGAATGCCCAGTTGGAACTCAATGTGATGGAGCCGGTGATGGTTTACAGCCTGTTCGAATCGATCAACCTGATGACCAATGGCCTCCATACCCTTCGTACCCTTTGCATCGACGGTATCCGTCCGGACGTAGAGAATTGCGAGCGACAGGTCAAGTACTCCATTGGTATTGTTACGGCCTTGAACCCGATCATCGGTTACAAGAACTCGACCAAGATTGCCAAAGAAGCCATGCAAACGGGCAAAGGCGTGTACGACTTAGTCCTCGAACACGACATCCTGTCGAAAGAAGACCTGGACACTATCCTGGCTCCAAAGAACATGATCGAACCGGTCAAATTGGAGATCAAAGCAAAACATTAACAGGTCTGTTTGAGCGACCTGCAGATATTGAAAAAGCACTTATAACGGTTGGTTATAAGTGCTTTTTCTTAAAAAAACAGATCATCCCTTTTGCTTATTAGTACTAAATTTAGTACCTTTGCGTAGGATAACAATAAATGAGTACTAAAGAAAAGCTGATAGAACGATTTAGAGAGTTGCCGAAGAACTTCACTTTTGAAGAAACGGTAAAACTACTTTCTATCTTCGGTTATAAGCAGCACAATAAAGGTGCGACATCCGGGTCCCGTATAAGATTTAAGAATGCGGAAACCGGACTTTATATAGATCTGCATAAACCGCATCCCAGAAGTATCATGAAAGGATGGATGATGAAAGCGATCTATCAGCATCTGAAGAATAACGGACTTATAAAATAAGACGCCATGGATTATTTGGAATACAAAGGATACAAAGGAACTGTCGAATACAGCAAGGCTGACAATTGTCTTTTTGGGAAAGTTGTGGGCATGAATAAAGACTTGATCCTTTACGAAGGAACTACAGTTGATGAGCTTCGCATTGATTTTGAGGCCGGGATCGACAGTTACCTTGAAGGCTGCAAGGTCGACGGGGTAGAGCCGCGTAAACCTTTTAGTGGAAAACTCAATCTACGAATGCCTTCAGACCTTCATGCTCATGTAGCCTCACTGGCTGCCACCACAGGTACAACCATCAATGACTTTATCAACCGTGCGATCGAGCATGAAATACAGGCTGTTTCGCAATAGTCACCCCTCACTCATCCCTCAACGCCTTCACCGGATTGCCCGCTGCGGCCCGGTAGCTATGCCAGCTGACGGTCAAGAGGGCGATGCCGGTTACGGCAAGTAAGGCGACGACGAATACCCCGGCGGAGAGGGCGACCCGATAAACAAAGCCTTGCAGCCAACGATCCAACAGGAGCCAGGAGAGCGGTGCGGCGATCAGGAATGCGATACCGATCCAAAAGAGGAAACGTTTGTTCAGTAATTGCAGGATTTGTCTGATCGTGGCGCCGTTCACTTTGCGGATACCGATCTCTTTCGTCCGTTGCTCGGCCGCATATAAAGCGATACCATAGAGTCCGAAACAGGTAAGGAATAGACTGATCAGCGAATACATCAATAAGAGATCCGCCAGCCCGAATGTTTTCTGATTCAATAAGAGGAAATCCTCATATACATTCCGATAAACGAACAACTGGCCGGGATTCTGTTTCTCCCAGATTTGTTTGACTTGCGCCAACCGCTCCGGTTGGTTCTTATCTAAACGGAAATACACATAGCTATCGAGCCTGTTCGCCTCATTTTCTATATGAATAATGGCGGGAGGGATCTCCTGCTCCAATGAGCCGTTAAAGAAATCTTTAACCACGCCGACAATAGTGGTCATCGGATTCTCTTTCGACCCGTCTTCTTCTTTCTGTCTATAAGTATACTCTTTGTCGTAAGCTTTAAGCGGTTTGCCGATCGGGTTCTCGTCTTTCCCGACCAACACATCGGCGAAGCGTTGATTGATATATACCGGACGAGGATAGCGTTCAAGGGCTTCCTTGGGTTGCATACCTTGCAATAGTTCGATTTTGAAATTAGACAGAAAACCGGTATCTCCTCCGTATTCTGCCAGCCCGAGATACGTTTCGTTACCCTGCTCATCCGGAATAACAATCTGTCGGATACCATAATGGAACAGGGAAAGCATGGTGGTGTTGATCTCGCCTAACTCCGGTTGACTGCGTAAGGCTGAGACAAAAGGTTTTGCACGACTCTCATTCCCTTGCGGGAGTTCTATTTCAATCAGTCCACGATAGCCCGCTCCGCCCTGACGGATCAGTCCAAGCTGGCTATTGACCGTCAGGGTGGCAATAACCAAAGTAATGGATATGACGAATTGCATAACGGTCAGTATAGAGATAATGCCTTGTTTCTTTTTCCCTCCGGTCAGATCTGCGGTGCGCTGCCGGGAAACAACCGCCAGCTTCCGCCCAACATACAGGGCGGGGATAAGAGAAAGCACCAGGATCAGTCCGATCAACAAAGGCATGACCTGCCCGCTGAAGATAAACGAAGCCTTCATCTGCCCGGAAAGGACCGAGTTTAAAACCGGGATCAGGTCGTACATTATCAGTAACGAGAGCAGGAAGCCGATACATACGGTAAGGAAAATATCCAGAAACAGTTGTTTGTGGATCTCGAATCGGGTGGCCCCCATCAGTTGCTGCACATGGATCATCTTCACCTGTTGCAACAAGCGCGAAAAGTTGAGATTGATATAATTGAAGCAAGCAATCAACAGGATCAATAAGGCAGAGAACAAACCGATATCGAGGGTCAGCTTGTTTTGCTTGCGCAGGTAAAAAATACTTTGCGCTTTATATTCCTTGAAATGGTTTTCCTGTAAACTGTACAGATAGTAACGTCCTTTATCGACCATAAAGGTTGGGATCTTATCTTCTTTGAGGCGAAGGGCAAACGCTTCCGCGTCGATGGCTTGGTTCATCAATAGGAAAGATGTTCCACCATATTCCGGTTTCATGGCCGTGATGGCGTCGAAGGTAAGGATAGATTGCTCGCGCTCTTTGATCACGGCTGCGACCTGATACATCGTGCCTCGTTCGGGTGAATGATAGATACAAACCGATTGACCAAGCGGATCTTCCTTGCCGAAGAACCGACGCGCAGTCGCTTCCGATAGTGCTATTTTACCCGGACTATTCAATGCCTCTTCCAAACTCCCCGTTAGGGTCTCGTAAGGAAAGAAACGCGGCAGAGAAGCATCGGCAAGCATCAGATTTATCGGATCGTACATCGTTTCACCGACGGTTACATGAGAGACATTTGTATTGTTGAGACAGAGGTATTCCTCCACTTCCGGATAACGCTCCTTGATCATACCGGGGATATGATCGGAAGCATAAAACACCTTATCCCCCTCCTGAAAAGGACTATCCTGAACCAGGCAATAAATCCGCTCCCGGTTCGGATTGCCCGCCTCCACATGATATTCATGAATCACGAATGCCACCAACAGATTGGTACAGGCAATACCCACCGCCAGGCTAAGGATAGAAATAACGGCAAACGTTTTATTCCGCCACCAGCTCCGGAAGATCAGTTTGAGGGATATGTTTTTCATAACATAGTCGTTCTTTCCCCAAAACTAATCAGTCTTTATCGGGCAACCAACAAGAATCCTTTCTTTTATCCCAAACCAGGGGATATCGTCCAAATATTTGACAGTTGCTAAAAACTTTGTGAAACATTGTGCAAGCTTCGTGAATTGGAATATCCTCACTTCTCACCCTATTCGAAACCCGCCTCAACCCCCTTTTTCAAACTACCAGTACTTTGCGCGCAAACTACTAATATTTTGTCGACAAACTACCGGTAGTTGGTGCGCAAACTACCGGTAGTTTTTGAAGAGATTATTAAGATCTCATTTTCAACGACTTAAAATTTAAGATTATTCAATTCTACAAGTTTTATTATGGCTTTTTATTCATCCCGTAACGCCTTCACCGGATTGCCCGAGGCTGCCCGGTAGCTATGCCAGCTGACGGTTAAGAGGGTGATGGCGGTTACAAGCAGTAACGAGAGGATATAAACCCAGATACTGAAATCGGCACGGTAGACAAAATTCTGCATCCAACGGTCGAGCAATAGCCAGACTACCGGAATGGCTACCCCGAAAGCCACGCTGATCCAGCCGATAAACTGGCGGTTGAGTAACGTCATAATCTGCCAGGTGGTCGAGCCGTTTACTTTGCGGATACCGATCTCTTTCGTGCGTTGCTCGATGGCGTAAAGCGACATACCGAACAGGCCGAAGCAGGTCAATAACAGGCTGATAATGGAATACATCATCAATAGGTCGGAGAGCTCAAAGAGTTTTTTATTGTTGTTCAATACCCTCTCGCGCAGGTTCTCATGTTCGAGGTAATCACCCGGATGCAATTTATCCCATTCGGCATAGATCTGTTGCAGGGCAGTAGAGAGGTGGTTGGGATCGATACGCACGGTCAGGTTGTAGCTGTCCTTCGTATAGGTGATGATGCCTTTGCCGATCGGTTTTTCGAGGCTGTTGACCACATGGGTCCAGTAATAATCTTCCACCACACCGGCAATCAGGTGGTCCACCTCTTTACTGTATAGATATTCACCGAACTTCGGATCAATCTCTTTGATTGAATGCCCGATAGGGATTTCTCCGTCCGGAAAGAGAATATCCGCCCAGGTACGGTTCAGGTAGGCCGGGTTCGGGAACCGGGCAATTGCCTCTTTCCAGGGCAAGCCTTTCAATAGCTTGTGATTCATTACCTCCATCATATCCTCATCTCCGTTGTCCATAGTGCAATAGTCGATATAGCTGGCATCCTCCATTCGTGCCTGAAGCGGGTGGCTACCGATGGTAGTGGTCGCCGCCTGCACACCCGGAATCAATGCGATACGTTCTTTCAACGAACCCATCAGTGTGGTCAGCCGTCCCTCTCCGCCGATCGAAAAGGAATAAAGATCCCGATAGTTCTCCGTATTTCCCTGGAGAAGGGATAGTTGCTGTCGCAGGGTGAAGCTACCGATGATCAGTACGAACGAAATGGCAAACTGCACTACTGCCAGCGTGGTAATAATCCGCTGCCTGGCTTTTCCCCGGTAGAAATTATTATAGGAAGAGATCGACATCTCGGGCAGGCGCCGGCTCATATACAACGCCGGGATGCAGGCCAACAAGAGTATAAAGCCGAAGGTAACGGGCAATACCTGGCTGCTGTACAAGAACGAAGCCGGCACCTGAACGGACATGATCCGGCTCATTACCCCCAACAGGTCAAACTGTATCAACTGCGCAATCAGGAAACCCAAACCCACGGTCATAAACGTATCGAGAAAAAGCTGCCCGCTCAGTAGCTGGGGATTGGCGCCCATCAGTTTCTGTATATGCAGAGAGTGTAACTGTTTGAATACCCTCGAAAAGCTAAGATTGATATAATTGAAACAGGCAATCATCAGGATCAGAACCGCAGAGAAGAGAGCGATCCACAATAGGTTGCGGTTCGGCGTTTTCAATAAGGTACTCAATCCTTTTGTTTCGGTTGTTAATGCCGGGTCGAAGCATGTCTCTTGCACGCTTTGAAACGTATACTTCATCGGTGTGCCTTGTCCGGAGGGACTCTTGAGAACCAAGTCTTCGGTCTTCGCCTGCAGTTCGGCTATCGAAACATTCTCTTTTAATTTGAAATAGGTGGTTGCCTGGGCAGGCTCAGCCATCAGTAAGGCATCAAAACGATTCGCTGCCTGATAGTCGTCCTTGATTACCGCTGAGACCGTAAAAGATAATAAGCCGTCCCGCTTCTCCCGCGGAAAAGACCGGAAGAAGATCTGCACCATTTGCCCGATCGGATCGGAGTGCCCAAACAGGCGCCGGGCAAACGATTCGGTCAATACAACCCGGTCGGGCCCGACCAACGCGTCTTCCAGACTCCCCCGAACAACCTTTTGCGGAAAGAAACGATAGAAAGCCGTATCGACATCCAATACATTAAAGTCGGTAAAGAAATGTTCCCCTACCTTACCGTGCGAAACCGTAAAACAATACTTCACCACGCACGCTTCATCCAGTTCCGGTACATGACTGGACAACTGGTCGACCACCGTAGGCGGAATAGTATAGTTCTCTACCCCACTATTCGTATACGTCCGCTTCACCGCCACAATATGGCCACGGTTCGGATTATCCCCTTCCACATTATACTCATGAATCACAAAGGCTGCCAATAAATTCACACAGGCAATACCCACCGCCAGGCTGAGAATGGAAATAATCGTAAATGTCTTATTCCGCCACCAGCTCCGGAAGATCAATTTGAAGGATATATTTTTCATTTTCTTTTGTGTATAATCTAATTTTTTTATTCATCCCTTAACGCATTCACCGGATTGCCTGACGCCGCCCGGTAGCTATGCCAACTGACAGTCAGGAATGTTATGCCCACTACAATTCCTAATGGCAGGATATAGGTCCAAATACTGAACTCGGCACGGTAAACAAATCGTTCCATCCAACGGCTGAGTAACCACCAGGATAAAGGAACAGCAATTACATAGGCCACTGCGATCCAGGCTATAAACTGGCGATTGAGCATCATCATGATCTGCCAGGTAGTCGAGCCGTTTACTTTGCGTATGCCGATCTCCTTTGTGCGTTGCTCGATCGCATAGAGCGCCATGCCGAACAGGCCGAAGCAGGTCAGTAACAGGCTGATGATCGAATACATCATCAATAGGTCTGACATTTCAATGATCTTCTTGTTCCGGTTCAATACCACATCGTAAACACTCTCATGCTGCAGGTACTTCTCCGGATAAAGTTTGTTTCCTTCTTCATAGATACGCCGGATCACTTCATCCGCCTGTTTCGGATCGATTTTCACCTGCAGGTAGAAGCCTACATCTCTCCTGTAAACAATAATCGCCGCATCGACAGGTCTTTCCATATCACCCCGGAAGAAATCTTCAACCACTCCGGAGATCACATGATTTCCATAAGGGCGGCCACTTCCATGCACCGGATCATAAGCCATCAGTATATCACCGATTGGAATATTTCCGTCCGGGAATAAAAACTGAGCGTACGACTGATTCAGATATACCGGGGTGGAGTATAATTTCAAGGCTTCATCCCAGGGTAATCCCTGTATTATCTTATGTCCCATAACATCCATAATGCCTTCGTCGCCATCATCCAGCATGATAAAACGATGGCTTTTTTCACCGTTTTCAGTATACTCCCCACTATACCCCGGTGCGTCATATAATGTAGAAATACTGGAAGCAATGGCCTCTATACCGGGGAAATGGGCAACACGTTCTTTCAATGGACGCAAAGAGGTTACGCCGTCGCCTAATGAAAAAGCATAAATAGGTTTATAATTCTCTATCTTCTCGTATACGAGTGAAAGTTGCCGGCGTACGGTAAAGGTCCCTATTATTAAGACAAGCGATATAAGAAACTGCAAGATAGCCAAAGAGGCAATGATCCGTTGTTTTGCTTTGCCCCGGTAGAAGTTATTATAAGTAGAAATAGACATTTCCGGTAGGCGGCTACTCATATAGAATGCCGGGATAAGCGCCAGAACAAGAATAAAAGCAAGGGTAACAGGCAACACCTGATTGCTATACAGGAAAGAGGCAGGTACCCGGGCAGACAGGAGGCGATTGAGTATCGACAGGAAATCAAATTGTATCAATTGCGCGATAAGGAAACCTAAGCCGACAGTCAAAAATGTATCAGCGAATAACTGCGTTCTCAATTGTCTGACCCCCGCACCCATCAGTTTCTGAATATGTATGGAGTAGAGTTGCTTGAAGACACGGGAAAAGCTCAGGTTTATATAATTAAAACAGGCGATTGCCAATATCAGGATAGCGGACAAGAAGGCTATAAACAATAAATTGGTATTGGGTTTTCTTATAGGTGAGGTGGGAAGTTCCTTGTCAAGACTGGCTTGCTGAAGACCTAAGAACGAATATTCAGCGTTTCCTCTATTATAGGAGTCTGGGTAAATAAGCAGGTTTTTAGTTTTGGCTTGCAATTCGGCAATCGTCACATTGTCCTTTAACAGAAAGAAAAGCGCTCCGGACTTTGGCCTTCCGAAAACTAAAGCCTCAAACATCAAAGCGGACTGTTCATTCTTTTTGATGATGGCTGAAACCGTAAAAGACCGTATGCGCTGAATCTCTCCCAGGCTGCCTAAAGGTTGTATCCGAATGGTTTGCCCTATAGGATTCTCCCGCCCGAATAATCGTTTGGAAGCAGATTCGGTCAACACGATTTTATTGGGATCGCTTAATGCCTCCTCCAGGCTGCCCATCAATACCTGTTGTGGAAACAGATCGGCAAAAGTCCTGTCGGATTCAAGAATCTTCAAGTTGGAAAAGAGGTGTTCTCCGGCTTTGCAGGAACTGATATATAATTCATTTATAACCGTTGATTTATCCAGTTCAGCCACTCTACTGATAAATCGTTCGGTATAACGGGCAGACTGCCCATTAATATAACGATACCCTGTCGTTGAACGGCCCGTTTCTGTTATGGTTTGCTGCGCTACTACAATTTTGTTTCTATTGGGATTATCCGGTTCTATATTATATTCATGAATAACAAAAGCGGCCAACAGGTTGGTACAGGCAATGCCCACCGCCAGGCTAAAGACAGAGATAACGGTAAATATTTTATTCCGTCTCCAACTTCGGAAGATCAATTTGAAGGAGATGTTTTTCATGATACTGCCATTGTTTTTCCAAAACTAATCAGTCCTGCCTGCCCGGCCAATAAGAATTTCAATCTTTTATACCGGAACGTAGTAAATCGTCCAAATATTTGACATTTCGCGTAAAAAAACCTTGCATTTCCCTTTGTTTTTCCCCTTGATTTTTCAAGAATTATAAGGCACTGTAAATGAATATATTGCAGGGAGTAGTTGTTTGTTGATAATTATCAACAAATGATTACTCTCGCCGGAAAAACAACTTACTGTCCAAAGATCAAGCCGATCCCCAGGTGGAGATTGAGGGTGCGGCCGGCGGTGGTTGTTTGGTAATTGGCCCGGTGAGGTTCTTCCCCTTGGGTTAGGGTGGTCAGTCGGGCGTAGGATTTTTGCAGGGGTTGTTGATAATCGGCGTTGAAGACCAGGAAATATCTTTCATTCATGAAATAGTGTGCCGACAAACCCAGGTTGAGAGAGAAAGAAGAAGCGTGTTGCTTATAGACAAAACTGATCGGACGGCCGTCTTCGTCCTGTCCATTCTTTTCTTTATCCCTGTCGGGCAGGTAACAGCCATAGCCGACGCCCAATGCGGGATAGATCTTCCAGCGGTTGCTTTCGAGGCGATACACCAGGCCGGCATGGGCTGACGGGCGCATCCGTGAGACGGGCCAGAAGAGCGTGCCGACCAGTCCTTCGAACACCTCTTCCAATAGATCGGGATCGAGGTATTCGGATTTCCGTTCCTTATAGAAAGACATCTGCAGATTAGCATACCAACCCAACCGCCGGGAGAAAAGATGCGTCAGCCGCATCGCCCATACGGGAGCCACCTCCGGCCGGGTCGCCAGTAAAGCCGCATACGGATCGGAAGAGGAACGCACCAGATCGATATTCGCCCCAAACGACGTTTGCATCAACCAGTAACGGCTATAAGGTTCCACGCCCTTCTTCACCGGAAACGTTTCATTTTGCCCATAAGAGAAAGCCGCACAGAGGAGGAATAGGAATAAGAGTTTGAGTTTCATAAATATTTCATTTACTAAAGTTCTCCGTCCGTTGATAATGGCGGAAAGTGAAATGGCGTTGGGAAAGGTAGCTGACCAAGGTGCAGATGACCGTGACCAGGAATTTGGAAGGCGTCGGGTAGAAATGCAGGTGGTCGACGAAGAATTTCAAGCCCACATAGTTGATCAACAGGCTGATGGAGACCACCAACAGGTAACGGCCCATCTTCGTGCGGTTCTTCATTGGCGAGCCTTTGAAGACCACGTAGTTATTCAGCCAGTAACCGGTGAACAGGGTGATGGGGAAAACCGTCAGGAAGGCCGCGATATGCGGAGAGATGACGAGAAAGCCCAGATCGAAATTCGTTTTGTCGAACACGAAATTATAGAATACCGCGTACAACGCGATATCGAACACCATATTTCCTCCGCCACAGGCCGCGTACTTGAAGGTATCAAAAGAGAGGAACTTCCGGAAAAAGGGGAAGTAAAACCAGGCGATGATCTTTTCTATTTGTTCTTTCACATTTGTTCCTTTTGCAGGGGGCAAATATACAATTTAATCTCCAATAGCGAAAAGGCCCTCTTCCCCGTCCATCAGTTCGAGGGCGATCCGGGCACAGGCTTCGGCATCGGCCAGCGCATGGTGGTGGTTCGACAGGTCGTATCCGCAATAGGCCGCCACGGTGGGTAGTTTATGATTGACCAGGTGTTTCAATTGTTTGCGCGCGACCTGCAAGGTGCAATAAAACGGATAGCCGGGATAATCCATCTGATAGGCGCGAAAGACCGCTTTCAGGCACTTCTCGTCGAACGCTTTATTATGCGCGATCAGAGCCAGTCCCCGGATCCGCTCTTCCACTTCGCGCCAGACGGTGGGAAAGACCGGCGCGTCTTCGGTATCCTCCGGCCGGATACCGTGCACCCGGATATTCCAGTAGTGATAATAGTTGGGTTCGGGCTGGATCAGGCTGTAATAGCGATCGACGATCTCCCCATCCCTGACAATCACGATACCGACGCTGCAAACACTGGTCGGCTGCTCGTTGGCTGTCTCAAAATCAATGGCGGCAAAACTTATCATGGTGTAATATTCTCTTTCCGGGAGCCAAAAGTACAAAATATAAAGAAAAACAACCGGAGCTTTAAACCTTTTCAATCGCCAACAGTCTATCTTATACTAAACAGCGAACACAGAATGAATATAAGGTAAAGGTCCAAAAGGCCTTATTAGGTTAACACATTTATGAGAAGAAGAAGAGCGAACCCAGTGATGAGTTCGCTCTTTATTTTAGAATATGTAACTTAAAAACGATTCAAAAAAACCTTTTTCAATACCGATTCCCATAAGTAATGCGATACCGAAACTCAACAATGTACCAATGAGTACATATTCCGTTTTTCCGGCTTTACTGTCATTATACCTTAACACAGATTTTGCTGTGATTATAAATCCGATCGCTGTGTATTGTTGTAACATAACCAAAACCAGAGTTATGATCCGTTCGATAGTTCCTATCCACCGCCCGGCTCTTTCGAGATCATTTTTATCTGCGCCCATCTTATCATACAAGTTCAATGATGACAAACAATTTCGTATTAGGATATTGGTAGGCTTCATACACAGTAATAATCCAGTCGCTGTTAGCAACTGGTGAGTAGTGAAGAGATTCAAATAGTTTGGAACATATCCGTCTCTACTGCAATAGACAGCAACGGCAACATATATTACAAAAAAATGAACTATCTGATCCGCAAAAAACAGGTAATGATTCGTGTATAGCTGTTCATCATTGATTCTCTTTTTCTCTTTAATCCGGCGCTCGATTGTGGATTTCAAAATATCTATTCCGAAGTGAATGATTGCGATAGCCAGTGCATATCCTATAAATCCACAGGTAAAAATCATGCCAAGCGATGTTGTAAATACGATCAAAACATGGCAGTAGATGTGCCACGACCTTAAGTTCCCATTTTGTTTCTTCCGACTAAAATATTCGGGTTGGGCAAAAAAGTCGGCTATAATATGAGCCATAAATTGGGTTAATAATATTTTCTCCATAGTATTCCGATTATTTAATGAGACGTCTTATTTATCATGCTGAAAATCAAATATTGAAAACAGAAAAACAGCTTCCTCTATCGAAGTCCAGCCTGCGTTTTTTGAGTGTTGGTTTACAGATGACTGCGAAACACCGAACTCATGGGCAATGTCTTGCTCTGAGTATCCTACAAGTTTCCATAATACTATTTCACTTTGTTTTCGAGTCATTTTTGTAAATATAGTATCAAGGAGTGAAAATATCGGTTGAAAAATACGATTCTGATATTCGCTTTCCGATCTGAAAAATAAGGTATTCTTTATCGTTACTCTTTCTTTATTCGATGTCTTTTGTTCAGAGATGAGCCGTCCGGAAAGAGTGATAGCCTCCCCTTTTAAAATATTCTTATCTGCCAATTCGAGATCCATATCTCCAATCCCAATGGCGATCCGTATGCCATACATCTCAAATAGTTTTCGATATTTTTCAGTTGTCGGATCATGATTAAAGAAATCGTCCAATGGAAATGATTTTATTCCTGCTTTAAGTGCTAAAGCCACCCGCAGCGCATCATTCGGATCAAACAAAAAGCATTCCACAAGATCGCCAGCGGTTAGACGCATCTTGAGCTTCCCTTTGTTGTTATCATCCTGATAGTTTTGTATTTTCTCAAAGAGATTGTATATCCGTTGAGTAAGATGATCTAATTCTCTTGTCGATAAAGAAGAAGATGCGACTATGTCTGCTGATAGGGTTGCTCTTTTCATTATGTTATTCTTTTTCATACAAATATAAGGGTTTTAGCTTATACTAAAGCATTATAAGCAAAATAACTTATAAAACACTTTTACAAGCACTATCGCTTATAGCTATAAAAAGAAGCCTTTGGGAGACTCTTTGAATCCCTAAGGCTTCAATACCACCCCCAGGCTCTTCTTGCCATCCATCTTGGCGATGATTGGGCGTGGGAAACGGACATGGCGCAGGAAATCCGACTCGAAGACGGCGGGCTGCGCGTTCAGGAAGGCTTCATCAAACCAGCCATCTTCGCGGAATGGGTTGATGGTGAAATAACCCACGCCAAACGAGGTCAGGTTCTGGAAGAAGTGCGTGCCCTGGCTCGGATCGATCCGGTAGTTCTCCAGTCCGCATTCCACGATCACGCGAGCATTACTGATATGAGGCCATTTCACCGGTATGCCCAACCAATGGTCACTGCTTCCCCAGCGACCGGGTCCCACCAGGACATAACCATTCTCGCCTTCCGTAAACTGCCGGTTGAGCTTTTCTATTTCATAAGCGATCAACTGGTTGTTGGTCGAATTGAAAGCTGCTGTCTTTACATATATAATATCGTAGATATCGGAAAGGATGCCGTGCCCCAGGACACTGGTCGAGGTGATGATCGATTCTTCCGCGGTCACCTGCGTAAGGTCTTCGTCCATGACTTCTTTGTTTTCGACGATCGGGCGGATCTGCAACAGGTAGAACGTCGCCCGCGTATGATCGTCGGGATGGATATTGACGGCAAACTCAATCTCGATGGGCCGTCCCATCTCCGTCTGCCCGATTTGTAAGACCTTATCCAGCATCTCCGCCAGCGGGAACACATCATGTTGCAGGATATTCACAAAAGAAAGGATCTTGCGCCCTCCCGGGTAATAGCCGTCCCGGATAATCTGGTCGTAAGGATCATAGGTAGAGACAATATAACGCAGGGAACCATCCGTATCCGCATCTTTCAGGGAAAGACGCAAGAGGTTGAAGGCATCATCCACGGCAAAAGTCTCCGCCAGGTTCTTCAGGTCGAGGGCATAATAGCGGGTTTGCGTCTCCCGAAGGGCAAACTCCATCGAACTCATCTGTAAGATATTATGCGGATGGCGAGGCGAGAAACGCAGGGTCTGTCCCCCGTCTACGATATATTTACCCAGTCCCAGTGCGAGATTAACGATACCGTCTTCCGCCTTCTCATTGCCCAATGGGTAAAAATTCAAGGAACGCCCCACGCCGGAGATCGTCGGATAGAAATGACTGTTGTATTGCGTGCCGACCACTTCCTGCAAGACGATAGCCATCTTTTCCTGGTCGATCAGGTTGGATGTCGCCGTCATATACGCCTTGCTGTCTTTATAGAATACCGAGGCATAGACCGCTTTGATCGCATCGCTGACCGTGCGGAGCATATCGTATTTCTCTTCAATCTTGGGCACCATATACGTCGAGTAGATACCGGCAAACGGCTGATAGTGCGAGTCTTCCAACAGACTCGACGAACGGATGGCAATCGGTCCTTTCAACACATCGAAGAAAGCCATCAGGTCTTCGATCAGTTCCGTCGGCAGGCTGGCGCGCAGGAAGTATTTCAGGATCACCTCGTCGTCTTCATCCGATAGAGCCAACGGGTAGAGATCGTTTGTCTCCATAAACGCATCGAAGATATCGGTACAGATCACCACGGTCTTGGGAATGGTCACCGCGAAGTTATCCGTTACCAGATCCGGGTAGCGTTTCACCATCGCCCCGATAAACGCCAGACCTCTCCCCTTTCCACCCAACGAACCGTTGCCGATCCGGGCGAAATAGCTGTATTCATCGAAACGTTCCTTCTGATAGATCGCCACCACACCGGAGTTCTTCATCCGCCGGTACTGCACGATCAGGTCGAAAATCAACTGCCGCGCTTCATCCATATCCTTATAATCGCTCACATCCACATTGCGCAATACCTCCGCCGGCGGGAACATCGCCCGGGAATAGAAGAAGCGGGAGAAATGGTTGCGCGAGAGGTGATAGACCAGTGAGTCGTCGGGGATATCGAAGATCTTCTTCTGCAAGTCTTTCAAGTCTTTGATGCGCATGATCTCCTCGCGGGTCTGCGGATTGAGGATCACAAAATCGCCAAAACCAAAATGGCGCATGATCTTCTTACGCAGGTCTTGCGGATAGGTCTTGGAGTTCTTGTCGATAAAGGAGCAACGCAGGTCTGCGGCATACGAACGGTTGGACGATTCGGACGATTCGAGCACAAAAGGAATAATCAATCCCGAATCGCGCACATACTGCCCGAACGCATAACCGGCAAGCGGATCTCTCTTCTCATTCCGGGGTAAGTTCATATCGGAGATGATACCCAGGATATGCTCTTTATACTGGTCGAAGATGCGAACGGCCTCTTCGTAGTTGCGCGCCAGTTTGATCTTCGGCCGGCCCCGCATACGCAATGTCCGCTGGTGATCGTTCAGCGCCTCTTTCGAGAACTCCTGGCTTTGCTCCAACACAAACTTATACAGGTGAGGCAGGGCGGAAGAATAGAAACGCACGGAGTCTTCCACCAAAAGAATGATCTGCACGCCGACACTTTCCGTATCATCGGGCGCGTTCATCTTATCCTCGATCAGTTTGATAATGGCCAACAGCAGTTCGGCATTGCCCAGCCAGCTAAAGATATAATCGATCGCCTCCATATCTTCACTGTCCACCCGCTTGGTGACCTCCTTGGAGAAGGGCGTCAACACAACAATCGGAATAGACGGATAACGGTATTTGATCTCTTTCGCCGCGGCGAAGATATCGCGGTCGTCCATATTAGGCATACAGATCACCAATTCAAAATTACGGTCTTCCAATTCCCGCAGCGCCTCTTCTTCAGTGGTTACCTGCGTGAAACGCGGCGGATAACGCAAGCTCAAAGAAGTATATTCATTAAAGATCTGTTCGTCCACCCGCCCATCGTCTTCCAACATAAAGGCATCGTACTTGGTTGCGATAAGCAATACATTATAGATACGCTTATTCATCAGATTGGCGAAAGACGTATCTCTAAACACCAGGTTTTTGAAGTCAGGTATACCACTCATAGTTGTTTTCTCATTTTTCCCGACCAAAAGTAAGCAAAAAAGTTTGGCGTTCAACAAAATTGCCTACATTTGTGACATATTGTTATTCCTCTAAATAAAATATTAAACGCTATGAAGACAGAACAAGTAATGGCTGCATTGGAAGCAAAACATCCGGGTGAAAAGGAATTTTTGCAAGCAGTAAAGGAGGTCTTGATCTCCATTGAAGACGTGTATAACCAACATCCTGAATTTGAAAAAGCAGGTATTCTGGAAAGACTGGTCGAACCCGACCGGGTATTTACCTTCCGGGTATCCTGGGTCGACGATCAAGGAAACGTACAAGTGAACCTGGGCTACCGCGTGCAGTTCAACAACGCGATTGGTCCGTACAAAGGAGGACTTCGTTTCCATCCTTCTGTGAATCTCTCTATCCTGAAGTTCTTAGGTTTCGAGCAAACATTCAAAAATGCGCTGACCACATTGCCTATGGGTGGTGGTAAAGGTGGATCAGATTTCGCTCCTCGCGGGAAAAGCGACGCAGAAATCATGCGTTTCTGCCAGGCGTATATGTTGGAACTCTGGCGTAATATCGGTCCGGACACCGACATTCCTGCCGGTGATATCGGCGTAGGTGGCCGCGAAGTGGCGTATATGTACGGTATGTACAAAAAGCTGGCACGCGAGAACACGGGTACGTTCACCGGTAAAGGTTTGGAATTCGGCGGATCTATCCTTCGTCCGGAAGCAACCGGCTTCGGTGCATTGTATTTCGTGAAGCAAATGCTGGATGCCAACGGTATCGATATCAAAGACAAGACTGTTGCTTTGTCGGGCTTTGGTAACGTAGCCTGGGGTGCAGCGTTGAAAGCGACTGAGATGGGTGCTAAGGTAGTGACGATCTCCGGTCCTGACGGATATGTATATGATCCGGCGGGTATCTCCGGCGAGAAGATCGATTATATGCTGGAACTGCGTAACTCGGGTAATGACATTGTTGAGCCTTACGTACAACAATTCCCGGGCGCTACGTTCTTTGCCGGCAAACGTCCTTGGGAACAGAAGGTCGATATCGCATTGCCTTGTGCAACGCAGAACGAATTGGGCGAAGAAGATGCCCGTATGCTGATTGCCAACAAGACGTTGTGCGTGGCCGAAGTATCCAATATGGGATGTACTGCCGAAGCAGCCGATCTGTTTATCGAACACAAGACCTTGTTTGGCCCGGGTAAAGCAGTGAACGCCGGTGGCGTAGCTACTTCCGGACTGGAAATGACGCAGAACGCGATGCATATCTCCTGGACAGCCGAAGAGGTGGATGCCAAACTGCACCAGATCATGACCGCTATCCACGAACAATGCGTGAAATACGGTAAAGAAGGTAACTACGTGAACTATGTCAAGGGCGCTAACGTAGCCGGCTTTATGAAAGTGGCTAAGGCGATGATGGCACAGGGGGTTATTTAATTAATTGATAATTGATAATTGACAATTGATAATTGACAATTAGAAATACAAACAGACAGGAAGGGAGGGCTTTGGCTCTCCCTTTTTTGCTTCTGCACTCAACATAATCAAGCAAGCTTGCTTCTGTATTTGGCTTTTTATATCTTTGATTCCATAAATGGAATCGAAGATAGGATGCGCCTCAACATAGTCAAGCAAGCTTGCCTCTGTGTTCGGCTTTCACTATCTTTGCCAAGGCTTACTTAAAGTGATAAAGAAAATGAAAAAAGAAAGAAATGCAGCCATGGTTTGTTTCTCCGGCGGTCAGGACTCCACCACCTGTCTGTTCTGGGCCTTGAAACATTTCACGACTGTAGAGACCGTATGCTTCACGTACGGTCAGAAACATTCCCTCGAAGTCGAGCGGGCGCGTGATATTGCGGAGAGTCGGGGCATTGCTTTTCATCTGTTGGATGTGTCCCTCCTGAGTCAACTGGCGCCAAACGCACTGACGGACTCCTCGATCCCCATGGATGAAGATAAACCGGCGGACAGCTATCCCAATACGTTTGTTCCCGGTCGTAACCTGATATTCCTTACGTTTGCAGCTATCCTGGCCCGGTCGAGAGGCATCTATCATCTGGTCACCGGTGTCTCCGAAGCGGATTTCAGTGGTTACCCCGACTGCCGGGATACGTTTATCCGTTCATTGAACGTCACCTTAAACCTCGCCATGGACGAACAGTTTGTCATCCATACCCCGTTGATGAACCGGGATAAAAGCGAAGTCTGGGAACTGGCCGACGAACTGGGTGTTTTCGATCTGGTACGCAACGAGACACTCACCTGTTACAACGGAATCCCCGCCGACGGCTGCGGACACTGTCCGGCATGTACGCTTCGGCGCGAGGGATTAGAGAGTTATTTACGCAAATTGAACGCTGATCATACGGATTAACGGATAGACTATGATGCGGCAAAGGATATTGCATCATAGCCAATCAGCCAATCCGTACAATCAAAGTTCAGAAAACATTATATTATGCATATCAAAAGAGAAGAAGAATTAAATCTGTTAGGCGGAAAAACGGAATACAAACAGGATTACGCGCCGGAGGTATTGGAGGCTTTCAGCAATAGACACCCGGAAAACGACTATTGGGTGCGGTTCAATTGTCCGGAGTTCACCAGCCTTTGCCCGATCACCGGCCAGCCCGACTTTGCCACAATCCATATCGACTATATCCCGGACCAGCGAATGGTTGAAAGCAAAAGCCTGAAACTCTACTTGTTCAGCTTTCGTAACCACGGTGCTTTCCATGAGGATTGTATCAATATCATCATGAAAGACCTCATCCGCCTGATGGATCCCAAATACATCGAAGTGACCGGCCTGTTCACACCCCGCGGCGGGATCAGCATCTATCCGTTTGCCAATTACGGACGGCCAGGCACCAAATATGAAGCCCTGGCAGAAAAAAGACTGCCTTCTATTTCTACATTTCCTTGCCGGGAATAGCCTCCCAAGCCGATTCATTTCCGCCAGCGGATAATGGTTACTTTCATATTTCTCCAGTGGCCCCACCTCTGCTCCGTATATACACTGCAGCATGGAGGTTGCGCCACCGGTAAGGGGGACGTTGGGGGAGATGTTCCGATTATAACAATCATTCCGGTCTCGCAACCTTCCGGCGCGGCAGCTTCGGGGGTAGGGTTAGGGGCTTTGAAGATCACATCCCTCAAATGTGTCTACCCCACAAAAGTAAACAGGGAGAAGAAACGTGTCAATGAGTAATTATACTCAAATACGTATAAGTAATATTACTTAGAGGGGAAGGTGCATTTTGATTTGTGAAAAATTAATCGTACTTTAGGCCTTGATATTCAACAAACCTTACTTCTCTCTTTATGATAAAAACGATCTTAGTTGACGACCATGCATTATTCCGCTTAGGGATAAAGAGTGCGATTACGAATGGACATACCGATATCTGTATTGCCGGTGAAGCGGATTGCGGGCTTGCCTTGTTCCGCCTATTGGAAACGACTATGCCGGATATCATTCTATTGGATATTTTATTGCCCGATATGACGGGGATAGCAATTGCCCGGCGGCTCAGAAAAGAGTATCCGGGCATAAAAATCCTGGCGATCTCGGCGGAGAATACAAAAGAGGTCGTGCAGGAGATGCTCGATATCGGTATCGAAGGTTTTATCAGCAAACGCCAGGGTGGGCCGGATGAGATCGCACAGGCGATCCGTACGATCATGAACGGCTATGAGTACTTCGGCAACGATATCGCCGCGATCATCTATAAGGTCTACGTGGCGAAGAAACGGACCGCCGAAGTCACGCCGGAATTTACCGACCGCGAAAAAGAGATCATCGAGCTTTGCCGCGATGGCCTGTTGAGCAAGCAGATCGCCGACCGCCTCTGTATCAGTTCCCGCACGGTGGATAACCACAAGAATAACATCTTCCGCAAGCTCGATATCAACAATACGATGGAGATGGTGCAGTATGCACTGAAAAATGGGATCATCCGGATGGATTAAAAACGATACGATTATGAAATACCTCATCACGATCATTCTTTTTTGCCTGACCTGTCAGTTGCAGGCACAATCGGTTCCCAGCGTAACCGAACGAATCCGGCAGTACGAACAGGAGATTGCCGAAGGGCAGGTGGATGAAATAAAAATGCTAAAGAATTACATCGATCTGATCAGCCTTTATCGCACGATCGATATGGGGAAGAGCCATTCTTATTTCCGACAGGCCGTGGCGTACGCACAGGAAAAAGGCCAACTGGAATGGGAATCGTCCTATTGGCGGCGCATGGCCGAGGTGTATTATGACCATGGCAAGATCGACTCCTCTTTTTACTGCATCGACCAGGCGATTGCGCTTATCGAAGGGAAAGGATATGATTATGAACAATGCGCCAATTACCAGGTGCAGGGAACAGCTTTCTTCCAGGGACATGAGTATGAGAAAGCTTTGGAGGCTTACCTGAAAGCCTTGGAACTGAACGAAAAAGACAAAACACAGAAAATAGCGGCGCAAAAGAATACGCTGAACAATATCGGCATCGAGTCGTCGACCTACGCGAAGATCGCCGAGATTTACGCGGAATTATTGAATTACGACCAGGCGATCGACTACCTGCTTCGGGCGAAGAAGATCATGGAAGATAACCCAACCGAACGCATCGCCTTTGTCTATTTCACAATCGAGTTGAATGGCATGCTTGCCGAAATCTATACGATCACCAAGCAACCCGACCAAGCATTGCCTTTGTTGGAAAAGAGTTACGAGATGGCGGTTGAAAAAGAATTATTGCCGGAAGTCATACTCGGCCTATGCCGGTTGTCCCATTTCTACGCTACCGAACGGAAGGATTACCATCAGGCATTGACCTTCGCCCGGGAAGCCGAAAAGGAGGCCGGAAAAACACAACGCCCGGACCTGATCAGCGCGGCTGACCGAAGTATGATGATCGCCCATTTCGGTTTGAAGGAGTATACGGCAGCTCGCCACTACGCCGAGAAGGCATTGGCGAATACCGACCCGGACGATTGGGAAAACAATCAGGATGTCTACGGCCATCTGATCCTATTTCATGCTTTGTCGGGCGATGTGAAGCAAGCGGAAGTCTACCTGGGAAAATACAATGAAGCTGTAGCCAAACTATCCGACACGAATCTCCACAACTCCCTTCAGGAGATGGAAGTGAAATACGATGTAAAAAAGAAAGAATTGGAGATCGTACGCCAACAAGCGGAAATCGATCGGCATCAAACGAAGCAGTATATTTACCTCGGAGGACTGATCGCTGCCGGTATCCTCTTACTCTTATTCATCTATATCGCCAGCCTGCGCTCCAAACGCAACCGCGCCCTGGCGGAGACCAACGCCACCAAAGACAAATTCTTCAGCATCATCTCGCACGATCTGAAGAACCCGGCCATCGCCCAGCGCGATGCCTTGCAGCAACTGATCACCCATGCCGGCGAATGGGATGCCGATTCGCTCGCGCAATACTACAAAGAGCTGCTCCAATCGGCCGACGGGCAGGTCGAATTGCTCTACAACCTGCTCAACTGGGCACAGGTACAGACCGGGCGTATGCCTTACAACCCGACCGCTTTCGATATCGTGATGGAGCTGCGGTCCGATATCCTATTGACCAAAAACCTGGCCGACCGCAAAGGCGTCAGCCTCGATCTGCGGATGCCCGATACGCTGGTGTTGACGGGCGACCGGAATATGTTGACCACCGTGGTGCGCAACCTACTGACCAATGCCGTGAAGTTTACCGAGAAAGGCGGACGGATCACGTTGGGCATCGAACCGGAAGAGAGTGGCGGGTATATCATCTCCGTAGCCGATACAGGCACCGGCATGAATCGGGAGCAGATCGAAAGCCTTTTCCATATCGACCGTCGCCCTTCCCGCGCGGGTACAGCCGGCGAACCGGGCAGCGGGCTGGGCCTTGTTGTCTGCAAAGAACTGATCGAAAAGCACGGCAGCGCCCTCTGTCTGGAGAGCGTAAAAGGCAAAGGAAGCCGCTTCTGGTTCGCAATCTGAGGAGAAGGTCGACAGACCTTCCCGAAAAAGGCCGGCGGAGTTTCCGAAAAGGCCGGCGGCCTTTTGAAAAACCCTGCCGGCCTTTTGGAAAACTCCGGCGGCCTTTTTCGGGAAGCCTCCCTCCTCCTCCAAGCCTTCACCCGAAACGCTGATCAATACAGGGATCTGGCGGCCGGGTGAAAGGTGAAGACCGGGGTAAAAACTTTTAGTACGTTTTAGATCTCGCCACCGTTATGCCAACAACATTCGTAACCCGGGACGAACCAGTCGACCGTATCTCCTCCCAATTTGCCCGGGCGCAGATAACCGGCAAAAATATCACTGCACGGTAACTCATAGGTATGTTCAAAGATCTTTGCCAAATCACTCCAATGCCGTACCTTAAGATGTACCTTGTATATATTCTTGGGTAAGTGAATGGTCGGATTCAAAGTGGACTTACGGCCAATTTTTCTCTCTCCGGGGAATAAAAGATGTTTCGTCGGTATTTCTTTCCCGGTGCTGTCGAACTTGGTGTAATATCCGGAAACCCGAATATCGGTAGCTTTCAACGTATTGAGTACATTTACTTTCAGGCCGGTATTGGGCACAATGCGTTTCACCTTATGCACACCGCTCTTCCAGAAGGTAATATCTTTGGGGTTTGCTCCGGAAATCATCATCGCTTTGTAGGAGAGTATCACACCGTTCACATCGTTTTCCTTTGCCCCGGTTTTTAGGTTGACGGTGGTATGCGACTTTTGGAAATTAAGCACCTTTGTTCTGGCACCCTCCATTTGTCTTTTACAGAAGTCGACGTCGGCTTCCTCTTTATTTCGGGTTAATTCTGAGCCAAAGATGGTGTCTGCGTTTTTCACATCTCCTCCCCGACAGAGGGCCTTATTGGTGTATTCTATGTTGCTCGATTTCGCATTTACACTTTGATCTAACGACACGCCATAGGCTGATACTTTTGCACTTTGTACCAGGCTGTTATTTGTGCTGGAGAGTTCTTCCAACAGGTAAAGTTGCCGTCCGTATTTCACGCTTTTGACGAAGATAACCGTCTTGCCTCCGAATGCCCTCTTCACATCGTCTACGGTGATATTATCGGCAAACAGGGTCGAGAGGTCGTTTTTATCATACTCGGCCGAGGCGGTATAATACACCTGCGTGAAGTCGGTCAGAAAGAGCGACGAATAGGACGACTTCTTTTGTTCGAAGTTGGCGCTGGCTTTAATCCCGGCAAACGAGGCGGAGCAGCTCATCTTGACGGTCATCTCATCCATACTTTTGGCTTCCGTGGTCACATTTTTGAAATCCGCGGTAACCGCTCTGCCGCTTTTGACAAAGCTATCTACAATCTCGGAGATCGCATCATTCACCGGATCTTCCAGATTGCCGAAACTATTGGCTTTTACCACACGCGAGTTGCCGCCCGGGATCGTACTGGGGAAAGAAGAGATATTGACCTGCACCTTGCCGCGCGCCAGTCCGGCCTCCGTGGGAGCCATCGTGCCCAAGCTACGATCCACAACCAATAACATACCCGGGTAAAGCTCATTCTTTGTGCACGACATCAGAAATTCGGTACCATCTTCCGGACGGACAATCTCTTCGTACTTGATCAGGTAATCGCCTTCGATCCTGGTCTTACGCTCTTCGTTATCAATGGCTTTCTGAATATCTGTCTCGTTAAAACTCAACGCGCGCAAATAGTCATTGATGGCTTTTCGGCGTTGCGCGTCGGTCTGTTGCGCGGTCGTTGCCGCGGGCTTTGCTGTAGTCGTTGCCGCAGGCTTTGTTGTGGTGGTGGTTGTCGCCGTACGCGTTGTTGTACGCGTTGGGACAGTTTTCCTCGTTACGGTCTTCGGTGTGGCAAGCGTTCTGGATGTCGTCGGCCTTGTGACTGTTGTCGCGGCACTTGTTTTTTGTTTGATCAACGGATACTGTGCCAAATTGGTTGCTTCGTCATACAGATTGATATAGATGCCGTATTCTGTTCCGGCTTTGAAACTGGTGAAGGTGTGTGTTGTTTTACCGGTGATCAGAACGGGGGTCGGTACAAACCCTGTCGCACCGGGGATCACCTCATACCAGCATACCTGGTAACGAAGCTTCGCTGCGGGAGTGACGTTGTCGCTCGCGGCTTTCCATGTGATGGTGAAACCTTTGGTAGTCACATTGCTCACTGTGATTCGGGTGTCCGACGGTAAGGTCGGCTTAATGGAGTCTGCCATGATTTTTTTGTTTTAAAGTTGATAAGGCAAAGGTAGAGGCACCTCTGGAGGCTGTCAATGGGTAATTCTACTCAAATTGGCATGAGTAATATTACTCAGACAGATTGAGTATTTTTGCCTATTGACGCGGTTCGTTCGGCTGTCGAACTTTGTTGCATAAAATGAGTAAACGATGGATGCGAAGAAACCCGATAAGGAAGAACTTATTTCTTTAGCCGAGAAAACAAAGCGCTATTGCGACTTATTGATCGAGCAAAGCGACAACTGGCTGTCGGAGGAAGAAGGCGTCCGAAATGTGGAGAAGCGGCTGGAGAAACCGCCGGTGAATATACGCAAATCTCGTACGACCGGGAAGTCGGATACGCATTGAACAGCCACGAACCTATACCGTTGCTTCTATCCCGTATTGCCGGAAGATCTCCAGGCAGCGCTTTTGTAGTTCTTTCGAAGGCGTTCTCATGGGGATGTTGTCCGGATTGTATGAGGTCCCGAGTTTCTGGTGTTTCCCTTTTCCGATATCGTGATAGAGCAATAGATTCACGGTATAACGCTTAGGCAGGGAAGCGAGGAAGCGGGCGGTTTCCGTGATATTCTCTTCATCGGCGTTGACCCCTTCGATCAAAGGGATACGGATAACGATTTCTTTCCCGGCTTCGGCCAACAGGCGGATATTGGACAGGATCGGTTGATTGGGTGTGCCGCAGAAATATTGATGTTTGGCGGCATCCATATGTTTGAGGTCGACCAGGAAAAGATCCGTATGTTGCATCACTTCATTGACCGTCGCAGCTCCGGCATACAAAGTCGTATCCACGGCGCGATGAATGCCCAGTTGCCCGCAACGGCGAAGCAATTCGACCAATACTTCCCGGTGCATCAAGGGCTCGCCACCACAGAAAGTCACTCCCCCTTCGGAACGGTCCATAAAGAGGGTCTCCTTCTCGATCTCACGCATCAGTTCATCCACCGAAACCGGTTTGCCGGATATCTCCATCGCGAATGTCGGACAGACATCCGCGCATGCCCCGCAAAGGGTACAGAGCGACCGGTCGGTAACCATCCCGTCCGGCGTTGCTTGTATGGCTTTTTGTTTACAGATCTGCACACAAGCCTGGCAGCCCAGGCATTTACTGCGCGTATATAGTTTTTCTTTTTTCGGAGAGATCCCTTCGGGATTATGACACCAGAGACAGGACAGCGGGCATCCTTTCAAAAAGATCGTAATTCGGATGCCCGGCCCGTCATTTATGGCGTAGCGTTTAATATCGAAAAAAAGAGATTTCATTAAAAGCTTTCCTGCTCCGTACGTGCGATCACATCGGCCTGCAGGTCTTCGTTCATATCGTTGAAATAATCACTGTAGCCGGCCACGCGCACCAGCAGATCCCGGTATTCCTCCGGGCATTCCTGTGCTTTGAGCAGGGTTTCCGTATCCACAATATTGAATTGGATATGATGGCCACCCAGGGCAAAGTAGGTACGGATCAATGCGCAAAGCTTGGAGATATCTTCTTCCTTCTTCAACAGAGAAGGCATAAAGCGCTGGTTCAACAGCGTTCCCCCACTCTTCACCTGATCGAGCTTGCCTAATGATTTCACCACCGCTGAAGGCCCATGCGTATCGGCACCATGCGAAGGCGAGGTACCATCGGAGATGGCCTTGCCGGCCAAGCGTCCGTTCGGCGTGGCGCCCATCACCTTACCAAAATACACATGGCAGGTGGTCGACAGCATATTCAGATGGAAACATTCTCCTTTGGTATTCGGACGGCCTTCGATCGCGTCGTACAGGTCGTCGTATACCTTGACCGCGATCCGGTCGGCATACGGATCGTCGTTACCGAAGAAAGGTGTCCGGTTCAAGATCGTCTGCCGCATGGGTTCCAGATCTTCAAAGTTCGAGTCGATCGCATACAACATCTCTGCCATCGTAAAGCGTTTTTCTTCGAACACATGTTTCTTCAGGCTGCTCAAGCTGTCGGTGATCGTGCCCAGACCGGTGCACTGGATATAGTTCGTATTGTAGCGCGGCCCACCGTTATAGTAGTCTTTCCCGCGGGAAATGCAATCATCAATAAAGAGCGAAAGGAAGGTCGCCGGCGCGTATTTGGCAAACATCCGGTCGATATAGTTACTCACCCGAACCTTCATGTCTACGAAATAGTACAACTGTTTCAGGAAAGCGTCATACAACTCATCGTAGGTTGCGAAACCGACCGGATCACCCGTCTCCAGCCCGACTTTGCGTCCGGAAACCGGATCGATCCCGTTATGCAGGGTTACTTCCAGGATCTTCGGCACATTCAGGTAACCGGTCAACACATACGCTTCCTTACCGAAAGCGCCCACCTCGATACAGCCGCTGCATCCGCCTTCGCGGGCATCGGTCAACGACTTACCCTGGCGCACCAGTTCCTGTACGTAGACATCCGGATTAAAGACCGAAGGATAACCATGTCCCTGGCGGATCACCTTACAACCGGCACGCAGGAAACGCTCCGGCGTACGGCTGCTGATATGGATCGCGCTACCGGGTTGCAGGATATGCAATTCTTCGATCACTTCGAGCATGATATACGAGACCTCATTTACTCCGTCGCTACCGTCGGCCTTTACGCCTCCGATATTCAGGTTCGTGAAGTCATTGTACGTGCCGCTCTCCCGTGCCGTGATGCCCACTTTGGGAGGCGCCGTATGGTTATTCACTTTGATAAAGAAACACGACATCAGTTCTTTCGCCTGGTCACGCGTCAATGTTCCTTCCGCAATTTCTTTCTCATAGAAAGGAGCCAGATGTTGGTCGAAATGGCCGGGATTCATCGCGTCCCATCCGTTCAATTCGGTGATGGTGCCCAGGTGAACAAACCAATACATCTGTATCGCTTCCCAATACGTGCGGGGAGCATGGGCCGGCACCCAGCGGCAAACCTCCGCGATCTTGCGCAACTCAGCCGCGCGCACGGGATCTTTCTCCGTCAGCGCCATCTCATCGGCCAGGTCGGCATGACGCTCGGCAAACACAATCGCCGCATCACACGAGATCAACATCGCCGTCAGCTCTTCCTGTTTGTCCGTAGCCTCCGGATCATTCAGGAAGTCCAGTTTCTCCAATTCACCGGCAATCTTTTCTTTCAGATCCAACAGGCCGAAACGATACACCTTGTCATCCAAGGATGTATGTCCCGGAGCCCGTTGTTCCATAAATTCCGTGAAAATGCCCACTTCGTAAGCTTCTTTCCAATATTGAGGTACATGGTTAAATATACGTTCCCGTTGGGTACGTCCTTTCCAGTAAGGGATCACTTCACGTGCATACGTGTCGATATCTTCGGGACTGATCGTATACGACTGCAACTCCCGGGTATTCAGGATATATAAGTCTTCCACGCTGTGGCAAGTCAGCTCCGGGAAAGTCGGAACAGCCTTGGGTTTTGGTCCGCGTTCGCCTACGATCAATTCATCCTTACCAATGTAAATGGTTTTTTGTTTACAGATTTCTAAAAAATTTAGCGCTCTCAGTACAGGGATAGGATACTTACCTTCATTATCATTATAAAATTGCGTTTCAATCAGAGCACGCTCAATCGAAAGAGACGGTTGTGCATTAAAAGTCTCTTCACGAAGGCGTTGGATACGGTCGTTCATCCCGTATGCATTGGATAATCCGTTCGGATCATTCATTGTGTTCATAAGATTCTCGTTTGGACAGAACGCAGCTATTGCCTGCATCCTGATAAATTAGAAAATAAAAGAAATAAAAAGAATAAATCAGGTCACCGGGCGGCGACCAAGGGAAAAGCTGTTTAATTGTAGAACATCAAACAGTTGAAAAGTTTCCGATATCTTCGAATGCTATTAGCCATAGCGCAAAGAAGCTTTTGTACTTCCGCGACAAACATACGACACTTTCTCCAAACCACAACACAAAAAAAAGATACTTTAAAACATATTTCTGGCGGGAAAACGGTTAGAATCTTCGTTTATGAGGATCTTGACGCCAGTTCCACACACTTTTCATTAAATCGGATCTTTTGATTTCCATACAATCCAGACTTTCCCAACAATGAAATCTTCAGGAAGTAAACCCCAGTAGCGCGAATCATAGGAGTCTTGCTCGTTATCTCCCAATACAAAATAATAGTTCCAACCCTCTTCGATGCAATTTCTAAATCATTGAAAATGAAGCATTAATATTTCCTTCAGAAACTACCGGTAGTTTGTGCGCTAACTACCGGTAGTTTGTTCGCCAACTACTAATACTTTGTTCGCAAACTACCGGTAGTTTGAAAAAGGGGGATTGCGGCAACGAAAACAAGGAGTAGATATTTGTTGACAACCGTCAATACATTTGTTCATTTCTTTTAGAAAAATAAGCAAATTCACCCTATATAGTGAATAACCATCTTTTAGGTAAAGGACGGCAGCTGGAGGCTTCCCGAAAAAAACATTGATAATTATCAACTATTTTTGCTTGAAAATCACCATAAACAGTGAATTATGAATTTAGAAGAAATCGGAAAGCAGATTCGGGAAAGGCGGAAAGAGCTGAAAATTGATCAGATGACATTAGCGGCTTTAGCTGGTATTGGGATAAATGCACTTGGCCGATTGGAACGGGGAACGGGGAATCCTCGATTTGAGATGTATAAATCAAGAGTCAATAGCTTTTTGAGTATGCGATAATCTTATCTTCCATCTTCTATCTTCTATCTTCAAACGTTCATGGTTTGTTGATTTTATGTAGAGCAGACATCTTATTTTGCTAACAACATATAACACACCACACCGAGCTTGCAAGGTTTTATGCGAGTTTATGCTGTCCTTTGTTATTTTATTCTATATGGTTCCAGTGTTTTATCTTTAGTAGAAAGGATAGTCCATCGCCAACTTATCTTTCCTTTTTTCAAAAATTTATTCATCGCTAAAAAGTGTTCGTCCCTATCACTATTTTCATCAATTTTCAGGCAATTCTTTTGCTGCGGATAAGGATTAAGATCTTCTGTGATCCCTAATGCAACTCCTCTTCCTTTTTTCCATAACGAATAGGTGACAATGCCCGAATTTTCATAAGTTATCCCTCCGGGAAACGGAGCTGTTTTACCCATTCTTTGGGGCATTGCCATACAAGAGACAATACGTCCATTGTTTTTATATGTAATGCCTCCTACAGGTATAAAAGAAGATTCATTTCCTACTTGTCCCCCACTAACCAGACAAGCCGCGATCAGTCCATCATTCACCCCGACAATTCCTCCGCTTGAACTTCCTCTATGTAAACAACCGACTTCCGTATCCCGTACTACACATCCGATTATATTTCCGATATTTGTATTACTGCCGCAAATTCCTCCGATAGCAAATCTCCCTTTGCATTCAACCACCCCACTACTAAAGCTACAGCCCTCTATTAACCCTCCTTTATTAACTCCGCAAATACCACCTGTAGTCCCACTTCCTGAAACAATTCCTCCCTCTATATGTAAATCTTTCACTACACCTCCACGTCCAACTCCACCAAAAAAGCCGGCTTCAATCTTACCTTCAACATACAATCCTGTAATTTTATGACCATTTCCATTGAAAGTACCTGTATAAGGAATCGTCCAATCTCCTATGGGGACCCATACAATACCCGTAAGATCAATATCCATCTGTAAAGTAAAATCCGTATCAATTTTGTTCGTCTGATAAGAACGACACGCATAAGACCATTCTAAGAGACGGGCTACTTCATTCCGGGCAGCATCTTCTCCGCCATTTTCATTCAATTCCACTTTTGCATGGCAAACCGCCACTTCATTCACTGATAACAAAAGAAGAATCTGTAATACTATTGAAACTGTTTTAAGCATAGGCTTTAAGTATATATTGTCATTATCCATTACTTCTTTTAAACTGGATCATATTTATTTTAGATATATCCTTGATTTTTCTCATTCATTGCTTTTAAAATGTATCAGCAAAGAGATGATAATGAGCGTACCGACAATTATCCGGATTGGAATCATCGATCTTAATCCTCTTCTTCATAATAATACGAATAATCAATCCCTTTGAGGTAGAGTTCGCGGTCGTTGATTTGGTCGGTCAGGGCGTTTTGCAGTAAGGTTTTGAGTTCCGCATTTTCCAGGGAGCTTTTTATCATGGCACGCAGGTAGTCTTTTTTGTTGATCCGGCTCCAATCGACACAACGTTTCAGGCGTTTCTTAAAAATCAGATCCAGCCAGATGCGGGTGCTCCGGCCATTGCCTTCCATAAAGGGGTGGGCGATATTCATCTCGATGTATTTATCGACAATCTCGTCGAAAGTATTTTCCGGCATTCCTTCGATATACTTTAAGGTATTGCCTAAGAAATGGGAGACAGCAAACTGAAAGCCGCCTTTCGAGATGTTTTTTTGGCGGATCTGCCCGGCAAAATCATACAAACCGCCGAAAATATAGGCATGGATCTGTTGCAGGCTTTTGGTGGTGCCCACTTCCTCTTCGCGGATCAGATTACTCTCGAAAAAAGCATACGCCTTCTTCTTGCTTTGTCCGTCGATACTGTTGTCGCTATACGTGAACCAATCCATAAACTTCATAGCTTTGGGATTGGGAAAATGCCTTGCCAATTCGGTAACGCCATCGCTGTCGAGCGTATCTGCCAAACGTTTTTTTCCGTCAGCCGCTACGAATTTGAAACCGTGAGTAGCACTCACGAGTTGATTCTGTTCTTTGGTAAGTTTTCGTTTCAACCAACGCCAATAGTTGTTTGCTTTGACGTAATCATCTTGTTCATAGAGTATAGCTACAATATCTACGACATTAAACCACCATTTATTACGCTCTTCATCCCAGATCGCACGGACTTCGCGGTCATTAAAAAAGCGGATTGATATTTTTGTGTTATGGGTCATCTTTGCCTCCTTTCCATACGCTATATAGCTGTAAAGATAGTAAAAAAAAAGATATTTGTCCCGCTTTCTTTTCTTTTTCCCGGGAGTATTTGTTTGTTGATAACTGTCAACACATTTGTTGATAATTGTCAACAGATCTGTTGATAACTATCAACAAACTTGTTGATAATTATCAACAAACAACTACTCCCAGCAACAGGTTGATATACTGTCCCTTATACTGCCCGCTAAATCAAGGGTAAAAAAGAAGGATAATACAGGCAAAAAACAAAGGCAAATTAAACAAAACACCGACTTTAACGCTTATATAGATATAGATTGCACAAAAGTTTGTATCTTTCAAGCCGAACTAAATAGATGTATATTACGCTTATTCAATAAATTAAGGATCATGGAGAATCGCTTTTTAGGATTAATAGAAAAGAGTATCAAGGAGCATTGGAATTTACCCGCTTTCACGGATTATCAGGGAAGTACATTCTACTACAAGGACTTTGCCCAAGAGATAGAAAAACTACACCTCATTTTCGAAAGTGCCGGTATAAAAAAAGGGGATAAAGTGGGGCTTGTCGGCCGCAACTCTTCCCATTGGGCCATCAGCTTCTTCGGCACGCTGGCGTATGGCGCTGTCGTAGTGCCTATTCTGCATGATTTCAAGCCGGATAATATCCACCATATCGTCAATCATTCGGAAGCCAAAGCGGTGATTGCCGCTTCGCACAATTGGGAGAATATGAACGAAGAGGTGATGCCCGAGGTGAGATTGTTTATGCTGATGGATAACTTTTCGATTCTGAAGAGTAAGAAGAAAGACGTGCAGAAGACGCACGAGCATATCAATGAATATTTCGGGAAGAAGTTTCCGAAGCAATTCACGCCTCAGGAGATTTCTTACCATGTGGAAAGTCCCGAAGAACTGGCGGTTTTGAGTTATACGTCGGGCACAACCAGCTTCTCCAAAGGAGTGATGCTGCCTTACCGCAGTTTGTGGAGCAATATGCAGATGGCTTTCGATATGTTGCCGGGTATTCATCCGGGCGATAATATTGTTTGTATGCTGCCGATGGCACATATGTACGGCTTGGCTTTCGAGGTGCTCAACGGGGTGAATCTGGGTTGCCATATTCATTTCCTGAATCGTACACCCAGCCCGAAAATCATTATCGATGCCTTTGCTACGGTCAAGCCGCCTTTGATCCTTGCCGTGCCTTTGATTATCGAAAAGATCGTCAAGAACAAGGTATTCCCCATACTCGAGAAGCCGCATATCAAGGCATTGCTCAAGGTGCCCCTGCTCAATAAGATGATTCTGAAGACCGTAGGCGACAAGATGAAAGCCGCCTTTGGCGAGAACCTCTGGGAGGTGGTGATCGGTGGCGCGGCCTTGAACCGGGAGGTGGAGACTTTCCTGCGCCAGGTGAATTTCCCGTATACCGTGGGTTACGGCATGACCGAATGCGGTCCATTGATTGCCTATACGCAATGGGATTCGTTTAAGATGGGATCGGTCGGACAGGTGGTCGACCGGATGGAAGCGCGGATCGATTCGCCGGATCCGGAACGTATCGTGGGCGAGATCCTCGTGCGGGGCATGAACAATATGCAAGGTTATTATAAGAATCCGGAAGCGACCACCGCGGTGATGATGCCCGACGGTTGGATGCGCACGGGCGACCTGGGTACGATGGACGCCGATGGCTTCCTGTATATCCGCGGACGCAACAAATCCATGATCCTGAGCGCCAACGGGCAGAACATCTATCCGGAGGAGATTGAAGATATATTGAACAATATGCCGTACGTATCGGAGTCGCTGGTCGTCTCTCAAAACGGCAAGATTGTCGCCCTGATCTATCCCGACTGGGAGCAGGTAGACAAAGCAGGCATCTCGCACAGTGAGATCGACAGCCTGATGCAAACGAATATCGAACAACTAAACACCGAGATACCGGCCTACAGCAAGGTGCATTGCTTCAAGCTGTTCCAGGACGAATTCGAAAAAACGCCGAAACGAAGTATTAAACGCTATTTATATCAACAGGCAGAAAACGCCTAAAAAAACCTTTGTGGTATGAAATCAGACATCGCTATTGCTCGGGAGGTCAAACTCCGGAAAATCAAAGAGATTGCAATGGGGTTAGAAATCCCGCGCAATGAAGTACAGAACTATGGGAAGTACATGGCCAAAGTCCCATTGCATTTAGTTAAAGAAGAAAAGGTCAGTCAGCACCACTTGATCCTGGTCACCGCCATCACGCCTACCAAGGCGGGTATTGGGAAGACGACCGTGTCGATCGGTTTGGCATTGGGTCTCAATAAGATCGGAAAGAAAGCATCCGTCGCCTTGCGCGAGCCTTCTTTGGGCCCCGTCTTCGGGATGAAAGGGGGAGCCGCCGGTGGAGGATATGCGCAGGTCTTGCCGATGGAGAACATCAACTTGCATTTCACCGGTGACTTTCATGCGGTCACCTCGGCCCATAATACGATCACGGCCCTGTTGGACAACTACCTCTACCAAACGCGTTACACCTGTGACGGCTTGAAAGAGATCAAATGGAAACGGGTGTTGGACGTCAACGACCGCAGCTTGCGCAATATCGTCTCGGGCCTGGGCGGACCGGCGAACGGCATCCCGGCAGAGACCGGGTTCGACATCACCCCGGCTTCGGAGATTATGGCCATTCTTTGCCTCGCCTCCGATCTGGAAGACTTGAAACGCCGTGTGGGCAATATCCTTTTGGGATATACCTATACCGACGAGCCGTTTACGGTCAACGACCTGGGCATTGCCGGTGCCATCACCGTGTTATTGAAAGACGCCCTACTGCCCAACCTGGTGCAGACCACCGAACATACGCCGGCCTTTGTGCATGGCGGGCCTTTTGCGAATATCGCCCACGGGTGTAATTCCGTACTGGCCACCAAGATGGCTTTGAGCCATAGCGAATATGTGATCACCGAAGCAGGCTTTGGCGCCGATCTGGGTGCGGAGAAGTTCTATAATATCAAATGTCGGAAGGCGGGATTGCAACCCAAACTGACCGTGCTCGTCGCTACGGCGCAGAGCTTGAAGATGCATGGAGGCGTTCCCGAATCGCAAATCAAAGAACCCAATATGGACGGTATCCGGAACGGGCTGGCCAATCTGGATAAACATATCGAGAATATCCGCAGCTTCGGGCAGCAGGTCATCGTTACCTTCAACCGTTTCGATACGGATACGGACGACGAGATCAATCTCGTAGCCGAACATTGCCGGCAGCAAGGCGTTGGCTTTGCCGTCAACACGGTATTTGCCGAAGGTGGCGAAGGCGGACGCGAACTGGCGCAACTGGTGGCCGATACGATCGAAAACAACCCCTCTCCCGCCCTGACGTATACGTATGACGACAACGATCCGGTGCGCACGAAAGTCAATAAGGTGGCCCGGAAGATATACGGTGCCGACTCTGTGGTCTACACCACACTGGCGGATAAGAAGCTGAAACAGATCGAATCGTTAGGCATCGCCCATTATCCGATCTGTATCGCGAAAACGCAATACTCTTTCTCCTCCGACCCCAAAGCATACGGGGTGGCGAAAGGCTTCGAGCTGAAAGTTCGCGATATCATTATCAATAACGGAGCGGAGATGATCGTAGTCATCATGGGTGAGATCATGCGTATGCCGGGCCTGCCCAAAGAGCCGCAAGCCAAACATATTGATATTGTGAATGGGATGGTGGAAGGGCTTTCCTAAACTCCTTAGGAGCCCTAGGAAATCCTAGGAGCCCTAGGGTTCCTAGGAGTCCTAAGAAACTATTTACTAAGTAAAAGATAATCCAAAATGGTCATTGCCGCCATGGCTTCGACCACAGGTACCGCCCGGGGTAAGACACAAGGATCGTGTCGGCCTCGGGCTTTTAATAGTGTATCTTCGCCTTCGACGGTAACCGTTTCCTGTTCCATCAGTACGGTCGCCACCGATTTAAAGGCAACGCGGAAATAGATATCCTGGCCGTTGGAGATACCGCCCTGGATGCCTCCGGAGTAGTTGGTGCGGGTATTGATTTTCCCCTGATCGTTAAAGAAGTGATCGTTATGCTCGCTGCCGCGGTACAAGCCGGCATCAAAGCCATCGCCGTATTCAAATCCTTTAGCGGCATTGATCGATAACATGGCATTTCCCAGCGCCGCGTGTAATTTACCGAAGACCGGTTCACCCAGTCCGACGGGCGTGCCTTGAATCACACAGGTGATCACGCCGCCGATCGTATCGCCTTCAGCTTTCACTTCGCGGATCAAGGCTTCCATCTCGCGCGCTTTCTCCGGATCGGGACAACGCACCGGATTGTCTTCCGTCCGCGTCAGATCATAGGCTGAATAAGTATGTTCCAATTGAATATTCCCGACCTGGGACGTATAGGCCTGGATCTTGATTCCTTTTTGTCTGAGATAAAGTTTGGCTATGGCGCCGGCCACGCAACGGGCAATCGTCTCTCGCGCCGAAGAGCGTCCCCCGCCCCGTGGATCGCGTATCCCGTATTTCATCTGATACGTATAGTCGGCATGCGAAGGGCGATACACCCGGCCAATCTGATCGTAATCGGCCGAGTGTTGATTTTTATTCCATACGACAAATCCAATCGGCGTACCCGTAGTCATTCCCTCGTAGACGCCGGAAAGGAACTGCACCTCATCCGCCTCTTTGCGAGGGGTGGTCAGTGCCGATTGGCCGGGTTTACGACGATCTAACTCCTGCTGAATAAAATTCATATCCAACACAAGACCGGCTGGACAGCCATCAATCACACCGCCGATGGCCGGTCCATGCGACTCCCCAAAGGAAGTCAGTCGGAAAAGGGTACCGAAAGAATTCATTAGTGTCCTCCGCAGCCACTGCAACCGCCGCCATGATTATGGTCTTCACCACAATCGCTGGAACAGTCATCACAATTACATCCCGACGGAGCGGTAAAAGCGGCGATCTCTTCTGCCGTTGCATCGTGCACGGTCAGTACTCTGCCGGAGAAATGCAAGGTCTCGTCGGCCAACGGATGGTTGAAGTCCATCACAACGATATCCGCTTTCACTTCCAAAACAGAACCGAGCAAACGGTTTCCTTCCGAATCCATCATCGGAACGGTTTCCCCTTCCTTGATCATCTCGGCATCAAATTTCCCGTCTACTTCAAAGATATTCTTGGGCAGCTCAATCACATGTTCTTCATTGCGTTCGCCATAAGCATCGGCAGGAGCCAATGTGAAGTCGAACGTATCATCTGCGGCCAGTCCGTTCAATGCTTTCTCAAATGCCGGAAGCATCATCCCTAATCCGAAAATAAATTTCAGGGGATTCTCAGGCGTAGCCCGTTCCATTAGTTCCTGCTCGGCGCCTTCGCCTACGTTCAGATCATAAGTTACCTCAACGTATTTGTTGTTTGTAATTTTCATTCTCTTGTTTATTAATTAATATGGTGTAAAGATACTATTTATTCACGGCCTGTGCCAATGCCGGCAACGCTTTTTCTAAAACAGCGCGCGGACAACCGATATTCAAGCGCATATATCCGACCCCTTCCGCTCCGAAAATACGACCATCGTTCAGCGCCAGACGGGCATCCTCGACGAACAGGCGCACCAGTTCTTCCTGACTCAGCTTCAGTTCCCGACAATCCAGCCACAGAAGGAAAGATGCTTGGGCGGGATAGACCTTGATTTGCGGGATATGATTCTTCAGGTATTCATCGACATAATTCATATTGGCAATCACATACTGGCGCATCTGCTGCAACCACTCCGCCCCATAGGTATAGGCGGCCGTCGTTGCCGTATAGGCAAAGATCGTTCCTTCGCCCAATTCACGGGCTTGGAGGTAGGCGAAGAACTTTTCACGCAACACCGGATCCGGCACGACAGCATAAGAAGATACGATACCAGCGATATTGAAAGTCTTGCTCGGTGCCATAAAAGTAAGGCTATTGACCGCAGCCAGCTCCGAGACAGAGGCAAAAGGAGATTGGGTATTTCCCGGAAAAACCATCTCGGCATGGATCTCATCGGAGATCACCAATACCCCGTGTCGATGGCAGATCTCCGCCAGGCGGATCAGCGTGTCTTTATTCCACACAATGCCTCCGGGATTATGCGGGCTACAAAGGATAAGCACCTTGCATCGTTCGTCCATAAGCGACTCCAGGTGTTCAAAATCCATCTCATAACGACCGTTCACCAACCGCAACGGGTTATCAAGGACTTCGCGTCCCAAGGCTTCCGGCACCAGGCGGAAAGGATGGTAGACCGGGGGCTGAATAATCACCTTATCGCCCGGTTGGGTAAAACAATCCAGGGCAAAAGAGACGCCGCGCACGATGCCCGGGATATAAGAGATCCACTCGCGGGGCACTTTCCAATGATAGCGATATTGCACCCAGGTGGTGATACTTTCGAAATAACTATCCGGTGCAAAGGTATAACCGAACACCTCGTGATCACAGCGTTCCTTCAACGCTTTGACGATAAAATCCGGTGTCCGGAAATCCATATCCGCTACCCAGAGCGAGAGCAGATCATCGCGTCCGAACAATAATTTCAGCTTATCATGTTTCACGGATGAGGTGCCTTTGCGTTCGATAACCTCATCAAAATCATATTGTCTCATACTCTTTATCCCCCTATAGATGAATTGTTTGACAGGCGGCAAAGATACGAATTATATTTTGAATGAGAAGTTTATCGTACATTTGCCTACGTAAACGAAAACAACAATGCTTCGAATAGGTCTTCTCTCAGACACCCACGGTTGGTGGGATGAGAAATACACAACATACTTCAATGCTTGCGACGAGATATGGCATGCGGGTGATATCGGTTCGGAAGAGGTGGCTTATAAACTCGCACAGCTCAAACCGCTGCGGGCCGTATACGGGAATATCGACGGGCAGTCCGTACGCGGACGGTATCCCAAGATCGCCTGTTTCGAGGTGGAAGCGGTCAAAGTGATGATGACGCATATCGGAGGCTATCCCGGACGGTATGCGCCGGAGATCCGGAAGGAACTGTTCGACTATGCTCCGCAGCTCTTCATCTCAGGGCATTCCCATATACTCAAAGTGGTATATGATAAAAGCCGGCACTGGCTGCATATCAACCCGGGTGCCGCAGGCAAGAGCGGTTTCCATCAGGTACGAACGCTCTTACGTTTCGTGATTGATGGGAAAGAGATCAAAGACTTGGAAGTTATTGAATTGGGGAATCGGTAACCAGGTCGCTTTCGCTATTGCCCGGTGAAGGATTACAGGCACAGAAGTTCTCCGCAAAAAGCACGGTATTCTTCAGGTAAGGATATTCTTCTTCGAAATAACCGCTGAAAACTCCTTTGCCGAGGTTTTCATCGATTTGTTTGCCGGTCCACAACTTCCCCCCGAAATGCCGGCATTTATTGAATTGCTCTTCCGTACGCAGACATACGACAAAGAGCGAAACCTGATGTTTTACCTTTTCGTTTTCATAGGTGTACCGGATCATAAACCGTGGCGTCACATCCTTCTCTTCCGCCAGGTCGCCGATAGCCTCTTTCACCGTAGCTTCGATCGAATGCCGGTAGATCACATACTGCCGATAAGGATAATCCAACATCTCCGGAGAGATAAAATCTTTCCGCCCACGCTTCACCAGGTAAAGCATTCCTTTGTACACAATGGCTACGCGTACCACCGGATGATAGTATTTTTTGGAGGCGGAACGGCTGACCGAGCGCGCCATACAGCCTACTACCTTTCCCTGATCATCGAGTACCGGCAGCCACATCTCTTTTTTCAGGCTTCCCTGCATCATCAGAATCCGGATCTGCTCATAAGCAATAACCGCGACACCGAGCACCATTCCCAAATAGCGGTAAAGGAAACGTTCGATCTGCTCGCCCTGCATCTCGGCCGGCAGCATGGTATAAAACAAGATCATGAACAGATGTAAAGTATAAACGCTCTGAATGATTTGTGTCAGGAAATAAAATTCGTTCAAAGCCGTACGCATCATCGTCTTCTTGTAGCCCGGAGATCTGGAATTGCGCAAAGAGCGTAACACCATGCGTTTGGTAAAACCGATAACCGCCAGAACGACAACCAGCAACACCTCAATAATAATCGGAGAATAAATAAAAAGCACCGGATCCAGGCGCAGGAAGATAAACACGGCATACAGGATCAGGGTGGCCGATGCCGGCAACAACAGAAACTGGTACACCCTGTCTTTACTCAATACCCGGTAAAGCAGAAGCGACACCATACAGATCAGTACCGCAATGATAAAAGAGAGTTTATATGAGAAGAAATTATCAAGAAGCATAAACAACAACAGGGGAAATAATCCTATTGCCTGATTTTGTATGCTTTTTTTGATATGATTCATCCCCTATAGCCTCTTTTCATTCTCTACTAAAATAACAATCCGGAGGCCTAATTGTTCAGTTCAGACATGTCTTTCCGCATGATAAGAGGAACGGACCAGTGGGGCGCTCTCGACCATCTTGAAGCCTTTCGCCAAAGCTTTGGTCTTATACCTATCAAATTGTTCAGGGGTTATATAAGCTTCCACGGGAATATTCTTACGCGAAGGTTGCAGGTACTGCCCTATGGTCAGGACCGAAACCCCGGCAGCCAACACCTCATCCATCAGTTCATACACTTCGTCTTCCGCTTCGCCCAGACCGACCATAATCCCGGTTTTCGCGGTGACTTGTTTCGATGCGATATGTTGCAAGACCGAAAGGCTGACATCATATTTCGCGGCACTGCGCACCAAAGGGGTAATGCGCCGGATGGTTTCCATATTGTGTGAGATGATTTCGGGTGCAGCCTCGATCACCTGGTCGACCAGGTCCAGGCGTCCCTGAAAGTCCGGGATCAATACTTCGACAGTGGTCTGTGGATTCAATATTTTAATCTCCCGGATCGTTGCCGCCCAATGCCCGGCGCCCATATCGGACAGGTCGTCGCGGTCGACCGAAGTGATCACCGCATGCTTCAGTTCCATCAAACGGATACTCTCCGCCACATTCCGCGGTTCTTCCGGATTCAGGGGAAGGGGTTTCCCCGTCAGGGTATTACAAAAGCGGCAGGAGCGGGTACAGATATCCCCGCCAATCATAAAGGTTGCCGTGCCCCGGCTCCAGCACTCGCCCATATTGGGGCATTTCCCACTGGTACAGATCGTATGCAGGCAATGGGATTCCACAATCGTCTTCGTGCGGGTAAACTGTTCGTTCCCACCCAACCGGATCTTCAACCAGTCCGGCTTACGTACATATTTAGTCATTTTAAAAGTAGTTGGTAGTTGGTAGTTGGTAGTTAGTAGTTGGTATTCTTCGCTTGCGCCTACTAACTACTAACTACCAACTACTAACTACCATTTATAGATTATCAAAAAGGAAATTACAAATCTTTGTATACAGGTGATAGCGGGTATTTCCGCCGGAGATGCCATGGTCGCGATCCATATAGAAGTGCATATCGAATTGCTTACCGGCCTGAACCAATGCTTCGGCATACACCAGGGATTGCATAAAGTGCACGTTATCATCGGCCGTGCCGTGGATCAGCAATAATTTACCTTGCAGGTCTTTCGCTTTCTCCAAAGGCGAGGTGGCGGCATATCCCTGGAAGTTCTCCTGCGGCGTACGCATGAACCGTTCGGTATAGATCGTATCGTAATATTTCCAGTCGGTCGGCGGAGCTACGGCTATACCGGCTTTGAAAGTGCCATCACCCGTGCTCATCGCCATCAGTGTATTGTATCCGCCGAAGCTCCAGCCGTAGATCGAGAGGCGTTTCTCATCGATATAAGGCAGTTTGCCCAATGCCTGTGCCGCTTCGATCTGATCGCGGGCTTCCAGTTCGCCCATCCGCATATACGTGCATTTGCGGAAAGCTTCGCCCCGGGCGCCGGTGCCCCGTCCATCCACAGAGACCACGATGATATCATTGGCAGCCAAATACTGTTCCCAATCCAGTCCATACTGATCCAGTACCTGTTGAGAGTTCGGTCCGCTATACTGTGTCATCAGTACCGGATACTTCTTATTGGCATCGAAGTTGACCGGCTTAACCATCCAGGCATTCAATTCAATACCCGAAGCCGTCTCTACCTTAATAAACTCTTTCGGAGAGAAAGAATAGGTGGCCAGCTTCTCCCGTAAGGCGGCGTTGTCCTGCAATACCCGGAGTTCTTTGCGGGTCTTGGTTTCATTGACCGTGATCTTTGCCGGTGTATAGGCGTTGGAATAGGTATTTACGAAATAGGCATAGTTGTCACTGAACACCGCCCGGTTGGTTCCCGTCTGCCCGGTCAGTTTCGTTTTGTTGCCTTTGACATCTATGCTGTAGACGGCACGTTGCAACGGATTCTCTTCGGCCGATTGGTAATAGGCGGTCTTTGTCGCTTCGTCGACACCCAGGAATGCCGTCACATCCCAATTCCCCTGTGTGATCTGGCGCTGCATCACACCGGTCGGTGAGTATTGATACAGATGAGCGTACCCATCCTGTTCGCTGACATAGTAGAAGCCATTCTCCGCAAACGTAAGCGAATACAACCATTCGGAATCAACATACGCTTTATTCTCTTCCCGGAGGATCAACCGGAACACACCGCTTTTCGGATTCGCGTAATACATATTAAATACATTCTGCGTCCGGTTCAGGGTCATCACGGCCAACTGTTCGGGGTTATGGGTAAAGACAATGCGGGGGATATAGCTTTCGGCATCGACCGGCACATCCAGCTTTTTGATGTCTTTGGTTGCCACACTATAGGAATGCAGCGTCACCCGGGAATTGCGTTCGCCGGCTTTCGGGTATTTGAAGTTATGGTAACCCGGATACAGCCCTTTGCCGTACATCTGCATGGAATATTCCGGCACTTCCGACTCGTCCGAACGTACAAATCCCAGATATTCACTATCCGGCGACCAGGCCATCAGGTTGGTTACCGCAAACTCTTCTTCGTACACCCAGTCGGTTACTCCGTTCAGGATCTTGTTGATCTCGCCGTCTTTGGTGACTTGTATCTCCGTATCGAAATCGAACTTCCGCAACCAGATATTGTTATCGATCACATAGGCGCACATCCGTCCGTCGGGCGAGAAGGTCGGGATCATCTGTTTCTTTCCCGTATCACTCAGCGGTTTAATAAAGTTCCGCCGTACATCATAGTCATAATAGTCGGCTTTGAACGAACGGCGATAGAGTCTTTCCCGGTCTTTCATGATCAGGATACGGTGTCCCGTACTGGAAATCATATACCCGTCGAAGGTATCAAACGTACATTCGCGTGCCTTTTCGGCATGGAACAAGGTATCGACCGGCGTACCGGTCTTGTAAGCATATTTGACGATCATGGTCCGTTCGGGGTTCATGGCCGTATAATGCTCTCCGTCGGGCAGGGAACGCATCTCCCCAATGGCAGTCACCTGGCGGAAATGGCCATCTACTACTTCTTTCAGATTCACACGTTTATTCCCTTGTTGTGCCGATATCCCTACGGTCACAGCCAATAGGAGAAGGACAGTTATTCCTAATCGTTTCATATATTATTTTTGGGGCAAAGGTAAACAAAAAACACACGCGCGATTAGTCGGTTTCGCTATTTCCTATGGTCAATGTAACGACTAAAGGCAGGTGGTCGCTATACCCTGCTTCGTATCGGAAACCGTAATACGTGCGTTTAGGTCGTTTGCCTCGCCAGGTTTTATCTTTCTTCAACAGGAAAGAAGGGGTAAAGAGCGCAATATTCGCGGGGGCTACCTGCAAGGCATTGGAAGGCTCCAACAGGTTCCGACCGACGATAATATGATCCAACTGATGCCATTCACCCTGGTATTTATGGCTGCCGGGGAACGCCAGTTGCTCCGGATCACCGAACAGGTTCACCAAAGAGGCCGTATGATCAGAGGTATTCAGGGGTACTGCCCCTAAGACTTCCCGTATGTTCTTCGTGTCCGGCGTATCGTTGAGATCTCCCATGATCAGGATATGCGACGACTGGCGGACAGCCGATACGGAGTCGCACAAACTCCGCAACAACCGGCAGGCATCCCTCCGATTGTTCTCCGTTTCTTTTTCTCCGCCCGAGCGGGAAGGGAAATGACAGGCGAAGATATCCAATGTATCGCCGGTAACGACCTCTCCCCATACATGCAGGATATCCCGGGTGGTTTTGCCTTTGCCTTCCGTCAAGCGGACCGGTATCGACTCTTCGCCAATCAAAGCAAACTTATCCCGCTGATAAAGGAGCGCAACATTAATTCCCCGGAGATCCGATCCTTTGGTGATGCAATACCGGTAGTGTTGGCTTCGCAAAGGGGTATGGGTGATCAGATGGGTCAATACGGAATCGTTCTCGACCTCGCATAAGCCGACCAGTGCCGGTGTATCCCATTGCCCGGCAGCGGTTATGACACGAGCGACCTGCCGGAGTTTATGATAATAACGTTTGCGTGTCCAATACCGGTCGCCGGAAGGGAGAAACTCGTCATCGTTTTTCTCCGGATCATCTACCGTATCGAAGAGGTTTTCCACATTATACCACATCACCCGGAAGTCACGGGAAGACACCTGAGCCATCAGCCCAAGGGAAAGAAACAAAAGGATCAACAGGAGAGCGTATTTCATCCCTATTCCTCCGGCTTGGGCGTAAACTCATACGCTCCGATGGTCGGGCCATTCGGACTGGTCAGCCGGTCGACTCCATACCGGTCTACCGGATAGAGCACCGTGACTGTGGGGTCCGCACTGCCTACCCCTACGGTAATCACCGAGTCAAGCCGGAAATCAGTCATATACTTATCCAAGCGACTGCCCGTCATCCGGAACATTTGATAAGCGGAAGGTTCGGTCGGCACCAATATCACCTTATTGTATCCGTCATCCTCCGCCACATCCGTCTTTAATACGCAATGGTTGAAGGTGTACTCGAAGACTTCGCCATCGGTTTTGTCCAGCAGGATCTCCGTTTTACTGTCCTGAAAAGATTTCGGGGCGAGGTAACCGTCGATAATGCAATTGTCGAAACGCGCTTTCAGGGGAGCGAACTGTTTCTCCGGCTGGGAGTTCGACATCAACAGCGTATGCGAACCCAGGCTTGCCGTATCTTTCCGGAGATAGACACTCATATAGTTGGCCAGGGTGCTATGCGCAAACCGGTAGTTGCCCCCCAAGAGGGCAACCACATTCTCCGTGGCATTACTCAACTCGCTATTCACCACCTCGACATCACAGTTGATGGCGCTAAAGAGATTGCCGGCCATATTCGTCACCTGCGCATTCGACAGCGTCAGCTTGCGCTCTTCCGTGGTGGAAGGCAGACAGGTGATGCCGGTTGTCCCGTTCCGGATAATCGTATGATCCAGGCGGTTGCCAAAACTCTCCGCCATAAAGAATACGCCTCCCCATTGTCCCGGTGTCCGGTCGTAAGGCAAGAGATCGTTCAGGATAAAGTCCAGGCGATCGCCCCGGAAGAGGACCGGTGCGTCTTCGCTTCCATGGGTAGACAAAGTACCGTAAACCACCACATTGGCTTTGTCGTGCATATAGAAGATAGCGCCTTCGGCGATCTCTACGTTCACCCGCGGGGCGACCACCAGGCTGTCGTACACCAGGTAAGGGCGCTCCGCCGTCAATAACGTATCGCGGGTCAGGATCCTACCGGTTTTCCATAAATTCACATCCTGCCCAACCGCTTCCAGCAGCACCTGCTGACGGATGCCGTTCACCGTGATGAGTACAGAGTCCTGGATCAATAAGGGTTGGTCCGTCCCGTTCGGATCGATCGTCACTTCCACAAAGACATACATACTGTCGTTCGGCAGAATCCCGATATCGTAGAATGAATCGCCTTTGCGGCCGTCCACATTGATCCGGAAACCCGTCGAACCGGCTCCGGCCAACAGGATAGACTCCATATTCAGGGCTTCACTGTTGCGGTTGTAGATCATAAACTCACGCGTAGCCGAGCCGATCGTGGTGAAGACCGTATCGAAAGAAAGCGTATCCGCTGAAAAGCTAAGGCGGTGGCTCGGGTTGGTCGAATAGTTATTATCCAATCCTTCGCACGCCGGCAAAAGAACGGAGACCAACAGTATCAACAGCACCCAATAATTGGTTATTTTTTTCATTCCTGACTACGTTTAACAAGCATTCATACAAAAAAGAGGAAAATACCCGGCGGGTAATCTTCCTCTTTTACTAACGTATAAACCGTTATTTTATTTTGCCGGAATGCTCTTTAACACTTCCAACAAGTGCTTCCACCATAAATCGACGGTCGGGATACTGATCTTTTCGCTGGGCGAATGCACATCACGCAAGGTCGGACCAAACGAGATCATATCCAGATACGGGTATTTCTCCAGGAACAAACCGCATTCCAGACCGGCATGGATAGCCATCACTTTCGGTTCTTTTCCGAACAAGCGTACGTAAGCTTCCTGAGCCACTTTCAGTATTTTCGAATCCGCATTCGGCGTCCATCCGGGATAGCCGTCGCCTTGGGTCACCGTCGCACCGGCCAGTTGGAAGACCGCAACAACCGTATTGGCAATCGCTTCTTTACTTGAGTCGATCGAACTGCGCTGGCTGGTGCCGATCACCAGGGTATGGCCTTCTTTCATCTTGACGGAAGCCAGGTTGGTAGACGTTTCTACCAGGCCTTCGAGATCATGACTCATCGCGATCACGCCATGCGGGCAGGCATGCATCGAAAGGATCAGTCTCTCCGTCGTATCCGCATCGATCACAAATGCAGGCTGATCGCCCGATTCCATCGAGAACTGCACCTTCGGATCGGCATGTTTCAATTCATTCGCCACATCGGCCGCGAACGTATTCAACATCACCCGCACTGCTTCTTTCGCTTCCGACGGGATACCGATCACCGCATACGCCTCGCGCGCAATCGCGTTGCGCAGGTTCCCGCCGTCGATCTCTGCCAACACAAACGGATGTTTCTTTTTCAACAGATAGAGGAAGCGGATCAAGAGTTTGTTCGCATTGCCCAGTCCTTTGTGGATATCACCGCCGGAATGTCCGCCGTTCAGGCCGGCCACGCCGATACGGAAATAAAGTTTATCTTTCGGAGCCTCTTCGGGCGTATAGGTAAAGACGGCCTGTGTGTCTTTTCCACCGGCGCAACCGATAAAGAGCTCGCCTTCGTCTTCGCTATCCAGGTTCAACAGGATCTCACCGGTCATAAAGCCTTCTTTCAACGCCTTCGCGCCGGTCAGGCCCGTTTCTTCATCGACCGTAAACAGACATTCGATCGGTCCGTGCTCGATATCGTCGGCTGCCAATAGCGCCAATTCCGCCGCCATACCAATCCCGTTGTCGGCACCCAAAGTCGTGTCGTCGGCATATAACCATTCGCCTTTGATAACCGTCTGGATCGGATCGTTATCGAAATCAAAATCCTTGCCGCTATTCTTTTCGCAAACCATATCCATATGCGATTGCAGGATCACCGTCGGCAGGTTCTCATAACCCGGAGTCGCCGGTTTCATCATCAGGATATTCCCCACTTCATCCTTTTTGATGGCCACATTATACTGCTTGGCAAAGTCCTCCAGATAACGGATAATCTTTCCTTCTTTCTTCGAAGGACGGGGTACTTGTGTTACTTCGTGGAAATACTTCCATACGATTTCGGGCTTTAAGTCTGTAATCTTCATAAATATTTATTTAAGAATGAGAGCGGTAAAAGCTACTCATCAGGTTAATATTCGCAAGCGTATAAGTGTCATCTTCGAAAAAAAGTAGAATAAAATAGCAAAAAGATACTTTATAATCGGTTAAACTCTTATATTTGCGTCCACAAATATAGAGAAAATGCTTACAACCTTATTACTTACAGGCATAATTATTGTTATTTGTGTGGCGCTATTAGCTATTAAAGTGATAGTAAAAAAGGGGGGAGAGTTCCCTAATACGCATGTTAGTGGTAACAAAGCACTACGGGAAAAGGGTATTTCCTGTACAAAAACACAACAGCGTCAAGCCGAGAGACACAAGAACCTTGAAGAAAGGATGAAGGAAGCCCAATGAGCCTCTGCCGTGTAGATCGGATTAAACAGTTAGAAAATGTATAAATAAATAAAGTTTTAATTTACACTCTATGAAGAACATTAACTATATTATTAATGGTGTGTTGGCTGTTGCGGTTGTCATCTTGTTCGTTCTGCACTTTACTGGCAATAAACAGGATACTGTAACAAGAACGATTGCGCAAGGTGATGAAGCGGTCAGTATATTACCCATTGCTTATGTCAATGTCGATTCGCTTCTGTTGAATTATAATTACGCAAAAGATTTGTATGAGATCCAGATGAAAAGCCAGGAGAACGCCCGCCTGAACCTGAGCCAGAAAATGAAGGATCTGGAAAAAGAAGTAATGGATTTCCAACGCAAGCTGGAAAACAACATCTTCCTTTCCCGCGACAGAGCCGAACAGGAACAAATGCGTCTGCAGAAAAAACAACAAGACCTGCAGGAACTGGATCAACGCACGGCCAATGAGTTAATGGTCGAATCGCAACGCATGAGCGAAATGCTGCGCGATACATTGGTTTCCCAGCTGAAAGAACTGAATAAAGACAAACGTTTCCAGATCATTCTGAGCAATACCAGCGGCGACAACATCCTTCTCTCCGAAGACGCTTACGACATCACCGCCGAGCTGATCGAGATCATGAACAAGAACTACGCTCCGGCGAAATAAGATCATTCCAACAACAGAGAGGCCATGTCCGCAATCCGGGCATGGCCTTTTTTTTTGATCAGTATCGTAGCCGCTCTGATTATAGGGCCGGGATAACAGGGGTTTCCGTTTTTTTTGTGTATCTTAGGCGTTCGATCAAACAATAAAACCGAAAACCATGTCTGTACATTACGACTTCTATTCAAACCCTATTCCTCCGAATAGCAACCGGAAGCCTCGCCTGCATGCGCGGGTAGTCAGCCGCGGCACCGTTTCCACCCAAGAACTGGCCAAATACATCCATGACTGCTCATCCCTGTCTACGGCCGATGTGAAAGGCGTATTAACCGCTCTATGTGAAGCCCTGTCGCATTATTTGCGCTATGGACAAAAGGTCCATCTGGAAGGCCTGGGAAGCTTTGAGCTGACACTCACCTGTCCTCCCGTTCGTTATCCCCATGAGATCCGGGCGGAATCGATCCATTTCAAGTCGGTGGTGTTCCGGCCCGACCGGGAACTCAAAAATGAGTTTCGCACGCTTCATCTGGAGCGGGCAAAAGAAAAGCGACATTCCAAAAAGCTAAGTCCGGAAGAAGTAGATCAACGCTTACAAAGATATTTCGCCACCCATGAAACAATCACCCGCGAGAGCTTCCAGTCGCTCTGCGGTTTCATCCGGTGCACCGCCTGCCGCCGCTTGCAGCAATTGGTCAAAGACGGCAAACTCCAAAAAACAGGTCCAAAGTCTTACCCCTCTTACCAACCGGCAAACAACTACTATCAAACGGAATGATACACCTCCACACATAAAAGTTTCACACCCTCTCTTCACCTTTCACCCGCGCAGCACTCCCCGCTTCCCATCAGGGATTCGGGTGAAGGGTGCGCACGACCTTGTAAGAATTCCCGTATTTCGTATGCACCCGTTCGATGCCCAACGCCAATAAGGTCTTCCCAAAACAAAGGGCCGAGACCTCCCGCATAACTGCCGGGCTATCCTTTTTCAATGTATTGTAAATATCAGCAGCCGAAAGTAAAGTTCCCGCTTCGCCGGACTGCGGCAGGCGGAAATGCTTCCAAAACAAATCCTCTGCCATATTCCGCCGCTGAAAAGCCTGGTTATGCCGCTGCAACGCCTTCTCCTCTTCCGCTGAAAACCAATAACGCTCGCCCGATAACACCTCCTGTTTTAACTGAGCGTACAACTGATCGTACGCAATCGGACAATCCACAATCTTCTCTTCCACCTCCACGCAAAGAAAGCGGCGGCTGCCCGTGGGATCACAAAGCAGATCCCGCCGGTTCGACGTGCCAATAAACGAAGCCATACGCGGCAATGCCGAATGACTTTTCTTATACGCTTTGCGGATATTCAATCCCGCCATCTGCATCAGATTCTTAAGCAACGCCATCTGCTGCTCCGAGAACTGATCGAGCTCATCCAGGTTGATCAGCCCGAAAGCCGCCAGCTTTTGTACCGCATTTCGCCCACTCCCCAACGCGAAACTATCCGTATAATACATCTGTAACACCTCGGGTAACAACATCTTACAAAATGTCGACTTATGTAATCCCTGCCGGCCGCTAATCAACACCGGCGCCACACTGTTGCCATACTTCCGATCCATCTCCATCCACTGCGCCACCATGGCCCGCATCCACAGGTGGAAACCCTTGACCCACAAGTCCGATTGCGCCACCCGAAGCGCCAGTTCCCTCACCCGGTCTACTCCATCCCACGACGGCAACCCCTCGACATACCCCCGGATCGGGTGATACGCCGGAATATCCTCCGAATGGATATACCGCGACACATCCCTGTCCCAACAATCAATCCCGTCCTTGCGCGCCGCAATGCAAAGACTATTCAGCTCCCGTTTTCCAACCGGGCGGAAGCACTCCCCCCGGTGCTTACGCAACCGAAACTCCGTCACCTCACTCAATACATTGAAGCGGAACTCATACCGCCGATTCAAAAACGCCTCTACCCGACAAAGCAATTCCGCCACCCGCTTTTTTTCTTCCGCCCGAATAGGATCCGCCGCTTTTTGCGCAACCGCTTTTCGCCTCGTCATTTGTCCTTCCGCCAAAGACGATACTACTCTCAATTCCTCTTTTTTCGGGCACTCCCTCGTTTTTGCGAAGCCCTTTAGCCATACCAAGGTCAGGCTATACCATTTTTGCCATAAAATGAATCTTGTTTTCATCACTAATCCTTTCTTTTTTAATGAGTAAATTAAGTTATCCGAAAACAAAAATAATGTCGTAAAACATTGAATACAAATATCTTAAAGAAATAGTAATCTAACGATCCCCCTTGTAGAATTAATGAAAACATCGCAGCATTTATCCCTTTTCCCCTCAAGAAGATACCGTTGCACTGCAGCGCGACGCTCGTCGCACAGCAGTTCCACACCCGTCGCACAACAGTTCTATACCCATCGAACTCCTGTGCGACGGCAAAACCTTGCCGCCCTTATCAAAAGATATCCCTGAGGAAAGGCATAAATCCGCAGGATAAAAAGAATAGTTCTTTGTAAAGATGACCTTCTTTGTTATAAAAACATTCCCCACTTCAGCGTTTATCCAATCGGGAACGTTTACCCTGTTTTACTTGATTTTTGCTCCCTTATAACAAACCACCCTTTCCCCCTTCACCCCAAACGCAGATGAATAAAGGAAAGTACAAACACGGTGAAGGGTGAAAGGGCAGGTAAAAACTTTTATGTGTAGGTACTTACTCCTCTTTATCTCCCTTATCCGTCAGCTTTTTGATTTCTTTGTCGAAGTCGGAGATGATTTTTTGCGTTTTGTTGAACGCATGGTATTCAGTTTCCGCCTTTCGGTCGGCTTGCTGTTTTGAGATCTTTCCTTTGTCTTTCAGAATTTGGTATTTCCGGAAAGACAGAAACTCATTCACACTCATCGAAAACTCTTCCATAGTAAATGTATTCTCGCGTTCGACCAGGTCTTCGATATAATCGAAATAACCGGTGACGGCTCTTTCCAGACGACGGATCTCCGTTTCCTGAAGATAATTCTTAGCCACCTTCGTATCGGCTTTCAGGATCCGTCCATCGGGAGAATGCTTCCAGGTCGTCAAGCCCATGTTTTCAGCGTTTCGATCGGCTTTGGTATAAATAATTTCTGCGGCTGTCTGTCCCGTGATGGCATAGTGGAACTTATTCTGCACCATTGCATAAAAGTCATGCGTAAGGGTAGAATCTCTATCATAATCAATACTACACTCCGCAAAGATATCGGTTATCTGTTGCCAAATACGCCGTTCACTGGCACGAATGGAACGTACACGGTCTAATAATTCCCGGAAATAATCTTTTCCGAAAGCGGTTTTACCTTGTTTCAATCGTTCGTCATCCAAGACAAACCCTTTTGTAATAAACTCTTTCAGGGTTTGAGTAGTCCAGATACGAAATGCTGTAGCCCGTTTGGAATTAACCCGATAGCCTACAGCAATAATCATATCAAGGTTATAAAACTGTGTTTCTATTGCTTGTGTCTTGCCAGCTATGGCGCCGTGTTGAGTGGTTATTTCCATAATGGAAACAGCCACTTTCTCATCCAGTTCACCTTCGGCAAAAATATTCTTGATATGCTTACTTATAGCAGGAACTCCCACACCAAACAACTCTGACATGGCTTTTTGAGTCAGCCAAAGCGTTTCATCCTTTACCACCACATTTACTTTTACATCTTCCTGCGGTGTAGTATAAAGCAGCCGAAAAAACAAACTCTGCCAAAAGTTTGTCGGGTTTAATCAAAAAATGATATATTTGTGGACGGGGATTTTGTTTTGTCTGATCACCTTTGTGGTGCGTCTGACAGGACAGATCCCTTTTTTTGTTTATTAATGGAGACCAGAAACCATTTCAAAAACGGGGCGAATCCTGAAAAGCCTTATGAGTAAGGAGATTTATTAACGATTATGGCTAATTATAAAATTGAAGAGATCGAAGGAATTGGTCCGGTATTGGGAGAGAAATGCAGACAAGCAGGTGTAACGTCAACAGACAAGCTGTTGGAAATGGGTGCAACGAAAAAAGGGAGAAAAGAGCTGGCAGAAGCGACCGGTATCTCTGAAGCGAAGATCCTGAAGTTTGTCAATATGGCCGATCTGTTCCGGATCACCGGAGTAGGCCAGGAATTCTCTGAATTATTGGAAGCTGCCGGAGTGGACACGGTTCCTGAGTTAGCACAAAGAAGACCGGATAATCTAACGGCTAAAATGGAAGAAGTAAACGCCGAAAAGAAACTGACTCGCCGTACCCCTTCCCTGGCGGAAGTAGAAAAATGGGTAGCGGAAGCTAAAACACTATCCAGAGTGATCGAGTATTGATTGCCTGAAAACGTAAACATTCACCCGCTTCTTTATCGTCGCCTTCTTCGTTTGCTTGAAACAGAAAGGCGGCATAAGGGAAGCGGGTGATCTGTTTTAGGGAGCCTGCCGATAAATTCAGGAAGTAGCTTCCAGCCTTTCGATCAGTTCGTTGCCTAAGGCTTCTTTGCTGCGGATATGTGCGGTGACGGCGACGACGAAGGGGTTATTCTCGAAATCGCCCCGGACACCGGCGAAGTCTTTCTGCTTCTCGTCCGACGTGCCATCCACGCCAAAGCCGGTCATCGCGGTCAGAGAGAATTCTTTGCGGGCATCTTCGTAAAGCAGGTGATCCAGATCGACGACGGCCGCCTGCCAGTCGCGCACCAGAGCAATAACTTGCGAGAAACTTACGGCAGACAGATCGACACCATAATACTGTTCGATCGCCTGATAGGCCCAGGTCCATTCCAGGTCGTAATAGCGTTGATGGATCTCTCGAAAGCGTTGTTCGATAGCGTCTAAAGAGTGCTTTCCGGCTTCGATCTCCGAGAGCAACTGCTCCAATAGTTTGCGCGGCAGGATCAATCCGGAGAGATCGAGCCACTCTCCTACGCCATCCGGCTCGGTGATCTGCAAACGCTTCCGAAGGTCGTCCGTATCGGCGAAAACATCGCCTTCCAGTCTTTGTATCAAGGAATTACCCAGGAATTTGCGGATAGCCATATCGTAAAGCTTCATGCCTTTACATAACGAAGAATATTTGATCCGGGCGTTCTGGTAGTAATAGACATCCGACGTCTCGCCCGCCAGCTTTTGCAGATTGGCCAGTATCTCTTTGGCTCTGATCATCTTGCCGATCGTATAGGGACTGAGCAGGTTGTAATTGATCGGATCCAACAGATCGTCGTCTTCCCGCTTGTCGCGCTTGGGCCATTTCTGCGCATCGCGGATCGTACCCACACTGCGCAGGTTTACCCCGGGCATCAGGTAGGTCTCATCACCTTTCTCGATCAGATAAGAGAACGGGATATCGGAAGTATCGCTATGGTGGTGATGCCGTCCCATGACCAACGAGAAGGCACCGATCCGTGCCGGCCATAAGATATACGAATCACTGGTGGTTTTCGATCCCCGTTCGACAATGCCCTGATGGATAGGCCCCAGTTTATACATGTGATTGCTTTGATTCGATCCGCTGCCCGCGTTCAGGAAAGAGAACATACCGGCGATCAACAAACTGCTTTTATGCATCGAGACGGTGAACGGACCGGCAAAGATCGCACAGGCCTCGCCGTTCTCGAAAGAGCAATTGCTGAAAAGAAGCGAATCATGGGCCGAGAAGTTATGGGAGATATGGCAGGCCTGGCCGATAAAGCAACGGATAATCTTGGCGGCATCCGACACGGTAGCCCCCGAAGAGACGATAAAGTCTTGCGCAATCACACTGTCGCCGATATAAACCGGGGCTTTGCCGTTACTGTTGATCGCTCCGTTCTCCAGGCGCGTACTGTTTTCCACGACCGCGCAATCGCCTATCCGCACATTGCGGATCGTACCGGCGTTGCGGATCACCACATTCCGCCCGATCGTGCCCCGACTCGAAGTGACACGCTCCGCATACCGGTGAACCAATAAATGCAGCGCTTCGATCAGCGCCGGCCGGTGGCGGTAAAGCGCCATGATATAAGCTGTCGGAGCAGAGAGGTGATCGTAGATCATCACTTCCCTGCCCCCGGTTTCATTCAAGACCGAGACCGCCACATTATTCCCGAAAGAGGAAATCCCTTCTACCAGCAACAGATCCGTATTTTGTATCCGCGCACCGGAAGCGATGTCGTAATTGGCGATATAATCCCGGATATTCTCGATCAACACATTATTGCCGACCGCACAATTGTGCAAGGTCGCCCGATAAATACCGCTATGCTTCACCACCCCTCCGGGAAGCAAAAACTCTTTTTCGAAAACACCCAACCGGATCGTGCCCGAGAAATGCACCTGATGGATATAAGCCGGTGTAAACGCCTCGGCTACGAAAATACAATCCCAATCTTCGGCCAAACATCCTTGTATTTCCAATTGAGCGACTTCTTCCAAACGTAAATTCCGCTCTGCTTTCATTCTTCGCCTTCTTCGTAGTGTTGAAACAGGAAATCGTTGTAGGGGAAACGGGTGATATGGATTTCTTTTACCCGTTGATACAGGAGTTCTTTCAATGCTTCCACATTGGTCTTTTGCCGGGCGGAGATAAAGACCGTATTCTCCGGCTGTTTGTTCATCCAGGTTTGTTGCAATTCGTCCAGGTCGATATTCTCCCGGCCGCGGGGCGTCAGATCGTCTTCGTCTTTGGGCACGAACGTGAAAGCATCGATCTTATTAAAGACCATAAGCATAGGTTTCTCCGTGCCGTCGATCTCGGTCAGCGTTTTGTTTACCACCTCGATCTGCTCTTCGAAGTCGGGATGAGAGATATCTACCACATGCACCAGGAGATCCGCTTCGCGCACCTCATCGAGTGTCGACTTAAACGATTCGACCAGCTCGGTGGGCAGTTTGCGAATGAAGCCGACCGTATCGGAAAGCAGGAAAGGCAGGTTCTCGACAATCACCTTGCGGACCGTCGTATCCAGGGTAGCAAAGAGTTTGTTTTCGGCAAAGACTTCGCTCTTACTCAAGAGATTCATCAGGGTCGACTTGCCTACATTGGTATAGCCCACCAGGGCGACACGCACCATCTTGCCCCGGTTCTTCCGTTGCACGCTCTTCTGTTTATCGATGGCAATCAGTTCTTTCTTCAACAAAGCGATCTTATCCTGGATGATCCGTTTGTCGGTCTCCAACTGGGTTTCACCCGGTCCACGCATCATCGCGCTCCCCCCTCTCTGCCTTTCGAGGTGAGTCCACAAACGCGTCAGGCGGGGTAACATATATTGATACTGTGCCAGTTCCACCTGCGTCTTGGCATGTGCCGTCTGCGCCCGCAAAGCAAAGATATCCAGGATCAGGCTCGTCCGGTCCAGGATACGGACCTGTAGCTCTTTTTCGATATTGCGTAATTGCTTGGGGGAGAGTTCATCGTCGAAGACCACCTGTCCGACCTCATTCTCAACCACATATTCTTTGATCTCCTGCAGCTTGCCGGAGCCCACAAAGGTGACCGGATGCGCATGATCCAACTTCTGCGTAAATCGTTTGACGGCATCCATCCCGGCTGTCTCCGCCAGGAAAGCCAGTTCATCTAAATATTCTTTTACCCGCTGCTCATTCTGCGTCGGGGTCACTAAGCCTACTAAAACCGCTTTCTCGGTCTGGTTCTCAGAAATTATAAAATCTTTCATGCCGCAAAGATAGTTTATTTCAATTATTTCACTATATTTGTGGGAGTTAGAAATCCAAAAACCGGATAATTATGAAAACAAAAAAGGCTATCCCCCGTTTTTACCTGCTCTTGGTATTATTGCTCCTTTTGATTTACAAGCATTCCCCGGCACAGGATATAAATCCTTCGACCTGGCAGTCTTTCGTGGCGGGCAGTTCCAACCCAACGGTTCGGGATACGTTCAAGGTGCAAGCATTTACAGCGACCCCTTCCCACGATGAATGGGCGTATCAAGCGACCGGTAACACCGTTTTATTCAACCCCGCCGACGAAGGCATTCCCGACGCGCCGGATGGGGGTGCCTTACGGATGAATCCGGACAGCCGGTTCAAGGTAGTCCTCCCCTCCTTCGAGGGACATACAGATGTCCTTATTGAAGTCATCTACGCAGCCTGGAAAGTGAAACCCGGGGAAAACCTGTATATCTCGACGGAAAGAGAGAAAGAATCTTTAAACAAAAAAGTGTACCTGGTTCCGCCCGCAGCGAATTATTCACGTTCCTTCACGGAAAGGAAAGAAGAAAGCATAGCCAAGATCTCTTCTATACGAATCATCAATAACCCAACCACTTTTCAACTGGATGCCTCGCGGATAAGCGAGATATCCGAAGGCTTCTATGCATTGGACAGTGCTTATGCGCATGGATATATCAAAGCATTCTCCTTGTTCACCGGCACTGGCCTGTGGAAAGAGACAGCCAGATGGAGCCATCAGCCCGCTTTTCGCCATCGTAATGCGTTGATAAACGGGACGGCTACGATCGATAGCCCGGTCGCCTGCAACCAGATCTTCCTGGGTAACGGTGTATTAGACATCGCCGCCGATCAACAGCTGGATATAAACAAACTCATATTCTGCGGAGAAGAAGCAGCCCTCTGTTCAGCCGGAGAGGTGAATATCAAAGAAGAGGTTTCTGTTCACTACAGATTCCCGGCAAAGGGATGTTGGTATTTTATCTCTTTCCCTTTCGATGTTTATCCCCAAGGGATCGATCCCGGCTTTACCTGGAAAGATAATACCCCCAACGACGGCGGAGATTACTTCTACCTGCATACGTATAACGGAAACAAACGCGGCCAAAACAACCAGGCCGAAAGCAACTGGGAAATCATTCCACCCACAGCGGAAGAAGACCGGCCGGTTTTTGAAAAAGGGAAAGGCTATCTTATCGCTTTGGACGAAAAGGCGAATAAACAGACCCTCACTTTCTCCTCCATGCCGGGCGCAGTCTCTCCCGACTTTGGCAAAACCGGCAAACTGTCTATCCCTCTGACCGCTCCGCCTTCCTCCGGCAAGGATCACCGGGGATGGTACCTATGCGGCAATCCTCTTCCCTGCCCTCTCCCGACCCGGTTATTAGCGTCTACCGATCTTGACGGTTTTATCTATATCTATAACGGCGACGGATACGAAGCCTATCCGTTGGATGAAGATCATGCCATCCCGCCTTTCTCCGCTTTTTTTGTGAAAGCAAAGAAAACGACAGAGATAGAGATCCACTCTTCGGCTATTACCCAAAGCAACATCATACTCCCACAATCCAAACCTTTGTACAACACAAAGGCAGAACCCCGCACCTCCGGTTCCACCGTATCCTCAGTGTCTTCTCCCGTAATTAAACGACCAAACTGTTATCTGAATGCGAACTCTCTCTTTTTAGAGGAGCTGCTCATGCCAGGTGTTGTGTACCTTTGGGACATCGGAGGACGATTGTATTGGAAGGAGGAAGTGGATGCCGGTTCATCCGTCATCCACTTTCCTTCGGCCTTGCCTCCCGGGAGTTACATCATCCGGGTGGATACAAAACGCTTTACATACCAATACAAATTGGTTTGGGACTAATTCTTTTCCGAATAATTATTTATATTTGCAAAGTACCATTTGAACTTCAGAAGATGAAAAGAATAAATATCATTAGCATTGCGTTACTGATATATTTAGTTGTAATGAGTGTAATCGGTTGGCCGGGGGGAAACAGTGCCAACCTGACGTACACCGAGTATTTTTGTATGATCGGAGCCACTTTGGTCATTATCGCTTTACTGCGTTTGGTACAGATCAAACGTTTGAAGGCGCGAGGCAAGTGGAAAGACGACAACAACGAGTGAACTAAAACGACGGAGCCCTGATGAGTGATCATCGGGGCTCTCTTTTTTACTACCGTTTCCGGCTTTTCGCTTTGGCTCTTGCTTCGGCTTCGCGGGCACGGCGGGCTTCGGTCTGCGCTTTTTCTTTCTCTTTCAGTTTGCGCTGGTATTCCCGTTCCCGTTCTTTGCGCTCTTTCTCGCGCTGCTTGAGGCGTGCCTTATATTCTTTTTCTTTCTTCGCCTGGAGTTCGCGTTGGGCTTTCTCTTTCGCTTTGCGGTCGGCCTCGGCTTGTTTTAGTTTCGCCTTGCGATCCAACTCCTGCTTTTTCTCCTGCTCCGCTTTGGCTTTCAACAGAGCTTCGTCTTCCGCTTTTTGCTTCTTCAAGAGTTCTTCACGTTCCCGGGCTTGCTGTATCTTCAACTCCTGTTCAGCTTTCTCTTCCGCTTCTTTCGCCAGGCGTATTTCTTCTTCGCGGGCCGCTTTCTCTTCCGCTTCCCGTTTACGTATCTCTTCTATCTCTTTAAGTGTAAGACCCTGATCTTCTACGGGTGGTTGATAAACCGGAACCGTATCGGTCGGAACGGGCACGATCTCCTGACGAATGGTATCTGCCGGAAGTACAGTTGTTGAATCCACCGGCGTCAATACTTCTTCCGGTTTTTCGATTACTTCTTCTTCGGCTTCTTTCCGCTCCTCCGCAACAGGAGGTATTACAACTTCTTCGGCCTCTTTCCGATCTTCCGCAACAGGAGGTGTTACCATTTCTTCTTTGGCGCCGGCTTCCGCTTCAGCCTCTTCTTCGGCTTCTTCTTCGTCGGCATCCTTGCGTATATGCCAGCGGGCAATCACATCGGGATAGGCTTCGCCATAGGTTTCTTCGAAGAAGGCAACGTATTCATCCAATGTTTTACCGCGCATCAACGTCTCATAATTGTCTTCCGAGATCGGGAATGCCGATACGTCGCGGTTCAATGCCGTCGCATAGCCTTCCGGTTCGTAGATCATCTTATAATACTGCATGATCTCATCGAAATGATAGAATCCGGTGATCATCAGCATCGTCACAGGGCCTGCCTCTTCAAACGAGAGATCGACCTCTTTGACCAGGAAGTTGGCGAAGTTATAGGCCGCCACGGCAAACAATAACTGGTTACGGTCGAGGCTTCCGGTCGGGAAGACCAGCATCATCCGGTAGGGCAGATTCTTTTCTGCCGTAAAGACGCGGGCGGAGTCGGCTGCTGAGAGTTCACCCTCGCCTCCGAAACGCAGGTTCCAGGTCATGCCTCTCACACTTCCCTGCACCAGGGCACGTCCGCGCAAGACGCCTTTCAGCATCTCGCCCGCCAGTTCACTCACATCCGCTTTCGGGTATTTATCCAATAAGGTCTTCAAGGCTTCCTTGAACCCTTCGACATCGGCCGTCTCCACATACGTCAGGGCATCGAGGAACATAAACTTCGGCATCAGTTTGGCTAACGGATATTTCTCGCTCACCTCTTTATAGTTGCGGCGTACCGTATTTACATCTCCCGCCAGGTAACGGTCGTAGGTCGTCTGATAGATCGAATCCTGAACGACATCCATCATGCGGACATTGTATTCATAATCCGGATCGGCCACCGCCACGGCATAGTCGGAATCCGGATATGCCTGTATCAGTTTGTCTTTGTATTCGTTTGCCAACGCCGTATTACCCAGGCGGAGCGCCATCAAAAAGATCTGATAATAAGTCTCCTGCCGGTGTTCGTTCTCCGGGAAGCGGTTGTTCAATTCTTCCAGCCCTTTAATCGCCAACGAGAGATCTTCCAGTTTGTCTTTATAGATCATACCCATATGGAAGAGACCGTCAACGATAATCACATTGGAAGCTTCTATATCTTCGGGGGTAAGCGGCAATTGCTGGATGTAGTATTCGCGGGATTTGGGGTCATCCGCCAGATCCGGTCCAAGCTCTCCGCCGGCAGCGTCTCCGGCAACCGGATTACCCTCGGCATCAACCGCCGGTGGTGTTTCCGTTTCGGCCACACCCTCCGCTTCCGTCGGTTCTTCAAACGTAGACATGGCTTTCTTCGCACGCCGCCAGTCGTCTTCCAACGCTCTTCGTCCCCACCGGCGCTGGAACTGTGTCTTTCCCTGCGCTACCAGTTGCGGACTATAAAAATAGAAAGAGCCGTCGCTCCCGGCCGTAGGCAGTTGAATGCCCCCCGTTTCTTGCTGTTCAAGACCCGATCCCTGCGCCTCCTGCTCGGCCAGGTAGGCTTCGCGATCCGCGTTTTCTTTCGCTTCTTTTTCTTCTTTGATCACCTGTTCGATGATCTTATCGATCACCGCCAGCCGTTCTTCTTCGGGCATACGCGCAAGGGTCTGTAAGCTATCCTGCAGGTGAACCGCCTCGGCATGGATCACCAGCTCGTCCAATACGGACGACAATTTCGCCACCCGCTCGTAGTCTTTGTATTGTTTCTGAATGCCCGCCAATGCGCCGCTGAAATGGGGCTGTGCTTTGATATAATCTCCTTGCGTGAAATAGATATCCCCCACCCGGATCTGGGCAATCGCTTTATCCATCCCGTTCTGGGTGCTCTTGGCTACCGCCAGTTCGTAGTTTTCAATGGCATGCAAGGTGTCTTCCTGATTGATATAGATATTCCCGATGGCATAATACACCTGATCGAGGTAGTCTTTGTTTTTGTCGCTGCGCGCCATGCGTTCCAATTGTTTGACCATCTTCATGTAATTGCTTCCGGTAAACACTTCCGTCTGGCGGATACGGGCGGCAAACTCGAGTTCATAAGGCGGATTGGCGCGCGCCACCTTACTGAACATATCGTACGCCATACCATTCAACCCCTGGTCGATATAGATCTGCCCCAGGAGATAACGCATACGCGTACGCTGTAACTTATTCTTTTCGTTCTTGATCGCCTGCTGCAGGTAAGGGATTGCCTCTTCGAAACGCTGCTCCTTGATCAGGTAGTCGGCATTCACGGCGGCATACTGCTTCAGGTTCTTCTTCGGGATGCCGTTAATGTTCAGCTTCTTCAATATATCTTCCGACTCAAACAGCCAGCCCATCTCCGCATAGGAACGGGCTTGCCAGAGGCGGGCTTCGGTCGCCACCTCGAGATCCGTCGCGTAGTGGCGGGCGATATACGAGAAGGTCGCCGCCGCCTGCAGGAAATCGGCATTATAGAACTGCCCCTGCCCCAGCATCAGCCAACTGTTTTTCAGGAAAGGATTGTATTCTTCTTTTTCTTGTATGGCAACCTGTTTCGGATCGTTTCGCCAGCCGGGCTTCTTCTCGGGTTTGACTTTGATGGAATGGAGTTTGATGGCTTTGTTGCTCTTCTCGATCGCCCGGTCGAAAGGGCCTCCGGGTGTCGCTTTGTCTTTCGGCTGGGCGCTGATCGGATACATCAGGATTCGGTCCGTATAGCTCTCTTTGTAGTTCTTCTGCATGGCGTCGAGGCTCTCATCGAACGAGACTTTCCCGTTGTAATAGATATTGTAACGCGTCGTAAAAGAATGATAGAATCGGCTCGCCTTGGTGTTCTTCTGCGTACTGCACGACCAAAGCAAGAGAAACGTAAACGAAGAGAGTATAAAGTAAAAGCCTTTTTTCATTATTCTTTAATAGCCGTTAGAAGATGGAACGAACTTCTATCTTCTATCTTCTACCTTCTATCTTCAAACGTAGATGCACCGCTTTTATTGCTTTAGCCAATAAAAAGAGAACGACTAAAACCAGGATGATAAAAGCGCCGGAAGGGATATTAAACAGATAAGAGCAAAACAGGCCGGCCACGCAGCCCAGAAAGCCAATAGCGATGCTGCCCCAGACGATCTTCCGGAAGTCGGAAGTAAACGTATTCATCGTGATCTGCGGAAGCGTCAACAGGCTCATCAACAGCATAATGCCCACCAGCCGGATAGAGAGTACAATCGTAACGGCAATAAAGAACATCATCACGTATTCGACCGTGCGCACCGGCAGTCCCTGCGTATGGGCAAAGTCGCGATCGAAAGCCACAAACATGATCTCCCGCAGAAACAAAGAGAAGAAAAGAACCAGGCAAAACGCCAGAACACCGATCCACAGGATATCCGTCAGCGCGATCGTCAGGATATTACCGAAGAGGAAAGCCGACAGGTTGGGCGCGTATCCGGGCGTCAGGAAGATAAAGATCACCCCCAACGCCATGCCCAGCGACCAGACCCCGGCAATCGCCGAATCTTCGCGCACGTTCTGCGTCTTGCTCACCCACTCCACGCCGAAAGCCGAGAGTACGGAAAAGAGCATCGCCATCCCGATCGGATTGGTGCCCAGATAGAAGCCCAAGCCCAAGCCGCCGAACGAAGCATGCGTAATGCCCCCGCTGATAAACACCAGCCGCCGCGTCACCACATACGTGCCGACCATGCCGCAGGCTATCGCCGTCAATAGGCTACCGATCAGAGCATGCTGAAAAAAAGTATAGTGTAGTATCTCCATAAATTACGAATTACGAATTACGAATTAAAAATTACATCTTGCGAACAACCATTCGTAATTCGTAATTTTTAATTCGTAATTGTTTATAACCTTCTCTCCCCGACAATCAAAAACGCCTCATCCTTCAAAAGGTCAGGCAGTTCGATGCCTCGCAATTGCAAACTGCGCAGCCAACCGGCCACTTCCGTATCCCGCAGGGTGTACAGTACTTCCTGAAACTCCGACACCGCCTCTTCCGCATAGGCATCACCGGCCACGCCACGGAAACGGTCCAGGTCTTCATCTTCATAATACTCGATCTTTTTGCTTACGGCAGCCAATAGGCTGTCGCGCTCGCACACCTCATGCGCACCGCAACATTCATCCGGGATCTCCTGTATCTCAGGCATTGCCGCAATCTCTCCCCGTTCCAGCATCCGCTCGAACTTCTTATTGCGAAAATAACCCATCACGGCAGCCACTACGCCCAAGGCGATTAATCCGATAATCAAATAGAACACGACTTATGTAATGATTAATTATTAATTATCAATTAGTTGAAAGCCGGCGGCTTTCAGATCTTCCCAATAGTTCGGGTAGCTCTTGCTGACCACGCCCGGATCTGCAATCCGGATGCCTTCCGGCCGCTTCAGGGCGATCGGGGCAAAAGCCATAGCCATCCGATGATCTTCATAGGTGGCGATCACAGGATCGGGCTCCGGCTCACAGCGTTCGCCGTCCCATTCCAAGATACTATCCGCCGTATCCTTTAAGACATAACCCAACTTATGCATCTCTGTTTTCAACGCTTTTATCCGATCAGTCTCTTTGATCTTCAGGCTCTGCAAACCGGTAAAGCGAAAGGGGATTTGCATAAAGACACAGGTCACGACAAAGGTCTGCGCCAGATCCGGTTCGTTGACAAAGTCATACACCAGCTTACGGCAACTATTGCCATTCGACTTCAACAACACGCCCCGCGAAGTATAGGTCGTCCCGACGCCTAATTGCGCAAAAAGCGCGGCACCGGCAGCGTCGCCCTGCGTACTTTTCTTAAACAAACCCAAGAGTTCGATTTCCGATCCCCGCGACAAAGCCATAAGAGCATACCAATAGGAAGCGGCACTCCAGTCGGACTCCACCGTAAAAGGCACCGGCCGATATTCCTGCGGCCGCACGCGGATCGTCTGCCCGTTCCATTCGGCGCGCACGCCGAACTCTTCCATCAACTGCAGGGTCATCCGGATATACGGTTTGGAGATCACCGTTCCTTCCAAATGCAAGGTGATCCCTTTCTCCGTCAACGGAGCGATCATCAACAAAGCGGAAATATATTGCGAGCTGACCGTGCCCGGCAAAGCGATCTCGCCACCCTGCAAAGCGCTGCCATAGATACGCAAAGGCGGATAGCCCTCCTTCTCCATATACTCTACACGCGCGCCCAAGCTATTCAAGGCATCGACCAGAATCTTGATCGGACGGTTACGCATCCGCTCCGTACCGGTAATGGTCCACTGCCCGACAATCTTCGAAAGGAAAGCCGTCAGGAAGCGCATCGCCGTACCCGCCGCTTTGATATCAAAATGGGTATCATTCGACTGCAACGCCCGAACCATCACCTCCGTATCATCGCATTCCGCCAGGTTTTGAACCCCATACGCACTATAACTTAACGCATTCAGGATCAACACACGATTACTTATGCTCTTGGATGCCGGCAGTCGGACGGAAGCCCGCACAGGCCCTTCAGGTGCCAGAATTCTATAATTCATCTTTGCCTCAACTAGTATAAGATGCAAAGTTACGCTTTTTTTATCGCTTTCTCCATCCATTTCTCCCCCTGTTTTTTCAGCACGTATAAGACACAGTAAATGAACGAATTGCAAGGAGTAGTTATTTGTTGATAATTATCAACAGATTTGTTGATAGTTATCAACAAACAAATACTCCCGGCATTAAGGAAAAACATTCTCGCCGATCCGGCTTGAAGTAGGCGCCGCTTTGCGGATCGAGAGGGCAGAGGGATAGAAGGGATAGACGCTTTAACTTTTTTTATATTTTAAGATTGCAGCCTTTCGGGATGAACCCACATCTTCCTTTATGTAAAGAATAAGAAATTAAGAGTTTAGAAGATGAGGATGACGATGAAAAGGATGAAAATCTTTGTGCTGACGGTTGGTTTGTTGAGCATGTCTCTTCTTTTCAATTCCTGTTTGGATGATGATGGCTACTCGCTGGGGAAATACTGGTTAGGCGTAGCAACGGTTGAATCGCTGGAGAACAGCCAGCATTATTTCAAACTGGATGACGGGACAAGTTTATGGCCGGCGGCCGGTTCCTACCTGGGACACAATTTGAATGAAGGTCAAAGGGCATGGTTGAATTATACGATATTGAGTGATTCTTTATCCGGATTCGACCATTACGTGAAAGTAAACGGAGTAGATCCGATCCTGACCAAAAAGATAGCCGAGGATCTGGGCGAAAAGAACGATTCCGTATACGGGATCGATCCGATCAAAGTAGAGGATATCTGGATTGGCGATGGCTATCTGAATATGATCTTTGCTTTTAATTACGGAGGAGCGAAAAGGCATTTTGTCAATCTGTTGCCGGCGGGCGATCAAGCGGAGGCCTACCAGCTTGAATTCAGGCATAATGCGTATGATGATCCTCCACTGACTTCGGTACCGAGTATTGTATGTTTTGATTTATCCGGCCTGCCGGATACAGAAGGGGAAACCGTGAAGTTGACAGTCAAAGTGAAAACGTTTAGTGGCGACAAAACGTACGAGCTGGATTACAATTCGGACAAGGAACTGATAACGGATAGAGATCCGTCGGGTTTCGATATAGAGAACTTTGAAAGGGTTAACTGAAAACCTTCCCACATAACTTTTATTTTTATCATTTAGTTCAGGGAGAGAGGCGTCGCGATGATGCCTCTTTTTTTTTGTACTTTTACTTCGCCAGATGCAACGTTCGTCCGGCAGTTGCGTATATATAAATGAACATGGAGAGAGCAACGTTACAACTCATTGATTCTTGCCGGCGGGGAAGTCGCAGCGCGCAGATGAGCCTTTACAATCAATACGCCCGGTTATTGTATTTCGCTTGTTTACGCATTATCGGCAATGCCCCGGAAGCGGAAGAAGCGATGCAGGACAGCTTTCTGAAGATCTTTACGCGGCTGGATCAATACCATGACGGACAATGCTTCGAAGCGTGGATACACCGGATTGCCGTGCATACGGCGATCGACTACGTGCGCCGGCAGACGCCGGAGATGGAAGAGCTTTCCGCCAACCATGCCGAAACGGAACCGGAGGAAGCCATGGATGAAGAAGAGATAGCCTACTCCGTTCAGCAAATCAAAGAGGCGAGCCTCAAACTGCCGGCGGGTTACCGGGTTATCCTCTCGCTCTACCTCTTTGAAGGCTATGATATGGAAGAGATTGCTTCCATCCTGGAGATTAAGCCGCCAAGCGTGCGAAGCCAGTATCTTCGCGCCAAGCGTAAACTTTTAGAACTTATTCAAGCGAATGGATCATGGATAAATTAAAACAATTCATCGACGAACACCGACAGGAGTTTGACGATTTCGAACTGCCCGAAGGGCATCTCGCTCGTTTTGAAAAGAAACTGCCTCGGCGGGCAAAACGGCATACGCTTTGGTATACAGTCTATGGCGTAGCTGCCGCAGCTTGTATCGCCCTGTTTATCCTGTTCAAACCGTCGACCGACCTGTTCATGGACGACGACGACCCGACGGCCAATGTATGCGAGATCGAAGAGCTGCAGCTCTATTACACCATGCAGATCAATGAAGTCCTGGCGCGGATCGAAGCCGCCGATGAAGAAACGACTTCATACAAATCGGCCCAACTGGTGCAAGCCTCCCGCAAGGTAGTAAGCGACAGTGGCCGCTTTGAAGAAGAGATCCTGCCTACCCTGCCCTGCTCGGAAGAGGGAATCTATGTGATCAACCAGCATTACAGCAACAGCCTGCGCAGCCTGCAGATCATGCTCGATCAGATAGGATACGAAGAACAACACACAATAAATTAATACACATCAACACATGAACGCAAGAGAATCATTCCAAAAGATACGCACCTATATCAGCGTATTTATCCTGTTATTACTCGGAACGTCTTATGCCTCAGCTGAAGGTTTTGCTGCGGCAAGCGAGAAGAAGGAAGAGATCGTCAGGACATTCAAAGTCGGTTCGTCCGACAATCTTGCTATCGACAATCGCTATGGCGATGTCACCGTCACCCATTGGGAGAAGAACGAAGTGGAGATCAAAGTCGTCATTGAAGCCCGAGCCAATACGGACAAACGCGCGGAAGAATTATTGACTTATGTCAGTATTGCCATTGGACAGACAGGCAATAGGGTCTTCGGCGAAACATCGATGAAGCGCTTCGGTGGGACAAAGAACAATGAGCGGCTGCGAATCAACTATTACATCAGTAAGCCATCGAAGATGAAGCCATCGATCGGACTGCATTACGGCAACGTAAACCTGCCACCCGAGAACGATGCGCGTACCGCCCTGGAAGTGAAATACGGGAATATCAACGCCGGCAACTTCAGTGAAGACCTGGCCATCGAATGCGACTACGGCAATATCACCCTGGGCAACCTCAACCGGGCGGTGATGGAACTGGCGTATTGCGGAAAGATAAATATCGGTAATGCGAAAGAACTGACGATCGAAAGTGATTATTCGAATGGAGAGATCAAAGATGTCGGACAGTTAAACCTGGAGATCGACTATGGCAACCTCAACCTGGGAACGGTCGGCATCGCCAATGTCGAAGCGGATTACAGCAATCTGAATATCCAAAGACTGGAGAAACACCTCTACGCAGAATACTCCTACGGCAATATCGCGGTCCGGGATGTGGCTCCTACATTCACCGATATCAAAGTCGACGGCACGTTCGGCAACCTGACCCTGACCCTTCCGGCAGACCTGGCTTTCGAAGTCGTTGCCCACGATATGAAGTTTGCCAAATACGACATTGCCAAACGCTTCAACGCGCAGACCACCAAAAACGATCACAACTATACATCGAAGATCAACAATGGGCATTCCTCGCGTAAGATCTTCTTCGATGGGAACAACTACGGCAACCTAATAATCAAAGCAGAATAAAAAGAAGTAAGAACATATTGCACACAGATTACACAGATCAAACAGATGACCGCAGATATATTTATTAATTAAATAGTATCTGCGGTCATCTGTTTGATCTGTGTTGTCTGTATATTAATCATGTTCTTTTGATTTCATTCTTTTCTGCAGCCATTTGTCTAACTGCCCAAAGAGGAAGAAGAAAGAGATGCCGGCGGCGAAAGTGAGGAATATCGGGAACGCCTGCATAAGTTCCGGGCTGAGCAGCTCGATTTCAGCGGGATTCATAAATAGGAAATAGATCGCTCCCAAGGCCAAAACGAGATAAACCAAAAGAATGCCAGCCAATCCATTCAACGACGGGAGCTTTTGCATTGTGATCTTTTGATTCAGTTTCTTTTCTTTCATCACGGCCGACAGGATCCGGCCCATCAGCAAAGAGGACGGCTGCTCGGCAGTTCCTTGCAGCAATTCACGTGTCAGCTTATCAATTTTTGGATCTTCTGCATTCATAATATAGGGGTTGTTTCTTTTTGCATCATGCGTTGTATCGTTTCGTAGAATTGCTTGCGCGCCCGAAACAGTTTCGTTTTCACATTCGGGAGGCTCAGCCCGGTAATCTGATGGATATCCTCCACCGAGCACTCTTCCAGGTAATAAAGGGTCAAGAGTGTAGCGTTGTCGGCCGGCATCTTTTCCAGTACCCGGGCAATCATTTCTTTTCGGTCTTCCCGTTCCAGGAGAGAGAGAGCCGAATCTGTTTCATCATCGGTCAGGGCGGTTGCTCCGGCCTCTTCGAAGCGGACAAAGCTACGCCGGCTCTTATGGGCGGAGAGCGCCGTATGGTAGATAATACGGTAGAACCAGGTCGAGAATTTACTCCCGAACTGGAACCCCGGCAAGGCACGATACATCTTGACGAATGCATCCTGCACCACCTCTTCCGCCTCTTCGCGATTTTCCATGATCCGAAAAGCCAGGGTATAGGCCATCTTTTCGTACTTCGCTACCAAGAGAGAAAAAGATTGCATATCCCCGGCTCGGATCTGTTCGATCCACCTTTGCTCGTCCATCCGGCTCCTTCCTATTGTCCTTAGATTTGTTTGTCTTGCATTTCTTCCCTTTTCTGAATCGAACGGGCCAGGAAGAAATAGACCACAAAGGCAACTCCGCCGAACAGGATAGCCATCGTCGGGATGGTCAGGTCGAACCAATCACCGACATTCATTACCGGTCCCATCCAGATCGCGACAATGACTCCCAGAGCCAGGCCGATCATAAAAAGACCGTTGCGCAATGCCGGATAGCGGTTAGGACTCTTTTCCGGCTTTGCCGGTTCTTCCAGAATAACTCCACTGCGAATCATTTCCATCCGTTCTTCATGCCGGGCTCTGATCCTTTGCACAAAGATCACCCACGCGGCGGCTACAGGCAGTCCGATTGCACATATCACGCCGAGAATTGCGACTACGATACCATCATCCATCTTGTTTCAATTTTTAATTGTGAATACTCGCTTTTACAGATAAGACCAGTGGTATTGAAATTTGGTTACAAAGAAATGTGTTTTTTTTGACAAGAAGTGACCAAACCTTGTTATAAAACAAAAGGGTATATCCAAACAACTTGATATACCCTTCTTCGTATCTGTTTATTTCCTTAAACGATCTCGCCCCGGACAATCTCTTCCTTATCCGGATCCCAATACATCGTTCGGCCTTCCAGGTAAGCACGCGTACCCATGTGGGCCGTCATGGCTTCTTCGAAAGCCTGGTCGATGCCACAGCTTGGAGTTTTACCCTGGCGGATACACTCCAGCCATTCGCGGATATGGAGATGGGTTGTGTCGTAGCGCTTGCCGTTGACATAGGTATAGAGCAAACCGCGTTTGGCAAAGTACAGTTCGGTAGCCGAAGTGACCGTATCCGACGAGTTCTGCCCCGGCACATAGGAATAGAACGGGGCATCGGTCGGGATCACGCCCTGCTGTATCTTCTGCGCATAACGTTGCGAGTCGCGGTCGACACTGACTTCCAATATATTGGAGACCTCCATCGAAGCATCCGTTCCCATAAAGACTTTACCCCGGTTGCGTGAGCTGGCCAACGTGGCGCTATACAGCATGGTCATATTGTTCTTCGGGAATTCGAATGTCGTTTGCAAGACATCCGGCACGGTCCGCCCGTCCTTGAAGAAATAAACGCCACCGGAAGAGGTCGCCGAATGCGGAATGCCCACGTGCATGATCTGGTTGACCGCATCATATTCATGCGTCAAGAGGTCGCCCGACAATCCGGTGCTATAATCCCACCAGCAACGCCAGCGAAAGAAACGTTCCAGACTGAATTTATGGCGTTCTTCCGGACCGACATAACGTTCCAACCCGTAGGTTTTCATATAATCCATATATTCTTTCACCCGCTCTTCCGGACCTTCGAACTGCCGCCAGTCGATCGTTGTCGGATTGGCGCCTTCGATAATATCATACACCCAGGCGCCATTCGGAGAGTTCCGGTTGGTACAGACTTCGATCAGATTGACATTTCCCAATAGTCCGTTTCCGATAATCTCTTCCGCCTTCTGGTAGCAATCGGTTTGTCGGCCCTGATGTCCCAACTGGAACACCACACCGGTCTGCTTGATCACTTCACGCACCCGGTAGGTCTCGGGCACAGTCCAGGACAAAGGTTTTTCGACATACACATGTTTGCCTGCCCGTGCCGCATCCATCGCCATTGTGCTATGCCAGTGGTCGGGCGTGGCAATGATCACCGCGTCGATATCATCCGCAGCCAGCAGTTCCTGGTAATAGCGGTAACGTTTCGGTTCTTTCCCAAACTTACCATTGCTTCCTTCCCGATGAATATTGGCACCGGCCAGAACGGCGGCATCCCCATACACATCGAAGATATCACAGACACCGTTCACCACGATATTCAGGTCGTCCTGCTCAAGGTATTGCTGATACCGGCTGTCGTTTTTATTGTTCTTCGCATCCCGGATACGGTCATCGATCCAGGAAGGTTCGGCAAAGCCTGCCGCGCGGAGTAACTGTTTGCCCCGGATCCCGAAACCGATGATCCCGATACGGATCTGCTTGCCGTCGGGTTGGGGTTCCAGGAAGCTCGCCTGCCGGTTGCTCAGACTGAATACATCCGAGATATTCCGGTCGCGCAAGGCATCTTTTCTTTTTTGGTAAACACCATAAGCCATTGCTCCCAATACAGGGACAGTAGCCAGTGTCTTCAAGGCATCCCGGCGTCCTTTGTCGGGTTGTTGGCCTTGTTCATTCGATTGTTTATTCTTTTCTTCTGCCATTCGTGTATCAGATTAATTTATAGTTGACAAATGCCGGCACCTTCCGGGCCAGGAAACGATCAAACCCGATAATCCGGGAGGTGGGGAAAACACAGAGTAATCCCAACGCCGCCAATTCGACCAGGTTCTTATCGATCCACAAATAGGATCCTTCGAACGGCATCAAATAGTCGGCCCCGATGAAAGAGGGGTGAGAAAGGGTGTACATGAGTAGCAGAAGCATCCCGCCTATGGAAGATAAGCGGTAGAGAATGCCTAAGGTCAGGCCTAAACCAACCAAAAGCAGGGCCCATTCATTCGCCAGATTGATAAAAGTCATCAACCCTTCATGTTGAGTCAGACTGATAAAAAACGACGCGGCCGGTCCTTTCGAGTCTAAAAGGTAAGGAAGAGATGTCCAGTGCGGATTCATCAGTTTAACCAAACCTTCATACATAAAATGCCAGCCGATAAAGAGGCGCACCAGCATAAGCCAGGTCAGTTGCGCCCCGGAATAACATTGATCTTTTTTCATTTCATTATGTCTAAAAAAATTGAGTCTAAATTGAGTTCACTATATCATATAGTAAGGATTGGATAAAGAAATACCCGAAGCGACTAACGATAGTGGCTTCGGGTATTTAAGGTTATAAAGCTAAGCCCCGGATCCGCACTACGGCGTGATTCGAGGCCAATACTTCTTTTAGTCTAAAATTTTCACTTTCAGGTTACGGAACCAAACATCATCACCATGATCCTGGAAAGCGATAAAGCCTTCACGGTTCGGACCACCGCAATTCATCAACAGTTCGTAAGCCAACGGCCAGGCTTCTTTGCTGAACTTACTGTTATCCAGCATTTCTTTCCATTGGTTGGTCCACAAGTGATATTCCACTACCGCTTCGTCGTTCTGGTAATAAACGACCGTTCCTTTGTAGCAAAGGATCTTACCTTTATTCCATTCGCCGAAAGGTTTGGAATTCTGCGGTTTCGCCGGAAGCATGTCATACAAAGAAGCAGACATACGGTTGCCGCTCTTTCCCAACTTGGCATCCGGGTGGTTCTCATTATCCAACACCTGATATTCCGGAGAAGAAATATAAGAAGGTTGATCTTCTACTTCCTGTACCAGGATAAAGATACCGGAGTTGGAACCTTTCGCCACTTTCCATTCGAATTCGAACTCGAAGTTTTTCAGCTTAGAAGCAAAGATCAGGTCACCTCCGTCACCGTCCTGGGCTTCACCGCCACCGGTTCCGTTGAATTTGATCGCACCGTTATCGATGGTCCAGCGAGTAGGCACTTCCGTTTTGTTGTATCCTCTCCAGCCGTTGAAGGTTTTACCATCAAAGATAGTGAACCAGCCATCCGCATCTTTCGGGAAAGTCGCGATATCGACTGTCGGAAGATTCAATAACGTGTATTCAGGAACTTCAGCGGTTGCTTCGGCAGCTTCGGTAGCTTGGTTTTCCGCATTCTTCTTTCCGCCACAAGCGGTAAGGCAAAAGGCAAAAGCAGCTACACTTGCAAATACTAATAACTTTTTCATGCTTAATATCATTTAATTAATACAAATAGGGATTATCGAGGCATGTCAACCAGATTCCAACCGGCACGGTAGTTGTGCTTGATCAATTCTTCAGCAAATGCTGCGGCGTTGATCGGGTCGGTATAATCTTTGTTGAATGACGGGTGACCATCTTTAATGGTGAAACCATCGCGGATAACGATCTTGATCTCTTCGTTGCTGCCGATATTGGTGAACTTCATGTTCTGACCATCCCATTGCAATTCTTTGTTCAGGTTCTGCAGACGAACAGCCAGTACACCCATAACCACCATTTCGTTGAACGGACCGGCTTCGGAGAAGTCAGATTTCGTCATCACGCGGTTTGCCGGGCTTTCTTTACAAGCGCGGATCCAGTCTTGTTCGTGACCGCCACCCATAGCATTTTCAACGCGACGGCATACCTTCGGCGCATTCGGTTTGCGTCCGGAAAGCAACCAGGGACGTACACCGTAGCAACCGCAGATCAATGTATCTTTCGTTCCGTGGAAGATTACGCAACCACCATCGTCGTTCATGTTCTTTCCGGCTGGCCATCCTTCCGGCATATCGGGTTTCAAACCACCGTCGTACCAATGTACTTCCACTTCCGGCATAGCTACCTTCGGCATATTGTCGCGAGCGGGGAATACCAGTTTCACGTGTTGTGCCTGCGGAGCGCAGTCTCTCAACAACAGCGTAGAAGAACCTTGTACTTTCGTCGGATAACCCAGCTGCAAGCCTTTGAATACCGGATGCAGGATATGACAAGCCATATCGCCTAACGCGCCTGTACCATACGCCCACCAGCCACGCCAGTTCCACGGGTGATAGATATTATTGAACGGTTTCAACTCAGCCGGACCGGTAAACAGATCCCAGTTCAATGTAGAAGGAATTTTATCCGCTTTTTCCGGAGTCATCAGACCTTGCGGCCAGATCGGACGGTCGGTAAACGCTTCCACTTTAGTTACTTCACCGATTTCACCATTCCAGATCCATTCGCACACCTGGTCAACACCTTCAGCAGAAGAACCCTGGTTACCCATTTGAGTAGCCACCTTATGTTTCGCGGCCAGTTTAGTAAGCAAACGAGATTCGTATACCGAGTGAGTCAACGGTTTCTGCGTATAAGCATGTTTGCCCATAGCGATCGCATCAGCAGTGATAATAGCATGTGTATGGTCTGCTGTTGCTACCATAACCGCATCGATAGATTTGCCCATTTCATCGTACATCTTACGATAATCCCAATACTTCTTAGCCTGGGCGTAATTGTCGAATACTTTCTTGGAGTACTTCCAATCCACATCGCAAAGAGCAACAATATTTTCTGTTGCCATGTGACGCAGGTTAGCGTTACCCATACCTCCGATACCAATACCGGCGATATTCAATTTGTCAGTCGGAGCTGTGTAGCCATGACTTTTTCCTAAAATAGTACTGGGAGCAATGGTAAAAGCTGCTGCAGCAGCAGTCCCTCTTTGAAGAAATGATCTTCTTGAAATGTTAGACATAGTAATAATACTTTTATAGATTAGCACTTAATAATATAAATCTGGTCTAAAAACGCCCATTCCTTGGGCAAACTGACGCAAATATAGGGATTGCTGTGTGAATCACAAATCACACACCGGGCTTTCTCTTCTAAAATAAACATTTTTAACACGTAAGCTCCCTTCCCGGCGAATTTCCCCGGACGAATACAGATTTTTTTTTAGCCTATCCCCCAAAATGCCAGAACTAAAATTACGTCACGTTTGTTTCATCTAAAGAGGGGGCGTTTGCGGATCGCAAACGCAGAAAGAAATAGATTATGAAAAAAGAACCCGTAGCGATACAAATATACAAATTCTACCTGGAAGGTTTCAAGCGCATGACATGGGGCAAAACCCTATGGCTTATCATCCTGGTCAAACTGTTTATCATGTTTGTAATTCTCAAGATCTTCTTCTTTCCCAGATTCTTAGGACGCTTTGACTCCTCAAACGAGAAACAAGACTATGTATCCAACGAACTTATTGAACGCGCAATCACACCTTAAAAACACTTATATATGATTGAGACTATTGACACTTCGTTAATCGATTGGTCGAGAGCGCAATTTGCGCTAACGGCAATGTATCATTGGTTGTTTGTTCCGCTTACATTAGGGCTTGGCGTTGTCCAGGCGATTATGGAAACAATCTACTACAAAACAGGGAATGAATTTTGGAAAAGAACGGCACAGTTCTGGATGAAGCTGTTCGGGATTAATTTTGCGATCGGCGTAGCGACCGGCCTGATCCTGGAGTTTGAATTCGGGACCAACTGGTCGAACTACAGCTGGTTTGTCGGCGATATTTTCGGCGCGCCGCTTGCCATCGAAGGGATACTGGCCTTCTTTATGGAGGCGACCTTTATCGCGGTGATGTTCTTCGGATGGAATAAAGTAAGTAAAGGATTCCACCTGGCCTCGACCTGGCTGACCATCGTCGGCGCCACGCTGTCGGCCTACTGGATTCTGGTGGCCAACGCCTGGATGCAATATCCGGTGGGCATGGGATTCAACCCGGACACCGTACGCAACGAGATGGTCGACTTCTGGGCGGTAGCACTCTCGCCGGTTGCGATCAACAAATTCTTTCACTCGGTCTTATCCGGCTGGGTCCTGGGAGGCGTATTCGTTGTCGGCGTCAGCAGTTGGTACCTGCTCAAAAAGCGTAACGTAGCATTCTCCTTGGCCAGCATCAAGATCGGGGCGATCTTCGGTTTGGTTGCTTCGGTATTGATAGCCTGGACCGGCGACGGCTCAGCATACGAGGTTGCCCAGAAGCAACCCATGAAATTGGCCGCGATGGAAGGTCTTTACGAAGGAGGGAACGGAGTCGGACTGGTCGGCATCGCCCTGCTTAACCCGGAGAAGACGAAATACAATGACGACACAGATCCTTTTATCTTTAATATTCAAATCCCCAAGCTCCTCTCCTTCCTGGCCGAAAGGGATCTGAATGCCTATGTGCCCGGGATCCGTAACCTGATAGAAGGAGGATATACGACCACGGAGGGCATAGTCGCCCTATCCGCACAAGAAAAAATCGAACGGGGCAAAAAAGCGATCAAGGCCTTGTCGGACTACAAAATAGCCGTCAAAAGCAAAGACAACGAAGCCGCCGCCCTGCACCGGGCAGCGTTGGATGAAAACTTCGAGTATTTCGGTTACGGATATATCCGTGAGGTATCGGAACTGATCCCGAACGTCGCCCTGACCTTCTATTCGTTCCGCATCATGGTGATCCTGGGTGGGTATTTCATCCTGCTCTTTATCCTGGCGATCTGGTTCGAACGCAAAGGACAGATGAAGAACTGGCGCTGGTTCCAGTATGTCTGTTTGTGGAGCATCCCGCTGGGATATATAGCCGGACAAGCCGGATGGGTTGTTGCCGAAGTCGGACGACAACCCTGGGCGATCCAGGATATCCTGCCGGTCGGTGCCTCGATCTCCAAACTGGAAACAAGCGCCGTACAAACCACCTTCTTCATCTTCCTGATCCTCTTCACCGTGCTTTTGATTGCCGAGATCGGCATCATGCTCAAGGCGATCAAGAAAGGGCCGGAGGTTAATGAATAAAATTATAAATTATAGATTGTAAATTGTAAGGCGTTGACAATGGCGCGCTTTGGCTTACAATTTATAATAACAATTAACAATTAGAAAACATGGATACATACAATATATTACAACATTACTGGTGGTTTCTGATCTCCTTATTGGGAGCCTTATTGGTCTTCCTGCTTTTCGTGCAAGGCGGACAATCCTTATTGTTCACGATGGGCAAGACAGAGATACAACAAAAGATGATGCTCAACTCCACCGGGCGCAAATGGGAATTCACTTTTACGACATTGGTAACCTTCGGCGGCGCTTTCTTTGCCTCTTTCCCCCTTTTCTACTCGACGAGCTTCGGCGGCGCCTACTGGGTTTGGATCTTGATCTTATTGTGCTTCGTGATTCAAGCCGTATCGTATGAATATCAAGCAAAGAAAGGGAACCTCTTAGGCAAAAAGACCTACCGCGCCTTCCTCTGGATCAACGGCGTACTGGGCCCGATCCTCTTAGGCACAGCCGTCGGCACCTTCTTCCATGGAGCAGAATTTGTCGTCAACAAAGAACAGATCACCGACATCGCCATGCCGGTCATCTCCACCTGGGCAAACCCCTGGCACGGGCTCGAAGCGGTTTTAGTCATCTGGAATGTCGTACTCGGCTTAGCCTTGTTTTTCCTTGCCCGAGTATTGGCATTATTGTACTTTATCAATAACATCGAAGACAACGACCTGATCCCGCGCTGCCGCAAACGGCTGATCCCGGAGACCGGACTTTTCCTCGTGTTCTTCCTTGCGTTCCTGATTCACCTGATACTGGCCGATGGATTTGCCGTGCATCCGGATACAGGCGAAGTCTTTATGCAACCCTATAAATACCTGAACAACCTGATCGAGATGCCGGCCGTTTTAGTCGTTCTCCTGATCGGTGTGGTCGGTGTACTGTTTGGCATTATCCAGTCCATCCTTTCTTCGGCATGGAAAAAAGGAATCTGGTTCGCGGGAACCGGAACCGTACTGACGGTTTTGGCTCTTCTGCTCTGCGCCGGCTGGAATCATACGGCTTATTACCCTTCGGCCGTCGATCTTCAAAGCTCGCTGACCATCGAAAACAGCTCATCCAGCTTCTTCACCCTGAAGGTAATGAGTTATGTCTCTTTATTGATCCCCTTCGTCCTGGCCTATATCTTCTACGCCTGGCGTTCGCTGGATCTTAGAAAGATCAACACCAAAGAGATGGAAGAAAGCGATCACACCTATTAATCACAACCCCTTACCGTTCAAGGGCTTTCATCTTATATAAATAAAGCTCCCTCTTTTCCCAAAAAAAAGAAGGGAGCTTTTTCATAAAAGGCCGCCGGCCTTTTGGAAAACCCTGCCGGCCTTTTGCAAAACCCTGCCGGCCTTTTGCAAAACTCCGACGGCCTTTTGGAAAACCCTGCCGGCCTTTTCAGTGAAGGAGGCCGCTTTTGTAATCGAATGGCAGATGTTAACAAATGCAAACGGGAAATAGTGGTAAACCGATCATTCCGCACATAGTTTTTCATTTTTTTACTTGCATCATACAGCCGGAACAAACGGATCACCCCGAAGCGACCTTCGGTTCGGAGTGATCCGTAGTACGCCGATAGGATTGATATACAGATATGAAAGAAAATCCTGTATGATGTAAGTAAAAAAACGAAAAACTATGTTTGGAGGCTATTTTGGGGGGTCAGCCCGGAAACAGATAACCCGCGCGACAATTATTCATTGACTCGCGCGGGCATCTTTAGAAAAAGAAACGGCGAAGCTCCCGCCTGGCCGTTTCCACATTTAACCGTTTTAAACAAAAAGAAAAAGTTAGTTAAGGTTCTATATCTTTACACTGCGTTTATCCTTTGTTAAACGCATCGTACACTCACTCTACGTGTTAGAGAAGACAAATATAGACATTCTTTGTGATTTACACTGCTTTTTATGAAGTTTTTTTTTATTCTACCAAAAGAGAGACACTTTTTGTCCGTATCTTTGCTTATAATTTTTTTTACTCCAAATAATGTCTGATTTTAAAATCCATATACTGGGATGCGGCTCCGCCTTACCGACAACCCGCCATTTACCTTCGTCTCAAATCGTCGAACTACGCGACAAACTCTATATGATCGATTGCGGAGAGGGCGCCCAATTGCAGATGCGCCGGATGAGTCTTCGCTTCAGTCGCCTGAATCATATCTTTATCTCCCACCTGCACGGCGACCATTGCTTTGGCCTGCCGGGATTGATCTCCACCCTGGGTATGCTTGGCCGGACAGGCAGCCTGACCATTCATGGGCCCAAGGAAGTGAAAGACTACCTGCAGCCCATATTGGATCAGTTCGCGGCAAACCTGCCTTATAAAGTCTGTTTCCAGGAGATCAATCCGTTCAAACACGCCTTGGTTCTGGAAGACAAATCGCTCCGCGTCTATTCCATTCCGTTGAAACACCGGATCCCCTGCTGCGGTTACCTGTTTGCCGAGAAACAAAAAGAAGCGCATATCATCCGGGAGATGACCGATTTCTATCGCGTGCCGGTAAGCCAGATGAAAAACATCAAAGCCGGAGCAGACTTCACGACACCCGACGGCACGGTGGTGCCCAACAAGCGGTTGACCCGTCCGGCCGAACCCGCCAAGACGTACGCCTACTGCTCGGACACCGCCTTTGCGCCCGAGATCGTTCCCCTGATCAAAGAAATAGACCTCTTATACCACGAAGCCACATTCTGCGAGGAAGACAGCGCGCGCTCCCGGGAGACCAACCACTCGACCGCCCGGCAAGCCGCCGAAATCGCCCGCCAGGCTGAGGTGAAATGCTTGATGATCGGGCACTTCTCTGCCCGCTACAACAATCTCTCCCCCCTATTGAATGAAGCACAGGAGATTTTTCCCACGACATTCCTGGCAAACGAAGGCATGGTGATTGAGGTATAACAAGCTAACTATCCGTGAAATAATCACAAAATATTTCTGTATTAGGGAAATCTTCCTAAATTTGTAACAAATTGGGACGGATAGATGAAGTGTTTACTAATCATAGGGGTGATGTTGCTGGCCTGGGTCAGTAATCCGGTTTTAGCTCAGGAGCAAAAATCGGAGAAGACCGCCACCCCGCCCGCTACCGAACAGAAAAAAGAAGAACCCAAAATCGAGATCTCCGCCTTCGAAAACCGGATCACCGTCAAGAACGCCCCGATCGGCAATACCCTCGAGATCTACAGCATCGTCGGCATCAAGGTTAAAGAGATCAAGATCAAACATCCTTCGGAAGAATACGTCGTAGATATAGCCAAAGGCTATTATATCATACGCATCGGCGAGACGGTGCAGAAGGTAGCCATCCGCTGAAAAAGAAACGATAATCCCTAAGCGATCAAAGAAAAGGCCGGCTGGAAATGCATCCAGCCGGCCTTTTTTATTTCGGGGAACAGCTCTGTTTCTTATACATTATACATTATATGTACTCCAATCCACATTGTGCATATCGCCGCTCTTGGCCAGCTCTTCGTGGAAAGCGAAGCAGCATTTCAGGTTCTGCGGCGTATGGCCTTTGATACCCATATTCAGATATTCGCGCAACAGCGGTTGATAGTCCGGATGTACGCAATTATCGATAATGGTATTCGCCCGTTGGAGCGGTGATTTACCGCGCAGGTCGGCCACACCGTATTCCGTAATAATGATCTTCACCGAGTGTTCGTTATGATCCAGGTGAGACACCATCGGCACAAACGCACTGATCTTTCCGTCTTTCGCCGTCGAAGGCGTTGTAAAGATCGAAAGCATACCGGCGCGGGTGAAGTCGCCCGAACCACCGATACCGTTCATCATACGGGTTCCCGAAACATGGGTAGAGTTGATATTTCCGAAGATATCGGCTTCCAACGCCGTGTTGATCGTCACCAGTCCCAGACGGCGGGCTACCTCCGGATTGTTGGAGATCTCCTGCGGACGAAGCAGGATCTTATCTTTAAAGAAGTCCAGGTTATTGTAGATCTCATCGATCACCTCATTGCTGACGGTCAGTGAACATCCGCTGGCGAATTTCACCCGACCTTGTTTCATCAAGGTGATCACCGCATCCTGAATCACTTCCGTATAGACATTGAATGCCGGGATGTCTTTGTTTTCACCCATGCAAGCCAATACGGCATTGGCCACATTTCCTACCCCACTTTGCAGCGGCACGAATCCTTCCGGCAAACGGCCGGCTTTCATTTCGGCAACAAGGAAGTTAGCCACGTTGCGACCGATAGCCATCGTCACATCGTCGATCGGAGCAAACGGACTGCCTTCGTTCGGTTTGTCTGTTTCAACCACCACAATCTTCGCCGGATCGACTTTGATATACGGGTTACCGATCTTATCGGAAGGAGTGTATACCGGAATTTCCCGACGGTAAGGAGGATCCGCCGGCTCATAGATATCATGCATACCGCGAATTTCTTTCGGATGCTTCTTGTTCAACTCCACAATCACCAGATCAGCCAGGCGGCAGATCGTCGGCGCGATACCCACCCCGCAGGTCGGTACGATCTCTCCGTCTTCCGTCACATCGGATGCTTCCACGATAGCCACATCGACTTTACCCAGGAAGCCATAACGCAGGTTCTGCGCCAGTTCGGAAAGATGCAGGTCGAAATACTGTGTTTCCCGCGCATTCAAAAGAGCACGCAAGTCTTTGTTTGATTGGTAAGGCGTACGGAATTTGATCGCTTTGGCACGTGCCAGGGCGCCGTCGAGCGAATCACCGGAAGAGGCGCCGGTAAACATTCCGATCTGGAAAGGATTACCCTTCGCATGCTCTTCTTCTGCTCTTTTAGCCAGAGCGGTTGACACCACTTTCGGACATCCGGCCGGAGTAAATCCGCCAAATCCGACATTTTGATCATGATGAATCAATTGGGCAGCTTCTTCAGCTGTCATAAATTTTAAAGCCATGATATCGATTTTGTTTATAGATAGTTTATTCTCTTTTAAAATTTTGGCGCAAAGGTATTAAAAAGAAATTAGATTAGTACTTACGATTCAGTATTTCAGCATAGATAACAGCTTTTCTTAACGATTCGGGTTCGTTGAAATCGGCGGCCGTCACCAAAGGCGCGGCGGCAGTTTCTTCTTCCGACAAACCACCCATCGGCGTTTGCTGGCGGATCTTCCGTTCAATCTCGCTTTCGCCCGTCAGGAAAGGAGTAGCCTGGGGCTTGGGGGTGGGTTTGGGTTTAGATACCGTTTTCTGAACCTTCGGCTTCGCTTCCACGACGGTCGTTTTCTCGACCCAGTCGGTGAAATCGTCCCAGAAATCACGGTCGGATGCCGTCTGCGGCGTGACGACCTCAGGAGGTGGGGGCGCTTGTTTCTTCGCTTCTTCCTCTACTTTCTTCTTCTTACCGGAGGTGAGCAAACTGCTCAGTCCGATAACGCCCAATACAAGAATATAAATCCAATCGCCTAAGTTCTCCATAAGTTTGATTACTTTTGCAGTTCAAAAATGTAGTCCAAAAATAGGTATAATAATCGGGAAATGAAACAAACGAGGGGTATAAAAGTAAATAAGGGTAACTTCACAGCCACCCTTATTCGATTTAACCAAAACCTTAACTATGAAAAAATTTACGTTTTTCGTATGCAAATATAACACGCAGTTTTGATACTTGCAAGCTTTTTGCAAAAAAAATGCCGAAAATCGGTCAAGTTTATAATTTATTAATAATTGAGTAATGAAAAGACAAAGCGATGGGACTGACTTAAAATCAGTATCCGGCTCAAAAGAAAAGTTCTTATACATTGAGACTTATGGCTGCCAGATGAATGTAGCCGACACAGAAGTGGTAGCTTCCATCATGCAGATGCACGACTACCAAACAACAGAAAAAATCGAAGAGGCAGATGCCATATTCGTCAATACCTGCTCCGTACGCGACAATGCCGAGCAAAAAGTATACGGCCGTTTGCAGTATTTCCAATCGTTGCGCAAGAAAAAACGTGCGTTGATCATCGGCGTACTGGGTTGCATGGCGGAAAGGGTGAAAGAAAACCTGATCCGGGAACACGGTGTAGACCTGGTGGTCGGGCCCGATTCATACCTGGACCTGCCGAATCTCGTCGGCGCTGTCGAGCAAGGCGAGAAAGCCATCAACGTAGAATTGTCCACCCAGGAGACCTACAAAGACGTGATCCCTTTGAAGATCGGTGGCGTACATATCTCCGGATTCATCTCGATCATGCGCGGGTGTAATAATTTCTGTACCTATTGCATCGTCCCCTACACCCGGGGACGCGAACGCAGCCGCGACATCGAAAGCATCCTCAACGAAGTGCGCGATATGCGCGACAAAGGATTCAAAGAAGTCACCCTCCTGGGGCAAAACGTCAACTCCTACCTGTTCGAACAGGGCGAAGAGCGGATCGACTTCCCCCGCCTGTTGGAAAAGGTCGCGCAGGAAGCGCCCGGGATGCGCGTGCGTTTCACCACCTCACACCCCAAAGACATGAGCGACGATACATTATATATAATAGCCAAGTATCCGAACATCTGCCGCCACATCCACCTGCCCGCCCAATCGGGCAGCAACCGGATCCTGAAAACGATGAACCGCAAGTACACCCGCGAATGGTATCTCGACCGGATCGCAGCTATCCGGAGGATACTGCCCGACTGCGCCATCTCGACCGACCTTTTCTGCGGCTTCCACTCCGAGACCGAAACGGATTTCCAGGATACCCTCTCGCTGATGCGTGAAGTAGGCTATGAAAGCGCCTTTATGTTTAAGTATTCCGAACGCCCGGGCACCTACGCCGCCCAGCACCTGCCCGACGATGTGCCGGAAGAAGAGAAAATTCATCGCCTGCAGCAGATGATCGACCTGCAAAACCAACTCTCCGACGCCAGCAACCAGCGGGATATCGGCAAAACGTTCGACGTCTTGATCGAAGGATTCTCCAAACGCTCCCGCGAGCAACTGTTCGGCCGCACGGGACAAAACAAAGTGGTGATCTTCGACAAACGCGACTATAAGGTCGGGCAAACCATCCCGGTGCGCATCACGCACGCCTCTTCGGCTACGCTCTTCGGCCAACCGGTCGACTGACAGGAGAGAGAGAATTGTAATGGCTTAAAAATAAGACATTAACATCCCCTTCAAAAACTACCGGAAGTTTGCGAACGAACTACCGGTAGTTTGCCGACAAACTACCGGTAGTTTGTGCACAAACTACCGGTAGTTTTTCACCCCCGATTCAGAGAAATCATAAGAAACAGCAAATCAACCTATTACAAGAAACAGATATAGTTCCCTCCGGTTCGGATTCCGAGAGGGGCGAACGGTCCATTTCGTTCACAAGGTTAAAGAACGCTAAATGAATAGAGCATTTCCCGAATTATTTGTTCCTTTGCAGGGAAATTGGGAGAGGTGTGCACTTTTGCGTGCCTGTCCCTTTATTTAACTCTAATTTAGCAAGCGTTTGATGGCAGAAAATAGAAAGGTTAGCTCTGTTTCGTTCTTCAATTCCCGACTTACTTCTATTATCAGTATAGCCCTGGTGCTGTTTCTGCTGGGATTGATACTTCTGATGGGGCTGTTGGGCAATAAATTATCGGAATACGTCAAAGAGAACATTGCCTTTTCCATTGTGTTGAAAGAGAATCAGAAAGAAGCGGACATCAAACAGATGCAAAAAAAGCTGGACGCCCAAGCTTATATCAAATCCACCGAATACATTTCCAAAGAGCAGGCAGCCAAAGAATTGGAAGAAGAACTGGGCGAGAACCCGGAGACGTTTCTGGGCTTCAATCCGTTGCAAGCCTCGATCGAGGTGAAGCTCCATTCCGAATACGCCAATCCGGACAGCCTCAAACGGATCGAGCGGGAGATCATGTCGTACACCTCGGTCTCCGATCTGTTGTATCGCAAAGACATGATGGAGATGGTGCACACGAATATCACGCGTGTCGGCTTGATCCTGTTGATCCTGGCGGTGGTGCTTATGGTGATTTCTTTTGTATTGATCAGTAATACGATCCGTTTACTGATCTACTCCAAACGCTTTTTGATCCACACGATGAAACTCGTGGGCGCGACTCCCGGCTTTATCCGGCGTCCGTTCATCGGGTATAATGTGGTCAGTGGAATTATGGCGGCCGTATTGGCAATTTTATTGTTGACCGGCGCGTTATATTATCTGCAGACCGAACTGGAAGGATTTATCCGGATCCTGGATATGCAGACCCTGTTGTTGGTCTATGCCGGGGTATTGGTCTTGGGCATCGCCCTTTCGGTTTCGGCCACCGTCCTGGCGGTGAACCGCTATTTGCGGATGCGGGGGGATGAGATGTATTATGTTTGAGAAGATAGAAGTTAGAAGATAGAAGATAGAAGAGATATGAGAAAAGATTTTGCTTTCGGGAAAGAGAATTTCATATGGATAGGGATTGCGGTAGCCGTGATCATTATCGGATTTGTATTGATGAGCGGAGGCGGCTCGGAAGACGGTGTTTCCTTTAATCCGGAGATATTCAGTGCGCGCCGGATCGTGGTGGCTCCGATAGTTACGTTTATCGGTTTCGCCTTGATGGTTGTCGGCATCCTGAAAAAAAGTAAAGATAAAGCGGAATGAGTTGGTTGGAAGCCCTGTTTCTGGGGATACTGCAAGGACTAACGGAATTCCTTCCGGTCAGCAGCAGCGGACACCTGACCATCGGCAGTGTGTTGTTCGGCATGAGTGGCGAAGAAAACCTGACGTTTGCCATTGTCGTGCATACGGCAACCGTATTCAGCACGATCGTTGTTCTGTGGCATGAGGTGGCCGGCCTGTTCAAAGGCTTTTTCAGTTTCAAATGGAACGAAGAGACGCAGACGGTTTGCAAGATCCTCTTGTCGATGATCCCGGTGGGCATTGTCGGCTTGTTCTTCAAAGATCAGGTCGAACAGCTTTTCGGCAGCGGCTTGTTGTTGGTCGGCTGTATGTTGCTCTTGACGGCGGCCTTATTGGCTTTTTCCTATTATGCCAAGCCCCGGCAGAAAGAGAATCTATCGTTTAAGGATGCTTTTATCATCGGCCTGGCGCAAGCGTGTGCCGTCCTGCCCGGCTTATCGCGCTCGGGTTCGACCATCGCCACCGGCTTATTGTTGGGCAACAAGAAAGAGCAGGTAGCCAAATTCTCTTTTTTGATGGTGATCATACCGATTCTGGGCGAAGGATTTCTGGACCTGATCAAAGGGGGATTCTCTCCGGCTGCATCCGGGATATCCTATACGGCTTTGACCGTTGGTTTCCTGGCGGCATTCATTTCCGGATCGGTGGCCTGCAAGTGGATGATCAATCTGGTGAAAAAAGGAAAAATGATCTATTTCGCCTATTACTGCCTGGCGGTAGGTTTGATTACAATAACCTATGCGTTAATTAATTAAAGAAGTTAATGGATTTCATAACAGGAGAGGTTCTCTTTTTAAACAAACCCTACGGATGGACCTCGTTTGATTTGGTAAATAAATTCCGCTATAAACTATCGCGGAAACTGGATATAAAAAAGATCAAAGTCGGACATGCCGGGACGTTGGATCCGCTGGCTACCGGTGTGATGATCTTGTGTACGGGCAAAGCGACGAAGCGTATTGATGAGTTTCAATACCAGACCAAAGAGTATGTAGCCACCCTGAAGCTGGGCGCGACTACCCCCTCTTTCGACCTGGAACGGGAAGTTGACGCCACCTACCCCACCGATCATATCACGGAGGAGGAAGTCAGAAGGGTTATTCAGACCTTTACCGGCACGATCGAACAGGTGCCACCCGCTTTTTCGGCCTGTAAGGTGGACGGCAAAAGAGCCTATAAGCTGGCGCGCAAAGGTCGGGAAGTGGAACTGAAGCCGAAGATCCTGGTGATCGATGAGATCGAATTGTTGACGTGTGATCTTCCGGTGATAACGATACGGGTGGTATGCAGCAAAGGCACCTATATCCGCGCTTTGGCCCGCGATATCGGTCTGGCGTTGCAATCGGGTGCACACCTGATCGGATTGGAGCGCACCCGGATCGGGGATATCACGTTAGATCAATGTATGTCGACCGATGATATCGATGCGTTTCTGGAGGCTAACGTTCCCGCGCCTTCAATTAATAATTAACAATTAATAATTAGCACAACATGAAGCTTTCTAAATTCAAATTTGATCTGCCGTCGGAACTCATCGCCTTGCATCCGACGAAAAACAGGGATGAATCGCGGATGATGGTCATCGACCGGAAGACAGGCGAGATCACCCATCGCAAGTTTAAGGATGTCCTGGAGTATTTCAACGCCGGAGATGTGTTTATCTTCAACAACACCAAAGTATTTCCCGCCCGTCTCTACGGCAACAAAGAAAAGACCGGGGCGCGTATCGAGGTATTCCTGTTGCGCGAACTGAATCCCGACCTGCGTCTGTGGGATGTATTGGTCGATCCGGCGCGTAAGATCCGTATCGGCAACAAACTTTATTTCGGGGAAGACGACTCGATGGTGGCCGAAGTGATCGATAACACCACTTCCCGCGGACGCACCTTGCGTTTCCTCTACGACGGCAATCACGACGAATTCAAGAAGTCTTTATACGCATTGGGTGAAACGCCACTGCCGAAATATATCGAGCGTCCCGTCGAAGAAGAAGACGAAGAACGCTACCAGAATATCTTTGCCACCGAAGAGGGCGCTGTTGTTGCCCCGGCTGCCGGCCTGCACTTCAGCCGCGAATTGATGAAGCGCCTGGAAATCAAAGATTGCAAATTCGCTTTCCTGACCGTTCACTCCGGCTTGGGCAACTTCCGCGATATCGATGTGGAAGACCTGACGAAACACAAGATGGATTCCGAGCAACTGAATATCAGTGCCGAAGTGGTGAAAACCGTCAACGAAGGCATCGACGGCAGTCACCGCGTATGTGCCGTAGGGACTTCCGTGATGCGCGCCATCGAAACGGCTGTCAGCACGGATGGACACCTGAAAGAGTTTGAAGGCTGGACCAACAAATTCATCTTCCCGCCCTACGACTTCAGCGTGGCCAATACGATGATCACCAACTTCCACCTGCCGCTCTCCACCCTGTTGATGATGACGGCTTCATTCGGCGGATACGACCTGATCATGCACGCCTACAAAGAAGCGGTGAAAGAGGAATATCGCTTTGGCGCTTATGGCGACGCTATGTTAATCATCTAAGATGGCAACGGTTTACATTGGACTGGGATCCAATATAGGAGATAAACGCGGCAACCTCGTCCGGGCTGCCGCTTTATTAGCCGAAAGGGTGGGAGATATTCTCGCCCTTTCGTCTATCTACAAAACCCCACCCTGGGGCTTTCAGTCGGCAAACAGCTTCCGCAACGCGGCACTGATCCAGATCACCCGCCTGACACCGCTGGAGCTGCTCGACGCCACCCGCCTGATCGAGATCGAGATGGGACGCGTGCAAAAAACAGATACGACCTATAACGACCGCATCATCGATATCGATATCCTGATGTACGACGACCTGATCATGCGGAGCGACCGCCTGACCCTTCCCCACCCCCTGATGCACAAACGTCAATTCGTGATGGAGCCCCTGGCCGAGATCGCCCCCGCCGCCATACATCCCGTCTTCCACCAAACGATGGAAGAATTATACGCCCATATCTCCGACTCCTGACCCCGCTTTTTCGACCATCCAACCGGGAAATATAGAAAGCTTGCCGGACAAAATTAGTTAGAGGTACGTCAAAATCAGTTTTGAGGTACCTCATAATTGTTTTTGAGGTACCTCATAATTATTTTAGAGGTACCTCTTACCAAAAAAAGCACTACATTTACGAAAAAAAAGATGGTAAGTTCGGAAATACTTAGGCTGCGTCTCCACAATCAACTGCTGGCGGGAAACAATATGAAAGCGCCCCATGAGATTGTCGCGTATATGGGAGCGATGCAGGCGCAGACATTCGATATGGCGCGCTGGGCGATCGGCGCGCGCCTGCCCGGCATCGTCACCGACCGGCGGGTGATCGAGGCGATCGACAACGCGGAGATCATACGTACGCATATCCTTCGGCCGACCTGGCATTTTGTTGCCGCCGAAGATGTGTATTGGATGGCAGAGCTCTCGCGGCCCCGGTTGCGTCCGGTCTATGCCTCGTATGCCCGGATGATGGGGGTGGATGATCGGATTTTCGAGACACACTGGACGTTTGTCGAACGGATGCTGCGGGATGATAATCATCTGACGCGCCTGGAGCTGGTGGCCCAACTGAATCAGGAGGGCAAAGCGGTCGACGATTACGCCGTGAAGCGGATCCTCGACTTTGCCGAACTGGAAGGCTTGGTCTGCAACGGACGGGTGAGGGGCAACAAACAAACCTTCTGCCTGTTGCAGGAAAGGGCCGCTAAAACACAGGTGCTTAGTAAAGAAGAATCGCTCGAGAAATTGGCGCGAAAGTTCTTCACCAGCCATGCACCGGCGACGCTGGCCGACTTCATCTGGTGGTCCGGCCTCTTGGCTTCGGATGCGAAGAAAGCCTTGGCGCTGATCCAGGATGATTTCGTGACGGAAACCGCCAACGGCCGCACGTTCTATATGAAGAACGATTGGGTGATACCTGCCGCCGGGGAGACCTCCGCCCTGTTGTTGCCCCAGTTCGACGAGATGGTGGTCAGCTACAAAGACCGCTCGGAGATGATCGACGAACAACATTACGGCAAGGTGATGACCAAAAACGGCTTGTTCAGCCCAACGATCATGCTTGATGGCGAGATTATCGGCTCCTGGCGGAAGGTGATGAACAAGAAAAAGCCGGAAGTCGAACTTAACTTCTTCGAGAAAACAAGCAAGCAGAAACAAAACTTGTACAAGAAAGCCCAACAAAACTATCTATATTATCTGACCGGGCAGTAGCGTTTTTTTCTTTCCTTTGTATATTCATTCAAACACAGACAATGACACAGCAGAATAAATCAGAAAACCCCAACAAAGCGATGCAAACGGATACGGCCCTGTTTGCCGGAGGTTGTTTCTGGGGTGTGGAATATTATATGAAACAATTGCCGGGCGTACTCCATGTCGAATCCGGATATATCGGAGGGACGAAAGAACACCCTTCGTACGAAGAGGTGAAAGCCCATACCACCGGCCATGCCGAAGCGGTACGCATCCTGTTCGATCCGGTTCAAACGGATTACGAAACCCTGGCCCGTCATTTCTTCGAGATTCACGACCCGACGCACGTTGATCATCAGGGACCCGATATCGGTGAACAATACCGTTCGGAAGTATTCTATACGTCAACGGAGCAGAAAGTGATCGCAGAGAAACTGATCGACTTGTTGAAAGCCAAAGGATTGAATGTAGCCACCCGCGTAACTGCGGCCACCACCTTCTGGCCTGCCGAAGATTACCATCAAGACTATTATACCCGCAAGGGCACCCTGCCCTACTGCCATGGGTACACCAAACGCTTCTGATCGATATGCTGAAACAACTCCTGTTAGTCGGCCTGGGCGGAGGCATCGGAAGCATGTTCCGCTACCTCGTTTCCCTGTGGGCAGTCCGGCGCCTGGCGACCGACTTCCCCTTGGCCACCTTCCTAGTGAATATCACCGGCTGCCTGTTGATCGGGCTTCTGGTCGGCCTCTCCGCCCGCCACCATTGGCTCGACGCACAGATGAAGCTCCTGTTGATCACCGGCTTCTGCGGCGGCTACACCACCTTTTCGACCTTCTCGCTGGAGAACTGGGCCCTGTTCGAATCCGGCAACTACACCCACCTGACCGCCAACATCGTCGGCAGCGTCCTACTGGGTATCGCCGCCGTCTGGCTCGGCCTGATCTTATCGAAGCTCTGAAGAGCGTATTCTTTCCGCCAAGCGCCATTATCTAAATATTAATTATTACATTTGCAATAATTACAAAAGCAATAACGGCACATGGCAATCCAGATCAAGAACCCCTTCATCACCAGCGGATATATCTCCGCGGAATACTTCTGCGACCGGGAAGCCGAGAGCAAAGAACTCATCGGCGCATTGCTCAACCGGCGCAATACGGTAGTCGTATCTCCCCGACGCATGGGTAAGACCGGCCTGATCGAACACTGCTTCCATCAAAAAGAGATCACACGGGAATACTACACGTTCTTCGTCGACATCTATGCGACCGGCAGCCTGAAAGAACTGGTCTACATCCTGAGCAAGCATATCTTCAGTACGCTCAAGCCCCGGGGAAAGAAGTTCGTCGAACAATTCTTTACCGTCATCAGTTCCTTGCGCCCGGCCTTCAAACTCGATCCTGTGACCGGACAACCGGTCTTCGATATCGGCATCGGAGAGATCCGCCAACCCTTGCAATCGCTGGAGGAGATCTTCGAGTATCTCGAGTCGGCCGACAAACCTTGTATCGTGGCCATTGATGAATTTCAACAAATCACGCGATACCCGGAGAAAAATGTCGAAGCAGTCTTGCGCACCCATATCCAGCAGTGCAAGAATACCACATTCGTCTTTTCCGGAAGCCAACGCCATATGATGCAACACATCTTCTTCTCAGCCTCAAGGCCTTTTTATCAAAGCGCGTCCTTTCTTAACCTCGATCCGATCCGGATTGAGTCGTACCGCAAATTCGTACACAAGCACTTCGGAAAAGCGAAAAAGAAAATAGCTGAGGAATGCATCACACGCATATACAACCTGCTCGAAGGGCATACCTGGTATATGCAATCGATCTTCAACCGTATATACGAACAGCTCGACAGCGGCGAGGAGATCTCCCTGACCGAAGCCGATCGGTTGTTGCATTCCACTGTCGATTCCTACCGGATCGTCTACCAGAGCATGGTCGCCCTATTGCCCGAACGACAGAAGGAAGTGCTTTTCGCCATCGCCAAAGAGCGGAAAGCAACCGAGATCACCTCTTCGGAATTCATAAAGAAACACGGATTAAGTTCTTCCAGCTCTGTGCAATCGGCTGCCAAACTGCTACTCGAGAAAGAACTGATCACCAAAGAAGAAAACACCTACCAGGTCTACGACCGTTTCTTCGGATTATGGCTGGCACAAGCCTACGGCACGGGCTATTCCCTTTAGCGTATGTTAAATACTCTTGAGAGAATCGGATTATTCAGCTTTAATCGCTTTATTTGTACTTTATACAATATGAAAATGAAAGGAAAGATGCGACATTGGAGCGGGATGATCGGACTGGCATTGGCCGTATGGGGCGGGATGAGTTCCTGCATACAGAGCGAACCGGCAAACCCGGAAGCGGATATCCTTGCGTTTGCCTTACCCGGTGAGATCGCGCTGACCGAGGCGGTGATCAACCGCAACGATATCTCGATCACCGTGCGGAAAGATGCCGACCTGACAGCCGTCGTGCCGATCATCTCCATCACCGAAGGGGCAACGATCTCGCCCGCTATCGGTACGCCTTGCGACCTGAGCAAAGCAGTCACCTACACCGTGACCTCCGAAAGCGGTGCATACCAGAAAGAATATACCGTGATGGCGATTGCCTATTCCTTCTATCAGTTCGACTTCGAACACTGGGAGAAGCTCGACAATAAGTATCACTACCAGACGCCCATCGAATACAATATGGAGAATGAACGGGTGTTCTACTGGGATTCCGGCAACAAAGGCATCGCGCTCTATCAGCAACATACGGATCCTTCGCTTTATCCGGTACACAAGACCAACGTCAGCGTCGCCGGTCAATACGCCGCGGAGATGATCACCTCCAAAGGGCCGGGCAATATCCTGGGCATTGTCAATATTCCCATTGCCGCCGGATCGCTTTTCACCGGCAACTTCAACCTGGCGAACGTGATGAAAGACCCGCTATCAGCCACCGAGTTCGGGCAGAGCTGCGACGAGCGGCCGCTGCGCTTCACCGGTTATTACAAATACAAAGCCGGGACGGGTGATTATATCGATCCCAACGGCAAGGTGCTTCCGGGTGTCAAAGACTCCTGCGCGGTCTATTCCGTATTCTTCAAGACCGACGAGAAAACACCTTTCCTCGATGGATCGACCATCCTCTCCCACCCCAATATCGTTGCCGTGGCCATATTGCCCAGCGAGATGCGGGCAGGCACACCGGGAGACGACTTCGTGCCTTTCGATATTCCTTTTACCTACTATACAAACGAGCCGGTCGACTTTGAGCGCAACCATTATAAACTGGCGGTCATCCTGTCGTCGAGCTTCTATGGCGACCGCTACGAAGGAGCGCCGGGCAGCGTCCTGGTGGTGGACGAACTCGAAGTGATCACCGAAAAGTAACAACTATGCGCAAACGACAATTATACACCGTTCTTCTATTCTTGGCGATCTTCCTTTCCGGAGGATTCAGCCCTTCCGCCAAGGCGCAACAGGAGACCAACAAAGAATGGGAATTCAAGGTATACGCAGCGTACAACCTGGGTGGGACAATGCCTGTGCCCCTGCCCGCGGAGATCCGTAAGATCCGGTCGTGGAATCCCGGCTTCGGCGGCACCATGGCTTTCCATGTGAGCCGGTGGTTCACACCCGAATGGGGCATTACCACCGGATTAGGCATCGACCTGAAGAAGATGAAGATCAAAGCGGATGTCTTATACTGGCCGACCAGCCTGGTGGTGGGCGAAGGCGATCAGACCGGCGTATTCACCGGCACCTTCTCCGGTAAGAACACGACAAATACCCGAAACGGCTACCTGGTCCTTCCCGTAATGGCTGCCTGGCGTCCTGTAGAGGAATGGACTTTCCGCCTGGGCGGCTATATCGCCCTGCAACAGGATCCGCTATTCGAAGGCAGTGCCTCCGATGGGTATATCCGCAACGGAGGACCGACGGGCGATCGCATCAATGTGGAACAGGCCTCCTTCGACTTCTCGGACGAAGTCCGCAAGTACGATGCCGGACTTATCTTATCGGCCGACTGGAAGTTCAACCGCAAGATGGCCCTCACCGGACAGTTCTCCTGGGGCTTCGTTCCGCTCTTTCCCGCGCATTTCGAAGGCGTTGCCTATAAGATGTACAACATCTACTTCGCCCTCGGCATCGCTTATTTCCTATAGATATGAATAAACCATCCGAACAACAACAATCCATCATAAATTAATTTTTATTACCATGACAACACGAAGAGATTTTATCAAACAAAGCGCTCTGCTTGGGGCAGGGCTGACAGTAAGTCCGTTCTTTATCAAAGCCGGTGGAAGCATTGGCGCCAACGACAAAATCGGTGTCGGCCTGATCGGCTGTAAGGGGATGGGCTTCGACGACCTGAAAGCCTTCCTGCGCAACCCGGAAGTCGAATGTATCGCATTGGCGGATATCGACGATGAAGTACTGAACAAACGGGCGGCCGATACGGAAAAGATCACCGGCAAGAAAGTAAAACACCTGTACAAAGACTGGCGCAAGCTGATCGACAACAAAGACATCGATGTGGTGATCGTAGGCACTCCCGACCATTGGCATTGCCTGCAGATGGTCGCCGCTTGCCAGGCCGGGAAAGATGTCTATTGCGAAAAACCGCTGGGTAACAGCATCGAAGAATGTAATATCATGGTGCGTGCCGCCGAGAAGTACAACCGCGTCGTTCAGGTCGGACAATGGCAACGCAGCGACCCACACTGGCAGGATGCCATGAACTTCGTACATAGCGGGCAACTGGGCAAGATCCGTACCGTACGTGTATTCTCTTACCAGGGCTGGTGCCCCTCGATCCCCGTTCAGCCCGACGAAGCGGTTCCTGCCGGCGTAGATTATGATATGTGGTTAGGCCCGGCACCCAAACGGCCGTTCAACCGCAACCGTTTCCACTTCACCTTCCGCTGGTTCTGGGACTACGCCGGAGGACTGATGACCGACTGGGGCGTACACCTGCTCGACTATGCATTATACGGAATGAATGTCACGGCGCCAAACTCCATTATGGCTTCAGGCGGTAAGTTCGGCTATCCGGACGATGCCTGTGAGACGCCCGACTTACTGCAAACCATCTATACGTTCGATGATTTCACCGTGCTTTGGGACCATGCCATCGGTATCGACGACGGGGCTTACGGCCGCAACCACGGTTTGGGATTCGTTGGTGAGAACGGTACGCTGGTGCTCGACCGCGGCGGATGGGAAGTGATCCCCGAAAAGGTAAACGGCAAGGCACGCATGGAAGCAGTGGCCCTGAATAAATCTTACGGCGAAGGCGGCTTGAACCTGCACGTCAAGAACCACCTCGAATGCATCAAGACGCGCAACCGCAAGTCAAATGCCAGCATCGAGATCGGTTCTCATATCGCCAAGTTCTCCCAACTGGGCAACATCGCCTACCGCACGGGCAAGAAACTCTCCTGGGACGGCAAAAGCTTCCACGACGCCGAAGCCGACGCTTACCTGACCAAGCAGTATCGCGCCCCGTGGGAACTGCCGAAGATCTAAATCCCGCTTCAATCCATTCAGCCCTTCACTGTATTGTCTTACAAACTATACACATAAGTAAGTAATGCCGTGAAGGGCTCTTCTTTATCCTTGCCACTCCAAAAGGGAACGTTCAGACTTTTACATAAAATCGCTACATTTGTAAACATCACCTGACGAACAGAGCAGGTTGTATCAGAGATTTAAAGACTATAAGATGAAAAACGGTCAATCGCATTTATTCTCCTGGGAAGAATACGACTCTATCCTTTCGCTTGTCGAGACGGAGTTCCCTTCAAACGAATACAACGAGGTAGAATACAAATCGGCCCAAGGAGGTTTCCCCAAAGAGTTCTGGAAAACCTATTCAGCATTTGCCAACACCAACACCGGAATCATCCTTTTAGGCGTTGAAGAGAAAAAAGATGCAATCCTCCTTGAAGGGTTGACCGATGAACAAATAGAAAGATATCAAAAGTACTTCTGGGACAACTGCAACAATCCGAATACCGTCAACCGAAATCTGCTCACAAATAAAGATGTAAGAATAATTGAAATCGAAGACAAAAGACTATTGGCATTTCATATTCCTTTTGCTCGCAGAACTGAAAGACCTATATATCTGACACGAAACCCCTTTGGCAATACCTATAAAAGAAACCATGAAGGCGACTACAGGTGTACGGATGAAGAAGTAAAACGAATGTTGGCCGACTCGACAGCAGAGCTGCAGAGAGATAGTCTTATCCTTGAACATTATACGCTCTCCGATTTGGATCCGGCAACAATCAAACAGTTTAGGCAACTATTCATATCTTCACGCCCAGGACATCCCTGGCATGCCTTGAATGATTTGGATTTGCTAACAAGAATAGGAGCTTACCGGGTAGACAGAAAAACAGGTATAGAAGGGATCACTTTAGGTGGTTTATTGATGTTCGGAAAAGAAAAGAGTCTAAAAGAACAAGAGGCTTTACCCAATTATTTCCCGGATTTCCGGGAACTGCTCTCTACTGATCCTCAAATCAGATGGACAGATCGTATCTATCCGGATGGAACATGGGAATGCAATCTGCTACAATTCTATCTTAAGATATGGCCCAAGTTATCCTCTACGCTTCCCAAACCTTTTGCTCTGAAGGGTGATGAGAGAACAGATGAAACACCGACCCATACCGCTTTGCGTGAAGCTTTTGTAAATGCATTGGTACACACAGATTACTCATTAAGTGGAAATATCATTATTGAATTAAACACAGAAGCATTCGTATTCTCCAACCCCGGTACCTTGCTGGTGTCCATCGAACAGTATTACGCTGGAGGCATTAGCGAATGTAGAAATCCCACCTTGCAGGGAATGTTTTTATTGATAGGTCGAGCAGAGAAAGCGGGCAGCGGAGTCGACAAGATTATGTTCGGATGGAATGACTCACATTGGAGACAACCGTACTTAGAACTTCAACTACAACCGGATCGGGTAAAACTTACGTTGCCCATGTTCAGCGTTATCCCCGAATCCGTCCTTGAAGAGTTAAATATCATATTCGGTGACGTCAGCAGTCTTTCTGCGGATGAACTGACTACATTATCTTTTTGCCTGATTGAGGACTCCATCTCCAATCATCGCTTACAATATATATTAGGTATACATAGAGTAGACATAACTGTTTTGTTGAAAAATCTATGCTTGAAAGGTTATCTTGAATCAGACAATAACGGGAGATGGACTACATACCGGATAAACCAAAAGGGTGCAACCTCCAACCAAAAGGATGCAACCTCCAACCAAAAGGGTGCAACCTCCAACCAAAAGGGTGCAACCTCTGATCAGAAAGCTGACTTATCTTCGAGGAAGAACATGAAACGGGAGGAATTGAACAGACTTATTCTTGCAATATGCAAAGACAACTATGTAAAAAGAGAAGAATTAGCTGTAGCATTAGGCAGATCAGAAGATTACCTAAGGAACAAGATACTACCAGACTTAGTAAAAAGAGGGAAGCTGGAGAAGCGCTTCCCCTTTACGCATAATCATCCGGAACAAGGCTACAAAACCAGTGAGGAGCATTAATTTTACTGATGCTCCGCCCGCAGTAAATCATTGACTGTCTTGACCGGGTTGAAGGTTTCGATGGGGACTTCGACGAAGACGGTGTTCCAGTCGCTCATCGCACCGTTCCATAGGCCGGGCAGTTCGAGGGCTTTCAATTCACGGCCGTCTTTACTTTTGGAAGAGATAAAGCCGGTATGGGGATCGACGTAGTCGGGCAGGTTGTACTTCTCGCCTTTATGGTCGGTCACGGCGCAGACCAGATCGACCGGGTTGAAGTAGGTGCCTTTCTCGAATAAAGACTTCTTTATCGGGTCACACATATCGATCTGCGAGCTCTCCAGGATCTGCGGTGAGATGGTCTTATCGGCATTGACCGTCAGGAACGGGCCGCCCCCGGGTTCTCCCGCATTACGTACCATACCGCATACCCGCAGTGGACGGTGAAGCTTCTCTTTGAGATACAACACCAATTCGGCGTCTTCCAGATACTTGATCTCCGGATTGCGGATGCAGAGCTCATCGTGCAGGAAGTGGATCATCTCTTCAATCTGCGCATGCGAGTACTTGCCTCTCTCCAACAGGTGAAGATAATGGAAGATGCGCTTTTGCAGGGTGACCAAGACACCGGCAATGATCTTCTTATAGATAATGGTAGAGAACTTAAAGCTGTCGGGCACCACATTGTCGATGTTTTTGATGAACAGGATATCTGCCGGGATATCATTCAGGTTCTCGATCAGCGCACCATGCCCGCCGGGGCGGAAGACCAGCAGCCCGTCTTTGTCGCGGAACGGTTTATTCTCCGCATCAGCGGCTATCGTATCTGTACTTGGCTTCTGCACACTGAAAGAGATATCGTAGTTCACGGACAGCTTCTCTTCATACATTTCTTTCTTCTCCGCCACCAGCGCTTCGAACAACGCCTGGTGTTCGGCAGAGACGGTAAAATGGATATTCACCTTGCCCGCGTTGTTCTTGGCATATTTGGCACCTTCCACCAGATGTTCTTCCATCGCCGTGCGGGTCTTGCCCGGATAGGAATGGAAAAGCAACAGCCCTTTGGGCAATTGTCCGTAGTCCAGCCCTTTCGGTTCCAATAGATTGGAGATAATCGTTTTGTATTCACCGGCAGCCGTCAGGGAAGCGATGCTCTTGCCTTCGTTCTCCATGCATTTGGCATTCAACAGATGATAGAAAGCGAAATGTTTCAGTTCGTCGAAGAAATGCTTCAGGAAAGGCGTGTCGGGCTCGTTTGCCTCCGAAGAGAGGAAAGCATACAGATCCTTAAACATCCGGCTGGCTGCCCCGGAAGCGGGAACAAACTTTACGATCGTCTTGTTCTGTTGCAGGTATTCATCCCAGGCCTCCATATAGAAAGCTTGTGTTTCTTTGGGCACAACCATAACCCCTTTCTCGACCGAAGCAGAGGCGACAATATCCAGGTAAGGAAAACCTTTGGCAAAGGCGTATAGCTGCTCCCGGATCTGATGTTCACTTATTCCTTTCTCATGCAGCAGTTCTAAATCTTTTGTATCCCACATAGCCATAGTTTTTAATGTTTAATGGTTAATGACTAATGCTTAATGGTCGGCGATAAGAAATTAACCATCAATCATTAACCATTAATCATTTCTTTCTGTTTCTTCGCAAATGTATAAAATAACCCATACATCCGGGAGTTATTTGCCGGAAAAAGTTTACTTTTACCGCATGTTTTACAAGCTATTCGCCCCCGGATAGCTCAATATCGAAGCGACTATGGACCAGCAGGCATTCTTTACGGCAGAAGAAAAGAAAGAATTTTTCACTACATACAGAATATTACTCAGCAACCTTTATTCCTTTTTGGAGAAGAAAGACATCGGCAAGATGAAGACGCTGATGCGGCGGGTGATCTCGCTCGACTGCTACGGCAGGGACCGCAACGGGATCAACGGCTTACTACGTAATATGGACACCGCTCTGATCGCCACCACGGAGATCGGACTGAAACGGGCGCCGGTGATTGCCCTGTTATTGTATCGGCCGGTCATGAAAGGGCTGATCAGCCTGCAGGAGGTAGAACAAACATTCGATACGGAGATCACACGTCTGATCGAGCTGTTATTGAAGACCTCCGACCTGTACGCGCGCAATACGTCAATCAATTCGGAGAATTTCCATCACCTGTTGTTCTCTTTTGCCGAGGATGTGCGGGTGATCCTATTGATGATCGCCGACCGCCTCTGTCTGATGCGTATGGGCAAACAACTGGTGCGCGAAGAAGACCGCCTGCGCCTGGCCAGCGAAGCGTCTTATCTCTATGCCCCGCTGGCCCATCGCCTGGGTCTCTATGCGATCAAGAGCGAATTGGAAGATCTCTCCCTGAAGTATATCGATCCCAAGCAATTTGCTTTTATCAAGCAAAAACTCAACGAGACCAAGCGTTCGCGCGATGCCTATATCGAAGAATTTATCTCACCGGTCAAACAACGGCTCGAGGAAGCCGGCCTTACGTTCGATATCAAAGGGCGTACCAAGTCGATCCATTCGATCAACAACAAACTGAAAAAGCAGAAAATCGAGTTCGAAGGCATATACGACCTCTTTGCCATCCGGATTGTCTTGGACTCGCTGCCGGAGAAAGAGAAAGCCGAATGCTGGTATGTCTATTCCATCATTACCGACATGTACCAGCCCAACCCCAACCGGATGAAAGACTGGATCTCCATCCCCAAGACCAATGGGTATGAGAGTTTGCATATCACCGTGATGGGTCCGCAGAAGCGCTGGGTAGAGGTGCAGATCCGTACCCGTCGCATGGACGAGGTAGCCGAGAAAGGCTTGGCGGCCCACTGGAAATACAAAGGGGTGAAAGAAGATAAAGGCCTGGATGAGTTCCTGGCCAGCGTGCGTACCTCGCTGGAGGAGAAAGACAGCAACCCGATGGATCTGATGAAAGACTTCCAGATGAACCTCTATAAAGACGAGATCTATGTCTTTACCCCCAACGGCGAACTGATCAAACTGCCGCAGGGCGCTACGGTGCTCGACTTCGCTTTTGCCATACATACCGGCTTGGGCAGCAAATGCGTATCGGCGAAGGTGAACGGGAAGAACGTGCCCATCAAACAGGTACTGCACAGCGGTGACACCGTCGCCGTAATCACCGCCCCCAACCAATCGCCCAAAAGAGACTGGTTGAACATCGTGGTCACCTCCAAAGCCCGGGTGCGCATCAAACAGGCCTTACGGGAAGAGGCCGCCAAGAACGCGGAATACGCCAAAGAGACCCTGCAACGCCGGTTCAAGAATAAAAAAATCGAGTTCGACGAACCGATCCTGATGCGTTACATCAAAAAGAAAGGTTTCAAGACGGTCACCGACTTCTATGTCGCCGTGGCGGAAGACCGCTTGGATCCCAATGTGGTGATCGAGGAATACCTCGAACTGATTCGCAAGGAGACCGAAGCACACGAACCGGAAGTGCGCAGCGCCGGTGAATTCATCGCCTCCGCCCCTGCCCTGCCGGAAGAGACAGCGGGAGGGAAAGACGTATTGATCATCGACCGCAACCTGACGGGCGTCGACTATTCCCTGGCCAAATGCTGTAACCCGATCTTCGGCGATGAGATCTTCGGCTTTGTCTCCACCCAAGGCATCCGCATCCACCGGAAAGACTGCCGCAACCGTTCGGAGATGGAACGCCGTTTCGGCTACCGGATGATCGATGCCAAATGGACGGGCGAAGCTACGAACGGCTACCCGGTCACCCTACGCATCATCGGACGCGACGATATCACCATCGTAACCAATATCACCTCGGTCATCAGCAAAGAGGCCGGCGTCAGCCTGCGCTCCCTGAATATCGACTCGGTAGACGGTATCTTCCAGGGTAATTTCACGATCATGATCAACAGCTCAAGCGCGCTGACCACTCTATCGAAGAAGATCCAAAGTGTAAAAGGAGTCAAGTCGGTCGCCCGACTGGGAGGAAGTTAAAAAAGAAAACCGCTCTTCACAGGGCGGCTTCTTTTTCTTATCTTATGCTTACATAAATCAGTTGAAGGATTGGTCACGCGATTATACTAATAGTTTTCTTTATTTACATACCGCAAAGGTACGGCTGCCCCTGTGCCCCGGCAATACCCACTTCTATGTATTTTTCCGTTTTCAATACCTGATCATAGGTATCCGCCGAAAGAAATGTAATAATAATCACTACCTTTGAGTGTTCATAATATCAAAACTAAGAAGATATATATATAATGTATAAGAACGGTAAGTATAAAGAAACAGATCGCATGAGCGACCTGATATGCGAGAACTATCCCATGGTGCTTGTCATGAGCCGCTTCGGTATCGCCCTGGGCTTCGGAGAGAAAAATATCGGAGAGGTATGCCGCCAAAACAATGTAGATCGCTGCACGTTTCTGACGGTCGTCAATTTCCTGACCGAGACGGCCTATTCGCCTATTCCCGCCGAGTCGATCAACCGCTGCCTGTCGCTCAAGTCTTTGATGACTTATCTGCATAACGCGCACGATTACTTCCTGAATTTCCGCCTGCCGCATATCCGCCGCAAGCTGGTCGAAGCCATTGCCGACTGCCCGGAAGATATCTCTTTCGTCATCCGTCAGTTCTTCGATGAATATGCCCTGGAAGTACATAAGCACATGACGTACGAAGAAAAGACCGTCTTTCCCTATGTCGACGGACTGCTTGAAGGCAAGAAAGATCCGAAATACAATATCTCCATCTTCAGCAAACGACACGATCAGATCGAGATGAAGATCGTCGAACTGAAGAATATCCTGATCAAATACTATCCGGGCCAAGGCACACACCTGCTCAACAGCGTCCTGTTCGATATCTTTGCGACGGAAGAAGACCTGGCCACACACAACCGGGTGGAAGATTATCTCTTTGTTCCGGCCATACTGGCTTTGGAAAAACAACTAAAGTAGGAGCTGATGAACACCACCCTGAAAATAGCAATTGCCGAACACTCGGCCGTTATCCGCTACGGAATCGAAGCGATACTCAAGCGAATCACAGAATATCGTATGCAGTTCATCGAGATCGCCAATCATGAAGACCTGCAGGAAGAACTGCGCGCTCACACACCCGATATATTGATTATCAACCCGGCTTTCCCCGGCTCCTTCCCCATCACCCAACTCCGGGAAGAGACCGGCTGTACGCATATGAAATGTATCGCTCTGATTTATTCGGCCACAAACAGCCATCTGCTTCGCGCGTACGACGATCAGTTCAATATCTACGACACCGTCGAGGAGATCAAATTGAAACTCGACCGGATGCATTTGCCCGAAAAAACAGAGACTTTCGACAATGAAGACGAACAGCAAACACTGAGCAGCCGCGAGAAAGAAATCGTTGTCTGCGTCGTCAAAGGAATGACCAACCGCGAGATCGCCGATAAATTGTTTCTCTCCACCCATACGGTCATCACCCACCGGCGCAATATCGCCCGCAAGCTGCAGATCCATAGTGCCTCGGGGCTTACCATCTATGCCATTGTCAATAAATTAGTCGAACTTAGCGATATACAGCAATAGCTTTTTCCTACAATTCCCAATTAACGCCGCAGGCGTGCCATCATGCATAATTGTATGCAAATTAAACATTGCACTTTGCTCGGCCAAAGCGCGATGTTTTGAAAAGGGGGGGGGCTGGCGGACTTCAAGGATTTCTAAACCATTGATAATGAAGCATCAATATCCCCCTTCAAAAACTACCGGTAGTTTGCGCACAAACTACCGGTAGTTTGTTCACGAACTACTGGTATTTTGTTTGCGAACTACCGGTAGTTTGAAAAAGGGGGATTGCGGCTATGAAAACAAGGAGTAGATATTTGTTGGGAAGCATTAAACCGGTAATTATAAAATAATTATTTCCGCCTCAAATATTGCCAATCCCCAAAAAGGCATTATCTTTGCAACCAATTTTCGAGAGACAACAATATAATGTCTAACAACTAATTAAAACGAGTATTAACAATTTAAAGCGAATGGAAAATTTAAAAAACATTCAACCGGTTGACGATTTCAACTGGGATGCCTACGAACAAGGCGAAACTTACGGAAGCGTAAGCAAGGAGGATCTTGTAAAAACCTACGACGAAACCCTGAACAAAGTAAACGACAAAGACGTCGTAATGGGTAAAGTCACCAGCATGAACAAACGGGAAGTGGTGGTTAACATCGGCTTCAAATCAGACGGCGTAGTTCCGATGTCTGAATTCCGTTACAATCCGGAACTCAAAGTGGGCGACGAAGTAGAAGTCTACATCGAAAGCCAGGAAGACAAAAAAGGACAATTAATCCTCTCTCACAAAAAAGCCCGTGCATCACGTTCTTGGGAACGCGTGAACGAAGCGTTGGAAAAAGACGAAATCATCAAGGGTTACATCAAATGTCGCACGAAGGGCGGTATGATCGTAGACGTATTCGGTATCGAAGCATTCTTGCCGGGTTCTCAGATCGACGTGAAACCGATCCGCGATTACGATGTATTTGTTGGAAAGACTATGGAATTCAAGATCGTAAAGATCAACCAGGATTTCAAGAACGTAGTTGTTTCTCACAAAGCGCTTATCGAAGCCGAACTGGAACAGCAGAAGAAAGATATCATCTCCAAACTGGAAAAAGGACAGGTACTGGAAGGAACCGTCAAAAACATCACTTCTTACGGTGTATTCATCGACCTGGGTGGCGTAGACGGCTTGATCCATATCACCGACCTTTCTTGGGGCCGTGTTTCTCATCCGGAAGAAATCGTTCAACTGGATCAGAAGATCAACGTGGTTATCCTCGACTTCGACGACGAAAAGAAACGTATCGCTTTAGGTCTGAAGCAACTCACTCCGCACCCATGGGATGCATTGAGCGCAGAGCTTAAGGTAGGCGATATCGTGAAAGGTAAAGTAGTGGTTATGGCCGATTACGGTGCGTTCATCGAAATCGCTGCCGGCGTAGAAGGTCTGATCCACGTATCTGAAATGTCTTGGACACAGCACTTGCGTTCCGCTCAGGACTTCATGAAGGTAGGCGACGAGATCGAAGCCGTAGTCCTGACTCTGGATCGCGACGAGCGTAAGATGTCTCTGGGTATCAAACAGCTGAAAGCTGACCCATGGGAAGATATCGACACCCGTTTCCCGGTAGGTTCAAAACATACGGCTAAGGTACGCAACTTCACCAACTTCGGCGTATTCGTTGAAATCGAAGAAGGCGTTGACGGCTTGATCCACATCTCTGACCTTTCTTGGACGAAGAAAATCAAACATCCGTCTGAATTCACGCAGATCGGTGGCGAGATCGACGTACAGGTACTGGAAATCGACAAAGAAAACCGTCGCCTGAGCTTAGGCCACAAACAGCTGGAAGAAAACCCCTGGGATGTATTCGAAACCATCTTCACGGTAGGTTCAATCCACGAAGGAACAATCATCGAAGTACTGGATAAAGGTGCCGTTATCTCTCTGCCTTACGGCGTAGAAGGTTTCGCTACTCCGAAACACCTGGTCAAAGAAGACGGTTCACAAGCTGTTGTGGATGAAAAGATGGAATTCAAAGTGATCGAATTCAACAAAGAAGCCAAACGCATCATCCTTTCACACAGCCGCATCCACGAAGATGAGCAGAAGAGCGCCAAACGCGAAGCTGCAGGCGAAAAGAGAGCTTCCGGCAAAAAAGCCAAAGAAGAACAAACGATGGTAAGCGGACCGGTAGAAAAAACGACTTTAGGCGATATCGAAGAGCTGGCTGCATTGAAAGAAAAACTTTCTGCAGGTAACTAAGTTATTGTCTTAACCATATTATTAAAGAGGCATCCGATGTACGGATGCCTCTTTTTTTTATCTTTGCTCAGTCTAAAGCATTTCTATTTATGGAGAAAATCACCTATTCACTATCGGTCGTTCTTTGGGCAACGCTGTTGTTCTTGCTGAATTACACGAATTCGTATCTCTTTTTTACGCTCGAGCAAAACCAGCTACTGGTGTATTCCTGGCCGTACTTCCTGAAGGAGATCTTTTATCAACCGGGGGGACCGATACAATTTATCGGTGCGTTTGTGATACAGTTCTTCCGGTTTCCTTATATGGGTGAAGCCTTCACTTCCCTGTTTCTGGCTGCGACCTGGCTACTGACGGTTTTCATCGGCCGGCGCATCGCACCGAAAGCCATACTGTATATACTGGCATTCGTGCCGGTGTTTTTCCTGTTATTACTTCATCTCGATTTCAACTACAATTATACCGGTACCTTGTCGTTCGTATTGACTCTGGCATTCTTCCTGGGGTATACCGGGATCACGCGATATGCCATACGTACACTCGCCGGAGCGATCACGATCCCGGTACTCTATTGGGCGATCGGGCCTGTTTCCTGTTTCTTTGCCTTCTATATCTTGATCTGGGAAATACTCCATCGCACACCCAAGAGCTACCGATCTTTCCTCGTATGGATCGAATCATTAGGCTTAGCGGCAGTAGGCTTTTACCTGTTATGGACACCGAATTTCAATAACGTATTTTTCTATTCCGGTATAGAGGCCTTACCTATCCGGTTCTATCTGCCCTGGATTTCTTTCGCCCTCTTCTTACCCGTCGTATGGCTTTTACGCCGATGGACGCCGAAGAAGAGATACGTGATTGCCTTACATACCGGGCTTCAAATGGCGTGTATCGTATTGCTCGCCTGGCAAGGTATCTTCAAAACGGTCGATCTGAACTCACTCTATCTGATGAAGTACGACTTTCATACGCAACATCAACAATGGCACCGGATTGTTTCTACCAGTAAAGGGCCACAGAACTCCTATTTCCGGCTTTGCTATCTGAATCTGGCGTTGGCCGAAGAAGGCGTTTTAGCCGAGCAGGGATTTCGTTTCGACCAGAAAGGCATACAGGGATTGGTCACGCAATGGAACGGGGAAGTGGTCTCTTCCGCTTTATTGAGTGATATTTATTTCGCACAAGGGAATATCGGCATGGCACAGGCTATGGCTTTTGAGAGCAATATAAACTCTATGTTTGGCGGCAAGCCCCGGATGCTGCAACGTCTGGTGCAAACCAACCTCATCTATGGCGCCTGGCCCATTGCTGAAAAATACCTGAACGTATTGGAAAAGACCCTGTATTATAAAGACTGGGCCAAAGAGCAAAAGCGGTTTCTGTATAACGATGCGGCGGTAGAAGCCGATCCTTTATTGGGTGAGAAAAGGAAAAATCTGATCCCGGACAATCATCTCTCCGGCCCGTGGGATCCACGGATTGATCTGCAAGCGATCGCAGCGCATCATCCACAAAACAAAGTAGCCGTGGAATACCTGGGAATGGCACATCTATTAAGTAAGAACCTCACGGCGTTCAAAGAATTTCTGAAAGAATATTATCCCCCGCATTCGGCTTTGCCGGCTGCTTTCCAGGAGGCTTTCCTACTTTGTTATGAAGAGGAACCCGAAAGATGGAGTGATTACGCCCTTTCGCCTCCCCTTTTGGAACGATTCAAAAGCTACAATGATTTCCTGGAAAAGAACCATACGAACACTTCTTTCCCGCAAATGGCCTATCGCTCGTATGGGGATACGTATTGGTATTATAATATGTTTAAAATGTAGAAGATGAAAAGATATATATTCTTATTGATCTGTTTCCTGACAGGCTGTTCCCTGTCGGAGATAAGCCAGGTGGAGGAGGTCGACCGCTTACCGGAGATCTTCCCCGACTATATCGGTTGCACCATTCCGCCCAATATCTCTCCGCTCAACTTCAAATTGACGGAAAAATACGAAGAAGCCCGCGTGATCTTGACCTGCGGCGAAGAAAGATGGGAAATAAAAGCCGGCAAAAAGCAATTCACATTCCCAACTTCCGCCTGGAAGAAATGGTTAGACGGAGCGGCGGGAAAGAACATAGAAGTGAAGATCGTTCTGAAACAAACAGACAAGCCATGGATCGGCTTCCGCCCTTTCGAATGGCAGGTCGCCCATGAACCGATGGATCCTTATCTCGCTTACCGCCGGATCGAACCGGGCTATCAACTGTGGAACCAGATGGGCATCTATCAGCGTCACCTGGAAAGCTTTGAAGAGAGCCCGATCATGGAGAACCGCCTGACGGAGAAGAACTGCATGAACTGCCACTCCTTCGCCATGCAGGATCCGGAGAAGATGCTTTTCCATATGCGGGGTCCTTTAGGAGGCACTTATCTATTGAAAGGCGAAACGATCGAAAAGCTGAATACCCAAACAGACCAGACCCTGTCGCCTTTAGTCTACCCTTCCTGGCATCCGTCCGGGCGTTTTGTGGCGTTTTCGGTGAACGACACGCAACAAGCTTTCCACATGAACGATCCGAACCGGGTGGAAGTGTACGACAAAGAATCGGATGTCGTAGTCTACGATGTAGAGAAACACGAGATTATCACTTCGCCTTTACTGACCTTGCCGGACCGGATGGAAACTTTCCCGACATTCTCACCGGACGGGAAAACGCTTTATTTCTGTTCCGCCATACAAAAGAATTATCCCCGACAATTCAAAGAGGTGAAATACAGCCTTTGTTCATTTTCTTTCGATCCGGAGAAGCGAAGTTTCGGTGAGCAGGTGGATACGTTGTTCAATGCGTTGGAGAAGGAAAAGAGCGTTTCTTTCCCCCGGGTATCCCCGGATGGGCAATATCTGATGTATACCTTATCCGACTATGGCACGTTTTCGATCTGGCACAAAGAGGCTGATCTCTATATGATCCGTTTGGATTCGGGCGAACATTATCCGTTGTCGAACGCCAACAGTGAAGATGTGGAAAGCTATCACTCCTGGAGCAGCAATAGCCGGTGGGTAGTGTATAGCAGCCGACGCATCGATGGTTTGTACACCCGGCCGTTCTTCACCTATATCGATCAGGCAGGCCATGCACATAAACCCTTCCTGTTGCCTCAGGAAGATACCGACTATTACGACTGGTCGATGAAATCCTATAATATTCCGGAGTTCATCAAAGGGCCGGTAAAGAATCATCAGAAAAAGATCCGGAAAAAAGCCCGGAAAGATCTCGGCATCAACGTGACTTACCGGGAGGTACAGTAAAAGAAAAGAGGTTGCCGGAAAGGCAACCTCTATATAATTCCTATTTTTTTGTCTTGCGTTTTTACTCTTCAGCTTCAGCGACTTCCCGGGCTTGTTCTTCTTCTCCACAATAGGCGGGATCTTCCACGATACCAAGCAAAAGGTTAATTTCGTGCCTCTTATCCAAATCTCTAAAATACTTCTGAACGACCTTATAGATATCAAAACCTTCCATTGAACCGGCTGCCAGTCCTAAACTCTCTACCATTTTTCTGACAGCCGCCTTAATCTCGGCCTCGTTCAACAGATGAACTTCGTTGCTGTGAATTAATCTTCCCATGATCTTTTGATTTTAAGTTATACATGTTCTTTCATACCACATAATGTGCCTAACAAGCACGTCTTAAAGATACACATATATTACATACTTCCTAATGGATTTTGTTATTTTTGCGTTTCAAAAACAAAAATAACATGATCAAGCTCGTTATATTCGATCTGGATGGAACCCTGCTCAATACCATTGCCGACCTGGCGGAAAGCACCAACTACGCATTGGCACAACATGGATTTCCAACGCATCCGACCACTGCCTATAACTTCTTTGTGGGCAACGGTATCAATAAACTCTTCGAACGCGCCTTGCCTGAAGGCGAGAAAACCGAAGAGAATATCCTTCGGATCCGCCAAAGCTTTCTTAACTATTACAGCCAACACAACCGGGACCGCAGCACACCCTATGCCGGTATTCCCGAATTATTAAAGGCATTGCAACAAAAAGGCATACGATTGGCCGTAGCTTCCAATAAGTATCACGAGGCAACCCGAGAATTAATCGCCCACTATTTCCCGGAGACCTCCTTTGTGGAGGTATTAGGTCAGCGGGAAGGCATCGCGCCGAAGCCCGATCCGACAATTGTATTTGATATCCTCGCCACTGCCGGCGTGCAGGCAGAAGAGACATTGTTTGTCGGCGATTCCGGAGTGGATATGCAAACAGCCAAAAATGCGAAAGTCTGTGCCTGCGGCGTCACCTGGGGCTTCCGACCCCGCCATGAATTGGAAGGCTTTCAGCCGGAGTTTATTGTGGAGGAGGCCGCTGAAATCCGAGGAATAGTAGGAGAATAAGGGGTTTAAGGGGAGTAAGGGGTTTAAGGGGCTTAAAAAAACCTTAAACCCCTTACTCCCCTTAAACCCCTTACTCCCTTAAATCCCTTAATTGTTAATAAATCCAAATCTTCTAATTAATTTTTAAACTTCCCCGCCCTCCCGCAGTCTATGGATCGTACTAAAATCAAATAAGGTTAATACAATTTATGAAAGCGGTAAGATTTCTATTACTGGTGATGTTGATTCTTTCATCTGCGTCAGTTGTAGCACAAGGTCAAAGGCAAAAAAGAGTCGAAGTGAAGGGTACGATTGTGGAAGAAGGCACAAATACGCCAGTCGAACAAGCAACCGTGCGCCTGTTGAATGTGAAGGACAGCACCCTGATCAACGGGGTGGCAAGTGAGAAAAACGGGAACTTTACCCTGAAGAATGTTCCCTCGGGCAATTACCTGTTGCATGTTTCATTTATCGGTTTTGATCCGCTCTACCAGCCGTTGCAGATCACCGGAAATACCAATCCGGTCAATGTAGGCAAACTGGAACTGAGCGACGGCGCGGTGCTTCTGGGCGACGCGGTGGTCATGGGTAAAGCACCCGAAGTGATCGTGCGCAACGATACGATCGAGTACAATGCCGATTCCTACAAGGTGACCGAAGGCTCCATGCTGGAAGACCTGTTGAAGAAGATGCCCGGCGTCGAGATCGACGAAGAAGGTAACGTAACGGTCAACGGCAAGAGCGTGAAGAAGATGTTGGTCGACGGCAAAGAGTTCTTCTCCGACGACCCCAAGGTAGCCTCCAAGAACCTGCCTTCCAATATGGTGGAGAAAGTACAAGTATTGGATCGACTGAGCGAGATGGCACAATTGACCGGCTTCGACGACGGCGATGAAGAGACGGTGATCAACCTGACCATCAAACCCGGGATGAAAGAAGGATGGGTCGGTAACGCCTATGCCGGATACGGTAGTGACGAACGCTACGAAGGCAATATGATGCTGAACCGGATGTACAATAACGACCGCTACACCCTCTTGGGCGGGATCAACAATACGAACAATATGGGCTTCTCCGATATGGGCATGTTCCAGGGCATGGGCGGCGGAGGCCGTATGTTCGGCGGCAATAACGGGATCACCAAATCCGGAAATATCGGTTTAGACTTCAGTAAAGAGTTCAGTAAGAAGCTCACGCTGAGCGGAAACGTGCGCTATGCCCATTCCAATAACGACGCCAGCACCATCACCAGCCAGGAGAATGTGCAGTCGGAAACCAAATACGAAACGGGTACCAGCTTCCGGAACAATAAAAACGATAATCTCGGCGCGAACTTCCGCATGGAATGGAAACCCGACGACAAAACCACCCTGATCTTCCGCCCGAACTTCAGCTACAGCAAGAACGATCAGTTCAGTGCCACCACAACCGCTGAGATGGACGCCGAAAGAGACACCATCAACTTCGGCGATCAGACCACCCGCTACGAAGGAAGCGGATACAACCTGAACGGACGATTGGAATTCAGCCGCAAACTGAATGATAAAGGACGCATACTCAGCGCCTCCCTCTCCGGAGGAATGAACAACCGCGACCAGGACGGCAAGAACGATGCCAACACCTATTATCTGATGACCGGTATCGACGATCTGCGCGACGAAAAGATCAAGAACGATGTAAACAGCTACAACTACCGGGCGTATCTCTCCTGGGTCGAACCGCTGGGACGTAATAACTTCCTGCAACTGACGTACAGCTTCAACAAGCAAGACCAGGAGTCGCTGAAGAATGTCTACACCCGCGATGCCGCCGGCAACTATACCGTGATCGATACATTGCAGACACAGAACTACCGCAATAACTTCTTCACCCAACGTGCCAGCCTGAGCTTCAAGGCCGTCCGGGAAAAGTATAATTATACGATCGGTTTCAATGTCGACCCGTCGAACAGCAAGAGCGAGAACTTTATCGGCGACACGATCCTCTCGAGTGTGAAGCAGAATGTGGTCAACTTCTCGCCCATGGCGCAGTTCCGCTACAACTTCAACCGGCAATCGAATCTGCGGATCGACTACAACGGACGGACCTCGCAACCCAGTGTATCTCAACTGCAACCCGTGCCCGACTATTCCAATCCGAGGAATGTGGTGGTCGGTAACCCGGACCTGAAACCGCGTTACGTCAACGACCTGCGGTTGACCTACCAGATGTTCGACCAGAACAGTCAGTTTACCATGCGTGTGATGGGAGGAGGAAACTATACGGTGAACGATATCGTGGGGTATACCATCAACGAGAACGACGGAAGCGGGAACAAAACCACCACCTACCGCAATATGAACGGCAACTACAGTGGGAACCTGATGTTGATGATGAACACGCCATTGAAGAACCGCAAGTTCTCTGTCCACTCCATGACCCGTACCTCCTACGCCAGAAGCAACGCCTATATCGGCGACAAACAATGGACCGACGAAGAGACCTATACGGTGATCGACAGCAAGAACAACAACTCCAACTTCTCGATCATGGAAAGAGCCGGTATCGACTTCCGCTCGACCTACTTCGACCTGGGCGTGAACGGCTCGATCAATTATCAGAAAACCCGGAACTCACTGGAAAGCAATAACAACCAGGATATCTACAATTACAGCCTGGGCGGACGCACCACAATGTATCTGCCGGCCGACTTTAAGATCGAGAGTGATGTCAGTTGGCGCACCAACTCAGGCTATACCGACGGCTACGAATTGAATGAAGTCTTGTGGAATGCTTCGGCTTCCAAATCGTTCCTCAAAGGCAATGCGGCAACCCTGCGGATCAAGATCTATGATATCCTCAAACAAAGAAGTAATATCTCCCGAACGGTAACGGCAAACTACACAAGAGACTCAGAGTATAATACCCTGGGCAGCTATTTCATGGTTCACCTCATCTATAAGTTTAGTGTGTTCAAAGGAGGAGGAAGCATGAATGACATGAGACGCGGACGCGGACCGGGAGGCCCGGGTGGCCCAGGCGGCTTCGGACCTCCTCCCGGCGGACGTTTCTAAATCTAAAAATCTATCATTTGCATGCAGATGACGCAGATTGAACAAATGACCACTGATCTGCGTCATCCGTGTGCCCAGTCACTTTTGGACCATCCCCTGCAGCTGCTTACGGACTACAAACTTAACATCCTCTTTTTGAAACAGATCAACGATTACAAAATGCAAACAAACCAAGCTTAATTAACATTTAAAGCCCCCATTTTTTACTTTTATTATGTAAATATTAAACCAAAAGGAACTTAATTTGTTTTAGTTAAAAGCAGGTAAACAGATATGAGGAAGTCAACGATATGGTTATTGACAATGGTGATGGTTTTTGCCTTTGCTGGATTGCTCTATTTGCAGATGAGTTATATCGGAAACATCACTAAAATGCGGAGTGAGCAGTTTAATGAGATCGTAAAAAAAAGCTTGCACCAGGTGAGCCGAAACCTTGAATTAGATGAAACCCGGCGATATATAGATGAAGAAATCAACCGGAACCCGAGCAATATTACGTATCCTCCCTCCGCTCAGTCGAGTACAAATATTAACGAAATCATCAGTAAGCTTCAGTACGAATTTAAAGATCCGGACGGCATTGTACGCAATATAGAGTTGAATACTTCGTTCATGAAAAGCAATAAGTTCGAACCGCTCTCCTCCATGCCCAACCGCCAGCAACAGGATCATAGCATCGTGGCCACGTCGCGCGACTTACAACGCACCTATGCCCGCAGGTATTTGTACCAGGGGGAACTGGTCAGTGAGGTGATCACGGAAATGCTTTATTCGGCAAACCTCAAACCGATTGAGGAGAGGGTCGATTTCAAGAAACTAAAGAGCTACCTGCAAACCGAATTTGTCAATAACGGCTTGAACCTGCCTTTCGTCTTTTCCGTTATTAATATAAAAGAAGGGACTGTGGTTTACCAGAGCGGCGAGATCCAACGGAAATACAGTGCGTCCGACGTTATCACCCAGGCGTTGTTTCCCAACGATCCACCTTCCAGGCAAAACTACCTGAGGGTCTATTTCCCCACCAAACAGGATTACATCAAGAGCCAGGTCAAGTTCCTTGTGCCCTCGTTTATCTTCTCCCTCCTGTTATTGGTGACTTTCACCTTTACCTTGTTTATCGTCTTCCGCCAGAAGAAACTCTCGGAGATGAAAAACGACTTCATCAACAACATGACCCACGAATTGAAGACACCGGTATCGACCATCTCCCTGGCCTCGCAGATGTTGAAAGATACGGATATCACCAAAAGCCCGGATGTATTTAAACATATCTCGGGTGTAATAAACGACGAAACCAAACGTTTAAGTTTCTTAGTTGAGAAGGTATTGCAAATGTCGCTCTTCGAACGCCAACGGGCCGCCCTCAAATTGAAAGAGATGGATGCCAACGACCTGGTAGCGAACATTGCCAATACGTTTGTTCTGAAAGTAGAGAAATACGGAGGAACGCTGGATGTTGATTTACGTGCCGAAGAGTCTACGATTTATGCCGATGAGATGCATATCACCAACGTACTCTTCAACCTGATGGACAACGCGGTGAAATACCGCCAGCAGGACCTCCCCTTAAAATTGATGGCCCGCACTTGGAACGATAACGGCCGGTTATTGATCTCGGTGGAAGACAACGGGATCGGAATCAAAAAAGAACACATCAAAAAGGTGTTCGAACGGTTCTACCGTATCCCCACGGGAAATGTACACGACGTAAAAGGCTTCGGACTGGGGCTGGCTTACGTACGGAAAATTGTAGAGGATCACAAAGGTACTATCCGTGCCGAACAAGGATCCGGAAATATTGGAACGAAATTTATTATTACTTTACCTCTTATAAAAAGTTAGATTTATGGAAGAAAAGATCAAGATCTTCTTTTGCGAAGACGACGAGAATTTAGGCATGCTGTTAAGAGAATACCTACAGGCAAAAGGGTATGTTACGGATCTGTTCACCGACGGAGAAGCCGGATACAAAGGTTTCACCAAAGGAAAATACGACTTATGCGTGTTGGACGTGATGATGCCCAAGAAAGACGGGTTCACCCTGGCACAAGAAATCCGTTCGATCAACCCCGACATCCCCATCATCTTCCTGACGGCGAAAACCATGAAGGACGATATCCTGGAAGGATTTAAGATCGGTGCCGACGATTACCTCACCAAGCCGTTCAGCATGGAAGAGCTATTGTTGCGTATCGAAGCCATCCTGCGCCGGGTGAAAGGAAAGAAGATGAAAGATATTCCTTTCTATAAATTAGGCGACTTCCTGTTCGACACCCAGAAACAAACGCTGACCATCGCCGATAAGGTAACGAAACTGACCACCAAGGAATGCGAACTGCTCAGCCTACTCTGTGCCCATGCCAACGAGATCCTCGAACGCAACTACGCGTTGAAGACGATCTGGGTAGACGACAACTATTTCAATGCCCGCAGCATGGACGTGTACATCACCAAACTGCGTAAGCTGTTGAAAGACGATCCGGGCATCGAGATCATCAATATCCACGGCAAAGGCTACAAACTGATCACGCCCACCGGCGAAGAACAAGCCCGCGAAGAAGGCATCCAGGTACTCTAAGGGCTGAGGCCATAAAACCTCCTAAAGTAAGTCCTAAAGCTGGGGCTGACCCAAAAGTATAAGATATACTATCTCTGTGTCCTCGCCTGGTCAGGCGAGGGGGACCATCGCTTGCGATGGTGGAGTGGTTGTTTACATACATACCGTACTGAAGTACAGATTCTTGACAGAAAAGACAACCACCCCACCGCTACAAGCAGCGGTCCCCCCCGCCTGACCAGGCGGGGACACTTAGTTCGTATATCTGATACTTTTGAGTCAACCCCAGCTTTAGGATATCATTCTTCGGCCGCCGCCTCTTCCTCCAGTTTCAGGCGGTATTGCTTGGGTGTTAGGCCCGTATTCTCGGTGAAGGTGCGGTGAAACACGGTGTCGGAAGAAAAACCACAACGGATAGAAAGCTGCTTGGTGGTTGCCTGTGGTTTTTCCTGCATCAGCCGCTTCGCCTCTTCCACCCGGTAGTGGCGCACGAGCTGACGGAAAGGCATACCGTAGCCTTCCCTGAAAAATTGAGAGAGATAGGTACGGTTGAGCTGAAGCTGCTCTTCGACCATCGCGCGGTTGAAGTCCGGATCCAGAAACGGGCGACTCTCCTGCATCCACCGCTCAAAAAGCCCTTTGTATTCTTCCAGTTTCTCGAGAAAAAGATGTTCCGCATCCACTTCCTCTTGCGCCTCAATAGCCGGTTCATCGGCCAACTGCTCGCGGAAATAGTTCTCCGGGAAAGGATTCTGCTGAAACAACGCTTTGTAATTGATATACGGAAAGAAAAGATAGACAATCAGAAAATGGATCAATAAAGTCTCGGGGCGCTCATCGGTCAAGCGATAGAGGAAGATCGCCGTCATGCACACCAGCCCCACCATAAACAGGCGAAGCCAGGAGATATCCATGCGTTCGGTCGACGAATAGGTATCGTCGGTCCACCGCCGGTACTCGGGCGCGAAATGGACAAAAGCCAACAGCATCACCGCCAGGTAGCCCACCGTAAAAAAGACTAAGATCAACCGGTACCACACATTGAATTGCGAAAGCGAAGCCATAAACATATCCATATCCGCCATAAACGCGACCGGCTCGCGCCGCACCGCCAATACCCCCGCGTATATCGCCAACACCAACAGGTAAGGACTAAACAACGCCAGGCCCCGCCGCAAGGTGATCCAGCCCGGCCGTAACACTTCGAACACATAACAGGTCGTGATAAACACGGCGAACGTACCCACCGTCAGCGAGTACGGGCGCATCACCCCACTATCGGGCGAGCCCTCTCCGCCACGCAACAACAACATAAGGCCCGACAGATAACTCAGGCTCCACAACACCATCACCCATCCCAATACCCGGCGCGACCGGGAGTGACGCGACTGCATAAACTGCAAAAAAGCGCTATACAAACACATCACAACCATCCCACTGGTCAATACAATACCCGGAAAATAATAATTCACCATCCTACACGTTGTTTCACCTTGTAAAGGTAAAAAAAAAATACAAACCCCCATCCCCTTCCCTCAAGTTCATAATATTGACATTTTCTTTCATAAAATTGTCGTAATGTCAAGAGAATTGTCGTAATGTCAAGAAAATTGTCGTAATGTCAAGAAAAATTGCAGGAAAGTCAGAAAAAACCCTTTCCATTAATCGAATTGTTTCCCCATCGGTCTCTACCTTTGCAGGGCGAAAGAAATATTGAGATTTTCAGATAACCATTAAAGTAAAACAAAAGAAAATGAAAGAAAGTATGACAAAAAAACTACATCTTATTTTTACCCTATTCCTATTGGTAGGATTAAGTATGAACATTCTGCCGGGTAAGGCGGAAGGAGAACAACAAGAACAGAAAATTATCCCCAGCGCTGCGGGGATTATCTTTGTAAAAGAAGACGGTAACGGTAACGGTTCGTCTTGGGAAGATGCTACCGGTTCACTGTCCGATGCGTTGATATTCACCAACACAAATACTAACGAGGAATATACGATTCAGGTAGCCGCAGGGACTTATTATCCGGAGAGTACAGAAGGATTAGAACCGTATGAAGAAGAAGAATTCGAAGAGCGTGACCGCACCTTCCTGATCACCTCCAACGTAACGTTGCTCGGCGGATATGATCCGGACGGATCCGGAAAGCGCGACCTATCGCTATATGAGACTGTCTTAAATGGAGAGTTAGACGAAGGTAACGTCTACCATGTGGTGGTTATGGTATTAAAGACTGTAGATAAAAAAGCTCTACTAGCAACTCAAACAGCGACGCTTGATGGATTCACCATTATTAATGGTAATTCTGATCAACAAGATTCCGCTGTTGAGGTAAACGATGAAATTGTTCCTCGTGAATGTGGTGGTGGTGTTTGGGTAAAAGGGAAAGTAGTTTTAACCCATAATACGATCAGCACCAATAAAGCCCTTCTTGGGGCTGGGGTATGGGCCGAAGAAAACACCATCCTGACCGACAATATAATCACTCTTAATGAGTCCATCGGTAGCGGTGGTGGAGTCTATGCGCTAACATCAGTCAGTCTGATTGGCAATACGATCACCTCTAATCAAGCCGGCAGCGGCGGTGGTGGAGTTATGGCCGAAAAGGCGCTCTTGGTCAATAATATAATCAGTGACAATACTGCAAACAGCGAAGGCGGCGGGGTGAATGCATCAAATGCTACAATTCTGGTTAATAATACAATCACTGGAAATACTGCAAAAGTAGGTGATGGTGGAGGTGTTTACGCCACTGGCTCTACCAGTATATTCAATAATATTCTTTGGGGAAATACCGATGATAAGAACTTATATACTCTATCGAAAAAAGTATCTGTGGAATACAACCTGATCGGTGGTACCCCTATACTTCCCCAAGACTACCCTTTGAATCTGACAGGTAACATCGATCCGCTCTTTGTGAATGCCACAAACGGCGATTTCAGCCTCTCTGAAACAAGCCCGGCAATCAATGCGGGAAGCAACGCGCTTTACGAAGCGCTTAACGATCTCGATCTCTCGGTTGAATTCGATCTGGACACCGATCTCGACCTGGCGGGCAACCCCCGCTTTAAAGGCTCGGCAATCGATATCGGCGCGTATGAGTATCAGTCGGCAGATAACGTTACCTACCACAACCTCACCCTCGAAGTGGCGCCGGGCATCGAATTATATAATCTTACCGCCGGTGAATATCAGATTGAAGACGGTTCGCACCTGTTCTTGCAGTTCCTGCCCGAAGACCGCACACTGACGGCGGACGATGTACTCCTGTTGATTGATGGGGTGGAGACGGAGTTTAAGGATTTCGGGGAATACTATTACTTCTCTTATATCCTTAACCCGATCACACAACAGCATAGCGTCGTGATCGCCCTCAGGGAATATACCGTTACCCTGCCCGAAGTGCAAGGTATCACCTACGATGTAGGTGCCGGCATGCATCGGGTGGCGTATGGCAACAGCTTCACCTTTAGACTGACCCTTGCCGATGGGATCGATCCGGCAGACGTACATGTCTATGCCAACGGGCAGGAGATCCGGGCGAATAAACTGCGCTCGACCGTATTGACTTATACCATCGACCGTGTGATCACCGCCGTTACTGTACTGATCAAAGGAGGTTCGACCACGTCGAACGCCTCGCTGACGCATGGCGTTCGCCTGGCAATTGACAATGGACAATTGACAATTGACAATGAAATGGCCAATGCGGTCGACGTCGCCATCTACACCATCACCGGCCAAAACATGGTGCAACTTCGTGGGCTTCGGGGTTCACGTACCCTTACGCTGCCGGCCGGTATCTATATCGTTCGTGCCGGACAGCAGAGCTGGAAAGTGATTATTAATGGATAGAAGTCCTGAAATACAACACAACGACATCAAGTAAAACAAAAGAAAAATGAAAAAGAACTACCTATTTTTAGTATTGCTCCTATGGATTGGAGTAACCGGAGTGAAAGCGCAAGAGGCTACAGTAATTGATGTAAAGACTGGGGATGATTTTATTGCTGCCTTTAGTGAAGAGAATAAAAACACGAATATTATTCTGGAGATTCAGGATAATATTATCCTGACAAAGGATATTTCCATAACCGGCAAGACAGTGATTATCCGGGGGCCGGAAAAGAAGAATCCTGAGGAGTTGTATTCGATTAGTTATAATAATCGAGAAGAGAAGACAATTACGCTGGAAAATGCGACGGTCACTGTAGAAAATCTATTTTTCCCCGGATCACCTGACAGAGATATGGACAAGCATAGCAGTGCGAGAGCATTTAGTCTAAATTCAACCTCCTCACTCACCATTAATGGTTGTACATTTGAACATTATTATGGGGATATGTCATGCGGTGTAATTCAAAACAATGGGGGTAGGCTTATACTAAAGGATTGCTCTTTCTCTAATAATACATCCTATTATCGAGGAGGAGCCATTCGTAATGATGGCGGAACTGTAGTGGCTACCGATTGTAAATTTACCAAACACAATAGCGGTAGTTCTAAAGGAGTGGTATTATATAGTACATCTGGATCTATTTGTTTTACAAACTGTATTATTACTAAGGGAGAAGACCACAACCTCCGTTCATTTTTCTTTTTGGAATCAACTAAAACCGAATTTATTGGTTGCCTAATAAAAGGGGGAACGGAAGCTATAATTAGTGATGGGGAATTAACACTACAAGATTGTATTATATCTGAATCGGCTGGAGGGGTAGTCTGTTCGAATACCCTACTGATTGATCAGTGTATATTTAAAGATAATACAGACACCCTGGTTTCTACCGAGACAACAGATGAAGAAGAAACACCAACTCAAATCATTCGTAACAGTCTTTTTGTGAATAATTCTATCGAATGGGGGAATCCCGAAGATATTGACTTTTACGGGCTTATTGAATATAGAGGAGGTGCGAATGCCGACCCGTTGACGATAGCCAACTGTACCTTTACGGATAATACCATAGGAGGCAATAGTGTATTTTTCAAATATACCCAAGAGAGAGAAGGTCTCGGGCCGCATTTCTACAATACCATTCTGGATATACCGGAAGAGAACGCTTTCGGGTTTGCATATAATGGAGAAGATGAAGGAGGAACACCCCCCACCCTCAACGACCTGGTCTTTCAAAACTGTCTAACCAATTTAGAATCGCTTGGGGGAAACGCCGCAAATAAGGATAATCAAGTACGTGTTACCAACTTCGGCTTTGCCGGTGAAGGAAATTATTCCTTAATAGATGAAAGCCCGGCGATCGATGCGGGAAATAACGATCTTTACAAAGCTATTGGAGGGGATCTTTATAAAGATGTAGACCTGACAGGTGAGCAACTTCGCTGGTTAGGTAAATCGATTGATATAGGAGCTTATGAATCATTTGGAGAAACCCCAACTCCTCCCTCCGACACTACCTTCCACAACCTCACCCTCGAAGTGGCGCCGGGCATTGAATTGTACAACCTGTCCGCCGGTGAACACCTGGTGGAAGCGGGTGGACATCTGCATCTGCAGTTCCTGCCCGAAGACCGCACACTCGGGGCGGACGATATACTCCTGTTGATTGATGGTGTAGAGACGGAATTTAAGGATTTCGGGGCAAACCTTTATTTCTCGTATATCCTCAATCCGGTCAAGCAGAACCATAGCGTCGTTATCGCCCTCAGGGAATATACCGTTACCCTGCCCGAAGTGCAAGGCATCACCTACGATGTAGGTGCCGGAATGCATCGGGTGGCGTATGGCAACAGCTTCACTTTTAGATTGACCCTTGCCGATGAGATCGATCCGGCAGATGTACATGTCTTTGCCAACGGACAGGAGATCAGCCCCACCAACCTCCCCCAAGGGGAGGCTCTTCGAAGCGAAGCCCGGGAGGGAGCCTCACTTTCCTACACTATCGATCGCGTGACCACGCCTGTTATCGTACGGATCGAAGGAGGTTCGACCACGTCGAACGCCTCGCTGACGCAGGGCGTTCGCCTGGCAATTGACAATGGACAATTGACAATTGACAATGAAATGGCCAATGCGGTCGACGTCGCCATCTACAGCATCACCGGCCAAAACATGGTGCAACTTCGTGGGCTTCGGGGTTCGCGTACCCTTACGTTGCCGGCCGGTATCTATATCGTACGGGCGGGACAGCAGAGCTGGAAGGTGATTATTAATGGATAGAAGTCCTAAAATACAACACAACGACATCAAGTAAAACAAAAGAAAAATGAAAAAGAACTACTTGTTTTTAGTATTGCTCCTATGGATAGGAGTAAATAGTGTAAAGGCGGAAGATCCTACGATAATTGAAGTAAAGACCGGACAAGATTTTATTGATGCCTTTAGTGAAGAGAATACATACACAAATATTATCCTGGAGATTCAGGATAATATTATCCTGACAGATAATATTACCATAACCGGCAAGACAGTGATTATCAGGGGACCAAAGAAGGAGAATCCTGAGGAGTTGTATTCGATTAGTTATGATGACCGAGAAGAGAAGACAATTACACTTGTAGATGCAACAGTCACTGTAGAGGATCTACGGTTTGAAGGTTCTGTCAGAGAGGCGAGTGATCATAGCTACGCAAAAGCATTTATATTAGATTCTAAAACTTCACTCACCATTAATAGTTGTACATTTGAGCACTATCATGGTCCAGGCAGTGGCGGCGTAATTCAGAACAATGGCGGTAGTCTTGAACTGAACAATTGTTCTTTTTCTAATAATTCTTCTTATATGGCTGTAGGAGGCATTTACAATGATGGCGGAACCGTAGTGGCCACCGATTGTAAATTCACCAATCACTATTGCGGCAGTTCTTCTGCTGGAATGGTATTAGGGAGTGAGTCTGGGAACATTCGTTTTACGAACTGTATTATTATTCAGGAAGGAGACAATAGCTTTAACAATAAGTGTCTATTCTCTTTGGGGAGCACTAATGCTGAATTTATTAACTGTCAGATAACAGGAGGGGAATCGGTTATGGATAGTGGAGGTGAAAACGGGGAATTGACATTACAAGGATGCACCATATCGAAGACGAAGTACCCCTTAACTTGTTCAAATACGCTGTTAATCGACCGGTGTATATTTACAGAGAATAAAGGAGCTATCCTTTCATTTGATCTTAGAAATACCACACAAAAGCCTACTCAAATCATTCGCAACAGCCTTTTTGTGGATAATTATTTTCAGAAGGAATCAGAAGAGGAAGAAGAGGAGAAAGAGGAAATGGACGAGTATCCCTGGAGCCTTATTGAGTATAAGGGAGGCGCGAATACCACTCCACTAACCATAGTCAACTGTACCTTTGCTGGTAATGACATACAAGGGGTGGATAAATTATTTATATATACCCCTTCCAATGGTGCATCCTTCCCGCATTTCTACAATACGATTTTGGAAGCGACGGAGGGAAACGCTTTCGGGTTTGCAGAGAATCAAGATTATGAAGGAGCACCCCCTACCCTCAACGACCTGGTCTTTCAAAACTGTCTAACCAATTTAGAATCGCTTGGGGAGAATGACGCTAATAAGGATAATCGAGTAGGTATTACCAACTTCGGCTTTGCCGGTGAAAGAGATTATTCCTTAATAGCAGGAAGCCCGGCACTTGATGCGGGGAATAATACGCTCTATGGCGATGAGCTGGAAGAAGATACAGACCTGGCGGGCGACAAACGTCTCTTAGGAGCATCCATCGATATAGGGGCTTATGAAGGGATAAAAAGTCTTCCCGCTCCTCCCACCTACCACAGCTTCACCCTGGCTCTCGCGCCGGGCGTAGAGCTTTACGGCCTGTCCGCCGGTGAACACCTGGTGGAAGCGGGTGGACATCTGCATCTGCAGTTCCTGCCCGAAGACCGCACACTCGGGGCGGATGATGTACTCCTGTTGATTGATGGGGTGGAGACGGAATTTAAGGATTTCGGGGCAAACCTTTATTTCTCGTATATCCTCAATCCGATCAAGCAGAACCATAACGTCGTGATCGCCCTCAGGGAATATACCGTTACCCTGCCCGAAGTGCAAGGCATCACCTACGATGTAGGTGCCGGCATGCATCGGGTGGCGTATGGCAACAGCTTCACCTTTAGATTGACCCTTGCCGATGAAATCGATCCGGCGGATGTACATGTCTTTGCCAACGGACAGGAGATCCGGGCGAATGAACTGCGCTCGACCGTATTGACTTATACCATCGACCGCGTGATCACCGCCGTTACTGTACTGATCAAAGGAGGTTCGACCACGTCGAACGCCTCGCTGACGCAGGGCGTTCGCGTGATAGTTGAAAGTGGAAAGTTGAAAGTGGAAAACGAAATGGGCACTGCGGTGGACGTGACAGTTTATAGTATAACCGCCCAAAACATGGTGCAACTTCGTGGGCTTCGGGGTTCAAAAACAATTACGTTGCCGGCCGGTATCTATATCGTACGAGCCGGACAGACAAATACCAAGGTGATTATTCCTTGATAATCTCCCCCCAACAGCGGGCAGCCCTTTATATAGGGGCTGCCCTTGTTGCAGGGCTAAATGAAGAAGGCTTTACGGTAGCCTTTCCTATTAAACAATGAATTAGAATAAACAACAAGTATAATCACAAAAGAAAATGAAACAGAAATTACTCTATCTCTTAACGATCCTGGCGATCGCCGGATTTGTCTTGCCGCAACAGGTGATGGCGGAGACGTATTATGTGAAACCCAATGCCGACAGTGACGGTAGCGCTTGGGACAAGGCTATCGACCTGGCCGAAGCACTAAATAAAGCCCAAAGCGGCGATGCGATCTGGGTAGCCAAAGGCACGTATGTGCCGAAGTATATTGCCGGCGACGAGCCAAGCGAAGACGACCGCGACAAAGCCTTTGTAATCCCTGCCGGTGTCACCGTGCTTGGCGGATTCCCGGAGGCAGGTGGCACACTTGAACAGCGCGACTGGGTAGCCAATGAGACGATCCTTTCGGGGGATATCGATACGGAAGAAAACGAAGAAGACGAAGAGGCAGGAACAAGAGACTGCTACCACGTGGTGATTATGGCTTCTTCGGAAAATGAGACTACTACGCTCGACGGGTTTACGATTACCGGAGGGAAGTCGAAATATAATTCTGGGACTATTACAGTGAACGGAGAGTCTGTCTATCGAGAGTATGGCGCCGGGATCTATGCCTTTGGCTCAGTCGAATTAAGCCATAATACAATCAAAGAGAATGTGGCCGAAAGAACGGGTGGCGGAATTTACTGGGCAGCAAAAGCGGGAAGCAATAGCTCATTCAAACTAACCCACAGTATAATCTGTAATAACAAAACACTCAATAACGACGGCGGTGGCGTTTACGTCGAGAACGCAGGAGATGGCTCAGCCGAGATGAACTATAATTTATTCTATGGGAATGAGGCGGGCTCTTATGGTGGCGCCATGCATGTCGAAGGTGCGACTCTGAACCATAATACAATCTATAAGAATAACGGAACTAATAACACTTCCGTCTATGCCATCAAAACAACTTTGACCAATAATATCATCTGGGATGGGATATTGGATTGTTCTAACAGCACACTCTCTTATAACCTGATCGGAAAGCTCGACGACTCTGGTTTTAAGAATGACGGAACGAATCTGATTGGTGCAGATTACGACCCGCTCTTTGTTAATACCGACCCCGATGCCGGTATTTACGATTTTCGTCTTTCCCCTTATAGCTCGGCGATCGGTATGGGCTTAATAAAAGGAGAGGGCGGTGCGGATGACCAGATCGTTGATATGGGTGTCTATCCTTATACACTAAAAGCGGATAAAAATGGCATTGTCTATGTGATAGACCAGGAGGATGTCGATACCGATATAGACAACTATAGTGGCAACGGATCCGATTGGGCTAATGGCACCAGCCTGAATGAAGCCCTGCGCTTTGCTGCCGATCCGGCAAATGAGGTCAAACAAATCTGGGTCGCCCAAGGCACCTATAAGCCGAAGTATATTGCCGACAACAAGGCAATCATCAAAGACGACCGCGACCGTTCCTTTGTGATCCCTTCCGGCATCCAGGTCTATGGCGGTTTTAAAGGAGAAGAGGAGACATTGGATCAGCGCGACTGGCTAACCTATGAAACGATCCTTTCGGGCGATATCGATACGGAAGAAGGCGAAGTAGACGAAGAAGGCGAAAAGCCTGGAACAAGAGACTGCTACCACGTGGTGATTATGGTTTCTTCGGAAGAGGAGACTACAACGCTCGACGGGTTTACGATTACCGGGGGAAGGGCGAATGGACAGTCTTCTATAACCGTGAATGGACAGTCTATTCGCTATAATTATGGCGGCGGCATCTATGCCGAAGGCTCGGTCGAATTGAGCCATAATACAATCTATGGGAATGAGGCCAGCTATGGCGGTGGTGGAATCTGCTGGTGGTCAGACTCGAATTCGGAAGCCAACAACTCTTTCAACCTGACTTACAATACAATATACGATAACGCAGGCGGTGACAGCAGCGGTCAAGGTGGCGGAGCTTTCGTCTATAATTACCATTCAGAGAATTCCCAAAATGTCACGCTGAGCCATAATTTATTCTATGGAAATAAGAGCTACTATAGTAGCGCCATAGAAGTACTAAATGCCACGCTGACCCATAATACAATCTATGGTGGTGGTGGTAGTCGTTCCGATCTCGTTGGGGCCTACTATACAACCTGGATCAATAATATCCTTTGGTGGAATGGAGTGGATGAAGAGGGTGAACCGATCGTAGGGACTTTGGGGAGTACGGACGGCACATTCTCTTATAACCTGATCGGAAATCTCGACGACTATGATTTTGAGAATGACGGAACGAATCTGATTGGTGCAGATTGCGACCCGCGCTTTGTTAATACCGACCCCAATGCGGGTGCTTACGATTTCCGTCTGCAGGCCGGCAGCCCCGCTATCGGCAAAGGCAAGGATGGTGTCGATATGGGCGCGTTCCCCTATAATCCGGACGACACGCCCAAGGCCACCACCTACCATGCCCTCACCCTTGAGCTGGCTTCGGGAGTCAATCTTTACGGCATCACTGCCGGCACGCACCAGATCGCCGATGGCGATCATCTCTTCCTGCAGTTCCTGCCCGAGGATCCGACACTCAAGGCGGAGGATGTGATGCTCTTGATCGACGGTGTAGACACACCTTTTACCGTGCCCGCCGGCAATACCTACTACGGCTATATCCTGCCCGTCACCGGTGAACACTCGATCGTGATCGCCTTGCGCGAATATACCGTTACCCTGCCCGAAGTGCAAGGCATCACCTACGATGTAGGTGCCGGAATGCATCGGGTGGCGTATGGCAACAGCTTCACCTTTAGATTGACCCTTGCCGATGAGATCAATCCGGCGGATGTACATGTCTTTGCCAACGGACAGGAGATAAGCCCCACCAACCTCCCCCAAGGGGAGGTTCTTCGAAGCGAAGCCCGGGAGGGAGCATCCCTGTCCTACACCATCGACCGCGTGACCACGGCTGTTACTGTGGTGATCAAAGGAGGTTCGATCACGTCGAACGCCTCGCTGACGCAGGGCGTTCGCGTGATAGTTGAAAGTGGAAAGTTGAAAGTGGAAAACGAAATGGGCACTGCGGTGGACGTGACAGTTTATAGTATAACCGGCCAAAACATGGTGCAACTTCGTGGGCTTCGGGGTTCGCGTACCCTTACGTTGCCGGCCGGTATCTATATCGTACGGGCGGGACAGCAGAGCTGGAAGGTAATGGTTAATGATTAATGATTAATTGTTAATTGTTAATTTTTAATTGGGAATAGGGGCCAGGGTGGACTACAGCGATGATACGCAGTGATCTATCCTGGCTTCTCTGTGTGCGCCTTACGCGCTGCGCGCGTCTTCAAATCGTTTGAGATGTGAAGGTTTACGATATCGGTATCCTGGCTCCTCTTCTTAGACAAGAAGAGGGGGACCACGGCTTGCCGTGGTGGAGCAGTTTGATCTTCTGACAAATGATAAATACCTATCTCATACAAAATTAGGATCAAACTACCCCACCATCGCCTACGGCTCTGGTCCACCCCCTTCTTTTCTAAGAAGGGGAGCCGAGATAGTCCACTTGCTATTATCCTGCTCCTTCACATTTTCTTCCATTCACCGCTCCGCGCCTACCAACTACCGCCTACCCACTACCCACTACCGAAGAAAATCTCCCGATTTTCTTCCATTCCCCGCTCCGCGCCTACCAACTACTAACTACCCACTACCAACTACCGAAGAAAATCTTCCGATTTTCTTCAATGCGATTTCTAAACCACTGAAAATAAAGCATTAACATCCCCTTCAGAAACTACCGGTAGTTTGCGCGCGAACTACCGGTAGTTTGTTCGCAAACTACTAATACTTTGTTCGCAAACTACCGGTAGTTTGAAAAAGGGGGATTGCGGCAGTAAAGACAAGGAGTAGATGTTTGTTGACAACTGTCAACACATTTGTTGATAATTATCAACAAATGAATGCTCACGATAATAGACTGAAATAGAGCTACGTATAAGCTTCGTACTTTGGTCGAGCAAAATGCAATGTTTTACCACATAAAAGTTTTTAGTCCGGTCTTCACCTTTCACCCGAGCGCCAGATCCCTGTATTGATCAGCGCTTCAGGTGAAAGGTAGAGAAATACTTAAAAAAACGTCAGACCTTCCCGGAAAAGGCCGCCGGCCTTTGGAAAATCCCTGCCGGCCTTTGGCCAAACTCCGCCGGCCTTTGGGGAAACCCTGCCGGCTTTTTCGGTAAAAGAGGCGGCTTGGTAGTCGAATGACAGATGTTAACTAATGTAAACGACAAATAGTGGTAAACCGATCATTCTGAACAGAGTTTTTCGTTTTTTTACTACCATCATACAGCCGGGACAGGCGACAATGTTAAACCGATCACTATTGGAGCTCTCCAACAGGTACCAGAAAGTTACTTACAGGATTTTCACTGCTCTTTTTATTATCTAAAACAGCTATATGATTGATATACAGAGGCAAAAGAAAATCCTGTATGATGTAAGTAAAAAAACGAAAAACTCTGTTCGGAGGATATTTTTGGGTTTTAGCCACGGATCACATGGATTTAAGATGTTAGCAAACTGCGCGCCACGCGCGCGCCGCAGGCTCTCTCTTGCCGTCAGTTTCAACTGACGGATTTTGAGCCGGAGGCGTAGCCTCAACCGCTGCGGGTTTTAACCCCAGCATCAGATTCAGAGATGAACCACAAAGTTGACAAAGTGACACAAAGTAAGAGCCGAATTCAAATCATCAATCACACATATACTTCGTGAAACTTACGGAACTCCGTGGTTCAAAACCACTACCTGGTTGTTTGTTTTTTTCTAACCACCAAGTGCGCGAAGGGACACAAAGTTTTAAGATTCTGTGATTATCCAGCGAATATATTGTAAACAAAAAAAAGCGTTGTGCCCTTCGTGTTCGTGGTGGTTCTAACTTGATTTTCTGTTTAGGAATTAGTAACCACGGTGCGCGAAGAACACAAAGTAAGAGCAGTGATGCTGGGGTTGAAACCCACAGCGGAAGAGGCTGCGCCTCCGGCTTAAAAACCGTCAGTTGAAACTGACGGCAAGAGAGAGCCTTCGGCACGCGCGTGGCGCGTTTTCAATTATTGTGAGAAGTGAAGATGCGCGACTCATAGGTCTTTGACGTCTTTTAGGTCATTAAGGTCTTTTAGGTCAGTGAAAAAACCTAAAAGACCTTAATGACTTTAAAGACCTAAAAGACCTTCAAATTCCCTTCCATTGACCGCTTTGCGCCTACCCACTACCCACTACCAACTACTGAGGTCGGGAACACAACACACCCACACACAACAGAGCGCTGAAAGCGCGAAAGATTTGCTTTCGCGCTTTCAGCGCTCCGTTTTTTATATGTATCCTTAACCCGGGGTGGCGAACCTCTTCAAGGTTCTGACCCCGGGCTGATGTATTACGCGCTTTCAGCGCTCATTGTCCTTTCAGGACGATCGTACACAAATCCTGACTCATAGTTAATCATTTAATCAGTAGAATCAGAGTTCAGAAATCTACCGATTTTCTTCCCCCTCTTCTCGCTATCGGCGGATTTTCCAGACGACAAACCAGGCCAGTACGGCTACGGTGATCCCGGCGCCTAAGCCCCACGTCAGGCGAGTAGCCGTTTGACGGCCTCCGAGATCACCCGTCCTTCGGCTTTTCCGGCCAGTGCCTTGGTGGCCATGCCCATGACCTTACCCATATCCTGCGGGCCGGCGGCACCAACCTGGGCGATGATCGCTTGCAAGGCGGCTTCAAGCTCTTCCGGGCTCATCTGTTTGGGCAGGTAGGCCTCGATCACCCGGGCTTCCGCCAATTCGTCTTCGGCCAACTCGGGGCGCGACTGCTCGACGAAGATCGCCGCGCTATCTTTGCGCTGCTTGACCATCTTCATCAGGATCTTGGTGGCGGCATCGTCACTCAGTTCACCCTCGCTTCCTTTGGCGGTCTTCGCTTCCAGAAACTCTTTTTTCACTCCACGCAAAGCCTGCAGGCGCACTTTATCCTGCGCCTTCATGGCTTCTTTTATATCATTACTGATTTGATCGAATAAATCCATTTGTATTAAATGATTAATTATTAATGATTAATTATTAATTAGAAGCGGATGATGGGTTTGTCGCTTGAAGAAGGGGAGGCTTCTTCCGCCGGAACCGGTATTTCGGGTGCCGGAGGCATCTTCGCACGGGCTTCTTCCATCAGTTTGGGTTTACGCATATAGGTTGGCGTATCTTCGAGAATAGAGATCAACACGTCGTTATCCAGTTCATCGGGAGCGAGTACTTCGATATGCACACGCGACGAGCTGATGTTATTGCCCGTATCGCCATAGTACTCGTCGATCAGTTTTTTCAGGCGATATTCTTCCTCTTCCCGGCGGCGGCGTTCTTCTTCGTCCCGGCGACGACGTTCCCCGTCGGTGAGCGTGTCGTCGGTGAATTCACGTTCGACCTCATCCGAGATCTCGTTGGCAGTGAAACCGGTAGCCAAGAGCGTCACCTTGACTTTCGGTCCCAAGGTATTATCGATCGCCGTACCCCAGATCACTTCGACACCCGGATTGGTCTCGGCCATAAAGCCGCGTACGTTATCCATCTCGTCCATCATCAGTTCGTGTTCTTCGCTCGAGCAGATATTGAACAGGATCCGTTTCGCCCGCTTGATATTCTTATTGCCCAACAGGGGCGAATGCAGGGCGTCGTCGAGTGCGATACGCAGGCGGTTTTCACCTTCGCCGTAGCCGTTACTCATCAGTGCCACACCCCCTTTGCGCATGGTTGTTTGCACGTCGGCGAAGTCCAGGTTGATCTCTCCCGGATGGGTGATGATCTCCGCGATGCTCTTGGCGGCGATCGTCAGGGTATCGTCGGCGCGCTTAAAGGCCTGGCGCACGGAGAGTTTGCCGAAGATCTCGATCAGCTTCTCATTGTTGATCACCAACAAAGCATCGACATTCTTCTCCATCTCTTTCACGCCCAATAAGGCCTGCATGATCTTGGGTTTGAGTTCGAAAAGGAAAGGGATCGTCACGATACCGATGGTCAAGAGTCCCATCTCCTGCGCGATACCGGCGATCACCGGAGCCGCTCCCGTACCGGTTCCTCCACCCATTCCGGCAGTGATAAACACCATCTTGGTGCCGTCGTTCAATCGGTCGCGGATATCCGCCGCACTCTCTTCGGCGGCCAGGCGTGCTTTTTCCGGGATATTACCGGCGCCTAAGCCCTGTGTCACCTTGCGTCCCAACACAATCTGGTCGGGCACTCGCGAACGGCGCAAAGCTTGTTCGTCGGTATTGCAAAGCAGAAAAGAAACATCTTCGATCCCTTCTTCAAACATATGGCTGACGGCATTACCGCCTCCGCCACCGACACCTACTACTTTTATAATGACCGGATTGCCACTTTTGGCATAATCGAAATCCAATAATTGATCTTCGTCCATCGTCTTTCTTTTTACTCGTAAACAATTGGGTTATCACATATCCTCTTCACCAAAGAGGTTTCCACCAAAGCTTTCCAACTTCTTGCCCAGGCCTTTGAAAAGGCCTTTTCCTTTCTTCCCTGTATCTTTTTCCTCTTTTACAGGCTCCGGCTTTTTCACCGGAGGAGCGACCTCTTCGATCTCTTCGCTGCCGAACAGGCCGGGTGTAGGAACAGGTGCAGCCTGCGGCTTCTTCTCGGGCACCACCGCGCAGTTTTCCGTGTCTTGCAACAACAGGCCGACAGCCGTCAGGTTATCGACGGGCAACTGCAGGGGGTTCTCCAATACCTCTTTGCGCACGGTCGCGTAGCGTACTTCGCGTTTGAGGCGCCGGTGGATCAATTCCGCCACATTGCGCAGGTAGGAAGCCCCACCGGTCAGGACAATGCCCGCACCCAGGCGGTCGACACCCCCCATGGCTTCGAGCTGCATGAATATATTCTCCAGAATCTCTTTGGCACGTGCTTCGACGATATGATTGATCTCCGCCAGGCGCACATCACGGCCTACCCCGTCGACGGCGTTCACCGTGACCACCGAGGTATCTTCTTTGTCGACAATCGCGTTTCCGTAAATGATCTTGATGCGTTCGGCCTCGGCTTCGACCAGGGGAAGGGTCATCAGGTCTTTGGTGATCAATGCACCGCCCAGGGGGATAACCGCCATGGATTGCAGTTTGCCACTCTTATAGACCGAGAGCGTAGTCACGCCCGCACCCATATCGATCAGGGCACAACCCAGGTCTTTCTCGTGATCGAGCAATACGGCATCGGCCAGGGCCAGGGGAGAGATCAACAGGCCGGCGATCTTCTTCTGGGCCTTCTCTACGATACTGGTCTCGATATGCTTACGCACCGAAGGGCGTCCCACCACCAGGTTGAAGCGGGCTTCGATCCGCTTGCAAGGCACACCCACCGGATTCACTTCCAGCCGTCCGTCGAGGTAATAGGTCGGGGCAACGGTGTAGAGCACATCCAACTGCGCCGGTTTATAGATATGGCATTCTTCAAACAAGAGATCGACCACCTCATCGGTGATGCGCGAGTCGGAAGCCAGTTCTTTGACCACCGCATACTCCTGGGTGTGCAACGACTGTCCGCCAATACCGACATAGACCTTCGCGATGCGTCCGCCTTCCAATTTGCGTTCCATCCGGCTCAACAAACTTTTGATCTTCGCTGCCGTCTCTTCGATATTAAAGACACATCCTCGCCGGATAAAAGAGCCCGAAGGTTCTACTTCATAGGCTATCACCCGGATACTGCCCGATGAGTTCTTCACGCCTACGACTCCTGTCAATTGAGAAGAGCCCAGGTCTATCGCCGCAATGAAATCTGTATATGCCATAAACTTTATTTTTTAGTACAAACTATCTGATCTTTATACTTCAGGTTAATGATCTTATATCTTTCCCAACCCATTTTGGGTATGACTTGTTCATAGAAAAGCTGTAAGTTTTCCAGCTTCTCCTCAAAAGCATCCAATGTGCCTAAAACAATCCGGTGATTACCAACCATAGGGATTAATTCGACTTCGTTTCTTGAATCGACATAAATCTGTCCGATCTGATGATTCCAAAAATCATTCTTTTGCAAAAATAGTGCAAATTTGTATAAGTCGGTTACTGCCAGTTCTTTTTCCACATTCCCACTGGCTACCGGCACATGGGCCACGTAGCGGGCGCTCACCGGCATGGTGCTTCCCCGGTTGTCGACATAATAACTTCCTCCGGCGCCGATCACACGAAGCACCGGTATCTTCTGTTCGATCTCCAGTTTGATCTTACCCGAAGGGGTCTTATACGCCTCGACGTTGGCAATCATCTGGTTATTCATCAGTTCTTTCTCTATACTTTCGGTATTGATCTGGTTCATCGGTTTGTTCAGCGGATCCAGATCGACCTTTTTCAATACGGTCAAGACATCCTGTTCGTTGACGAAATGTTTGTTCAGGCTGTCTTTCACCACGATCAGTATTTCGTCGCATTCCTTGTCCGACGGTTTATCGGTAAAATAGAAAGAGGCCAGGAAGATATATCCCAACAGCAATAAACCAATGATTAGAGAGAGAAAGCGAACCATAATTATAGCTTGTTTTTAGCTAACAGTTGTTGTACGGGCTCAACCAGGCGATCGATATCTCCGGCACCCAACATAAGTACAACATCCGTTTTCCGGTTTGTAAGACAATGCAAAAGTTGATCCTTCCGGCAAAGCGTTTTATCGGCTATCGTCACCTTTTCCAGAATCATTTCGGAGGTAATTCCGGGTATCGGTTCTTCACGCGCCGGGTAGATATCCAACAGGATCAGTTCGTCCAAAAGAGACAAAGCGGCAGCGAACTCATCGGCAAAGTCGCGGGTGCGGCTGTAGAGATGCGGCTGGAAGATGCCCGTCACTTTCCGCCCGGCATAAAGTTCTTTGACCGAGAGGATGCTCGACCGGAGTTCGACCGGATGATGGGCGTAGTCATCGATCAACACCTGATCGGGCGTCTTGAGGCGGAAGTCGAACCGGCGACGCGGTCCGGCAAAACCAACCATTCCCGCTTTCAGCTCGTCGGCAGTGGCTCCATTGAGCCAGGCGATAGCCATTGCGGCGATGCCGTTTTCGATATTCACATGCATCGGCACACCCAGTTGCACATCGGGGATCCGCACATCGGGACCGACGAAATCAAAAAAGATATCCCCGTTGCCGATACGGATATGTTCGGCATGGAAGTCGCCTCCTTCTTCCGCCGAGTAGGTATAACACCGGACTCCGGCTTGCAAACGCGGACTGAGATCAATGCCTTTACGCATCACCAGTGTGCCGTCGGGACGGATCAATGAGGTGAAATGTTCGAAGCTTTCCCGATAGGCTTCGGCCGTGCCGTAGATATCCAGGTGATCCGGATCGGCCGAGGTGATCACCGCCATATAAGGCGTGAGCCAATGGAACGAACGGTCGAACTCATCGGCTTCGATCACCGTCAGGTCGCTCGTTGCCGAAAGCATCAGGTTGCTGTCGTACCCTTTCAGGATCCCGCCCAGGAAAGCGTTGCAATCGACATGGGATTGCTTCAACAGATGGGCAATCATCGACGAGGTGGTCGTCTTGCCATGGGTACCCGCCACACAAAGCCCCCGGGCGGAATGGGTGATCTCGCCCAATACCCGTGCCCGCTTCATAAGGGTGAAGCCGTGATCGCGAAACCAGCAAAGTTCGGTATGCGTATCGGGAACGGCAGGGGTATAAACCACCAATGTCTCTTCCGGGTCGCGGCAATAGTCGGGGATCAGCGTTATATCATCTGTATAATGGATGGCTGCTCCTTCCTGGTTTAACTTCTCCGTCAGTTCCGAAGCGGTGCGGTCGTAACCCGCAACCTTTTTTCCTCTGGAAAGGAAATAGCGGATCAGGGCACTCATGCCAATGCCTCCTGCTCCAACAAAATATATAGCTTTCTTATCTTCCATTAATCATTAATAATTAATCATTAATCATTTTAATGATCTCATCCACGATCCGATCCGCACTGTTCGGCTGAGCAAGTGCGGCAATGTGTTCACTCAGCAACCGCAAGCGGCTTTCGTTCGCTACGACATTCAATGCCACAGCCACCAGCTGCTCTCCGGCATCGGCATCCGGCACCATCAGGGCGGCGTCTTTATACACCAAAGCCAACGCGTTTTTCGTCTGGTGATCTTCGGACACGTTCGGCGACGGCACAAGGATCACCGGCTTTTTCAACAGGCAGAGTTCCGAAATGGAACCGGCTCCCGCCCGCGAAACGACCAGGTCGGCGGCGGCATAAGCATAATCCATCCGGGTGATAAAGTCGGAACACCAGATAGCCCTTGTACCGTAGGGCTCCAGCTGTTTTTGCGCTTTGGCATAATAGTGACGTCCGGTCTGCCAGATCAGTTGAACATCTTTTTCGATGAACCGTTCCAACTGCCCCTGGATACTTTGATTAATGGTGCGCGCCCCAAGGCTGCCTCCCACCACCAGGATGGTCTTTTTCTCCGGAGAGAGTCCGAAGAATGCCAAGGCTTCCTCCCGTTTGCCGACCGACTCTTCCAGGTCTTTGCGCACCGGGTTTCCGGTAATCACCAGTTTTTCGGCGGGGAAGAACTTCTCCATACCGTCGTACGCCACACAGATCTTCTTCGCCTTTTTGGCCAATAGTTTATTCGTCACCCCGGCATACGAGTTTTGCTCCTGAAGAAGCGTCGGCACCTTTGCCGAGGCAGCCATCCACAAGGTCGGGCCACTGGCATATCCACCTACACCGATCGCGGCATCCGGCCGGAAAGAATGGATTGTCTTTTTCGCCAACCGCAGGCACTTGATCAAGCGGGCGATGACTTTGATATTGTTCAACAAATGGGCACGATCCAGTCCGCTGACGGGCAAACCGACAATCGGATAACCGGCGGCAGGTACCTTCTCCATCTCCATCCGGTCTTCCGCGCCGACAAAAAGGATCTCCGCATCCGGATAACGTTCTTTTATCTTGTTGGCTATCGCTATCGCCGGGAAGATATGCCCGCCTGTACCGCCTCCGCTGATGATAAATCTATAGGGTCTCATATATTTGCTTCTTCTATGGTTTCCACTTCTACCGAAGCCAAAACGGATTGCATTTCTTCTTCCGACAATACATTGTCTACTTCTTTCTCTTCCGGCAAGACATCTTCTTCATTGCCTATATTCGCTCCGAACCGGCTTATGCTTAAGATGATGCCGATATAGATACAGGTGATCAGGATCGAAGTCCCCCCGCGGCTGATCAACGGCAAAGGCTGTCCGGTCACCGGGATCAGATCGACCGCCACCGCCATATTGGCAAAGGCCTGCACGACCACCACCAATGTACAGCCCAATACCAGATACTTGGCAAACGGCTTCTCACACCGCCGGGCAATCATGCCTCCCCGCACCAAGAGCATGATATACAAGAGCAAGACAAAGAGTCCGCCCACCATACCCAGCTCTTCGATGATAATGGCATAGATAAAATCGGAATAAGCCTGCGGCAGGAAATCCCTTTGCTGCCCATGCCCGGGCATCTTCCCGAAAACACCGCCTTTGGCAATCGCGATCTTGGCATGCGTCTCCTGAAAAATATCATCCGGAATCTTATATCCTGTCTTCGCACTGATCTCAATCGCTTCCTCCGGCTGGCTGAATCGTTCGATACGCGCCCGCCAGGTGCTGAATCGTTTGGGTAGTTTCTCTTCGACCCCTTCGGGCATGAAGTGGAAAAACAGGAAGAGCAATACCCCGATCAACAACAATCCGCCGCCCAGTTTCAATAACTTCAGAAAAGGAACCTGCCCGATAAACAATAACAAGAAACAAACGGCAAAGAGCATAAAGGCGGTCGAGAAGTTCTCGGGAAGGATCAGTACACAGGTGATACACATCGCGATCAGCGAGTACTTAAAGATATTGTCTTCCGAAAACCGGCTCCGTTTACTCATCAGGAAAGAGATGAAAACGATAAGCGACAGTTTCGCCAGTTCGGAAGGTTGGAACTGGATCCCCATGATCTCCATAAACCGGTAAGAGTTATTCGCATAGACCCCCATCATAGGTGTCAACACCAATAAGACCATGGATATAGGCAGCACAATGATCAAGGCAGAGAAAAAACGGTAAGGGATATTGTGGATCAACAATATAAGTATGAAACCGACAAAAAGGAAAGAGGCATGCTTGACTACCGGAGCCCAGTAGTTTGCCGCCTTATAGGTGATCGTACTGGAGGCGCTGAACATCTCCACGACAGAAATCAGACACAGGAACATAAATATGATCCATATCACCCGGTCGCCTTTGAATAGTTTACTTGCTAAATCCACGTCCTTAATTGTTAATTGTTAATTATAAATTATAAGCCAATGTACATCCTCGCAAGGTTTATAATTTACAATTCATAATTTATAATTCCCTTACATAGTGTTTAAACTGATCGCCCCGGTCTTCGTAACTCTTAAACAGATCGAAGCTGGCACAACAGGGAGAGAGCAATACCGTATCGCCCTTTTCCGCCAGTTGATAGGCTTTCGCCACCGCCTCCTGCATCGAACCGGCATCTTCGATCCGGTCGATCTTTCCGTCGAAGAAAGAATGCAGTTTCGTATTATCTTTTCCCAGGAAGATCAACGCCCGCACTTTCTTTTTCACCAACTCTTCGATCTCCGTATAATCATTTCCTTTATCCGTACCGCCTAAGATCAGTACGATCCGGGTATGAATGCTGCCCAGGGCATACCAGCAGGAGTTGACATTCGTTGCTTTCGAGTCATTGATATAATCAACGCCCCGCACGCGTGTGACTTTCTCCAACCGGTGCTCCACGCCTTTGAAGTCACTCAAAGCCGCCCGTATATATTCATCCTGTATATCGAGCACTTTGGCTGCAATGCCCGATGCCAGGGAGTTATACAGATTATGTGTGCCGGTCAACGCCAAGAGATCCTCTTCCATGGTGAAGGTTCCGTGATCGGTCTCAATCACCAACTGCTCCCCTTGCATATAAGCTCGTACACCCGGATGGTAGCTTTCGGCAAACGGATAAACAGTCGCTCCCGGGTGGTGCTCCAAGATCTCCCGCGTGATGATCGGATCGTCATTCCAGAAGATAAAGGCATCCTTTTCGGTCTGATTCTGAATGATACGGAACTTAGCATCCACATAGTGCTGCATTTCGTAATCGTAACGATCCAGATGGTCGGGAGTGATATTCAATAAGACGGCGATATCCGCCTTGAAGTCGTACATATTGTCCAACTGGAAGCTGCTCAGTTCGATCACATAGACATCATGCGGTTCTTCGGCCACCTGATACGCCAGGCTATTCCCAACGTTTCCCGCCAGGCCGACATCCAGGCCCGCGCTCTTCAGGATATGATAGGTGAGCATGGTCGTAGTGGTCTTTCCGTTGCTTCCGGTGATGCAAACCATCTTGGCATCCGTATACCGTCCGGCAAACTCGATCTCGGAGATGATCGGTATGTTTTTCTCTTTCAGCTTTCGGATAATCGGCGCCTTATCGGATATACCCGGGCTCTTGATCACCTCATCGGCATTCAGGATCATCTCTTCCGTATGTTGCCCCTCTTCCCAAAGGATGGAATAGGCATCCAGCTTTTCTTTGTAGCTGGGGAATATGGTTGAGAAATCCGAGAGGAAAACATCAAAACCTTCTTTCTGCGCTAAAATAGCCGCACCGGTTCCACTCTCTCCTCCGCCCAGAACAACTATGCGACGAGACGGCCCCTCCAATATCTTATCTTGTTCTTTCATCTCTTTATTTCTTTGCCTCATTAGCCTCCCCTTGGGGGAGGTTGGTGGGGCCTCTTTTATCTCATCTTTAACGTTACAATGGTTATCACGGCCAAGATAATGCCGATCAGCCAGAAACGAACAACGATCTTCGATTCGGGCACGACATTAAAAGGCTTCTGGATAAGGGCTTCGATCCCGGCATTCCCCGCTTTCTGGAAATGATGATGCAAAGGGGTCATCTTGAACACCCGGCGTCCTTCTCCGTATTTCTTTTTGGTATATTTAAAATAAAAGCGTTGGATGATCACCGACACGACCTCCACCAGAAAGATACCGCACAGGATAGGGATCAACAGCTCTTTCCGGATGATGATGGCAAACACCGCAATGATACCTCCCAAGGTCAGGCTACCCGTATCACCCATAAACACCTGCGCCGGATAGGAGTTATACCAGAGGAAACCGACGGTAGCCCCGATAAAGGTGGCGGCAAAGATCACCAGTTCTTCCGCCCCGGGGATAAACATGATATTCAGGAAAGAAGCAAACTGGAAGTGCGAGGAGGTATAGGCCAGAATGCCCAAGGCCACCCCGATGATCGCCGAGCTACCGGCCGCCAGCCCGTCCAGTCCGTCGGTCAGGTTGGCTCCATTGGATACGGCTGTGACAATAAAGATCACGACAAGGACAAAGAGGATCCAGGCCAAGGGTTGCTTGTACGGTCCGGCCCAATCGACCAAGGTGGAATAATCAAAGTTGTTATTCTTCAGGAAAGGGATGGTGGTCTTTGTCGATTTGGTTTCATTCGGTTGGAACTGCACTTCTTCGATGGCATTCTCTCCGTTGTAAACTTCTATATTCTCACGGATCACCACATCCGGACTCAGGTAAAGCACCAATCCGACGATAAAGCCTAATCCGACCTGCCCGATCACCTTGAACTGGCCGCGCAAGCCCTCTTTGTCTTTCTTGAACACTTTGATATAGTCGTCCGTCCAGCCGATAACGCCCAGCCATACGGTGGTGATCAGCATCAGGATGATATAGATATTGTCCAATCGTGTACAGAGTAAGGTAGGGATCAGGATCGCAATGATAATGATGATCCCACCCATCGTTGGCGTTCCTTTCTTGCTGTAAAGCCCTTCCAGCCCCAGGTCGCGAACGGTTTCGCCGATCTGCTCCCGGCGCAACTTATCGATGATACGTCGGCCGATCGTGGTGGAGATAAACAAAGACAAGATCAATGCCAGGCCTGAGCGGAAGGAGATATACTTAAACATCCCTGCTCCGGGCAGATCCAATTGATCCAAATAGGTAAATAAGTAGTATAACATCTCTTTTTTCTTTTATGCCGGTTGTGTCCTAAATATTTCTTTCACCTTCTCGCGGTCGTCGAAATGGTATTTCACGCCTTTGATGTCCTGATAGTCTTCATGCCCTTTGCCGGCGATCAGGATCACATCACCTTTTTGGGCAAACATCGTCGCGGTCTTGATTGCCTGCGCGCGATCGGTAATACACAATGTATGTTCGAGATCGGCCGCAGACAATCCGGCGACCATATCGTTAATGATCTCTTCCGGTTCTTCGAAGCGGGGATTATCGGAGGTCAGGATAACCTGGTCGCTCAGCCGCGCCGCTTCTTTCGCCATCAAAGGGCGTTTCCCTTTGTCGCGGTTTCCTCCGGCGCCGACCACGGTGATGATACGTCCGTTGCCATCCAGTACTTCCGCGATACCATTCAGTACGTTGGTCAGGGCATCCGGCGTATGGGCGTAATCCACGATGGCGGTATATCCCTTGGGCGAGCGGATGGTTTCGAACCGGCCGGAGACCGGGCGCAGGGCGCTCAACACCAATAAAGCCTCTTCCGGCTCTTTGCCCAAGGCCACGGCAGCGCCATAAACAGCCAATAGGTTGTAGACATTGAAACGACCGACAAAATGCACCACGACTTCTTTGCCGTTGAACACCAGTTCCGTCCCTTCGAAATGCGACTCCAGGATCTTGCCTTTGAAGTCGGCCAGTGTCCTGAGGGAGTAGGTCAGCTTCGTTGCCGCCGTATTCTGAAGCATCACTTCGCCCACCTTATCATCGACATTCGTCAGGGCGAATGCCGCGGCCGGCAGGTCGTCGAAGAATTTCTTTTTGGCTTTCAGGTAGTTCTCTACCGTCAGGTGATAATCCAGATGGTCGCGGGTCAGGTTGGTGAAGATCCCGCCATCGAAGGCCAGTCCGCTGATGCGTTTCTGGTCTACCGCGTGCGAGCTGACTTCCATAAAGGCGTGTGTGCATCCGGCTTCCACCATACGCGCCAACAAGGCTTGCAGGGTGTGCGGATCGGGAGTCGTATGCTCGGTGGGCACCGCTTCGCCGTCGATATAGTTGCAGACAGTGGAGATCAATCCCACCGGATGTCCCATCATGCGGAACATCTCATACAAGAGTGTAGCGATCGTCGTTTTCCCATTCGTGCCGGTGACTCCGACCAGGGTCAACTTTTCCGAAGGCCGTCCGTACCACTCGGAGAGTAATAATCCCAAGGCTTCCGCCGAATCTTTCACCCGGATGATCACCGGATGCGGGCCGGCGCATACGGGCTCTTCTTCGCAAACAATAGCGACTGCTCCTTTTTCAATCGCGGCGGGGATAAACGTATGCCCGTCGACCGCCGTACCTTTGACGGCAACAAAAAGGGTTCCTTTTCCGACTTTCCTTGAGTCGGACTGTATATCTTTTATTTCAACCGACAGATCTCCCGTAACCACCGGTTGATCCAATACTTTTATCCATTTATTCAGTTCCATCTCGTTTATCTCAGCGTTAATAAAACGGTTTGTCCTTTCACGATCCGGCTACCCGGAGAGATACTCTGGGCGGCCACCCTTCCGGCTCCGGAAAGATTGACTCGCAAGCCCGCCATCTCCAGGAGATAGACGGCATCCTTTGCACCCATGCCGACAACCGACGGCACCAACCCCTCGCGGACCTTGACGTCGCGCAAGTGCAGATCCTGTGTTTCTTTGTCGACGGATGCCACGACCCAAGAGGTCTCGACACTATCCTTCCGGACTTTAATATCCAAGCGATCCAACACCTCTTCAACCGCTTTCCGATCACCCCCTTTGACGGCAGGCACACGCACGGCCAACGAATCCCTTTCCATCTTGCGGGTATTGAAAGCCATCTCACTGGCATAGATCTTTTCGGCGATATTCTTGACCACCCCTCCTGCCATCGTTCCGCCGGATGGATAACCGATGCGCGGACGCCGGATCACCACGATACAGGTATACTGCGGATCTTCCGCCGGGAAATAGCCGCAGAAAGCCACCTGATGACCGCTGGTGCGGTAGACTCCGCCCGAAGCGATCTGCGCCGTACCGGTCTTGCCCGCGATACGGATCAGATCCGAATGCACAGCGGAGCCCGTACCTTTCTCGACCACGCCAAGCAGCATATCCTGTATGATCTTCAAGGTCGACGACGAGCAGATCGACGATTTGATCACTTCGCTGGAGAAGCTCTTCACCGTCTTCCCGTCTTTCAGGATCTCTTTCGTGAACATCGGACGCATCATCTTACCTCCATTGGCAATGGCGTTGAAGAAGGTCAGGGTATAAATCGGTGGGATCTGGGTCTCGTAGCCGAACGACATCCAGGGCAATGTCGTGCGCGACCAGTATTGGAGTGTATCGTTGGGGAAACGGATCTTCGACCGTCCCGAGCCGGGAATCTCCAGGTTCAGGTCGGGCGCCATACCGACGCGGTGCAGTCCTTCGACAAACTTGGTCGGGTTCTGGGTATATCCTTTCATAATGATCTTGGCCACACCGATATTCGAGGAGTACCAGATCGCCTGCTCGGCCGAGATCCGCCCGTATCCTCCCCGGTTGTAATTATGGTCGGTCATGCGCGAGCTACCTACCATATAGATCCCGTTTCCCGTATCGACCGTATCGGTCGGCTGGCAGACACCGTCTTCCAAGGCGACCATCATCGAAGCGACCTTAAAGGTCGATCCCGGTTCGGTCTCATCGGCAACGGCATGGTTTTTCATCTCGGCATAATGACCGTTCGAGGTGCGTCCCAGGTTGGAGATGCCTTTGATCTCGCCCGTCGCCACCTCCATCACGACCGCCGTTCCCGACTCCGCTTCGATCGCTGCGAGCATATCCAATAAGGCTTTCTCGGTGATATCCTGTATGTTGATATCGATAGTCGTACGGATGTCCATTCCGGCGACGGGTTCGATCTCGGTCACATTCGTCCAGCTCCCGCCCACGCGGCGAACGGAATTCCAACCGGCCTCGCCTCTCAATAAGGAGTCGTACTGCAGCTCCAAGCCGTTCTTTCCTTTCGAGACACCCGAGTTTTCCAGCTCGCCGTAGATATCTCCGATCGTGCGTGAAGCCAGCGTGCCGAACGGTTTATCGCGTTCGACCATCTCTTTGGTATAAAACCCGCTATAATTCCGGTGCAAGCGCAGGAAAGGGAATCGACGTATCTCTTTCATATCCGAATAGGATACTCTCTTCCGATAAATGGGGAATTGACGGCTTTTCTTTTTCAGCCCTTCCGTCAGGTAGGCTTTGTAACCGGCGGGGGTGCGGTCTTTCAGTTTGCGCGAGAGGTAGAACGAGAGCGAATCGACCCCGTTCGTTTTCGAATAGAGGAAGGTATCCAGTTTGAAGCCTTCCGCTTTGAAGTCGAAATACAGGTAATAGCTGGGCACGCTGGTTGCCATCAGCTTCCAGTCGGCGGAATAGATATTACCCCGTCCGGGCAATACCATACGGTCGGGTCGCTTCTGTCCTTCGGCAATCTCCACCCATTTCTCTTTTTCCACAAAAGCGGTATCGAAAGCCCGGGCTACAATACCCATAGCCACCAGCCCCAACAAGAGCACAATGATAAAATAACAGATTAATATCCGTTTATTCCGGGACTCATCTTTCTGTATCTCTTTCTCTTCCGACATCTTTATTTATAGATTTCATAGGGAGGGCTCTGGGCGGCTCCCAATTCAATACCTTGTTCTTCCACGAGCACTTCGACCTGGGATTGGCGGCTTTGCCCGGTCAATTCGGAGGAGATCGACAATGCCTCGAAACGGATATCGCGCAACTGCTGCTGCAAGCGATCGATCTCCTTCAGCTTCTGCATGCAGGAATAGCGATTCCCAATAAAAAAGAAGGCAAGGATAACCAATAACACAATCATCCGGGTATGCTTGATAATGAAATCCTCCTTCAGGATCCCACCTCCGAGAATGTATAAGAGAGAGAGCCGCTTCTCTTTCTTCTTTGTTTTGTTCGGTTCCTTTCCCATTAGTATCAATTACGAATTACGTATTACAAATTAAATATTCCGCGCCTTCTCTTCCACGCGTTCGGCAATGCGCAGCTTGGCTGAGCGCGACCGGGGATTGCTTTCGATCTCTTCTTCCGAAGGCACGATGACTTTATTGTTGATCAGGCGGTATGGACTATAAACATTTCCAAAGAAATCTTGTTCGCTCCGGCCCTCAAAATTCCCCGTTTTGAGGAAGTTTTTCACCAGCCGGTCTTCCAGCGAATGATAGGTAATGACCACCAGACGTCCGCCGGGTTTCAAGACCGATAAGGTCTGCTCCAACAGGTTGCGCAACGCCCGCATCTCATCGTTCACCTCAATGCGCAAGGCTTGAAACACCTGAGCCAGAAACTTCTTCTCTTTATCCCGACCCGTGAAAGGTTTCAACACGTCCAACAGGTCTTCGATCTTGTGGAAAGGGCGCGTCTGCCGTTCGCGTACAATCGCGGAAGCTAAGCGCCTCGACATCTTCAGTTCGCCGTAGAAAAAGAACATATCGGCCAGCTGGGTATCGGAATAGGTGTTCAACACATCCGCCGCTGTCTTTCCTGCCCGGTAATTCATCCGCATATCCAACAACCCATCGAAACGGAAAGAGAAACCCCGCTCCTCATCGTCGAAATGATGGGAAGAAACGCCCAGATCGGCCAACAAACCGGCCACCTGACCGCCAATACCATGATAACGGGAGAAGTTGGAAAGGAAACGAAAGTTGCTGCGCACAAAGACAAAACGAGGATCATCCGGTATGTTCCGCTCCGCGTCCGCGTCCTGATCGAAGCCATAAAGCCGTCCATCCGCCCCCAACCGCTCCAGGATCGCTCGCGAATGGCCGCCGCCGCCAAAAGTAACATCTACATACACACCTGCCGGATCCATAGCCAGACCTTCCAGGCTCTCTCTGAGTAAAACCGGTATATGATAATTCAAATGCTCCACTTTCAGACGCTCTTTTGTTAAACTAATCCTTAAATTAACACCACTTAGATGACTGATAAGCAAGGGTGTTATCTTCTGCTTGTAAAATTAGTGCATTATTGCAATACAATCCAAATAATCAAAGAGAAAAAGCAAAAAAAGTTTTCAACAACCCGGCAAGACTTTTCGGGATGCGGCCGGCTATTTTCCAAAAGAGACCTGCAAATACAATTTAGAGGTACGTCAAAAATGATTTTGAGGTACGTCAAAACTATTTTTGAGGTACGTCAAAACGGATTTTGAGGTACCTCTAAATCATTTTTGAGGTACCTCTAACCTGTTTTAATAGCCGGGTTCTCCGAGTTTGCGGGCAAAAAAACAAAAAAACTGCCGGGCGAATTGTTATAAATACTATATTTGTCCATCATTAGCTTAGGAAGGATGCAAGTGAACGTCACGAAATATATCGACATAGAAAACATCTTAAAGACCAAAGCGCCATCTGTGGCCACCAAGGTCCCCCGCTTTCTACTCAACTACCTTATCCGGATCGTTCACCAGGATGAGCTGAACTACATCCTGACCCGGTATCACGACAAGGACGGGGTGGAGTTTATGAAAGAGTTGATTCACTATTTCGATCTCAAACTGGAATTGCACGGCGAGCAGAATATCCCGACGGAAGGGCGGTATATCTTTGCCTCCAACCATCCGCTGGGCGGCTTGGACGGCATTTGCCTTTCCGCCCTGGTGGGCGAACGCTTCAACGGGAATATACGCTATCCGGTCAACGACCTCTTACTGTTCATCCCCAACCTGCGTTCGATCTTTATCCCGGTGAACAAACACGGCAAGCAGGCCAAAAGCACCGCGGTAGCGACCGAAGAGGCCTACGCCTCGGACAATCAGATCATCACCTTCCCGGCCGGCCTTTGCTCGCGGAAGATCAAAGGCGAGATCGTCGATCTGGAGTGGAAGAAATCGTTTATCCAGAAAGCAGTCGAGTATCAAAGAGATATCGTTCCGATTCATTTCGTAGGGAGGAATTCCAATTTCTTCTACAACCTGGCAAATCTGCGGGTGAAGCTGGGCATTAAGATGAACTACGAGATGCTTTACCTCTCCGACGAACTTTTCAAAAGCAAACACGCGACATACCAGATATACTTCGGGGAACCCATTCCCTGGCAAACGTTCGATCCGAGCAAGAAAGCGACCGAATGGGCCGGATGGGTCAAAGCAATCTCCTACGGATTAAAGAAATAAACACACACACTGAGAACTATATGATAATGCAGGAAATTATTAAACCGATTGACCGGGCCCTATTAAAGTCTGAACTGACCAAAGACAAAATGCTCCGTACGACCAATAAATCTCAGAATGAGATCTATATCATTACGGCGCACGACTCACCCAACCTCATGCAGGAGATCGGCCGGCTGAGGGAAGTTGCCTTCCGCGAATACGGAGGCGGGACGGGACAATCCGTCGATATCGACGAATACGACACCATGGACGATGCCTACCGGCAACTGATCGTCTGGAGTCCGGAAGACGAAGAGATTCTGGGCGGGTATCGTTTCATCTGCGGAAGCGATGTCCGGTTCGATGCCGCTGGCAAACCGCTATTGGCCACGGCCCACCTATTCAACTTCTCCCAACAGTTTATCGAAGAGTTTCTTCCGTACACCGTTGAATTGGGACGTTCTTTCGTCACCCTGGAATATCAGGCGACGCGCGAAGGAGCCAAGAAAGGGCTGTTCATCCTGGATAACCTCTGGGACGGGCTGGGCGCGCTCTCGGTCGTCGACCCCACACTGAAGTATTACTTCGGCAAAGTGACCATGTACAACACCTACGATACGGAAGCCCGCAATATGGTGCTCTATTTCCTCGGACTGCATTTCCCCGATCCGGACCGGCTGATCACCCCGATCCATGCCCTGCAAACCGATACGGACATCGAGAAGATGAAAGCACTCTTCCCGCACGACAACTTCAAAGACAACTACAAAGTCTTGAACCAGGAAGTGCGCAAGCTGGGTATCAACGTCCCGCCATTGGTCAATGCCTACATGAGCCTCTCGCCCAAGATGCGCGTCTTCGGCACAGCCATCAATCATGAATTCGGCGAAGTGGAAGAAACCGGCATTCTGATCGCCATCGACGAGATCCTCGAAGACAAGAAAAAGAGACATATCGAGACCTATCTGAAAGAAGAATATCAAACGGCGGAGCTTATACGCAAGTATCAGTGACAAACGTTTGTTTATCTCATAAACCCTCTCTATCTTTAGCGTCTTGATCGAACGACAAGGCGTTATGATAGCAATGATTCAGATACAGGCGATAGTGGGTACAATATTGCTTCTATTGTACGCCATTACGATTCTGGGGGTGGTCCTGGTTGTGATTACAGAGAACAGAAACCCCCTGAAAACCATCTCCTGGGTAGTAGTACTCTTATTGACTCCCGGCATTGGTCTGATCTTCTATTTCTTCTTCGGACAGGACAACCGAAAGCAAAAGGTCATCTCCCGGCGTACCTACAAACGCATCATGAAAGGACCGCAACGCCGGAAAGACTCATTCGATATCATCTCCGAGATGCCCCAGACTTACATCCCGCTGGCGACACTATTGTACCACAACAATCAATCAACCCTGCTCTACGGGAGCAAAATAAAGATCTATACGAACGGAACCGACAAGTTCGAAGACCTGTTGCGCGACCTGCAAGAGGCAAAGCACCATATCCATCTGCAGTACTACATCTTCTGCGACGACGAGATCGGCAACCGGGTGAAGAAGATCCTAATCGACAAAGCCCGCGAAGGGGTAAAGGTGAGAGTGATGTACGACGATGTCGGCAGTTGGAACGTGAAAGAACGGTTCTTCAAAGAGATGCTACAGGAAGGGATCGAGGTGTACTCGTTCCTGAAAGTAGTGTTCCCGATATTTACCAGCAAGGTGAACTACCGTAACCACCGGAAGATCGTGGTGATCGACGGAAACGTCGGATATATGGGCGGAATGAACATTGCCGACCGCTACACGAAAGGCACCTCCTGGGGCACGTGGCGGGATACGCATTTCCGGTTCACCGGCAAAGGGGTACATGGGCTGCAGTCGGCTTTCCTGATCGATTGGTATGTGGTGAGCAAGCAACTACTGAGGGATCCCGCTTACTATCCGCCGGTAGAGATCTATTCGAAAAACATTATGCAGATCGCCACCTGCGGACCGACCGGACACTGGCGCACCCTGCTCCAGGCAACGATCTATCTGATTGCCAACGCGAAGAAATATATCTACATACAAACGCCCTATTTCCTGCCGACGGAAGGACTCAACCAGGCATTGCAGACCGCTGCCCTGGGAGGGATCGACATTCGGCTGATGCTGCCCGAACGGTCGGACACGCGCTCGACCAATATGGCGACACACTCCTACCTGGACGATATGATCAAGTCGGGCGTGAAGGTCTACTTCTACAAACCCGGATTCCTGCACGCCAAACTGATCGTGGTCGACGATATCGTGACGGCTGTCGGCTCGGCCAATATGGACTTCCGGAGCTTTGAACACAACTTCGAAGTGAATGCTTATATGTACGATGAGTCGTTTGCGAAAGAAATGAAGAAGATATTCCTGCACGATATGCAGTCGTGCGAACGCGTCATGCCTGCCCGCTGGCTGAAGCGCCCACCATTGCAACGCCTCTCCGAATCGTTTATGCGCCTCTTCTCTCCCCTCCTCTAAAGGCGGATGGATCAGGCTTCCTCCCCGGAAAGATTATCAGGGCGACTGAACAGGCTGAAATTCACGGAGCCGTAGACCCGGCGCAGGTCAAACAAAGGCAAAGAAGAGAAATCGTATGTCGCAGGATGCTCCATCACAAAGATACCACCCTCCCGCAAAAGCCCACGGTCCAAGATCAGGCGGGGAATCTCCTGCAAATCCTTCAAGGCGAAAGGAGGATCGGCAAAAATAAAATCATAACTGTCCGGACGAGCCGACTGGAGAAAACGAAAAGCATCGCCGCGGATCAACAATAGGTTATCGGCTTTCAACTCCTTGCCGACCTTGGCAATGAACGAAGCGTGGGCATTGTTCTTCTCCACGGAAGTCACCCGCCGGCATTCGCGCGACAGCAACTCAAAAGAAATACTTCCGGTACCGGCAAAGAGATCCAGGGCTTCCAGATCCTCGAAGTCGATCAGGTTAGACAATACATTGAACAGATTTTCCTTGGCGAAGTCGGTGGTTGGGCGCGCACTGAAACTATGGGGCACACTGAAACGACGACGGCCGTATTTTCCGCTAATTATCCGCATATCGATAAAGCTATAAGATCCATAGGAGCAAGCGCCATCTCCCGTCCTAAAAGATAAGCCTCCGAAGGGATCTCCACCGGAGCGACCTGGCGCAGATAGGTCCGGAGTAATTCGGTAAGCCGATTCACCACATCCGGTTTTCCGTGGACAAAGATCAGGTCTTTCTCCTGATTCAATTCAAGTTGCTTCCATACATATAATATATAGTACAGGATATCCTCCGGGCGGTTCACCTCAAAAGAATTCACCAGTTGCACATCCCCCTGCCGGAAGCAACAGATATCGATCATCTTCTCGTGCAGGGATACATACACCTGAGCCGCAGTATGTTTCTTCAGACTTTCCTGCTCCCACCACATGAGCTGCGGGATCAGATGGGCATAAAACTGAGGATTGATAAAAGAACGGGAACAAAACTCATAGACCTCAGGGTCCATGGGGTACAACAATACTTTCTCTTTCCATTCATTGCCCACACAGAAAGCGCCCGGATCGGATAAGGTGAAGTCAAGAAACTCCTGCTTCCGCTTCTCGTCGTACAGGCTCTTAGGAATAACGGTGTAACGGTTGGTTTCGGTGATGATCCGGATCCGCTTATACGTCCAGGAGAAAAAGTCATGGGCGAAATAGGTCTCCTTCAGCGATTCGGCAAAAGACTCCCCTTTCTCCACTCCAATCTCCCGGGAGAAAAAGCTTCCGGGAGTGGATGGCCTGTAACCGGAAAAAGAAAATCCATCCGACCGAAGCCGGATGGATACTATATATTTCCCGGAATTATCTACTGTCAACGTATCAGGTAGACTGATAGTCATACGTGTAAGATTATTATTCCCAGTTACCCGCGTTATTGTTCACTTCTTCCAATGAACCGACACGCAAGCCCGGATACTTTCCTTGTTTCTCGGCTTTGTCGATCAGGTTATAACGCAACTGAGGATCCATGCTGCGCAGGTAATCCGCATACTTAACACCACTTTCAAACACCTTGATCTCATAACCAGAAGCAGAGATTATAGTGGCCGTATCCATCGTAAATTCAATCTTATCACCAGGAACCTCAGGCACATAACGCATTTCATTCACATTGTAACCCTTTTCGAACAATGTATCTTTCGCCAATACCCATACCGTGTCACGAACAATCAAACCTTTCTTTACCGCTTCTTGCTCTGTCATCCCTTTTTCCAACTGCTCGTCAGTCAATGTTCCTTCTTTCAGAATGAACGGAAGCTTTTCCTCATTCAGGAATTTCTCCAATTCAGCAAAAGAACCAGCATGCACTTTGTGGACATTTTTAAACTCGATCTGAGCTTTCCGGATGTCAATCAATCGGGAAATAACAGCGGCTTCGCGCACTTTTTGTTCTTTTTCAAAATCAAGAGGACCAGTGATACTCTTGACGCACATGTAAATAAGCACGAATACTGCTACAACAAGTAAGATTTTTAATGTAACTTTCATGGTTTATATTGTTTTTTGAAATTTATTTCGTTCGGCAAATATAAAAAGAATATTTAATACACTACCTTTATCGCGAAAATTTATGTCACCAAAATGATAAATAGTTATTTAGGTAGCCTCATTAACAGTAATTTTCCCCATTCTCCTACTTCTGATCAGGCCTATGTTATAGAAATGATCACCGAATTCTTATTATCACAGGAGGCCGATTCCTTACTCCTATTGAAAGGTTATGCCGGTACGGGAAAGACCTCGTTGGTCGGCGCCATTGTGAAAACCCTGACCGAAATCAATCAGAAAACCGTGCTTCTGGCGCCTACCGGAAGGGCGGCTAAAGTATTCTCCGGCTACGCCGGCCATAAAGCTTTCACGATCCACAAAAAGATATACCGCCAAAAGGCTTTTTCGAACGAGCTGACAGGGTTTCAGACCACCGAGAACCTGCACACCGACACGCTGTTTATCGTCGATGAAGCCTCCATGATCGGAAACGACGGGATCGACTCTTCCTCCTTCGGGACCGGACGTCTGTTGGACGACCTGATACAGTATGTCTATTCGGGCGAAAACTGCCGGTTGCTCCTGATGGGAGACATTGCCCAGTTGCCTCCCGTCAGGCAGGCGGAAAGTCCGGCACTCCATACCGGCATATTAGAAGGATACGGCCTTAAGGTCAAGGAATTTACCCTGACACAGATCGTACGACAAAGCGAAAACTCCGGGATCCTGTTGAATGCCACGCATATCCGTGAGGCATTGCGCACCCATGCCGTGGAAGCGTTCCCCAAGCTAAGGCTCAAAGGGTTCGAAGACATCCGCAAAATCCCGGGAGACGAACTGATCGAAGCCATCTCCTCGGCTTATCATAACGATGGAATGGACGAAACGATGATCATCACCCGAAGCAATAAAAGGGCTTTGATCTATAACAACGGGATCCGCAACCGCGTCCTTTACCGCGAAGAGGAACTGTCGACAGGTGACCGCCTGTTAGTAGCCAAAAACAATTATTTCTGGACCGCCGACTCCAAAGAGATGGATTTCATTGCCAACGGCGACATCATGGAGGTTGTACGCATCCGAAGAAATACGGAGTTTTACGGTTTCCATTTCGCTGACCTGACCGTTCGCTTCCCCGACTACGACACGGAAGCCGATCTGAAAATACTATTAGACACCCTGCAGACGGAAACGCCCGCCCTCTCCCAGGAACAGAGCAATAAACTGTTCTATTCGATCCTCGAAGATTATGAAGATATCCCGACGAAAGCCGGCAAAATGAAGAAGATGAAAGTCGATCCGCACTATAATGCCGTACAAGTCAAGTTCGCCTACGGCATGACCTGCCACAAGGCGCAGGGCGGACAATGGATGAATGTCTTCCTGGATATCGGGTTCATCACCGAAGAGATGTTGGGCGAAGACTTCTACCGCTGGTTCTACACCGCTTTGACTCGCGCCACTCATCGTCTTTACCTGGTGAACCTGCCAAAAGAGTTCGAAGCATAACCCCTAATGCCCTTCTTCACGTGATTTAACAAACAAGTATAGAGCTACTCTTTAAGATTTCCTTACTTTTGCCTCGTCAGGTTTAAAAAGACAAGATATGGCACACGAAGAAAAAATAGATTATCTATTATTGGATATACGGGAGCTGGAAAAGAAAGTAGCAGGCATGCGCGGCGCTGAAATATATCCGGTTTCTTTTTTCAGCCAGTCATTCGAGCTTGCCCACAAGATACTGACGGATCTGCACAAGCTGGAATCGGCGCAGATGGAAGACCTTAGCCGCCAGATGGAAGAACACCGTACGCGTCTATCGGCCATCCCGGTGCAGCAAACGACACAACAGCCGGCAGTCGAAACAGTTGAAGCCACTCCTCAGGAAACAATGCCTCCCACCCCGGCAGTTCTTCGCCAGGAAACGATTACCGAACCGATCGAAGAGGCTGTCCAACCTTCCGAACAACCCTCTATTGAGATCCCGGAAGAAAAAGCCAGGAAAAAAGAAAACGCCCTGGGTGATATCAAAGCCTCTGTTTCCCTCAACGAAATACTTGAAAAGAAAAGTCTTTCCGACTTCCGCAAGGCATTCAGCCTGAATGATCGCTTCCGCTTTCGCCGGGAGCTGTTCGGGGGAGATGAAGAGCGCATGAACAAAGTGATCCATATACTGAACGACATACACTCCTACGAGGAATCAATCTCTTTCCTCCATAACGAGTTGCACTGGAATATTGAAAATGAAGCGGTTGCTGAATTCTTAGAACGGATAGAAAAACGATTTTCCTGACTTATGGCTAAGCTGATCGTCGTACCCACCCCTGTTGGGAATCTGGAAGACATGACTTTCAGGGCTATCCGGGTATTGAAAGAGGCGGATCTCATCCTTGCCGAAGATACGCGGACGACCGGTTTCCTCTTGAAACACTTCGAGATCCAAAACCGGATGATGTCCCACCACAAATTCAACGAACACAAGACCGTAGAGCAGATCGTATCCCGGATCAAAGCCGGAGAAACGATCGCATTGGTATCGGATGCCGGCACACCGGCGATTTCCGATCCGGGCTTCTTGCTTGTGCGCGAATGTATCCGCCATGAAGTGGAAGTCGAATGCCTGCCGGGAGCCACCGCTTTCGTGCCTGCCCTGGTTGCCTCCGGCTTGCCCAACGATACCTTCTGCTTCGAGGGGTTCCTGCCGCAGAAAAAAGGAAGACAAACCCGGCTGAAAGAATTGGCTTTGGAAACCCGGACGATGATCTTCTACGAATCGCCTTACCGCCTGGTCAAGACCCTGACCCAATTCGCGGAATATATGGGTCGGGAACGCCCGGTCTCCGTCTCCCGCGAGATCTCCAAGATGTATGAAGAGACGGTCCGCGGCACGGTCGAAGAAGTGATGAATCACTTCACATTGAACGAACCCAAAGGAGAAATTGTTATTATCTTGGGGGGACTCCCCGTAACAAAGAATAAAACAGAAAAAAGAGAAAATGTTTAATTAAACAAATATGAATATGAAAAGAGTAGTAATGATCAGCCTTAGCGCAATAGTTCTTTTGGCTTCCTGTGTGCAGAATTCTAAAGAATACAAACAGGTAAAAGCCGAAAATGATTCATTGAAAATTGAAAGTGCACGGAATACGGCAGAACTCAACGAGATGCTGACGATCCTCAACGAGGTAGAAGATGATATCAAATCGATTCGTGACGCCGAAAACTACCTGAGCTACCAAAGTACGGACGGCGAACTCACTCCTTCCAAACGGGAACAGATCAAGCAAAACATGCAACTGATCACCGAGACCCTGAAGAAAAACAAACAGCAGATCAGTGAACTCGAAGACAAGCTGAATAAGAGCAACGTCAACTCCAGCGCCCTGCGCAGAACGATCGAACGCCTCAACTCGGAGATGGATCAGAAAGCCTTGATGATTGCCAACCTGCAAGAAGAACTGGCCAATAAGAATGTGCGGATCCAGGAGCTGGATGAAATGATTACCGCGCTGAACGAAGATGTGGAAGTATTGGCAGCCACCACCGCCCTTCAGACCCAATCCCTGCAGGCGCAAGACAAAGAATTGCACACGGCTTACTACTGCTTCGGCACAGCCAAAGAGCTGAAAGACCAGAATATCCTTTCAGGCGGTGGTCTGTTCTCTAAATCCAAAGCATTAGAAGGAGATTTCAACCGCGACTACTTCATCTCTATCGATATCCGTGAGGTAAAAGAGATTCCGCTCTTCGCCGGAAAAGCCAACCTGCGCTCCAACCACCCGGACGGGACGTATGAGTTTGTCAAAGACGCGGACGGTAACCTGACGCTCAAGATCACAAACGAAGATTTATTCTGGAGCCTCGGAAGATATTTGGTGATTCAGGTGAGCTAAATGAGATACAAAAATCTGTTTATCGACCTGGACGATACCCTTTGGGATACGTTCCACAACAATAAAGAATGCCTCGAAGAAATGTATGCCGATCACCATTGGGATCGGCACTACAGTTCCTTCGAGGCTTTCTATGCTATTTATATGCCTCACAACCTCAAGTTATGGGACCTGTACCGAAAGCATGAGATCGATCGACAGACCTTGATCTTCGAACGTTTTCACTTTATCCTCCAGCCGATGGGCATAACCGAACGGAAAGAAGTCCTGGCCGTCAACGATGAATTCCTGCAACGCACCACCACCAAGACGCGTTTGATCCCCGGAGCCATCGAACTATTGGAATACCTGCGCCCGGCATACCGCCTTTTTATCCTGTCGAACGGCTTCCGCGAGGTACAATTCAAGAAACTCAATAATTCCGGGCTGGCGCCCTATATCGAGCGTATGATTCTCTCCGAAGATGCCGGTATTCAGAAACCGCATAAAGCGATATTCGACTTCGCCCTGGTCAATACCAACTCGCGCCGCCACGAGAGCCTGATGATCGGCGACAGTTGGGAAGCCGATATCGCCGGTGCCTACCATGCCAAGATCGATCAGATCTGGCTCAACCCCGAAGGCATACCCGCCGAAGGCTTCACGCCGACCCATACCGTCTGCACGCTGGGCGAGATACGGGAGATTTTGTAGTTTAGGAGTTTTAGGTCTTTTAAGTCTTTTAGGTCTTTTACGACTTTAAAGACCTAAAAGACTTAAAAGACCTAAAACTCCTAAAACCCTTAAAACTCCGAAGTAAAATGAAACTTAATATCCGGAAAATCATTCTGCGCCATCGTCAACACATAGGCCGAATCGGCCAGATAGACATCCCGTCCTTCTTTATCCAAAGCCATATATTGCGACTTGCGCTTCTTGAAATTCTCTAACATCGCGGCGTTCTCGCTCTCGATCCAACAAGCCTTGTACAAGCTGATCGGCTCCCACTTACATTGCGCACCATACTCGTGCAACAGGCGATACTGGATCACTTCAAACTGCAACTGCCCGACGGTTCCGATAATCTTACGTCCATTGAACTGATTGACAAACAACTGGGCAACCCCTTCGTCCATCAATTGCTCAACACCTTTGGCTAATTGCTTCGATTTCATCGGATCGGCATTCTCGATATACTTAAACATTTCGGGAGAGAAGCTGGGTAATCCCTTGAAGTGCAACTCTTCCCCGGAGGTCAGCGTATCGCCGATCTTGAAGTTCCCCGTATCCGGCAAACCGATAATATCCCCGGCAAAAGCTTCGTCGACCGTCTCTTTCTTCTGCGCCATAAAAGCCGTAGGGCTGCTGAAACGCATCTGTTTGTTGAAACGTACATGTTTGTAGTTCGCATTCCGCTCAAACCGGCCGGAGCAGATCTTCACGAAAGCGATGCACGAACGGTGGTTGGGATCCATATTGGCATGGATCTTAAAGATAAAACCGGTAAAGGCTTCTTCTTCGGGATCGACCACCCTTTCGATCGCCTGCACCGGGCGGGGCGACGGGGCGATACGGACAAAACAATCCAACAACTCCTTTACCCCGAAGTTATTCAACGCCGAACCGAAAAAGACCGGCGCCAGATCACCACGCAAATAGGCTTCCACGTCGAAGTCGGGGTAGACTCCTTCGATCAGTTCGATATCCGTGCGCAGCTTTTGCGCCAGACTATCACCGATATGCTTTTCCAGTTCCGGACTGGAGATATCTTTAAACTCAACGCTTTCCGTCACATATTGTTTGCTGGGCGTATACAGGTCCAATTTCCCTTCAAAGATATTGTAGACTCCCTTGAAACGTTGTCCCATGTCGATCGGCCAACTCAAAGGACGCACACTGATTTTCAATTCTTCCTCTACATCATCCATCAGATCGAAAGGATCTTTCCCTTCGCGGTCCATCTTATTCACAAACACGATCACCGGCGTTTTGCGCATCCGGCAGACTTCCATCAGTTTACGGGTCTGCGTCTCCACCCCTTTGGCCGCATCGATCACAATAATGACACTATCGACAGCCGTCAGCGTGCGGAATGTATCTTCGGCAAAGTCCTGATGGCCGGGAGTATCCAGGATATTAATCTTATGATCGGCATAATCGAAAGCCATTACCGAGGTAGCCACTGAAATCCCACGTTGTTTCTCGATCTCCATCCAGTCGGAAGTCGCCGTCTTGCGTATCTTATTCGATTTGACCGCCCCGGCCACATGGATAGCTCCCCCAAACAATAACAGCTTCTCCGTCAATGTCGTTTTCCCCGCATCGGGATGGCTCACAATGGCGAAGGTCCGCCTTTTTTCTATTTCTTTTGAATAACTCATTTGTTAAAAAAATTATGAATTATGAATTATGAATTATGAGATGAAGGAGATAACCCTGATCTCATAATTCATCATTCATAATTCTCTTTAGGCTTTCTTCCCAATGCGGAATGACCACCCCATACGTATCTTTTATCTTTGTTTTGTTCAACACACTATAAGCCGGACGCACAGCAGCCACCGGATAGTTTTTCGATTCGATCGGCATCACCCGGCAGGACAAGCCACCCAGCTCCATGATCTTCCGCGCGAAATCGTACCAGCTACACACGCCTTCATTGGAGTAATGATAGATACCCGGCACCCAGCCGTCGTGTTCTTCTTTGTCGAGAATCGTCAACAGGGCTTCCGCCAGGTCGCCGGCATAGGTTGGCGTACCCACTTGGTCGAAAACCACCCGCAGCTCCTCCCGTTCAGCTCCCAGGCGAAGCATTGTTTTCATAAAATTATTGCCGGTCTCCGAATACAGCCAGGAAGTACGCACGATCACGGCTGTCTCCAACGTTTCTTGCAAAAGCACCTCGCCGGCCAGCTTCGTCCGTCCGTAGGCAGAGGCGGGATGCGTCCCGTCTGTCTCGATATAAGGGCGATGATTCAAGCCATCGAACACATAATCGGTCGACACGTGGAGCAACCGGCTGTGATGATCGCGCGCCGCTTCGGCCAATACCTTGACCGCCTCGGCATTGATCCGGTATGCTTGTTCCGCTTCTTTTTCCGCCTGGTCGACAGCCGTATAAGCGGCCGTATTGATGATCGTATGGATCCGGTTTTTATTCAGGTAAGCCTGCACCGCCGCCTTATCCGTGATATCCAACGTATCGATATCCGTATAATAAAAGGTAAAAGAGGGGTATGAGCCGGCCCGTTTCCGGAGCGCCTGCCCCAGTTGCCCGTTAGCGCCGGTAACTAAAACATTCTTGATCATACATTTATTCTTCTAAAGGGAGTTCCCCGTTTAAATCGGCGGTATATTTACTGGCCAGGATCGCCAGGAACGTGCTGATCTGCTGCACGGCCTCGGTCGTTTCTTTCGTAACCTCCCGTCCTTGCATCTTTAAGAGCAGGAAACCGTAGACGGCTGTGAAGCAAGTCTCCAGTTCCGGCACCTCTTCACCGCCGGACTTGGCCCGCAACTGTACGATAAAAGGCAAAGTCTTATAATAAGCGGCCTGGTAGACCATCTCTTTGGGCGATTTCAACAACCGCAGGTGCAGATCGGTCAGGGCAATGATCACATTGGTATTGATCTGCACATGCCCTTTCTCCATCACCCCCTCGCTGCGCATCATATCGATCAGTTCCGCATACCAGCGGCTGATGGCTTCGCGCATCGCTTCGGGCTGGTCGTAACGGGCTACCACATTCTCTCGTATGCGTTGCAGATCAAACCCGTTAGCCCGGATCAGATCTTCTACCTGCCACATATACAGCAGGTATTCCGCGATATTCTCTTTTCTTTTCTTTTGTGCTATGATCATTTTTTCAGCGATAGGCTATAGTCCGAGATGGCCTGGTAGAAGTCCGCGTCTTTCATTCCCAACTGACGGCAAGCCAAGCGGGCGGCACTCAGATTCAACAGGAAATAATCGTCGGGAATGCAAACGGGATAGTTGCCGTAGCGGGTTTGCAAAAAGAGTGTCCCGTCTTTCTCCATCAACGGCTGCCGTTCGTAAGCGATCGGGGTGATATCCTCCCGGACCTTCTCGGCCAACTCGCGCAAGCGCAGGTCTTCGTTGTGAAAAATCAGTTTGCCTTCCCGCTCGATCGAAGTCACAAAGTCACGGTAGGTCTGCATATATTCTTCCGGCGTGTTATGATCCTTTTCTTCCGACCACTGCAGGTTGGTGATCACCGCGATATGCGGCCGGTAAAATTCCAGTTGGTATCTTTTCTCGATGGCTGAGGTGATATGTTCATCACCTTCGATCAAGACGATGCGCGACTCGTAGCCCATGTAAACCAAATTGGGCAAAACATCGATCTTACCGGAAAGGATATAGTCGAACGACACCCGGCTGCGCTGCATGGCATATCCGATCATCGACAACACACTGCTTTTTCCCTGGCCACCGGCCACGACCACACGGATCTTCGACTTCGTACGATCGAACACAAACTCAGGAACCGACTGGATCAACAAGCCCAATTCCCGAGCCCTGACCAATTCCGGATTATCTTTCTTCACCTTCGCGCCCAAGACCACGATCTGGATGTCTTTGGTCATCTTCTCCGGGAACCACCCATCCCCATAACAGGTGCAGCCGGCCGCATGTAATTGAGCCAGCGCAGATTCTGCCAACCCATTACCCGACACGACCACTTCATATCCCTTCTCGCGTATCGCAAGAGACATATCGAAGATCACAGGCTCAGTCACGGAGATCAAATGTACTTTTCGCATCCACTCTTTATTTGTGGCAAAATTACGACAATTTGCTGTTAAAACAAAATTGTCCGTACCTTTACCGTATGAAAATAGAAGTAATCGACACGGGCTTTTTCTATGCCGACGGAGGTGCCATGTTTGGGGCAATCCCCAAGACCGCCTGGCGACGGCGTTACCCCTCGGACGAGGCCAACGGATGCGTTCTGGCCATGCGAACCCTGTTAGTCACCACCGATGACGGACGCACGATCCTGATCGATACCGGGGCGGGCGACAAACACCTGAGATACCTGAGTTATTACCGCTTCTTCAACCTCATCGACCTCACCGAAGCACTCGCCCAGCGGCAGATCCTGCCCGGTCAGGTGACCGATGTGATCCTTACCCACCTGCATTTCGACCACTGCGGCTATTGCACCCGCTACAATGCCGACGGCAAACCGGTCGTCACCTTCCCGAATGCCCGCCACTGGGTCAGCCAGGCACAATGGAGTAACTTTCTTACCCCCAACGCCCTGGAGAAAGACTCGTATTTCCCGGAGAATATATTGCCGGTCGAAGAAGCCGGCCTCTTGCAGCTCGTTACGGAAAAGACCGCCCTCTGCCCGGCCATCGACCTGCACCTTTTCGACGGACACACCCCCGGACAGCTCGTACCCTATATCCATACCCCCGAACGCACATTCGTCTTCGCCGGTGATGTCATTCCTTTGGCCGCCAGCCTCTCCCCCGAATGGATCTCCGCCTACGACACCTACCCCGTCACCTCCTATAACGAGAAACTCCGCCTACTCGAACAAGCCGCCCGTGAACATCAGGCCATCCTCTTCTGCCACGATGCCTACACCACCTGCACGACGGTAAAGAAAACAGGAAAATCCTATAAATCATTGGAGAATATTCAGGCATAACGCCAACTTCGTAACCGCCTGAAAATAAGCCACCAATACTTCCTCTAAAAACTGCCGGTAGTTTGTTCGCGAACTACCGGTAGTTTGTTCGCCAACTACTGATACTTTGTTCGCAAACTACCGATAGTTTGAAAAAGGGGGACTGCGGCAGCAAAGACAAGGAGTAGAATAGTCCCACAAAATCCCTGCCGGCCTTTCGCCAAACTCCGCCGGCCTTTTGGGAAACCCTGCCGGCCTTTTCGGTAAAAGAGGCGGCTTTTGTAGTCGAAGCCGGATGTTAACAAATATAAACGACAAATAGTGGTAAACCGATCATTCCGCACATAGTTTTTCGTTTTTTTACTACCATCATACAGCCGGAATAAGCGACAATGTTAAACCGATCACTGTTGGGGTTCTCCAACAGGTACCAGAAAGTTACTTACAGGATTTTCACTGCTTTTTTTAGCATCTGAAATAGCTATACGATTGATATACAGATGCAAAAGAAAATCCTGTATGATGTAAGTAAAAAAACGAAAAACTTTGTTCGGAGGGTATTTTTGAGGTTTTTGTTCTTTAGTATCTTCATTTTTTTTGAAACTTGAAGATTTTTAGTCGCGGACCACACGGATTTATGTATTTTGTTTGTGTCCTGTAAGGACAGTGAGCGCTGAAAGCGCGAAAGATTTGCTTTCGCGCCTTCAGCGCTCCGTTTTTATATGTATCCTTAACCCGGGGTGGCGAACCTCTTCAAGGTTCTGACCCCGGGCTGATGTATTACGCGCTTTCAGCGCTCATTGTCCTTTCAGGACGATCATACACAAAACCTAACTCATAGTTCATCATTTAATCACTACTGCACGGCTAATTGTTTTTTGACCCCCGTCACAGGCGGACAATAGTGATTAGATTATTGTTATTAATTCCGTATTTATGGTCGCAAATTTATGGGGAATGTTAGGATAGGACGCACTTAAAAATAGCATTAAATTACATAATTTCATCAATGGCCGGGAAGGGCCTTCCTGTATGCAATCGGGAGTTGTTTCTTTTACAAAAAGAACCCTTTTTGTTTACAAAAAAGACCCCTCCCCTGCCCTTCCATGAAGGTTTCTACCCCTCAAAACAAAACATCGGTATTTCGCGAATGAAATACCGATGTTTTGTCGTTGAAAGCGCAATGTTTTATCGAGCAAAGCGCGATGTTTTTTTCGGAGGTTTTATTGCCCCTGGGTGGTCAGGTAATTCTTGAGGGGGTTGGTGTACATCTCGAGGATTTTGTGGCGCAGGAAGGATTCGTCTTTGTTGGGGATAACGATCTTGTCTAATTGCACCTGCAGGTATTCTTCGAAGTATTTTTTGTCTTTCAGGCTGTACATATCGCTGAACCGTCGGGTGCCGGTGATCATGTCGTAGGCCACGTAGTTGCAGGGATAGAAGCGGTAGTGGGTATAGATCTCCCGGTCGATCACCGAGGCGATCGCATTGTAGAGATCGGCTTTCTCCATCGCGGGATCGAGTTGGGCGAGGGCTTTGTTGATCGGCGTGCCGATGGTGAAATGAACCCGCCCTTTGTTGTAGAGTATACCCGTCTCCATGGCCAGGAGGTCGTCGCGTTTGCTTTTCACGAACTCGGGATTATCGCGTCTGAGTTGGAACTCCTGGGCTTTGAGGAAGTCGCAGGGGTCGAACTCGTAGGAGATGGAGATCGGAACGATGTTGAGTTCCATGATATTCGTCAGGATATCTTTGGCTTCTCCGCCCATATTCAGCATTTTGAGGATGCTGGTCTGCGTCTTGTCGTAGGAGTCTTTCGCCCGCCCTTCGCGTTGGGCGATCCACAGGGATTCCCGGGTTTCTTTGATCGTATGGTGGATATATTCGGAGAGGGTGAGGCTTGCCTCCAGTTGCTGGCGGCCGGAAACCCCTCGTTTGACGATAAATGCATTATTGAGGCGCACGACGGTATCGATCCAGGGTTTGATCAACAGGTTATCGCCGATCGCTACCTGGGTCATGCCATAGCCCACATCGTAGAGCATCACGTTCAGGAAAGCGGGATCGAGCACGATATCCCGGTGGTTGGATATGAATGTACAGGCCGGGTTGCCTTCCGGAAGACGGCTCCGTCCCGAGATCGTCAGGGAGAAAGTCGTTTTCTTGGCGATGGTCATCACCGTTTCGTAGGCCAGGATGGATTTGAATTCTTCCTTGGTCCGGCAGGTACGCATATAGGCAATAAACTGCTCCTGATCGAGATCCGGTTTGATATAGCGTAAAGCTTCAATCAAATCTTCGTTGGTGACCAGTTCTTCAATCGCGTCTCTCACCTCGTCGTTTGTCAACGGGCGGATATCATCAAACTTATGAAGATCTATTTCTTTGCTATCCATATCAACAGTTAATTTAGTTCAAATTCATTTTCGATTATTTCCGTCAACACCTCTTTGATGTCCAGTCCGGCAGCAGCGACCTGCTGTGGAATGAAACTGGTGGTTGTCATGCCCGGAGTCGTATTGACTTCCAGCATCACCGGTTCTCCGTTTTCCGGAATGATATAATCTATCCGTATCAATCCTTTGGCTCCCAGAATATCATAGACTCTTGATGTCTGCCGTTGTATCTTCTCCGTCAGTTCCGCCGATAGGCGGGCCGGAGTGATCTCGTCGACCTGTCCATTGTATTTGGCATCGAAGTCGAAGAATTCATTGTCGGTCACTACTTCGGTCAGCGGGAAGACCTGTTCTTTTCCTTTCACTTTGTAGCAACCGCAGGTCACTTCCGTTCCGTCGATAAAACTTTCCAGTATCACTTCTTTTCCTTCGGCAAAGGCCCTTCGGATTGCCGGTTGGATCTCTTCCTTTGTTTTTACTTTGGTCGTGCCGAAGCTGCTGCCGCCGTCGTTCGGTTTGACGAAGAGGGGCAATGCCAGGCGTTCGACCACTTCTTCGTCGCTTACCGATTCGCCTGGCAACAAGCGGATCGAACGGGCCACCGGGATGCCGAACGTATGTAAATAAGTATTACATACATATTTATTAAATGTCAATGCACTCACCAATACCCCGCATGCGGAATAAGGAATGCCTAACATCTCGAAATAGCCTTGCAACAGTCCATTCTCACCCGGAGTGCCGTGAATGGTGATATACGCAAAGTCGAATTGCACCTTCTCCCCATCGATCACCGCGCTAAAGGTGTTCTTGTCGATCGGTATATTCTCCCCGCCGGGATGTTTCACATACCATCCTTTGTCGGTTACCAGGGCAATATAGAGATTATATCTTTCTTTGTCAAGAAAAGAGTAGATTCCATCGGCACTTTTTAAAGAAACGACAACTTCCGAGGAGTATCCTCCGGCTATGATCGCGATATTTCTTTTCATTCTTCTACTTCTTTAGAGTGAGCATACGTACGCCATTTCTCAATCAGTTGCGACAGGTCTTCGGGCAGTTCGGAATCGAAAAACATTTCTTTTCCGGTGGACGGATGTATGAAACCCAATGTCTTGGCATGAAGCGCCTGGCGCGGGCATAGGGCAAAACAGTTCTGAACGAATTGTTTGTATTTGGTGAATCGTGTTCCTTTCAGTATCTCATGTCCGCCGTATCTCTCATCGTTGAAGAGCGTGTGGCCGATATATTTCATGTGTACCCGGATCTGGTGCGTGCGTCCGGTCTCCAGACGGCATTCGACCAAGGTGGTATAACCCAATCGTTCGATCACGCGGTAGTGGGTGACTGCCGTTTTACCGTGATCGCCTTCGGGGAATACGGTCATTTGCATCCGGTCGCGCGGGTCGCGGGCGATATTCCCTTCGATCCGTCCTTCGTCTTCTTTGACGATGCCCCAGACCAGTGCGAGGTATTTGCGTTGGGTGGTTTTGTTGAAGAACTGCAAGCTCAGGTTCGTCTTGGCTTCCGGTCTTTTGGCGATCACCAATAAGCCGGAGGTATCTTTGTCGATGCGGTGAACCAACCCGACCTGCGGGTCTGCCGGATCGTACAGCGGATCATCCTTCAGGTACCAGGCGAGGGCGTTGACCAATGTACCGGTATAGTTTCCATGCCCGGGGTGCACCACCAGACCGGCCGGTTTGTTGATGATCATCAGTTCTTCGTCTTCGTAAACGATGTTCAGGGGAATATCTTCGGGAATGATTTCGAGTTCACGCCGGGGACGATCGAGTACGATCGTCACCACATCCTGCGGTTTGACGCGGTAGTTGCTTTTGACCGGCTTGTCGTTCACCCGGATACATCCGGCATCGGCGGCCAGTTGAATCCGGTTGCGCGTAGCACCCATCATCCGGTCGACCAGGAATTTATCGACCCGCAAGAGGGCTTGTCCTTTGTCGGCTACAAAACGGAAGTGTTCGTACATCGGAGTCGACCCGGTTTCTTCTCCTTCGTCGGGGAAAAACAGGCCTTCTTCCTGCTCGTCATCTATGTCCTCGTAAAACGCGTTCATGATTAAAACCAGGTTTCAACATCACTGTCTAAGGGGGTAATCGGTTCGATATCGACCGAAAGGGAGTCGTTAGGCATTTCCGCTTCGCCGCTGCTCACCTTCAGGATAAGCGGAGCGGTGAGCAAGGTCTTTTCTCCCGGTAGCAGTACGCGGCCATTGGCTTCGACTTCGATCGCCAGGTCTTTATAGTCGCCGGGAACATATTCGGTTTCGATATTTACAAAACCACGGGATTTAAGCAAGGCATAGGCCTGACGGAAAGAGAGGTCGGCCACCTCGGGGATGTCGGCCATCTGGGAAGTGGTGGCGTTGATTGTTAAAAAAAGGATGCGCCCTTCTTTCACCTTCGCACCGACGCCGGGAATAATCTCAACGATTGCTCCGGGCGCTACGTTCTTGGAAAAGACGGAGTCGATCACGTTGTAGCGCAGGCCGTTGTTCTGAATGAAGATCGCGGCTTCATCGATCGATAGTCCTTTGATATCGGGAACGATCACCGCTTTATTGTGCAATGTGTAATGATCCAGCCACTTCAGTACCCCGTAGATCACGGCACCTGAAACCACTGCCATTATGATTAGATTGATGACGTATGGGTTCTTCAACACTTTGATAAAAAAGTTCTTCATTTTATCCTCTTCCTGATAGTTGGTTCAAAAGTAGGAAAAAAGCCTCAAAAACAAAGAAAGTAAAGGCTTTTTAGTAAAACCTTTACTTTCTTTATCAAATCGTAAAATCGACCGGTTATCCGTTGTACTCGTCGGATACAGTTAATTTAGCTCTTCCTTTTGCACGACGGGAAGCCAAGACTCTGCGGCCGTTAGCTGTTGCCATTCTGGAACGGAAGCCGTGCTTGTTCTTTCTTTTCCGGTTCGAAGGCTGAAATGTTCTCTTGCTCATTTTCCTATATGTTTTATTGTTATATTCTATATTACAATTCGGGCTGCAAAGATAAATGCTTTTTTTATAAAAACAAAACCTTGGACAGTTTTTTCACTCCTTCGGAAGCCCCCATACGGATATGATGAATATCGTTGCGGTGGGTATGTACATCTTTGGGGTCGATCAGATAGACCGGTACGCCTTTGCGGGCGTAGTTCAACAGCCCGGCAGCGGGGTAAACATTCAGTGAGGTACCGATCACCACCAGGATATCCGCTTGCATTACCCACTCGATGGCCGGTTCGATCATCGGCACCGCCTCTCCGAACCAGACCACGAAAGGTCGCAGTTGGTATCCCTCCGGATCGGTATCGCCCAGGTGGATATCCGGATTATCAGGTGGAAGGTCGTATGTTTTGTTGAGATTATGGATCGAGCAGGCCTTCATCAGTTCGCCATGCAGGTGCATGACCGAGCTGCTGCCGGCCCTTTCGTGCAGGTTGTCGATGTTCTGAGTGATGATGTGTACCTCGAAATCTTTCTCCAGCTCGACCAGTCCGGTATGTCCGGCATTGGGTTGGGCGTTGATCAATTCCCGTCGCCGGTAATTGTAAAAGTCGAGTACCAATTCCGGGTCTTTCTCGAAAGCCTCCGGCGTAGCCACATCTTCCACCCGATATTTATTCCATAACCCGTCGGCATCGCGGAAAGTAGCAATCCCACTCTCCGCACTCATTCCGGCACCGGTCAATACAACTAACTTTTTTTTCATAACCAAGTTTTATTAGAATTATGAATTATGAATTATGAGAAAGCTAAGTGCTTTATTTCTCATAATTCATAACTCATAATTCATAATTACTTCACGTATTTCTCCAGCCACGCATCCGTCTCATAAAGCATGTGCAGGATGTTTTCTTCTGCGGCATATCCATGGCTTTCGTAAGGCAGGACGACATATTTGGTCGTTGCCCCATGTCCTTTCAAGGCCTGGAAGTAACGTTCGGACTGGACGGGGAATGTTCCGGAGTTGTTATCCATCTCACCGTGGATCAACAGGATAGCCCCGTTGAGGCGGTTGGCATACGAGAAGGGCGACATGGTGTAGTACACTTCCGGCGCCTCCCAGTAGGTCCGCGTCTCGGCCTGGAAACCGAACGGGGTCAGGGTACGGTTGTACGCGCCGCTGCGGGCGATACCGGCTTTGAACAGCTTCGTGTGCGAAAGCAGGTTGGCCGTCATAAAGGCGCCATACGAATGGCCACCGACCGCTACCCGGTTGGCATCGCCGACACCCATCTCGGAGATCACCTTGATGGCGGCTTCGGCGTTCATGGTCAACTGTTCGACGAAGTTATCGTTCGGCTCGGCATCTTCCGAGGTGCTGACGATCGGCATCTCTACATTCTCCATCACGCAGTATCCTCTCAGTACCCAGAACACGGGCGAGCCGTAGTTGATGTTGGTAAAGGTATATTGCGATCCGCGCACCTGTGCAGCATCGGCTGCCGAACGAAATTCCCGCGGATAGGCCCACATCAATACCGGCAGTGGGCCGTCTTTCGCTTTGTCGTAACCAGCGGGCAGGTACACGGTAGCCGTCAGGTCGACCCCGTCGGCGCGTTTGTAGAAGATCTTTTCTTTACTAACCCCTTCCATGCCCGGATAAGGATTGCCGAAATGGGTGATCTGAGTCGCTTTCTTGCGTTTCAGGTCGCGTATAAACAGGTTGGCGGGCTCGGTCACCGACTGGCGTGAAGTGATCAGTTGCAGTCTGGCCGGATCGGTCACGCGCATGATCGTTTCATAATAAGGAGCCTGCGAGCGCCAGATGATTTTGTTCGATTTATCTTTCAACGAGAACTGGCTGATAAACGGCATATCCCCTTCCGGTGATGCGCCGGTGGAAGTCATCAGAAGCTCGGTCTTGTTTTTATTGGTATAGACAATCTGTTCCCCGAACTCATTCTTAACCGTCACCGGCGAGCCCGGGTTGTTGTAGCGGTCGTCCATCGACAGGTCGATCAACAGTTTCGCTTCTTCTTTGGATCCGGGTTTGATCTGCCAGGTCTTCATGCGGTTGTCGGCACGTGTATATTCGGTCATCAGGGCGAAGCTGTCATCGTTCCAGAGGATATAGGCGAAACGTTTCACTGTGCGTGTCACCTCCTGCTTGGGTGCATCGAAAGGATAGGCCGATTGGTAGACGATATCCATATATTCCACTTTGTTTTTGCGGGGATCGCCTCCGTCTTGTGCTTCTGCCCAGTAGAGTGTGGCCGGTTTATCGGCGCGCCAGGCATGGGCACGCGGGTAAGGAGAAGCCGTATCGTATCCCATCGGCAAGATATTCACCGGAGTGCTCACCAGCTCTTTCACCTCTTTACCGTCCATATCCATCACCGCTGTGCGTTGCGGGAAATAATACATCGGCACCTGATAAGAGTAAGGACGTTGGATGGTGGTGTACAACAACAAACTTTTGTCCGGCGAAGCCGAAAGGCGTCCGTAGATTGCCGGCCGGCCAATTTCGCGTACTCCGTCGGTATTGATGGCAGCCAACTGAGTCGTGAAGTAATAATCGAACAGGTCTTCATCGTACGGATTCTTCAATAAGTCCTGGTAGGTACGTGCCGGAGCGCTTTTCCCGGTGCTTTCCTGGATAACCGGTCCGGAGGGTACGACCGGCTCGGCCGGCGGTTGTCCTATGCCGACGGGAACCAACAGGGTCAGGAACGTATGATCGTCGATCCACTCGATCTCTCCACCGGAAGTCATATTCACTTTCCGGTCGCTCAGGCGACGGGCGACAGGCTCTTCGGTGGTAAACCGGTAAAGATAATTCCCGTCGTTCTCTTCAACGAAAAGAATCACTTCCGTGTCTTTGGGTGAGAATTCGGCATGTTTGACTACTGCCCCGGCGGGAATGCCGCTGACAGGCGTCACTTTCTGCGTTGCGATATGCATCAGTGATACTCCGGTATATTCCGCCTGGCGGCTGGCTCCGAAGGTGTTCGGGTTGATACGCATACCGGCGAGTTTCAATTCCGGTTCGGCAAGCTTCCGCAGCGACCGGTAGTAGGAGCGTTCCAGTTGGATCGCCCATTGATTATTTTCACTTACCCGGGTCGTAGGGGATTGTTTGGCCAGGACAATGTCTTCGATAACTTTGGGTGGACGTTGGAACACGGATTCTTGCGCCGTCAGGTTTGTGCAAAACAAGCACGACAACAGTACAGTGGCGAATAAGGATAACATTTTCATAAAAATACCTTGTATTAAATTAATATATCTCTCTCTTTCGATTCACAAAATCGGCATTAAATATACGAAAAAAATATATTCCCCATCGGACTGTGTTTATTTAACCACGAAGTTTTGCTGGTGACACATAGTTTATTTTATAAGATTGGGCGGTTTAATGCCGGCCTTGTAACTACCTGAAAATAAGCCATCAGTATCCCCTTCAAAAAGTACCGGTAGTTTGCGAATAAACTACCGGTAGTTTGTCGACAAAATATTAGTAGTTTGTGCACAAACTACTGGTAGTTTGAAAAGGGGGTCTCTTTCAGGCCTTGCCTTAATTAAAAAAGCTTAACTCATGCGTTTTTTCGTAGAAAGTGTTAACTTTGCACTTCCAATTGGACTGAACTCTATGATGTTATAGACTATTGATTGAACTTGTATGTTACTAACGACACTGACTGCTATTTCGCCCGTGGATGGGCGATACCGGAATAAAGCTGAAAACCTGGCTGGTTACTTTTCTGAATATGCCCTGATCAAATATCGTGTGCGTGTTGAAATTGAATACCTGATCGCCTTGTCTGAATTTCTGCCTCAATTATCTGAATTGAATCGGGCGGAAGTGAAAGATGAGTTGCGCCGTATTTATCTGTCTTTCTCGGAAAGCGACGCCCAACGGGTGAAGGAGATAGAGAATACGACCAACCATGATGTGAAAGCGGTGGAGTATTTTATTAAAGAAAAGACCGATCAGTTGTTGTCATCAGCCTATCATGAGTTTATCCATTTCGGTCTGACTTCGCAGGATATCAACAATACCTCCGTGCCCCTTTCGTTGAAGGAAGCGTTGGAGCAGGTGTATTATCCCGGGTTGGAAGAAGTGATTGCGTTCCTGAAAGAAAAAGCCGAAGCCTGGATGGCTATTCCGATGCTGGCGAAAACGCATGGACAACCGGCGTCGCCGACCCGTTTGGGGAAAGAGGTGATGGTGTTTGTCTACCGCCTGGAGCAGCAGATGGCATTGTTGAAAGCCGTTCCGGTCTCTGCCAAGTTTGGAGGCGCTACGGGTAACTTCAATGCACACCATGTGGCCTATCCGGCGTACGACTGGAAAGCGTTTGGAAACCATTTTGTCGGTGAAGTGTTAGGATTGAAAAGGGAAGAGTGGACCACGCAGATCTCTAACTATGACAATTTCTCCGCAATATTCGACGGATTGAAACGCATCAATACCATCTTGATCGACCTGAACCGCGATTTCTGGCAATACATCTCAATGGAATATTTCAAACAGAAGATCAAAGCCGGTGAAGTCGGTTCTTCTGCTATGCCTCATAAGGTGAATCCCATTGATTTTGAAAATGCAGAAGGAAATCTGGGCATTGCGAACGCCCTGTTGGACCACCTGTCGGGGAAACTGCCGATCTCGCGCTTGCAGCGCGACCTGACCGACTCGACGGTTTTGCGCAATATCGGTGTGCCTTTGGCCCATATCGAAATCGCATTCAAGAGTTTAACAAAAGGCTTGAATAAATTGTTATTAAACGAAAGTGCGCTGCAAGAAGATCTGGAGCAATGCTGGGCCGTTGTGGCTGAAGGGATCCAGACCATTCTGCGTAGAGAAGGCTATCCGAAACCTTATGAAGCGTTGAAAGCTTTGACAAGAACAAATGAAGGTATAACGGAAAAATCTATTCAGGAGTTTATTGAGACATTAGACGTTAGTAAAGAAGTTAAAACGGAATTAAAGGCGATTACGCCGCATAATTATACAGGTATTTAGTGTTTATCAATGTGAGTAACCGGGAGGCTACTTTTTTAGTTAACTAAATTATTTTACAAAAAAATGAGTACAGAAGAAAGAGATGAATCTCAACCGCGCCCAAGAAAAGTGATACCAAGTATCCGTCGGGAAAACACAGACATGGAAGGTGATAGAAGACCTTACGGTAACAACAACTATGAACGTCGGCCGTACAACAACCCCTCGAACGACCGGGGTGGTTATGGCAACCGGTCGTATGGTGACAACCGCTCTTCTTACGGAGACCGGCCATCCTATGGAGAACGTCAGAACAGACCCCGTCCTTACGACAACCGGGACGGCGGCGGTTACAACCGCGACGGAGGCAACTACAATCGCCCTTCGTATGGGAACAACCGGGGCTATGGCAACCAAAATCGTGACGGCGGAGGCTATGGCCAGAACCGTGACGGCGGAGGTTATGGAAATCGTCCTTCATACGGCAATCGTCCTTCTTACGGAAACGATCAGCGCTCATCGTACAACCGTCCGCAGCGTCCTTACGACAATCGTGACGGAGGCGGCCGTGTCTATTCGGCATCACCGGAAGGTGGCCAGGGAGGCGATGAAAAGAAAAGAAGACCACGCGTGGGGGATACCCGTGTGAGCTCTTACGACAATCGTGGAGGCGGCGGTGGCCGTCCTTCTTACGGAAACAACCGCGGAGGCGGTGGTGGATATCGCCAGGGTGGCGGTGGCGGATACGGCAATAACAATCGCCGTCCGATGCAACGTCGCTCGGGAGATTACGATCCGAACGCGAAATACGGCGTACAGAAGCAATTGAAGTACAAAGAAGTATTGACCGATCCGAACGAACCGATCCGTCTGAACAAATTCTTGTCGAACGCCGGCGTATGTTCTCGCCGCGAAGCCGATGAATTTATCCAGAACGGCGCAGTGAAAGTCAACGATGTGGTGATCACCGAACTGGGAACCAAGATTACCCGTCAGGACAAGGTGGAATTCAACGGACAACCGGTACAGATCGAAAGCAAATTGTACATCATCCTGAACAAACCGAAGAACTGCGTGACGACATCCGAAGACCCGCAGGATCGTTTGACGGTGATGGATCTGGTGAAGAATGCTTGTACGGAACGCATCTACCCGGTTGGACGTCTCGACCGCAATACCACCGGTGTATTGCTGTTGACCAATGACGGTGACCTGGCGTCTAAGCTGACCCATCCTTCCTACAAGAAGAAAAAGATCTACCATGTTTGGTTAGACAAGAACGTGGCGATCGAAGACATGGAAAAGATTGCGAACGGACTGGAATTGGAAGACGGTGAAATCCACGCCGATGCGATCAGCTACGCCAACGAGATGGACAAGAGCCAGGTAGGTATCGAGATCCATTCGGGCCGTAACCGTATCGTGCGCCGCATTTTCGAATCTTTGGGTTACCACGTGGTGAAGCTGGACCGCGTCTATTTCGCCGGCTTGACTAAGAAGAACCTCGGTCGGGGCAAGTGGCGTTATCTGAATGAAAGGGAAGTGAATGCGCTTCGCATGGGAGCATTCGAATAAATACTCAAGATGACTATCTTCGGCTCCTCTCCTGGACAGGAGAGGGGGACCGCCGCTTGCGGTGGTGGAGAGGTTGTCTTGGTCTTAAAATATCTTTAGCCTTTTTAGCCTCCCCTTCGGGGGAGGTTGGAGGGGCTTTTAAATAATAATAAAATGGAAACAATTAGTAGAACAAAAATTGTAGATGTACTGCAAAGTGAAGCTTTCGGTACGACCGTGAATGTGAAAGGATGGGTGAGAACCCGCAGAGGTAGTAAACAAGTCAATTTTATTGCGCTGAATGACGGATCTACAATCAATAATGTTCAGATTGTTGTCGACGTGGATAAGTTTGGCGAAGAGTATCTCAAACCGATTACGACCGGAGCCTGTATCAATGTGAACGGACTGTTGGTGCAATCGCAGGGACAGGGACAGAACGCCGAGATACAAGCGACGGAGATCGAGATCTACGGGACGGCCGATCCGGCAACTTATCCGTTGCAGAAGAAAGGACACTCGGTGGAATTCCTGCGTGAGATCGCGCATCTGCGGCCGCGCACGAACGCGTTCAGCGCCGTGTTCCGCATCCGCCATCACATGGCGATCGCGATCCATAAATTCTTTCACGAAAGAGGATTCTTTTATTTCCATACCCCGATCATTACGGGCTCCGACTGTGAAGGCGCCGGGCAGATGTTTCAGGTGACTACCCTGAATCCCAATAACCCCGCGCGTACGGAAGACGGAGATATTGATTATGCGCAGGATTTCTTCGGCAAAGAGACCAGCCTGACCGTATCCGGGCAGTTGGAAGGCGAACTGGCGGCAATGGCCTTGGGCGCGATCTATACGTTCGGCCCGACATTCCGTGCCGAAAACTCCAATACGCCCCGTCACCTGGCCGAGTTCTGGATGATCGAACCGGAAGTGGCGTTCAACGAGATTACGGAAAATATGCAACTGGCGGAAGACTTTATCAAATACTGTCTCCAATGGGCTTTAGATAATTGCATGGATGATATTCAGTTCCTCAACGGGGCACGGAAGCATCTCTACAAAAACGAGGATATGGACGATCTGGTCGAGCGCCTGCGCTTTGTCCTGGATAATGAATTCATCCGCCTGACCTATACCGCGGGGATCGAGATCCTGGAAAAGGCAGTGGCCGACGGGCATAAGTTCGAATTCCCGGTCTACTGGGGTGCCGACCTGGCTTCGGAACACGAACGGTATCTGGTGGAGAACCATTTCAAATGTCCGGTGATCCTGACCGACTATCCGAAAGAAATCAAATCGTTCTACATGAAGCAGAACGACGACGGGAAGACCGTGCGCGCGATGGATGTCTTGTTCCCGAAGATCGGCGAGATTATCGGCGGTTCGCAGCGTGAGGAAGATTTCGATAAACTGCAACGACGTGCCGATGAGATGGGTGTGCCCGTGAAAGATATCTGGTGGTACCTGGATACACGCCGGTTCGGTACGGCTCCGCACTCCGGATTCGGACTGGGCTTCGAGCGTTTATTGCTCTTCGTGACCGGTATGGCGAATATTCGGGATGTTATACCATTCCCACGTACACCGAACAACGCCGAGTTCTAAGAAGATATCCTAAAAATAGCCATCTACTGCGTTGCTTCGTTTCAGTCTTTCAGTCACGTACGAAAGTACGCTCCTTCGGCCTGCAACTCAGGCGCCTTGTATCTGACTACTTTTAGAACATCTTCCGGGACTAAGAATATAAAAGAGGCGACTCCATCAGGGGTCGCCTCTTTTTATTCTTCAGTCTTCATTCCTCATTCTTCATTTTCATTAAAGTCAATCGGGATCTGCCGTTTGAAGGCTTCTCTAAAGGAGATGAGGGATTCGGTACGGGCCAATCCGAGCGGTTGCAGCTTCTGATGAATGATCTTCAAGAGATGCTGGTTGTTCTTGGCGTAGATCTTGATAAAGAGGTCGTACTGGCCGGTGGTGTAATGGCATTCTACGACCTCGGGGATCTCTTTCAAGGCCTCCGTGACGGTCGTAAACTGTCCGGGCGACTGCAGGAACAAACCCATATAGGCACAGGTCTCAAAGCCTACCTTCGTATTGTCGACAATAAACTCGGAGCCTTTGATCACCCCCATGGTGGTTAATTTCTGTATGCGTTGGTGGATCGCCGCGCCGGAGACATTACATTCGCGTGCGACCTCAAGAAATGGCATACGGGCATTGCCAATGATAAGCTTCAGGATTTTTTCATCCAATTCGTCCAGTTGATGTTGTGCCATATCAATTATATATTTATTCTATTTTCGTTCTTTTTCTTTCAGATCTGTATGCAAAAATAGGAAATATCTTATAATCAACCTATAACCACGGCTTGTTTATGGAAAATTATAAGTTCGCGCAAATCGGAGATTTCTTTGGAGTCGTTAAAATTCAGTATCTTCACGTTAAATTTGAATGGAATTACAGAAATATGAAGCAGAAAATAGAGTGCTTGCCTGTGGCGAGCCAAACGGATCCCCTGTTGGAGCGGGTAGAGCAAACCTATGTCAATTCTTTTCCCCCGGGCGAGCGCAGGGACTTCGCTTTGGTGCGCGATTTGATGGTGACGGAGGTGTTTCAGGTGTATGTCCTGTTGCGCGAGGCACAGTATGCCGGATTTATTACCGCGTGGCAATGGCATGATTTTATGTATGTAGAACATTTTGCGATCGATGAGTCGGCACGCAACGGGGGAATTGGCCGGGAGGCGCTGACGCTATTTCTCGAGCGCCTGCCTGTGCCCGTTGTATTGGAGGTGGAAATGCCTACCGACGAGATGAGTCGCCGCCGTATCGGCTTTTATCAGCGCTTAGGCTTTGTCCTGGATGAACATGCCTACCGGCAACCGCCTTATCGTCCGGGTGAATCCTGGCTCGATATGCGCTTGATGACGTATGGGAATCTGGATCTCAAGAAGGAGTTCGAGACCATCAAACAACGGATCTACCGGCAGGTTTACGGTATGAATGCATAAGAAACGGGCTGTCGATCTGCTCTGTTCGGCAGCCTTTCCTGAAAAGTGCCCTTCTTTTCGCAAAAAGTGCCCTTCTTTTTGTCAAAAGTGCCCTTGAATTCCTCCAATTCTGCCCATGAATTTCACAATTCCTGCCCATGAATTTTCCCATTTCTGCCCTTCTTTTTAGGGGATATGACAATAAAAAAAGGCGGTTTCGAGTAGAAACCGCCTTTTCTGTGATATGTTAATCGAACTAGTTCACCCGAGGTTGGGCAGAGTAGCTGATCTTAAGTGCGTAAGCTTCACGAAGTGCTTGTTTGATGTCCGTGATAATACCCATCGGGGTTTCCCTGTCGGCCTTAATCGATACGGTCATAAACGGAGCGTCTTCTTCTTTCATACTTGACTTTTCCTGAGCGATGTAATCCTGGATTTCAGAAACTTCAGCAAACTGGTCGTTCAATTGGATACGGGTTGAAGTACCCATCTGTGCACGGAATTCCTGCATCGGTTCCCCTACATAGATAAATGTAACCAATGATTTCTTCTCCAGCTTTTGGAGTTCAGTTGCCTGAGGAGCTCTGAAAACAACTTTCAGCGTTACCTCACGCATGGTAGTTACCATCATGATAAAGAACAGGAAAGCAAATACCAAGTCAGGCAATGACGATGTATTCAGTTCGGGCATCTCACGGCCACCCGCTTTATTAAATTTTCCCATTCTTATTTACCTCCATAATTTTTAGGCTCAGCTTCAGAGATCTTCTGCGGATAAATCATTTGAACAGCTTTTTGTTGTTCTTCATCTATATCCATGAATGCTTTACCGAATTTCTTTTTAGCCATTTCATCCCTAAGTTCATTGTAAACTGAAGCCAGTTCATTCTGAACATTGATATAAGCCTGATATTCCGTACCCCGGTCATTTTGCAATGAGATCAGGTGGTGTTTGGTCACCAGCATGGTGCCATAGTAAGGAACATCTACTTCTACCTTTTCGGGTTTACTCTCATCGTTGTAAGGATTCTCTACGAACTCTCTTACTATCCCTTTCAGGTCTTTCAGCTCAACATATTGACCATTAGCAAGGATCTGATTCGAGCTATTGATAAGCACAACCATCAGATTTCTCTTTTTAATGTCAACGTCTTCCTTTTTCTGATCTTTGGGAACCGGTTGAGGCAATCGTCTTGCCAAACCGCGGTCAGTATCCATTGAAGAGGTCAACAGGAAGAAAAGGAGCAACATGAAAGCGATGTCGGCAGAAGAAGTCGCGTTAACCGCTGGTGCTTTTCTTTTTTTACCCATATTGCTTTTCTTTTTACTTGTCTAAGATCTTTTTAATACTGCCGGCGACAATAGCCAGAATAACCAATCCGGTCAGGATGTAGGTGGAATGCAACCACATATCCGTCATCTTCAACCAGAAAGGTGTATTGAATACTTGCGCATCTGTGTTCAAGATATTCAAAGGAGTGGAATCGCCTAATGTATAGGTAATGAATAACAAACCAAAAAATAACACAATAACGATCAGCCCCATCATGCCACCTTTCGGATTGTTCTTGAAGGAGGATGCGAATTGATAGATACCCAACACTACAGTTGATAATGCTGTGAGCCCAAACAGGACGTATTGCCAGTAAATTAATGTATCTACATGTTTGGGATACCACATTTCTCCCTTATAAGGTTCGTTGTCTCCTCCGAAGAAGAACAATCCTAATACAACCACAGTAATGATTGAACAAAGGACCAGAACCCAGCCTGAGAATTTTCTTATTTTAGTTACAGCCATAATCTCTTATTATTTTTTGAATTTTACATAATATTTGATCGCTGTATCAACTAATGTAATAGAAGCATCTTCCATTTTATTTAAAATACCTTCCAGTTTACTTAACAGATAGTTATAAAATACCTGAAGGATCAATGCAACGATCAAACCGAATACAGTTGTAATCAAAGCCACTTTCATACCACCGGCAACAACCGTCGGGCTGATATCACCCACTTGTTCGATTTTGTCGAATGCCATGATCATCCCTACTACTGTTCCCATGAACCCTAATGAAGGAGACATTGCGATAAATAATGTGATCCAAGATAAGTTCTTTTCAAGCAAACCGCTTTGTACACCACCATAAGAAACGATTGATTTTTCTACGATGTCGATACCTTGGTCAAGTCTCATCAAACCTTGGTAAGCAATAGAAGCGATCGGACCTCTTGTGTCGCGAGCGATTGCTTTTGCACCTTCTACATCCCCTTTTTCCAATGCTTCGTCGATACCCTGCAATAATTTGGTCGGATCAATATCAGCCAAATTCAGATAGATGATTCTTTCCAGACAGAAAGCCAAACCAAGGACTAAAGCGACAGATACCAAACTCATAAAGTTGGCACTACCTTCGATAAAGTATCTTTTTAATTCCTGATGAAAACCACCTTCAATTACAGCTTCCTGCGCGAATGCTACGGTAGTAGAGGTTCCAAGGGCGCACAAACCCAAGAATGCTTTTGCAAATAACTTTTTCATTGTGTGTTCAATTTTTAAGATTAATAATTCTCTTTTTATTTTATTTGTTTATTACTAATTGTCTCTTTTTTTGCCTGGCGCCAAAGCGGAGAGAGCGGGATTCGAACCCGCGATACACTTTAGGCGTATACACGCTTTCCAGGCGTGCCTCTTCAACCACTCGAGCATCTCTCCAAGGACTCTCTTCTCTCTTAAAACGAGCGCAAATTACAAATTTTTTCGTATTTGCAAACGTTTCAGCGCACAAATCTAAAGTTTTTAACCGACATAAACCTAATATCCGGCAAATAAAATCCTGAATATATCGTAAAAAATACAACTATGCATTCCAATTCATGTTACTAAACAGTTTTAGCGCGTTTTTCCGCGTCGTTTCAACTGTCTCCTCCAAGGATAAATGGTAGCTCTCTGCCACTTTTTCCGCCGTTTTCCAGAGGTAAACCGGGTTGTTTCTCTTCCCCCGATAGGGGACAGGCGCCAGGTATGGGGCGTCGGTTTCCAACAGGATCTTTTCGATCGACGTGTGCTGAATCGTTTCCGCCAGTTTGGAGTTTTTAAACGTGATCACTCCGTTTATCCCGATCATGAAATTGGGGAGTTTCTCGATTTCTTTCAGGTCGTCCACTGTCCCGCCGAAGCTATGGAAAACACCGGTCAGATTCTGCGGATCCACCTTATGAATACTGTCGAATACTTCCGGAAAGGCATCGCGTGTATGGATGGCCACCGGCAGATGCATCTCCAGGCTCCAGCGCAATTGTTCTTCGAATACGATCTTTTGCTCGCGTATCCATGTTTTATCCCAATAGAGATCGATGCCGATCTCTCCGATCGCGATATATGGACGAACGGATAGACAGGATTCGATTGTTTTCAGCCGTTCGACATAGTCTCCCTTGACACTGGTCGGATGCAATCCCATCATCGGATAGGCATAGTCGGGGTATTTATCGCATAACTGATGCATCCGGTCGATCGTCTCCGTATCTACATTCGGAAGCAACAGGGCTTCGATGCCCGATGCCCGCGCTTCTGCGATCAAGGCGTCCTGCTCCGGGTCGAAATCGTCCAGGTATAGATGGCAATGGGTGTCGATCAGTCTCATCGTTTAGAGTTTGCGGTACATCAGTTTATTGCATACTTCTTTCAGAATGTCCAAACGTTCTGCCGGAGCCTTTAAGGCATCCAGATGCTGCAGTCCGGTGGCATAATATTCTTTCATCTTTGCCTCTGTCAGGCTGCGTATGTTCAACTCATTATATATATGGGTGAATATGGCGATCTTTTCGTCGGCGTCGAACTCTTCTTGGGCAATCCAGTTCGACAGGATCTCCCGTTGATTTTCCGATGCCCGCTCAAGGGCGTTGATCAACAGGAATGTTTTTTTGTTGACCGTGATGTCTCCCCCGATGTTCTTTCCGAAGGTCTTGGTATCTCCATATACATCCAACAGGTCGTCCTGCAGTTGGAAGGCCAGACCGATATTGATCCCGAAATCATAAAGGTGTTGGGCGTCCTGCGCCGAAGCGCCACCCAGGATCGCTCCGGATTTCAGGCAGCAGGCCAGAAGCACGGCTGTTTTCAGGCGGATCATCTCCAAGTATTCCGCTTCGGTGACATGGGTGCGGTTTTCGAACTCCATATCGTATTGCTGGCCGCAACAGATCTCGAGCGCCGTTTGGGTGAAGAGATCGAAGATTGCTTTCAGGTAGGCGGGGTCGGTCTGCCCGATCAGTTGATAGGCGATGATCAGCATGGCATCGCCTGATAGTATGGCCGTATTGGCATCCCATACCTTATGGACCGTGGGTTTGTTGCGCCGCTTATCGGCCTCGTCCATCAGGTCGTCGTGCAAGAGCGTGAAGTTATGGAATACTTCCATGCCCAGGGCCGGCTTTATGCTCTTTTCTATGTTGTCATTGTAGATGTTGCAGGCCATCAATGCCAAAGCTGGCCGTATGCGTTTCCCGCCTAAGGAGAGGATATACTCTATCGGATCAAAAAGACCTTTGGGGGGATAGTCTAAAGGGATGTTTTTTATTTCTGTTTCTACTTCTTGCAGGATTTCTTCGAAAGATAACATGGTAATTACGAATTATGAATTATGAATTATGATCGCTTAGCGGAGCGTAAAGCAATAAAAAAAGGCTGCACATAGCAGCCTTTTTATTTATGTGTCGATGAGATTACTGTAATCTGAACTGTACCGGAACCGTATATTTCACACGTACCGGTTTACCGCGCTGTTCACCCGGAGCCCATTTCGGCAGCGTACCGATCACGCGCAAAGCTTCTTTGTCTAATGACGGGTCAACCCCACGAACCACTTCTGCATCTACTACAGAACCGTCCCGGTTAACAACGAAAGAAACAACTACACGTCCCTGGATACCATTTTCCTGTGCAATAACCGGATATTTGATCTGCGTACTGATATATTTCAGCAATGCAGCGTCTCCTCCCGGGAATTGAGGCATCTTTTCTACTACCGTAAAGATATGGTTTTCAGCTTCCTCTTCTTCTTCCACTACGGCCGGTGCTACGTATTGTTGTACCTGAGCACTTGAAGCATCGTCTTCAGTAGTCAGGATTTCCTGTTGTTCCAGCTCAACGTCGTCTTCAACAACATTCAGCTCTTCTGCAATAACAGGAGCAGGGGGTGGTGGGGGAGGCGGAGGCGTGTCGTCCGGCCTTGTTATCTCGATTTCTTCCTCTACGATGATGTCGGCAACGCCTTCACTCGCAGTCACTACCTGGACGTCGTAGGATCCCCATTCGAATCCGACAAAAAGGGCAGCCATTGCAATAACCAATCCCATCAGGATGCTCATTGTCTTGGTTCCTTCCAAGTCCGCTTTTGGTGATTTTTTAATTTCCATACTTTCTAATTATATTTAAAATAAAAATGTGTTCTTCGTGTTCTTCAAAAGGCAAAAATAGAAAATAATCAAGATATTCGGAAATCTTCGTAGAAAAAACACCTGTTTTTAAGTATTTTTTTTCGTACGAAAGAAAAAAGCAAGGCTTAATATACCTTTTTCGTGTTTTTCACGTTTCTGAATATGTGAATGTCTCTTCCGTTTTCGCTTTAGCGGGCGTAAAGTAAAGACATTTTTTTCGAATTAATATATCTTTGTAGTGTTTTTCTTGAAAAATATGAGAAATAAAATATATCTGCTTTTCCTGTTGTTTATCCCGTTGACGCTTGTGGCGCAGGACGATGATCATGTCTTTCGTTTTCTTCGTTTCCCCACATCCGCCCGGGCAAACGCTTTGGGTGGGCATACGGTTGCGTTGATCGAGCGCGACCCTTCCCTCGTCTTTCATAACCCGGGACTGCTGGGTGGAGAGATGGACGGTATGGTCAACCTGAACTATATGAATTATATCTCGGATATCAATGTCGGGAGCGCACTCTATACCAAAGCGCATAAGGAACGGGGAGCCTGGGGAATCGGTGCTACCTTTATTAATTATGGTAATATAAAAGAATACCTGCCCGAGAATATTGCGGTGGGCGACTTTACGGCGAACGACGTCGGCCTGCAGGGTTTCTATGCTTACGACCTGTCGAACCGCTGGCGCGGTGGGGTGACGATGAAATTTCTCTATTCGAGTTTCGCCGAGTTCTCTTCGTTCGGATTAGCCGTCGATGCGGGACTCAGTTATTATAATGAAGAAAAAGCCTTCTCTTTCGGTTTCACCCTGAAGAATATGGGGGCACAACTCAAGACGTACGACGACGAGCGTTACCCTTTGCCCTGGGATATTCAATTGGGTATAACCAAAAAGATGAACCATGCCCCGATCCGCTTATCCCTGACGGCGATGTATCTGAACCGTTGGAAGTTCGATACCATCGACCAGACCGGAGCGGCCGATAAGGATAGTTTCTTTCAGACCTTTGCCAAGCACCTGGTCATCGGGGTCGATTTTGTTCCCTCCGAGAACTTTTGGGTCGGCCTGGGATTCAACCCCAAACGAAACATGGACCTGAAAGTAGAAAACGGGAATAAATTGGGAGGCTTCTCCGCCGGTGCCGGAGTAAAAATAAAGATGTTTGATGTCGGCGTCTCCGTCGCCAAATACCACCCCTCCGCCATGGCTATGATGGTCAGCATCTCCACTACACTTTCCGATTTCCGCCCGTAAGAAGAGACGATTTGAAACCCGCCAGACCCCCCTTTTTCAAACTACCAGTACTTTGCGCACAAACTACTAATACTTTGTCGACAAACTACCGGTAGTTTGCGCGCAAACTACCGGTAGTTTCCGAAGAAAATATTAATGCTTCATTTTCAGTGGTTTATAAACACACAAAATTTATTCGCATCGAAGAGAATGTGAAGATTTTCTTCGGTAGTTAGTAGTTGGTAGTTAGTAGTTGGTAGGCGCGGAGCGGTGAATAGAAGGAAATGTGAAGATGCAGGATAATAGCAAGTGAACTATCCAGGCTCCCCTTCTTAGAAAAGAAGGGGGTGGACCAGAGCCGTAGGCGATGGTGGGGTAGTTTGATCCTAATTTTGTATGAGATAGGTATTTATCATTTGTCAGAAGATCAAACTGCTCCACCACGGCAAGCCGTGGTCCCCCTCTTCTTGTCTAAGAAGAGGAGCCTGGATACTGATATCGTAAATCTTCACATCTCAAACTATTGAAAAGCGCGCCACGCGCGTGAAATAGTAGGCATAAAAAAAATCAGAAACCATCTCCCGACGCCTTCTGATTGTAACCGTTTTTTAAAAATTACTCTATCTTGATTGCAAGTAATATTGACAAAAGAATAAAAAATTATTCTTTGTACACGCACCTTCACAGGAACCTGCACTTATAGGGTTTGCAATCGTATACCTTTTATTATTTAACGATTCTGTTATATCATCTTTTTTTGCGAAAGTAATATTTAGGGCAAATAAGGATCTATTTTTTTGCGAGAGCAAATATAGACTGTGTAAATAATAAAGCTGTTCATAATTGTGACGATTGTTTTCATGTATTTGAATGTGCAGTGTTTTTTTTTTCGGATATGGCTCTCTTTTTGCCGGTTTGGATGGTATTGCCTGATTCGTTACTTTTGCAAAGGACAAAGAAAAATCAAATGAAACGAATAACAATAGCGATAGACGGACATTCTTCGAGTGGGAAAAGCACGATGGCGAAAGATCTGGCACGGGAGATTGGTTATACCTATATCGATTCGGGTGCGATGTACCGGGCGGTGACTCTTTATGCTTTGCAGCAAGGATTGTTTGCCGGTGATGCATTGGATGAGGAACAGCTCGAGCAGCAGATCGACCGGATACGGATCAGTTTCCGGTTAAACCCCGAGACCGGCCGGCCGGATACGTATCTGAATGGCGAAAAGGTGGAGAAAGAGATCCGCGGGATGGAGGTGGCCAATCGGGTGAGCCGCATTGCGACCCTGGGTTTTGTGCGTCGCGCGATGGTCGCCCAGCAACAGGAGATGGGGCGCGACAAAGGGGTCGTGATGGACGGACGGGATATCGGAACGGTGGTCTTTCCGGATGCGGAACTGAAGATTTTCGTGACCGCATCGCCCGAGATCAGGGCCCAGCGGCGCGTCGACGAGTTGAAAGCGAAAGGGCAGCCTGCCTCTTACGCCGATGTGTTGGAAAATGTGCTGAGCCGCGACCATATCGACTCGACCCGCGAAGAGAGTCCGCTCCGGCAGGCCGACGATGCCCGGGTGCTGGACAATTCGGATATGACCGTCGAAGAGCAGAAAGCGTTGCTTTTGCAGTGGTACAACGAAAGAGTAAACAGATGCTGAGCGTAGAGATCGATAACGATTCCGGTTTTTGCTTTGGTGTGGTGACGGCTATCGAGAGTGCCGAGCGGGAGCTGAAAGAGACGGATACGCTGTATTGTCTGGGGGATATCGTGCACAATAACTTAGAAGTGGAGCGGCTACGATCGCAAGGACTGCGGACCATCGAGCATAAAGATCTGGCAGATTTGAAAGGGAAGAAAGTCCTGCTACGCGCTCATGGCGAGCCGCCTTCTACTTATCTGACGGCAAAAGAAAACCAGATCACGATCGTGGATGCCACCTGCCCGGTGGTGCTGCGCCTGCAGCGACGGATCCATAAATGTTATGAAGAAACCCGGTCGAAGCAGACCCAGCTGGTTATTTACGGCAAGAAAGGCCATGCGGAAGTCAATGGCCTGGTGGGCCAGACCGACGGCACGGCGATTGTGATCGAGAAGATCGAGGATCTGGACCGTCTGGATTTCAACCGGGATATTATTCTCTTCTCGCAGACGACCAAGTCCCTGGATGGTTTCCGTGAAATTGTCGAAGAGATCGAACGACGCCGGTCCGAGCATACTCGTTTTGATTATTACGATACGATCTGCCGGCAGGTGGCCAATCGTCTGCCGCATATTAAAGGCTTCGCCTCCCGTCACGACTGGGTGTATTTCGTTGCTGGCAAGAAAAGCTCGAATGGGCGGGTATTGTTCGAAGAATGCCTGAAGGCCAATCCCCATACCTTTTTTATCTCTGAAGCCAAAGAAATCAATACACCTCTGCCTGTTGGTATTGAGCGGGTAGGCGTTTGCGGCGCTACTTCGACCCCTAAATGGCTGATGGAAGAAGTGGCCGGGCGGATTCGGGAGATAAACACCGTACCAGCCGCTGGTTTATAATGTGACAATACTGTTACAAAAGAAGAACTTTTGCCCCTCGGCGAATCTACTCTCAACTATAAATCGTATTTTTGCTGCGTCATAATAAACCTTTATACGATGACTATGGTAAAGTGTATTGGCATTTTAACCTCCGGAGGTGATGCACCCGGAATGAACGCTGCCATCCGCGCGGTCACTCGAACCGCCTTGTTTAGAGGGATAGCAGTCAAGGGTATCTATCGTGGATACAAAGGCTTGATCACGAATGAAATAGAAGACTTCAATAATCAAAGTGTAAGTAATATAATCCAAAGGGGCGGTACGATCCTGAAGACCGCGCGCAGCGAAGAATTCCGTACACCGGAAGGTCGGAAGACAGCGTATGATCGTTTGATGGAACATGGCATCGACGCCTTGGTTACGATCGGCGGCGACGGGACGCTTACCGGCGCCCGCATCTTTGCGCAGGAATATAATTATCCGATTGTCGGCCTGCCCGGAACAATCGACAATGACCTCTACGGCACGGATACCACGATCGGTTTCGATACGGCATTGAACACCATCATGGAGTGTGTCGACAAGATCCGCGATACTGCAACCTCGCACGATCGCCTGTTCTTTATCGAGGTGATGGGGCGTGAGGCCGGCTTCCTGGCCTTGAACGGAGCGATCGCTTCCGGAGCAGAAGCCGCTATTGTTCCTGAAATATCGATGGAGAAAGACCAGTTGGCGGAAATGATCGAGACGGGCTTCCGGAAATCAAAGAGTAGCAGTATCGTTCTGGTGACCGAAGGTGATATTACCGGCGGAGCCATGGGCATTGCCGAACGCATGAAGATAGAGTACCCCCAGTTTGATGTACGGGTTTCGATCCTGGGGCACCTGCAACGCGGGGGATCTCCCACGGCGCAGGACCGTATCCTGGCTACCCGCATGGGCGTTGCCGCTATCGATGCCATTCAGGACGATCAGCGCAATGTGATGATTGGTGTGCAAAACGACAATATCGTCTATGTGCCTTTCTCCAAAGCAATCAAGAATATCAAAAAGATCAATCCGGATCTGATCAATACGTTGGAGACGGTTTCGCATTAAGCGACCGTAACCTCTCAGTGTATTATCATATCATCTTTATGTTTGGCCCGGTATCTCTTCCGGAAATAATGATCGGCAAAGAGTAAGAGGCCGGCGAGCCCGGCGATGTAGAGGTAGAAGGGGATCGTTTGCATCGCTTCCATAGAGATATCGATAGAGATTTTGGGTATGCCCAGGCGGATCACGGCCAATACCCCCAGGGTGAGTATCACCAATGAGGCAATGATCAGGGCAGCCCACGACAGGCGTTCGTTGCGCTTCTTCACCCGCAGGGCTTCTTCCTGTATCTGTTGCATGAGCTGCATCCGGAAATCAACGGGTAGCGGCTCCACCGGCAACTGACGGAATAAGCCTTGCAGATAATCTTCTTCTCTATTTGTATTCATTACTTCTCCTCCATTTCTTTTAATAAGACAAACAACTTTTTCCGGATACGAAACAGCTTGGTTTTGACATTTGAAACCGTGAGTCCGGTGATCTCCACCAGGTCGTCGATCGTCTTTTCCTGCATATAATATAATAAAATCATACCTCGTTCATCGGGCGATAGGCGTCCGATTGCTTTTTCCAGTTGCTCGATCTGCTCCGAAGGGTCTGTTTGTCCCATCATCCGGGCGACTTCTTCTTCGGATACATTATTGATCGTCGACTCTTCGATGGCCAGGTATTCCATTCTGCGTCTCCGGGTAGCCGAGATGGCCGTGTTGTAAGCGATCCGGTAGATCCAGGTGGAAAAGCTGCTATCTCCCTTGAACGAAGCAATGTTTTTGTACACCTTCATAAATACATCCTGCGTCAGCTCTTCCGCATCTTCCCGGCTGCATACGACCTTCAGGATCAAGGAATGAACCTGGCGGCTGTATTTGTCGAGTAGGCAAGCGAAACAACTCAGATCACCTTCCTGTATTCGTTTCACATAATATAGATCGGTATACAACTCCATTTGTTTATATGGACGCATGCCAGGCGGACTGGTTACACCTAACCGGAACAAAAATAAAAATATTTTTTATCGAAAGAGTGTAACCGATGGAAAACTATTGCGTCAAAAGAGCAAACGAAATCAATTACTCATTTAAAAACGTATAGATTATGATGGATTTTATTCTTATCCCATTAGTCGTTGGTATTATCACCGCAGGGATTTACGGTTTATTCGAATTGTTTGCCCGCCGCAAAGAACGTCTGGCTATTATTGAAAAGATCGGCGATCGATTGGAGGCTTCTGCCTTCGAAGGCAAATTGGGGCTGCCGAGTTATATGCGCAATTTCTCTTTCAGCGCGTTGAAGATCGGCAGTATGATGGCCGGTATCGGACTGGGATTGTTGGTGGCTTTCTTTATCAGCCTGGGTGTCGAAAATAATGGAGGGATGCCCAGCAATGGTTGGGGGCACCGGGAGTATGCCAGTGTGGTGTATGGTGCGTCTGTCTTATTGTTCGGCGGGATTGGTTTGTTGGTTGCTTTTGTGGTGGAGATGAATTTGGCGAAGAAGAAATAAGAGTTTAGGTCATTTAGGTCATTTAGGTCTTTTAAGTCGTAAAAGACCTAAATGACCTAAATGACCTAAAAGACCTAAAACTCCTAAAACCAAATCTCCCCAAAATACTCCGGCCGATGGAAATCCGGCTGTTCAGTCCCAATCGGGCTCCAGCTTACAAAGTGAGGATATTCCGTATCATCGGCGCATTTATAGAAGTTGCCCAAGATCTTCTCCGGCAGATTCTCCGGATCCAATCCCATCACCGAGAAAGGAATGCTGACGATCAATTCCCAGGAGTGGATGCCTTTTTTCTCTGTGAAAGTTTTCTTCTCCAGCGAAGAGTAACGGCGGATCGACTGATATTCTTCCGGTGTAATGGATTCACTCTCGGCACGCGACTGCCGGCGGGAAGCATCACAACAACCGATGCAATTGAATTCAAAATTGATATACCCGCTCTCATTCTCTTTCTTCATAAAGAACTCCACGCAACTGTCGGTATAGACCGGCGAACCGTCTTTCTCGTATAATGCTTTCAGCGAATTTCCCCGGACAAAGTAACGGATATACAGGTTCTTGTCCGTGCGGGCAATATCGAAGGCTACAACAGGTTTGTAAGGATATATTTCCCAATTGATTACTTCAATGTACTCTCGCCGGGCTTTGTTCTCCATAATGAGGCCGACGGAAGATAAATCCAACACATCGAGTGTCGGTAGATAAGGAACTTTGAGCTTTTTCATTTGACTGATTGATTTTGAATTACTGACATTAAATACAGAAGCAGTAGCCGAAGGAACGATGGCGGAGACAAAGCCAATCACGGAAACCGCGAGAATGATACCTCCCACCACCCGGTTCATCAACCAAAGACCTCTGATATTAAACCATTTTCTCATTTTAGATACAATATATGTTATGATTAACCACCAAAGAATGGCACCGATCCCAACCGACACGACGCCGCCCAGAATCATCCCGGCGGAATATTCGGCGCGGACAAACCCGAAACGGGCATATAGCGCGATATAAAGGAATACGATTAAAACATTGCTGAAGGTCAGAATAAAGGCGGAGATGAAATCCTGCGCATACGAGATCTTGCGGATCGCTTTCTGTTTCCGGAGCTGACGGGTCGGATTCGAACGGAAGATATAAAAACCGAATATGGCCAGAATACCGCTGCCGAACAGCTGGAGGAAGGTCTGGTTGGACTCCACGAAATTGACAACAAAACCGATCGCCAACCCCGTAAGTGCGGCATAAAATACATCCGATAAGGCCGCGCCTAACCCGGAAACAAAGCCATGCCAGCGCCCTTTGTATAGTGTACGCCGGATGATGAGCATCCCGATAGGGCCCATAGGAGCCGAAACCAATACACCTATCAATAATCCTTTTACAATTAATTCTACCATTTAGCGAAGGGCCTTCTGTTCCGAAAGGGCAAAGATACGGTCATTTGCATTCATTCTTTGATAAAAAAGGTGAAATCTTAAAAAAACAGCTCCCCGCAATAGATATTGAAATAGATTCTCTATATTTGACAAGTTGTGTTTCACCCTGTAAATCTACGATGTATATGAAAAAGAGTTTATACCTATTTGCCCTGTTGTTGATCGTATCCGGTTTGTCGGCCCAACAGTCGACGATGAGCCTGACCGGAGTCGTTCAGACCCCCAAAGGCGAGCCGCTCAAGAAAGTGGTCATTGCCGTGTTGAATAATACGCAATCGACGAAGACCAATAAGAATGGGGAGTTCGTATTGAAAAGAGTGCAGGCAGACGACCAGATTGAAGTCATCATCGAAAAGAAACGGGTGGCGGTCTTCCCGTTGAATGGCAATCAGCGGGTACGGATCGATGTCCTGGATAGCCGGATCCGTGTCTTGACGGAAGAGGGCCGAGATGAGATGTATGTATTAAACGCGGTTCCGCAGAAAGCGCAGCGTCGGGCGGGCGTCATCACGGCCGAGATGATTGCGAAAAGCAGTGTCACTTCATTGACTGAGGTCATCCGCCAGTTTATGCCTAACGTGCCGTTTATCGACGGAGCGCCTTGCTTCCGGGGGGCATCCTCATTCTACGCCAGTAATGCTGCGCTGGTCGTTGTCGATGGAGTAGAAATGGAATATAGTTCCGCCGAAGGTGCGATCAACGTGCACGATATCGCGACGGTCGAAGCCAATAAGAGTGGCGCCGGTTATGGCGTACGGGGTGCGAACGGCGTGATTATTATTACCACCAAACATTAAGGGGAGGTTTCCCCTTAACGCTTGTTTTCTTTGTTTACCGCGATCGTTCCGATTCCAGGATCTCTTGGAATTGCTTGACAATCTCCGGATGGTGCAACGCCAGATTTTCTTTCTCCCCGATGTCTTTGTGGAGATTGTAGAGTTGTTCTTCTTTGTGATTACCCAGCTCCGTGTTGGTCAATCGGTTATATGCCGCTCCGTTGCTCGGGGCGATATATTTCCATTCGCCGTTTGAGACCGAGAGAGAGCCGGCTTGCTCGACAATATATTCCCGTCCTTTCCGGTCTTTCCCCAATAGTGTGTTTAACTGGTCGCGACTATCCGGTGCGCTTCCTGCCGGAATATCCTGCCCGATCAGTTTGCATAATGAGGCGAACAGGTCGATTTGCGAAACCAAAGCATCGGATACGGCCTGTTTCACCTGGGCCGGCCAGCTTACCACAAACGGCACCCGGGTGCCAGCTTCAAAGATACTGTACTTTCCCCCGCGAAAGGGTCCCCAGGGACGATGATCACCCAACAATTCAACAGCCTGATCCTGATAACCGTCGTCCACTACCGGGCCGTTATCGCTGGAAAGAATGATCAGGGTATTCTCAGCTATGCCCTGTTTCTCCAATGCCGTCATGATTTGTCCCACGCTCCAGTCGAATTCCAGGATCGCATCACCACGCGGACCCATGCCGCTCTTCCCCGCAAAACGCGGATGAGGGACGCGGGGCACATGGATATCATTGGTTGCAAAGTAGAGGAAGAACGGTCGATCGTGATGTTCCTCGATAAACTTCACGGCGTTACGCGTGATGCTGTCGGCTATATTCTCATCGACCCATAAGGCCTGTTTGCCTCCTTTCATATAGCCGATGCGGGAAACGCCGTTGACGATCGCCTGGTCGTGCCCGTGATTCAGGCTGGGTTTCAATACATAGAGCATTTCGGGATGGTCTTTGCCCAGCGGTTCACCGGGAAAGGGTTCTTTGTAGCTGACGGCAATCGGATCGTTCGGATCCAGGTTTACGACCCGTTGGTTTTCCACATAGACACAGGGCACACGGTCGCCTGTCGCCGCCATGATATACGAGTAGTCAAAGCCGATATCGGTCGGCCCCGGTGTGATAAAACCGTTCCAATCCTGCGATCCCTGCGTATCCCCCAGTCCCAGATGCCATTTGCCTACGGCTCCGGTCGCGTAACCTGCCTGGCGAAACATATCGGCAATCGTGGTTTGCTCCGGGCGGATCACCATGCCGGCATCCCCTGTCGCAATGCCCGTATCATTCCTTCTCCAGGCATACTGCCCGGTCAGGAGCGAATAGCGCGACGGTGTACTGGTTGCCGCCACGGCGTGTGCATCCGTAAAACGAACCCCGCTTTTCGCCAGCCGGTCTACATTCGGCGTATGGATCGTCGGTTCTCCATTGCAACTCAAATCCCCATAACCGATATCATCGGCCAGGATAATGATCACATTCGGATTACTTTTTTCTTCACTCTGCTGCTTAGCCGTGCCGGAGCAAGAAACCAAAAGAGTAGTCCCCAACCCCCATACCATCGTTTTTTTCATACGCTTCTTAAATTGATCCACCAAAATAAGACCTTATTTACTAATAAAGCAAATAATCAGCCTACGGATTCGCTCCGATTCCCCCTCGATTTTCTCCCTGGTTTTTCCGATAATTATAAGAGGCTGTATTTGAGCCTGTTCGCAGGAGTATTTGTTTGTTGATAACCGTCAACACATTTGTTGACAATTATCAACAAGTAAATACTCCTAGAAAAAGAAAAAATAGTCCCGCCAATTTGGATTCCTAAAATCCCTCTTCTTTCGTCCTGTTTATTCCTTAATTCTCTTTATCTTTGCTGCGCGAAACAGAAGATAGTTCTCGCCAATTCAGACAATCAATATTATCAGCAATATGATCCTATTCTTCAGATCTTCATCAAGCGCAGTGCTGGCCGTAGAAACAGCACAGAGATTCTCTCCCGAAGACATTCAGAAATTAGTATGGTTATTTAGTGAAGCCACTCCTTTGGAAGGGGAAACATTGGCCGGTTGGTTTGTCGGACCGCGCCGGGAAATGATTACTCCCTGGAGTACCAATGCGGTGGAAATCACCCAGAACATGGGGATTCAAGGCATTGAACGGATTGAGGAATACTATCCTGTGGCATGCAAAGAGGCGGATCACGATCCGATGTTGCAACGGATCTACAACGGCCTGGATCAGGAGATCTTTACGATCCATAAACAGCCGGATCCGATCCTTTCGATTGACGATATTGCTGCCTATAACGTGCAGGAAGGCTTGGCCCTGAGTGACGAAGAGGTGAGCTACCTGAATGAAGTCAGCGAGAAGCTCAACCGGAAACTGACCGACAGCGAAGTCTATGGCTTTGCCCAGGTGAACTCGGAGCATTGCCGGCACAAGATCTTCGGTGGTACTTTCATCGTCGACGGGGTGGAGATGGAAAGCAGCCTTTTCAACCTGATCAAGAAAACCTCGGCAGAGAACCCGAACAAATTGGTTTCTGCCTACAAAGATAATGTCGCCTTCAATGCCGGGCCGCGGGTGACGCAGTTTGCTCCGCTCTCCGGCGACAAACCCGATTATTATGCCACCCGGGAGATCGATACCGTGATCTCGCTGAAGGCCGAAACGCATAACTTCCCCACTACCGTCGAACCGTTCAACGGGGCATCGACGGGATCGGGTGGAGAGATCCGCGACCGCCTGGCCGGTGGGAAAGCTTCCTTGCCGATGGCGGGGACAGCAGTCTATATGACTTCTTATCCGCGTACGGAAGGCGCCCGCGAATGGGAGAAAGTGATGGATCCGCGTCAATGGCTCTATCAGACGCCGGAACAAATCCTGATCAAAGCTTCGAATGGCGCTTCGCAGTTTGGTAACCACTTCGGTCAGCCCTTGATCTGTGGTTCGCTGTTGACTTTCGAACACGAAGAGAACGACAAGAAATACGGATACGATAAAGTCATCATGCTTGCCGGCGGAGTCGGCTTTGCCAATAAGCGGGATGCCCTGAAAGGCAATCCTGAGCCGGGCGAAAAAGTGGTGGTGATCGGTGGCGATAACTACCGGATCGGTATGGGTGGCGGAGCCGTATCCTCCGTGGATACCGGGCAATATGCCAGTGGCATTGAACTGAATGCCGTGCAACGGGCCAACCCGGAGATGCAGAAACGCGCCGCGAACGTGATCCGTACGATTGCCGAGTCGGAAGAAAACCCGGTTGTCTCGATCCACGACCATGGCGCGGGAGGCCATTTGAACTGTCTTTCGGAGTTGATTGAAGCCACCGGAGGCGTGATCGAGATGGACAAACTGCCAATCGGCGACCAGACGTTGTCGGCCAAAGAGATCATCGGCAATGAAAGCCAGGAACGCATGGGTCTATTGATGAAAGAGGAAGATGTGGATCGGGTTCGCCGTATCGCCGAGCGCGAACGTGCGCCGATGTATGTGGTGGGCGAAACGACCAACGATATGAAATTGGTATTCAAACAGGCGGACGGTGAGAAACCGATCGACCTGAAACTGGAATATATGTTTGGCAAACCGCCGCGCACGGTAATGGTCGACCAGACAGTGGCTGAGACCTATCAGCCGGTGGTTTACAAGACTTCGGAAATCCATCACTATCTGGAGAACGTGTTGCAGCTGGAAGCCGTAGCCTGTAAGGATTGGTTGACCAATAAGGTAGACCGTTCGGTAACCGGAAAGGTAGCCCGCCAACAATGCCAGGGTGAGATCCAGTTGCCGTTGAGCGACTTGGGTGCCGTTGCTTTGGACTACAAAGGGAAGGCAGGTATCGCGACTTCTATCGGTCATGCGCCGCAGGTTGCGATGGTTGATCCGGCTGCCGGATCGGTGATGGCGATTGCCGAATCGCTGACCAACCTGGTGTTTGCGCCGTTGACGGACAAATTGGCCGGTGTTTCGTTGAGTGCGAACTGGATGTGGCCGTGCCGCAACGCCGGTGAGGATGCACGTCTGTACAAAGCGGTACAGGCTTGTTCCGACTTTGCGATCGCTTTGGGCATCAATATCCCGACCGGAAAAGACTCGTTGTCGATGACCCAGAAGTACGGACAGGATAAAGTGATTTCTCCGGGAACGGTGATTGTTTCGGCCGCAGGCGAGGTGAGTGATGTGAAAAAGATTGTTTCCCCTGTTTTGGCGAAAGAGAAGAACTCAGTCGTTTACTATATCGATTTCTCCTTTGACAGCTTCAAACTGGGCGGTTCCGCATTTGCTCAGGCATTGAATAAGCTGGGACATGAAGTGCCGACCGTAAAAGATACCGAATACTTTGCCGATGCTTTCAACGCGGTGCAGGATGCGATCGAACAAGGATTGATCCTTGCCGGACACGACATCTCTGCCGGGGGGATGCTGACCGCCCTGTTGGAAATGTGTTTTGCCAATGTGGAAGGTGGGCTTGAGGTCGATCTGGATACGCTTTCGGAAGCCGATCTGATCCCAATTCTCTTCGCGGAGAATCCGGGTATCCTGGTGCAGGTGAAAGAGAAGAAAGCGTTTGAGAAACTGATGAGCGACGCCGGTGTCGGCTTTGCCCGGATCGCCCGTCCGACCGACGAACGGCATATCCTGGTATCGAAAGCGGGTGCCCAGTATCATTTCGGTATCGATTATATGCGTGATGTATGGTACTCTTCTTCTTATCAATTGGATATCAAACAAAGCGGAAGCGTCTGCGCGGGTAACCGTTTCGAGAACTATAAGATGCAACCGCTGGAGTTTAAATACAACAAAGACTTCACCGGAAAACTGGCCGATATGGGATTGACCCATGACCGCCGGGAACGCTCTGGCGTGCGGGCTGCCGTGATCCGGGAGAAAGGCTCACAGTGCGAGCGCGAAACGGCTTATGCCTTATACCTGGCCGGCTTCGATGTGAAAGACGTGCACATGACCGACCTGGCGTCGGGCCGTGAGACCCTGGAAGACGTGAATATGATTGTCTTTGTCGGCGGTTTCTCCAACTCCGACGTATTGGGCTCGGCCAAAGGATGGGCCGGCGGATTCCTTTACAATGAAAAAGCAAAGAAAGCGATCGATAACTATTACGCCCGCAAGGATACCTTGAGTATGGGGATCTGTAACGGTTGCCAACTGATGGCCGAACTGGAAGTGCTCTATCCGGAGCATGAATTGAAGCATAAGATGGTATTCAACGACTCGCATAAGTTCGAGTCAGAGTTTGTTACCCTCGAAGTGCCCCGTAACCATTCGGTGATGTTCGCTTCCCTGAGCGGATCGAAGATCGGTGCCTGGGTGGCGCACGGCGAAGGCAAATTCAACTTCCCCTACGGCGAAGAAAAGTACAATATCATTGCCCGGTATAACTACGACGGTTACCCGGCCAACCCCAACGGTTCCCCGTGGGCCACTGCCGGCGTCTGCTCGGCCGACGGTCGACACCTGGCGATCATGCCTCATCCCGAACGGGCCGTCTTCCCCTGGCAATGCGGCTACTATCCTGCCGACCGCAAAGGCGATGAAGTCACTCCGTGGATGGAAGCCTTCGTCAATGCACGCCGTTGGGTGGAAGAACGAACGAAATAAATCAAAAGAACGGTAGTTTTATCTTTAGCACCGGGGTAGTAAAGCTTTACCACCCCGGTGCTAAACGTTTACGACCCCGGTGGTAAACCTTTACGACCCCGGTCGTAAAGCATCTTTCTGCCTTTGTTGTATTTTTAATTCGTTCGTCTTATCTTTACCCGACGAAATAATTAGACAATCTAATCATGAAAAAAGTAAGAACTATCCTGTATCTATTGATCTGTGTCGCCTCCCTGAGTTGGGGGCAAACCCAAGTAATTGCTCACCGCGGCTTCTGGAAAACGGAAGGGTCGGCGCAAAATTCGTTAGCCGCATTAAAGAAAGCCCATGAAATAGGGGTGTATGGCTCCGAGTTCGATGTATGGCTGACAGCCGATGGTATTCCGATTGTGAACCATGATGCTTCTATTTTTGGCTTCGATATCGAAACCTCTACCTACGATCAGCTGATGACCGGCACGCTTGCCAACGGAGAGAAGATCCCGACCGTCGATGCTTACCTGGCTTTGGGCAAGCAATTGGAAGGTATGCAGTTGGTGTTGGAAATCAAATCGCATAAGCGGGTGGTGAACGAAGACCGGCTGGTGCGCCTCTGTGTCGAACTGGTTCAAAAATATGAATTGGAAGACCGGGTGGATTATATCGCATTCAGCATGAATGTGTGCAAAGAGTTGAAGAAATTGGCGCCTGAGGCAACGGTGGTGTATCTGAACGGCGATGTCTCTCCCCAGGACCTGAAAGAGATCGGATTGACCGGCCTGGATTATAACCATAAGGTATTGACCGACAATCCCACCTGGGTAGCCAAAGCCAAAGGCATCGGGCTGACCACGAATGTGTGGACTGTCAATGAAGAGAAGCCGATGCAAGGCTTTATCCGGCAAGGCATTGATTTTATTACGACCGATGAGCCGGAGTTGTTGCTGAAGGTTTTGAAGAAGTAAGCCCCTTAACTCCTTAAAACATCACCTTCTGCGCTTTGCTGCCAATGCGCACAATATAAATCATATTCTCTTGGAAGATATTGCCAACTATGGTTTGCCGCTCGGTGATCTTTCGGGCGAAGAGTTTGCGGCCGGTGATCTCAAAGATCTCCAAGGATTCACCCCGTTGATCTTCCGCCACATCGACGATAAGAAATAACTGGTTGCGGTCTACCCGGATGTCGGCCTCTCCTTTCTGCTCCGCAAGAGGCGTATTGGATACGGAGAAGTCTTTCCGCGTCAATACCACATCGTCGATCCACAGGCGGGCATTGGTGGAAGCGCCGGTGACAAAACCGATCTCAATCGCTTTGTTGTCGATCGGCAGATCGTCGTAGATGATCTGGTAGAAGTCGGCGTCGGCCTGGATATCCCGGCGGTATTCGGTCTGGATCTCACTGCCGCGCGTTGTTCGTATATACATATAGGCATTCGGCTCGTTGGTTGTCTTGACTTTGGCCGAGAGCTTATAGGTTCCCGGTGTCAATTCGCTGATCACCTGGAAAGCGGAAGTCTGGGGGTACAAGGTCATGGCATAGTCACCAGAGGCGACCTCGTCGTTCACGATATAGGCGTTGCCGGAGGACTGGCTCCATTCCGATAGTTTGATCTCGCTCGAATTGCCTCTGTCTCCGGCGGATTCAAAGCGGCCGTTGGGCACCAGGTTCTCCACCTTCTCTACCGCCCATTGGCTGTCGATCCAATCGATTCTTTTGGTCAACCAGGATTTCAGGTATGCGATTTCATTGTCCCAGGAGGAGGCGACGTAGTAGTTGGGCCATACCCATTGGCCGAAGCGTGGCCATGCCTTGAAGTTCCGCTCTTGTGCTTCGCCCAATAAGGTGATGAGCGAGTCGGCCTTCTGTTTTACTTCTTCATTCGAAAGGCGAGTTTCCCGGTGATCGTTCCAACGCTTCTTCAGGCCTTCGCGGAACGTTTCATCTTCGAGTATGCGTTTAAACATGGCGGGAATCTGATTGACATCGTCGCCAAACCGGGTATTGTTCCATACCCAGCCCTCCGTACTCCAGCCGTCGTAGTAGTCGGCATTGCCCATGGAGATATTGAAGTCCCAGATCGAGAACTTGAAACGCGGGTCGACGCTGTCTTTATCTTTATAGAACGGCGTACTTAGGCGGTAGCCGTCTATATTCTTGGCCAATTCCTGGGCGATATAGAAATCGGCCAGGGATAAGGTATCGAGATAGGCGCGATAGCCGGTTTTCGGATTTTTGAAATCCTCACCCGCAATGCTTCGTTCCATACCCCAGACTCGTTCTTTGATATATCTTTTCTGTGCGTCCGTCAGGTCTTCCCAGTCCGGATATTTCATTTGGTAATAGCAAGCGCCTTTGGCCGCATGAACACCCCAGGCGTCCATCGGACGAACCACACCCCAGAAGCCGGGATCGTCGTCGCGGTCGATCTCCAGGTGATAGCCGCCGGTAAGTCCGTCGCCACTATCCGCAGTGGGCTTTTTTATGTTAATCCGGTTTGCCCCCTGGCGCACCCGGGCGGTCATAATGTAAACCCCCTGGTAGATCCCGTTGAGAAATACTTCGCAGTACCTCCCCGTGGGCACATATTCGAACGAACCGCGCATGAGGTCGAACAATAATACATCGCGGATCATACTCTTATCGGTATAAGGCGCCAGCAATGCCCAGTCTTCGTCTTCACCCATGCCCAGGATCGAAGCTTTTTTCTTCTTTCCGTCTTCATCCTGTATGCGCACGGCAAAAGGCTTCTTATCGGAATTCCAATACGACGAGTTCCCCCGGTATTTGATGCCGATCTTCCCGTCGTAGTCGTAATGTTCCGTATCTGACACTTGATTTCTTTCCCCGTCTTTGTCCCAAATGATCTTCATCGAGGCCGATACCCGTTTATCGTCCGACTTATCCGCCATCCGTTCGTCCAGTGTGATCAGGACCAGAGGCAGATTGGAGGAGGTCACAGACAAGGCTGTCTTCGGATGAAACGGATACATCGGATCTTCGATTGCATAAGAGAATCCGGAATGCGTGAATAAACAAAGAAGGGCCAATCCGGCAGCCCGCACAAATTTACATTTAGGTATCATTGCTGGAATTAAGTTTGGTGGTTTAGCACTATAACGCAAAAAGTGTGAACTGTGCCGGACTCGAACCGGCGACCCCTGCCCTGTCAAGGCAGTGCTCTGAACCAACTGAGCTAACAGTTCTTTAGGTGGGGCAAATATACGTAAATTTTAATTCTTTCTGATATTTTCCAGAAAAAGATCCATCATCTGTTTGGCGGCGACGAATGAGCTGATCTCGTTGTGGAGCACTTTGTGTTCGGTCCGGGTCAGTTCGTTCTCGACAGCCGGGTTGTGATAGAAGCTTTCGCGTAAGGCTTCGTTGATCGATTCGTACATCCAGTATTTGGCTTGTTCATTGCGCTTATGATCGAAGAATCCGTTCTTTCGGGTGAAGGCGACATAGGCATCGACCATGTCCCAGATCTCTTTGATGCCGAGATTGTAGTAGCCCGAGTAGGTCAAGACCTGAGGGGTCCAGCCGGAGTCGGCGGGCGGGAACAGGTGCAGGGCGTTCTTGAACTGGGCAGCCGCCAGTTTGGCCTTTTCTACGTTGTCGCCGTCCGCTTTGTTGATGATGATGCCGTCGGCCATCTCCATGATACCTCGTTTGATGCCTTGCAATTCGTCGCCTGTGCCTGCCAACTGAATCAACAGGAAGAAGTCGACCATCGAATGTACCGCCGTCTCGCTCTGTCCGACGCCTACCGTCTCCACAAAGATCGAATCGAAGCCGGCCGCTTCGCAAAGCACAATGGTTTCGCGGGTCTTACGGGCAACGCCTCCCAGCGAACCGGCCGAAGGAGAAGGGCGGATAAAAGCATTCTGCTGGCGCGACAGCTCTTCCATCCGGGTTTTGTCGCCCAGGATACTGCCTTTGGTGCGCTCGCTGCTCGGATCGATGGCTAAGACGGCCAGTTTGCGCCCCTGCCCGAGCAGGTGCATACCGAACGCATCGATCGAGGTGCTTTTCCCGGCACCGGGAACACCCGTGATACCGATACGCACCGCATTGCCGGCATGCGGCAGGCATTTCTCGATGATCTCCTGAGCAGTCTGTTGATGTTCGTAGAGTGAACTCTCTACCAAGGTGACGGCCTGGCTGAGGATCGTGATATCTCCTTTGCGGATCCCTTCCACAAATTCAGCAGGCGTATAGTGTTTGCGTTGCGCGCGTTTCTTCAGGTAAGGATTGACCGTCGGCGCGTCGGATATTCCTTTGTTTACTTTCAGTCCTTTGTACAGTTCATCGTTTTCAGGATGTTCCATGGCTTCTTAAATTATGAATTATGAATTATGAATTATGAATCGAAGATCGGCCTTAGCCAATTATGAAGGAATGTTATTTCCTTTTCTCATAATTGGCTAAGGCCGATCTTCGATTCATAACTCATAATTCATAATTTCTATTTGTATGCTGTCACTTTGATCAGGCGAACCGGCCCGTTCGGGTCGTTGCAGACGACGTTGATCAGGGATTCCATCCGGGTTTTGACGTCTTTCGGACGGACGGATACTTTGAAGGTCGCTGTCGTTCCCGGTTTGAGTTCCCTACGGCCGCCCGAGATATCCAATCGGTCATCATCGCAGGTTACGCTATAGATCAATAGGGGTGATTTCCCTGTGTTTGTGATATCAAATGAAATACTTGTCTTGCCTCCGATCAATGGGATGATACTGCCTTTGGTCGGCAACTGTCCGAACTCAAGAAGGGTTCCGGAAAGCTGGGCAACAGGTGCCTGAGCCTTTTCGGAGGCGGAGAGTTTGTTGAAGTTATCGATGATATTGGCGGCGATCTTGATCTGTCCGTTGACCTCTTTCTGGTCGTTGCTGACGACGGTCACCGGCAGCTCGGCTGTGATGCGTCCTTTGCGTTTCACGGCTTTACCGTCCAATAGGATGGTGATTTCACCCGTTTCGCCCGGTTGAAGCGTCGCCGGTTTGACCTCTGCCGTGAAGTAATGGGGTAATTTCCCCAGGTGCACGGTGAGCGCCTGCTGTGTGTCGTTCAACAGGTTGATGCGTTCGCCCAGCGTCTCTTCCGGGCGGATCGTACTGTACAGGATTGTTTTCGAATGTAACTTCAATTCACCGATCGAATAGGGATAGGTGAAGACCGGTTGCAGTGATTTGGGTTTCACATTGCCTTTGATCGCCAGGGTGTAGCTTCCTTTATTGCCGTTGCTGTAGATCGAAACGGTTTTGTGGAAAGGACCCGGACGACCTTTGGGGTCGAAGGTGACTGTCAATTCCCCGGTTGCTCCCGGAGCGATCGGTTCTTTGGTCCAATCCGGCTTGGCGCAACCGCAGGAAGCCGTCACGCGGGTGATCACCAAAGGGCCGGTGCCGGTATTGCTTACGGTAAAGGTATGCGTCGCCGGTCCGTCTGCTTCGTTAATGTTCCCGAAGTTATAGGTGATCTCGTCGACCTTCAACTGCGCACCGTTCTGTGCTCCGGCCGTTGTAAACAATACAAGTCCGAAACAAAGAAGTAGAAAACGTTGCAGGTTAAAGATCATCGCCGGTGGTTTTTGAATTCAGATAGCGTTACTTCACGTCTCCCCGGATGGTGAGAATGAAACTTCCGGTCTTCCCGTTGCTATAGACCGACATAGTCTTGGCAAAGGTGCCGGGTCGGTGAGCCGGATCGAATGTGACTTGAATCGTACCGGTCTTTCCGGGGGCAATCGGTTCTTTGGTCCATTCCGGCGTCGTACATCCGCAGGATGCGATCACGCGAGTGATCACCAAAGGTTGGTCGCCTGTATTCTTAATGACGAAAGCATGGGATACTTTCCCGTCTACTTCTTTTATCTCACCGAAGTCGTGCGTGGCTTGGTCTGCCGCGATCACCGCTTGTGCCGAAGCCGAGCCGGTAGCCAGCAAAATAGCTATACAAATAAAAAGGATCTGTTTCATATCTTTTCTTTTCTATAATAAAGATGTTGCAAATATAACAAATTATTTCACATTTATCTTACTTCCTTCCGTATGGGAGACGAATTCCGGGGCGTAGAGGCATTGGATGGTGCTGATTCCTCCGGCGTATTCTCCGCTGCGTGAAACGTATACGGGGTATTCGATCACAAACGTGCCTTTGGGCAGGCGTTGGAAGTAGAAGTTTTCCGATACGTCCTTAGGCGCCTGATAGAACCAAAGACCATCCCGGTAGGTCGCACCCGAAACCTGCCCGGCGGGTTCGAAGGCTCCGCTGCGCAGGTCTTTGAGGAAGACGTAATCCATCTCCCGGTCGGAGCGGATGGTCAGACGTACGATCACCTTATCACCTACCTTCAAGGGGTTGCTTTCCGTCACCGGACGGATTTGCCGCTCTTTGCCATTGTTTGTCTCCACAAAGAGTTTCTTTTCGACATTCAAGACTCCTTTATGGGCGGTCACCTGGTCGATCGGCGCGAAGTATTGCTGGTAGACCGCACCCCAGGCGGGCGCTTCCCCTTCCTTGCGAATCGTGAGTGTCTGTGCCTGCGTGTTTATCGCGTCGCCGGTCAGGGTCTCTTTGATATATCCGGTTGCCACTTCGCCGTCGGCCGAACGGTAGCTCTTGCCGGCCCATGTTACGGTGATCGTGTTCTCTTCATTCAGCCAATCGCTTCCGGTCAGCAGCAGTGCATGGATCGCGTTAAGCGTTGCCGGCACCGATTCCCAGTCCTGTGTTCGTTTCTGGTTCAATAGCCATTGCTTCATCCGGTCGGTATCGTCTTTGTCCGGCGCGATTTCGCGGAAGGCGGCCATCAACTGGGTATGTACCTCGATGGGTGAAGTGAAGAAGTTGAAACCTCTGCGGTTGTTTGCCCAATACATGCCCATCTCTTCCGAGGTCGTTACGGTCTTGCGCAGCCAGGCCAGGATCTCCGCGGCCACCTCTTTCTTTCCGTTGCGGTGCATCAACAGCGCTACCTGTCCTTTGCCGTATAAAGAAAGTTTGTCCCAGTGTTTTTCCGCCTGGTGGGTATAGAAGCGGATCGCTTCGCGGGCTTCTCCCAATTCCGGGATGTCTCTGTACCAGGAACGGACGTAGAGGAATTCAATCTGTTCCACCGAAGGAACAGTTTCTTCCGGATTCATTTTGGACTTCTTCAAGGCTTCATAATCTTTCCGCATGGTACTGTCCAGGTAACGAAGCGCGCGCATCTGCATCTCTTTCTCTTCCTGTCCGTACTGCGTCGCGCTCAACTGCACCAGCTGCGCCATTCCTTTCATGATCGAAAGTGTGATCGTGCGATCGGGATAAAAGCCTTTGAACCATCCCCATCCGCCGTCTTCTTTCTGCTGATCCAGGAGTTGACGCAGGGCTGTCTGCCGCATATTGTCTGCCCGGTTCAGATCGAACAGGAGCGACAGGCGCTGTTTGCGTTCCGTTTCGTTCTGTGCTTCCATCACCCAGGGTGTTTCTTCGAGTAATACGTTCTTCAGCTCTTCGTTCTTCTCCAGGTTCGACAAGAGTGTCGTCGCATCTCCTCCCTGCATCATCCATTGGTCGATCACCTTTTGCAGGCGCGGATAGCTCCGGGCGATCGATGTCGCCAGGGTGTTTCCGTAGTAGGAAGCAAACCACGAGAGGATATTGTCGTTTGCCGGATTAGTCAATGTCGGCAATGCCTGCACGGCATACCAAACCGGATTGGCACTCACTTCGAATGTCAGGCGGAAAGGCCGGCCGGCGTTGGGCTGCTTGAGGTCTATCTTATGTTCTCCGCTGTTCAAGAGGTAGAACGGCGTACTTTCGGTGACCAGGATCTGATCGGAGAGTACCGGCAGCAGATGTTGTTCGCCATCACTGCCCGCATCGGCATCGGCAACGATCCGGCAACCCATAAGCTCTCTGCCGTTGGGAACGGCGACGGCCCATTGCACCGTCGTCTGCCCCTGGGCGGACAGGTTGAATGCGGTCGTTTGTGTGTCCATACCCGTCAGGGGTTTATCCGTTGCCGGATCGAACCATTCCAGGCGTACCTTCCCGGTTATCGCTTTCTCCGATTGATTGATCAAGGCTGCCGATAAGGTGACTTTATCGCCCTGGCGCAGGTAACGCGGCAGGTTGGGCACGACCATCAGCGGTTTGCTGGTGATCATCTCGCGGGTATCTTGTCCGTATTTCAACTCTTTCGTATGCGCGAGCAGTTGCAGTTTCCACGTGGTGGTGCTTTCCGGCAGGGTAAAGCTGAGGATCAGATTCCCCTCGCGATCGGTCTGCAGGGCGGGGAAGAAGAAAGCGGTCTCATTGAAGTTGGTCCGTACGGCAGGCGCCGTGTCTTGTCCCGTGCCGGTGCCGGTGTCCCCGTTGGTCTCCACCTCCTGTTCGACAAGCGAGCCCGTGAGATTCATCTCGGGCGTAGGAGCGTATACGGCATCTTCCGCCTCTTCGACATAGGCTTCGGACTTCATCATCCGTTGATCCGCCGATCCACCAGCCCGCGAATGGAAGACCATATTCTGTCCGTACAAGAGCTGTAAGGCTCCCTGCCAATCGAGCTGATCGAACGTATATCCTTGCGTTTTCAGGTGCTGGGGATAGACCTTCCCGAAGCGATTGGTCTGCCCGAAGCCATCACCCATCACGAAACGGGGGCCTTGCACGTAGATCGACCGTTCGGGCGTGAAGTACCAACTGAACGGTAAGATCTTGTCGAGCGACATATCGTACAACCCGGCTAAAACCTCCGCGTTTACGGCCAGCGAGTCGGCATCGGTGATGCGAAACTTCCAGGTCTCCTTTTCTCCCGGCAACAAACGGTCGCGGAAGGTCTCCGGGCGGATCGTCAGTTTCCGATCCGGCTGTTTCCGGGTGATGGGCAACTGCGAAACATAGAGTCGTCCCTCTTTAATATAGGTAAAGCTGACCATCACCCCGTCGCCATACGCTTCTTTGAAAGGCAGGCAGAACGTCCGGTTCTCATTGTTCAACCGGATGCGCTGGCGCGTGATCTGTTTGTCGTTCCGGTAGACTTCATATAATATATAGGTATCCTCGAACGAGGTACCGAACACCCATTCCGCCTCTTCGCCCGGCAGGCAAGAAGTCTTTCCGGCGATCAGCCATTCGGTCGTGAAGACCGGCGGGCGTTTGTCGTCTTCCCCGTAAAGGATAAAATCCTGCTGGTGTTTGATCTCCCGCCCTTTCTGGTCTTTTGCTTCGAGAAAGATGCGGTAAGCGCCCGAAGGCAAGTTATTGAAGAGGCCGTCGGGCAGGGCTTCGCCGGAGGTGAAACTACCGGAAGCCATTTGTTTATCTTCGGTGTAAGTGGGAATAATCACTTGCGCTTCTTTTTGGTCGATCAACGAGACGATCCGATAATGCCCCGTGGCGCGCGTCGGCTCCCCGTTCAACAGTTGGGCGCTCGGCATGGCTTTGAGTTTCGATTTGTCGGCCTTATCCGGGATATCGGTCTGCAACAGAATGCCGGTATCGCCTACCGGGAAGGCAAAGTACGCCTCTTGCGATTCGCCTCGGCTGTCGGTCACCGTTGCCACCACTTCATAATTGTAGTATTGGGTCGGGTAGAAAGAGGAAGCAACCTTTTCCGGTCGGAAAGAGAACGTGAAACTACCGTCGTTGGCTATCGCAGTGGTTCCACCGGCTACTTGTTCCTCACGGAAAGAACCGTAATAGGTACGCAGGAGATACGGGCGGCGAACGATGCGCCATTCCACATTCCCCTCCTGCAGCGCTACGCCGGAGAAGGTCTGCGCCTTCCCACGGATGCTGACCCGGTCGCCAAAAGCCACCTCTTCTTTGATCGGCTGGAACTCCACGGCGAAGGTCGGCCGTTTGTATTCTTCAACGTTGAAATGCGTAGAGGCATTCTCGACCGCGAGTGAGAAACTGCCGGTCAGTGTCTGCCGGGGCAGGACGAATTCGCCGTTGAACGAGCCGAAAGCGTTGGTCTTCAGCTTCTGTGTTGATATTTCTTTGTAGTTGGCATCCCGTAAGACGACCGTATAGGTCTGGTTGGGGACGACCTGGGGTTGCGTCTTCGTCAGTTGGTAAGCAATGCCTTTGAAATAGAGGGTTTGTCCCGGACGATACAATCCCCTGTCGGTAAAGAGGGCGATCTCCGTCGGTTGCTTTTCGGTGGGGTCGGCACTGTATTCGGGATAGAGCGTTGCCAGTCGGCTGGCCGTATCTCCGGGCAGCGTAGCCTGGAACGCCAGGATCTCAGACTGCTTGGCGGCGGGAAGAATGGCCAGGCCGTCTTTGTCGGTCCGGACCGTTCCCAATACTTTCAACGCCCGTCTTTTCCCGCCGTAGTACGTGACGGTGGCGTTCGGACTGGGTTTACCGCTGGATCGATCGGTGACTAATATTTCGCGGGTTCCGCCCACCTGGCGGAAGACGGAAGCGATCCGGCTGATGCCCACCGTATGCTCGTTGTGGATCTCTTTCCCGGGCACGGTGATCACACATTCGTACAAACCCAGGTCGGCCGCAGGGATAAAGAGCGTCGTGTCCTGTGACGTATAGGTGTTGGGTGTCGTCAGCGCGTAGCGAATCTCCCGAACGAGTTTCCCTTTGCCTTTCTCTTTGGCCGTCTGATACGGCGTAAGGTCGACCGCGGTCTGTAAGCTCTCATACAGGCGCACGTTGATCTCGTTCACATTCGTATAATGAACCGATAAGGCGATTTCTTTGCCCGGATAAGCCGTCTGCGCGAGCTGGGTCCGGATATACGGGGCTTCCATCTCGGCCAGATGGTTCTTCAATGCGGCTGTTTCACCGTAGTTCGGATACAAACGGATTCCTTCCTGTAAGAGGTTGTATTTGATCGTGCGGATTGAGTCCGGGTTGCTTTCGGAGCTGGGGGTATGTCCGAGAATGCCGACCAGTGCAAGGCGGATATGGGTGGAGATCGCCTCGTCTTTGTAGGCTTTCAAGAGTTCTTCCAATGCCTGTTGATAGGTCTGCCGGGCGAGGTCCGAGCGGTTGGACATATATTTATATTGTAAGGCGGCGAGCTTGACAGTCAAAGCCGCTTCCCTGTTGTCCTGTCCGTCGCGGAAGTTAACCCAGTCGGTATAGATGGCTTCCGAAGGGCGGATCGTCGTGGCCCGCCCGGCGAGGAAGTCGTATAAGGTCGGGCGTAAGGCTGTAGCCGGTTCACCCTTCTCGAGAATCACCTCGTAATGGGCGATAGGCGTGGCCTGCAAGATCCCGGCGGGCTGAAGTGAGGCGGCGAGATGCTGTTCGATCTTCTCTTCGAAGAGGTTCGTACTCCATTCGCGGATGTCGGTAGGCGTATATCCGCTAATGGCCGTGCGCCGACCGATCTGCCAACGGTTTTGTTGCAGGTATTGGTCGTACATCTCCGCCAGCATGGAATACAAGACCGCCCGGTCGCTACCTTCCGGCAGGCCGGATACTTTGGATTCCACCTCGCCGATCAGGTCGACAAACCGGTCGGTATCCGTTTCCAACTCACTTTTCATCCGGGTAATGAATGCTTTGATCTCTTCCGGTTGGGTATAACTTATTGGATTATCCATCGTTTCTTTCTGTTCCTTTGGGGAGTGGGCTGCACCGCACGCGTTGAGGATCAGTGCTAATCCGAAGGCAATGCCAATCCCCCTGACGGTCGTTTTCGTTTTCATACTTGTATAATCTTTACTGTTAAAACAATTCTCTTTCCCTTATAGATACAAATGGGAGGTAAAAGTATGTAAAGATAGTGTTAATAAGGAATAAAACAGGGAAACTATAGTCGGGATGCGCTCGTTTTAGTTTGTTTTGACCGGGGAAAAGACAAAAATAGCGCAGGAAGAGTTAGTTCTTCGCTTTCTTCTTTAGAGGTCTGCCGGGGATGGTGTAGCCGATGCTCCAGTAGAGGTACTGGGCTTTGCTGAATCGGGCGGCGCGAATGCCGAATGTGCCGAAAAGGTTGTCTTTGAGGTAGGCTTTGAGCCCGATGATCTGGTACAACCGGTAATCGTAGTCGTTGCCATGGATCAGGTTGTAGCCGATATGGGCGAAGAAGGTATGATGCGGGTAGGTGATCTCCCCTTTGACGGAGAGGCCGAGGGAGAAGCGCTGATGGAAGTCGCCCAGTTTGACGCGATCGTAGAACTCGCCGTCTTCCGGATGCCGTTCGCGCCAGGCTTTGACGCCCGAACTCTCGTCGTACACCAGTTCCAAGCTAGGTCCCCAGCGGTATTTGTAACCTTTCGTCCGCATCGCGGAAGCGCTAAGGCCCAACACCCGGAAATTCTTATCCAACAGGCGGCTGGGCAGGCCGGTGCCGACGGTATCCACCCGGATCTGGCGGGTGCTGCTGGTAAAAGTCAGGTCGTAATCGAACCGTTCTTCCAATAGGGGGGCCACAGGCAGGTCGGTATGCGCTGCGGTGGTGGGGTTACCGTTGAAATTGTAGACCAATTCGATGAAAGGCGAAGCGATATTTATGCCTTTGTTGGGCAGTTGCTGCGCGCCGTTGGAGAAATGCGAGAGATTCAGCCCGTAGTGGATATCCCAGCGGTCGGATAGCGGTGTCCTGAAGTAGATAACTGCTCCGACATGCACATTCGCCGAAGAGCCCAACGCGATATTGTCGGGGTTGTCGAATACATCATAGGGTTTCCAGTTGAACGACATGCCCAGATCCAATTCGTAATAGAGGGAAGTCCTATGGCTTATGCGTTTGATCTCAGCTCCTTGAAAAAGAAAGAGTGAGAATGGGTAGCCCAATGCTTTTTTGTTGAAGAAGCGGGCCGAATAGAGGCCCACGCCGAAATAAGGCATCCCGTAGGCGACATCCTGCCAGGTATCCCCGCGCGAGTAGATCCCGTATTTCAGTGTCAGGGAAGAAGAGAAAGGCATGTTTTTACCTTCCCGGATATAGTCGTTGGTGGGAAGGACCAAGCCGGCCGCGGTATTGATCGCTAAGAAGGTGGGGCTCTTCTTTTTCAGGGTGACCGTATCCTTCGGCTCTTCTTCACGGGCAAAGAGGGAGACGGAAAGAAAGAAGATAAAGAAGAAAAAAAGTAGAAATCTTCTCATGTGATCCTTTTGTTGGGGACGCAAGTTCGGTAGAAAAAAGAAATCGGGCAAGGTCAGAATAAATTATAATTCGTTCGTAACACTTTAAATTCTGTTCGCCGGTTGATCTGGTCGGCAATCTCCTGTTGCTCGGGGGTCAATTCGAGGATAAACGCTTCGGTCAACACATCGCCCTCGTTCAGGAAGTCGATCCGTTCGGCCATACGTTTGTTGATCACTTTAGGTGCGCTCTCGCCATAGCCTTTGGCTTCGAGACGATCGGTGGCGATTCCGCCGGCGATCAGGTAGTCGACCACCGACTGGGCACGGCGTTGGGCCAGGCGTTCGTTGTATGCGTCGGTCCCTTTGCGGTCGGTATGGGCACCCAGTTCGATCGTGACGTTCGGGTTATCGTTCAGCATCTTGATCATCTGATCCAAAGCTTCTTTGGATTCGGGACGCAAGGTCGCTTTGTCGAAGTCGTAGAAGATATTCTCGACCACCACCGGCTCATGGATCGGGGAGAGGAAGAAATCGACCGTGTAGGTCTCGTTGGCCTCTTCGGGACCGGTCTTCAATTCGAAGTTCTGGTTGAGGTATCCCCGGGCACTGGCCATCATGACGTAGCTGATGTCGCGCTCCAACTCGACGCGGTAACTCCCGTCTTTGCGCACGGGCACCCTAACGTTCAAGCCATCGCGCCCGACGATGCGGATCGTCGCCTCTTCGATCGGGTATTCATCCAGATCAGACACGAAGCCTTCGATAAAGATATTGACAGTCGGATATTCAAAGGAATAGAGGTGGTCGTAGCCGCGGGCATCGTTCCGGTTGGAGCTGAAGAAGCCCCATTCCTGGCTGCCGGCAAAGGTGATGCCGAAGTCATCGCCCATGGAATTGATGGGCGCACCCATATTTTCAACGTTCCAGTGGCCGGTACTGTCGAGCGTTGCCTTGAAGATATCCAATCCGCCCATGCCCGGATGACCGTTGGAGGCGAAATAGAGGGTGACGGAGTCGCGGGCGTACGGAAACATCTCGTCTCCCGCGGTATTGATCGCTTCTCCCAGATTCTCCATCGGCCCGAAATCATTGCCTACGGCACGGGCGCGAAAAATATCCTTGCCGCCGAAGCCACCCACGGCATCGGATACGAAATAGAGGTATTTACCATCCGGCGAGATCGAAGGATGGCCCAATGGGGTGATCGAGTCTTTGACGATCGCCACCTTTTCACCTTTGCCCCACTGGGCGTTGCTGCGGCGCGAACGGTAGATCTCCGCCGTGCGCGGGCCTTCCGGATCTTGGGCGCAGTAGGTATAATACATCGTGGAGCCGTCGCCGGAGATAGAAGGCGTGCCTTCGTCGAATTCGGTGTTCAGGCCACCGTCGACAAGGATCGGAGCGATCCAGTTTTTGTTTTCATCCTGGGTGACGACGTAGATATCGTTGGTGTTCTGGCCGGTGATGGCGCTGATCTTCGCCTCTTTGTCTTTGGTGCGGGAGGATGAGAAATAAAGCTGGTTGTAATCTTCGCCGCCCAAGATCGGGCTGAACTCGCCTTTGCGGGAGTTGAACTTATCCATCCGGCGCACGATATACCGCGTAGGGTTGTTTTTCATCTCAGCAGCCATCTCACTGCCTGCCAGCCCGTTTGCCGCCAGGAGGTTGTCGGGGTAAGTCGTAAGGTACTCCCGGTAGTATCTGATGGCGTCGTTGTATTTGCCTTCTTTCTGGTAGGTCTGCCCCAGACGCAGGTAGACAATGCTGTCGGGGTAGTTATAACGTAACGCGTTCATGTAGGCACCGGTCGCACGCGGCGTACTATTGATCAACCGGCTGCATTCCGCCATGCGGAAAGCGATATATCCCCGCAGATCCCTTTTCTGTGCCGGCGTCTTCTGGTACACTTTGCGGTAGATATTCGCCGCTTCGTAGTATTCTCCGATCCGCTGCTTCTCTTCCGCATCACTCAGCTTGGCCGACTTGCAGGAAGAGAATAGCCCGGTGGCTATAAAGAGAAAAAGTATATATATAATGTAACGCGTTCTCATCTTTTGATATAAAGCAAACATCAGAATAATAACGTAGCCCGGCAGCCGTTATTGTTTTATTGGGTAAAAAGTATTCACACGATTTGAACCCCGCCACAGCCTCCTTTTCAAAACATTGCGCTTTGGCCGACAAAACATTGCACTTTGGTAAAAAAAACATTGCGCTTTGGTCGACCAAAGTGCGATGTTTATTTTGGGCAGCCTACACATAAAAGTTTTACACCCCCCTTTCACCTTCCACCCGATCGCCAGATCCCTGTATTGATCAGCATTTCGGGTGAAGGAATATCTTAAAAAACGACAGACCTGGAAGCTTCTCGAAAAAGGCCGCCGGCCTTTGAAAAAACCCTGCCGGCCTTTTGGAAAACCCTGCCGGCCTTTTGGAAAACTCCGGCGGCCTTTTGGGAGGACTCCATCTTTGATGATAATAAAATACGCAGATCACGCGGATCTTCCCCAAGCTTTCACCCAAAACGCTGATCAATACAGGGTCTGGTGACCGGGTGAAAGGTGAAGACCGGGGTGAAAACTTTTATGTGGTAAGACAAAGTTGATCATACGACACGCGATGAGCGGAATCTCTCTTTTGTGTCAGAGCAATAACGAACTATCCCCATAACTCAGAAAGCGAAAATCATGGGCGAGGGCATAGTCGTATAGGGGTCTCCAGCCGCCTTTGACAAAGGCGGAGATCAATAGGAGCAACGTGCTCTTGGGCTGGTGAAAATTAGTGATGATACCTCGCACGACTTTGAAGGTATAACCCGGGGCAATTAGGATCTGGGTGGCGGTCAAGAGACGGTCGGCGTTGTGACGGTCCAGGTAATCCAGGATGTTTTGCAAGGCTTCTTCTACCGGCAGCCGGTTGTTCTCGGGCTGGTAGGGCATCCATTGATCAACCACCAGTTCTTCGGAAGAGGCATCAGGCGTGGACGCCAGCCGCACACCGATATAATAAAGGCTCTCCAGCGTACGGACGGATGTCGTGCCCACGGCAATGATATTCCCGGCTTTCTCCCGGATATGCCGGATCACGGAACGGGGTACGGAGATATATTCCGTATGCATCTCATGTCCTTCGATCGTTTCGCTCTTGACAGGCTTGAACGTACCGGCACCGACATGCAGTGTCAGCTCTTCCGTTTCGAAACCTTTTTCTTTCAATTGCTTGAATACGTCATCGGTAAAATGCAATCCGGCGGTCGGAGCGGCAACCGATCCTTTGACTTTGGAATAAACCGTTTGGTAGGTTTGCAGGTCGCTCTCTTCCGTTTCCCGGTGGAGATAAGGCGGGATAGGAAGCACACCTGCCGCTTCGATAAGCTCGGCGAAGGTATATTTCGACTGATCCCAGCTGAATTCGATCCGATGCGTATCGCCGAAACTCTCTTTCTTCTCAGCGCAAAAAACGACGGATTCACCGGCTATTTCGACCATTCGGGTGAGCTTGCCTTCTTTCCATTTTTTCAGGTTTCCGATCATACAGATCCAACTGCAGCGTTCCCTTTGCTGGAAGATCTGCGCATAGTCTCTCGGCTCGGCCGGTTCGAGGCAGAAGATCTCGATCCGCGCGCCGGTATCTTTGTGAAACAATAGGCGCGCCCGGATCACGCGGGTATTGTTAAAGACCAACAGAGCCCCTTCCGGAAGGTATTCTGTCAGGTGTTTGAACCGACTCTCCCCGATCTCTCCCTCTTTGTATAACAAAAGCTTCGACTCGTCCCGTTTCTCCAATGGAAACTTGGCTATCCGCTCATCCGGCAGGGGATAGTCGTAATTTTCGATTCGTATATGTTGGATATCTGTATTCATAGGCGCGTTAAAACGGGGCAAAGGTAGGCAAAATACCTACTGATAGGGATAAAGAACGATAGAAAAAAGTCGTAGCTTTGTCCTAACATAAAAGGAATTAGTGATATGGGACATACACATTCGCATGCGGATAGCCATGGGCATCATGATCATCACCATCATCAGATCAGCTCGTTGAACCGGGCGTTTATCATCGGGATTGTGTTGAATATCGGCTTCGTATTGGCAGAGTTCGGCGCCGGCTTTTGGTTTAACTCACTGGGCTTGCTCTCCGACGCGGGGCATAACCTGAGCGATGTGGCGAGCCTGATCCTGGCGATGCTGGCTTTCCGGCTGGCGAAGGTCAGCCCGACATCGAAATATACCTACGGTTTGAAAAAGAGTACCGTCTTGGTCTCTCTGCTGAACGCGGTGATCTTGTTGATTGCTGTTGGCATTATCCTGGCGGAAAGTATCGAGAAGTTCCTTCATCCGCAGCCGGTGGAAGGCGGAGCGATTGCCTGGGTGGCCGGGATCGGGGTGTTGATCAATGGCTTTACGGCCTGGCTCTTTCTGAAAGATAAGGACAAAGATCTGAATGTCAAGGGGGCTTACCTGCACATGGCGGCGGATGCCTTGGTGTCAGTCGGGGTAGTCGTCTCCGGCATTATCATTATGCACACCGGCTGGTATGTTATTGACCCGGTTATCGGCATCGTGATTGCTCTGGTGATCGTATATTCCACCTGGGGCTTGTTGCGCGACAGTCTGCGTCTCTCCCTGGATGGCGTGCCGGTGGGCACCGATCTGTCGGAGATCGAGGAGGTGATGACTACGGTCGATGGGGTGGAGAGCGTGCATCACCTGCATGTCTGGGCGATCAGTACGACGGAAACGGCATTGACAGCCCATATCGTGCTTTCGGATCTCTCCCGTATGGAAGAAATCAAAGAAGAGATCAAACACCACCTCGTTCATGTCGGCGTGCAACATGCGACACTTGAATTTGAACTGCCAACAGCTCCTTGCCACGAGGGGTGTGGGGCGGTGTTAAGTAATGATTAATAGAAAATTATGAATTATGAATTATGAATTATGAGAACAGGGGGGCTCCCACCTTCTCGTAATTCTTCTCTCATAATTCATAATTCATAATTCATAATTAAAATGCATGTAGAGCCTCCTGTTAGAGCAAAAGAAATCTTGTTGCATACCTGTTGTGCGCCTTGTTCTTCAGCAATCATTGAATGTCTGCTGGAGAATGGGATACGGCCGTTGATCTATTATTTCAATCCGAACATCTATCCGTTGGAAGAATATGAGATCCGCAAGGCGGAATGTACGCGTTATGCCCAGTCGTTGGGTTTGACGATTGTCGATGGTGATTACGATCATGCCGGTTGGTTGCGGGAGATGGCGGGAATGGAAAACGAACCCGAAAGAGGTGGCCGTTGCCTGCGTTGTTTCAAGCTGCGGCTGATGGCTTCGGCCCGTTACGCGTCGGAGAATGGCTTGAAAGTGTTTACAACGACCCTGGCCTCCTCCCGCTGGAAAAGTCTCGAGCAGATCAATGCCGCCGGACGTTATGCCGTGTCTCCTTACCCTGATGTCACTTTCTGGGAGCAAAACTGGCGCAAGGGTGGCCTAAGCGAACGCCGCCGGCAGCTATTGCAGGAACATCAGTTCTATAACCAGCTCTATTGCGGCTGCGAATTCAGTATGCGCGGAAAGTAGTAAGACGCAAAACTTTTCTTCTTATTCGACTGTTTTTATACAAGAGAAATAATTATCAAATGACCGATCAGAATATATTAATTCCTCTTCTATTCACTCTCTTTGCCGGTCTGGCAACGGGGATCGGTAGCTTGATCGCTTTCTTTGCCAAGCAGACGAATAAGCGTTTCCTTTCTTTTTCGCTGGGCCTATCGGCGGGCGTGATGATCTATGTTTCTTTTGTGGAGTTGTTGCGCAGCGCGGAAGATACACTGACGGTGGAATGGGGCGATACGCCCGGTCGGGTGGTGACGGTACTCAGTTTCTTTCTGGGCATTGCGATCATTGCGATTATCGACCGTCTGGTGCCGTCGTTCGAGAACCCGCATGAGGTACGTTCGGTCGAAAGTATGCAGGAGAAACCTTCCGCGTCGGTCAATGTCCGGTTGCACCGGATGGGTATTCTGACCGCCCTGGCGATCGGTATCCATAACTTCCCTGAAGGGATTGCCACGTTTATGGCTGCTTTGGAGAGTCCGGCATTGGGTATTGCTATTGCCGTGGCTATCGCGATCCATAATATTCCCGAAGGCATCGCCGTGTCCGTGCCGATCTACTACGCCACCGGCAACCGTAAAAAGGCCTTTTTATACTCTTTGCTCTCCGGCCTGGCCGAACCGATCGGCGCCCTTTTGGCCTGGGCCGTCCTGATGCCTTTCCTGTCACCCACGATGATGGGCTGTGTCTTTGCCGCCGTGGCCGGCATTATGGTCTTTATCTCCCTCGACGAATTATTACCCGCCGCCCGCGAATACGGCGAACACCATGTCTCCATCTACGGCTTGATCACCGGCATGGGCATTATGGCGGCGAGTTTGATTCTATTGACGTAGTGAATGTTTTTAGTTTATTGTAAATAGCATAAACAGATATTCATCTTCATCACCCATTTGCTCGAAAGCTTCTTTCAACTCCCCTTTTAATTTGTTCTGTTTATCTGCCTGGGCCAATTCATCCTTCGAGTAATGAACTATACCTGCATAAGGAGAAACAAAGGTGTTTACCGTGGAAGGATCAATAACGAACTCTTTATCTTCAAAATCAGAGTTTATGATGTGTTGCGTATAGATCTGTTTATCCTTTTTGTCAATGATATATGCGGTTTTGGGATGAGCCTTGAAAGTCTTTTGGTCATATTCCAACCGAACGCTCGAAAGAAAGAGAGATTTGGATGTCTCTATAAAACTGTGTAATGCAATTTTGGGATCTGTCTCTTCAAAGGAAGGCTTTCTTACCAATGCCGGCGTAAGGGTTTTATCCGGACTTATCCGATAGGCAGTAGTGTCCGACCCATATTCGGTGAGTAAAAAATCCTTATCATTCTTTACCACATAATATCCTGGAAAATAGAAGAACCCATTATGCATAAATGAACCATCAGCCATCTGGATTTGATCAAATCTAACCAGCATATCTTTTGGCTCTTCAATGAAAATATCCGTGAGAAAAGAAATATTACCATCCGCTTTGGAGAATAAGGCGAAAGGCACCTGTTGTTCTGCGAAATAGAGTAAAAGATGCTCGTCGTCATAGTTGTACATGCCTTCTATTCGCATGTCTTTTGGAGTAGAATACTCTTTTTCGAACCGGCCTTCTTTATTGTAAACCTTTATCTTTGAATTGATCCATACTGTAATATAAAGTTTATCTTCCTCATCGACATACACAAAATGCTCTGTTCTGACATACTCTTCCGGCCCTTCTCCTTTTCGATTTACTTTGCTGATCGCCTTCCCTGATTTATCAAAAAAGAGAAACCCTTGGCCGTTCTCATTTTTCACAATGATAAAATCATTTGTTATTGTTGCTGATGGATAATTGAAAAGATATTCTTCTTTGGTTTGCAAGGTCACATAGCTGACATCCGCTAAGTCCTGAAGCAGCAGTTCTTTTTTTGGGTACTTCGCTGTTACATCGATGGTGATAAAGCCGTCGCTTTGCATCTCGGATGTTTTGCGTTCGGTGCATCCTGTTAATACAAACAGGATAGTGATCCATAAGGTAAAGCGTTTTTTCATGATGCGATTCAATTGTATTTAATTGATGCACAAGATAAACCTATTTTCTTTAACTCCACCGAAAAAGAAAGAACTTTGTGAAACTTCGCAAAACTTTGTGGTTCAAACTTTATTTTCTCTTTCCTTGATTGGCTACGGCATCCATCAGTTTTTTGATTTCTTCGGGGTCGCCGAGGAAGTAGTTGTCGACCAGGCGGAGGTTGTCGTCGAAGGCGAAGACGTAGGGCACGGCTGTCGGCAGGTTGAGGTTGACGATGTCTTCGTCGCTGATGCCACGCAGGTATTTGATGATGCCGCGCAGGCTGTTGCCATGGGCGACGACCAGTAGATTGTCAACACTGTGTAGGCTGGGGAAGATCACCTCTTTCCAGTAGGGCAGGATCCGATCGATCGTATCTTTGAGGGATTCGGTACGGGGCAGTTCGTTGTCGGGCACGCCGGCATAGCGAGGATCGAGGCGGGGATTACGCGGATCATCTTCGGCAAGCGCGTTGGGGGCGACGTCGAAGCTGCGGCGCCAGATCAGTACCTGTTCGTCCCCGTATTTCGCGGCAGTCTCACTCTTGTTCAAGCCCTGCAGATCGCCGTAATGTTTCTCGTTCAGGCGCCAGGATTTCTCTACCGGGATCCAGTCCTGATCCAGCCGATCCAATACATTGTTTAATGTTTTGACTGCCCGTTTGAGGTAGGAAGTGTAGGCTTTCTGGAAAGCGAACCCTTCCTTTTTCAGGTACTCACCTGCCTGATAGGCTTCTTCTATGCCTTTTTCAGTCAGATCGACATCGGTCCATCCGGTGAACCGGTTTTCTTTGTTCCAGGTGCTCTCACCGTGGCGGAGCAAAACGATATGTTTCATGTTTTCTCTTTTTAATTAGAACCTCAAATTTCCTCAAATTGTTTACTGTAGACAATACCCAATTGTGGGTATTTTATATCTTTGCCCGTACTAAATCTATACACCATGAGAGTACTGTATGTCTTGGTTTTGTCGATCCTGTGCGGATCGTTGAGTTTCGCTGCCGAAGAGGTGGTGGTGAAGCAGGTGAATTATGCCGGGCCTTATGCCGTGGGGCAGCCATATCAGGGGGATCCCCTGAATGTGGAAGGCAAGGCTTTCAGTGAGAAAGAACTGTTAAAAACGTCTGTTCCTTTTTCCCGGGTCTGGGAAGCGGGGGAAGTGCGCGAACTGGCGGGGTTGCCGGTGGGCGCTTCGGGTTATAACTTACATCTGATTTCTTTTTATCTGCATAGCGATCGTTATGTGAAAGGCAAGCTGTCGCTGGACGGTATGCCGGAGCTGGCGGAGCTTTATGTCGACGGTAAGCCGGTGAAGGCAGACGCACGCAAAGCGAGCCTGACCCTGGAACCGCGCAGTTATGAAGTGGTGGTGAAATACCTGACCAAAGACGCCGAAGCGCCCGCCTGGCAGATCGCCTGGAAAGCGGAAGGGGATGCCGTAGTGACGGCCTCTGCCTCTGCCGAGCGCACCTATACGCTGGCGGATGTGTTCGACGGCAAGCGGATCCAGGGGGCGTCGGTCTCTCCGGATGGACGTTTTATGCTTGTATCATACGCGATGACTTATCCGGGAGGCAAACAAGACAGTTGGACGGAACTGACCGAACGGGCGACAGGCAAACTGTTACAGAGCGGCAAGAATCGCCTGCAGTGGATGCCGCAAACGAGCCGTGCCTGGTACACCCGTCAGGGTATGGATGGCCGTGAACTGGTGGTCTTCGATCCGGCGAAAGGGGAAGAAACGGTGTTGGCTTCATCGTTGCCCGAGGGGCCTTTCCGCATCGCGCCCACGGAAGACTACCTATTGTTTATGATGCAGGAAAAAGGTCCGACGGAACGCAAAGATGTTTACGAGGTATTGGTGCCCGACGACCGCCAGCCGGGATGGCGCAACCGCAGCTTTATCCACCGCTATGACCTGCGCACCGGACTTCTGCAGCGACTGACCTATGGCACGCAGAGTACGATGATGCAGGATATCTCCCGTGACGGGCGTTACCTCTTATTCAGTATCAGCCGGCCCATACTGACCGAACAGCCGTTCAGCCGGAATAACTTCTACCGGATGGATATGCAAACCTTGCAGGTCGAAACGATATTGGAAGAGGCGAAGTTTGTCAACCGCGGACAGTTCTCGCCCGACGGCCGACAGATCCTTTTCTCCGGCTCCGGCGCGGCATTCGAGGGCGTAGGCTTAAAAGTCCTTCCGGGACAATGGTCGAACTCGAGCGACGGACAGCTGTTCCTCTATAATCCGGCAGACCGGAAGGTGACTCCCCTGACAAAAGATTTTGACCCGTCGGTCGACCGGGCAATGTGGAACGCGCACGACAATCAGATCTATCTCTTGGCCAAAGACCGCGACCGGGTACGGATGTACACGATCGATCCGGTGAAGCATGCCATCCGTCAGCTCCCGTCGGAAGAAGATGTGGTGTCGGATCTGAGTCTGGCAACCGCTGCGCCGGTGATGCTTTATTATGGACTGAGCGATTCCAATTCCCAGCGCCTCTACAGCCGCGACCTGAAGAAAGGCACGACCGTCTGCCTGGCGGATATGGGCGAAGAGGTGTTGAAGAATATTACCCTGGGCGAGGTGAAGGATTGGAGCTTCGTCTCCGCCGCCGGCGATACGATCTACGGACGCTATTACCTGCCGCCCCATTTCGATCCGGCGAAGAAATACCCGATGATCGTGAACTACTACGGTGGTACCACACCGACGGCACGGGTGTTGGAAGGGCGTTATCCTTCGCATGTGTACGCCGGTCTGGGCTTTGTGGTCTATATCATCCAGCCCAGTGGGGCGACCGGTTTCGGACAGGAGTTCTCCGCCCGTCATGTGAACACCTGGGGTATGCAGACCTGTGATGAGATTATCGAAGGTACGAAGAAGTTCTGCGATGAACATACGTTTGTCAACCGCGAAAAGATCGGCTGTATGGGCGCTTCGTACGGCGGTTTCACCACGATGCTCTTACAGACGAAGACCGATATCTTCGCCGCCGCCATGTCGCATGCCGGCATCAGCGATATCACCAGCTACTGGGGCGAAGGCTATTGGGGGTATTCTTATAGCGCGCTGGCGACAACGGATAAATATCCCTGGAACGCGCGGGAGATCTATGTCGAGCAAAGTCCATTGTTCCATGCCGATAAAATCAACACACCGATCCTGTTCCTGCATGGCGCGGAAGATACCAATGTGCCGGTCGGCGAGAGTATCCAGATGTTTACCGCCCTGAAACTATTAGGCAAACCCACCGCCCTGGTGCAGGTCGACGGCGAAAACCATCAGATCTTCGATTACGACAAACGCCTTCGCTGGAACCATACGATCTACGCCTGGTTCTTCAAATGGCTGAAGGACGATCCGGCCTGGTGGGAAGCGCTTTACCCGGAGAAAAAGCTGTAGAGAAAGGGAGCGCTAAACCTCATCCAACCCCCCTTTTTTCAACTACCGGTAGTTTGCGCACAAAATACCGGTACTTTGTCAACGAACTACCGGTAGTTTGTCGACAAACTACCGGTAGTTTTTAAGGGAAATATTAACACCTCATTTCCAACAGGTTAGAAAACCAGAATTACCCGTCACTTCGAAGATCAGGATCACGGATCACCCCGAACCGAAGTTGTGCAAATGTGGTGCCAGCCATAAAAAGAAAAAAAACGATAACCGATTGATAATCAGTCACCGTTCGAAATTTCTAGTACTCGGAGCGGGAGTGGATTATTATCAAAACTATTTTTGACCACTTTTAATTCATTGATTCTCAATATCAGATTGTTATGAAAACTAATTTTCATCTCTTTTAATTGTATATAATCGAAATATTATCCCTATTTTTATCCCTGAAAAAATTTAAGGGAACATGGAAGCATCGTTTTATTTGAGAAAAGAACTGTTAAACAAGAGTGGTCTTGCTCCAATACGGTTACATATTACGTTTAACGGACAGCTGATAAAGAAATCCATCAAGGGTGTTTCTGTCAAGCCGGAGCAATGGAAAGAGAAGAAGATGCGGATACGTGCCAACTACAAAACAGAAGAATATAATTTCCATGTTGAATATAATCAGATACTGGATGAACTCGAAGAGCGTATCAGAGATATAGAACGCTATGCGTTACTTAATAAGATAGAGTTGACGAAAGAGTTTATTCTTGATAAGTTGGAGCAAAAACAGAAAATTAATGTAGAGCATGACTTCTTCGATACTTTCCATGAGTTTATAGAGACAAACCGCCCTATATCTTCCCAAAACACGACTAAAGGGCGTGTAACCATACTGAACTTCTTAAAGGACTTTGCGGAGCATCGAGGAACTCAAATCATATTGGATAGTATCAACAACCAGTTTTACGAAGAGCTGCGGGAATTCGCTTTTGAAGAGAAAGGAGTCCGGAACAATTATTTCTCAAAGATAGTATCCATCATCAAACGTTTCATGTCATGGGCTGAGGAACGGAATTATCATGCCAATACACAATATTCTAAATTTAAAGCATCAGAAGAAGAAATAGAAGTAATCTTTCTAAATACAGAAGAACTGATGACTTTATATAATTTTGATTTTAAGTCGGAAAGACTGTCTAAAGTACGTGATTTCTATTGCTTTGGCTGTTTTACGGGACTACGCTTTTCCGATATTCAAAATTTAAAACCGTCAAATATCTATAAGGATTATATTAAGCTCCACATCAAGAAAACAAAACAGACAGACCATGTTGTTCCTCTGAATAAATTCAGCAAAGGGATACTTGATAAATATAAAGATACTCCATTAGAACCCATTCCCTCTATATCTTCACAAAAGCTGAATAAGTATATCAAAGAATGCTGTAAAGAGATAGGACTTGATACTCCTGTCACAACTACAAGATATGTCGGTAGCCAGAGAGTTGATAGTACTTTGCCTAAATACGAGCTAATAACAAGTCATACTGCACGAAAAACATTTGCGACAGTCTCTCTTATATTGGGAATGAGTGAACGTTTTGTGAAGAGCGTAACTGGACATAAGCGAGATTCTTCATTTAATCGCTATGTCAAAATAGCCGAAAAGGAAGTAAAAAAGCAAATGGAAAATACTTGGGATAAGTTATGAAGTATACCTCATTTGAAGAAACGATTAAGAGCAGTCTTGTTCTTTTTTCCAAAGGAGAATTGGAAAATGAATCTGATTTTTTATCTGATTTGTTTGGGTTATATCCAATTGAACGAATGTCTACTTTGCTTTTCTCAACAAATGACGAGGATAGAGCGCTGCTGATTAATGCGCTAAATGGCTTTTTAGAGAAGCATTACCTCATATTAGACGAGAAAAGATGTGATTTTATCAAGAGCATTGAGGCTCAAATTCAAGGTTCTCCATTGGCTATTGCGATAAGCATATTGATTCGGAAGAAGAAGGAGATACAAAGCATTGTAAATGAAGGTATTCCAATAAAACAAATAACTCTATACTATAACAATTTAATATATTCATTGGATTTTTTGTTGGCAAAGTATAGGGGATTTGCACAATTTGAAATAACCCACAAAAACAAACTTGATATCTACGATAAGTTTACCGCTTTCTTGATAAGCAAACGCCATGATTTGAGTTTTTTTAGAGAGTGTAATGAAATGGAAAAGCAAGTTCTGGAGATGCTTTTAGATAGGTGTTCTATATTAAACGATGATATTCCCTGTATTGCCCGAGTTCCATTCGAAGCAACACAAAATGGCAAAGTGGAAATTGAGCTAGTGCCAAGAAAAGAGATAAGTATTGCTTTATGTCATTATCAATTAGATTTTTGGAGCGAAATCGAATTGCCCGATTTGAAAAAGAGTACAATATTGGATGAAGGCTTCTTTATGGAGATAATGTACAAGTTCTTTAAGTACATAAACGAGGATATAGCAAAAGAAAATATTTATATATTCATGCAAACACTTAAGAATCAAATGCATGAGAAATACTCTTCTTATGATAGGAATATTACTCGTTTCATATTAAACAAATCTATTGCAAAATATTCAGATGCGAATAAGTTGTTCTGCGCAATTATCGGCAGCCAGAAAGAAAAACTAATTGGGAACAAGGACAACTTCTATACTGTGTTGTCAGTATATTTCCAGTATGAAATAGCAGAAACTCAATTATCAAAATCTACAATAGAACGATATCTCGGAACACAGGAAACTCTGGAAATCCTATTGAGGAAATATGGGGAAACTGTTAAATTAATATTAAACGACTGATTGTTAGTATTTTTACCCAAAGTTCCTTAACTGGGTTGCGACCAAGACAGAATACGTTTGCCATCAAATCATAAAAATAAAGTGATATGGCAAAAACAAATTTTAAGCAACTTAAAGCTGTTGAAAATATACAGCTTAACACGGATGGTTCAATTATAATAAAATTGAATCAAGAAGAAACTCCTCAGATCATTCAGAAAAAAGAGATTGAGTTTGATGTGGATAGAATTTCACAAATTGAAGCAGCAAACCTGTTCAGGGTAACCGTTCAAACAATTATTAATTGGTCGAAGCGTGGGATAATCAATCGGTATAAGCTAGGAAATCGTGTTTTCTATCTCAAATCAGAGTTAATAGATGCAGCAAGAAGAAATAATAACATGCAAAAAGTATGAAAACCTTAAAAGATGCATATTACTTCCCACATGATTGCAATGCAAAAGATGATCCAAAGTGTGTGTTATTAATCGAACAACTGGGATTAGAGGGTTATGGAATATTTTGGGTATTAGTGGAAACCTTGCGTGAACAGCCTGATTTCAAGTACCCATTAAAATTAGTCCCTGCTCTGGCAAGACGATATAATACAACAGCAGAGAAAATGAAAACAGTAGTAAATGTATATGACTTATTTGTGATTAAAGATGATACTTTTTTCTTCTCGGAAAGCCTTAATCGGCGAATGCAGCCATATCTTGAAAAGAAAAGAGCATTGTCAGAAGCAGGCAAAAAAGGGAATCAAGTACGATGGGGGAAAAATATCGCCCTGCAATCGGGAGGCGATCGGGAGGCAATCGCAAATAAAACAAATAAGACTAAAACAAAAGAAACCCTCCTCTTTGAGGAGGTTAAGGAGGAAGAAAATTTATTGAAATGTGATCCTCCTAAAGATGGAGTTGAACGAAATTGGGATGGTTTAAAAAATTTCTTATCCCAAATGAATGGTAGTCCAAAAGAGAATAATTTTATTATCGAAAAGTCAAATTTTGGAGAAAAAGGGCATCCTATTTGGACTTTTATATTTGAAGTGAGAAATAGTAATGGGAAAATTCACACTCCTATGGCCTTTCTGATTTCTCGTTTGAAAGAGTTATGATTTGTAAAATGCAAGATGTACGTTTGTACCCCAAAAATATCATTTTTTGGCCACAAACGTATTCCTGCCTTCTATCGTAGGGTTATTTCAAAGAAATAATTTTAACGCATCTCTGAAAAATATTTTTGGGAAAAGGTCTTTTGAAGCCTAAGGATGATGTTCCTGTTTAACCTAAATCTCTCTAATATTTCATCATCAATTTTAGTTGAAATTATTCTCTAAACAAAAACCCGCCTAAAATTCCGCCCAGGATGGCTGTACTAAAAAACCTCAGAAAATAATACAATATAACTAAGGGGAAGAAAGTTATGAGTAAAAACACTTTTAATATTTTCATGATCTGATATTTAAATAATTATACAATTGTTCAACTATAGAATTGTTTAGCTATACAATCCTTTGATTATGTAGCTAAACAATTACGTAATCAAATACCTAATACAAGGCCTAAAGTAACCAATGTGTTATTTGTCTTTTCAATCTCTTTCCGTCCATTGACCGTTATGCTTCCGGTCGCTTTCCCCTCGTTTTTATCAACACCTTCCCCTTTGTAAACCGGGTGAACGGAAAGTGAAACATACGTTCCTGCTTTTAAGGTCAATTCATGGGAGAATGGCGAAGGTACTGTTTCCTCTTTGATGTTCTTCGTATCCGTTGCCGAAGTAGCATTACCTACAGTATAAACGACTTTCAAGTCATACAGGTCCGGCTTATCTATCGAAGCTTCATAATTTACTTTGTATTCTTCACTTCCAAGAACATCTTTTTCGTTATCTCCGCAGGATAGCAGCAGGATGTTCATAACTGTTATTAGTATTATTACTTTTTTCATAACCATAAACAAAGAAAGCATGGGACAGTAACCTATTCTGATACTGAGGTACTGGCATACCCGGCAACCAAGAATAAAGTTAAAGCCCATGCAGTATAGCACAGACATCAACTTTTTACTCTTTTGGATTGCCTTAGAAAAGTGCCAGTTTTCAGTATCCAAGAATAAAAGCTAATGCTTTTTTCTAATATTTCACATATTGCTACCTAAGTAGCAACAGCAAAGATATAAAAAAATGCTATCTCCAAACAGTTCACTGCTTGAAGTTCTGCATGGGTTAAGAAGTTTGATGTAAAAGATTACAGTAGAAGTTTGTCTTCAGTTGAAAATTAGCATTGGGTTTGATAAAGCGTCTAGCATAGGGGAATAAATATCCCTGTCATAACTATTTTATAGTAGGGGCTTCTACTCAACCAAAACTAAGCATGATCCACTTCTCTCGGCACCTCGAGCATTCACCTATATGCAACTTGAAATTTTTCCACCATAAAGAACTTCAGAAGAAGTATTCCTTTCTATATTTACATCAGTAAACTATTAAAGGTCGGAATTATGGGTAACAAAGTAGATATCAGTCGTTACTGGAATGGTTTGAATAAACCTCTTTTGGCTGCTGCAATAATTGCGGTAATACTTGTTTTTGTGTTTGATTTTTATCTGTTTGACATAGAAGAAGCATTCAAAGGAGCGTCTAAAATTGGTAGAATATTCTATAATCTATTATTCTCCTTTATTACAGCATATATCTTTTACTTGTTGACAGTTTACTCAAAGGAATATTACAATAAGCAAGCTACTGCTCCCAGTCTGAAGTTTTATCTAAGACAAATAGTATCTGACGCTGAAAGAGTTATGAAAACTATATCAAAAACAACAGCTGTCCATATTGATGAAAATTCCTCTCTCGAAGATATAACTCGCGCATGTAATCTTATAAACCCTTTAACCATTCCTCCCAAACTTGATGAATTAAACAAGTTAGTTATTCCTGGCAATTGGTATAATCATTTCTTTTTTCATAAAGAAGTCGTAGATACAGCTTTGACAAGAGTTCGCTCTCAATACTTCATCATTCTTGATGATGAACTTATTGATATGCTGGGAAATATAGAAAACTCCAGTTTGTTTGAGAATATAAATTTCTGCATACAACACAATTTGGGAGGTACAGATTTGGACTTCATTAGTAAAGATTTGGTTATCTATTTTGCTGCTATAAAGAAACTCAAAAAGTACATTGAAGCACTTTGAGTACGATTAAATAGGAATAGGCTCTCATAATCTATTCGTAATGGCTCATTCTAATTTGTTGGCACTAGTTAACTTAGATATTACATAAATCTCAAATATATAACGCCAATTCATCCCGTAACTCATACTCTTTCTCAGTTCCTTCAAAATCCACACCGTATTGGTGGAACAAGCCAACAGCCTTTTTAAGGATTTTGCAAGCATGGTCATTATCAAGAACTTCATCTTTAATTTCCTCGTAGAAAGTTTTAATGTAAGCGATAGGAGAAAACTCAAAGCCTTGATGAAGTGCTTCATTTGCTTTCTCCAATGCTTCTAAAGTGCTGTATCCATCGTTATCCGCTTTTTCAAATGCAGCTTTAGCAGCCTGGGCGCGGGTTACAATTATTTCGTTCACCTCCTCTTTGTTCTCAAAGAGGTTAGGAAAATAATCTTCCAAGTATTGGTAGATTTCCTGCTGATATACATTTGCTCTTTGTAATTCCATCATAAGGTCTATTATCATAGCATTCAACAAAATATTAGCAAAAACGGGCTCTCTCCTTTGTGGATTCATTCTGCAGTTACCTTACAAGCAAAAATAGCGAATTAGAAAGTAACAACAATCGACGGCATCAAATAAATTTTGTCAAACTGCCAATTTTGAAACAAATAGTAGATTTAAAAGCGTAATAGCTCTGAAAAAGATAACCGGCAATTTGAATTGAATTTACTATTTCGCAACAGCATTTCACATAACTACAAAAAAGAATACATGGTACTCACCAAGTTCGTAGAAGGACTGGCATGCCCCACAATCGGAGCAAGGCAAGCCCACGCCTATGCGACAGATTGCACAGTTTTCTCGATTGTTGCTTGAAAAGTGTTAGTTTTTTTTCTACGAGATTACGTGAACGCTAAGCTAATATGTCTTTGCAGAATAAATCCGCTCGTTTTCAGAGGCAAAGATAGAAAATTCATCTCTAACACGAGGCGCTTCCTTCCAAATAATGTTAAATATTCACTTTTGAGTGTATTTTCGATAGAAAAACTTGCATTGTCGAAATATGCTACCTATCTTTGCAAATAATTTACTTAAAAGTGAAGAAGTGGAATGTAAGCTAGAGCTATATTTTGAACAAGAAAAAATAAGTATTTACTCTATAAGAAATGAAGGAGAAGAAAAACTTGAACTAGAAAAATTTCTAGAGAAGTTTCCTTCAAATTCAGAATACAAGAGAGATATTGACATAATACTAGCTGCAATAAAAAAGATCATCAGAAATGGAGCGTTAGAACGCTATTTTAAGCCAGAAGGCTCATATGGTGATGGTGTTGGAGCAATCCCAATAGAGGGTAATAGATTGAGACTTTATTGCATCCGCATTTCAGATTCTATAATTGTCTTCGGAAATGGCGATGTCAAACGTGTAAAAAAATGGCAAGAATGCCCCGTACTATCGCAATACGTGGAGCAATTAAAAAAACTTCAAATCAAAATTAACAAATCAATTAACTCTGGGAAAACGGCTATAGATGACAATGAAAAATTAACCGGAGTTCTAAAATTCAAAATATAGAAAATGAAAAAAGCAAATTTACTAGAAAGCAGATTGCAAGAAGTAGCAAAAGATGTAGAAGAGTTTGTTTCATTATCATTTGACATTTCTGATAGAGTCCGTGATATTTTAGAAGAAAGAAATATCTCACAAAAAGATTTTGCTAAGCTATTGGGCAAACGTGAGTCGGAGATTAGTAAATGGCTAAAAGGCACTCATAATTTTACATTAGAGACTATCGCTAAAATAAGTATCGCTCTAAATGTAAGATTACTTTATGTCCCAGCAAAAACAAAATCTATTTCAGAAATAAAAGAGGCTATTGCTGATTTTGAGATTTTATATAGGCACAAATCCGCAGAAAACAATCCTATTAGTATTACATTCACTATTCCTGATAAAAAACAAATTTATTTAAAGGAAAAACATATAGGTCAAATTAATCCGGAGGGGAAGATATGTTTTAAACAAGATCTTAGTACTTCGAAATATCAAATAGCATGTAATAGTAGTTCCATGGAATCTATAAGAAGATTGCCTGATAATATTTTATTTTAAATTTCAGAGACAATAATATGAAAAATAAAAATTCTGGTTTTAAAGAAATAAGCATCAGCTTAAATAAAATCCAAGACTGTAAGTTTTACTGCAATTTGGATTTTAAGTGTAACCGCGAAGCGCTGGAAGAGGGGAAACTCCCTTATAAGATTCTTGTTAAATGGAATTTTTCATATAATTTGGAAGAAGATCTTTTTAATATAGACCTATCTGTTGGATATGAAGAGTTTGATACTCAAGCCTTAATTCTAGAAGCTGAAAATCGTTTTGTATTTCATGTGAAAGATTTAAGAAGCCTTGTAAAAATTCAAAATGAGAATTCTTTTTCTTTAGAAGTGGATTTTCTGCCAACTTTAATAAATATTGCCATTGGAACTATGCGAGGGATTATTTACTCAAGAACAGGATCTAGCTCGCTTTCTGAATTCCCATTACCCATGATGTCCATGAACGAACTAATAAATAATGCTCAATCTCAAGTTATAAAATAGGTTTTATTTTTACGTAAACTCATCTCGGATTATGGATAAATTACAAAAAAAAGCAATTTTGAATCAGGTCTTTTCTCCGATACAGCCAATTCAAGAGAAAGATTTCTTTTTTGGAAGAATGAGCCAACTAACAAAAATAATCGATGCTATTAACGAAAAAGGACAGCATGCTATTTTGTATGGTGAGCGAGGTGTTGGAAAAACATCTTTGGCTAATATAATGTACAAATCATTTACTAATATTTATCCAATAAAAATCACTTGTGATAGAAGACATACGTATCGTTCCCTTTGGGAAGATGCATTGGATAAAATACAATATTCTCAAACCATAAACGGAATAGGCTTTAATGCTCAATGTAAGAGTAAAATGATATCAATGAAATCATTGATATCATCATATAGTGATTTAAAGACAAATCAAATAGTAAATCTGTTAAATGATTTAGGGAGTGATTATAAGCTCATGTTCATTTTTGATGAATTCGACAACATTGCAGATCAAAATACTAGGCATTTTTTTGCAGACCTCATCAAATCTCTTTCAGATAACAACACTAACACAACGATAATCTTAGTTGGAATAGCAGAGAGTGTCGAGGCTCTAATTGGAAGCCACCTGTCGCTTGAAAGATGTCTGAAGCAAGTAAAAATGCCTCGAATGAGAAAAGATGAGTGCGAAGAGATAGTCAATAATGGATTAAAACTTCTTGACCTAAAAATGGACAAATTAGTTTTGGATAAAATTGTTGAGTTTTCTTCAGGATTTCCTCATTATATACATTTATTGTGTAAATATGGTTGTCTAGAATTAATCGAAAACGACAAAAACAATTTTACTGAAACATATTTGACTATTGCAATAAACAAAGGCATTGATAATACTTCTGAACAATTGAGAATTTCCTTCAGGGAAGCAATATCCTCCTCAAGTAGTAGCAATAAATGGAAATTTATTCTTTATGCTTGCGCTAATTGTGAATTAGATGAATTTAACTCATTTACAATCACAAACATTGTCAAAGAATACAATAAAATAACTAAAAATAATGTGAAAAATTCAGATTTACATTATTGTATTAATGAGCTTGCCAAGGCAAATCGTGCAGAAATACTCACAAAGTTAGGAAAAGGGAGAAGCACACGTTATACATTTAAAAATCCCATGATGAGAGCTTTCGTTAAGCTTAAAATGAACGCAAAGTAGTGGAGTAACATTTCTTATCCCTCAATTTATCCCTGAATAAAATTCTAAACGCTCATAATCAGTCGATTATGAGCGTTTCTTGTACTCGGAGCGGGAGTATTGTGTATGCAAAATGGATAGTTCGTAATCGGCAGACCCATAGAATACATGCCAAATATATGCAATATATCAACAGTTTACACATTTGATAAATAATGCACAAGAATGCACTTATTTGCATTTTGTTGTGCAAGAGTTGTGCAAGTTGATTATATTTGCACAACCAAGTTTATATTATGGCAACAGTAAAAGCATTTATAAGAACCTCAAACAAGAGGTCTGAACGAACTAAAATTCGATTCCGTTTAAGTGATGGGCGGTCGGTGCAGATATTTCATGTAAGTGAAATAGAAGTTCCACCATTAGTATGGGATAACAATAAAGGCGAGATAAAAGCCAAGGTTGTATTTGATTCACAGGAAAGGCTTAGGGTTAACAATGCCGTGTCACATAGGAAGAGCATGATTCTAGACATATATAATTCTGTCAACAATAAGAAAGATGCTACTTCGGAGTGGTTAGAACAAGAAATTGACAAGAAATTGAATCCCGGCAAGTACCAATCAAAGGAAAGTGTCTTTTTCTCTTTATTTGACGATTTCTTACAGAAGCGAAAGTTATCTGATGTACGAGAGAAGAACTTCATGGTATTGAGAAGAGCTTTGCAGAGATACGAACTAATCGCCTCTGTTGAGGAGAATGTCGATTTTAAGTTAGATATACATAGTATTAGTAGCGATACAATCGAAGATTTTGAGAACTTCCTACGGAATGAACATACACTTTATGATGAGCATAAAGATATCTACGACGAGTTTCCCGCCATAATAAACTCTTCTAAGAAATCACCAAAGCCTAGGCCGAGAGGCACCAATACGATTAACGCTCTGTTCAACAAGCTTCGTGCATTCTTTAATTGGTGTAATCAGAATAACATTACAACGAATAGACCATTTGATAACTATGAGAGTAAGCCCGACTTATACGGTACTCCATACTATATCACAATAGAAGAACGCAACCAGATATACAGTACGGATTTGTCACATAGGCCTCAACTCGCCATACAACGTGATATTTTCATCTTACAATGCCTGCTAGGTTGCAGAATGGGAGATTACTATAAAATGACTAGAGAAAGTATAATTAACAATGCTGTAGAGTATATCCCTCGTAAAACAAAAGACGGACACCCTATAACTGTTCGAGTGCCGCTGAATGATACAGCAAAGGAAATCCTAAAAAAATATGATAATGTTGACACAGAGGGACGCTTAATGCCTTTCATCTCTGAACAGAAATACAACGAGGCTATTAAAGAGGTTTTTACTGCTGCCGGAATTACAAGAATCGTTACCGTATTAAACTCAACAACAAGACAGGAGGAAAAGAGACCTATCAATGAGATAGCCTCATCTCATTTAGCCCGAAGAACATTTGTTGGAAATTTGTACAAGAAAGTAAAAGACCCTAATTTAGTGGGCTCTCTTTCGGGTCATAAAGAAGGTAGCAAAGCTTTTGCCCGTTACCGGGAGATTGATGAAGAAATGAAGATCGAACTTGTTAAATCGTTGGAGTAAACTAATGAAAAGGATTGAACTCGATAAATTTGGTTTATTATTCGGTGGCTGGCATATATGTTTAAGTGCCGTGTGTAAACCGCAACTAACAGTAGCTGACAACAGGCAATTGGAAGACTTGTATCACATAATATACCCTAAAGATGACATTGCTATAAAAGATTGGCAACGAAAGAATTGTCCAGACTATAAGCGCATAACGAAACCTTTAAGGGATGAGATTAAGGGTGTTTTATATAAATACCCCACTTCAAAGGAAGTTTTTATCAAAGAAGTTATAACCTCCTTCATCCCTTATAACAAGCTTTTTCATAAAGATGAATTAAATAGAGAAGAATATATTCAAATTAGAAATTTCATCCAAAGAAGAGAGTTGATGAAGAGTGAGAATCCCAGCATTGTTCTTACCTACATGGATGAAATGATAGAAAGTCGAAGATTTGCTCATGAATTAGAAGCGGATCATTATAAAGAATACAAAGCATATATACCCCATAATTGTCTCTTAGGATTAAAGTTATTGCTTGATAATTTTATGGAGGATTTAAGTCAAATCTGTCTTTTACATAATATAGATTTAAAGACTATTCAGAAGAATGCCCTAAATCATTATGAAGGAAGTAGCATCCCTCACTATTGGAAGCCTGAATTGCTTAATGAAAATAATTACAGGCAAATTAATACAGATTTTGACGAGAACTCCATCTCTAGTGAAAGTATGCATTTTATTGCGGGGGAGCACTATGAATCCAAGCGTGAAGCTGGCGAAAGCGACTATGTGGAGGTTATAAATGAATGGCAGGGAACAGAACAAAATGCACGGCGTGAAGACAGAGATACTTTTGATTATGACCCTCAAAAAGCAGAACGAATATTTAGCTTTTGTGTTGATTCAGATGTGTTTTCTGAAGATATAAAACTACATGACTTTTTAGTGTGTGTGTCTGCTGCTGATTTTTCAGAAATAAAGAAAAAGATTAAGAGGATTACAAGATTTAGATACATTGTACGCATTCTGCATGAGGCTATGGGTAAGAATCAAAGTTGGTATAGAAAATCAGCTAAAAGTATAGGGACAACCCCATCTCGTTGTACCGGGAATATTGACGAGAGGTGGCAGAAGGAAGCAAATGCATTAAAATAAAACCTCGCGCCACAACTTGACCACAAAAACCAATTGTTAATATTTCTAAAAGACAGCACAACGTACTGTGTATTATCTTTTTGTGTTTATTGTTTTTTTTGAAAAAAGCATATCTAACCACAACCTTGCCACAATTCCTCCAGTTTAACTTTGTTCCAGAAAATATTCATAAAAAGTATAACTAATTAAGACAATTATGAAACTAGATGAACTTTTCAGGAACAATCCCAGCATAACGTTGGCTGTTTCTATGAATGATCTTAAAGAATGGCATCAAGAGGTTATAAAAGACGCTAAGATGCAGTTAGAACAATCCGTAATGGATACGAAAGTAGATATCCATATCTCCCCTAAAAAAGCTGCCGAAATTTTCGACGTCGATCAGTCAACCCTATGGAGATGGTCTAAAAGAGGCTATTTGACACCTGTTCAAATAGGAGGTAAGCGACGTTATAGAATGAAAGATATTAACAATATTATGAATGGAGGAAAGAGTGATGAAAAATGATCATAAGCCAGGGTTACTAATTAGTGAGAGTATGATACATTTTCTGTTTGCAGGAACAGATGAAGATGCAGGTATATTGATAAGAACTCTCATCAAGTACAACTTCGACAAAGAGGAGCCCACTTTCTCATCAACTGAACAGGAGGGGATATTCCGCTTCTTCAAATCAAGTATAGACGAAAATCAAAGAAAATACTTCGCTAGGTACAAACAAGAATACAGAGGCAATTATCTACCTAGAGATGAGACGAAATAGAATTACTTTCTAATACATCAATAAAGTTTATGTTCTGGGTTATTAGCGATCAACGATGGTGGCAAACCGCTACATACGATCGCTAATAACTAATAAGTGCTATTGTTTTCAAATGTCAGTCTGTTATAATTATATTAATATTAATAATATATTTAAATTACCCATATATCATGAAAAGAATTTATTCAGGCAGAAGAGCAAATTCAGGAGAACTCGAAAATGTGTCACTTTTTCGTTGTTTCTCAGAGAGTATACCTGATGACACAATCAAGCTATCAAAGTTTCTTTTTCCCTCACAAGAATACATCGAGATGGTAACTGGCATAAGAGAAATTAAGAAAAAAGGCAGCATCTATATTTTGAAGAGTATGCTCCCTTGCATTACTCCTAGTGGAGTATTCAGTAAAAGATGTAATTCAGGCTTGATACATCATAGCGGAATTATTTGCATGGATATAGATAGAAAAGACAATCCTCACATTTCAGATTGGGATATAGCAAAACAATCCGTTTCAGGAATGGATGGACTATACTATGCCGGATTATCAACTAGTGGCAATGGCTTGTTTATGCTTTTCAGGATAAAATACCCAGATAAGCATCTTGAACATTTCTACGCACTTGAGCATGACCTCAAGAAGAAGAATATATATATTGACAAAGCATGTAAAGATGTAGCACGACTAAGGTTTGTTAGCTATGATCCAGCGCCCTACTATTGTCCAACCGCAGGTCAGTACAGCAGATTTATGGGAATAGAAAAAAAATCTCTTACCATCAATATTGGTGATGACATGTCTAAAGAAATAACGTCATATAGAGTGCGGAAGTTAATAGCAGAAATCATGCTTAACAAAATAAATATAGCTGAAAAATACTTGGTTTGGTACGCGATAGGACAGTCCTTGGCGGCTGAATTTGGAGAATCTGGACGTGACTTGTTCCATATCGTTAGTATGCAATCAATTAAATATCAAAAATGGAGATGCGACCGCCAATACGACCATTGCCTCGCAAGCTGCTCGAATTCCTCCATCGCAACTTTCTTTATGTATTGCAAGAAGCATCATTTATACGCTAAATAAACAACAGACAAATAGAATGGGAAATTATCACCCAAAAATGAACAATTTCCTCAAACAGAAGTTATCTTTGTAACATCCTTAGGGATACATTTTTGTGGAAAAGTAAAAGTGCCTTTCTCGTTAAAATCGCCAATTTTACACTAAAGTGCACACTTAGGTACAGATAGCTCGCCATAGGTGGGTTGTTTGTCTATTTGTGTGCAGGTGTTTGGCGATACCTTACGAGAAGTGGACGGCAGCCCACTTTTTTTGTGTTTGTTCTGGATGTATAGATAGAGTTGCCCTCCATGCAAAATGAGTTCGAACGCGGCATTCTTTCATCGCCTGTGGGCTTCTCTTTGTTTTTCGCAATCCGATTGCCGTAGTGGGGCTTAAAATGGATTGGCTGAATTTGAAGATGGCAACTAGAAAAAGGATTAATAACGAAATATTAAAAGAAAGAGACAATGGGAGAGACAATGATTAAGTGCCCAGAATGTGGGTCTGTAAACGGAGATTGGAGAAAAGAATGCGTATATTGTTATGCACGTTTAGACGTACCGGGACAAATGCAGATTTATTCTAATAGACCGCCCGCTCAGGTTCAAAGAGAAGGACATGGTTCTCCTCAACCTGTCGTAGTTAATAATTACATAAGCCAGACGCCAAACTACATCGTGGTTCGCTCTCCTAAGAGCCTTCTACTACAATTCTTCCTTATCCTTTTCTTTGGTGTGTTTGGTTTATTGTATTCTTCTATTTCGGGGTTCTTTATAATTGCACTCGCATACATTTGCAGCATTGCCTTAACAGTCTACCTATATAGTGAATACCTAATAGTTCCTTTTATGGACATACTTTTAGGTGGAAGCATTTCTTATATCATTTGGATTTTTTGGAGTGTTATATGGGCAATAGCGTGCTTTATATGGGGAGCCATATCCATAAATAGGTACAACGACAAATTATACTCAGGTAACCAACTATAAATTCAATCACCATGAACATAAACCAAAGAGGTTCATACCGGAGAGAACCAATAAACATATCAGGTGAGAGGAAAGACCCTAAAATCGTGAAGCCTGCTCCAAAGAAAAAATCTAACCTATGGTTAATCATAGTTTTATCGGTTCTTGTATTTGGGCTGTGTGGCTTGGCTTTGTTTCTCATAATAGACAAACAGGATTTTGAGGTTTTGAAAGAGGCAAACGAGGCTAGAACAAATGAATCACAAGTTGTACAAAAAGACAAAGAAATCTTCAAAGCCTATACTTCTGACAAGACATGGCTATTCAGGCAAAAAGATAATAACCCCTATGCACGTAGTAAGGTATCTATTGAGTTTCCTTACAGCTACAAGGGTTATGACCTATCAAAGCTGCAAAGTGAATTGTTAAGCGTTTGCTTAGGAAAGGCCTACAAACCTACAACCTCGCCTCAGGAGGCTCTGGATGAATATGCCGCAAATGAACTTGATAAGAAGCAAAAGGAGATAGAAGATTGGTGTAGTCAGTTTTCTGATGACTATAATGACGGAGAGTTTCCAGCCACATGGTATGAAGAGGAGATTATTGATATAAAAAGAATATTCAGTAAAGATAATATTATCACGTTTAGTATAGCGATAGAAGGGTATAACCTGGGAGCTATGCATGGGTATTATGGTCACAAATACTTCACCTATGACCTTGACAAAAACAAGCAACTAAAATTTACCGATATATTTCCCGGTGAGTCTAAAGACAAGATATATCCTATACTGCTGGATGCTCTTATGAGGCAGCAAGGAGCTTCTTCAAAAGAGGAGTTAGAGCAGAAGGGTATATTGGTCGATGAATTCTTTGTTTCAGAAGATATCTATATAGCAGATTGTGGGATAGTCTTCTATTACCCTCCCCGTTCTATTGCGGCTTTTGCTTTTGGCGAATTCAATATTTGCATTGATAGAGCAGTCTTAACAGAAAAGCCAAAGCAAATCAATATGCCCAATCTTCAACCTACTCGTGAAAGCTCCAAATATTATAAATGCACCAGTTCAACGGGTAGTTGCAAGAAAGTTGTGCTAGTGAAAAGCAAGAATGACTTCAAGCGTTGCACCCTATACATCCTAGATAATAGAGATGAACTGTACATATTAAGAGGGAGGCAATTTCTTGAAACTATTTACGGTAGCGTATGGTGGTTACTTTCATTTTCTAAACAGCAAGAAGCCTTAAAGGCTATCAACGATTGGAAGTATGAAGACTTTCTGGAGAGGCTAACTCAAATCGGAGATTTATGGGTAGTTAGGCATGAGATGTTTATTCCCAAAGAATTTGAAATGGAAGAAGAGAGGATATGTTACGATCTAACGGAATATGACTTGTTGGATTCAGAATATGCCATGGAACTTTTGCTGAAATTATTACTATAAATTCTCCTTATTTATAGCCATATACAAAAAGGGCTTACTTAAACCTCAAGTGTATGAGGTTTAATATATTGGTCTTTATTGCAAAAGCACTGATGTTTTACTCCTCCATTTGCTTGCAGCTTTTCGGGGTGATTCGTGCCGCCTATAAACAAAAAAAGCTGTCGATTAACAGCTTTTCGTAAGTTGTAGCAAGATTTGCAAATTATAATGACGTTTTTTTCACAAAAAGAGGAATGGTTTTTTTAAATCCACAACATTCAAAAACAACATTATAATGTGCAGGCTCCGTGAATTCGATATTGTTAAATGATAATACGAAATTAGAAATATAAGCATCAATATTATCATCAGGGACGACATGAATATCTCCCTTTACCGGTGTTATCAGATCTTTCCCATTTGGTTTATTTTCTCTAATGGAAAACGAAAATGCCTTATCACCTTCCTCCCCTTTTTCAAGACGAATTCTGCAAGCTACGTAGAAAGAACTATATCTAAAGGGGAAGACTTGAGGGAACAGGGAATTAAACGTACCTACAATGGTAAATTTCTCCTGATTTATTTGTGCAAAGTCACACAATGTGAAAAGTTCGACATCCATATTGCTTATATTATTATTTTAATTTTTTTTGATCTTCTAGAGCCGGCAAACTTAAAAATTTCCTCAAAGTATCTAATGGGGTTTTTATAGTACCAAAACACTTATTTCTGATCTTAAATTCCTGTGCTTTGTGCCTGTGAGACTTGTTTATAATCTTAGGCTTAATCCTTGGAATAGCATCCACATAAATAGTAATAGCATCAGCGTTCAATTCATCGCCCAAATCGCAGTAACAACCTTTCAGATGTTCAGTATCACCGCTGTAAACCTTTACAATTTGCATATATGAGTTTCTATCACATTCATATAAGGTCATTATTTTCCCTACGACCGGGTGCTTTACCAGTCTTTTCCATTTGAAATCTCGGGTATCTCCATCAGCATGATCCGCTGCTATAGAATCACCTTCTCTTACATGTTTTGCCATTACAATCGAACTAAGCTGTTTAGACTTTCAGGATTAAAAGAGAATAAAGCGGACAAATCAGTGACGCTATCCACATTTTTGAGCTTATCAGACAAAGCTATAGCTAGTTTTAACTTTTCCACAGAAGGCTCCTCTGATTCATCTATAACGTATTCTGACTCATTCTCTTCTATTTCCTTTCCAAAATCGCCTTCACTTATGATTCCATCCAGAAGATCACAATACAACTTAAAATAATTACGCTCAATTGTTCTGTTATTAACAGCAGTAATAAGCATATTTAAGGCTTCTTTGTATTTCTCTCCAGTAAGAAAGTCCATAATTCCATTACCAGATGATGCTACATAAACTTGATGTAAATTATACTCACCATCAGAATCTATTTGCTCAGCTATAGCTGTGTAACTGCTCGTCTGTATCATTACAGTCGTGATAGTATTATCGCCATAGTTAGTGCTTTCTGTTTTTATATTATCCAAACTTCCCATTTATACTGTTCCATTTTAGGTTGTTGCCTGCGACAAATATACCAACAAACTTACAACCTGACAAATATTCTTGTATTCTTTGATATACGACAATTGATATACGACAAGACATTATCGCATATCATCCATTATTTAAGCATCTCCAATGTGGGAGTTGTGCAAATGTTGTGCAATTATAAAATACAAAAATCGCAAACCATTGTATAACAATATGTTTGCGATTCGTATTTTTGCTCGCTGTACTCGGAGCGGGACTTGAACCCGCACAGCCGCAATGGCCAAAGGATTTTAAGTCCTTCGTGTCTACCGATTCCACCATCCGAGCATCCCTTTCTCATCAAGAGATGAGCGAAAGACGGGATTCGAACCCGCGACCCTAACCTTGGCAAGGTTATGCTCTACCAACTGAGCTACTTTCGCATTTGCGTGTGCAAAGGTAGATAAATCTTTTATTTGTGCAAATCTTTATCCCGAAAATTAATTCCGGACAATCAATTTGGAAGCGCTCGGGCGAGAGATGATATAGGGTTGCAGGCGGTAGGTGCCTATGCCTTCCAAGGGATAGCCGGATTCCAGGTCGTACTTTGTTTTGCATTGCGGGCAGATGGCGTGGGCGTCGCCTTGCTTTTCGATCTTGATGCGCGTAGAGGCGACCGCTTCAACGGGACAGGCCAGGTCGTAGGCCACGTAATATCCTTGCGGGCTGTAATACACATAGACGCCGCCGAAGCCGGTGTATTCCTTCTCGGAAAGGTTGGAGGTGCCACGTATATAAGTTTTGGAGAAGGTCAGATTCAGGAGTTCTTTATCCTCAAACGTCAGATCCAATTCCAGATAAACCCGTTGAAGAGGAATCCGAGCCTCTTCCGTTTTCGTGCACGAAACGATCAACAACACCACCAGGCAACACCAAAAACGTTTCATTTCATCCGTTTATTAATTCATTTTCCGCACCGACCGCTTTTTCAAAGGAGAAACCATCCAGGACATGTTGCATCAACAGGTTGATGTGTTCGTTGCAAAGATTCCCGATACTGCCTTCATGGGTGTGGTTAACGGTCTTATCCGGCACAAACGTTCCGGCTTCGATCGCCAGCCCTACGTCTTTATAGGCATCACGGAAAGGCATACCTTCCCATACGCGGCGGTTTACTTCTTCAACGCTAAAAAGAAGAGCATATTTCGGATCATCCAGAATATGTTCATTGACTTCCACCTCCTGCATCATAAAAGTGACCATGCGCAGGCAGTCTTTCAGTTCATCGAAAGCGGGCAGGAACACTTCTTTGATGATCTGCAGATCGCGGAAGTAACCGGAAGGGAGATTGTTGGTGATCAATGTGATCTGTTGGGGCAAGCCCTGGATCTTATTGCATTTGGCCCGTGTTAGTTCGAACACGTCCGGATTTTTCTTATGGGGCATAATGCTGGAGCCGGTCGTAAACTGATCGGGCAATTTGATAAAGCCGAAGTTCTGGCTATTGAACAAACAGGCATCGTATGCCAATTTGGACAGTGTTCCGGCAATGCCTGCCATAGCAAAAGCGACAGTCCGTTCCATCTTTCCCCGGCCCATCTGGGCGTAGACCACATTGTAATCCATGGAGTCGAAACCCAATAGTTGCGTGGTCATCTCGCGGTTCAACGGGAAAGAGGAGCCGTATCCGGCAGCCGATCCCAGGGGGTTGCGATTGGTTATCTTATACGCTGCCTGCATCAGTTGCAGATCGTCGACCAGGCTTTCGGCATACGCGCCAAACCAAAGCCCGAAAGAGGAAGGCATCGCCACCTGCAGATGGGTATAACCGGGCATCAACACGTCTTTATAGCGATCGCTCCGGGAAATCAACACCTGAAACAGTTCAGCCGTCAGCTCCGTCAGCTCGCGGATCTGTGCCCGGGTAAAGAGCTTCAGGTCCAGCAATACCTGGTCGTTGCGCGAACGCCCGCTATGGATCTTCTTGCCCACATCGCCCAGGCGACGGGTCAACAATAGCTCTACCTGCGAATGCACATCTTCAATGCCGTCTTCGATCACAAATTGTCCGCGATCGGCGATGGCGTAGATATTCCTCAGTTCAGCACACAAGCGGTCGAGTTCGTCTTTTTGCAACAGACCGATACTTTCCAGCATACGGATATGGGCCATTGAACCCAACACATCGTATTTCGCCAGATAAAGATCCATCTCCCGGTCTTTCCCGACGGTGAAAGCTTCCACCGCTTTATCCACCCGGACATTCTTTTCCCAAAGCTTCATGGACTAATGATTAATGATTAATGATTAATGATTAATTGTTAATTAGAGCAGAAGAGTCGTCTGCGATATTCACTTTTAATTGTCAATTATCAATTAATAAGGTAGCTTCGCCAATACCTCCGCGATTTTCTCCAAGCCTTCAGTCAGCGGTTTAGAGACCATCGGTTTGAGGAAGGGGCTCAGATCGGCACGCACCGTCAGGCGCATCCGGGTATCCCCTATTTCCACCTGCTTCAATTGTATCCACAAAAAGAGAGGAACCGGCGAGTTCGTTGTCGTAAACTTGATTGTTTTGTTGGGTTCCCGCTCCACGATATGAAACGTGACTTTCCCCACCGGATCAACGGTAAGACTGCAGGAGTCGCTATCAAATTCAAAATCTTTGATCTTATCTTGCGGGATGCGATCCTTCACCTTTTCCAGGTTGGAGAGATCGGATAGCATCGCGAAGATACGATCATCATTGTACGGGACTTGTTTCGTCTCGCTTACAAATTCAGTCATTCTTAATTAGGTTTATTTAAATCAGGGCTTCCAGTTGGCCGGATCTTTCCGCCATTCCTGCAAGGTAGCGATTTCAGACTGATCGATATAGTCTGTTTCGACAGCGATCTCAATCACCGCGTCGTAATTGCTTAAGGTGGTCAGGGTAACCTGTGCTTCTTTGAATTGTTTTTCAGCCACCGGGAAACCGTGGGTAAAGATAGCCACCATACCGATCACGTCACAGCCGAAATTGCGTACGGCCTGTACCGCCTTAAGGCTACTGCCACCGGTTGAAACAAGATCTTCGATCACAACCACTTTCGATCCCGGTTTCAGTTCTCCTTCGATCAGGTTTTCCAAGCCGTGGTCTTTCGGGGTGGCACGGATATATACAAAAGGCAGTCCCAACAGGTCGGCCACCAACGCACCCTGTGCGATAGCTCCTGTGGCAACTCCGGCGATAGCATCTACATTCTCATACTTTTCACTGATTACACGGGCCAGCTCCAATTTGATAAACGTACGCACTTCCGGGTAAGAAAGTGTCTTCCGGTTATCGCAGTAAATGGGAGACTTCCACCCGGAAGCCCAGGTAAAAGGGTTTGCAGGTTGCAATTTGACAGCCTTAATCTTTAATAATTTCTCAGCAACTAGTCTTTCAAGTGTTTTCATACCAAATAGTAAATATTATGTCAGCCAACAAAAGTAGATAAAATAAACGTCAATGCATTACGCATTAACGTTTATTTTGCAGAAGACATCCGGCGGAAGACGGAAGGCGGAAGTCACTGTAAGGCCACAGCCAAGGTGAAAAAGCTGATTTTTATTCCTTCCACAGATGAAAGAGCATCGATGCAAGCGCCGGCTGTCGCCCCTGTCGTGATCACATCGTCGACCAATAAGACATACTTCCCTTTGAGCCGGTCCGGATCGGAAACGGAAAAGACGGCGGCCACATTTTCCCAGCGGCTATAGCCGATCTTGCCCGTCTGACTTTCCGTCATAATATCTCTGCGAACGGCAGTCGTACAGACCGGGATCTGCAAGACCGAAGCCATTCCCCGCGCAATCCATTCCGACTGATTATACCCTCTCTTCCGGTATTTGCGGGGGTGAAGCGGAACAGGCAGTAATACGTCAGCCTCACCGAATGAAGGATCCGTATGAAGCAACTCCCGTGCGGCATATCGCCCCAAAACATAACCCAGCTTTTTATTGCCGTAATACTTCAGCGCATGAATCAACCGCCGTACCCCGCCGCCTTGTTCGAAACGGAGATAGCCTGTTGCTAAAACCAACCGCTCCTTATCAATCAGCAGATGAGCTACCGGATTATCCGACAGGTCCGAAAAGCCGGTATACGACAGGCCACACAGGCAGCGGGCGCAGACCTGCTGCTCCCCTTCGACCAACGCCGTTTCGCACAGAAGACAAAGGTTGGGGTAGAACAGATTAAGGACATCAGTCCATATCTTCACGATCTGCCTCTTCATCATAGCCCGATTGATGTAAACATTTTAGGATCAATTCATTTTCAAAACCACGTCCGGCGGCATAACGAAGTAGTTTATAAAAGGTATCCCGGTTGTCCTTTCCCCTGACTGTTTTCTTTTTGTCTTTCAGGAGCGTTTGCAGCATATGGAGATAGAGTTCTTCGTCTATCTCATCCAGGGCGTCGGCAATCAGGGGGTTCGGGATACGTTTCATCCGCAGTTCATAGCCGATCCGTATACGTCCCCATTTATTAAACCGCAATTTATCGTGCACGAAGCTCCGGCAAAACCGCACTTCGTCGATAAACTTCTCCCGAACCAACCGCTCCAGGATACGCTCCGTCACGTCCGGCGGGAATCCTGCCGCGACAATCTTTTTCTCCACTTCCTGCCGACACCGTTCGGCGGCAGAACAATAGGCGGCTGCCTTGTGCAGCATTTCGGCTTCAGTCAACTGTTTCATCGTTTGGCTTTTATAATCCGGTCTTTGCCGGCAAGGTCACGGATCAATTCGATCTCTTGATAATCCATCTGTTTTAATAATGCAACCAGTTCAGGACCATACCTGGCATTGATCTCAAAATAAAGGCCGCCACCCGGTCGGATCAAAGCGCGCCCCAGGGCGGCGATCGCGCGGTAGAACAATAACGGATCATCATCCGGCACGAACAGAGCACCGGCCGGTTCGTAGTCCAACACATTCCGGTCCATCGCCGCCTGCTCTTCCATTAATATATAAGGGGGGTTACTCACCATACAATCGAACGCCCCGCCCAACAGCGTCGGCCAGTCGCACGCAGCCAGGATATCCGCCAGCACGAAAGACACATTCCCGACGTCCAGCAAACGGGCATTCTCCCGGGCCACCTCGAGCGCTCCGGCAGAGATATCCAACGCCACCACCTGCGCCTGCGGGAGATGTTTCGCCAGAGAAAGCGCGATACACCCGCTACCGGTGCCGACGTCCAGGATCCGGCATTCTTTTTTCGCCGTATAATCCGAAAGGATCAAACCGACAAGTTCCTCCGTCTCGGGACGGGGGATCAACGTATGGTTATCGACCCGGAAAGTATGGTTATAAAAGAAAGCCTCGCCCAATACGTATTGGATGGGTTCGGCCAGGAGCAAGCGGTCGACTATCCGATGGATTTGTTCCTGCTGCTGCGGGCTGAAGGGGTGAATGCCATCGATCAGGATCCGCGAATACGGCTTTCTACAGACATGCTCCAGGATGATCCGCATCAGACTTTCCGTTTCTTCGGCAGCGTAAAGGTTTTTGAGTGTTCCTCTGATATGGTCTTGTATCTCTTTCATGCCTCACAAAAATAATAGTTTCTTCCCGAATAAACCGGCCCTATTCGTTTTTATCGTTTTTTCTTCTTAATATTGCCTTGAATTATTAAAGGAAATGAACAAAGACCATAGTTTTTACATGGCGCGCTGCATCGAGCTGGCGCAAAAGGGGAAAGGATTCACCGCACCCAATCCCATGGTAGGTGCCGTGATCGTACATAAAGGAAAGGTTATCGGAGAAGGCTTCCATCGCCGCCTGGGCGAGCCCCATGCCGAAGTAAACGCCATCGCTTCCGTTCGCGACGAATCGCTATTCAAAGATTCCACCTTATATGTCAACCTCGAACCTTGCTCGCACTACGGCAAGACACCCCCCTGCGCCGAGCTGATCATCCGCAAACAGATCGCCCGCGTTGTGGTCGGCTGCCTCGATCCGTTTCCCGAAGTATCCGGCAGAGGCGTGCGTATGCTGCTCAAAGCCGGAGTCGAAGTGACAACCGGTATCCTGGAAGCCGAATGCCGGGAGCTCAATAAAGCGTTTATGACTTTTCAGGAAAAAGGACGTCCTTACATTATATTAAAATGGGCCCAAAGCGCCGATGGATTTATCGACCGCCACCGCGACGACTATTCCGTTGCGCCCGTCGTCCTGTCGTCGCCTGAGTCACGCCGGCAGGTACATAAACTCCGGTCCGAAGTGTCGGCGATCTTAGTCGGCACGCGCACGGCATTACTCGACAATCCTTCGCTCTCGGTTCGCCATTGGGCAGGGCCTTCACCGGTCAGGCTTACGATCGACCGCCACTTACGCATTCCCTCGCACTACCACCTACTCGACGGAATGATCCCGACCGTAGTCTTTACCTCGCGGGAAGTACAAAACAGCAAAAATATCACCTATATTCCACTCCACCCAACCCGGTCCGTCGCGCAACAGATCCTGGATTACCTGAAAGAAGAAAAGCTGAATTCCCTGTTGGTCGAAGGCGGCTCCCGGTTGTTGCAAAGCTTTCTGTCCGAAGGCCTTTGGGATGAAGCCCGCGTCGAAGTGGTCGCCCGCCACCTGCACGAAGGAGTGAAAGCGCCTGAGATCTGCCGGTCCGTATCGCCTTATACCCTCACCGGCTCCCAAAAGCTCCCGGATACCGGCGATACCATCCTATCCTATACGCATAATTTCTAACCGGAGTATATTTTCTTCTCCGGGGGAGTATTCACTTGTTGATAACCGTCAACACATTTGTTGACAATTATCAACAAATAACTACTCCCGGCAATGCACTTAAATACAGGCATTTATACGCGTCGAAAAAATAGGGGAAAAATCGGCTGATTTTTCCAATAATAAAGGCGTCTATGGCTGATCCGGACCCTAAAATTCTATAAATATTGCAGAGAATTAGGTATAAAGCAAAAAATGTTTCTACTTTTGTGGCTTTATATGCAAGAAACTTAGTTTGGATGAAAAGTAAATTATTCGTATTAATTACTGGATGCTTGGTTTGGTTGATGTCTTCTTGTCTGGGGGATGATAATTATTCATACGAGTATGAATTAGCCAGGAATTGTCAGATCGCTTCTTTCACCCTGGCGAACGATTCGATTACAGAGCTGTCGAATGTAAAGTTTACAATCGACCAGTTGAGCGGTCTTATTTTCAATATAGACTCGCTTCCGTATGGAACAGTGATGGGCAAAGCCGTCTGCACGATCCAATATGCCAACTCTTCGGCCGTATCTTCGATTCAGGTCATGCAGGAAGCCGTGGGTGACACCATCGAATGGAACGCCTCCGATTCATTGGATTTCTCCCAGCCGGTGCGTTTTGTCGTCTGGGCTTACGACGGTACGGTGTCGAAGACCTACGAAACGAAAATCAACATCCACCAGTTGGTGCCCGATACCATGGAATGGTCGTTATATGCTACGAACCTGACGGCACAGACCATGAAAGAGCAAAGGGTTGTTCACCATACCTATCAGGGACAAGAATGTTATTTCCTGTATGGAGAACCTGCCGGTACGGACCTACCCTACCGCCTCTATTATGCGCCCGCGAACAACCTGGCGAAGTGGACCGAAATACCGCTGGAAGGGCTACCTCCCGGCCAGATTTATATTCCCCAACTGCGTGAATATGAAGGCGTACTATACGTACCCTCCGCCATCGGGACGCTTTACCAATCGACCGACGGACAACAATGGAAAGCCGTCCGCAACACCCCGCACGTATCCTATCTTATCGGTGGAATAAACGAAGAAGAATACCAGGGCTCCGTCCTGGCTACGATCGTTGAGGAGAACGGAACACTCCACTTCTCGGCCATGGATGAGAATCAGCAATGGGCGGTCGGCGACGAGGTGCCTGCCGGATTCCCGCTGACCGGTTTCGGCTATGAGAATTTCTACTCCATGTACCATGAGTATCTCATGATCGTGGGCGGACGTACGGCGGACAACCAACTGGTAAACAGTGCGTGGGCAACCCTCGACGGGAAGAGCTGGGCTTTATTGACGGATGAAAACGCACACTATTTCGAGCGGATGGAAGGACCGATGGTGAAAGCGTACGACGATAAGATATACCTGATCGGCGGTATCGACGCCGCAGGAAAAGCGTATAAAGATATTTATGAAACCATAGACAAAGGCGTGAGCTGGGCCAGAGTGGACTCGATGATTATCTTACCGGAAGTGTACCGGGAGAGAGGATTCGGCACGTTGATTGTCGGCGATGATCAGTACCTGAACATTATCGGAGGCAAGATGTCTTCCCGCGGTAATGTGATGCAGGAGATCTGGCGCGGCCGGATCAACCGGTTGGTCTATGATCTGAAATGAGTGCTTTCCCGACGCGGAAAGATCTCGTAATTCTGTGGTTTTACATGTTCTTGCATAATTTTGAGAGGTTTTGAACGTTAAAAAAGAAGTGTGGTATATAACAGCAAACGTATGACTTCAACTTTTTTTCAACGTATCCTCCTGATAATCCTTCTCGCAGGCATATTCCCGACGCTTCGGGCGCAGGAATATAAATATGAGATCGGCGGCATGGCAGGCATGAGTACCTATATGGGTGATGCCAATAAGACATCCGCCTTTAAAGGGATAAATCCGGCTTTCGGAGGTGTTTTTCGGTATAACGCAAACTTCCGATGGGCAATTAAAGCGGACCTGATGTGGGCTCGGGTTTCTGGCAACACATCCGGGCTCGACAATGCGTTCCCGTTTGAGGGACCCCTTTCGTTCAGCCGAAACCTGATCGAATTGGGCGGACAGGCCGAGTTTAATTTTTTCCCGTATAGCGACCAGTTCGCTTACCTGAACACGAAACGCCTGACACCTTACATCTTGTTGGGGTTGGGGGTTACGGTTGCGCCAGGCGGGAACAAGACATTGGCCAGTGCGAATATTCCGATCGGCGTCGGGTTGAAATATAAAATTAAGAACAGGATCAATCTGGGACTTGAGTTCTCGGTCCACAAACTCTTAGGAGACGGGCTGGAAGGAGTCGATGAATTGGATGATCCGTACGAAATAGACAGTAGTATTTGGAAGAATAAAGACTGGTATAATTGTTTGATGTTCTCTGTTACCTGGGACTTCGGGCCACGAAACAGACCCTGTAACAACGTCAATAGCATTACCGGCTATTAGAAAAAACAAAAATGTCGCTAATAAACGAAATAGACAGAGACAGATTGCCCGGGCATATCGCAATCATCATGGACGGAAACGGACGTTGGGCGAAATCCCGGGGAAAGGACCGCAGCTATGGGCACCAGGAAGGTGTTGTCTCTGTTCGTAAAGTATTGGAAGCGGCAACCACCATCGGACTGAAATACCTCACTGTATATACTTTCTCTACCGAAAACTGGAATCGTCCGACCGAAGAAGTGCAGGCCCTGATGAGCCTGTTAGTCTCGGCAATCCAAAAAGAGACTCCCGACCTGATGAAGAATAACATCCGGCTGAAAGCCATCGGGGACTTAAACCGCCTGCCGGAAGACGTGCGCGCCACCTTGCTGGAATGCATCGAATTGACCTCCGGCAATACCGGGACCACCCTGGCGCTTGCCCTGAGCTATTCCTCACGCTGGGAAATCACCGAAGCGGCACGCCGGATGACACAGGAAGTGGCAGCCGGCCGGTTGGCATTAGAAGACATTACAGAAGAGCAATTATCCAACCACCTGACCACAGTTGGCATTCCCGACCCGGATCTATTGGTGCGGACCGGCGGAGAAAAGCGGATCAGCAATTTCCTGCTTTGGCAACTATCCTATGCAGAATTGTATTTTACCGATATATTTTGGCCCGATTTCAGAGAAGAGGAGTTGTATGGAGCGATCGTGTATTACCAACAACGGGAAAGACGTTTTGGCAAAACAAGTGAGCAAATAAACTATAAACAATAGTTGTAAATATGTACAAAAGATTAGTGCTGTTATTGATGATTGTCTTGGGCTTCGCTGTTAGTGCTTCGGCACAGGAAAAAGACACCACCCAAGTAGAAGTTGAAGCACCGGCTGAGCTACCGGTCATTTCGTATACTTCGTCACCCCGCAAATACAAGATTGCGGATATCAAGGTGACCGGTATGCCGAATTATCAAGATTATTTGTTGATCGGTTTCTCCGGCCTCTCCGTAGGCGATGAGATATTCGTGCCCGGGGAAGAGATCGCACAGGCGACCAAACGTTTCTGGCGACATGGTCTCTTTTCGGATGTCAAGATCCTGGCTTCAAAGATTGAAGGCGACCAGATTTGGCTGGAGTTCCGTTTGCAACCCCGCCCTAAAATATCGCAGGTAACCTACCACGGGATCAAAAAAAGCGAACGCGACGACCTGGAATCGAAAGTAGGCCTCCGCAAAGGCTTCCAGGTGACTCCGAACGTATTGGACCGGACCAAGATCGTGATCGAACGCTATTTCGACGGCAAAGGATTTAAGAATGTAGAAATCGATATCAGCCAGAAAGACGACCTGACCAATGCCGGGGAAGTCGCGATTGATATTTATATCGACAAAAACGAAAAGACCAAGATTCATCGCATCTTCTTCGAAGGAAATGAAGCTTTAGCGAACCGAGATCTGAAGAAAGCGATGAAAAAGACCAATGAGAAAGCGGATTGGGGATACGATTTCATCACGAGCATCAAAGAGATGTTCAGCACGAAGAAGTTCACCACCGAAGAATATGAAAACGATAAAGCGAATATCATCACCAAATATAACGAATTGGGGTATCGCGATGCCAAGATCGTCATGGATAGCGTGGCGAATCACAATGAAAAAACGGTCGATATCTTCCTCAATATCGAAGAAGGGCAGCAGTATTTCCTGAAAGACGTCAACTTCGTCGGGAACACCAAATACCCCTCCGAGCAACTGGAATTCGTCCTGGGCATGAAAGCCGGGGATGTCTACAACCAGAAGAAACTGGGCGAACGCTTAAATATAGAAGACGATGCGGTTGCCAACCTGTATATGAACCAGGGTTACCTGTTCTTCCAGGCCGATCCGGTCGAAATCGAAGTCGAGAACGACTCGATCTCACTTGAGATCCGTATTCAGGAAGGGCCGCAGGCGACGATCAACCGCATCATCATCAACGGGAACGACCGTTTGTATGAAGACGTCGTACGCCGTGAGTTGCGAACCAAACCGGGCATGCTGTTCAGCCGCGAAGACCTGATGCGTTCCTTGCGCGAATTGGCGCAGATGGGTCACTTCGACCCGGAGAATATGGTGCCGAACCCGCTGCCTGATATCGATAACGGGACAGTGGACATCGAATACAATCTGGTATCCAAAGCAAACGACCAGGTCGAGCTTTCTGCCGGTTGGGGACAGACCGGGGTGATCGGTAAGGTCAGCTTGAAGTTCACCAACTTCTCCATGAAGAACTTCCTGAATCCGAATACGTACAAAGGCATCATTCCCCAGGGAGAAGGACAGACACTGACCTTGAGCGGACAGACCAACGGACGCTACTACCAGGCTTACAGTGTTTCGTTTATCGATCCCTGGTTTGGAGGCAAACGCCCGAATACCTTATCCGTAAGTGCGTATTTCTCCAAACAAACGGATATCAGCAGCAGCTACCTGAGCAACAACAGCTATTACGATCCGTACAGCTATTACAACTACGGCGGATACGGCGGATACGGTGGCTACGGTTACGGTGGCTACGGCAACTACGGCGGATATGGCAACTACGGCAATTACGAATATGCCTACGACCCCGATAAATACATCACCATGTTCGGGATCGCTGCCGGCTACGGAAAGCGTCTGAACTGGCCCGATGACTATTTCCAGTTCATGGCTACCTTCAACTACCAGATGTACACGATGAAAGACTGGGACTACTTCCTGGTGAACAACGGTACGTGCCATAACTTCAATATCGAATTGATGTTGCAGCGTAACTCGGTCGACAACCCGTTGTATTCGCGTAGCGGTTCGCAGTTCACCTTCTCGGTGAGCGCCACGCCGCCCTACTCGCTGTTCGACAACAAAGACTACGCCGCCATGAGCAGCGACGATCAATCCAAATACCGGTTTATCGAATACCACAAATGGAAATTCAAAGCCAAGACTTTCGTTCCATTGATCCCATTGACTTCGGGCATCAAACGTACGCCGGTCCTGATGGCCCGCGCCGAATACGGGCTGTTGGGTTCCTACACGGAAGCGAAGCGTTCACCGTTCGAAACCTTCTACATGGGGGGCGACGGGATGTCGGGCTATTCCAGTACCTACGCCACCGAAACGATCGGATTGCGCGGATACGAAAACGGAACAATCGCCGGTAACGGAGGATACAGCTCTTACGGATACGCGTATTCCCGCCTGAGCATGGAATTGAGATATCCCTTCTTACTCGAACCGACCTCTACGATCTACGGATTGGCATTCATCGAAGCCGGTAACGCGTGGACAAGCATTTCCAAGTTCAATCCGTTCGACCTGAAACGTTCGGCGGGTGTGGGTGTGCGTATCTTCCTGCCGATGATCGGTTTGATGGGGATCGACTATGCCTATGGATTCGACAAACCGAACTTCGGAAGCAACGAACGGGGCGGCAGTCAGTTCCACTTTATCTTAGGTCAGGAATTTTAATTAACGTAATTTAGAGCCTATTTGCTAAACCCTCTGTTATATTTGCAGTCTATGTAATAACTCAACGGTTGTGTAATTTAAAAAGGAGAAAGTTATGAAAAAGATGATGGTAATATGCGCGCTGACGCTATTGAGTACTGTCGGCGCGATGGCACAGAAGTTTGCATTGATCGACATGGAGTATATCCTGAAGAATATTCCCGCATACGAAATGACGAACGAACAGCTCAGCCAGCTCTCGATGAAATGGCAGAACGAAGTCGAAGCGATCCAGCAGGAAGCGCAGAATATGTATAAGACCTACCAGAGCGACCTGGTGTTCCTCTCCGCCGAGATGAAAGACAAACGGCAGGAAGAGATTATCAAGAAAGAACAGGAAGCGATGGATCTCAAACGGAAGTATTTCGGTGCCGAAGGCGAACTATTCAAACGCCGGGAAAGCCTGATGAAGCCGATCCAGGACGAAGTCTATAATGCGGTGAAAGAAATCTCGGAAGCGAACAACTATCAACTGGTGGTCGACCGCGCTTCGGCCATGAGTGTTATTTTCGCTTCACCCAAGATTGACATTAGTAATGAAGTACTTGTAAAATTAGGATATTCAAAATAAATCCGTACATTTGTGCACTTTATCAGGAATTTAATAACAAAAGTAATACAGTAAAGAAGATGAAGAAACTTGTCGCCCTTGTGGTTATTATGCTGCTTCCGTTGGGAGTTTTCGCTCAGGAGGTTAAGATCGCGTTTGTGAATACGCAGGAGATATTGATGGCTATGCCGGAATTGACTGCCATGAATAAACAACTCGAGGATCTGAACCTGGAATTCGAGAACGAATTGAAAAGTATGAACGAAGAATATACAAACAAATACCAAGCGTTTGTTCAACAACAAGATTCTTTGACAGAAAATATCCGTTTGAGAAGAATGCAAGAGATTCAAGACCTCCAACAACGTATGGAACAGTTGTATCAGGTAGCTCAGCAAACCGTTGCTCAAAAGCAGGAAGAGCTGTTCAAACCGGTACAGGAGAAGATGATGAAAGCGATCAATGATGTGGGTACTGAAAACAAGTACACCTATATAGTCAACGCAGGTACATTACTGTACACCGGTGATACTTCAATCGACGCGACTCCGCTGGTAAAAAGAAAACTGGGAATCTGATCCCGGCTTTAATGAAGATAAGAAAGGATGCTTTTAGTAAAAGGCATCCTTTGTCATATAAATGAAAGGCTATGTTTGCACAAGTTCCCGGCCCTATCGGCATATTTGATTCCGGCTATGGCGGTCTTACCATCTTCGATAAGATCCGCAAACGGATGCCGGCCTACGACTATATCTATCTGGGAGATAACGCCCGGACACCCTATGGTCCCCGCTCCTTTGATGTGGTCTATCAGTTTACCCGCCAGGCCGTCGAAAGGCTCTTTGAAGAAGGGTGCCAACTGATTATTCTGGCCTGCAATACGGCTTCGGCCAAGGCATTACGTACCATCCAGCAGCAAGATCTGCCCCGGTGGGATGCCGATCGCCGGGTGTTGGGTGTCATCCGTCCGACGGTAGAAGTACTTGGCGAACTGAGCCGGACGCGGCATATCGGCATCTTGGGCACGACCGGAACCATTTCCTCCCAATCGTATACGCTCGAGATCGAAAAATTATTCCCGGACATGACCGTGACGAGCGAAGCCTGCCCGATGTGGGTTCCACTGGTTGAGAACAACGAGTACGACTCGCCCGGAGCTGACTATTTCATTCGGAAACATCTGGATCATATCCTCGCTGCCGATCCGCAGATCGACACACTGGTTCTGGGCTGTACGCATTATCCGCTCCTATGGGATAAGATCAAGCAGTTTATTCCTCAACATATCCATGTGCTCGCCCAGGGCGAATATGTGGCTGCCAGCCTGGAGAACTACCTTATGCGCCATCCTGAGATGGAGGCACGACTGACGAAAGGCAGCCAATCCCGTTTTATGACGACGGAGTCTGAAGAGAAGTTTGCCGAAGCGGCCTCCCTCTTCCTGCAAGATCCGGTTGAAGTATCCCAAATCACCATCGAAGGATGAGGCGGATCTATTGGTTTTGCCTTTGCCTATTCGCATTATCCTCCGCTTATGCCCAGGACTGGGATACGCTATTGCCGGCCCGCGGATACGTCAATATCGCCGAGAAGGATCCGACGATCCGGATACACCTGATGTATGCCTGCCCGGAGAACTTTATGGGCGAAGCAGTCTATACCGGAATAACCCAAGCCTGGCTCCGCCCCGAAGCGGCGGAGAAACTATGCAAAGCCCAACGGCTGCTGCGCGAGATCCATCCGGGATACGCACTGATTGTCTACGATGCCGCTCGTCCGATGGCTGTCCAACGAAAGATGTGGAGCCTCGTCCGGGGCACGGATAAGACCAACTACGTAAGCAATCCGGCCAACGGTGGCGGGCTGCATAATTACGGCATGGCAGTGGATGTCTCGATTCTTGATGCCGAAGGGACTCCCCTACCGATGGGATCAGCGGTAGATTTCTTCGGGGAAGAGGCACATACGAATAAAGAAGAAATATTAGTGCAAAACGGAAAGATTAGCAAAGAGGAATTCAACAACCGCCGCCTCCTTCGTCGGGTGATGACAGACGCCGGATTTCGCACCATCCGGTATGAATGGTGGCACTTCAATGCCTGCAGCAGAGCGGAAGCAAAAGAAAAGTTGCAGGTTATCGAGTAAGAGAGAGAGAAGCCCCCGAACCCTAATCGATAGTCTTGCCAAAAGGCGATAACGCCAATGCGGCCAACTTAAAATGCTGCCGTCCCCAGGGTATCCCGATAATTGTGATACAAAGCAGCAACCCAAAGAACAGATGCGTCAGGCAGATGCAAAAACCTCCGAGAATAAGCCAAAGAATATTCATCAAAAGGTTCAGGCACCCTCCCGAATTTCCCTTATCCGTGATCTTACAACCAAAAGGCCACAGCGCCACACGGGCCATTTTTAAGGTTTGCAAACCAAAAGGGATACCAACTATTGTGATCATCATCAGCAAACTGGAGATGGTGTACTCGATCGCAGTAATAATTCCTCCGAAGAGAAGCCAGATGATATTTCCTAAGAACTTCATTGGGGTAGATTTTTATTGATAATTACTCTATTTCTTCTGTCACTACTAAAGAAGACGGTGTTTCCGCCTGAGATGTGACACGAAAACGATCCAATTCGGCAAAAACTTTTTCTTTGATGATCCGGAAACTATCCATCAACTCGGGTCGGATCGGTTCGGAGGGTGGCGATTCCATCTTCAGCGGATCAATCGGCTGCCCGTTCTTATGCACCCGGAAGTCGAGATGCGGCCCGGTGGAGAGCCCCGTAGACCCCACATAACCGATCACCTCGCCCTGCTGCACGGTCTTCCCCACCTGCATACCCGGGGCAAAACGGCTCAGGTGCATATACGTGGTCGTATACACGGAATTATGTTTGATCTTCAGAAAGTTACCACCACCGCCGGCCTGAAACCCTTTGCCTACGACCGAACCGGCGCCGATGCTTTTCACCGGTGTGCCCACAGGGGCAGCATAATCCACGCCATGATGCGCCCGATAACGCTTCAATACCGGATGGAAGCGGGCGTTGGAGAAGCGGGAAGTGATGCGGAAGAAATCGAGTGGCGCTTTCAGGAAGGCCTTGCGTAGGCTGTTGCCTTCGTGGTCGAAGTATTCAAAGACACTGTCCTGCGTAAAAGGCACGGCTACAAACTCCTTGCCCCGGTGATTGAAGATGGCGCCTTCGATCGAGGCGATCTTCAGCTCCGTCGTATCGTCGATAAAAGCGACATCGTAGAGCACGCGGAACGAATCGCCGTCTTTCACGTCGAAGAAATCAATCTCCCAGGCATAAACATCCGCGATCTGGACCGCCAATAGCGGGTTTACGCCCTGGCGCTGCAAACAGTTCCAAAGCGAGGTATTCAATACGCCTTCGACGTAGCGCCTTTGCAAAGTAATTGGTTTTTCGTAGGCATACGAAATGATGGTATCGCCCGTGAAATCGATCACGGCATAGTCGGTCAAGGTCTTGGCAAAAGCGATATATTGAATAATAGGCACCGTGTCGCGGGTCGTTAAGGTCGCATAATGCCGGCCCGCCTGCAATTTGGTCGGATCGAGCACGGCCGAGCAGGCACGCGTGATCCGGTCGGCCTCAAGCGCAGAGAAACCCAGGCGTCCGAAGATCGCCGCCATATTGTCACCGTTTTTAATCTGATACTCATAGACATCCAACGAGTCGATGCATACGCCATACCGGAAATCTTTTCCGGTCAACGTATCGGCAACTATGGCTTCTTCATCCGCAGGAGGCTGGGCGTTTCGCTTACAAGAGAATGAGAGTAATAACAGGCCTGCTACGATCCAAATACTGATCTTATTCATATCATGCAAACTTACGGAAAAATGGGAAAACAACGGCCGTAAGGCCCCGACTCTTTGTTAATGTTCGCTAAATCTATCGGATTTTCTAAACAAATCAACCGCAAAAAGCGTCTTAAAGGAAACAGTTTACAACGAATTTAAAAGAGAATAGGTATGAAAAAAGTATTGTTTTTTATGATGAGCCTCCCGGTTTTGTTGGGAGCAATGAGTGCATGTTCAGAGGTAAAGGTCGACACCAAGAAGCTCGACGGCAAGTGGACGATAGTAGAAGTCAACGGCACGAAGATTGAACAGGAGAAGATGCCGTATATCGAGTTTAAGATGGCGGAAAACAAAGTGCATGGAAACGCAGGCTGTAACACGTTCAATTCGTCGATCAAGCCGGACAGCAAAAACATATCCTCCTTCACCTTAGCCCCGGCAGCCGCCACGATGATGGCTTGTCCGAACATGGCAGTCGAAGGACAGATCTTCAAAACGTTCGATCAGATCAAAGGCGTAAAAGCCGACAAAGATAAAAACAGACTGTTATTGATCGATGGCTCGGGGAATACGTTATTGGTCATTGCGAAGCAGTAAGAGGCTACACATAAAAGTTTCGCACCCCCTTCCACCTTTCACCCGATCGCCAGATCCCTGTATTGATCAGCATTTTGGGTGAAGGCTTGGTGAAGAATTGTTGACAAGGTATTATGGCGATCCCTCATGGCTGGAGGCTCCTCGAAAAAGGCCGCCGGAGTTTCCCAAAAGGCCGCCGGAGTTTTGCAAAAGGCCGGCAGGGTTTTTCAAAAGGCCGGCAGCTTTTTTCCGGGAAGCTGTCGCTTTTTTTAAGATATTCCTTTACCCTTCACCCGAAACGCTGATCAATACTGGGATCTCGGTGAAGGGTGAAAGGTGAAGACCAGGGTCAAAACTTTTATGTGTAAGGTTCTTATGAATTCCTATGAGTTCCTATGAGTTCCTATGAGTTCCTATGAGTTCCTATAAGCTCTTATGAGCTCTTAATAATCCTTATAAAGCAAATACTTCTTCCGCATTTCTTTATAAGCTTTCAGCTCCGGTTGCCAGCCGGCGCGGATTTCTTCTTCCGTCAGGCCTTTGATCATCTGGAGCCGCAGATCCTTCGAGCCGGCCAACAGATCGAACCATTGGGGACGGCTAAAGAAGAACGCTTTGTCCTTTCCGGCCTTTTCGTAATATTCCAATAGAAAATGTAAGGTAAAACCGCCGGCAAAAGCATATTCGCGCAGGTCCGTGCCATAACACAACTTATCCTTATGCAACGGATTGGTATCGAAGCCGGGCAAAGAGATCGGCCGGAACGTGAAACTTCCCTGCGTCTCATCGGGTGAACCCAGTACCTGGAACGGGAAATAAGTCCCTCGCCCGACACTGATATTCGTTCCTTCAAACAGGCAGAGGGAAGGATAAAGACGGATCGACTGATCGTTCGGCAGGTTGGGCGACGGCTTGACCGGCAACCAATAGGGATCGCCATGCCGCCAGTTTTCCATGGTGACGACTGCCAACCGGCAGGTATCCGGATTGCTCTTCAGCCACTTCTCGCCATTGATCATGCGAGCCAATTCACCGACGGTCAACCCATGGAGCAACGGGATCGGATGCATACCGACAAAAGAGGTAAACCCTTCGCGAAGCACAGGTCCGTCGACAAAGTCATTGGGATTGGGGCGATCCAGGACGATAAACAATTTATCATGCTCCGCACAGGCCTCCATCACGTAGTGCATCGTGCTGATATAGGTATAGAAACGGGCACCGACATCCTGAATATCAAAAACAACAACATCCAGATCGGCCAACTGCTCGGCCGTCGGCTTTTTGTTTTTCCCGTAGATGGAAACAATAGGGACCCCGGTTCGCTGATCGCGGCTATCTTTCACCGTGGCGCCGGCATCGTCGGTCCCCCGGAAACCATGCTCCGGAGCAAAAACCTTTCGCACATCGACCGCTTCGGCACGCAAGGCATCCAACAGATGCGTATGCCGGTTATCCAGAATAGACGTTTGGTTGACTACCAGCCCTACCCTTTTCCCTTCTAACATCGGGAGCAGAACATCCATCCGCTCGGCGCCCAACCGGACTGTTTCCTGCGCACTGGTGCCTACAGAGATCAGTAAACAAAGCCATACAAATAAAATCTTATCCCTCATTGATCGTATCATTAAGTCTTCACTTTCTTGACACAAAGGTAACATCTACGAATCGTTTTTATCCCATTTTGGCCGAATAAATTTATTCGGCCGGCATCGCCCCGTCGGCAAGGGAAGTCTTTCCCCGGCATAAATGGGGGAAAGAAGATTTATATTATCTTTGCACCATATATTTATCAAAAGAATATATGGACCCGCTTGAACTGATCACTCCATACTATCCGACCGACTCGGAAGCACACCGTATTCTGTTGGCACACAGCCGAAACGTAGCGGATAAAGCGTTACAAATAGCCCGGCAACATCCGGAAATGAATCTCGACCATCCCTTTATCGAAGAGGCCGCGATGTTGCATGATATCGGCATGTTCCGTTGTCATGCTCCTTCGATCGGCTGTCATGGCGAGGCGGAATATATCTGCCACGGTTATCTGGGCGCTGAGCTCGTACGTCAGGCCGGCTATCCGCGCCATGCCCTGGTGTGCGAAAGACATACCGGAACCGGGTTGAGCCTGCAAATGATCGTAGACGGGCAACTGCCCCTTCCGCACCGCGAGATGCTTCCGGTCAGCATGGAAGAACAGCTAATCTGCTTCGCCGATAAATTCTACAGCAAGACAAAATTAGACAAAGAGAAGCCTGTCGATAAGATTGTACGGGGACTTTCAAAGTACGGAGACGAAACCGTTAAACGTTTTGAAACGTGGTGTAAACTCTTTTTAGGGTAATTCTATCATGGGAGGTCGTTTATTTATTATACATTTGCATGCTGTTTAGCATAACAACTAAAAGTAAAACGGATAGTTAAACCGGGAATGAAGAGTGACTATTGGTCGATAAAAGATAGTAAACAATGGAAGTTGAAAGGCACTCTCCATAGGATATGGGAATGCCTTACGCCTTTTCAGCACCCTTGTTCTGTCTATTGCTCCCTACTCTTCTTTTTCCTTATCGCCGGAAGTATCCCGAATAAATTAAACGCTCAGGAGGTTGTCACTCCCGTTGAAGAAGCTATAATCGACGATACGATTCTCGCAGCAGACTCCTTATCCCTTCCGACCGACTCCCTGGCGCTCGTGGCCGACAGCCTGGCACAGGCTACTGATAGCATCTCCCGCAAACCGGCAATGCTGGAAGCGCCCGTGCAATACGCGGCGGCCGACTCGATCGTGATGACTGCCGGCAACTGGGCGTACCTCTACGGCGAGGGAGACGTGAAATACATGAACATCGAATTGCAATCCGAAGTGATCGAGATGAGTATGGACAGTAGCATCGTGTATGCCACCTTCGGGCTCGATTCGCTCGATATGGAATTCGGATACCCCATATTCAAGCAGGGAGAAGAGCAATACGAATCGAAAACCATGCGCTACAACTTCAAGTCGGGCAAAGGCTTTATCGGTAACGTGATCACCCAGCAGGGTGAAGGATACGTGACGGCCAACCAGACCAAGAAGATGCCCAACAACGACATGAACATGCTCAACGGAAGGTATACTACCTGCGACAATCACGATCATCCGCACTTCTACATCAAGATGACCAAGGCCAAGGTACGGCCGCATAAGGATATTGTCACCGGCCCGGTCTACCTGGTGATCGAGGATGTGCCGCTGTTTCCGATTGTCTTGCCTTTTGCTTTCTTCCCTTTCTCGAGCAGTTACCAGTCGGGTATCATCATGCCGTCTTATGGCGATGAATCGACCCGCGGATTCAACCTGCACGACGGAGGATACTATTTTGCCATCAGCGACTATATGGACCTGGCGCTCACCGGGGAGATCTATACCAAAGGATCCTGGGGGCTGGCCGCCCGTTCGTCGTACCGGAAAAGATATAAATACTCGGGAAGCTTCAATGCCTCCTACCTGGTGACCGTGACTGGCGACAAGAAGGTGCCTTCGGAATACAATAAGAGCAAAGACTTCAAACTCACCTGGACCCATACGCAGGATGCGAAAGCCAATCCCTTCCGTTCGATCTCGGCCAGCGTGAACTTTGCGACTTCCAGTTACGACCGCAACAATACGGGCAGTTACTATCCCGGCGCTTCCGGCAGTTATGCCAATGCGACACAGAACAACAAGGGATCGACGGTCAACATCACCCAGCGTTTCCCCAACAGTCCGATCTCCTTATCCGGTACCTTAAGCGTGAACCAACGCTCGAAAGACTCGACACTGGCCGTGACCATGCCGGATATCTCCATGACCGTAAGCCGTATCTATCCTTTCAAACGGAAGAACGCGGTCGGAAAAGAAAAGTGGTTCGAAAAGATCTCCATGAGTTACACCGGATACCTGCGCAACAGTATCGAAACGAAAGAGGACCAGTTTCTCAAATCCAGCCTGGTGAAAGACTGGAAGAACGCGATGCAGCATACCATCCCCATCAGTGCCAACTTCAACGTATTCAATTACATCAACATCTCTCCCTCGTTCAACTATAAAGAAAGATGGTACACCAATAAGATCGAACAGGAATACGATCCGCAGAAACAAGCGTTGGCGCCGGTCGATACGATCTATGGCTTCTATCGTTTGTACGACTACAGCGCATCCATTTCCGCTTCGACGACGATATACGGAGACTTCAGGCCCTTGCCGTTCTTCGAGAAACTGACGAAGATCAGCTGGATCCGCCACCGTTTCGAGCCCTCGGTCAGCTTTAGCGCGACACCCGACTTCGGTTCTTCCCGCTATGGCTATTACGAGAACTACGCCTACGTCGGCAGCGACGGGAAAGAGGTGACGGGACAGTATTCGCCTTTCGCCCACAACCAGTTTGGCGTCCCCGGGCGGGGAAAGAGCGGAAGCTTGAACTTCAGTGTCGACAACAATGTGGAGATGAAGGTAAACACCAACGATTCCATCGGCACGAAGAAAGTCAGTCTGATCGATAAACTCTCCCTAGGCATGAGCTATAACCTGGTGGCCGACTCGTTCAAATGGAGCGATCTGAGTACCGGCCTACGCCTGAAATTGACCAAGAGTTATACACTCAACCTGAACGCAACCTTCGACACCTACACCTACCGCCCCGTGACCAATGCCGATGGAGTGATAACCGGCCTGCAACGACAGAACAAAACGCGCTGGGCTGCCGGCAAAGGACTGGGACGATTGATGTCGACCGGGACCAGCTTCTCGTACACTTTCAATAACGACACCTTCAAGAAACTGCTCGGCAGAGGGAAAGACAAAAGCACCACCGGCTCCACTCCGGACGGGCTGGGCGTGAATGGCGATCCGATGAATATGGATCCCGATGATCCGTTTGGCGAGATGCCCGATCAGGAGACGGGCACAGGAGGCCGGCAGCACCTGTTGGAAGCCAAAAAAGAAGTGGGCGAATACGACAGCGACGGCTATCTGATCACGGAGATCCCGTGGAGCCTCTCGTTCAGCTATAGTATGCGCCTGGCCTACGACCGCGCCAAGTTCAATCCCGAAACATTGGAATACAAATACGGCATCACGCACAGCTTGTCGTTCAACGGGAACATACAACCGACAAAGAACTGGAGTTTTAACTTCAATGCCACGTACGACTTCGATAACAACAAGATCTCGTATATGAGTTGTAACCTGACCCGTAACCTGCACTGCTTCCAGATGTCGGCCAGCTTCGTGCCTGTCGGGCCTTACAAATCCTACCAATTCTCTATCGCCGTCAGCTCATCCCTGTTGAAAGACCTGAAATACAATCAGAGCAGCAACTATCGGGATGCACAATCGTGGTACTAAGCAATTACGAATTAAAAATTACGAATTACAAATTAAAAGGAACTCCCAATATTCGTAATTTTTAATTCGTAATTCGTAATTGTCTTACCAAAGGATGGGCTCCTGCCCAGTCGCAATCAAATAATCATTGGCTTTGCTGAAATGTTTGTTGCCGAAGAATCCGCGATAGGCAGATAATGGGGAAGGATGGGCAGACTTGAGCACCAGGTTGCGCGAAGGATCAATAAACGCCCCTTTCTTCTGGGCATACGAACCCCAGAGGATATAAACAATATGATCCCGGCTCTCAGCCAGGCGATGAATAACGGCATCCGTAAAAGCTTCCCACCCTTTGTTCTGATGCGAGCCTGCCTGGTGGGCACGAACGGTCAGCGTGGCATTCAACAATAAGACACCCTGATCGGCCCAACGGGTCAGATTCCCGCTTTGGGGCACCGCAACGCCCAGGTCTGCTTGGATCTCCTTGAAGATATTCACCAGAGACGGAGGGAAAGGAGTACCATCCTGCACCGAAAAACAAAGGCCATGCGCCTGCCCCGGCTCATGATACGGATCCTGCCCGAGGATCACAACCTTTACCCGGTCGAAAGCACAATGCTCGAAGGCATTAAAGATATGTTTTCCCGGAGGATACACCGTCCCCCGTTGATACTCCTGACGGACAAACTCTGTCAACTGCCCGAAATACGCCTTCTCAAACTCCGGCGCCAACTGCGCTTTCCAACTTTGTTCAATCTTAACGTTCACGACTATTTAATTGATAATGGATAATTGATAATGACAGGCCCACAAAAAAGCCCTGAAACCACGTTCAGGGCTTAAAGATAATATCTTCTTTACTAACTTTCAACTTTCAACTTTCAACTTTCAACTTTCAACTAAATAAGCGGCATCCCTGCCTCCAGCGCTTCCTGCCGCATATCATCCGGCCAGATACTGGCCTGGATCTCTCCGATATGTCCTTTACGAAGATAGAACATACAAAGGCGGCTCTGACCGATCCCCCCACCGATGCTCAAGGGCAGTTCATTGTTCAATAAGCGTTGATGGAAAAAGAGCGAAGCCCGTTCTTCGGCACCGCTTAAGCGCAATTGGTGCAATAGCGCTTCCCGGTCTACCCGGATACCCATGGACGACAATTCCAATGAACGGCCCAGGATCTCATCCCAAACCAATAAGTCACCGTTCAAGCCCGGCAATCCGTTCTCGCCCATCGTTGACCAGTCATCATAGTCAGGAGCGCGACCATCATGTTTTTCTCCATTACTCAGCTTACAACCAATACCGATAATAAACACGGCGCCGTATTCTTTGGCAATCGCATCTTCCCGCTCCTTCGGTGTGCTGTCGGGATAGCGTTGAAGCAATTCTTCCGCATGGATAAACGCGATCTGTTGGGGAAGAATAGGTTTGATGCGCGGAAACATCTCGTACACCATATATTCGGTCCGCACCATCGCGGCATAGATCCGGCGAACGATCTCCTTGAGGAAAGCAACGTTACGGTCTTCCGCCCGCATCACCCGTTCCCAGTCCCATTGGTCGACATACAACGAATGCAGGTTGCCCAGTTCCTCGTCCGAACGGATGGCGTTCATATCCGTATAAATACCATAGCCCTCTTCCACCTGGTAATCGGCCAACGTCAGCCGCTTCCACTTAGCCAGCGAATGTACGATCTCGGCGTTCGCATCGTTCAGGTCTTTGATCGGAAACGTCACAGCGCGTTCCGTCCCGTTCAAATCATCATTGATACCCAAACCTTTCAATACAAATAAAGGAGCAGTGACCCGTCGCAGGCGCAATTCGGAGGAGAGATTCTGCTGGAAAAAACTTTTGATCTGCTTAATACCCAATTCAGTCTGACAAAGATTAAGCACTGCTTTATACCCAGCCGGTTTTATTAGATAACTCATTCTTATTGTGTTTTATGCATAACATTTATGAGCGGCAAAGATAGCGATTAAGATCAAAATAGCAAGCAAACAACCTGTTTTAATTCACAAAACGAAAGGTATTCATCCGAAGTTCCGTGCAAAATATCAAAATCAATAAATCTTTCATACTTTTTGCTAAACTGCAAGATAATATGTACTTTTGCGCAGTCTTTCGGACATGCACCCGTAGTTCAATGGATAGAATATCGGATTCCGGTTCCGACGATGTGGGTTCGATTCCCGCCGGGTGTACAAAAAAAGCCGCTTAATTAGCGGCTTTTTTGCGTTTTATAGTTGGATAGATAACAATTCCTCACCCAATTTATGCAAGGCTGTTTCCAATTTTAATGTCTGCTCCGGCCTTGGATTACGCATGCCGGAGGCATAATGCCATAATTGTTTTTGGTTTATGCCTGTTATACGCTCTAAACCCGATTTAGAAAAGATACCATTATAAAACTCCAACAAAGATTTCACATCCATCTTAAAAACCAACGCGTACTCTCCCGACAGTTCTTCAGGCAATTCGTATCCGAACTCCCGACATTCTTCGATGGTAGCCACGATAGCGTCTGCCATATTCCTTTTGATCTCCTCGAAGGTTGCGCCCGTAGCAATGATACCGTCGACTCCTTGAATATAAGCCGAAAAGTTATTGTCTGCTTTTTCGACAACTACGATCAATGTTTTACTCTGATTTCCCATTTTTTACGAATTAACTGATAATAATTGCTGGTCCATCCGTTTCCCTAAGAAAACACGAACTATTTAAGCCCTGCTTCCCGCAAAATCGAAGCCAGAGTGCCGTCTTTCAAATCGTCATTGAGGTTTCCCGGAATAACAATCGGCCTTCTTGCACCCTCTTTTCCGAATATCCGATGGTCTCCTCTCATCCTAAGGAAAACCCATCCGTTTCTTTCTAAGAGATCAATGACTTTCTTTACTTTCATGGTCATAGGCGATCTCTGTTTAAGTTTGGTTATTATTATTCTTCCTTGTCAACCTCACAAAGATAACCATTTTTCTATCACAAACAAGCAGAATGATAACTATTTTTCTACCACACTCAAGGCAATACAACCTTTTCTTCCGCTTTGCTGTTTTATAAACGAGAGTAATAGCGTATGTAAAAAATTAAATAAAGAAATTATGTTATCAATAATCCGATTTTTATTTCCGAACAAACCGGATGGTTTGGGATTCTCCTTGTTATTATTTGCTTTTCGTCTATTGTTTGGTGTCTTGTTGATGAGTCATGGCATACAAAAGTGGATGAATTTCTCGGAACTTTCCGCTACGTTTCCCGATCCGTTGGGTGTGGGCTCCGCCGTGTCGCTGGGTTTGGCCATATTTGGTGAGGTGGCTTGTTCCATAGCCTTTATCTTTGGCTTTTTCTATCGCCTGGTCTTGATTCCTATGATCTTTACTATAGCCGTCGCTTTCTTCGTCATACACGGAGCCGATCCTTTCGCGGTAAAAGAACTGGCGTTTATCTACCTGATCGCATTCGTCATCCTGTATATCGCCGGCCCCGGCAAATTTGCCATCGACCGACTGATCGCCGCTGCCATCGCAAAGAGGCGACAAGGGAGCTTTCAAGCCAATCTCTTCTTGTTTTAAAAAATTCTCCCCTTGTTTTAAAAATTTCCCGCCATGAAACAAAAGTTTCATGGGCATGAAACAAAAGTTTCTCGGGCATGAAACAAAAGTTTCCCGGGCATGAAACAAAAGTTTCTACCGCATGAAACTTTTGTTGCAGACCAAAAAAATGGTGAAACAAAACCGGATTTTTCGGGAAATAGGGGGAGAAGTATCTCACTCCTCCCTTTTATAATTCGGAAGCGCCCAATAGTGCTATATTTTCTTTCCGGGAAGTGGAGATATGGATGCGTTCCAATGTCTCCGGATAAGGGAAGTCTTTCATGTTTTCGAACATGGCAGAAGAGAAAAAGGGATAGGCATTCGAGATACTTCCGCCCAGGATGATAACTTGTGGGTCGTACATGAACAGAATGGCTTTCATCAGATTCCCGATATGGGCACCTATTTGTCGCCACAGTTCCAAGGCGTGAGCCTCCTTCTGCAATCCCATCTGGAAGGCTTCTTTTCCGGTCAGGTTATTCTCTTTGGAGAAAAAAGCACTCCCACAATAGTATTCATAATCATGTGCCAGATAGGGCAGACAACCGATCTCGCCGGCGCCTGTGTTCTGGCCGTTATACAGTTGCCCGTCAATAATAATACCGGCGCCCACTCCCGTGCCCAAAGCTACACAGACCAGGTCTTTATATCCCACACCTTCGCCGAACTTATACTCGCCCAAAGCAAAACAGTTGCAGTCATTGTTTACGGCCACCGGAATACGGAATTCCTCTTCCAGAATCGTTTTCAACGGGACCTTCACCCAGGAGGGTATATTCGCCACATTATACACAACCCCCTGTTGGGCATCGACCACCGAGGGCACGCCGATCCCGATACTTTCCACCTGATCGGTTTTCAACTCCCGGATCATACTGATCAGATGATCCAACACTTCTCTCTCCGGTCGATCGGCACGACAAGGCTCCGATATGCTCCGAATAATTTCTCCATTATGAACTATGCCGACACGTACATTTGTGCCACCTAAATCAATTCCTATTTTCATGTGCGTATGTTATTAGAGCGTATGCGTGCCCGGTTGAAGCGATACCTTTTTATTCTTCCCTTTTCCCCACTGCAGGGTAAATTCCAGGGACACATTAGTCTCTATTGTAACGGAAGGACTTTCGTCCGCCGAATTTCTTTTCTTCACTTTCAACGTAATCAAACCTTCCGGGCCGAAAGGATAACGCTCAATCCCATGCGCTTCCAATTGGGTGATGTCCCAGAGCAATGCTTTTTCAGAGTAATCGGAGCGGACACCCAGAATATATTCGATAAACCCGGCGATAGGGGGTAATCCCGTCCAGCCCACGAAATCCTTACGGGCCATAAATCCGGGTTCAGTGGCTTCGGGTGCATAATATTCCCAGAACGTTCCGGTTTCTTTATACACTTCGAACACGTTTTTGTAATGATTGGCGGCGATTTCTTTCGCCAGGTCCGTATATCCTTTCTGATCGAGGCCGGTGATCACCATATAGTTCGTTCCCGGCCAAACGCCACCCTGCCAGTAACGGCCTTTCGGATTGTATTTCGAATTGTCGGCAGAAAGAGAAGGTACACGGTGCAGGCGATTGAACGTTTCGGGGTTCTTCAATTCACCGACCATCCGGTCTAATTGCTCTTTGGTCAACACATCGGTGAACAAAGACCAGTAGGCTCCGATCCCTTTTGTCGTGTTCAAGCGGCCATCGGCATACTGATCAAATAAAAATCCTTTCTCCTCATCCCAAAGATTTTCACGGACATAGGCCGATAACATCTTTATTTCATCTTCAAATTCTTCGATCTCCTGCCAGCGCTCGAGGTAAAAGCCCATTTCCAACAGTAGGTTGGCCATAAACAGTTGTTGCAGGTTCGTATCCAGCCACACCATGTGCCCGTGGCTGTAGATCATACTGTATTTGGATTCTACGCGAGGCATATTATCCATACCCGTTCCCCAGCCGCTCGACCAATAAGTCCCGTTCGGCCAGGTATGGTTCAGCTTCAGCCATTTGTAATAGGCGCAAAGCACCGGGAATACCTTATGCAGGCGTTCCATATCCCCATATTGCTTGAAATAAGCCATCTCTGCCCAGGGCATCAGGTTTGGACCGGTACTGGTCGGGTCGTAACGTTCGAAACAATCGTATCCGTCGACCATGATCTCCCGGCAGATAAAGCCGTCGGGATGCTGTTTGGCATAGAAATTATCCAGTGAGTGCTGGAAAGGGAAATAATGATAGCCATAACGGGTGAACATCATCATAAACGAAGTGTCCCACATAAAGATATTCCCGTTATAAGCCACATCCAGATAAGGAGAAACAAAGCCGGAGCCCTCTTCTACCTGCCGGATATTGCCGACGGCGATCTCCCAGGCTTTCCAATACATCTCGATTTCTTTCGCATGCCCGTCCCATATCGGATTGGGGAGAATCTGTTTGGCCTCGGCAAAACTTTTAGGTTCCAGATACTTCGGCTTGGTAATCCGGTATTCGTTCTCCGTAACCAAGGGTTCCTTCACATAGGTATTCTTATACGGCAGATTGTACTTGGGCCGCGTTTCGTCTTCCTGTGCTTTCAGGGCAGAGGTCAACACAAAGCCTATCAGTAGAAGCCATAATAATCGTATTTTCTTCATCATCTAATTATTTTATTTGGTTTTATCTAAATCTTTCACTCTTTCTCCGGGAGGTATAGGAAATAATCCGGCAGGGTCGTCTCGCGGATATCCCGACTGGAAACACCGACTTCCAGTACCTGCCCCATATAATCCTCGAAATACAAGACTTTCAGTTCATGGAAACCGGCCTCTAAAGCGACCTTCCCGTCTTTCCGGCGGGAGTTATGCGAACCGTCATTATCGACAACCACATTCCCGTCGATCAACAACCTCGATCCGTCGTCGGAGAACGTATAAAAGCGGTAAACACCTCTTTCCGGGATCCGGATCCAGGCACGAAATTCATACCCGAAATGGTCTTCCGCCGGAGCTCCGGTGATAGATATATTCGGCATCGTACCTTCTTTCACCTTTACGCCGGAGCGCATCTGGTCCGTATGTTTGAATTTCCCTTCATAATAGGTATAGGCTACACCTTGCTTCCGGGGTTCTACCGGTTTTGCCGGGAGATATTCCATATTCTCTTCATCGATCGACGACAATCCGGAAGGGAAATAATAAGTCAATTCGGTGCCGGAAGGAGTTCTGATCCAACTATCGAACTTAAATTTATCTTCATAGAGATCGATAACCCGGGCGCCTCTTTCAAATTTGCCGTAGGCATCCGCACCGGTTACCCGCCCGAAAGCCAAAGCGACATCCTGCTCGATCCCGATATAGTCATTATCATGATCGTGCCCGGTAAAGACACCCATGATATCCTGCCGATCGATCAAAGAGGAAAAGAAGCCGGTATTAATGAGTGGCGAAGCAATCCCCTCTTCTTTATTCCCTATGGTTGTGTTTTTGCCTACTACATTATAATACTCCAGGATCGGGATATGAAAGAAAGCCAAAGCGGGCAACGGCTTTCCGCCATTGGCACGCGTATAGTTCAGGCTCTGCCGGCGATACCAGTCGATCTGATCGTAATGGATCCAGTCATAGTGTCCATACTTGCTTGCCGACGGATAATCATTGGAATCCAGGCAATAGAGCAAAGCGGCAACCGTCCCTTTTCCTTTTGAATCATAGACCGGCAGGACATAGTTACCACAGCCTTTGATATATTCCGGCCCTTTCTCGCCTACAAAATGAGGGGAGGCAGCCAGGATCTCATAAATTTCCGCTTTGGTGATAGAGGCTTCGGCATCGTGATTCCCCATCGTAACGGCAAAAGGGATAGCGGCTTCTTCAAACAGGGCGGCAATGGCTTTCCAGCCTTCGGCTGCCGGCGCATCCGTGACGACATCGCCGGTCAGGATCGCCACATCCGGCTTTTCCGCTTGCAATACCGCCCGGATGGTAGCTGCTGTTTGGGCACAATTGGGCGAGTTATGGCTCCAATGCAAGTCGGTGAACTGCACAATGCGGAACTTCCCGTCATGGAAAGCCAGTTTTTCTTTGGCACTAACATTCCCCAACTCCACGTTTTCCAATACAGTATGGAAGATCTGCGTATTCGGATAGACGCCTGTAAACTTATTCGCCTGAGGGCCATAGGCAAAGACCGGCAACATGATGGGTGTATGATCATCCGTCGTGTATTGAACGGTAATCCCTCCGCCATTCTTATCGCCGTCAACAAGGCTCAGGCCTCCGGTTTCGTGGTCGCCGGTAATAATCACCATTGTCTCTCCATTGCTGTCGGCGAACTTCAAAGCCTCGGCTACCGCCAGGTCAAAACTCAATGTTTCCAGGATCGATCCGGGCAGGGAATTGGCATGTCCTGCGTAATCGATCTTCGCGCCTTCCACCATCAGGAAAAAGCCTTTATCATTTGTTTCCGACAGTTTGCGGATGGCTTCGCGCGTTGCATCTGCCAATAGGCCGATAGTCTCTCCGGTAGCCGCATGTTCCATTCGTTCATCCACACAGATCACTTTCCCGGATTGGGCGTTCATATCGGCTATAGACGTAGCGATGCGGTAGCCCGCTTTCTTTTGCAGGTCGTCCACCAGATCGATGCCGTCCTGACGCTTGGTCAGTTCACGCATGCCGCTGCCACTCAACACGGTTAGCTTTCCATCCAACAGCCAGGCGGTGATTTCATCGGAATGATCCCTTTCGGTCGAATGGCCATAGAAGGCTGCAGGGGTGGCATCCGCCAGATTGCCCAATGTGACCACGCCGGCAGCATATCCGTTGGCATGGAAAATATCAGTCAGCGACGGATAGACTTCGCCATTGGTGCCCATACTGATATGCCGGTTCTTGTGTTTATTGCCTGTGGCCAGGGCGCTGCCTGCCGCGGCCGAGTCGGTCGTCCATGCGTCGTCGGCCTGGGTTTGCTGCAAGCCCACATATTTCAGAAGCGACATCGTCAGCCCCTTATTCACCGCGTCGGCCGCACAGATCTGCGCCAGTCCCATCCCGTCGCCGATCAGGAAAATTACATTCCGGACCACCGTATTGTCTCCGTCGTTCCGGTACGTAGGCTGATAGGTCTCAATTCCTTTCGCAAGTTGCAGGTTTTTCGTCCGGAACCCCTCAAAGCCTGCAGTAGCCTTGTCTAACCGGGTGGCGCGTGCCAGATCGTCTTCGCTCTGATCTGCGGTATTGATGCGGTAAGTCTTCTTTTGGAAATCACGGAAGTAGGCCGCGCAGGCTTCCGGTGCATCGGTATTGATATAATCGACCCCAATCGTATAAAAGGTATTCCATGCAGTTACTCCGTCCGGCGTTCCCCAGAAGCGAATGGGTTTCTCCAGGGAATGTACCTTGCGGATCACTTCTGTCACCTGGGCATATTCGGAATCAATGATCGTTCCTTTCCCGTTCCAGTGGGTATAATCACGCAGATTCAAGCTGATCATAGCAATCCGCTCCAACTGATCGGCAGTATAACCGGTCTGATCTCCATCGAAAGAAATGATTGCCGGGTATCGATGAAAGTCTTCCGGCTTCGGACGGTTACCGGAAATGACTACCCGCACGGCCAAAGGGTTGACCGTCGGATCGAATACTTCAGGATATTGCTGTAGCTTTTGAATTAACCGGTCCAATGTTGGATCGACCAGCGTTTTCAGATCGATCAATAACACCAGGGTTTTATCGGAGTCATGCCAGGCTTTTCCTTTATTCTTGCGAAAAAGCTTCACTAAGGGCTCAATATAAGATTCGTCTAACGTAGGTGCTGTGGATAGCTCGTTCCGGTCATGGGCAACCAACAGTTCATCGGCTTTATCTGTAGCAAAAATATCCGCTTCTATGGAAGAGAATTGCTGTGCATACGCCTGATAGAAAGGCACACGCTGACGATAATCATTATGAGAGTGAAGCAATACGTCCTGTGCATAAACCAGTTGCAGGGACAAAACGAACAGGACGAAAAATATTATTCCTCTTTTATTAAAACTTTCACATCTGTGTTTCATGGCATTACTATTTTCTATTTTCCTTTACTTTATATAAAGATTAGATTCGGGTATGGCTTCAAAAGCAGAGGAAGAAGGCGTCTTCCATCCCCAACTCAAATGTTCCCCTTCATAATCTTCAAAATACATCAACTTATAGGTATGATATCCTTTTTTCAACGCGATCCGCCCGTTCGCCATAATGGCAGCATGCGATCCGTCATTGTCTACTATCTTTTTGTCGTTTATATACAATACACTTCCGTCATCCGAACGTGTCATAAACTCATAAATCCCATCTTCAGGCGCCCACAGATATCCGGTAAATATAAAAGCGAAATGATCTTCCTGGCGGGCACTTTCAATAGAAGGCGAAGGCATAATTCCTTGCGCTTTCACCGGTGTTTTTTCGATATCGGCTACCCATTGGAAGTAACCTTCGTAATAGCGATAATCAGTGCCGTTTTCTTTCCCTTTCATTATTCGCGGATTATCGAAAACAGCTTTCGTTGCTTCAATAGAAAAAGTCCGGCTTGGCTGATATCCTTCTTTAAAAGCTTTTGCCCGGATAGTCCTTGTACCTGACAGGTGGAATGGCTCTTTATAAAGGGTAGAATTGCGATTGGGTTCGGTTCCATCCAGGGTATAACAGATCGTTGCCCCAGGTGTAGCCGTACCCAGATCAACCATTGTCTCCCCGACAAACAGATATAGATCTTTTGTTGTATAAGGGATAGACACCACTGGTTCCATTGTCAGCGAATAAGGAGAAGCTTCTTCCGACACTCCTCTCCCCCTGTTCGGTTGTTCGACAAGATGATATTCCAAAAGGCCGCCTTCCATAAGCTGTTCATAAGTCAGGAAATTCTTTTCAATCTCCCGTCCATTGAGTTTTACCTGTTCAATATAAATATTTTTTGCAGATGAATTAGCCTCGATAGTTAATCGTTTCCCATTGGCCAACCGGATAGTCGCCTTTTTAAACAAGGGAGCAGTGAATACAAATTCACCAGTTCCGGGACATACGGGATAGAAGCCGAGGCTACTGAATACATACCATGCCGACATCTGTCCACAATCTTCGTTTCCGATAATGCCTTCCGGAGTAGGCAAATACATTTCTTTCAGGATACGGCGGGTCATTTCCTGAGTCTTCCAGGGCTGCCCGACATAATTATACAAATAGGCCATATGGTGGCTCGGTTCATTTCCATGTGCATATTGACCGATCAATCCGGTTATATCCACCATCTCTCCTTCTACTGCCGATTCCACGAGAAACAAACTATCCAGTTGGGCGGTAAACTCTTCTTTCCCGCCGAAAAGTTGTATCATTCCGTTCACATCATGAGGAACAAAGAAGCGGTATTGCCATGCCGTTGCTTCAGTATAGGCTCTTCCCGGTTCAAAAGGATTGAAAGAATTATCCCAGTTTCCATCCATTCTCTTTCCACGGAAGAAACGGGTATATCCATCAAAGACATGAATATAAGATAATGCGCGTTGTTTATAGGTTTCGTAATCTGTATCCTTTCCCAATTCCTTGGCCATTTGGGCAATACACCAATCATCGTACGCATATTCCAACAGACAGGAAACGGATTCACGCTTGATATTGGAAGGTATAAAACCATATTTCACATAGTAATCTGATCCTTTACTGTTTATATCCGAAGACCGTTTCATCGCTTCGAATGCCAGTTCCACATCATAGTCACGGATCCCTTTCCGATAAGCATCCGCAATGACCGAAACACTGTGATAGCCGATCATTGTTCCTGTTTCACCGGCAGACAAAGGCCATATAGGCAATTCGCCGGTAGTTTTATATACTTCAAGAAAAGAACGGATCATAGCATTGACCAATTCAGGATTCACCAGGGTCATCAATGGGTTCCAGGCACGAAAAGTATCCCAGATAGAAAAGGTAGAATATTGTTCACTTCCCGGAGAGGCTTGCGCAATCGCCATATCATGACGACGGTACTGACCATTGCGGTCGCTAACTATATTGGGAATGATCTTGGTGTGATACTGTGCGGTGTAAAAAATCTTTAAGTCGGCTTCGCTTCCCCCTTCCACAGTGATATCGGAAAGCGCATTTTCCCACGCCGACCGTGTTTCGGCATGAATAACATCGAAATTGAAATCCCGGGTATCTTCCTGCATATTCTGGCGGGCATTGTCTTCACTTACGATAGAGATCCCGACTTTAGCTACAATCGGCGTCCCATCCGAAGTGCCGAAAGAAAGTAAGACCTGCCGGTTTTGACTATCAGAGTCTGTCGCAGGTAATTGTATTTCGCCGTCACTCATAAAAGTAACATCCTGAAAGTCGGAAGAAAATTGAGCAACAAAATAAATATACTGATTAGGAGTCCATCCTTGTGTCCTGCGCATACCGGATATTTCATTGGATGCGGTTTGATGAACAGCGACCATATCAATCACTTCATTTTCGAGCAAATGAGCCAGGTCTATAATCAAATGTTGCTTTTTCCCTTTATCATACGTATAACGATGCACTCCGGTATACGTTGTTGCCGTCAGTTCCGCCCGAATACCTTCTTCGGGAAAGTAAACCGAATAATAACCCGGAGAAGCTTTTTCATCTTTATGAGAAAAAGATAAAGGTTCAAAAACAGATCCGTTATTGGTAGGATTGAGGTCTCGGGTGGTCGGATGAAAAAGAATATCTCCCAGATCAATACAGCCCGTCCCACTCAGATGAGTATGAGAAAAGCCGATAATCGTACTATCACTATAATGATATCCGGAACAGGCATCCCAGTTCCCTTTTCGGGTATCCGGACTTAATTGCACCGCTCCATAAGGCGCCGTGGCTCCCGGATAGGTATGTCCGTGAAAACCGGTCCCAATAAATGGATCGACATAATCAATCGGTTTCTTTTCCTCCTGGATACAACTGATTACCCCTAACAGGCAAATGACAGATAATAAGTGAATCTTTTTCATCAGTACTCTTTTCCTTACAAAATTAGCATTTTGCGAATAAAACACCAGTGCTTCATTCGCAAAGCACTGGTGTTTCACTAATAGGCTCCGGAATGTCCGAGCTAATTGTCAGATCAATTCCCTATCGGATTTTGTTTTAACCGACCGGCAGCCTTGGTGACTTCCTGTGTCGGATAAGGGAATACGATATCATACTCAGGCTCGAATATACGTGTTTCTTCGCCCAATGGCCAGATCTGTATTTTTGTCCATGTAGCATCCGGATCACCCCGGTCTTCATAATGACGTCCGTACTTGGGTGCATTCAGCCTATCATATTGCTTCCAGCGTTTCAGGTCCATAAAGCGATCGGTAAATTCTCCGGCCAATTCGCAACGGCGCTCATGCATCAGGTCTTCCATCGTTGCATTGGTATACTTATTGCCCAGTCCTGCGCGTGAGGTCAGGCGATTCAGTTCGGTTGCCGCTTCCCCTCCTCGTCCTAACTGAATAAGCGCTTCCGCTTTAAAGAGAACCATTTCGGCATGGCGGAATAGAGGTAAATTCAAATCGGTTGTCGGGTCATTACCATTCTGTGAAATATATGAATTGGTCGTCATATCGCCATTCGTGCCATACGAGAACGGTTCCATATATTTATTCAGCATAAATCCGGCTTCATAATCGGAGGTGGAAGAAAAACGCATCTCTTCGCCCAGGAAAGTAAAGGTTTGTCCATACTCAAGCATGGTAACCGCACGTCGGGTATCGCCTTCGGCAAACTCTTCAAACAAACCTAAAGTGGGTTTCATATATCCCCAACCATTATATTTGCCCCATCCTTTATTCTCCAACACAACACCCGGGAACTCGCTTCCGGCCTCGCTTGCGCCATTCGACGTCACAGACCAGATATATTCCTTAGACCAATTGTTCGCGATCTTAAATACCTCGGCGAAGTCACCCAATAGACCGCGTTTGCAATCATTTTCAAGCATATTGACCAATTCGGGTATTTGCGCCCATTTCGAGTTATCATGATAAGCCCAATAGGCATACGTCTTCACCTTTACGGCAATAGCCGCTGCCTTATGCGCACGTCCCCAGTCATCGGTGCTGTATTCCTCGAAATAGGGTAGATAAGTCATTGCCTTATCCAAATCGTCGATGACCAATTCATAGTTTTTCATGACAGTCGCCTGTTGATCCGGGATCTCATAATTGTAGGTATCATAATCTTCATAGCGAACGAAAGGCACACCCTGATCGGCGCGTCCGTAACGATAAGCCATGATGAAATGGCACCAGCCCCGCATGAAATACGCTTCGCCTAAGCTCCGTTTTTCCACACTCGACAAATTGTCTACTCCTTTTTTCAATAAAGAAGATACAATCCAGTTTCCACGGGCAATATAGTCATAAAACATCTTCCAGTTTGAGGTCAACGGGCTCTCATCGCCGTTGAAATGGAAGTTTGCCAAGCTGTTAAATCCGCGTGAACGTCCCCATACGAAGTCATCTCCTCCCCCGGCTTGTTCGTAAAACAGGTCGCGGCCGAATGTCGTTTCCTTTCCCATAATCCAGTATAAGGCATCTATGGCGTCCGTTGCGTCCTTATCAGTCTGAAAGAAAGTTCCCTGACTGGGTGTACCCTCCGGTGTTACCTCAAGAAAGTCAGAACACGAAGTAGTTGTCAGTCCTATTAATATAGATAGGATTATAATATAATTTTTCATACGTCTATTTATTTTATTGATATGTTAAACTCACAATCGCACGTTGTGCATCGATATTAATACGTCAGTTTTATACCCAAGGATAACACTCTGGATACCGGATACTTCATTGCATCAAGCCCTTTGCCGCCAACTTCCGGGTCTATTCCGGAATAGCCGGTAAAGGTGTACAGGTTTTCCCCGCTGGCATAAACCGTCAACGCGCTTTTACGATCGCTAAAGCAAGTGGCTTTGCGCAAGATATCGGTCAGATCGTATGCCAATGTCACATTCTTTATACGCAGATAGGAGGCATCTTCCAGATAAAAATCAGAGCATGTCTCGAAGTTTCCGTTTGCATCTTCTTTGGATATGCGCGGGATATTGCTTCCGGTATTGCTGGGCGACCAGGCGTCGAGGATCTTATCCCAACGGTTAAAGTTACCCTGTGTTTCATTCAAAAGAATAAACTGGGATGCGTTAAATACCTTTGTCTTAGCCGCTCCCTGAAGCATCATACTGAAGGTTAATTTCTTATAGGTGAAGCCGCCCATCAAAGAGAAGGTAACTTTCGGCATATAACTGCCCATATACACCCGGTCTTCGGTATCAATCTTTCCGTCGCCATTCTGATCGATAAACTTCAGATCGCCGGCTTTTGCATTCGGTTGGATCCGGTTACCATTCGTATCCACGTAAGCGGCAGCTTCCGAATCACTCTGGAAGATTCCATCCGTTTTGATTACGTAATATGTATAAAGCGGTTGGCCTTCGGCTGTCTGGTAAGGATATAAGGTGCCTCTGAAACCATCATCGTGCGCCCATACTGACTTTTCACCTTTATCATCGGTCACACCGATATCTTCCACCCAGTTTTTAAGAAGGGATAAGTTTCCGCCGATCGTATAAGAGAAATCTTTGGTTACATTATCATTCCAGTTCAACATAAATTCAAAACCGCGGTTACGGATCTCGCCCTGGTTGATAAGCTTCGGCTCTACACCCATATAGTTCGGCCAACCGGAAGTCTGAGACTGGATCAGGTCTACCGTACGTTTATAGAAGAAGTCCATAGAGAAAGACAAACGGTCCTTCAGGAAGTTCATATCAAGACCAAGGTCTGTCTGTTCGGAAGTTTCCCAGGTCAGATTACTGTTATAGGCCGTTTTCAAATAAAGGAGGTTGGTGGTTATGGTGGCGTCTTTTCCGACCTGCTTACCATCATTATTCCCGTCTTTGGAAAGAGTCGGGCTACCATAAGCCGTAGCGATAGATCCCAGGTTACCGATACGTCCCCAGCTGGCACGCATTTTCAGGAAAGTAAGCACATCGTTTTTAGGGAAGAAACTCTCCTCTGAGATTTTCCATCCGGCAGTGATTGCAGGGAAATCCCCACTCTTTTTCCCTTCGGGAAGGCGGCCGGCATAGTCACGGCGCCAGGAAGCTGTCACAAAATAGCGGTTATCATAACTGTAAGACAATCGCCCGATCAAAGCCACATTATTATCCGGATCTTTATAATAATCTGTTGAAGTAACGGCCGTCGAGGCATAATTCAGATATTGATAGATCTCATTCTCATTGTTGAAATTACGTCCTCCGGCAGTAAATCCTTTTTTACGGAACTGGTCGGCAGTCGTAGAGAACAAAGCGCCGAGTGAATGCTTTCCAAAAGTATTATCGTAGGTAAGGGTATTTTCCGTTTCCCAATAGGTCGATTTCGCCGTTTCATACGAAAGTTCGTTCACCCCGTTCGGTTTTCCCGGTTCTGTGGATATCGGAGTAAAATTCTTATAATACCAATCTTCATAACGGTAAGTAAAGCGGCTGGTAAATTTCAGTCCCGGAATAATGTCTTTCACCTGCAAGATGGTTGAGCTGGAAGCATAATTCGTCTTATCTTCCTGCGTATTGGCCATCAATGTACGCAGCGGATTAACCACGTCTCCGTGAATAGCTGCGATCCCATCACGGGCACAGACGCCCCCATAAGAACCATCTTCATAATACGGGACGGCGCTTCGTGGCATATAAAGTGCGGAAAGGATTACGCCGGAATAACCGCTACTGGTATCTGTTCCCCGGTTATCTTTCTTGCGATACATGAAATCTTCACTGATTGTCACGTATTTATTCAATTTATACGAACCATTATAACGCATGCTCAATACATCCTTGTAGGTGCCCCGAAGCGTACCTTCGTCACTCGTATAATTCAATGAAATACGATTGGTGAAATCTTCTGTTCCAACATTCAGCGACACATCATGACGTTGAAAAATTGCATTGCGGAAAACCTCATCCATCCAATCGGTACGGGTAGTTGCTATTTCCGGATTAACCGAAGGATCCCAGCCCGAAGGAATACTTTGTCCGGCAGCACCATACGAAGTATTCACCACCTGGCGTTGTTGCTCTATGGTCAGCGATTGCGGCAGATTACTTGCCTGGCGTACACCGAAACTTCCTTCATATGCGAGAGAAGGTTTTCCGGCTTTGGCTTTTTTTGTGGTCACCAGGATAACCCCGGCAGAACCCGAATGTGCCCCATAAATAGCGGCAGAAGCAGCATCCTTCAATACAACAATAGATTCAATATCATTCGTATTCAATGGAGCACCGGGAACTCCGTCGACTACCCACAGGACCTTCTCCGAGGAGGTCGAACCTTGCCCGCGGATGACTATCGAAGGAGTCGCAGTTGGGTCACCCCCTTGCGCCACCACTGTCACACCCGGTATTTGCCCCTGAAGCATGGATTCGGTTGAGGCAACCGGACGACCTTTCAGTGTCTCTATCTCTTTTACGATACCGATCGAAGCCGAGAGGTCAGACTTCCGTGTCTGTGCTCCATATCCAAGGATCACAATTTCCTCCAGCTTTTGCGTATCTTCTATCAGTAAGATGTTCAGATTAGTCTGATTCGTAATCGTAATTTCCTGAGTCAGATAACCGATATAACTAATCACAACCACCCCGTTTTGAGGAACATCCAATTGGAAATCCCCATTCAAACCGGTAATAACTCCCTGAGTGGATCCTTTCACAAAGATATTAGCCCCGATTATCGGGTCGCCAACCTGGTCTTTGACAAGACCGGAGATCTTTCTTGTCGATTGCTGGGATACGGGTGAAGAGTGTGTCCCATTTGCATCAGGAGCCGCCATAGCTCCCATCAGCCCAACCAAACAATTCAGTAGAAAAACAACACATACAAGACGTACAGAGATCGTCTTTAAAACTCGCTTTTTCATTCTTTTTTTTGATTTAGTGATTAACCTATACTACCTAAGTATTTCTTCGCTTCTTTAATAATATGTATAACATAAGGCTATAGCATACATCGTTTACCAGTCCATAAGACTGCGGTTCTATTATCACAAAAAGGAATTATTCCGTTGCGGAATCAATTTGGGTTTTTAATAATTTTTCATAAATACGCTTCTTTAAGTTTTGATTTACACATCCTCCGGACAGAGCGCATGAAACATTCACTCTCAACCGGTTATCATCATCTCTCCTTATCCTCTAAGAAAAGACGTCGGGTTTTTTATTTACACAAAGTAAGTAGATAATACAGATATTAAGAACTCCTTTTACGTAATAATATCCTCATATTACGCAAAAATTTCATAAACCTATAAAAGAGAGTGAACATCGCGATAAGAAGAAGGGGTACACCCCATGATTTTCTTGAACTGTCGGGAGAAGTTCTTGTAATCGATAAAATCCATATCCGAAGCAATTTCAACAATCGAGTCGTTCGACTCGAGTAACTTCTGGGCAAATTTCGCAATACGCAGGTTAATAATATAGGTATAAACAGGCAAACCGGTCACTTCCTTAAAACGGTTTTCCAACAACCGGCGCGACAAAGGCACAAGGTCGGTAAGGTCGGAGATCGTAATCCGGTTATTTGAGTTCTGGTGGATATATTGCAAGACGACAGAGATGTATTTATCGCTGGTCGAATAGATGTCGGTCGATTGCCGGGTTACGATATGCGTTGGCTGCACCACGATATCCTCATATTCGCCTCGCGGATTACGAATCATACGCTCCATCAATATCGCTGCTTCGTATCCTCCCTTCTCCACGGCCTGGTGGATGGAAGACAAAGGCGGGTCGGATAGTGTACAGATCGCTTCGTCATTATCCACGCCCAATAAGGATATTTCTTCCGGGATCTTAATGCCACATTGTTTACAAACCTGACTGATCTGATGTGCCTGGTTATCATCGCAGGCCATCAGAGCTATCGGCTTCGGGAGTTTATTCAGCCAATCGATCAAAGGCTCGGAATCATAATACCATAACTCCAGAAAATCCTCGTTCTGATACTCATAAAAACTATAGCCATTCCGATGCCGGGCCAATTCAGCCTGAAAGCCCTCACTGCGTTCCTCCGACCAGACAATATTCCGGAAGCCGTAAAAAGCAAAATTCTTAAAGCCTTTCTGTATAAAATAATCAGCCCCCATTCGCCCGGCCAGATGATGATCGCCGGTGATATTGGGTATCTCCGTAAAACGTTCTTTAAAATCCTGAGCAATGGCAGCGATACCATTCTCCTTGAATATACTTACATTATCCGTATTATAAAACTGAGCAATAATCCCATCGGCTCCCCACTCCTTCGCCCAACTCAAAACTCCCTCCACCCCATTCTTCACCCGATAGGAATGAGGCATCTTACACAATACCCAGGGAGAATGTTCCAGCGAATATTTTACAATCCCTTTCAACAAATCCTTTGCATATTCTTCAGAGAAGTCGGTCAACAAGATTATCCTGGCCATTTCATAAATATTTTACTTCACAGCAAAAATAATAAAAAAACAAGACGCAACGGCTCCAGTTATTATCGATAGATTCGAACTTTATTTTTTGCGTCAAAAGTTTGGTGGCTATAAAAAAACATCTATCTTTGCACCGTCTTAGAGCGATAGGACAATAATAGTAGTAATTTCGGGCGTTTAGCTCAGCTGGTTCAGAGCATCTGCCTTACAAGCAGAGGGTCGGCGGTTCGAATCCGTCAACGCCCACTTTCCGGTCACCGACAATTACTACTCCCAATTTACGGGCGTTTAGCTCAGCTGGTTCAGAGCATCTGCCTTACAAGCAGAGGGTCGGCGGTTCGAATCCGTCAACGCCCACTTCACAAAACAATAAGAGTCTTCTAAAACATGGTTTTAGGAGACTTTTTTTTATTTGTTATTCCTCATTTTCCAAATTGCCATTGGATGGTTTTTAATTCGCTCTACAATTTCAGCATCTTCAAACAATAATTCCGGTCGATAAACATTGTTGTTGAAGTTCTCGATAAACGACTTTTCATCTTCGGTAAATACCATCAGTTTTAGAAGAAACACTTTCACTTCTACTTTAGCAGATTCAAAGTCAAACCGTTCGCTTTTCTTAAGGACGGGAAGTAAAGAGCTTCTGATTTGTGCAAATTTCAAGTTGTCAATACTTTCAAAACTATAGCTGTTTGAAGGTTTATCACTTCCTCCTACAGCAAGATAGAATAGTATAATTTTGCGGAGTTTATCCATCTCATCAGGATGGATAATATTATATTTCAACATGTTGTGAATATCATACAAATCCCGGGGAGCTGTTCGCTCAATAAGAGCTTTAATTTTACTCCCAAATAGTTCAAGGGTAGAAAGTGTTTTTACTTCAGAGTCAAATTGTAGAAAGTCTATATTCACTTTCTTTTCAACTATTGGCAAGATATGATTTCGCAAAGAATAGTTTATCTCTACTTTCAGGTTATCTTTATTCCCTCCTGCGTTCTGAAAATAGAACACCCATGAATCAAGAGAATGCGGACTTTTAGTATTAGGACTCAAAGCATATCCTTGTGTAAACATATAGTTCAGAAAATCCTGATTGATATTCTCCCGAATTGTCATCATTTCCTCCCGTAAACACTCTTTGGTAAAATCCAAATCGATATCAACCGATAAGCGTGGAAGATTAAAAACTGTCAGGTTAATTGCGGTTCCTCCTTTTAATGCTAAATGTTCGGCAAATAACGGGTTTTCATTTAAGTGTTTCAAGATATCACAAAGGCGGAATACTTTTTCCAGATTATCCCGGATAAAATCTGTACCGGAAGCGATTCTCTCCAAATCAGTTTTGCTATAATTATACATTGACGTTTCCTCCTTGTTCTAAAAATGAAAGAATGTTTTTAGGAGCGTAAAGCTTCCATTCACTAAAATACACATTGGATTCCTGTTGATCTGTCAGATAACGGATACTTTTCCCAATCTTGGATTTACAAAAATCAAAGAAAGCATCACTTAACTTCATTTCCTTTTGAAAGTAGCCAAGAACAAATCCTGTCTTTTGATAAAGAACCTGTTTGTTGAATTGCTTCAAATAGTCTTGTAGTTTATTTTCATTAATATAAGTAATAAGGGCAAAACATGCTATCATTTCTTCCAGTCCTCCACTTCGGTCTATTTGATTAATACAATCTAAAACAGTACGTTCCAAATCGGTTACTCTGATTAGTGTATCAGCGGGAGGAATAATAACCCCGGCATCTGATTTCGATTCCGAATAAATATAACTAATTCCATCGTACTCAAAGTTGTTGAACCTTTCTTTGGATGAAACCTGCATTTCATAAAATACCTGATGAGCCAAACCATGATATTCCAATGCAGCATGATAAGATAGGTAAGAAGAAGAGTTTATTTGACTGGCTATTTCGTACTTTGAAGCAGAACTGGTTTTTGTAGCTAAATCCGTTGCAACGTAGAGATCTCGTCTTACTTGTGATATTAACCCTTGCTGTTTATACCTTCGTAAAAGTTCTTTTGCTGCATTTTCGTCACCGGTCAATGCAACAATATCTTTTTTATGGAAGATTTTGAGCTTATGGAATTCTTCGATATATTTACTCATGGTCCCGCCTTTGTTTTATTTTACGCACAAAGATACACAATAATATGTATTATTGCGCGAAAAACAAAATAACAACTAGGAAATCTACAAATTTATTTCCATCTTTGCTGTATCACTTAAAGGCAGGAGAAGCCAACAAAAGACACAAATTCAACAGGAAGACTTAGATGCTGTTTTTTGCCAATCCGACTAAATTGGTGAAAAATAGTCGGCCGAGAAAATAAAAGTAACCGTAACTTTGTCGTAAAATAAAGAAGTATGTTAGAAGAATTAAATAGAGTGATTGATTATATAGAAGAGCATCTGACCGATGAGATATCACTTGAATCGGTTGCTGACTATGCAAGAGTTTCTGATTTTCATTTCCGAAAAGTGTTTTTTTATCTATCAGGAATGACGCTTAGTGAATACATTAAAAACAGAAGATTGTCGGAAGCCAACAAAGATTTACTGGCAGGGGAACGAGTTATTGATGTGGCTTTCAAGTATGGTTATGAGTCAACAGACGGATTTACCCGTGCATTTAAGAAATGGAGTGGACTTTTGCCATCAGATGTAATCAAGAAAAAGACAAGCAAAATGTTCCCCAAATTTTCATTTAAAATAGTTATTACAGGAGGAATCAGTATGGAATTTAGAATCGAAAACAAACCTGCATTCAACTTCTTTGGAGTGAGTAAACGTATACCAATGCAATTTGAAGGAGTTAATAATGAAATTGTAAAACTTATACAAAGTATCACAGAAGAGCAGAGGAATGAAATGCGTGAGATTCAAAACATTGCACCATTTGAAATACTCAATATTTCTTATGATGCTGATGCTAAGTTTATGAAAGAAGAAGGTGATTTAACCCATATGATTGGCGTGATGTCTAGTGAGGAAGTGAGTAAGCAATTAGAAAAATTATCCGTTGAAGCAGGTTTGTGGGCAGTATTCCCAAACGAGGGTTTATTTCCCTCAACTTTGCAACAGACTTGGGCAAGGATTTACTCAGAATGGCTTCTATCATCCAATTACGAACTGATTGACAATCCCTCGTTTTCTTTTACAAAAATGGATGAGTTGAAAAAAGACTATGCATATAGTGAAATATGGATTCCTATAAAAGAAAAAAAATGAATCGAAAACGGAATGAGTAACGAGCGAGTAGAAAACAGGAAAACATTTGAGAATATGGGACATGAATTAAAGCCTTTGTGGAGAAAGTTTTTTCGTTACGATTGGAAATTCGGATTGTTTCTAATCGCCATGATCTGTATTCCTCGCTTTCTCCTGGTTTTGCAGGCCAATGAGAAGGCAGATTACAGTTATATCGGTTTGATTATGCTGGCTTCGGCAATTATTCCATTTATCTTTCTGAATAAACAGGGACGGAAAGCTATTGGTTTGACCTGCCCGCGCAACTATTCATGGCTATTGATTGCTATGGCTATCGGATTGATCTTTAGTGTCGCTCTTTATTTTGCAGGAGAGTGGTTGTATGGCGATTCATACGAAAACGGGTATGTGTATATCGGCGAATCTTATAATATCCCCGATGGCATAAACGGAAAAGATAAGCTAACGATGTTTCTTATAATGGCTGCAACGGGAATGATCTTCAGTCCGATTGGCGAAGAACTGTTCTTCAGGGGAATCGTTCATGCGAGTTTCGCCAAATCCCTTGGAAAAACAAAGGCTTCGATCATCGATAGCAGTGCATTTGCACTCACCCATCTCTCCCACTTCGGCTTGGTGTTTATCAATAATGAATGGACCTTCTTCGCCGTCCCGGCAATATTATGGGTATTCAGTATGTTCCTGGTTAGCTTGTTATTCTTTGTTTGCAGATATAAGTCAGGCTCTTTATTGGGCGCCATACTTTGCCATTCAGCCTTTAATCTGGGGATGATTTACTGCATCTTTTACTTCATACATTAAATATGTGGATTTCGTCCGAAATAAGATTTTGATAAGGTGTTGTGAAATTATTCCGAAAAGATGGCGTGAAATCGATCCATTGGTATTACATTTGCGGTCTATGACAACAACAAAGAAGGATTTGGTGTAGTAAATAACCTTTGACGTCCTGTCAAGGTTATCCCTTAGTTTTGGCTCTGGCATGCTCTTGCCCGAGTTCTTTTCATATATATATACTAAAAAGGGGAAATGATCGCTTTGATCATTTTCAACTTTGTTTTACGCTTTGCTAAGCGATTTTCAATTTAATTTTAAACTATCAATTTTATCATCATGAGTAACGAAAACAAAACAATATACGATTTCGACTTTAGTTTAATCTGCGAATACTTCGCACAAGTAGAACGTCAAGGGCCGGGAAGCCCCGAAACAACGCGTCGGGCATTGGACTTCATCGACAACCTGACCGAAGATTCCCGCATTGCCGATATCGGCTGCGGTACGGGTGGACAGACGGTTACTTTAGCTCAGTATGTGCCGGGTAAGATCACCGCACTGGATCTCTTCCCTGACTTTATTCAAATCTTCAACCGGAACGCCGAGCAACTGGGATTGCAAAACCGGATGAAAGGCATCATTGGTTCAATGACCGACGCCCTTCCTTTTGAAAAAGAATCGCTCGACCTGTTATGGTCGGAAGGTGCGATCTATAACATCGGCTTCGAACGTGGACTGAACGAATGGCGGCAATACCTGAAAACAGGCGGCTACATCGCTGCCTCGGAAGCTACATGGTTTACCGATGAGCGCCCCGATGAGATCAACCAGTTCTGGATGGAAAACTATCCGGAGATCGATACGATTCCTAACAAAGTTGCCCAAATGCAACAAGCAGGATATATTCCTGTCGCTACCTTCGTTATCCCTGAAACCTGCTGGACGGAGCATTTTTTCGCCCCCTGCCACAAGGCTCAGGAAGATTTCCTGAAGAAGTATCCCGGCAACGAGACAGTAGAGAGTCTGATATACAACCAGCGGCGCGAAGAGGTATTGTATAATAAGTACAAAGCCTATTACGGTTATGTGTTCTATATCGGAAAGAAGATTGAACAAACCCGAACATTGGCGGAATGATGAATCGGATCAGTAGTTAATGTCCTTTTTTACAATCAAATGTCCCGGCAAACTTGAAAGGGAACCGGATAGGCCTGTATGCAAATAAATAAACACAGGACTATTTTCCCTTTTTGCCGGGAGTATTTGTTTGTTGATAACCGTCAACACATTTGTTGACAATTGTCAACAGATCTGTTGATAACTATCAACAAATCTGTTGATAATTATCAACAAATGAATACCCCTTCGAATAAGTTGATATACTGGCTATTATGTTCTTTGTTAAATCAAGGGTAACAATCCTTCACTTCAACCCCCAATCGGGCCAGTTCACTTAGGTCCCGGTTCTAACCGAAGGCTTTCCGCCCTACCTTTACATACAAATCATTAACGACTATTTTGTATGTTTGATAAAATAATACGTTTTTCGGTCAAACGGAAACTCCTGATCGGATTTATGACGCTGATACTCCTTGTGGCGGGTATCTATGCCATGTTGACTCTTCCCGTAGACGCTGTTCCGGATATTACCAACAATCAGGTGCAAATCGTGACCGTTTCGCCTACGCTTGCCCCGCAGGAAGTGGAGCAACTGATTACTTTCCCCATCGAGGTGGCGATGAGTAACATTATGAATGTGGTGGAGATCCGTTCCGTTTCCCGTTTCGGTCTGTCGCTAGTGACGGTGGTTTTCAAGGAGAATGTGCCTACATTGGATGCCCGGCAACTAATCAACGAACAAATTCAAACCGTTTCGGGCGAGATACCCGCGGACCTTGGCGTACCTGAATTGATGCCTATCACTACCGGATTGGGCGAGATTTACCAGTATGTATTGGAGGTGGCTCCGGGTTATGAAGACCGCTACGATGCCATGGAACTGCGCACGATACAGGACTGGATCGTCAAGCGGCAACTTTCGGGTATTCCCGGCATTGTGGAGATAAACAGTTTTGGCGGATACCTGAAGCAATATGAAGTAGCGGTCGATCCCGATGCGCTTTACTCCTTGAATATCACTATTGGTGAAGTATTTGAAGCCCTCCATAAAAACAACCAGAACACCGGCGGGAGCTACATCGAAAAAGCGGGTAAAGCCTATTATATTCGTTCCGAAGGGATGATTAAAAGCCTCACGGATATAGAGCAGGTTGTCATTACCAACCGCGGCGGCATCCCCATTCATATCGATGATATCGGCGTTGTACGTTATGGTTCCCCCAAACGTTTCGGGGCGATGACCAAAGACGGGCAAGGCGAATGTGTGGGTGGTATCGCGATGATGCTGAAAGGTGCCAATGCCAATGTGGTGACTGCCGAACTGGAGAAAAGGGTGGAGCTCGTGCAGAAAATGCTGCCCGAGGGGGTGAGTATAGAACCCTACCTGAATCGCTCCGAACTGGTCGACCGCAATATATCCACCGTGATCCGTAACCTGGTGGAGGGTGCCTTGATTGTTTTTCTGGTGTTGATCGTCTTCCTTGGCAATATCAGGGCGGGACTGATCGTGGCCTCCGTCATTCCTTTATCGATGCTTTTCGGTTTTATTATGATGCGCCTGTTTAGTGTATCGGCCAATCTGATGAGCCTGGGGGCGATCGACTTCGGTATCGTGGTCGACGGTTCCATTGTGATCGTCGAAGGCATACTGGCCCACCTCTACACCAAGCAGTTCTACGGGCAGAAATTATCGCCCCAATCTATGGACAATGAAATTGTGAACGGCACGAAAGGCGTGGTACATTCCGCTACCTTTGCCGTGTTGATCATCCTGTTGGTCTTCTTCCCGATCCTGATGTTGCAAGGCATCGAAGGCAAATACTTCACCCCGATGGCGCAGACATTGGTGTTCTGTATTATCGGCGCGTTGATCCTGTCGCTCACCTACGTGCCTATGATGGCTTCCCTCTTTTTGAAGAAAACAATCCGGCAAACACGTACCTTCGCCGATCGCTTTTTCGATGGCTTGAACAAACTATATCGCAGACTGTTGCAACGATGCCTGCGTTTCAGCCTGACAACTCTGGCTATCGCCTTCCTGGCATTGGGAGGTAGCCTATTATTATTTACCAAACTGGGAGCCGAATTTATCCCGACGCTCGACGAGGGCGACTTTGCCATGCAGATGACCCTGCCGGCCGGTAGCTCGCTCACCCGCAGTATCGAAGCATCCGATCAGGCGGAAAAGATACTGATGCATCAATTCCCCGAAATCAAACATGTGGTGGCAAAGATCGGTACGGCAGAGGTGCCTACCGACCCGATGGCGATCGAAGACGCGGATATCATGATTGTGATGAAACCCTTTAAGGAATGGACAAGTGCCGGTTCGCGCGCTGAGATGGTGGAGAAGATGAAAGCCGCGTTGGATACGATTGCGGATGTCGAGTTCAACTTCAGCCAGCCCATCCAGCTCCGTTTCAATGAACTGATGACGGGCGCCAAAGCCGATATCGCCATCAAATTGTATGGCGAAGATATGGAAGAACTTTACGCCAAAGCTCGCGAGGCATCCCGATATATCAAACAGGTGCCGGGCGCCGACGATGTTTTGGTGGAGCAAACGATGGGTCTGCCGCAGTTGGTGGTCAACTACGACCGCAGTAAACTGGCGCGGTACGGTGTGGATGTGGAAGAACTCAATAATATCATCCGTACCGCCTATGCCGGAGAAGTTGCCGGAACCGTTTTTGAAAACGAACGCCGCTTCGACCTCGTTGTGCGCCTCGACCACGAGAAAGTGGAGGATTTCAACCTCAATAAATTCTTTATCCGCACCGCCGATGGCATACAAATCCCCGTGACCGAACTGGCACAGGTGGAGCTTATCAGCGGTCCCCTGCAAATAAACCGCGATGCCACCAAACGGCGGATCGTGATTGGCGTGAACGTGCGCGATGCCGATATTCAACAGGTAGTAGAAAGGATACAAACCGTATTGGATGAAAACATCAAACTGCAACCCGGCTATTATTTCGAGTACGGCGGACAGTTCGAGAACCTGCAAAACGCGATCGACACACTGCTCGTTGTTATTCCCATCGCCTTATTGCTTATCCTGTTGTTATTGTTCTTTGCTTTCCGCAGCCTCACCTATACTTTGGTGGTATTCAGCACCGTGCCCCTGTCGATGATCGGCGGTGTATTGGCTCTTTGGATCAGAGGATTGCCGTTCAGCATCTCGGCAGGAGTAGGATTTATCGCATTGTTTGGCGTATCGGTGCTCAACGGTATCCTGATGTTGAATCATTTCAAAGCATTATCAAAAGGAACTACTTATAAAATGGCAACAGATAAAATCATAAAGAAAGGAACTCCGCATCTATTGCGCCCTGTATTCCTGACAGGCTTGGTCGCTTCGCTCGGTTTTGTACCGATGGCGATAGCCACTTCGGCGGGGGCTGAGGTGCAACGCCCGTTGGCAACGGTCGTTATCGGTGGATTATTGGTATCGACATTCCTTACGCTTATTATCATTCCGGTGTTTTACCGGCTTATCGGTGTGTTTAACGTGTCTATGCGTAAATGGAAGAAAAGAAACATTACGCCCGTTGCCGGCTTGATTATTCTCTTATTGATGATATCCGGTGGTATGCAGGCGCAACAAACAGTCACCCTGGATGAAGTGATTAGTATGGCTAAACAGAACAATCCCCGGTTAAAAGCCGCCGCAACCGCTATCGATCGCCATAAAGCCACCCGGGGCGAAACGTGGGATTTAGGGAATACCTCGTTCGACTACTCCTGGGGACAGCTCAACGGCACCAACCGCAACGACCGCGAACTGGGTATCTCGCAAGCGATCGGTTCGCTTGTCACCCCTTTTTATCGGAACTCGTTAGTAAAACATCAGGCAAATACCGCTACTTTTTACCGCAATATGGTAGAAAAAGAGGTGACCGCCGAAGCCAAACGCGCCTGGGCCTATTACCAGTACGCCTACCATAAAAAGCAAATGATGGGCGAGCAGAACCAATTGGCGGAACAGCTTCTGCACACCGGCGACTTGCGCTATCAACAAGGGGAGATTACTCTATTGGAAAAGAATATGACTTCGGCACAGGCTGCCTCGATGAAAAACAAAGTATTCCAGGCAGAAGAAGAGTTTAAGGTCGCTGCCGCCCGTCTGCAATGGGTTTGTTTTTCCGATGTTCCGGTCATTCCGGCCGATACCTTATTAAAGAAATACGATGCGGATATCATGCAGGCGGAGCTTTCTTACGACCACCTCTCCTACTTCAACAGCAAACAATCCGAATCCGTGGCGCAGGTTTCTATCGAAAGGAGCCGTTTCTTCCCCGAGTTCTCGGTGGGTTATCAACGACAGAATATCCTGCCCGACAAAGGATTACATTCCTGGACGGTCGGCATTTCCCTTCCGCTTGTATTCAACGCGCAGTCGAGCCGGGTAAAACAGGCCAAACTGGAAGCCCGTATCGCCGGATATGAAGCGGAAGATAATATCCGTCAACTGAATAACAAAGTGTATGAACTGAAAGCAGACCTGCGCAAGTACGGCGAGAGTATTCGTTTCTTCGAAACCTCTGCCCTATCCGAAGCGGATGCGATGATACACGCTGCCCAACTGCAATTGAAATACAGTGAAACGGATATCAGTGATTTTATACAGAGCATGAACAGCGCATTGGAAATAAAACAATCGTATATAGAAATGATTTATCAATACAATGTATCTGCATTGGAATATGAATTATATAATAACTAATTGAAGAAACGATGAAAACGATTTATATATCAGTAGCAGCCTTGTTATTTACCGTAGCATGCAGCAGTCCCGGGAACAAGAAAGCCGAAGAAGCAATCGAAATAAAAACAGAAGTGATTGCGGTTGAACCGGAAGTCAACGACTCGTTAACGACGGATGCCGTCACATCCGCCACATCACTGGCGAAGGACGTGACATTCAACGGGACCTTTGTACTTTCGCCACAACGCCACGCCTCCGTATCCCTGTCGATCGACGGCATAGTGAAAAACACCTCCCTGTTGCCCGGCCAATACGTACGAAAAGGTGAATTGTTGGCTACGCTTGAAAATCCGGAGTTTATCAACCTGCAGCAGAACTATCTCGACGCGGCCGCCCAATGCGACTTCCTGGAAGCGGAATACAAGCGGCAGGAGATTCTCGCCCGCGAAGCAGCGGCCTCACAAAAGAAATTCCAGCAAAGCAAAGCCGATTACCTGTCGATGAAAAGCCGGAAAGAGGCCGCAGCGGCACAACTAAGTATATTTGGCGTATCGGTGCAGGCATTACAAGCAAACGGTATTATGCCTTTACTCGAAGTATATGCTCCCATAAGCGGTTATATCTCCAACCTGCAGATGAATCTCGGCAAACATATCGCGGCCGGAGAAGCGCTCTGTGAGATTATCGATAAAAACAATACGTTGATTAAACTGATGGCCTATGAAAAAGACCTGGGTAAAATAAAAACGGGCTGCCCTATCACGTTCCGGGTCAACGGCATGGGCGATGAAACGTTTGAAGGTGAGATCATTTCCGTCGGACAGGCTGTCGATAACGTCAACCGCTCACTCGAGGTCTATGCCAAGGTGATGGAAAACAACGAATTGTTTCGTCCAGGCATGTATGTTAACGCAAGGATTGTGCAAAAATAACTACTTTTGTCTGTCATGACCGATGCAGGAAAGAAATACGGAACGAAATACAGGTGGTCACTGGTTATCATATCGGTGGCAGTAAGCTTTCTGATTCATATTCCTGAGTTGATAGACTTACTGGGAGGGCTCGAGAACCACAATGTGTTTCCGGGTATTCAAACATTAGAAGTCATCAATGAAATCTTCTTTTCCTTCGTGGCGCTTCTTTTCCTTTTCTGGTTGACAACGGTCGTTTTCCGGTTCAACGAAACAACAGCAAAGATCAGTTGGCAAAAGCTCATACTTTCCTTTCTACTCTGTTGGCTGGCGAGTACGCTATTAAGCAATGCATTCTACCACTTGCATCAGTCGTTTGATATACTGGCTGTGCAATCTACCGCGCACCATTATCTACACCCCATTCGCGATTTTATTATTTCGGGCGTAGTGACCGGTAGTTGTTACATTATTTATATCACTCGCCGGCAGCAAAAGATCCTGTTGGAGAACCAGCAACTGAAACTCGAGAATATCCTCAGTCAGTACGAGTCGCTCAAGAGCCAATTAAACCCGCACATGCTTTTCAACTCGCTCAATACCCTGCGCTCGCTGATTCGCGAGGAACCGGTGAAAGCACAAAACTATACCCAGGAACTATCCAACGTACTTCGGTATATGCTCCAGGAGAACGATTCAAAGCATACCACGCTTGCCCGGGAACTTGAATTTATCGAAGGCTACACCTTCTTGTTGGAAATGCGTTACGAGGACAATCTCGTCTTTGAAATAGAAACCGACAAACATTTCAACAGTCACCTGCTTCCGCCAATGTCGTTGCAGGTACTGATAGAGAATGCCGTCAAGCATAATGAGATCAGCAACCGGCATCCGCTAAGAGTCAGCATCCGTACAACCGACGATGGTATGTTACATGTCTGCAATCCCAGACAACCCAAACGCACCGACAGCTCGGGCACGGGCATTGGACTGGACAATCTGGTGAAGCGCTACCATCTGCTTTTTGATAAAGAAATTACAATTGACAGGAATGAAAAGACGTTTTGCGTCAGCATTCCTTTAATAAATCCCGGCAACCATGAAAACACTGATCATTGAAGACGAAAAGGCGGCGGTCAACAACCTGAAAACCTTATTGACCGATATGGCGCCCCAATGCAGTATCGTGGGGATTGCCGATTCGATCGTTGAAAGCATCAAATGGTTACAGACGAACCCCATGCCGGACCTTGTTTTTATGGATATTCACCTGGCCGATGGTTCCGCTTTCGAGATATTCGAACATGTCACGATCAATTGTCCGATCATCTTTACCACCGCTTACGACGAATACGCGCTCCGTGCTTTCAAAGTAAACAGCATCGACTACCTATTGAAACCCATTGGAGAAAAAGACATGCAACGCGCCTTCGAGAAACTACGTTCATTCACAAAAGCCAACCCGCCGGAGAATCACTCACTATCGGAACTGATCCAATCGATGAACCGGCAAAAGCAATACAAAAATTACTTCCTCATTCCGAATAAAGGAAGTAAACTCCTGCCGTTGCCTACGGAGTCCATCGCCTGCTTCTACATCGAAAACGGAGTAGTAAAAGCACTTACCAAAGAAAATAACACCTTTATTATTCCACACACCCTGGAAGAACTGACGGACGACCTTGACCCCGCCCATTTCTTCCGTGCCAACCGGCAATATATCATCGCCAAAGAAGCGGTGAAAGATATGGATTACTGGTTCAACGGACGATTGTCCGTTAACCTTATCGTACCCACAAAAGATAAAATCCTGGTCACCAAATCACGGGTAAGTGAGTTCAAAGAGTGGTTCGGCAGGTGATCTTCAGGCATCACACTCTTTCTTTCAATCGTTACATGAACGATATCGCCGAGAATAAAGTCAAGAATATGTGGAATATGGATCCTGCAAGAACGGCAGATGCCACAAAAAAGTAGTAACTTTGTGGCAAAACTTAGATTTATGAGTGCAAACAGTTCTTATAAGGCGATGTACGACATTGTGGAACAAGCTAAAGATGGAACAATTATCATTCCTGATGATTTCATAACATGTGGCACTCCTGATGCTGTCCGTTCGGGATTAAGCCGTCTGTGCCGTAATGGAAAGCTGCATCGCTTTGCAAAAGGTATTTATTATATACCATTATATGATAAGTGGGATGGGACACTACGTGAACCATCACTGGATGCTATAGCCTTAAAGATTGCGCAAAGAGATAATGCACGCATCATACCAACCGGGGCCTACGCTCTCAATAAACTTGGTCTGTCTACGCAAGTTCCGGCTAATATCGTATATATAACGGATGGCTCTGCACGACAGGTCAAATTTGGTGAGGGGAAAAATATAACATTCCGCCATAGCAACGATTTAGGCAACTTTGCCTACCACTCTAAGCTGATGCAACTGGCCGTACTTGCCATGCGGGAAATTGGTGAAAAGGAGATAACGGAAGCACAAGTGACAAAAATAAAGAATATGATAACAGAACATGTTTCGGAACAAGACTTCAAACACGATATAGTGCTTGCTCCAACATGGGTAAAAACGATATTGCAACGGTGAAATTTATCGATTTGTCAGGAGAAGACCGCACGGATATACTCGACCGCGTTTCTACGGAGCTAAACATACGACAGCGGGAGGTAATTGAAAAGGACTGGTGGGTAACTGCAGTACTCCGCGCCATGTTTTGCCTGCCATACGCCAAGCACTTATCTTTCAAAGGAGGGACATCACTAAGTAAGTGTTGGCACCTGATTGATCGATTTTCGGAAGATATAGACATTGCCATTGACAGGGAATATCTTGGCTTCAGCGGTTCATTGTCAAAAACACAAATCAATGATAAATTGCGCCGCGCCACTTGTAGCTTTGTAAGAGAGACTATGCAGCACGATTTGACTGAACAGTTGCGTAAAAACGGCATCGCCGAAGACAAGTTCCGGGTAAATGTTGATATAACCCCCATCTCCACCACCGACCCGGAGACCATAAACATCAACTATGATTCCGTTTTGAGTTTTTCCATTGATAGAGAAGACGGCCTGTACGTACTTCCCAAAGTAAAAGTAGAGGTGAGTGGTAGGTCTATGAATGACCCGGTGAGCGAAGTATATCTTGACTCAATGATTGACCAAGTCTATCCGAAAGCACCTTTTACAGAACCGAAGTTCAATGTACGTGCTGTCCTTCCCGAACGCACTTTCCTTGAAAAAATATTCCTTTTGCATGAGGAGTTTGCCAAGCCAAAGGAACAGATTCGTGTGGAACGGATGTCACGACATATGTATGACATTGGCCAAATGTTGAAAACGCCAATAGCCAAACGTGCTACTGGCGATGCCAAACTTTACCGTCAGGTGATAGAGCATCGCCGCATTTTTATCGGTTTACATCGATTTGACTACGACACACTTTATTCGAAAACTCTTAACATCATTCCCCCATATTCCATTATAGACCAGTGGGAAGCTGACTACGAGAATATGCGCCTGCACATGATATATGGAGAATCCGTTTCATTTGAAGAGTTGGTAAGCAATCTCAAAGACTTGAATGATCAAATAAGAGATTTACATATACACTTCACTAATTAGATCGCATCTGATCCAACAAATAAAGGATCTCTGCATGCTTATCAAATTTATACTGTTGATAATCCGGGTAGGTGAGCATGATATCCGGCCAGAAGATATTAGCGCGACGATCGTTTACGGGCAGGAACAATTGCAGGGAATTGGAGATGGAGCCCTCCAGTTGAGTGGCCGGAAGGCGGAAAGGCGTTTGCTCCATATAGGTGTTCGGGGCTTGCATGCTGGGGACGCCGACTACGGTCGCTCCCATTTTCCAGAGATAAAAGGCAAAGTGAAAAGCCGCGCTGAAGGTCCATTCGTCTGTCAGTACGTATATCTTCCCTGGGTGATAAATCGGCTGCCCTTCTTGCTGGGTCAATACGTCGCGGTTGCTGCACATGCTTTGGTCGATGAAGCGCTGACGCAAGGAACGGATATCGCAGGTGTCACAGACCGCATTCTTTACCTTTATATAATCGCCCAACGCATAACTCCCACGATACATTTTATTCAACCGCTCAAGGCTTATATTCTGTTTCTTGAGGTATAAATCGGATACATATTTATAGGTAACGGCTTCCATATCGGTTTTCAGATACGCATCGCCATAGAGCTGGTAAAGTACAGGCAGGGTGATCGGCGTCCAGCCCCCTCCGTTTAGCCTCAGGTCGATAATCAACGCTTTGCTCTTATGCCTTTTCATCTCGGACAACAGATTATAAAACTCTTCCGACAAAGAAGGAACACCCGCTAACGCCGCCAACGTATCGGCCGGCATCTCTTTTTTCAACGTCCAATCATAGAAGCTCTTCAACTGATCGTATGCCCCCGGCCATCGACGATCGAGGACGTATTCGAAGTTCTCACGCGCCATGACGCTTGTCAGTTTGAAAAACATCACTTCTTTTCTCTCGTCCAGGAAGTTATATGAGAGATAGTTGCCCGCCGGTATTTTCTCCCATTCCGGGAGCTTCGCCCATTCCCGATTCAGCCACTCTTCGCGACCGATAAAAGGCAATACGAACGTTCTCTTTTCACCGTCAGCCGTTTCAACCGTCAGATTCACATTCTCCTGGGGTTCGGGAAACAATTTGGTATTGATATCCGGATGGGAAAAGCTGGCGGCCAGGTGTGCATAACTGCCAAACACATTCTCACTGGCTTCGATCGCCGCCGTTCGTTTAAGCAACTGATCGACCGAGCAATCGTTTATACGCTCCACACGACTCCCCAGCAGTTCTTTGTATTCATCCGGCAAGCCACTAAGTATCAACCCGTCGGGAATCACCCGCATCTGAAGAGGCAGATATCTTTTCAGGTCCCTCACCGACGACTGCGGAAGGCTCACATACGTATGCCCGTCCTGCAAGTTGGCCAGGAACTCGGAGACCTTATCGGCAAACTCGGAAACAGTATAATCCTTCGCCCCCAATTCATCCTTCAAAAGAGCAGCCTGCTCATGAAAGAAAACCTTCCCGCCAAAATGAGTGTACGGATCCGGATGACTATCTTCCAGCAGTTTCACCAGATACGTAAAATCAGCCACAAGCGAATCCCGACGAGAAACCTCCTGAGCAACACCGGAATAATTGATTATCAAACTCAGACAAACAAGGGCACAAAGCTTTTTCATCACACCATCTATTGATTCAATCACAAAGGTAAAAAAATCGGGCAATGGCTTTATAGGAGTTGTTGTTTTATTTCTATAATTCACTATATTTGCTGAATAATAGAAATAAAACGAATGAATTTCTTTGAATTTAAGGATAAGATGTTTGATTTGGCATGCTTTAATACCTATCAGGTATTCGCATGGCAACCGGATTTCGACCGTAATAACATCACACGCTGGCTAAAGAAAGGTTATCTTGTCCGGCTGAAGCAAGGTTATTATACCTTTCCCGAATACAAAGGGAAGCCGGACTATCCGCTCTACTTCGCCAACCGGATATACAGGCCTTCTTATATCAGTTTGCACACGGCATTATCCTTTTACGGGATGATACCGGAAGCCGTTGTGCAAATAACCAGTGTGACATCGCTCAAGACCACGGCTTTCACAAATGATTTTGGGGAATATTCCTATCATTCCTTGAAGAAGGATCTGATCTTTGGTTATGACCTGAAGCCTATGAAAGATAACCGAACGATACAGTTTGCAATGCCCGAGAAAGCCTTGCTTGACCTATTGTATCTTTATCCTTTCTATGACAACCAACAGGAAATGGAAGAATTACGGCTGGATGAATATTATCTGCAAAACGACCTCAATACCGAATTGTTTATGGAGTTTGCAGAAAGATTCCAAAGTAAAGCCCTCGACCAACGGATTAAGCTGTTATTCAAAACATACGACCTATGATACAGATAGAGCAAATCAAGAATTACTTCCCGGCACAGATCCGGGAAAATTCCATTTTCGACAAACATATCCTGAAAGAGTACCTGCAACTGATGATCATGGACTATCTTTCGTCCACAGCCTACATACAGAAGATTTCTTTTATCGGCGAGACGAACCTCCGTTTGGTCAAAGGGATCGACCGTTTCTCTGAAGACCTGGATTTTGATTGCAAAAAGCTTTCGAAGGAAGAATTTATGGAGATGACGGACGGGATAATCCAGTATCTTGAACGTTCAGGACTTCGTGTGGAAACGCGCGACAAAGACAATCCGAAATTAACAGCATTCCGACGCAACATTCATTTCCCGGAACTGTTGTTCGACTTAGGATTAAGCGGACACAAGGAAGAACGGTTTCTGATTAAGGTAGAGAGCCAGAATCAGGGAGTTGCCTATCAACCCGTCATGGCAGATATCAGGGGCTGTGGATTTTTCTTTCCGTTCCCGGTTCCATCGGATGGCGTCTTATGCAGTATGAAGATTACCGCCATGTTAGCCCGGGCGAAAGGTCGTGACTTTTATGACTTGATGTTTCTTTTGTCCCAGACTCAGCCCGACTATGATTTTCTGCAAAAGCGATGCGGGATCGGTAGCCTGCAGGAGTTCAAAGACGCGACAAACAAATTGCTTGAAACTATAGACTTAAACAAAAAACAGAGAGATTTCGAACATCTCCTCTTCAATAAAATAAATAGCACACGAATCTTACGATTCGGCGAGTTTATCAATGCAATAAAAGAATAAAACAAATGAACATAGAAACCACCCGCCTCCTGCTTCGGCCGATCGTGGAAAGCGATGCGGAGGAGATTTATGCGTACGCGCAGAATAAGAATGTGGGGATTCATGCCGGATGGGAACCGCATGGAAGTATCGAAGAGACTCGTGAGGTGATGAAAGTCGTCTTTCTCGGGCAAGAATCGGTCTTTGGCATGATCCTGAAAGAAACAGGTAAGCTATTCGGCACTATCGGCCTGATTCCCGATCCCAAAAGACAGAACGATCGCACGCGCATGCTCGGTTATGCCATCGATGAAGGGCATTGGGGCAAAGGATTGACGACCGAGGCTGTTCAGGCCCTGTTGCGTTATGGCTTCGAAGAACTGCGACTCGACCTGATCTCTGCTTACTGTTATCCGCACAACGAACGGTCGAAGAACGTATTAAAGAAGTCTGGCTTCCAATACGAAGGCCTGCTCAGCCTGGCCGAGCAACGCTACGACGGAGAGGTGCTGGATAACGAATGTTATGCGATAAAACGGGCAAAGTAAGGCTTTGCCACACTTTGCCATGCCGGTGGCAAAGTTTTGCCATGCAGTAGACAAAGTTTTGCCAAGGCGGTGGCAAAGTTTTGCCATGACGTAGGCAAAGTTTTGCCAAGGGGTGGCAAAACTCAATCCCGAGAAAAAACAAACGCAAATAGCCATCTTATCCCCTAAAACAAGTATCTTTGCCGCGTCGGACGACCGACCACAGCAGAAGAACAGATGGACGACCATCTACAGATCAACAGTTATGGCGTGGTTATTCCTTTTCTTAGGGGGTGTATTCGAAATCGGCTGGCCGCTTGGCTTCAAATTGGCCTCGGTAACCCCACACAAGTTTCTTTTCATCACAATGTCGGTTATCTCTATGGCGCTGAGCGGGTTCTTCCTCTACCTGGCCCAGCGAACGATCTCGATCGGCACAGCTTATGCCGTATGGACAGGCATCGGAGCGGTGGGCACACTCGCGATAGGCATTCTCTTTTTCAATGATTCAACGAGTCTGATGCGGCTCTTCTCCGCATTCCTGATCATCGTGGGTATCATTGGATTGAAGATCTTTTAGTAAGCTGTTCCCAACTCAAATGGATATGCCATAGTTATGCTTGATTTCGGCCATCACAAAGGTGCTGGTCAGCGACGCTAAACTATCGAGCGTACCCAATACGTTGAGAATAAACTCCTGGTAGGACTTCATATCCGGCGCATGGATTTTCAACAGGAAATCATATTGCCCGGATATGTTGTAACACTCGGTTACCTCGGGCACCTGCCGGATGAAATGAGAGAACTCCTCGGCAATCTCCCGGTTCAACCGGCTCAGTTTCACACTGCAGAAGACCACAAAGCCGCAATTCAGCTTCTCGGCATCCAGTATCGCAACGTATTTCTTGATATAGCCCTCCGCTTCGAGCCGCTTGAGCCGTTCGAAAACAGGAGTAGTGGAAAGATTAACCCGGGCGGCCAACTCTTTGGTGGTCAGTTTGGAGTTTTCCTGCAGTATCCGTAAGATCTGCAGATCGGTCTTATCTAAAGTATCCATAGAATAAAATTCTTTTTAGGTAGTCCATTGCCATCAACAACAGAACATACCCACTGATAGAAGAAGCAAATATAGTTATATCTTCCATATTTCATCATTTCGTTGTTTGATATTTCCACGCATCCTACCTTTGCCAGAAAGAAATACTAACAATCCTAACAAAAGAAAGGACATGGAAAGAAAACATTTACATTTCGAGACTTTGCAATTACATGCAGGACAGGAAGAACCGGACGCAACAACAGGCGCACGGGCAGTACCCATCTACCAGACCACCTCGTACGTCTTTCGCGATTCAGCACATGCTGCTGCCCGCTTTGGACTGACAGACGCCGGCAATATCTATGGCCGCCTGACCAATCCTACCCAAAGCATTTTCGAAGAACGCGTGGCGGCACTCGAAGGTGGGGTTGCCGGGCTTGCCGTAGCTTCCGGAGCGGCGGCGATAAGCTATGCCTTCGAAAACATCACACAGGCAGGCGACCATATCGTATCGGCACAAACCATTTACGGAGGTACCTACAACCTGCTGGCAAACACATTACCCGCCTACGGGATAACCACCACCTTTGTCGATCCCTCCGATCTCTCCCATTTCGAGCAAGCCATTCAGGAGAATACCAAAGCGATCTTTTTTGAGACACTCGGCAATCCCAACTCAAACATTATCGATATCGAAGCCGTCGCCGCCATAGCCCATGCCCATCAGATACCGCTTATTATCGATAATACATTCGGCACGCCCTACCTGATCCGCCCGATTGAACATGGAGCGGATATTGTGGTACATTCGGCCACTAAATTCATTGGAGGCCATGGTTCATCCCTGGGTGGAGTGATTGTCGATGCCGGACGATTCGATTGGGAAGCTTCCGGGAAGTTCCCACAACTGATAGAGCCCGATCCCGGTTATCATGGCATCCGCTTCACGCAGGCAGCAGGAGCGGCCGCCTATATCACCCGCATCCGGGCGGTTTTATTGCGTGATACGGGAGCTACGATCAGCCCTCTCAATGCTTTCCTATTATTGCAAGGATTGGAAACACTTTCGTTGCGGGTGGAACGGCATGTCGAAAATGCGCTTAAGGTTGTGGAGTTTCTGAGAAATCATCCGAGAGTAAGGAAAGTCAACCATCCGGCATTAGTCGAGCATCCCGACCATGCCTTATACAAAAGATATTTCCCACAAGGTGCCGGTTCTATCTTTACGTTTGAGATCGAGGGAGGCGAACAGGAAGCTCACCGCTTTATCGACCGCCTGAAGATCTTCTCGCTGTTGGCCAATGTAGCCGATGTGAAGTCGCTGGTTATTCATCCGGCCACGACTACCCACTCGCAACTGAGCGAACAAGAACTATCCCGACAGGGAATCACACCGGCAACTGTCCGGCTTTCTATCGGAACGGAGCATATCGAAGACCTCCTGGCGGATCTGAAGCAGGCGTTGCTTTAGTCGCCAATCGTCCAACGATCCTGCCAGCGCAAGACGGGAAGTCCATCTTCATACTGAATGGGCAACCAGATATAGCGTGATCCGACGGATGTTTCGGGCGCCAGCGGTCGGCCATAAAGATGAAACAGTCTTTCCGGCCAGATCGCACCGGGAACAATCTCTTGCCCCTGGACCGCATGCGCCAGAAAAAAACAAAAACAAAACAACAAAAGACGGTTTACCTGTATCATTATAGTATATCTATTAAATGAATTACACACAGATTGATTTACAAAGGAAACAACATCACCGCACCCATCGAAGCCCACCGGGTATGTTTTGCAGTATAGCATGCAACACATACTACGGATTACGGGATGACCCCGGATAGGCGCCCCTTTGGCACCCCACCAAACACAAAAAAAGCAGCCACCTTTCAGTAACTGCTTCATTTTTCGTAGCGAGACCCGGGATTGAACCGGGGACCTCATGATTATGAATCATGCGCTCTAACCAGCTGAGCTATCTCGCCATTTGCGGAATGCGGGGGCAAAAGTAGAGGTTATTTTTTGCTTTTGCAACCTTTTTCAAAAAAAAATAGCGCCCGAAAGGAGATGTCTTTGAGAAAGAGGGAGAATTAAGATGCATTTTTAATGGGGGGATATTAGCAGATTACATTTTTTCTCTGTACCTTGTGCGCAATATAAAATGATGGAGCCGATGAAAAAGGAGAAGTTTCATATAGAGTACGTTTTTGACAAAGTCTCGCGGCGTAGCCTGTGGAACCATGTGACGACCCCCCCCGGATTGTCTGCCTGGTTTGCAGATGATGTATTTATCAACAATTCGATTTATACCTTCAAATGGGATAAAGACGAAGAAGAGGCCGAGGTGATTTCGGTCAAACCGGAAATTAGTGTGCGCTACCGTTGGGTGGAAGATGAAAATGAGAACAGCTATTTTGAATTTAAGATCCATACGGTAGAACTGACCGGAGCAACGGCTTTGGAGATCACCGATTTCGCCGAACCGGATGAGAAAGAAGACGCAATCGATCTTTGGGATTCGCAGGTCGAAATGCTTAAGCGTACGTTAGGGATTTAGTTTAGTTTCACAATGTTCTGTACGCATCCTATCGTTTTTTGCACTACTTTTGCGCTTTCAACCCGAAATTGGCAATGTTGAGAATAAAACGATTATACACATTCATGTTTCAGACTTTTCTGCCGTTGTTCATTATGACCTTCGGTATTTGTCTGTTTATTGTGTTGATGCAGTTTATCTGGCGTTTCATCGATGACCTGGTTGGGAAAGGGTTGGAGATGACCGTCCTGGCAGAGATGTTTCTGTATGCCGCCCTGTCATTGATTCCCATGGCACTTCCTTTGGCTATTCTGCTTGCTTCGTTGATGACTTTCGGAAATCTGGGTGAACAGTTGGAGCTGTTGGCGATGAAATCGGCCGGTGTTTCCCTGATCCGGATTATGAAACCGTTGATTATCCTGATGGTCTTTGTGAGTGTCGGGGCTTTCTTCTTCCAGAACAACGCCATGCCTGTGGTCCAGGTAAAATTATACTCTCTGCTTTATGGTATTCGTCAGAAATCGCCGGAACTGGATATTCCGGAAGGCTCTTTCTATGGGGAGATTACCGGATACAATGTATATGTAAAGTCTAAAGATAAAAATACCGGATCATTGAAAGACATGATGATCTATGATTATTCCAATGGCTTCAATAACGCGCGGGTGATCCTGGCTGATTCGGGCCGGCTGAAGACTTCGGAAGATAAATTGTTCCTGGTATTAACGCTATTCAATGGCGAGTCGTTTGAGAACCTGAACAAAGAGACCTCATCGGCCCGACGGGGACAAACGGCTGTGCCTTACCGGCGGGAGACTTTCGGCACAAAAGAGTTTTTGATCGAGTTCGATGCTAATTTCACACCGACAGACGAAGGTTTCTTGCAAAATCAATATATCGGAAAGAACCTGACCGACCTGCAAACGTCCATCGATTCGATGACGGTCCGGCTCGACAGCATGAAAACCGTCAATTCCAAAGGCATATATGACAATTCGTATAAAAGAAACTTTGTCAACCGCGACCATAATCCGGATGAAACGCCAGAGGCAGTGGATCGATTTCAGGAGATTCTGAAAACCGCCAAAGCGGAAAAGAAAGAAACGATCAACCTGCACTTTGAGGAAATCTATAATGCCAAGACTCCGGCCGATAAAGCGACCTTGTTAAACCGGGCAAAAAATTCGGCGGAGAATGTCCGGCAGGATTATTATATAAGAGCAACCACGATCGGAGGAGAAGCCGCCAAGATGCGCCGCCATCAGACCGAATGGCATAAGAAATTCACGATCTCGGCCGCTTGTCTGCTCTTTTTCTTTATCGGTGCGCCTCTGGGGGCGATCATTCGGAAGGGGGGATTGGGTGTTCCGGTGATTATCTCCGTTCTTTTGTTTATCTTCTATTACATTATTGATAATATGGGTTACAAGATGGCCCGCGACGGGGTTTGGGCTTCCTGGGAAGGGATGTGGCTGAGTGCGGCCGTCCTGACTCCGATGGGCGTGTTCCTGACCTATAAAGCCGTAAACGACTCGGTGATACTCAATGCAGACACTTATATCAACGCATTGAAAAACCTGATCGGCAAACGTTCGAACCGTAAGGTCGAGATGAAAGATGTGATCATCTTCGCACCCGACTACGAAGCGGTCGCCGCCAAATTACATCTGCTATTCGATCAGACGCAGAACTACATCACCAAACATACACGCTGGATCAATTATTTCACTTTCTGGAAACAGGGAGGAAAAGACGACTCGGTAAATGTTTTGTCCGATCAGGTGGAAGAAATCGTGGAAGAGTTGGCCAATTCCGACCAAATCCTGATCTTGAACAAACTGATGGACTACCCGATCATGTCCGGATACAATCAGTTGAATATCCGTATCACGCCAAAGATCGGGATGGCGATTGCTATATTCTTCCCGGTGGGGCTGCCGATCTACCTGTTGGCCATCTACAAACGCAAGCTTTTACTTCACGATGTGAAAGTCGTACAACGAACAAGCCAGGAGTTACTCGATATGTTCAAATAAATGTCGTACTTTTGCAGCGAACTTAAACAAAGGCAAACGACATGAGCGAAATCAAATTAAATACGATAGAAGAGGCAATTAAAGACTTCCGGGAAGGGAAGTTTTTGATTGTGGTCGACGACGAAGACCGCGAGAACGAAGGCGACTTTATCATCGCCGCCGAGAAGATCACGCCGGAAAAGGTAAACTTTATGCTGACCGAAGGCCGGGGGGTATTGTGCGCACCGATCACTGAAGAGCGTTGCCAGGAATTGGAACTGGAGATGCAGGTACAACAAAATACCTCGATCTACGACACCCCTTTCACGGTGACGGTCGATAAGATCGAAGGTTGCACGACAGGCGTTTCGATGGCCGACCGGGCCCTCACGATCCTGGCCCTTGCCGATCCGAACACCAAACCGACCGACCTGGCACGCCCGGGACATATCAACCCGTTGCGCGCCCGCTCCCGCGGGGTACTGCGTCGTTCGGGACATACGGAAGCGACCGTCGACCTTGCCCGTTTAGCCGGGCTCTATCCCGCCGGCGCCTTGATCGAGATTATCAATGAAGACGGAACGATGGCGCGCCTGCCGGACCTGATCAAAGTATCCCGGAAATTCGGCATCAAGATTATCAGCATCCGCGACCTGATCGCTTATCGTTTGCAGACCGAATCGATCGTTGAGAAAGGCGAAGAGGTCGATATGCCGACCGAATACGGCCATTTCCGGTTGATTCCTTTCCGTCAGAAGAGTAATGGGCTGGAACATATCGCTTTGATCAAAGGAGAGATTGAAAAAGGAGAGCCGGTATTGGTGCGCGTACACTCGTCGTGTGCTACCGGGGATATCTTCGGATCGCTGCGCTGCGAATGCGGCGAGCAATTGCACAAAGCCATGCAGATGATCGAAGAAGAAAGCAAAGGAGTCGTGGTTTACCTCAACCAGGAAGGCCGCGGCATCGGATTGATGGAGAAGATGAAAGCTTACAAACTGCAAGAGCAGGGACTGGATACGGTTGATGCCAATCTTCATCTGGGTCATCAGGCCGATGAACGCGATTATGGCGTAGGTGCACAGATCCTTCGGGCTGTTGGTGTGACGAAGATGCGGCTGATGACCAACAACCCGGTCAAACGGGTCGGACTCGAAGCCTACGGACTGACTGTCGATGAGGTGGTACCCATCGAGATCACGCCCAATCCGTTCAATGCGTTCTATATGAAGACCAAAAAAGAGCGCATGGGACACCAATTGCACAATATTAAATAACAAAAAGATTGCTTTTAGACGAATTATGATTAATTTTGTCGCGCATTGTTTAATATTTACATAAATAATTAGTCGTATGACGCAAGTATCAGATCGTTTAGCAAGTTTGTCGCCTTCGGAAACCCTGGCGATGTCGCAAAAGAGTCAGGAATTGAAGGCTCAGGGAGTAGATGTGATCAATCTAAGTGTGGGAGAACCCGATTTCTTCACGCCTGATCATATTAAAGAAGCTGCCAAGAAAGCCATTGACGACAATTTCTCGTTCTATTCTCCGGTTCCGGGATATATGGATCTCCGGAAAGCAATCGTCGACAAGCTGAAGCGGGAGAACGATCTGGACTATACGGCGGATCAGATCATTGTTTCCGGCGGAGCCAAGCAATCGGTATGTAACGTATTGCTTTGTGTGGTAGGCCCCGGCGACGAGGTGATCGTTCCCGCCCCTTATTGGGTGAGTTATGTGGAGATGGTGAAATTGGCCGAAGGAAAGAATGTGATTGTCGAAGCCGGCATCGAGCAGGACTTCAAGATCACGCCGGCACAGTTGGAAGCCGCCATCACCCCGCGCACCAAAGCGTTGATCCTTTGCTCACCTTCCAACCCGACAGGCAGTGTCTACAGCCGCGAAGAGCTGAAAGGCCTCGCCGAAGTATTGGCCAAACACCCGAACATCGTGGTGATTGCCGACGAGATCTACGAACATATCAACTATGTAGGACGCCACGAGAGCATCGCTCAGTTCCCTGAAGTCAAAGACCAGGTAGCGATCATCAACGGAGTGTCTAAAGCGTATGCAATGACCGGATGGCGTATCGGCTTTGTTGCCGCTCCGCTCTGGATTGCCAAGGCTTGCAATAAGTTGCAAGGACAATATACCTCCGGTCCCAGCTCGATCGCACAGAAAGCGTCGGTAGCTGCTTTTGCCGGCGACCAAAGCTGTGTCGAAGAGATGCGCATCGCTTTCCAACGCCGCCGCGACCTGGTAGTCGATCTGTGTAAAGATATTCCGGGCATGAAACTGAACGTTCCGCAAGGTGCCTTCTATCTCTTCCCCGAGGTTGACTCGTATTATGGTAAAAGCTTTGGCGACCGCCGGATCAACGACGCGGGCGACCTGGCGATGTACCTCTTGGAAGAAGGCCACGTAGCCACCGTAGGCGGAACTGCTTTCGGCGCGCCGAAGTGCCTGCGCTTCTCTTATGCCACCTCCGACGAGAACCTGATCGAAGCCATCGCCCGCATCAAGAAAGCCCTGGCGGCATTGAAATAATTCGCCCCAAAACAAACTTACAAGAATAAATCCAAAAAGCTATTCCTTCCGGGGGATAGCTTTTTTATATGACTTAATCCTTCCAATGGAACCACCTGGCCGCCTTTATCTGCCTGATCCTGGCGGTTTATTTTGTTTTTATGAAGTAGGATTTCAATTTCTGTGGATCTTGCCGGCAATCCCATAAGACCAATACCTCTACTTTCTTCCCATCATATTGATAAAAGAGCATATAGTCGGGATGTGGAATGATGTAGCGGATATTCTCTTTTTCGGTCTTCCCGCCTATTGTCGGGCTTTGCGCAACCAAAAGAAGATCTTTCTTAAATGCGTCATAGAGCTTTCGGCTATACTTGCTGTTCCCATTGCGTGTGCGATAATAAGAAAGCGTTTCATGCAAAGTCGACTTGGCGTCCTTAGTCCAAATTATTCTGCGAGCCATTTCTCTACTTCTACGTCTAAGTCCTCTTGATCTATCAGTTCGCCGTTTTGCAGTTGTTGTTCCGCCAAATTGATTCTTTCTTTCAGTTCCTTTGAGAAATACAAGACATCTTCTTTCTCTTCCGATGCGGTTCGATTCAATAGGTGTTGGATCTTTTCCAATACCTTTTGATCATCCGTTTGTATTAATTTCCGGATAAGCGATTGTTTTAGTGCTAACTCAACGGTAGTCATAGTCTTGCTTTTTATATCTTAATCTCAAAGATACAATAAATTGCTTTCTTTTCGGTGGTATTTTAGAAACATTAGTACTTCACGGTCAAAGTACAAATGCTCAGGGAGGGCACTTTCTACGTAAAAGAGGGACTTTCCCCTACCGAAAGAAATAGCCCAGGGAGAAGGTGACGTTGTTTTGGAAGACGGAGGATTCGCCTTCGCGTTTGACGGCACGGCGGTCGAGGGTGCCGAGGTTGGAGTTGATCGAGAAGAAGTAACGGTTGTATTCGACGGCGAAGCCCATGTTTACGCCCAGGTCGAACGGTTTGAGGTCTTTTTCTTCCGAGTGGCCGAAGGTGAGTTTGACATCGGTTTCCCGGCTGCTCATCTCGCCGAAGAGCGCAAAGTCGAAAGAAGGACCGGCATAGAGGCTGATACGGAAATCATAGAAGGGGAACGTAAAAGCGATGTTCAACGGAATATTCAAGGAGTTGTACCAGCATTTGTTGAATAAAGCCATACCTTCCAGATCCGCTCCCGAATACCAGGACCCGCCTTGATTGACAAAGGCGATCTCGGGACGGAAAGAAAGACGTTTGTAGATGAAAGTCAAAGGGATATCCGCCATACCGGCCACGCTAAAGCCCATTTTGGATCCCGATTCATATTTTGTGCCCACTTTCTGCACAAGCGAGGCGTACGAACCGCCCGCCCTTACTCCAAAATCAACCTTTTGGGCCGAAAGAGAAGTCACAACAAGCCCTATCACCAACCATATAAGCCCTACCTTCCTCATATCTCTCTATTTATCTGGCACAAAGATAGTGAAAGCCGAGCGCAGAAGCAAACTTGTTTGCTTATGCCGAGGCGCATCCTATCTTCGATTTGCAGGAACAAAGATAAGCACAGTAAACGAGAAACCATGATTTATTCCACCACAAATTCGTAACAACCCGATTGCAATTCCAATACAACCTTCCCATCAGCAACAGTCCGGAAAGTGACCGCTTCGGAGAGACCGGTCGGGCGATCCTTCTCCTTCACTTGTTCCAACGTCACCGCCGGCAGATAAAGCGTGGCGGAGGTGTTTGCCGGAACGACAAAACGATAATGATATTTGTCGCCTTTCTTTTCCCAGCTACTCTCGATGCGTCCGTACATCGAATCGTAATGCCCCCGGGCGTAGGTCATCTCGCCGGTCGGGATAGACAGGAAATTCGCAAACGTCGACCAAGTGATATTCTCCCAAAGCTTATTGACTTTCGCGTTAGAGGTCGCGTAGGCCGATGCCAACTCATGGATAGAGCTGATCACTTCCCCTTTGACCGCCGTAAGCGGAAGGGCTTTGTCGATCCCCGTAATCTCAAGGAAGCGATAGCCGTGGAACGTGAAACGAGGCTGGATCACCTCCTGCCCACCGCGTGCGATATAGCATACTTGTTTTATATTTTTTGACGGATTAAATATCAGAAAAGTTTCGCACCCCCCTTTCACCTTTCACCCAACAGCCAGATCCCTGTATTGATCAGCGTTTTGGGTGAAGGATTGAAGGAGGATGAAAGCTCCCCGGAAAAGGCCGCCGGAGTTTTGCAAAAGGCCGGCGGCCTTTTCTAAAAGGCCGGCAGGGTTTTTCCAAAGGCCGGCGGCCTTTTTTGGGAAGGTCTGTCGTTCTTTTAAGACATTATTTTATCTTTCACCCGAAACGTTGATCAATACAGGGATCTGGCGACCAGGTGAAAGGTGAAAGGGGGGTGCGAAACTTTTATGTGGTAAACTACCGGAACTTTGCGCGCAAACTACTAATAGTTTGTCGACAAACTACCGGTAGTTGGTGCGCAAACTACCGGTAGTTTCTGAGCAAAACATGAACAGCTCATTTTCAGAAAGTTACGTCGCAAGCCTCACGAGCGATCTCTTGCACCGCTTTTTCCCCTTACTCATGGCGCAGTGCGTCGGCAGCAGCCAGGGAAGCGCCGCGGCGGGCGGGTAGCCAGATGGCGGCGGTGACGGTCAGTATCATGATGATCAGGGTGATGGCGTTGGTCAAGAGGAAACGTTCCGCGGTGCGGTCGGGCAGGTAGGCGGTATTGATCTCGCCGCGGCGGCCCATGGTGTCGATCAGGTCGGTATGCACGAACTGGTATTCGATAAGCATTGCGGGAAGCGTGATCAAGAGTAAGAGGAAGATACCCTCCAATACCAATAGGGTATGCACGCTGCGTCCCGTCGCGCCGACAGCTTTGCGCAGGCCGATCTCGTTGGGGCGCTGGTTGATGCGATACCAGAACGTACCCATCATGCAGAGCAGGATATTCAACAGGAAGAAGATCATCATATACATCCGCAGTTTGATCTCGTTGGCCACGCCGAAGCCTTGTTTCGAATTCTCGGCGATGGTGGTATAAGGAATCACACTCAGGAGGTAGAAGTTACCCACGCGCAAGCGCCCGGTCAGCTCCGTTTTGAACCGGTCGCGAAACGCCCGGGTGTTCTCCCCGGCATGGTGACGGATAGAGATCTCCGCGTTGCGCACATTATCCGCCGCTAAGGTCCGGGCGACGTAGAAGCTACCCTGCGGACGATCGTAGTCGAAGCGTTTGATATCGTCGATCACGCCGGTAACGACAAAGCGGTCGTCATCCCATTTCCAAATCTCCACTTCTTTGCCCAGGATCGAGCCTTGCGGCGCCAGGATGTCTTCGATCGCTTTACCCGTGACAACGCCATTGGGTATGCCCCAGTCGAAGTCGGCGGTCGAGACCGGTCGTTTGCCCCGGTCGGCGGTGTACTGGAAGACGCGGAAAAAGTCGTACGCCGGATCAACAGTGATCCGCTGTCCGTTGGCAATACGGGTGGTATCGGGTGGCAGGAAAACGCCCATACCCCAGTAGCTGCCCGTGCCGGGAGAGGCGCCGCCATACGAAATACCGACCGCTTCCACGCCGGCATAGTCTTTGATCACCTGGATCAAGCGCTGGTAGTTTTGCAACAAAGCTTCGCCTTCGCTCTCTTCGGCCCGGTATTCGGGATGTTCCGCAGGCAGTTCGGAGATATTGACTTGCAGGGTATTGCGCACATCCCTATAGGTCGGGATCGAGAGATTATAATTGTACACAAACAGGTAATCCACAATGTACCAGGTCAGGCAGAAGACAAACAACAACTCAATGGCGATCCAGGCATTGCTGCGTCGCCGGTTCCACATCTGTTTTACGATCGATTTCCACATGGTATTTACTGTTTTGCGTTCAACGAATAGACAATATCTTTATGGGAAGCCCGCCAGGCGGGGATCACCGCCGTCAACAGGTTCAAGACGAAGCACACGCTCAACGCCACAAAGAAGACCGGCAGGTTCAATAGCATACCGGGCGTAAAGAGCACTTTCGTGCCTTCGGGCGGCAGGTCGACGAAGTTGCTGCCAATCGTCATGATCCAGTCGGCACTCAACAAAATCAGGATATAAGAGAAAAATAAACCCGCCAGGCCGCCCAAAAGGGTGAAGAGAAGGTTCTCAGAGATGACCTGTCCCATCAGGTTATCAACCGGTGCGCCGAAAGCCCGTCGGACGCCCATCTCCGCCAGGCGACGTTCCATGCGCGAGTCGGTCATGCCCGACAGGCTGATCGCCGGAACCAACAATAAGACCAGGAAGATCAGGCTATACTGCCAGGCGATCTTCTTGAAGTCGGGACCGACGTTCGACCAGAAACGGAACGTCGACTCCCAATGCTGGTCGGGTTGTCCCACTAAGGAGAATTCAACCTCCTCATCCGCCCGATTGAAACGCTCCACCCAGTTCCGGGTGTTTTGTTTGATCTTATCGATATCCTCCAGGGAAGACGCGAGTATCACGGCTTCCAGACTGCCCAGGTAGCCGGAATTGCCAAACGAACGATCGTAATCCGGTTGTAGGGTACAGGGAATCCAGAAGTTGGCATAGGTGCGGCTGGTCACATACGAGGCATCGCGCACCACCCCGCAGATCCGGTATTGCCGGAAGTCGATACTGGCGTATTCGCCCACCACATCGGTGCGCCCAAACAACTTCTTTGCCGTCGATTCGGAGACCACTGCCGTAGCAATGGCGGACTCAAAGTCGGCCTCTGTAAACGGTTTTCCTTCGATGAACCGGAAAGAGAATACTTCCCAGAAAGGCACATCCACATATTTGAGGATGACCTGAGTCTGTTCTTTACTGTTTGTATATTGCATATAATGTTCCTCCCAATCCCGCACGGTGACCGAGAGCACTTCTATCCCTTCCTGCGGACGCAGGCATTCATCGATAAACTTCCGGGAGATGGCAGAGCTGCCGGTGCCCCCGTTTTTGTATTTCTCCATTGCGCTCTTGACGATCAGCGTCCGATCGCGGTTCATCTCCGGATAGATATTGGCAATCTTAATGTAATACACAATCGACAACACCATCACAATCGTAATGGACAGTCCCGTCCCCACCACATAGATGGAGCTGAATAACTTCTCCTGCCGAAGCAGGTTCCAGGCTTGTTTGAAATACAGTAGTAGCATGTTATTAATGTTTAATGATTAATCCCTCAACGCATCCACCGGACTCATCCGGCTGGCCTGACGGGTGGGATACCAGATCCCCAACAACACCATCACCGCCAGGATGCACCAGGTGAGGATATTGGTAATCAAGAAGCGCAGACCCATAGAGTCAGGCAGGTAACTACCATACGACTTGACGTCCTGCCCCAGGGTCGTGATCACTCCACTGAAGATAAACTGCACCTCGATCAACAGGGCCGGCACGACGATAATCGTCAACAACAAGAGCCCTTCCAGCATAAAAAGCTTACGGATACCGACCAGGTCGGAACCCATCGCCCGGCGGATGCCGATCTCTCCCCGGCGCACGTTGACGCGGTACCAGAAAGTACCCAACACACACAACAGGATATTCACCAACAGAAACAGCAACAGGGCGGTGCTCATACGTATCTCGTTTGTCTTACCGGCACGGTAGTCGGTATCTTCCGCCATCTGTGCCAGTGAGTTCAGTCCGCCCAGGTAATAATTACCCACGCGCAGGCGGGTACTCATCTCTTTCTTGAAGGTCGCCATAAACTGTGCCTCCGAAAGGCCATCGCGCGAACGGATGGTAATGATCTTTCCGCCCAGGTTCGTTTCATTCAATCGCTCGGGCAGGTAGACCACGCCGTAGGGGCGCAGGTAATTGAAGTGCTTGATATCATCCAATACATCGATCACGCGGTATTGTACACCCGGTTGGTCGACCGCTTCGATCCGTTTGTCGTAGGCCGACTCGCCGGGGAATAGTTTCTCTTCCATCATACGCGAGATCAGGATGTTCGCCGGATCGTTCCAGTCGTAGTCGCGGGTCGACACCAACGTCTTGCCATTTGCTTTCGAATGGCGGAAGACCTTCAGGTAGTCTTCGTCGGCGACAAAGCGGATCACCTGCGTTTCGGCAACCACCGTGGTATCCGTCACGCTACGGTAGCGCCCTTCGTTGAGCGCGCCCAAAGCCGAGAGCGCGGAATAGTCGGAAGCCAGGGCGACCGACTCCACATCCGGGTTGTCACGTAACAGGTTGATCACCCGCAGGTAGTTGGCATAACGCGCGGCGGGCTCGTCGTCTTCCGCGTGGTAGTCTTCATGGTTCTGTGGCAGGCTACCGATATTGACCATATAGGTATGCGCCAGATCGCGGTGGGAAGAGAGGCTTTTATTATATCCCAGGACAAAGAAGTAGTCAACCATATACCAGGTGAGGCAGAACACGAGCAACAATTCCAACGTAATCCACAGGTTCTTCTTCCACCGGTTCAATAAGTGTTTGCAAATATTCTTTATCATGGCTTATTTATTATTGAGTGAATAGATAATCGGACGACGGGAAGCCCGCCAGGCAGGAAGCAGCGTAACCATCAGGTTCAAGACCAGACAGAGCAGTAGGGCCACGAAAAACACCGAGAAGTTCATCAACATGGAAGGCGAAAGCGCCACATCTACACCCTGGGGTACGGCATTGACAAACACCTGCCCGGTACCGATATGGATGATCCAGCGACGGAAGAAATAGACTAAGAGATACGAGAACAACAGCCCCGTCAGTCCGCCCAGGAAGGTGAGCAGCATATTCTCCAACACCAATTGCTTCATCAAACCTCCCTGTAAGGCGCCGAAGGTACGGCGTACGCCCATCTCGGCCAGGCGACGTTCCATCTGCGAATCGGCAATGCCGGAAAGGCTGACCGATGGGATCAGTAACAACACCAGAAGAATCAATAGGTAGGTCGACACGATGCGCGTAGCATCCACGTCCTGCCGGTTGCTCAACCGGAAGATCGACAGCCAATACGGATCGGGCTGTCCGTTCACCGAGAAGGTGTTTTCGGTAAAAGTAGAAGCATAGCGGTTGATATTTGAACGGATCTCTTCTTCAACCTTCGCAGTCTCCCCATGCGGAGCCAGTACATACGCGGCAAAGAAGCCCAAGCCATTCGCCCAGCCTACGTTGAGGGAGGGATGTGCCGTATAGGGCATCCACATATCGGCATAGGTTTTATCGACAGCATAAGAGACGTCTTTCACCACGCCACTGATGCGGTAAGGCACAAAGTCGATGCGGATATACTTACCCGTCACCTGGGTAGTGCCGAAGATCTTCCGGGCATACGATTCGCTGATCACCACCGTTTTGATGCCCGCGTCCATATCCGCCTGGGTAAAAGGTTGCCCTTCGGTGAACGCGAAGGTAAAGACTTTCCAGAAGCCCGTATCCACGAACTTCACCGTGCCCGATTCATTCTCTGCCCGGTCGTCGGGCTGCACCGAGACTGATCCGTAGGCCTCGTAGATGGCGGTCACTGCTTCGGGCGTTTGCAATGAATAGATACATTGGCGCACGGTCTCGAGCGAGAGGCGGTTTACCCCCCTATTGCCATCGGGATAGACCGCTTCGCCGTAGCGAACGACCAATATCCGGTCGCGGTCACTCTCCGGATACACATTCGACACCTTCAGATAGAGTACAATCGCCAATACCATCACCAGCGAGATCGAAAGCCCTGTCGCCAGAATATAAATCGTGCTATAGAAGCGATTCTGCTTCAATAGCTGCCAGGCTTGTTTCAGATAGATTAGTAGCATTAGGCTAATTATTAATTATTATTGTAAATAGATCATTCATCTCTCAATGCTTCTACCGGTTTCATCCGGCTTGCCGAACGGGCGGGATACCATACCGCCAAAACGACCATAAGCGCAAGGATTAGCCAGGTCTCCGGATAAACATTGGCGATCTTTATATAGAATACAATAGCCAACACCATCACCAACGCAATGGAGAAAGCAGTCGCCAGGATATAAATTCCCGTATAGAAGCGATTCTGCTTCAATAGCTGCCAGGCTTGTTTAAGATATTGCCGTATCATAATTCTTAATTGTTAGTTTTATTCATAGTGTAATGCTTCTGCCGGTTGTAAGTGTATGACTTTACGGGAGGGGAACCAGATCCCAACAGTGATCATCAATACCATCAACACAAAAGTGATACTTTGGCAAAATAGGAAACGTGCCAAGGTAAACGGCATAATCTCTACATTGACAATCTCCACAAAGCCGATATTAAAAGCAATACAAGCGGCCGGAAGGGCGGCGAATAATAGGATTAAAAGGCCCTCACCGATCAACAGGCCCCGCAGGTTGCCTGTGGTTGAACCCAAGGCAATACGCAATCCCATCTCGCCCATGCGATGCTGGGTGCGAAACCAGAACGTGCCGACCACACCAAAAAAGATATTGACCAATAAAAAGAATACCGCTGCCAGATACATCTTCGTTTCATTCAGATCACTGCGGATATAGCGGGCACGGATATCGTCGTACGAACGGATATTCAACAGGTAAATATTATGATAACGCAGTTGGTCACGCATCTCTTTCCTGAAATTCGCGGCAAAAGCCTTACCAGTGGAAGGATTGGCCCGCAAGGTAATATCGAGACGGCCAAAGGCAAACAGATCCAGGTCTGATGCAATCACATTCTCCGGAAGCAGCCGGATATAGGTGGGTGAATACGTGTCGAAATCGCCAAAGCGCACTGGAGCCATCACCCCACCGACACGCATCTCGGTGCTGTCGCTCTGGTAGCTGATCAGCTTCCCTGTGGCATTCCCTTCGGGGAAGAGCCGATCGGCTGTTTCCGTGGTTATCAGACGAGTATTAAACTTCAGGTTCTCCGCCAACACTTCCGTATTCCCTTCCGGCGTCGCATAGCGGAACACACGCACATAGTCGGGTGTTGCATTGATACGACGCAAGTCGCCTGCATTCAGGGTATCGTTCGTCTCGTAGTTGATACGCACCATATTGGAATAGTCGCGCGAATAGGAATATGGCAGGGCTGCAAGCGAGATACCGACAGCTTCCACACCAGGATAGCTCCGCATCCGATTGATCAGCGTCAATAGATCTTCGCCCAGGGTGGTTCCATAGTCCTCTTGGGGACGATACTGTTCATTCTTATCGGTCAGCGTACGTAGGTCGATCACATACACATCCGCTATATCATAGCCCTTGGGCGAGAAATAAAGGCTGGCGCGGGTATAGAGATCATCTGTGATATACCAGAGGCAAACCGACACCAGAACCATCTCCGCCCAGATCCAGGCATTCGCCTTACGCTGGCTCCATATTATCTTTATGATCTGTTGAAACATATCCTTTAGTTTTGTGCGGTTTCATGAAGCGCGTTTACGATATTCTGCCGGGAAGTACGCCAGGCCGGGATACCGGCACTGAATAGATTCAAGACCAAACAGAACAGGAACGCATAAACAAACACCATCGGATTGATCACCATCTCCGCATTGATCGAGGCTACCCCTTCCCGGATACTGCTCGTATCGGTCGCTAATAGCCAATCACTCATTAGGGTGACGGATAAATAGCTCAATGCCAAGCCTGCCAACCCACCTATAATGGTCAGTATCAGGTTTTCCGATAACACCTGCACTAACAAACTGCTGGTGGTCGCACCGAAAGCCTTGCGTACCCCGATCTCGGGCATTCGTTTCTGCATACGGGAGAGGGTCATGCCCGAAAGGTTAATCGCCGGAACCAATAAGAGAATGGAAAGCACGATCGCAAAGCGCAGAATGACTGCGAACACATCCGCCTGCTTTTTCCCTTGCCGGTACATCTGAAGAAAATGTGTCTCTGGCTGTCCGCTGAGGTGAAACGTACCGTTCTGCAGATTCGCATTGAATTGCTCCATCATGCGCTCACTCTCTTCCTTGATCGCTTTGAAGTCGGAACGGGTGTGGGCAAGGATATAACATTTGAAACTGCCGATCGTATATTCAGTTCCCACATCCCCCGGGAAAGTCGTGGTGGTATGCGGCAACCAGACCTCCGCGTAAGCCGCTTCGGCAAGCGTCGAAACCGCAGGCACTACCCCACAGATGATATATTCGGTATAACTCATCAAGACCGGTTTGCCTACGACATCGATCGTACCATACAGCCCGCGGGCGAGTGTTTCATTGATCACCGCTTTTTTAATGCCACTCTGTACATCCGCTTCGGTAAACGGTTTGCCGGCAAGGAAACGGAAATCGAAGACCGTCCAGAAACGTTCATCCGTATACGACACATCTGCTTTGTATTCATTCTCACCGGCAGGAGTAGAGATCAGCATCGCATTCTCAGAAGCCACGGCGGTAACCGCCTGCGGTGTCTGAAGCGGATAAAAGACATCCCGGATCAGCGAAAAAGAACAATAAGCGCTTGACTGACCGTGCGGCTGCTCATAGATTCCCCGCGTCACATAAAGTGTCCGGTCGCGGTTGGTCTCCGGCCTATAATTGGCTGTGCGCACCTCAAAAGAGATCACCAACACCATAATCATAGCGATTGCCAATGCCGTGCCCGCGACGGAGAGAAAGCTAAGAAGCGGATTCTCCCTCAACGTAGCCAATGCTTGTATGAGATATTGCCGTATCATAATGGTTACTGCACCTGCCGTCCGTCGAAGAAGCGGATCGTGCGGCTGGTTTGTTTCGCCTGGTGTTCGTTGTGCGTTACCATGACGATGGTGCGGCCGTCTTCTTTATTTAATGTATGGAGGATATCCATTACCTCGATACCCATCTTACTGTCCAGGTTACCGGTCGGCTCATCGGCGAGGATGATATCGGGATTACCGACAATGGCACGGGCGATGGCCACACGCTGACACTGACCGCCGGAGAGCTGTGTCGGGAAGTGACGCATACGATGGCTTAGTCCGACACGTTCCAATACCGCCTGTGCGGCTTTGCGGCGTTCCGAAGCGGATACTTTGCGGTAGAGCAAAGGCAGTTCCACATTATCCAATACATTCAATGAATTGATCAGGTGGAAGCTCTGGAACACAAAGCCTAACTGCTCGTTACGGAAAGCCGCCTGCTGCTTGTCGTTCATACTGATGGTGTTGATGCCATTGATCTCGATGATCCCGCTGGTGGGTGTATCCAACAGCCCGATGATATTCAACAAGGTGGATTTACCACAGCCCGAAGGACCCATGATACTCAGGAATTCCCCTTTCTGTACTTCCAGATTTACGTTCTCTAAAGCTACCGTTTCGATTTCTTTCGTGCGATAGATCTTCTCTAAGTTTGTCAGTTTAATCATGACTTTTTTACTGTTTAATGATTAATTATTAATGTTTAATTCTTTGTTTACTCTTGCTCGCCTGCGGCTCGTCACACACCCCCGGCCCCCCTCGAGAGGGGAGCCATCCGGCATCACTCATACCGCAGCGCCTCTGCCGGAGCCAGTCCGGCGGCTTTCTTGGCGGGTACCCAGATACCCAGGCAGATCATCAATCCCATCAAGACATAGGAGCCGATGCAGACCGAAACGATACGCCACAGGGTGATCGGGATGCGCACGCTCTCGAGGATATCGAAGTAGATCATATTCGCCGCCACGATAAACAATACGGGAAGACTCAACACCAACAGGCAAAGTCCTTCTTCATTCATATAGCGGTAGATGCCCTGACGGCTCGAGCCCAATGCTACGCGCAGGCCGATCTCGCCCCGGCGGTATTGCGTACGCAGCCAGAACGTGCCGATAATACCGAAGAAGACATTGATCAGCATAAAAGAGATCAGGGCGATTTGAATCTTTGCCGTATTGATCTTGTCCGAGAGTAATATCTCGCGTTGATCGCTCAGCGCCATAGCGCCGTAGACATAGAGGTTGTTCACCGTCAGTCTTCCACCCATCGACTCCAGGAAGGCATAGAGTTCGTCCTGTGTCATCGCCCGCTTAAAACGCACACAGACCTCCGCGCTACGGGCACCGAACATCTCGACATTCTCTGTATACTTGCCGGCTGCAAGCACCTGAAAGTAACAGGGTTCACTGATTTTGAACTCATGATACCGGATCGGTTCGGAGACGGCCACGATCGGATGACTCTCGCCTTCCGCATAGTATTTCACCCGTTTGCCTTTCCCTTCGGCTCCTTCGCCGAAAAAGCGGGTTTCCATATCTTTGCTGATCACCAAGCAGTCTTCGCCGGCGGGCAGTTGCGGCGTGATGGCATTGCCTTGTTTGTCTTTCACCCGGAAGACATCGAAATATTCGGGTGTCACCCGGCGGACGTGATAACTCTGTGTCCGCGCAACCGCCGTATCACCATCCATCGGTTCGAGGGAGGTCCAGGAATTACCGAAAGCATAGGGGCAGGAGTAATAAGTCGCACATACGCCATCCACCAGGGGTTCCCGCCGCAGGTGATCCATCAACGTGCGCAGGTCTTCCCCTTGCGTGGTGGTCAACTCTTCCGCCGGCACGAATCCTTCCGCGTCGCTATTCAGATTGGCCAGCTTCAATCGCCAGCAGTTCTCGATATCATAACCCAGGGGCTGATTGTACACACTATACTCCACCAACAGATTATCGGCCATATACCAAAGCACCCCCGTTACCACTAAGATCTCGGCGAAGATCCATCCATTCGCCCGGCGCTGGTGCCAGATTGTTTTTATGATTTGCTTAAACACGTTTTCTAATTATTAATGGTTAATTATTAATGATTAATTGGGCAAAGCCATTCCTCACTCTTCATTCTCTTTCAAAGCGTTCGTTACCGACTGTCGTACAATGCGCGCGGCGGGTACAATGGCGCTCAAGACATTCATCACCAGCGTGATCAACAATGCCAAAAGGAAAGTGACCGGTTGGAAAAGCATATCCGCGTTCAACATCGGCTCTTCCGGCAACAGGAAGTTTTTACAAGCGTTCAAGAGCAGGAAAGAGAGGCCAAAGCCCAGTACGCCCCCAATCAGGGAGGTGACGAGATTCTCCGACAATACCTGGCTGAATAGACGGTTCTTCGTCGCGCCAAAAGCTTTGCGCACCCCGATCTCCGCCCGGCGACGTTGCACGGACGACTGCACGACGCCCATCAGGTTCAACGCCGGCACCAACAGGAAGAAAAGCAATAACAAGCCGATCCGGGTATAGACCGGTTTGGGGTCGAATTCGTTGAATCCGTTCGCGCCCAGGGCAATCTCCGTGCGGGTGATAATCCCTTGCGGGAAGCTAACCCGATACTCCACTTTGCCTGCGTTATACTGCTCTGTCCGCTGCTTCAATTCGGTTCGGATCGCATCGAAATCATCCCGGCTGTTCGCCAACATCAACACATAGAACGGGCCGGTCATGCCTTCGCCGTAGTTCGTTGGGGAAGAAAGCAAGGTGTTGTCGGTCGTGTATGGCCGCCATACATGGGCATGGGCATCTTTCGCTGCCGTACTGACAGCTTTCACCACACCACAGATCGTATAGTTCTTAAAGCTGATCACCAGGGTTTCGCCTACCACATCCGTCTGTCCGAAGATATCGCGCGCCAGGGTCTCGCTGACCACGACCTTGCGCAGACCCGAGTTGAAGTCCGCTTCCGTAAACGCTTCCCCATATAGGAAGTTGAAATCGAATATCTTCCAGAAGCCCGTATCCACCGACTTCATCCGGTATTCCTTATACAATCGCTTGGAAGGAAGCGAGACAGGCAGACTCGACTCCGTAATGGCGGTCACCGCCTCGGGACCATTCAATGCATAAAAACATTCTTTGACGACTTCGGCAGACATCGTACCGTTATTGCGGTTGTTGCCGTTTCCCATTTCCACGCGGGTGCCATACACATACAACATCCGGTCGCGGTTTTTCTCCGGCGCATAATTGGCCAGTTGAATCTGATAGATCAACACAAGCACCATCACCATCGCGATCGAAAGCGCCGTGCCGGCAATCGAAATCGTACTGACCAACGGGCTTTCCCTGAGCATCTGCCAGGCTTGTTTGAGATAAACTGTTATCATAACTTCGTTAGTTTAATTACGAATTACGAATTACGAATTACGAATGGAGAGCGTTTATCCGTAATTCGTAATTCTTAATTTTTAATTTTTAATTTATTCTTCTCCTTAAAGCTGCTCATATCCGAAACGACCACCTCGTCGCCCGGCTCGAGGCCGCTCACGACTTCGACGAACTCGAAGTTGCTGTCGCCCAATACCACCCGGCGTTTCAACAGTTGATCGCCGTTGATCACAAACAGTTCGTATTCGCCTTTACCCAGGTAGTACGAGCTATTGGCGATGCGCTTCACCTCTTCTTTGATCGCGTTCATCACGTACACATCCGTCCGCAGTCCGGAACGCAGGCGGGTATGATTATCTTCTTCCAGTTGCACGCTAAAAGAGATCACCCCATTCTTCGACAACGGCGTGACATCGCTCACAACGCCGTTCAGACGGTCGTTGCCGATGCGGACAACGGCGCGGCTGCCGGCAGCAATGCGGTCGCCATAGGTATCGGCTATCTCCCCTTCGATCTTGAAGTGTGTCAGGTCGGACACGATCGCCAGGCGGCTGCCTTGTGCCACCTGCGCGCCGATCTCATTATTGATATAGGTAAGGATCGCTTTGCGCGGCGAGCGTACCTGCGCATCATTCAAGGTGCGCTTCATCTCCGCCAGGCTCTTTTGGAAGATACTGTATTCCAGCTCTTTCACTTTCAGATCGGCCGCGGTCATCGCTTTCTCGTTCTCGTATTTCTGTTCGTCTTCGGCGAGTTGCAATTGGCTGACATTGTAATCCAATTCGACCTGCAAAACCTTATCGGTCGTGCCGGCACCCAGTTCATCGAGGTAACGTTCGTTGCGCAGCTCCACCTCCTTGCGGTTCAAGGTCATGCGGGAGACTTTCAATTTCATCTCCATCTCGGACAGTTTGCTCTGCGTACTGAGGCGTAACTGTTCCAACTGCAGGCGTTTCATCTCCTGCTCATCCAAAAGTTTGTTGTAATCGTTCTCGGCGGTCTGCAGGTCCAATTTCAGGATCGGGTCGCCCACTTCCACGTGGTCGCCCCCCTTTTTATAGACCTCCACAATGCGGGAGTTGATCGGCGAAGTGATGATCTCTTCGAATGCGGGCACCACCTTACCCGATGCGCTGGCGGAAACTTCAATGGTTCCGACATCGACTTTCGAAATCGTCAGGTCTTTGCGTTTCAGCGACGTCTGCATCACCGAAAGCACAGTGGCAATCACCGCGACGGCAGCCACCAGGCCAATACCCACCTTCGACCACTGCTTGATCGCCTCTTTGCGGCGCACGTCTTTTGATATTTCTCTATCCATTTTACGTATATGTTTATTCTGCCCTGCAAAAAGCAAACAACGTGCCAAACAGATAAACCGCTAAGAGTCAATAGAAAACAAAACGCACGCAGTGTTCGGTATCGAACACTGTGTACGTTTTTAGCAAGTTTACAAAGAAAATCCGATTACCACATAAAAGTTTTTACCCCCGTCTTCACCTTTCACCCGGTCGCCAGATCCCTGTATTGATCAACGTTTCGGGTGAAAGATAGAGGAATACTTAAAAAAACGTCAGACCTTCCCGGAAAAGGCCGGCGGCCTTTGGAAAAACCCTGCCGGCCTTTTGGAAAACTCCGGCGGCCTTTTGGAAAACCCTGCCGGCCTTTTTTGGGGAGCCTCCATCCTCCTCCAAGCCTTCACCCGAAACGCTGATCAATACAGGGATCTCGATGGAGGGTGAAAGGTGAAGACCGGGGTAAAAACTTTTATGTGTAGGCCTTCTCAAAAAAACATTGCACTTTGCTCGGCCAAAGCGCAATGTTTTGTCGGCCAAAGTGCAATGTTTTTCCGGCCAAAGCGCAATGTTTTGGAAAGGGGGGGGCTGGCGGGATCCAAAGATCACTTCACTCGAATCAGATAGGAGAGTTTGGCAGAGAAGGTCATGCCGTTGGATTTGGGGAAGAAGTCGGCTTTGGAGTTGCCGTAGATATTACCCAGGGCGAAGTAGATGCGGCCTTCGAGCAGGAAGGTGCCCAGGCCGGTGCGCAGTTCGACTCCCGGTCCTCCGCAGATGCCCCAGTCGAGTTTGTTCTCGAGCGGCATATCGTGTTGTTCGTTGCGGTGGTTGCCGGGGGTGGCGCCACCGAGGTTGGTGTCGGTCGATTCGCTCAGGGCGTAACCGAGCTTGGGCCCTACATTAAATATAAAGCGCGCCCGTCCGTTGCCGGCATAGATATGGGTCATAAAAGGCAGTTCGACGTAATTGATCGTACGGCTGTAGTTGAAGTGAGCGCCGTCGGTGCTTTCCGAGAAATCTTCCTGCCACCCTTGCTGGGCGAAGTTGATCTCGGCCGTCAATCCCAGGTTTTTATTGGTGATCCAACGCACCGTTACCCCGCCATGCAGGCCTTGCAGGTAGCCCTGGTTTACCTTGGGGGTAAAACCGATCTGAGAGAAATTCACCCCTCCGCCAAAACCGACCGCAAACTCCCGTTGGAAAGTGTTCTGCGCCCGGACCCCGAGAAACGCGATCAGGCAAACGAATAAGAAAGTGTAACGTCTTATGTTCTTCATCACATCATCAGATTTCGTTTCGGGAGACGGTGAAGTCGTTCCGGTATTGGACAATAAAGATATGCGTATTGATAAACCCGCCCCAGTTGTTGACGCGTTCGAAGTGGAACCCGGTCTGTACACTCTTATAATGGATCCGGTTCAGGTTGTTCTCGAAATTGGCTCCCTGTTTGCGCAAGGCGTCAAAGAAGAACATGGCGGTATCGAAGCCCAGGATACTGTATTTGGGGTGCGAGTTGATCAGATTCTTGCTGTACCAGTTTTTGAACTTCGTATAGAAATACTGCACATCGGGCGAGAGATTGTCGGCATAGAAATTACTATAGATATAGGTGTTCAAGGCATAGAAGTCTTCCAAGGTCTGCTGCGTATAGGTTTGCCAGTCGGGGTATCCGAAGAGGTTGATGCTGTAGGCCGGACGCTCTTCGGTGGAGATCTCCGAGAGGGTACGCAGGTGAGGGCGTATCCGGTTCAGGGCTTCCAATGTGGCGGATGTGGGAATGACGATGTTTCTTTTTTCCGGGTCGAGTACCTGCTCCATATCGGTGATAAAGGTCTCCGTTTGATGGGTGATCTCTTTGTAGGGGATCTGTTGCTGCTCGAATTCGGCTTTCAGGGTTTGTATATATTCCGTTTTCTCTTCCAATCCGGGCGTGGCGATCAGGATGATATTGTCCTGGTTGAATAATTTACAAGCCGCCTGTGCCGCTCTGGCGTAGAGGTAGGAGTGCGGCGTATTGACCTGATAGACGAAGGCGTTGGAGAGTACATCGTCGTTCTTCGACGTGAAAGGAATAACATATTTCGTATTCTTTTCCTGGGCGAAGTCGGCAATCATTTTGATCTGGTCGTTCTGCACACCGCCGATAATCAGGTTCGCCCGATTCAAAGCTTCTTCTTTTAATATGTTCTGTATCTTACTCGTTCCGTCGCCGGTGTCGTAGACTGATAATTCCAATGAACAGCCGGTATTGCGCAGGCTGTCGACGGCCATCAACAGGCCTTCGTAGTATTCGATAAACCGGGCAGCAGCCTTGGCATCGCCGGTAGAGAACGGCAAGAGCAGGGCCACCTGTATGCGATCCACCCGTTTGATCTGTTTCGGCTCATCCAGGAGGGCGTTGGTTTCCCTTTCGCCGGCGGTTTTAGGCTGTTCGGTCACGATCTCTTCGGTTTCAACCGGTATCTTGATGACCATGCCGGCTTTCAGTCCGTCTTTCAGTTGGGGGTTCAACCGGATCAGTTCGGAGCTGGGCACATCGAACTTTCGGGAGATGCGGTAGAGGGTTTCCCGGCGTTGCACGGTATATTCCATTTCTTTCTGCACGGTCTTCTTCTCCGTCACAGGCAGTGTCTCGATGCGCATGGCGGGGATGCGGATGTTCTTGCCGATCTGGAAGGTTTCGACCGAGAGGCCGGGGTTGGCCCGGATAATATCTTCCCCTTTGACCTTGTATCGGATCGAGAGGGAATAAAGTGTTTCTTTGGGCTGGATCGTGTGGTAGGTGTAGTTATCGTCGGTTTCGGCAGGCGTTACGGCAATATCCCGCTGCGGGATGCGCAGGGTGTCGCCGGTTCGTATTCCTTTTTCGCTCCCGGGGTTGAGGCGGTAGATATCCTCGACACTGACACCATACATGGTGGCAATGGCATAGACTGTTTGGCCCCGTTCGATCGTATGGTAAAATATATCATCCCCTTGAACGTTAGTATTTGTAGTTTGCCGGTTGTTCACCTGCGCATAAGGGGAAAAAGGCAGACACCCCAGTAGAAATATCAGTATAAATATACGGATCATGATGATTACTTGCTTGGAATATTGGGGACAAAGATAGTGTATGTCGGTATAAAATACTAATTTTGGAAGCTAATTAGAATGTATATGCAAGTGAAAAAATATAGAAAGCCAGGCGTTTTGGTGTGCTTTTTGTGTTTGAGTTTGGCATGCTTCGCCCAATATACGGTAAGGGGAGGCGAAGGCAGTCCGCTGAAGGTATTGGAGGATAAACTGAACCGGATCGAAGTATGGCTTGTCTATGGCATGGAAGGGGTGGAGATCTCGTACACCTCGGCCTCCACGGCGCATAAGTGGTATCGCTATAAAAACCGTATCCTGGAAAATGAACCGATCAGCCGATCGGCCCAGAACGGGACAACCTCGACGATCACCGGACTGAGTGAAGGGTATGGTTACTTTGTGGAACAGGAGTCGATCCCCACCTCGTATTGTGTCTGGCTGATCGATTACAGTAAATATAGGTATACGGTGAACCAATTGGAGGCTACCTCGTCGAATCCCTGTTCGTTTGTGCAACTCTCTGGCGATCAGCCCATCCCCAATCTGGTTTATATTAATCCGGGCGGGATCCCGGCGACTGTGAACCGTTCGTTCGATATCAGTTATAATACGTTGGAATGGAGTGAGGCAGACCGCAACTTTCATGCGAAACGCATCGATCTGTCGGTGGCTGATCCCTATAAGAACAATTTATTGGCGGCTCCGCTTTGTGATACCGGTTTCCAGTTGACGGGCGATGCGTTTGCCACCCATTTCGGAAAAGGGCAAACGATCACGACGGAAGTCTACCCAGCCGTGAAAGTGGAAGCCCATGCGGATACGACCCTAATCCTGGATGACTATCCGGGCGGGAATTCGGGGGGTGATGGGTTGTCGGCTCCAGCGACGGTCTCTTTCCGGGCGATCGCGAATGATCCGGTAGCCGCTTTTTACCTCTGGACCATTTACCGTACGGATGATGAAGAAGGGGTGAATAATCCGTTGCTCCGCTATACGGGCGAAGAAGTGGAATATACGTTCCGGGAAGCCGGAAAGTATAAAGCGGTATTGGAGGTCTCCGACCGGACGGCTACCTGTTCGGACGTTTCGGTGGAATATGATATCGATGTGGCCGATTCGTGGATCGAGATACCCAATGCTTTCTCTCCGGGCACTACGCCGGGGGTGAACGATGAGTTCCGCGTGGCGTATAAGTCGATCACCCGGTTTAAAGGTTGGATCTTCAACCGCTGGGGCGTGCAGATGTTCCATTGGACGGATCCGGCTCAGGGATGGGACGGGAAGAAAGGAGGCAAATATGTGCAGCCGGGCGTCTATTTCTATGTGATAGAAGCGGAAGGCTCCGACGGGAAGAAGTATAAAAAGTCCGGAGATATCAATATTCTCCGCTCAAAAACCATACAGGATGAAAGGATTGAGTAAATCTATCGTGGCGATGTTGGCCGGAGCGTTTATCTGTTCGCTTTTGTGGTTGTCGCTGGGTTCGAATGATGCCAGCCAGGTACGCGAAAAGCGGCCGGTCGTTTCGGCAATGACGGTCACACCCGAGACACCGGCGTCGATCGAGTTTTGCGGGACGGCGTACGACCTGACCCGTTATAATATGTATGAAGGGATCGATCGGGAACTGACCAGTTTCACTTATTTTCATTCCACAACTTTATTGTTGTTCAAGCGGGCGAACTATTATTTCCCGGTGATCGAACCGATCCTGAAGGCCAACGGTGTGCCGGATGATTTCAAATACCTCGCCGTGATCGAGAGCAATCTAGACCCGCGGGTGTCCTCGCCTGCGCGGGCGGTTGGTATGTGGCAGTTCCTCGAAGGCACGGGAAAACAATACGGATTAACCATCACTCCGACCGTGGATGAGCGTTGCCATGTGGAAAAAGCAACCGTTGCAGCGTGTAAGTACCTGAAAGAAGCGTATGCGAAGTACGGCGATTGGGCAACGGTGGCCTCTGCGTATAATGCCGGCATGGGACGGATCTCGGGCGAACTGACGAAGCAGTATGTAGATCACAGTATGGATCTCTGGGTCGTACAGGAAACCACCCGCTATATCTACCGGATCATGGCAATGAAGTTGATCTTTGAGAATCCGTATCGGTATGGTTTTGTGATCCGGGCCAAAGATCTGTATAAACCGATCGCGTGCGATGCGGTAACGGTCTCTTCCGATATCCCCGATCTGGCGGATTATGCCAAGAAGAAAGGAGTAACATACGCCGACCTGAAACGTTTCAACCCCTGGCTGCGCGACCGTAAATTGGTGACCGGCGGAAAGACATTCCAATTACAAATCCCCCGCGAAGAAGAGATGTATTACCGAACCCCGAACACGTATGTGCATAACCCGGCGTGGACGGTGGATGGCAACAATTGATAATTGATAATTGATAAAGTAGTAGATATTCCATGCAGCTGGGACTGACTCAAAAGTCTCCTAAAGCTCTCCTCCTTTGAAAAGGAGGAGTACGGCGAGGTACGAGCCGGGAGGTGGTTAGATCCTTAAATGTTTGTGAATAAGAATTATAAAAGAGTCTAACCACCTCCCCCTCTCCCCTTAAGCTCTCCTCCTTTGAAAAGGAGGAGAGCTTAAGGGGAGATGGTCCCCTCGCCTGGTCAGGCGAGGAGCTAAGATAGTGGGTTTAGTAGATAGTTTTAAAGAACAATGAATAGAGAAACAGAAAAAGAAAATATCGAGGGTGGCCGGATTATCGTGTTGGGCGCCCGGGTGCATAATCTGAAAAATATAGATGTCGTTATTCCCCGGAACAAACTGACTGTGATTACGGGCATGAGTGGAAGTGGGAAGTCTTCATTGGCTTTCGATACGATATTCGCCGAGGGGCAACGGCGGTATATCGAGACCTTCTCGGCCTATGCCCGTCATTTCCTGGGCAATATGGAACGTCCGGATGTGGATAAGATCACCGGCTTAAGCCCAGTTATCTCCATTGAACAGAAAACGACCAACCGCAATCCGCGTTCGACGGTGGGTACTACGACGGAAGTCTACGACTTCTTCCGTTTGTTGTATGCCCGGGCGGGTGAGGCGTATTCGTATCTGACCGGGGAGAAGATGGTGAAATATACCGAAGAGAAAGTCTTACAGTTGATTCTGGATGAATACGAAGGAGAAAAGATCTACCTCCTGGCGCCGGTCGTGCGTAACCGTAAAGGACATTATAAAGAACTGTTCGAACAGCTTCGCAAGAAAGGATACCTGAATGTGCGAGTCGACGGCGAGATCAAGGAGATCTATCACGGGATGAAGCTCGACCGCTACAAGATGCACAGCGTAGAGGTGGTGATCGATAAACTGAAAGTCGCCCGCACGGATGAACGACGCCTGAAAGAAAGCCTGAAGGTCGCGATGAAGCAGGGCGATGGTTTGATCATGATCCTGGATGGCGAAGTCGGAGAAGTGCGCCACTACAGCCGCCGCCTGATGGACCCGGAGACCGGACTCTCGTATAGCGAACCGGCACCCCATAACTTCTCTTTCAACTCTCCGCAGGGCGCCTGCCCCAAATGTAAGGGGTTGGGACAAGTCAATATCCTGGATATGGAAAAGATCGTGCCCGATCCTTCCCTGAGTATTTACCATGGAGGGATCGCCGCCTTGGGTAAGTACCGGAATGCGCTTATCTTCTGGCAGATCGAAGCGCTTTGTGAGAAACACGGTGTGACCATCAAGACACCGATAAAAGATATCCCGGAAGATGCGATCGACGAGATCATGAACGGAACGGATGAGCGTTTGCAGATCAAGAATGAGGCTATCGGAGGCACGAACTATTTCCTGAGTTATGAAGGGGTAGCCAAATACATTATGATGCAACAGGATAGCGACGCCTCCGCGACGGCACAGAAATGGGCCGGCCAGTTTATCAAGATGAATACCTGCCCGGAATGTAAAGGGCAACGGCTGAATAAAGAAGCGTTACACTACCGGATCGCCGGAAAGAATATCGCGGAACTGGCGGCAATGGATATCTCGGAACTCTATGCCTGGCTGCAGGGGATCGACGATCAACTGGATACCAAGCAAAAACAGATTGCCGTAGAGATCCTGAAAGAGATCCGTTCCCGTTTGAGTTTCCTGTTGGATGTCGGATTGGATTATCTCTCGCTTAGCCGGGCTTCGGCGACGCTCTCCGGCGGAGAAAGCCAACGGATCCGTTTGGCCACACAGATCGGCAGCCAGTTGGTGAATGTCTTGTATATCCTGGATGAACCGAGTATCGGATTACATCAACGGGACAATGTACGTCTGATCAATTCATTGAAACAATTACGCGACACGGGCAACTCGGTGGTTGTGGTGGAACACGATAAAGATATGATGCTCAGTGCCGACTATGTGGTCGATATGGGGCCGATGGCCGGGCGAAAAGGTGGAGAAGTGGTGTTTGAAGGAACGCCCGAGCAGATGTTGAAGGTGGATACCTTGACCTCGGAATTCCTGAACGGCAAAAGGGAGATCGCTATTCCCGCCGAACGAAGGAAAGGGAACGGCAAGCAGATCGTCTTGAAAGGCGCTTCGGGCAATAACCTGCAAAACGTGGATGTAACTTTCCCGTTGGGCACATTGATCTGTGTGACCGGCGTATCGGGTAGCGGCAAATCGACATTAATCAATCATACGTTGCAGCCGATCCTGTCGCAACACTTCTATCGTTCCTTGGAGGATCCGTTGCCTTACCGATCCATAGAGGGGATTGAACACGTGGATAAGATTGTCAATGTGGATCAGTCGCCGATCGGGCGCTCGCCGCGGAGTAATCCGGCGACGTATACCGGTGTCTTCTCCGATATCCGGAATCTGTTTGTCGAACTGCCGGAATCCAAAGTGCGGGGGTATAAACCCGGACGTTTCTCTTTCAATGTATCGGGCGGACGCTGTGAGACCTGCAAAGGGAATGGCTATAAGACTATCGAAATGAATTTCTTGCCCGATGTATTGGCACCCTGCGAGGAATGCCACGGTAAACGATATAACCGGGAGACGTTGGAAGTGCGCTTCCGGGGGAAATCTATCGCGGATGTATTGGATATGACCATCAATATGGCCGTTGAGTTCTTTGAGAATGTACCCCATATACTTTCCAAGATCAAGGTATTGCAGGATGTCGGTTTGGGATATATCAAACTGGGCCAGCCTTCGACGACCTTATCCGGCGGAGAGAGCCAGCGGGTGAAGCTGGCCACGGAACTGGCCAAGAAAGATACGGGCAAAACCTTGTATGTGTTGGATGAACCGACGACAGGGCTTCACTTCGAAGATATACGGGTGTTGTTGGGTGTCCTTGACCGCTTGGTGGAAAAAGGAAATACCATCATTGTCATTGAGCATAATCTGGATGTGATCAAAAGCGCCGATTACCTGATCGATATGGGACCCGAAGGCGGCCGGCGCGGCGGACAACTGCTCTTTGCCGGAACTCCCGAAGAACTGGTCAAAAGCGGAGTCGGCTTTACGGCTGGCTTCCTGAAGGAGGAACTGAGAGAGTCAATTACGAATTAAAAATTACGAATTACGAATGAGATAGCTACTTCGTAATTGACTAATTAATTCGTAATTTTTAATTCGTAATTCGTAATTGAATATGAAACGCTATAACGATTTCGGGGATTTTCTGAAAGGGGTGTTTCCTTTTAAGGTGCAGAAGATCTCTATTAACGCCGGTTTCACCTGTCCCAACCGGGACGGGACGAAGGGCTGGGGCGGTTGCACGTATTGCAACAACCAGACCTTTAGTCCGGAGTATTGCCGGACAGAGAAGTCGGTCAGCCAACAACTCGAAGAGGGTGTCGCTTTCTTCTCCCGCAAATACCCGGAGATGAGATACCTGGCCTATTTCCAGGCCTACACGAATACCTATGGTGAACTGGAAATCCTAAAACAAAAGTATGAAGAAGCTCTGGCCTTTCCGGGTGTCGTCGGGTTGATTATCGGGACCCGGCCCGACTGTATGCCGGATAACTTACTGCAGTACCTGACGGAACGTTCCCGTGATGTTTTTATCCTGGTGGAATACGGGGTGGAGACCACATCGGATGTCACCCTTGAACGGATCAACCGGGGACATAGTTGGGAAGAGGCCCGGAATGCGATTGTCCGAACCGCATCGAACGGCATCTATACCGGAGCGCATATTATCCTGGGATTGCCGGGAGAGAGCCGGGAAGAGATCCTGCACCACGCGGATGTCTTATCCAAACTGCCCCTGACGACACTGAAGCTCCATCAGTTGCAACTGATCCGCCAGACCCGCATGGGGAAAGAATATGAAGAATATCCCGAACATTTCACCTTGTTCACTGCCGATGACTATGTTGAATTGGTTATCGATTTCCTGGAACGATTGAACCCTTCCATCGTAGTCGAACGCTTTGTCTCCCAGTCGCCGAAAGAACTACTGATCGCACCGGACTGGGGACTTAAGAACCATGAGTTTACCGCCAAAGTCAATCGACGCTTACAAGAAAGGGATACTTCTCAAGGAAAGTCTGAACTTTGATTCTAATGATTAAATGATTTACTATGAACCCGAGTATATTGTATATGCAGACTCATAGTAAATCATTTAATCATTAGAATCACAGTTCCAGATTTCCTTGAAAAGTAATGCTCTGCCGATTGACCGGTTGCACGAAGATGGTTGCCGAACCGTCATTGAAGACCTTGACCGTATAAGTGAATTTATCTTCATCCGTCCGGACTTCGAATCGGATATCCGCCGTGCCTTTATCATCGAACGTGATATTTTTATCGGTTAGGGATTTGGCAAAGCGTAAGCCGTCGCCACCTCCATACGGGATATTGTAAGCCCTTCCGAAATAGGGCAGATGAGAGATCACGGAATCTCCGCGCATTTCCAGTGTATACGACGAGGTCAGGTTGACCGGCGTCCCATTCAAGGGCAACGCCCGTTCCACTTCTATCGTATAATATCCACTTTCCAGTAGTTCCTTTACTTCCTTTTGCTTTTGTTCTTTTTTCTCTTGTTTGCTTTGTGCCATCGTCGGTTGAACAACTCCGATCAATAGAATAGAAACCAAGAAGAACATAGACTTTAACCTTTTCATAATACCTTTTATTTGACGTTTTGCAATCGTTTCCCTTCCCCCGTAAAAGTGATTGGGGCAATGAGGGAATCTTGAAACTATTCATCACCTCTCTTGTTATAAATATAACATTGTATTTGTTGAAAAGTTTAAGTTTATGTCGGGAGTTTATTTATATTTGTAGACAAATGAAATACATTCTCCGGCTCATATCACTTTGTGTGTTGTTTCCGCACCTGTTATTGGGGCAGATGGAAACAAATACCTCTTTTCAGCAAGCGGAAGAGAGCCTGATGTCTCAGTTGATTACTTATCCGCAGGAAAAGATCCATTTGCATACCGACAGGGATCTGTATGTACCCGGTGAAAGAATCTGGTTCAAAGCATACGTTGCGGATGCCGCTACCCATCAGTACGCAACCTTCAGTCGTTATGTGTATGTGGAGTTGATCGATGCGTGCGATTCGCTGGTCAACCGGGTGATGATCCGACCCACGGATGAGGGACTGTTATATGGGCACCTCTTTCTTTCGGAATTGATTCCGGAAGGGGATTATACACTTCGCGCTTACACCCGGTATATGGAGAATCTGGGTGATGACTATTTCTTCAAGAAGAATATCCGTATCGCTAACCTATTATCCTCGGTTACAGAACCTGCCCCAACCCGGCAGAAAGAAAAAGCCGAAAAGCAGGAAGAGGAGTACGATGTCTCTTTTTTCCCCGAAGGGGGCAACCTGTTGGCGGGCGTACCCTGCAAGGTCGCGTTTAAGACATTGAATAAAAACGGCTATCCGGAAATGATCTCGGGCCACTTGGTAGACGAAGACGGGGTGGAGATCTTATCCGCTCAAACACTACATGCCGGAATGGGTGCATTCAGTTATATCCCGGTAGAAGGGAAGCGTTATTTTCTGAAGTGCAGCAATACCCACGGAATGGAGAAGTCGTTTGAATTGCCCGTCGCCCATCCTCAGGCGTACGCGTTGACTGCCGTGTGGCGAAACGGCAAACTACAGGTCGGAGTGCAAAAGGCAAAGCAGAGTCCGGACATCCCTTGTTATCTATTTGTGCACTGTCGTGGCTTGCTGCTCTATTATTCTGCTTGGGATGTGAATAAAGAGGTCCTGACATTCACGGAAGAGCAACTTCCCGCCGGTGTGATCCAGTTTATACTCTTCGACGGACAAATGAATCCGTTGAGCGAACGGTTGGTATTCAGTAAACATAATGATGGCACCCAAACGGTGTTGCAAACCGATAAAGAGGTGTATGAAACACGGGAGAATATCCTTGCCTCCCTCTCTGTAACGGATATTGAAGGGAATCCATTGACCGGTCATCTGTCGGTAGCCATTACGGACGACCAAGACCTGGCAATTGATACTGCGACAACCATTCTGTCGAGCCTGTTACTCTCTTCCGAATTGCGTGGATATATCGAAAACCCGGCTTATTATCTGCAGGATGATCTGTATGCGGCTACGGCGCTGGACTATCTGATGCTGACGCACGGCTGGCGAAGGTATGATGTGCCGCAAACGCTCAAAGGGAATCCGGCTTACCCGCAGATCCCTTTCCAGACCACGCAAGAGATCTCCGGAAAAGCGGCAAGCCTGATGCGCTCCAAACCTTTGGCCGACAGCCATATCTCCGTGGTGGTCGATGGCAACTATGGCTCGGCTTTTACTGACGAGAAAGGCCGTTTCCGGTTTCAGGGTTTTGAGTATCCCGACAGCACGACTTACTTTATTCAAGCATTGGGTAAGCGGGGAAGTAGTTGGATTCACCTCGATCTGGAGCTGGAATCCTATCCGGCATTGGTTCATGCACCGCAAAGTCCGGTGGTGGAAGCAATTAGAGCCAAAGAATCAACCGAAGATCTATTTATCACAAAGGCCGAACAGCGTGCGCAATACGACGATGATATGCGAGTCATTCATTTGAATGAGGTCTTGATAACCGCTTCCCGCTATCAAAGGAAACGGGAAGAAGCCCGGCTGCAGCACTGGCAGAACTTAGGCGCTGAGATCACCGTACGCCGGGAAGACTTTGAAGATTCGCATCCCATGTTCGTTACCGATCTGATTCGTAAACTGCCCGGTGTACGAGTCTCTGGTAATGGCTTTGTAGAGATTGTCCCCCCCACATTCAAGCCCACACCCCCTCTTGTCTTTATTGACGGTACACTTTACCGATGGCCTGAGACTATGCAGACCCAAGCCGATTCCCCTTTGGAGATGATCTCCGTCCGCGAGGTCGAGAGTATTGATATTACCCGCGACGGCGGAGCGGCTATCTTTGGCATGCTCGGTATGGGTGGAGCCATTAGTATTACTACCCGGAAAGGCGCAAGCGACAGGGAGAAATATAATTACAGCCTGTACACTCCTCTGGGTTATCAGCGGCCGGCAGAGTTTTATGCGCCTCGCTATGAGACGAAAGAAGCCCGGCATCTGACTAATCCCGACTATCGGACCACCCTCTATTGGAAGCCCGATATCATTCTTTCCGAAGAAGGAGAGGCAGCCTTTGACTTTTATGCCTCCGACTTCCCTACCACCTATTCCGTCGTACTCGAAGGATTGACTTCGGACGGGCGGATTCTGCGACAAGTGAAGAAAATACAGATTAAATAAGCAAATCTGTTTCCCAACTGTTATATGATCAGATTGTATTGCCCGAAAGTTTGGGTGAATGCAGTAAGTTTACGTATTTTTGTCCCGATAAAACAATTAGGTATATGGAAAAGAAACATCTTTATGAGGGGTTGACAAAGGAACAGGTAGAAGAAAACAGACGTCTTTATGGTGATAATTTACTAACCCCTCCGAAGAAGATTTCTTTATGGACTCAATTCTTTGAGAAATTCAACGATCCGATCATCCGGATCCTATTGGTGGCCTGGTTGCTTTCTATGGTTATCGCCGGCGTGCATTGCTGGGGACCGGATGCGTCCGGGTTTAAGGCTTTCCTGGAACCGATCGGGATCTTTTTTGCTATCCTGTTGGCTACCGGAGTGGGCTTTGCTTTCGAAGCCAAGGCCAACCGGGCGTTTGATATCCTGAATACGGTCAATGATGATGTATCCGTCAAAGTGATCCGTGGCGGAAACATCTCGCAGATTCCAAAGAAAGAGATTGTTAAGGGTGATATTGTGGTGCTTGAGACAGGCGATGAGATCCCGGCCGACGGCCATCTGTTGGAGGCGGTCTCGCTCGAGGTGAATGAGTCGACCCTGACGGGGGAGCCTATCATCTCCAAGACGACTGACGAAGCGGACTTTGACGATGAAGCGACTTACCCCTCCAATATGCTGATGCGGGGAACGACGATCGTCGACGGTCATGGCATCATTGAGGTCGACCGCGTGGGCGATGCCACGGATTATGGCAAAGTTTACGAAGGTTCCCAGATCGATAACCAGATCGAAACGCCGCTACAGATCCAGTTGAAAGGATTGGCGGGCGTGATCAGCAAAGCCGGCTACACGGTGGCGGGACTTACTTTCGTCGCTCTGCTCACGAAGTTATTACTGGCTTCACAAGGCGTGCCCGTGATGGAGTTGGTGGGCGATATCCTGAATATCTTTATGATCGCGGTCACACTGATCGTGGTCTCCGTGCCCGAAGGCCTGCCGATGAGCGTCACCCTGAGCTTGGCGTTGAGTATGAACCGGATGTTGAAGACCAATAACCTGGTGCGCAAGATGCACGCCTGCGAAACGATGGGTGCCGCCACGGTGATCTGTACGGATAAGACGGGGACGCTGACCCAAAACCAGATGCAGGTACACCAAACGAATTTCTACAATCTGCCTGCCCAGACGCTGGGCGACGACCGCCTGAGCCACCTGATCAAAGAAGGTATATCCGCCAATTCGACCGCTTTCCTGGATTATGCCGAGGAGAAGGTCAAGTCTTTCGGTAACCCGACGGAAGCCGCCCTCTTGTTGTGGCTCAACGGTCAGGGCGTGAACTACCTGGAACTGCGCGAAGAAGCTTCCGTTGTCGAGCAACTGACATTCTCCACGGAGCGGAAGTATATGGCGACGATCGTTGAATCTCCGCTATTGAAGCAAAAAGTATTATATGTAAAGGGGGCGCCGGAGATCGTGTTGGGGCACTGTCGTCAGGTCGAAATCGATGGCGTAAAGGTGCCCACCGAAACCTGTAAAGACAAGATCGAATCCCAACTGCTGGCCTACCAGAACCAGGCGATGCGCACCCTGGGTTTTGCCTATCAGCTTATCGACGAGGGGACGGAACAGGCCTTCTTCGTCGACGGACGCTTGCAGGATACCGATCTGGTGTTTCTGGGTATCGTGGCCATCTCCGATCCTATACGGCAAGACGTACCGGCGGCGGTCGAACAATGCCTGGAAGCCGGGATTGATGTCAAGATCGTCACCGGCGATACGCCCGGAACGGCCAAAGAGATCGGTCGCCAGATCGGTATCTGGGATGAAGAGGCTACGGAGCGCAACCTGATTACCGGAGTCGATTTTGCGGCATTGAGTGATACGGAAGCCCTGGACCGGGTATTGGATCTACGCATTATGTGCCGGGCCCGTCCGACCGACAAACAGCGCTTGGTGCAACTCTTGCAAAAGAAAGGCGCCGTAGTGGCAGTCACCGGTGACGGCACGAACGATGCGCCGGCATTGAAGGCAGCCCAGGTGGGCTTGTCGATGGGCGACGGTACCTCCGTGGCCAAGGAAGCCAGTGACATTACGATCCTCGACAATTCATTTGCCAGCATCACCCGGGCGGTGATGTGGGGACGCTCGCTCTACCGGAATATCCAGAAGTTCTTATTGTTTCAGTTGACTATCAACGTGGCCGCCTGCCTGATCGTACTGCTGGGTTCGCTCTTGGGCACGGAGTCGCCACTGACGATCACCCAGATGCTTTGGGTCAATCTGATCATGGATACCTTTGCCGCTGCCGCCCTGGCTTCGCTGCCTCCGAATGAGAAGGTGATGAAAGACCGGCCGCGCAAGAGTGGGAAAGGCGGTGACTTTATTATTACCACCCCAATGGCCTATACGATCCTGAGTGTCGGCATACTCTTCGTGGCTGTGCTTGTCGGTATCCTGGTGTATTTCCGGATGAACGGAGGGCTTGATCCTTATCGCCTGTCTTGGTTCTTCACCTTCTTTGTCATGCTCCAGTTCTGGAATATGTTTAATGCGAAAGCCTTCCTGGAGAAAACCTCTGCCTTCGCCAATCTGCCGGGAAGCAAGACGTTCCTGTTGGTTGCCCTGTTTATTCTGGTGGGACAATACCTGATTGTTACGTTCGGTGGGGAGATGTTCAGTGTGGTGCCGCTTAGCTGGCGCGACTGGGGCATTATCCTCGGCTCGACCTCCCTGGTCTTGTGGGTTGGCGAGCTCTTCCGCTTGATCACCCGGCGGCGTTAATTCCTAACCGTTCAAAGGTCTTCCGAAAGTGCAATGTTTTGTCGAGCAAAGTGCGATGTTTTGTTTTCACCCCGGTCTTCACCTTTCACCCGGTTGTCAGATCCCTGTATTGATCAGCCTTTCGGGTGAAAGATAGAGGAATATTTAAAAGAACGACAGACCTTCCCGAAAAAGGCCGCCGGCCTTTTACAAAACCCTGCCGGCCTTTTAGAAAACTCCGGCAGCCTTTTGCAAAACTCCGGCGGCCTTTTTCGGGAAACCTCCATCCTCCTCCAAGCCTTCACCCAAAACGCTGATCAATACAGGGATCTGATAACCGGGTGAAAGGTGGAAGGGGGGAAGAAACTTTTATGTGTAGATTTTCCCCATCTTCTGACGGCTATTCGCGGATCAGTTCTTTATCCTGGCAGTTATAGTATCCGTCGATATAGATATTCCGGTCTTGATCAATATCGACAATGGCGAAGCTATTGTTCTCCGGCAGGCTTTCTTCAATGGCTCCGGGCATGGTCCAGTAATGGATGCCGCGACGGAAGCTGTAATGCCCCGGATGATGGTGTCCCTGGAAGACAGCCAGGACATTGCCGCTCTCTTCCAACAGGTCGACAATCTCTTCGGCATTCGCCACACAAAGCAATGGGCTGATATCCGAGAATGAATCAAGCATCTGGTGCACAAATACAATGACCGGATAGGTATGTCCCGTCAATTCCCCCTTGAGCCATTCCTTTTGCGGGGCGGTGATATAGGCTTTCTTCCAATCGAAGTTCCCACTGTCGTAATCCGAGCCGTCTTCATTGTTATTGGCATCCAGAACAATGAATTTGATGCCCTGGTTGACGAAAGCGTAATACGGTTTATGAGCCGCCGGGCCATGATTGTGGATATGGCTCAGGAAATCGGTCTTGGAGATGCTGTCCATATCGTGATTGCCCAAGACATGATAGACGGGGCCGGGATACGATTGAAAGACATTCTCTACCGCATCGAGATGTGCCAGTGTGGTTTCTTTCCGGGGTTCATCGTCCTGGTCTTTGAGGTCGCCCAGTTCGATGATAAAATCGAGATCCGCCTTTTTAAACACATCCAAAGCCATTTGCAGTTTCTCGATCGACTGATTGTAATAGCGTGTGCCGCGAGGCGCTTTGCCTGCATAATGCAAATCGGTGATCACTCCAAAACGCAGATGCTTCTTATCGCCACAAGCGATCAGCGAAGAAGCCGACAGGAAAAGCAAGCCGCCACAGGCTTTTTTGAGGAATATTCGACGGTCCATTTAGATCAATTACGAATTACGAATTAAAAATTACGGAGCAAATATACGCCTTAATCTTGAGTTTGATGCACTAACTTTTTTGTTACTAACTTTTTTGTTACTTATTCTACCCCCGATCCATCCGCATGGCGGAGGGCACAAAGAAGGCAAACAGGCCGATGGCGATGATCACGGCGCCGCAGACAATAAAAGAGGTGGCGACACCCAGTTGGTCGGCAAAGAAACCGATACCGATCAATCCGATCATCGAAGGCAAGAGGTTCAAAGTGTAGAACATCGAAAAGACCCTTCCGAGCGCATCCGGACGAATATAGGTTTGCACCAATCCGGTGAATGCCGAGTTGAACACCGATCCGCAGATGCCCGCGATCGTTGTCAATACGGCAAAAAAGACAAAGCCTTCCGGCGACAAGACACCCGAGAGTAGAAACGTCAGCCCGATCACCACATTCATCGCATTGACCAGAACCACCCGGTTCACCTTATACACCCGGGCACCCATAATCGCACCACCCAGTAACGCCCCAACGCCCCAGACCACCTCGATCAGGCTGACCTGAAACGCATCACCTCCAAAATGATCCAAGGTCATCAAAGGGAACAACACACTGACGGGCATAAGGAAGAGCATCACCAAGATCGAGAAAAGAAACACCCAGCTCAGCCCCCGGTTCTGCAAAACCACCTGGATGCCTTCTTTCATCTCGCGCAAGACATTAGGGATCACCGCTTCCGCCCGCTCGGGGTTGGGGATATGAACAAACAACAGGCTCGTGCAGGCGATCACCGCCCCCACGACATCGAGTAACAACACATATTGCATATCCCAGATCGTGATAAACAACGCACCCAAAGCCGGCCCGGCAATACTGCCCACCGAGTTGATGATCTGGCTGATGCCCGCGATGCGCGTCAGCTGATCTTCGGGAGCCAACAAAGGGATCGAAGCCTGCATCGCCGGCATGTGAAAGGCCGAACCGACCGAACGGAAAGCCAACAGGATAAAGATATGCCACATCTCGGCCACCTCCAGCCAGAAGAGAACCGCCAGAATCAGGGTGCAGAAAGCAATAAAACTATCCGCAAGGATCATAATTGCTTTCCGGTTCCACCGGTCGATAAACACCCCGGTGACCGGTCCCAACAACGCCTGCGGCAAGATCGCCGCGATAGCCGCCCAAGCCAGCATCTCGGCCGACCCCGTCTCCATACTGATCCAAAGGATCACCGCGAAGTTGACAATAATACTCGTAAGAACAGACAGGAACTGCCCCGTCCATATAATCGCAAAAACTTTTTTCCAATTTTCCATAAGACAGATAAATAGAAGATACGCAAGCGTACCGGTGGTAAATATAAAAAGAAACAGAGAAACGGGGATATATGTAGTAACGGTACATATCCCAGCAACACCAAGAGAGGAAGTAGGTGTCGGAAACCGGATTACCTCATCCGATTCACTACAGCAATTTTAGTCATGCCTGCCATAATAGTGATTTGATACGCCACAAAAGTATATAAATCCCTGACACCTACGCGAAGCTCCCCACTTTATTTATCCATCATGCTGTTTGCGTGTACTAAAGGGTGGTTTTCGTGATCTGCCGTTGTTTTTGCCTTATTCGTCGATTATATTTTCGGGGAAGAGAAGGCGGAGGTATTTTTAGGGCAAAAAGAATGGTTTATGCAGTTATCAGGTAAAAGGTATGTATTTATCGGATTTATCCTGTCGGTGCTTCTGAGCCTTTTTGTGAATTTCAGCTTATTGATGCGAATCTATGACAGGCTGAGGGGGAATATGAGATTCCCTGAGGAGCTATTGCCCTCGGTCGATTATTACCTTTACTTTTCGTTGGGGTGGTTCTTCCTGTTGGCTTTTATCCTGTTTGCCGGACTGATGTTTATGTTTCGGCTTGGAGACCGGATCTTCCGGCGGAAAGAATATAAAGTATTTCTTTTTGCCATCGGGGTCAATGTAGTCGTTGCCTTGGGCATGGTATTATTGTATCCGGTGGCTTCTTATCTCTTTATGTCGCAGTTTGTTCCCGGCGAACGCCCTGCACCCTGGCAACGAAAGGCGCCTTTGATCGAAGAAGATTTCATGCCCGGAGCGGCAGGTTCACCCTTCTTCGACAGGTATATATCGCCACCCCGGTTTTATCCCCGTCCGCTGATAACCGAGCATCTTTTTATTCTGGTCACGGCGATCTTTATTACGGTTTTGCTTCGTATGTTGAATAGTCGTCAGCAGATCGCCTTGGAATATGAGAAGTTGAAGACCGAAAGCATCCAATCCTCCTACAATGCCCTGATGGGACAGGTGAATCCGCATTTCTTCTTCAACTCTCTGAATGGATTGAGTTCGTTGATCCGCAATGATGAAAAAGAAAAAACATTAATTTATATCGATAAGCTTTCGGGTGTGTTCCGGTATATCCTGCAAAGCAACCGGAAAGAGTTGGTGGAACTAAATGAGGAGTTGGAATTTGTCCGGGCTTATCTCTATCTGTTGGAGGTGCGGTATGAAGGGAAATTATTCTTTTCCTTGCAGGTCGATACGGACTACCTGTTGATGTTTCTCCCCATATTGAGTATCTTGCCGCTTGTCGAAAACGCCGTCAAGCACAATGTGATCAGCAAACAATACCCTTTACAGGTCGATATCTACACGACTGCAGAGAAAGAATTGGTCGTATCCAACAACATACAACCTCGGGTGGATGAAATAAACAGTAATGGTGTCGGATTGAAAAACCTGTGGGGACGCTATCAGCTTCTCACCGGAAAGGATATACGCATAACGAATACCAAAGGCTATTTTAAGGTATTCCTGCCACTACAGAAAAATCAGATGAAATCATGAATGCAATTATTATAGAAGATGAAACGGCAGCAGTAAACAACCTGAAATCGCTCTTGTCAAAGAATCCGGTCACACCCATACAGGTCATTGCCGAACTGGAAAGCATCGAAGAGTCTGTCGCCTATTTTCATAAAGAGGGGACGCCGGATATTATCTTTATGGATATCCACCTGGCCGACGGTAGCGCGTTCAAGATCTTCGAACAGGTAGAAGTCAAAGCCCCGGTGATCTTCACAACCGCCTATGATGATTACGCCTTACAGGCCTTCCAGGTAAGCAGCATCGACTACCTGTTAAAACCCATCACGTCGGATTCGCTCGAGCGGGCACTCAACAAACTGAAACTCTTCAGCCAGGACGAACGCAACGCACATATCCGGCAAACCAACCAAACCATACAGGAACGCCATATCCTGAAAGTATTATTGATCAAAAAAGGAGACAAGTTCTATCCCGTGCAGGTAGCTGACGCGTTGTATTTCTACACCAACAAAGAGAAAGTCACCACCTTCACCACCGACGGCAAAGAGCATCCGGTGGAACAAACGCTGGATCAACTGACCGAGCGCCTGGACGAGCAACAGTTCTTCCGGGCCAACCGGCAATTTATCATCTCCCGTCATGCCATTGCCGATATCGAATATTGGTTTGGCAGCCGCCTGGCGGTCAACCTGATCGTTCCCGCACCCGAGCGGATCATTATCAGTAAAGCAAAGACTTCCGGCTTCAAAAAGTGGCTTACACTGGAAGATAATTTCTAATCATTTCGCCGTTTCGATAGGGCGTTTCAACCCCGAATGTTGACTTTTGACCGGGAGTTAACGTTTTTATGCAGAATAAATCAGCTCTTTTGTACTGTAATCAAAAAAAATAATTCAGAGTATGTTGAGAAGTATCAGTTTAAGAGAAGATGCTGTGATGTTGAATTCCCTGGCCGGTTATTTTGAGAAGTTGGACAGGACATTGGCAGAGGTGAGTGAAGTGCTCAACAAAGGCACGAACGAACAAGTGCTTTTTGTGAAAGACGGAGGTAAGATTATCTCCATCCGCAGAGAAGAGATCCTTTACCTGGAAGGGTATGGAGATTATGTAAAGATACACCGTGCCGAGGGGAGAGCGCTCCTGTCGCAGGTGAGTCTGCGGAAATTTGAAGAGATCCTGTGCGGGGATGATTTTTGCAGGGTACACCGGTCGTATATCGTGGCCATCTCAAAAATCAATTACATTGAGAAGAAACGCATACGTATCGGTGGGGCTTTATTGCCGATCAGTGATTCTTATTTCTCCTCGTTGATGGGGAAATTGATGTTACAAGATTAAAGCTTTATCTTGCGGAAATGCTCTTCGATAGAGAAAGAGAGGGTCATCCCGATCACACTCCGTTGAAAAGCATTTCCGGAATATTGTGTATGTTCATAGTAGAATGCCGTATTGAGTAGTCCGTTCATGACCGGGAAGGCCAATCCGGCACTCACCCGCCAGTTCAATCCCGACTTTCCGCTGATCTGCATATAAGGGGTAGAGAGATTGAATCCGAGTTTATAATGCATCTTTTGCACATACGACCGGGAGTAGGTCTCAATAGCGGAAGGGAAATAACAGATCCCGGTGCGCAGCTCGTGCGTATCCTTAAACTTGACCGTTCCGTTATCCGAACCGACCACACTGTATTGGCGGAAAGTATAGTCCAGGGCGTAAGTCAGGGTACGATGTTGCAGCGACAGACCACCGCCCAGGTACATGGGCACATACTGTGTGATGCTTCGCTCTTTCTCTTGCGACGTGCCCGACGACGAGGTAATGGTTGTCGTCCGGTTGAACGACAACTTTTGCTTCATGCCGTAGACTGTTCCCAACGACAGGTGGGTATGTTTCCCCAACAGCCGGTGATACTGCAAACCGAAGTCGGCATAAAAAGTCCGCGCATCCAAATCCTGTTGATAGTAGATACTGGATTGGGTTTCTTTCTGCGTGATAGAGCCAAACAGATAATGTACGTTTGCCCCGATGGAGAGATTGAAAGGCAATAAGAGCGCATTCGAAAGGCTTGCTTTCGACAAGCCTCCGCTCCCTTCAAACGTACTGCTGACGGTCTCTCCGGCAGTTCCCTCCAATGCCTGGTCGCTCTTAAAGTAATAACCCACCGAACTATACGGCGTAATACCTACAGCCAGATACCAGGGCCTCATGATGCGCCCGCCGAGTACAAGGCCCGAGAAGTTGCCGGTAAAAGCATTGTTCTTATCCCCTTTCGAACGGTAATTCTCATTCCGGGCAAAGACGGAGATATCCATCATCAATTTGCAACTATCCATACCGGTCAGCCCCGCCGGATTATCGATATTGATCAATGAAAGACCCCGCATCCCGTAGGAGACTCCGCCCATACCCACATTCTGCCCATTCAGTCCCTGACTGATCTCCCCCACGCCAAACATAGAGTAGGGCGAAGAGGTCATCACGTTCTGAGCCGATACGGAAAGAGCCATTCCTGATAAAAGACAACATACGGATTTAATATGTTTCATAGATCGAATAAGTAAGTTGTAAAACAATAGGCTTCTTTCCCTTCTGATCATATATCGTCAGGTTTTTGACTGTCGAGGTATAGTCGGTCGCATCGAAAACCAGTTGCAGCTTATGTTTATTTTGCCCCAGCGTGCCGAGCTCGTCTTGCATGAAACTGGTCACATCAAAATAATAACAGGTATTCTCCCAAAAGAGCTCGTCTTCCACCAGGGTGCCCGACTGTACTTCTTCACCCAGGTAATCCTTTACGGCATCGGTCACCACATTGTTCTCATCGGCGATATAAAGATAGGTACTGTCCGGAAGCAGATTGTATCCCCCATAGGTATCGAAGTCGGGATAGACTTGCAGGATGGCCTGCTGTATATCGACCCGCTCACCCATTTGCAGAATCTCGTTCAAATGCGGAAACTCAAGCGTAGTGTACCAGCCTATGCCTGCCATAAGAAGTCCTTTGTTTTCCATATCCTCCGAAGGGATCACTGTCTGGGAAGGGTCCAATGGGGTTTGGCTGTAATCCTGCTCCAGGTGATTGAATTGCGTACTGGTCTTGGGCGTAAACATCAGTTCATGTGCCGTCTCAAACGCATCCATCTCATGGTAGCGCAAGGTCAGGGTCGCAAATGTATCTCTGACCGCATACGCGATGATGGAATGGTTAGAGCCGGTTTCCGGTATCAGGGTGATGCCCCGGAAATAGTCTTCAAACCAATCGGTTTCGGTCACGAACGGGTCGCGGGCATGGAACCGGGTGAGCAGGTCTTCCCCCAGTGTGTCAGACAGGCGAATCTCAAAACGGGAGGTGTCACCCGGTTCCGGTTTATATTCATACGAGCCGATGGGCTCCGGATCATAGCTGAACTTATCTTTATTGTACAAGTAGCCATTATCATGCAAGACTACCTTCTCAGTCAACAGATGCACATTGAAACGCAAAGCTTTGGTTGTATCACCCAGGAAGTAACCGCTGTGCGAAAGGGTCAACACCAGCGAATCCAATGCCACCGTGGATTCGGCATCCGTCCCATAGGAAGGACATTCGTAAGCGATATAACTCTGTGCAAGGGTGGTGCCCCATAACGCATGGGTATATTCTCCCAATAAGAGGATAGACTGGCCGGATGTCTCGAGCGAGTCGATCCGCATGGTAGAGACCAATACCGTACTGGTATCCGTCGTGACATTACGAAAAACGGAGTCGACCAGATGATCGCCATAGTTATTTTCTGTGTCGTAGCAGGAGCAAATCAAACAGAGGATAACCGACATTAGGAATAAAGAAAAAGATTTATTCATCGATTTTTATTTTTGGGCAAAAGAATAAATTCCATTCTGTCCCGGCAAAAACAAACTGCCAACACCCGGTTTAGGTCGTTGAAAGGCAAAGAAAACAGGGTAAGAACATCTTCCGGTAGAGTATCAGAGCCTTACCTCGATAAGCGACGGTTTCACCGACCGGAAGTCTCCATTGAGCGATTAGATTTGCAGGAGAAGTCCGGCACCTGTTCTTTTGCGGCAAAAATGATTGTAAATTATGAAAGGTAAAAAATGGTATTTGTCTTTATTTTTGTCACTCCCGTTGGTCATCTGTTCCTGTAGTGATGAAGATGATGAGTATGATGGGAAATGGCATAAGAGGTCGGATTTCGATGGTAAGGCCCGCCGGAGCGCATCCGGATTCACGATCGGCAACAAAGGATATGTAGTCGGGGGATACGACGGAACAAACCCCTTGACCGACGTATGGGCATACGATATCGACCGCGACGCCTGGACGCAGAAAGCCCATTTCCCCGGCGAAGCACGGCATTCGGCAGATGCTTTCACCATCAACGACAAAGGGTATTATGGTACCGGCTACTATAGCTCGACCTATTATAATGACTTCTGGGAATACGATCCGGCGACGAACAACTGGACACAAAAAGCCAGTTTCCCGGGCTCCGGACGTTACGGTTCCGTCTCTTTTACGGTTGGAGGAAAAGGCTTTATGGGAGGCGGATATGACGGCAATTACCTCAAGGACTTCTATGCCTACAACCCCTCGGCGGATAGTTGGACACAGATCGTCAGCATCGGAGGCTCCAAACGCATGGGTGCAAATAGCTTCGTGATCAACGATATCGCCTATGTGGTAGGCGGCGAGAATAACGGATCGTATGTCACCGACTTCTGGAAATACGATGCTCAGGCCGACAGCTGGACCGAATTGCGCGAGATAAAAGATGATTCGGACGAGGACTATGACGACGAATACGATATCGCCCGGAAATACGGCAATACGTTCGTGATCGACGATGTAGCCTATTACTGCTGCGGCGATGTGGGATCGCTCCGAAGCAACGTCTGGAAATACTACCCGAATCTCGACCTCTGGGATCATGTGCGGGCTTTCAAAGGATCAGCGCGGACGGAAGCCGTCAGTTTCTCTACGGGAGAAAGAGGTTTTGTGGTGACCGGGCGAAGCGGAACCTCCTGCTTTGATGATGTTTGGGAACTCAAGCCTTATGAATATGACGATGATGAATATTAAATCCGGAAGAAAGAAATGGGGCATACTGTTCGTACTGTCCCTGTTTTCTTTTTCCCTGATCTACTACCGCACCACCCCACCCCCGAAGCGGGCGGAATTGGAAGTGTTCGAGACCGCCGACGGGTGGGGCTATCAGATACGGGTCGATTCGAAAGTCCTGATCTATCAACCCACTATCCCCGCCCTATCGTCCAACCGGTCTTTCCCTAATGAGGATAGCGCCCGCGAGACCGGCCTACTTGTTATGAAAAAAGTAAAGGCCGGAAAAGAGTTCAGTGTCACGGAAGAAGAGGTGAACCGTATATTGGCTCAAACCTGTCCATCCGGGATCTGACTCTAAACCCGCCTTTCACTACCTGACAAAGTCATTTGATCCTTCTAGCGCAGGACCGCTTCGAAGCGATTGTCGATCGTGGCGGTCACGCCGGCTTTGCCTTGCGCGTCGTGACGGATGATGATCATTGCCAGTCCGTTGAATAGCTTGCGCTGCGGCAGGTAATCAGGTTCATGGCTCGATGGGTTACCGTTGGCTACGCCGACAAACTCGCCGCCGGTCACCGTGAACTTCACCTCTTCGTTGCAGTTCTCACACAACAGGCCGTTCTTATCGTAGGCAGCGACCTTGACCAATGTCATTTCTTTGCCCTGCCAAACGGTCTCCAACCGCAGTTCGGCGATCGTTCCGAAGGTCTTGCGGACCGATTCGGCTACCGCTTTGCCCCGGTTGTAGGCGACCAACTTGATTTCTCCCGGCTGATAGATTACTTCCCATTTGCCGATGTCGCCCCGGTTGTTTTTCTTCTTGCCCTGGGAAACGTTATTGACGAAAAGCTCCACTTCTTCGCAGTTGCTGTAGGTCTCTACCTTGATCTTTTGTCCCTCTTTACCGGGGAACGTCCAATAGGGCAGGACATGCGCCAGAGGCTCATCGCTCCAGACGCCTTTCCAGTAGTAGAACGCATCTTTTTCAAAGCCGCACATATCCATCGCCCCGAAGTTGGCACCGATCTGTGGCCAGTACGTAGGCGAAGGCTCGCCGCGGTAGTCGAAAGCCGTCCAGAGGAAGAGACCACCCAGCTGGGGCACGTCGACCCGGTTGTGCTTCCAGGCATATTCCAATGAGCCGTGGCTGGTCATGCCGCCGAAGGTGCCTTTGTCGACATCTTTCTCTTCATCTTTCGCCATGATGGCCCACATATACGATCCGCTGTCGTAAGCCGAGCACCAGCCTTGCTTCAGATCGTCGATGTAGACGCCGCGCGTCGACAGGAAGCTGGCATCTTCCGTGCCCATCACCCGGATACCGGGGATATTGCGCACGTGCATAGCGGCATCCTGATCGTCATAGTTGAAGCCGGCGACATCGGGGATGGTCACATATTCCGGATCTTCCTTGGCAGCCATGCCCGCCATGGTAATCATGCGCGTCGGATCCATGTGTTTGACCAGGTCCTTGATTCGTCTCAGGATCGCTTTGCCTTGTTTGGTGGGCGTGATCATCTCTTCGTTTTCCAGGCAGTACATAAAGACCGAAGGGTGGTTGCGGCTGGAGACCACCAGGTCGCGTAGGTCGGCAAGGGTGACGGGGTTGACCATAAAGTTCCGGTTCTCATTCAACACCAGAATGCCTTCGCGGTCGCAAATGTCCAGAAACGCGCGGGTGGCGGGGTGGTGTGACGAGCGATAGGCGTTGACACCCATATCTTTCAGGCGCTTCACCTTATACTCCATAATGTCTTCGGTCAGAGCAATGCCTACACCGGCGAAATCCTGGTGCTCACAGACACCTTTCAGTTCGACCCAGCGCCCGTTCAGGAACAAGCCCTCCTGGGTGTACTCGATCGTACGCAGGCCGAAGCGGGTCTGCATCTCCTCTTCCGTCGTTCCGTCGCATACGATGCGCACCTGGGCGGTGTACAGGTTGGGCTGATCCAGATCCCAGAGGACGGGCTGGTCCAGATGGATCTTGTGGGCGAAGTTTTCTTCGGCCAAGGCCGGGATCGTGAAATCTTTATTGCCTTTCTCTACGGATTTCCCCTGCGGATCGAGTATCTCATAATATAGGGTGAACGATTTGTCTTCCGGGTAGTTATTAATCAGTTCGGAGATCAATTCCAGGTCGAATGTCCGGTTGGCTGCCGGATTGATCTTGGCAAAGATACCCTCTCTCTTGAATCCGAGCGTGCCATGAACGGCCATCCAGACGTTGCGGTAGATACCGGCACCGTCGTACCACCAACCTTCGCGGCCTTTCGAGGCGGTCTTGACCAGTATCACGTTCTGGTCGGAGCCATATTCCAGATACTCGGTCACATCAAAGTCAAAACCAGTATAACCCGAGTAATGATTGCCGATATAATGCCCGTTGATCCAGATATCGCAGTCGTGCATCACACCTTCAAACTCGATACTGACCCTTTTCCCTTCGGCCTCGGCGGGCACGGTGAGTTGTTTGCGGTAATACCCCACGTTATCGGGCAGATAGCCGTTGCCTGCCGGGGTATCCATATTGAATCCCGCCGGCATGTTAGCCGGAGCCTGGTAAGGCTGGCGAAACATCCAGTCGTGCGGCAGGTCAACCTTCTCCCAACCCGCGGAAAGGGTCGGCACCACGTTATAAAAACTATAAAGGAACTCAGGATCTCCGCCTATGATCTGGGCAAATATGCCCGGAGGCGTCAACCGCACGCCCTCGGCACGCGTAAGGATAGAGGCTCCTCCGGTGAATCCGGCCTTTGTAGTCAACTTCTTGGGAATCTCTTGTGCGGGCAGTTCGCCCAGATGGAATTGCCAGTCGGCATTCAGTAATGTTTTCATGTCTCTTTCGTTTGTCGCATTCACAGATGGGCATAACAGGAGTATCCCCGCTACGATGGATAAAATGGCGTGCTTTCTCATGGTTCTCGAAGTATTAAATTATTTAGTCTGGACAAACCTACGAAAAAAGAAGGGAATAGAAGCGTCTGGTTTGCATTGTTTTTGGTGGAAAATGAAAAAGACCTACTGCCGGGTGGTATATCGAACATTCACAGTCCAAGGCTTTTCATTACTTCTTCACGCGTAACATACTCGCCAGTCTCTTCTGCAACAATACAACGCCCGAGAAGGTAATCTTCTTCTTTCTCTTTCGAACCGAAATGCAACAGATATTCAGGATCGAACCCGATCTCTCCTGCCCATTCGATAGTAAAAGGGTCGAGGCTGAACTGCCGGAAGTAATTTTGATCCTTCAATTTAGCCAACAATCCGCGACCATCGGATATAAGGGGGGCAAAATCAATAACCTTCTCGATGCCATTGCTGAAAGTAGCCTTGATTTTATATTCGCCTGCATAATCGGCGTGGGTAATGGTGATGATGTCTTGCGTATCCATAATGTTTTTTCTATTCTAAGGGTGCTATTCTATCAGGGGCCTCAAACCGGCTGAGTTTCTCCCAATTATTCAATAATTCCGGTTTATGCAAGTCGAGCCATTCGTACACCAGCGTCAGTGCGCGTCGTGGGAATGTTCCACGTATAACTCCATTTTCAATATTGATAACGGCTTTATAATTCTGATACCATACATGTATATGTGGAGGATTGTGCTCGTTTATATACATATAGATAACTATCCCGTAGAAGCGACTGATTTCAGGCATAATCTTTCTTCTTTTTCCTTTACAAAGATAATAATATCCTGTGTGTAAACCAATATGCTGAAGAAGGTCTATTGAAAATTACATTAATTACACCACTTTTGTATTTGTCTTTGGGGGAATTATGTTTACATTTGCTCGATAAGTGTAATACATATATTTAATGCCATGAGAAAGCTACTTCTATTCAGCACAGCACTTATTCTCTGTTTTTGCCAAGTGAAAGGGAATGAGGGAAAGGATGTGCAACAAACACAAAAAGAGTTTAGTTTGTCGGTCGTTCATCTGATTACGGATCAGGAAATCGAAATTGTTTCCGCGCGCAAGCCGGCGAATGCGCAGGAGGTGTACAAGTCCTTCACGGTGACGGTCGACGGGAATAAGGTGGACTATACCTATCTGTCTTATTTCGATTTCGGACCGTATGCCACCCGTCCGGTAATCAATATCCGTTTGGCGGAGCCCTTGAACGTAGGCACATTGCGGGGTAAGACCGGCAATGCCCGCACACCCGGGGAAGATACACAGGCTGTATTGGGTCCACAGGCCGCGGCCAGCGTGAAAATAAGCCTCCGAAAGCAAACGGTTACCGCCCAATGGGTGCCTTTCTACGATTATATGAATATCGGTTCGAAGTCCAAACTGACGGCGACCGGCACCAAGGCATGCGCTACCGCGGCAGAGAATGATAAGTACCTGGGCGTGGCCTATTCCAACGAACACGTGATCGATTATGCCGCCGGAGGAATCCACCGGATGACCGGCCGTGCGGAACTGATCACGCAAAATGCCGTAGATTATGGAGTGAAGATCCGCTTGGTCGGTTCGGATCAATCGGTCTACGAGGCACCGGAATGGCGCGAGCTCTTCGATCCGGCGGATTACAAAACCCGGCGTGTGATTGAAGGCACTTTGGAGAAACCGATCATCGTGGGCACTGCCGACGATGTGATGCGACAGCAAAGTGCCGGCGCGATGGAGCGTGCCCGAAGTGATTTCTTTTTCCTGGGCGAAGCCTTTGCCCGCTTGTTCTGGCGTGTGGGGGTAGACGGTTCGGCGAACGGCGCCACCCTGGGTTGCCGGCGTACGCCGATCAGCGTGTACAATGCACCCGACGATTATCGTTATGATAAACATATCGTGGAGGCTTATGGCGAAGCCCGGCGCGCCAACCGCTATCCGGGTTTTCGGATGATGCAAAGTGCGGAGGACTATTTCGTTTACGGTACGATGATTTTTTATGAATTCATTCCCGAATCGGCAGATGGCCAATGGAGAATGGACGGTGGGCCGGTGAACACCCGCGAGGAGTTGAAAGCCTACGATCCGGCGTTGTACCGTGCCTTATGTGGCATCTTCGGCGAGTGGGAATATTTCTCGAGCGAGAACAGTACGGGCTTCGACAACGGACGCGACGGCGTGCGTTCGGCCATGCCCTGGTTCTGGCACACTCAGGTGGATAATTACCGGAGCGATACCCGTCCCTATCCGGCCTTGGACGTGGAGCATGTATGGGTGATCGCCGAAAATCAGATTGAGATCAAGTTCAACCGCGAGGTAAAAGATATGAGCGCTCTCTATCATTCCGCAAACTGGAAGATCGAACACAGCGCCGACGAAGGCAAGACGTGGAACACGGTCGAACACACCATGGCCGGCGGGTACCTGTGGCGGGCGATCACCCTGCAGCTTCCCCGGGAGTCGGACTTCAGCTTTACGACGGGGGCATTCGGGCGTAGCTTCCGTGGATTCAACCGGGAAGATATTCAGGAGCGCAGTGTTTCTGCCGGCGGATGGATCGCCGACGACCAGGCGGTCAGTCCTACGGCATTGGAGTTCGGACAATACGTCGGCATCGACGAGGCGATAAACGACTATGGCGCAGCGATGAACGGCCTGATCCGGGTGACGTATCTGGGCGACAAGCCGGTACGCGACTGGGCGGGCAATCTGCTTCCGGCCCATAAGGCGTACGACGCCGCTTTCCGTCCCTGGGTCGGCAATGTCTACCGCGCGCCGCTAACGGGTGTCTATGTCTATGGCGATACGGAGGTGCCCAAAGAGGTGATGATCCTCTCCGGGATGTATTACGACCTGGGCTTTGCCAATAACCGATACACCACCTACGACAAATGGCCCAGCGGCAAACCCTTTACCGAAGCTGAACGGCTTGCCTCTTCGGTATTCGACCGTCCCGGACAGCGGGTGGCCGACTATGCCGTCCGCCAGGGCGGTGGCCTGTTGATCGCCGCCGAAGGGCAGCATGCCAATCAGCATCCCGAGCGCCGGGGCCAGCAGGCGCGGAGCTACCACGGGGGACTCTACGTAGAAGGCTGGGGAGGCAATATCTTCCAGGACCAGGCGAATAACATCACCCGCGACTACAGTATGACCCGTTACAAGAACGAATTTCTGCTTTACCACGAAGGAGGCCATGGGATCGACAGTTATACCCGCCCGGAGAGTTATGCCCCCTGGGTGGAAGCCCATATCACTTCGGCGCATAATACCGCGCGAAGCGATGCGAACGGCCGCCGCTATTACGACGAGAACAATGTCGGCGCTTACCTGTCCATGCGCGACGAGTATGTCTCCACCGGATCGACCTACTGGCACGGCACGATGCGCGAATCGAAAGACGGCACCAACGACGGCACCTGGACACCGGTCTGCAACCGCTGGGAGTTCTACCGCTACGACCCCTGGGGCTTCGAAGCGCTCAAGCGGTTGTTCTGGAGCGGCGACCTGGGGCTGTGGTACGAGAACCGCGTCGGCGATCCGATGTATCGCGTATTGCCGGGCGACTGGAAATACCTGCAACACGATGCCGAATTGAACCGCTACCTGACCTTGCGTTCCGGCCTCTACGGCAATGGCGAGACGGTGAAGATCGATAGCGAGAATGCCTTGATCGCCTGGGGCTGTACGGTGTTTGAGAACCTGCGCGACGACGCTTTCAACGACTACCATAATCCATTGATAAACTGGGTATCCTGGTCTACGCCCATGATCTATGACATCACGGTCAAGCCCTCCGGAAATCCGCAATTCCCCCATAATAATATGGGCTTCAAAGGCGGCGTGCTCTATTATCCGGATGCGGCGGAACCGAAGAGCTTCCTCAATCCTTTCCTTCGCCCTGGTGGGGTGAAGCGCCCCGTGCGGACGGCGGAAGAGGAGGCGTTGTTGCACCCGGTAAGCGGTGTGGCCGGAAAGCTGACGCTTAAGACTCCGATCCTGCCGGTCCTGACATTCGATAATGCGGCAAAGATCACCGTGGATAACGCGCAGACCAGTTTCGCCGTAAAGGTAAATGGAAAGAAATTAGGTTTCCGCTACTTTGCCAGTGATGCGCAGACGGTCACATTCTACCTGAACTGGCCATTGGAAGAAGGCGATGTGATCGAAATCACCGTCTTGGAAACCGGACAAAAGATCTCAAAGACTCAATAGCCGACAGCTTTCTGAAAAAGGCCGGCAGCTTTTAAAAAAAGGCCGCCGGCCTTTTTCAAAACTCCGACGGCCTTTTCCAAAACTCCGGCGGCCTTTTTTGGGGAATAAAAATACGTCTTTTTCACACCTTCCCAGCTTACCGGCGCGAGAGCAGAGAAGAGAGAAAAGGGATATCGGCAATGCGCTTGAAATAAGTCAGTTGGAAGGTACCGGCAAAGAGACCGACGGCATCGTCGTCGGTCAGTTTGGAGTAGTTCATACTGCCGACAAAGAAGAACGCCAACGCCCAGTCGCGCTGGTTGTAGGCCGCACCGATACGGGGCAAGACCGTCGGGTAGACTTCCAACCGGTCTTTGCCGAATCGGCCGATCGTCTCGCTGCCGAAGTGAATGCCTACCGTGGTCGCCCCGGTGATATGCCAGTGTTTGCCCAGTACCCAGGTATAGGCATAACCGATATTTACGCCGAACTGGAAATTCTTCAAGTCGTGGCGTTCGCCATAAACAAAAGAGCTGTCGGAACGGATATCCGAAAGGTAGATACCACCTCCCAGCAACAGGCTACCGGCTGAGCGCAGTTGCCGTTCGCTCTGATTGAATGCCGCCTTATAAGAGAAGCGCTTGTGATTGAAGATATACTCGGCATTTACGCCGTATTGGTGGACCTGCAGGTCGGGACACAAGACAAAGTCGGTTTTCACTTTCTCGTTTTCCATATAAAACCCTTTATAGCGCTGCACAAACAGGTCGAACGCATACTTCCGCCCGTAGGTATGCCATTGGAAATCGAAAGACTTCGTCTTGCCCAGCGCTTTATCCCGCATAAAGTCGAAACCATAACCATAAGCCGCATACAGGATCGTATTGTTCCAACCGAAGCCCAACCCCAATTCAACAGGGTTGTTAGGCATGTAAGAGAATTCCTTTTCGGGCGTCTCGGACACCAGCATCAGCATATCCTTAGTCATAAAACCCAGAAACATAAACTTATTGTCGTAAGGACGGATATAGGCGCTATCGATCTGTGCCGAAGCCTGAACCGACAACACGAATAGAAATAGTATACACCCAAAATTCTTCACACACCCAACTGTTTTAATTGCTGCAAAACTACAATACCCAACGGCATATTTCACAAAATAGTATTGTCCGGCCTCTATTCTTCAAAGATTAAGGGGGCAGCATGCAACATTTTACTTCTTTTCTGCATTCATATAGAAAGAAGCAATCAAAATTGCTATCTTTGAAACAAGTATAAATATTTTATTCTCACTGCAATGAAAAATCTAAGTCTTACCCTATGCCTATTCTTTCTTCTGGCAGCCTGCACTTCGAACGCGCCGCTGCCCGAGATCGTAACACCCGTGCCGGAGCCTGAGACTCCGGAAGAACCGATCTACAATATCCGTGTGGATATCCCACTGACACAAAACGAAAAGGAACTGGCCCTTATCGGCAATTCCTTTGCTTACGATCTATACGCCAAAGTACAGGAAGCCAAAGAAACGCCCAATGTGGTGGTTTCGCCGCTCAGCGTCAGCCTGGCGTTCTCGATGCTGAACAACGGGGCGTACGGAACGACGCAGGAGGAGATCCAGAAAGTGCTGGGCTTCGAAGGCTATACGGCAGCCGATATCAACAGTTACTACAAAAAAATGCTCGAAGCGGCGGCAACGATCGACCCGATGGTCATACTCGAAACCGCCAATTCAATCTGGATCAATAACGGCTTCCCCGTTCGAACCGAATTTGTGACGGTCAACCAGGAAGCGTTCGAAGCGGAGATCCGGAATGAGGATTTCAACAATCCCGAGGTGTTGAAAATGATCAACGACTGGGCGTCGGAGAAGACCCACGGCAAGATCCCGACCATCCTGGATGAACTCGATCCGGCAACGGTCGTGATCCTGATGAACGCGCTCTATTTCCTGGGCGACTGGAAGAATCCTTTCGAAAAAGAAGAGACCCGGGAAGCTGTTTTCACCAACGCCAACGGCCAGACGGCGAAGGTCGATATGATGCACAAGACAGAACACGGCACCTATTACCAGAACGATCAATTTGCCATGATTCAACTGCCCTATGGCAACGGCGCTTTCTATTTGCAACTGATCCTGCCGCACGAAGGGGTTACGCTCGAAGAAGTCAGTCAAGACCTGGAGAAGAAACTCAACTGGGACACCTCCGACCTGCGAGGGGTCGGCGCAAAGATCTCCCTGCAATTGCCGAAGTTTGAGATCGACTTCGATGCCGACCTGAAGCTTATCCTGCAAGAATTAGGTATGGAAGCGCCTTTCGATCCGACGAAAGCAGACTTTTCCAGGATGTCCGAGATACCCACCGTCATCTCTTTTGTCAAACAAAAAGCGTCGATCACCGTCAATGAGAAAGGATCGGAAGCGGCGGCCGTGACTGTAATCGGCATGGAGACAACAGCCTCAGGAGATCCGATCGTGCCTTGCGACTTCCACGTCAACCGTCCGTTCCTCTTCCAGATCAAAGAGGTCAGCTCGAACGCCATCTTCTTTATGGGAGAAGTGACGGAACTCTAATCGATCATGAAGGAGACAAAGCAGAAGATCACAACATCAAGGTCAGGGGGCTTTGGGGCTGCCCCGGTCTATTTCACCGCGATCTCGACCATCCTGGGCGCGATCCTTTTCCTGCGTTTCGGTTATGCCGTAGGTACCCTGGGCTTTTGGGGTGCGCTGTTGATTATCCTGCTCGGGCATCTGATCACCATTCCCACGGCACTGGCCCTGTCGGAGATCGCTACCAATACGCGGGTGGAAGGTGGAGGGGAATATTTCATTATCTCCCGCTCCTTCGGTTTGAAGATCGGCTCGACGATCGGTATCACGCTTTTCTTTTCCCAGGCTATCAGCATTGCTTTCTATATCATCGCGTTCGCGGAAGCCTTCGTGCCTTTTTTCCAGTGGTGGGAAGGACATTTCGGGTTTGCACTGCCCCGGCAGGTAGTCAGTGTGCCGACACTGCTCTTCCTGGCAGCCTCGATCCTGTGGAAAGGGACCGGCTCGGGCATGAAGATGCTCTATGCGGTGAATATCATTCTTTTCCTGGCTCTCGGCCTTTTCTTTCTGGGCCAGCCGATTGCACCGGTCGAAGTGGCCGAAGGAGTGGCTGAACCGATCGTAAACAGTAACTTCGGTTTCACCAACGGGAACCTGCTTTTCATTGTCTTTGCCATTTGTTTCCCTGCCTTCACCGGCATGACCGCCGGGGTAGGACTGAGCGGCGACCTGAAAGATCCGGGCAAATCCATTCCCCTGGGCACGATGGGCGCGACGCTGACCGGATTGGTTGTCTATATATTAATTGTATGGAAACTGGCGGTCTCCGCTTCGCCGGAAGAGTTGGTAGCCGATCAATTGATCATGTCGCGCATCGCGGTCTACGGGCCGATTGTCATCCCGCTCGGGCTGGCAGCCTGTACCTATTCGTCCGCCCTGGGTTCTATCCTGGTGGCCCCGCGCACGCTGCAGGCGCTGGCGGCGGACGGCAATTTCCCTTTCCCCCGCATGAACGCGTTCCTCTCCCGCGGGAAAGGAGAGAACCGGGAGCCGTTCAATGCCACGATCGTGGCTTTCCTGATCGCGCTGGTCTTTGTCTTGATCGGTAACATCAATACGGTGGCCGAGATCATCTCGATGTTTTTCCTGATCACCTACGGCGCCTTATGCCTGATCTCTTTCCTGAACCACTTCGGCTCGCCTCCCTCCTACCGACCGCGGTTCCGCTCGAAATGGTATTTCTCCCTGGGAGGCTTTCTCTTGGCGATCTGGGTGATGTTCAGGATCAATTCGTTATACACGGTCCTGGCGATGGTGGTGATCGCGACGATCTATCTCTTTCTGGAGCATTACAATAAGGACGAGAAAGGTTTGGGCGACCTGTTCGAAGGGGCGCTCTTCCAACTCAACCGGCGGTTGCGTGTCTTTATGCAGAAACACCAGAAAGAGATTGAGAACGAAGAATGGCGACCTTCAGCGATCTGCATCTCCCCCAACTCGTTCGAGCGGGATAAGGTATTAGAACTGATGAAATGGATCAGCCACCAGCATGGGTTCGGCATGTATTTTCACTTTATCGAAGGCTATTATAGCAAGCATACCTATGGCGAGTCGCGGGAGATCCTGCGGATGCTTATCGAAAATCAGAAAGAGCACAACAGCGCCTTGTATATCGATACGATGATCTCACCCTCCTACACCTCGGCGATCGCGCAGGTGATCCAGACGCCGTCGATCTCAGGCATGGAGAACAATATGGTGGTGTTCGAATACGACAAGACCCATCCGGAGGAACTCCAACGCATCATCGACAATATCAACCTGACCAAAGCGGGCAATTTCGATATCTGTATCTTCGCCGGCTCCACCTATCCCTTGCGTACGCGCAACGATATCCACGTATGGATACGGGCTACCGACGAGAAAAACACCAACCTGATGATCCTCCTGGGTTATATCATCATCTCCCATCCCGATTGGAAGAAGAGCCAGATCAAGATCTTCATCACCTCGACCTCGACCGATACGGAAGACCTGAAGAGAGTATTGAAGAAACGGATCGACGACGGCCGCCTGCCCATCACGCTGACCAATATCGAGATCGTCATCCTCTCCGAACACCAGACCATCCGCGATGCCATCGTGCAACGTTCCAAACAGGCCGGATTGACATTAATCGGCTTCCGCGAAGAAACCATCAAGCACAATGGCGAGCAATTCTTTACCGCCTTCCCGGAGATTGGGGATATCCTCTTTGTGAATGCTTCGCATTCGAAGGAAATCAACTAATTCCTATGAGCTCCTATGAGTTCCTATGAGCTCTTATGAATTCTTATGAATTCCTAAGAACTCCTAAGAACTCATAAGACCCCACAAAAAAAGGCCACCCCCCTGGGCAGCCTTTCCTTATTATATACTAATCTCAATTAGTCTACATTCAATGTGACACGTTTGAAAGCAGTAACTGTCAATTCTTTGTTCTGTTGTTTCAGATACTGGTCGATTGTCAGTTTGTTGTCTTTCACAAACTCCTGCAGCAGCAACGTGTTTTCTTTGTAGAATTTCTGTATCGCACCTTCTGCGATACGATCCAACAGGTTTTCCGGTTTGCCTGCCTCACGTGCTTTCTCACGAGCGATAGTCATTTCCTGATCGATGATCTTCGGATCCACTTCCGCCGGAGTGATAGCCACCGGATTCATAGCAGCCACCTGCATTGCGATATCACGAGCCACCTGACGGTCGACTTCCTGATTGAACGCAACGATAGTCGCCAGTTTGTTTCCCGGATGGATATAAGAAACAGCAGCAGTGCCTTCCACGAATTCATAGAATCCCAGTTCCATCTTTTCGCCGGTCACCCCGATACGGTCGGTGATATGATCCTGGATCGCACGGCCATCCGCCAGGGCAGCAGCCTGCAGATCTTCCAGACTTGCCGGTTTCTTCGCCATTGCCGCATCCAGCATATTCTGGGTCAAAGCAATGAATTCAGCACCTTTAGCCACGAAGTCGGTTTCACATTTCAACGCCACGATAGCAGCGAATCCACCGTTATCACTTGCCAATACACAACCTTCAGCCGCTTCACGGTCTGAACGTTTAGCAGCGACAGCCTGTCCTTTTTTACGGATGATTTCCATCGCTTTGTCGAAATCACCTTCTGCTTCTGTCAAAGCATTCTTACAATCCATCATTCCGGCACCGCTCATTTTGCGCAGGTGGGAAATATCAGCCATTGTTACAGCCATAATATTTTCTTTTTTTTAATTTATTATTCTTCTGTTGCGTCAGCCGCTTGGTCTACAACCGGAGCTTCTACAACTTCTTCTTCCGTTTCTTCTACCTCATCGGCAGCGTCTTCCGTTTGCACTTTCTTGGCAGCAGCGCGGGTGCGGCGTTCCCGACGCGGAGCAGCTTCTTCAGCTCCTTCGGTGTCGATCTTTTCCGCTTTACGCTCTTCCAGTCCTTCACGCATCGCTTCGCAAATCGCGCCCAGGATCACTTCTACGGATTTCGTAGCATCATCGTTAGCCGGAATTACGTAGTCGATATTGTGCGGATCAGAGTTGGTATCCACCATCGCAAAGACAGGAATACCTAAACGATTGGCTTCCCGAACAGCAATATGTTCTTTCATCACGTCGATCACGAACAAAGCGGAAGGCAGACGGGTCAGGTCTACGATAGAACCTAAGTTCTTTTCCAGTTTCGCCCGTTGACGCGTGATTTGCAGTTTTTCTCTCTTCGAAAGATTATCAAATGTACCGTCTTTGGTCATCTTGTCGATCGTCGTCATCTTCTTGATGGCTTTACGGATCGTCGGGAAGTTGGTCAACATCCCACCCGGCCAGCGTTCAATCACGTAAGGCATACCTACGGAAGAAGCCTTGTCGGCAACAACCTGTTTCGCTTGTTTCTTAGTCGCAACGAAAAGCACTTTCTTTCCCTGACGGGCCAGGTTTTTCATTACTTCTGCAGCTTCATCTACTTTAGCAACTGTTTTATATAAGTCAATGATATGAATACCATTGCGCTCCATGAAAATATAAGGAGCCATTGCCGGGTTCCACTTTCTTTTTAAGTGTCCGAAGTGAACACCCGCTTCTAATAATTGATCAAAATTTACTCTTGACATGGTTTCTTTTTTAAAATCGTTTACTTTCTTTTGTTAGTTCAACCTTCAGGTAGTTCATCCACATACCACATGTAAAGGAAATCCTGTCGGTTTAGATACTAAACGCTTTGCTCTTGTAAGACACTCACAAACAACAACATTAACGTTTACTGAACTGGAATCTCTTACGTGCTTTCGGTTGTCCCGGTTTCTTCCGTTCCACCTCACGCGGGTCGCGGGTCATGAAACCTTCCGAACGCAATGCAGGCTTGTCTTCGGCGTTGATTTTCACCAATGCGCGAGCAATAGCCAAACGAGCTGCTTCCGACTGTCCTTTGTAACCACCACCGGTCAGGTTGATCTTGATGTCATACTTTTCAGCTACATCCAATTTGTTCAGCGGTTGTTTCACCACATACTGAAGGATAGTAGAAGGGAAGTAAGTCTCCAGATCACGCTTGTTGATTGTAATTTTACCGCTACCTTCGCTGACATATACGCGAGCTACTGCCGCTTTACGTCTTCCTAATGCATTTACAACTTCCATAGGGCTTATTTGTATTGATTGATATCGATTGTTTTCGGTTGTTGCGCTTCATGCAGATGCTCAGCACCTTCGTATACGTGCAGATTCTTCAGAATCTTCGCACCCAGACGGTTTTTCGGCAACATACCTTTTACTACTTTACGGAACAACTGTTCGGCTCCCTTGTTCATCAGATCCTGGGGAGTAAACTCACGCTGTCCACCGGGATATCCGGTATATCTCAAATAAACACGGTCGTTCCACTTGTTACCAGTCAGAACGATTTTCTCTGCATTGATAATGATCACATTATCACCACAATCAACGTGCGGGGTGAAGTTGGGTTTGTACTTACCGCGCAAAAGTTTCGCAACTTTTGAGCAAAGACGTCCCAAAGTCTGATCGGTTGCGTCTACAACCACCCATTCTTTGTTTACAGTTGCTTTGTTTGCAGAAATGGTCTTAAAACTTAAAGTATCCACTGCTTTTAATTTAATTAATTAATAAATCTGTTAATCGAGTTTTCGCCCTTTTAATCGTTATTGCCTCGGACACATGATACAATAACAGGCTAAGAACTAAACTCTTAGTACATTTTGGATAATAATCGGCTGGCAAAGGTACGGGTTTTCTTCGAAATAAAAAACATTTGAGGGCAGAAAACGATTTTATAAAGCTTCTTCCGCTAAGGTTTCGAGGGCATTATCTCTTTCATCTATTCTTTGAATGGACTGAAGCCGGAGAGAAGAAACAGCCACAGTATTTGAGTCTTTTCGAGGGAGTATTCACTTGTTGATAATTATCAACAAGTTTGTTGATAGTTATCAACAGATCTGTTGACAATTGTCAACAAATGTGTTGACGGTTATCAACAAATAAATGCTCCTTCGAAAAAGAAGAAATAGTCCCGCGATTTGCGAGGGCTATTCTCTCGGCCGGGGCTGACTTTTGAGTGAGTGGCCAGCCTTTGCGTGTTAATTTTCTATAATTATTAGTACCTTGCGATACAAGGTATCATTCAATCCCATACATTTGGGGCAGGCAAAAAAAATTACTCCCTATTGTAACAATTTCAAGAGACAAGCGTCTAATAAGGAGAAAGGCAGAAAGTAGCAATTCAAACAACAAGCATATAAACAAACGACGATACGGCATGATCATTCAACTCAAGGATATTAACAAAACATATTATAGCGCGGCGCCGCTCCATGTTTTGAAAGGCATCGATCTGGAGATAGAGAAAGGGGAAATGGTCTCCATCATGGGGGCTTCCGGCTCGGGCAAATCGACCTTACTGAATATATTAGGTATATTGGATACCTACGATACGGGAGCGTACACGCTGGGCGGCCACCTGATCCGCGACCTGAGCGAGAGCCAAGCCGCCGAATTGCGCAATAAGATGATCGGCTTTATTTTTCAGTCGTTCAACCTGATCTCTTTCAAGAATGCCATGGAGAATGTCGCCCTTCCCCTCTACTACCAGGGTATCAAACGGAAAAAGCGCAATGCCATCGCCATGGAATACCTCGATATGGTGGGGTTGGCTGACTGGGCGGAGCATATGCCCAACGAGCTCTCCGGCGGACAGAAACAGCGTGTAGCCATTGCCCGCGCCCTGATCGCCCAGCCGGAAGTGATCCTCGCCGACGAACCCACCGGGGCGCTCGACTCGGTGACCACTGTCGAGGTGATGGAACTCTTGCGCAAGGTAAACGATGAAGGCATGACCATGATCATCGTCACCCACGAACCGTCGGTTGCTGCCGTAACCGACCGCATTATCCGCCTCAAAGACGGAGTGATAGAAAATATAGAAAAAGTAATCCATCATGTTTGATTTCGATAGCCTGCGCGAGATATGGAGCACGATGAAAAAGAACAAGCTCCGCACGTTCCTGACCGGATTCTCCGTCGCCTGGGGTATCTTTATGCTGATCGTATTATTGGGGGCAGGCAACGGCCTGGGCAACGGGATCGCGCATAACTTCCGGAACATGGCGGAGAACACCGTCACCTGCTGGTCGCGCTATACCACCCTGCCCTATAAAGGGTTTCTGCCCAACCGCCGGATTCGTTTCACGGAAGAAGACGTTCACGCACTCAAGCAGCTCCATCCCGAAATCGATCGGATCTCGCCCGATAACTACCGCAACGATACCATTTCTTTCGGTCAGGAATATTTCACCGGAGGTATCCAGTCGGTCTATCCCGATTTCGCTTCGATTATCTATATCCCGGTCCTGGCCGGCAACGGACGATTTATCAATGAGGTCGACCTCCAGGAGCGACGCAAGGTGGTGGTGATCAGCCCACGTATCGCCGAGATCCTTTTTCGCGACTCGGTACAGGCGGTCGGCAGCCACGTAAAGATCGGCAACCTGATGTTTCAGGTGATCGGTATCTACAAAGACGAGAACAACAGTTCGGACTCACCGGCGTATATCCCGTTTACCACCGGGCGTTTATTGTATGCCAACGACAATCCGGTGCAGCGCATCCGCTTCACCCTGCGGGGCATCAACTCGCAGGAGGCGGAAGATGCTTTTATGGAACGTTACCGCCTGACGATGGCACGCCGCCATCAGTTTGATCCGGACGACAAGAACGCGATCGGATGGTGGACCACCGGCAGTGAGTTCCGCATGTGGCAAGGGATGAATAACGGCATCGCGCTCTTTATCTGGATCGTAGGTATCGGCACATTGATGGCCGGCATCGTCGGAGTGAGCAATATCATGCTGATCACCGTGCGGGAACGCACCAAGGAATTTGGCATCCGCAAAGCGATCGGCGCCAAACCGTCCTCGATCCTGCGCTTGATCATTGTGGAGTCCGTACTGGTCACCGCCGTCTTCGGTTATATCGGTATGGTGACGGGCATTGGGCTGACCGAATTGATCAATTACGGCATGGAGATGGCCGGTGTAGGCAGTGGAGGCAGCGCCAATCCGGAACAGAACACGACGGTGTTTCGCAACCCGACGGTCGACCTGGGTATCGCCCTGGCCGCGACCGGCGTATTGATTGTCGCCGGTGTACTGGCCGGTTACTTCCCTGCCCGCAAAGCAGTGAAGATTACAGCGATAGAGGCGATGAGACAGGAGTAGATACTAATTGTTAATTGCTAATTGTTAATTATTAATTAACGATTAACAGCTGCAGATCGCTTGCGAAGCAATTAACAATTAATCATTAACAATTAATCATTAAAGAAGTGTTCGACTTAGACAGATGGGTAGAAATATGGGTGACCATCACCCGCAATAAGACACGGAGCCTATTGACCTGCTTCGGGGTCTTCTGGGGCATCCTGATGCTGGTGATCCTATTGGGATCGGGTACCGGCATGAAAAACGGGATATTGGGGAACTTCGACGGGTTCGCCACCAACTCGATATTCGTGTACACCGACCGCACCAGCGAGCCCTATAAGGGTTTCAACAAAGGGCGCTTTTGGAATATGCGCAACCGCGACGTAGAAACGATCAGCCGCGAGGTCGCCGGCGTAGAAGATATCTCTCCGATCATCTGGGGAAACAGCGGCGATAAGAATATTGTCTACGGACAACTCACCGGCTCGTTCGGCGTGAAAGGGGTATTGCCGGGTTATTTCAATATCGAGAGCCAGCACCTGCTCCACGGACGCCTCTTCAACGAGATCGATATCAAAGAGAAACGCAAGGTATGCCTGATCGGCGACAAGGTGAACGAAAGTCTTTTCCACAACGCCGACCCGACGGGGAAATATATCCGCGTGAATGGGCTCTACTACCAGGTCGTGGGTGTGATCAAGGCCAAATCGTCGAATATCAATATCGGCGGACGCTCGGAAGAGACGGTATTCCTGCCGTTCAGCACCATGCAACAGACGCTCAACCAGGGCGATATCCTGCATTTCCTCTGCATGAGCATCAAGTTGACCTACCCGGTACAGGAGGTGATCGACGAGGTGACGGCGATCCTCAAATCACAGAACGAGATCGCGCCGACCGATCCGCAAGCCGTCGGCATCGCGAATCTGGCGGCACAGTTTGCGACCTTCAATATGCTCTTTACCGGCATTGATATCCTGGTGTGGCTGGTGGGCCTGGGCACACTCTTGGCGGGTATTATCGGGGTGAGTAATATCATGATGGTAACGGTCAAAGAACGCACGAAAGAGATTGGCGTACGCCGTGCTTTAGGCGCAAAGCCATTCAATATCATATCGCAGGTTATGAGCGAAAGCCTGGTCTTGACAGCCATGGCGGGACTGATGGGGCTGAGCCTGGGGGTATTCCTATTGGATGTGGTCAATAAGGTATTATCCGCCCAGCCGCCATCCGATGAAGGCACGTTCTTTCAGAATCCGGAGGTGAGCATCCAGACGGCGGTTGCCGCCACGGTCGTATTATTGTTCTGCGGACTGATCGCCGGCTTGATTCCCGCCTGGCGTGCCATGCAGATCAAAGCGATCGATGCGATACGGGAAGAGTAAACACATTAAAATAATTATGAATTGTGAATTATGAATTATGAGAATAGGATTCATAATTCATAATTTAAAAAAAAGAGTCATGAAGAATCGTATTTGGAAAAAGATCATGCGTATCATCCTATTGGTATTGGTAGGAGGCGCGGTAATCGGCACTTTCTATTTCCTGTGGAAGAAAGCGCAACCGGTAATTACGGTATATGAGATTGTAACACCGGCAAGAGATACGGTAGCCACCAAAACGGTAGCCACCGGCAATGTCGAACCGCGCTACGAAGTGCTTATCAAACCGCAGATCTCGGGTATCATCTCCGAGTTGTTGAAAGAGGCGGGACAGATGGTGAAAGAAGGCGAGATCATCGCGCGTATCAAGGTGATCCCGGAGATGGTACAGTTGAACAGCGCCGAGTCGCGGGTGAATGTATCGGAGATCTCCCTCAAACAAGTGGAAGAAACCTTCAAGCGCGATGAAGCCTTATTCAAACAAGGCATCGTTGCCCGCGAAGACTTCGAAGTGTCGCAGGCCAATTACCTCCGGGCGAAAGAAGAACGCGACAACGCCCAGAGCGCCCTGGAGATTATCCGCGACGGGATTGCCCGCAACTCCAAAGTGGCCAGTACGACACAGATCCGAAGCACCATCACTGGTATGATCCTCGATGTGCCGGTCAAGGTGGGTAACTCCGTGATCCAGTCGAACAACTTCAACGACGGCACGACCATTGCCACCGTAGCGGATATGAACGATATGATCTTCCGCGGCAATGTGGATGAGACCGAGATCGGACGCATCAACGAAGGCATGCCGATCAAACTGACCGTCGGTGCGATGGAAAGCCGTGTGTTCGACGCCATGCTCGAATATGTGTCGCCCAAAGGGGTAGAGAAAAACGGTGCGATCCAGTTCGAGATCAAAGCCGCCGTCACCATCCCCGAAGATGCCTTTATCCGTGCCGGATACAGTGCCAACGCGGAGATTGTATTGAAGCGTGCCGAAGATGTGTTGACCGTGCCGGAAAGCACGGTAGAGTTCCAGGGCGACTCCGTCTTTGTGCAACTCCTCAAACAGGAGAAACCTGAGCAGCTCTTCGAGAAACACCCGATCAAGGTGGGACTCTCGGATGGCATCAAGATCGAAGTGAAAGAAGGACTGACGGAAAGCGACCGGATTCGTGGGGCAGCGAAGTAGAATTGTTAATTATTAATTGTTAATTATTAATTGAAGAGGATGAAACACTTACTATACATATTTATATTAGCGCTTGTGCCTTCCATCCTACCGGCACAGCAGCCGGCAAAGGTATGGACCTTGGAAGAGTGCATCCGGTATGCCTTGGAAAACAATATCGACCTGAAGCAAAGGGAGCAGACGGAAGAAACCCGGAATATCGAACTGCATACCAGCCGTCACAGTTGGCTGCCCGACCTGAATGCCAACCTGGGGCAGAACTTCGACTTCGGACGCTCGCCTTCAAAAGACGGGGTGATTGTCGACCGGAATTCCGCCAACTCCTCTCTTTACCTGCAACTGAGTATGCCAATCTTCGACGGCATGCAAATCGCGAATGATATCGCGGCAAAGAAGCTCAACCTGAAGGCGGCAACGGAAAACCTGAACAAAGCCAAAGAAGACCTGGCAGTCAATGTGGCTTCCTATTATATACAGGTATTATATAATAAAGAAATAGAAAAGATCGCCCGGTTACAGGTCGAATTGTCACAGGAACAGGTGCAGCGCACCGAAGCATTGGTACAGGCGGGCAAGGTGCCCCTCTCCCAGCTCTACGATATGAAAGCACAGGTTGCCACGGATGAAGTGACCCTGACGGAAGCACGCAACAATGTCGACCTCGCCCTGTTGGACCTGGCACAAAGCCTCGAACTCGAACGCGGCAATACCACTTTCGATATCGAAAACCCGGTCATGGAAGATGCTTTGGTGCAATATATGGGCAGCATCCTGCCGCCCGACCTGATCTATAACGAAGCAGTCACCTTCAAACCCCAGATCCGCGAACAGGAATACCTGTTCGAGAGCCAGAAGAAAACGCTCCGCATCGCCCAGGCCGGTTATTACCCCAAGCTCAATCTGAATGCCAGCTACAGCAACGGCTACTACCGCTACAGTGGCGGCGATGGCGATATCGTCAATACCGCTTTCAGCGACCAGATCAAGCAAAACGAACGCAAAACGGTAGGATTCAGCCTGAGCATCCCGATCTTCAACCGCTTTCAGGTACGCAACAGCGTGCGCACCGCCCGGGTAGGCATCGAAAACCGTCAGTTGATGATGGAGAACACCAAGAAAGCCTTGTATAAAGAAATCCAGCAAGCCTATCATAACGCGACCGCTGCCCAGGAGAAATACATCGCTTCCGACAAATCCGTCGAAGCCAGCCGGGAAGCCTTCACCTACTCGGAAGAACGCTACAACGCAGGCAAAAGCACCGTCTTCGAATACAACGAAGCGAAAACCAAATACGCCCGCAGCCTCTCCGAACAGACCCAGGCCAAATTCAACTTCATCCTCCGCGCCAAAATCCTCGACTTCTACCGCGGAGTGGATATTCAATTGTAATACAAAATTATACTCGCCTCTAATAAAGGGAACGCGAACAACGCAGAAAGCGCAGACGCTCGCAGATAGTTTATTCATTATGCAATAATTATCTGTGAGCGCCTGCGCTTTCCCCCTCCTATCTCCTATCCCCCATCTCCTCCCTCCTCCTATCTTCCTCGATTTTAACTATCTTACTTAAAAAAAACACAATTTAACCCGCTACAGGTTCTAAATCCGCACCTCCGAAAATATCAAAAAGAAATAAAGTCAACCGTGCTTACCCTCCAAACCCGCCAGAAAAAGAAATATTTCTATTCTCCTCAGCCTTTTTTTATGCCAAATTGCGTTTCTCTTCAAATTATTATTATATTTGTCGGCGAGAGATGGAAAAACGCTAAAGTTAAATATGACAAAATATAACATAAAATGAATGTGTTATTTAACATCTACCCAATTATTTCTAACTAATAATACTGTTATTATGAAGCGAAAATTAGCATTTTTACTACTGACCTTCTTATTTGGACTACAGTGCATGGTTGCCCAGAACATCCGGGTGACAGGTGTTGTTGTCAGTGAAGAAGATGGCGAACCGGTTATCGGGGCTTCCATCGTTGTAAAAGGAACAACTCAGGGAACAATCACCAACTACGACGGTGAGTTCAATCTGGAAGTAGACCGGAACGCCCGGCTACAAGTATCTTATGTGGGTATGATAAGCCAGGAATTGGCTGCCCAAGCCAATATGCGCATCGTTATGATCTCCGACTCGCAAGCGTTGGACGAAGTGATTGTAATCGGTTACGGTACGGCGAAAAGAAGTTCGTTTACCGGATCGGCTACCGTAGTGGATGCGAAAAAAATCGAGAAACGTCCGATCACCAACGTGGCCAGTGCTTTGGAAGGTAATACTCCGGGGGTACAGGTTACTTCAGGAATGGGACAGCCGGGATCTACACCCGAAATCCGTATCCGTGGTTTCGGTTCGATGAACGCCTCCAGTGAGCCGTTGTACGTGGTCGATGGAGCGGTTTATAACGCCTCTATCGCGGACCTTAACCCGGCTGACATCGAGTCAATGACGGTATTGAAAGACGCGAACTCCACAGCGATCTATGGAGCGAGTGCCGGTAACGGTATCGTGATGATCACTACTAAAAAGGGTTCAGGTACCGATGGTTCTACCGGTGTAAACCTGAATGTCCGTCAGGGATTCTCACAACGTGCGTATGCCGACTATGACCGCGTGAATGTATATGAATACTATCCCTTGCAATGGGAAATGATGAAAAACGCCCATATTACCAGCGGTAAGGATGCTTCAGAAGCGGCGGCTCTTGCGACTGCCAATATTGGAAGTACATTGAAATACAATCCGTTTGTCGGTGTTACCGATGACGCGATCGTAGGTGTCGATGGTAGACTAAATCCGAGTGCGAAAGCCCTGAAATGGGGAGATGACCTGGATTGGGAAGATGCGGCTTATGGTACCGGTTATCGTCAGGAATATACTGTTAGTTACAATACAAAAACAGCGAAGAGCGATACGTACGCTTCTGTCGGTTATCTGGATGATTCAGGATACATGGCAAAAACCAATTTTGAACGCTATACCGGACGTATCAATTACAATATCTACCCGGTAAAATGGATGAAGACCGGATTGAATCTGGCTATGACCCGTGTAATGAGTGATTACTCTCCGACTGACGACGCTGACAATAGCAGTAGCTATAATAATCTGGTGCGTTATACCCGCGGTATGGCTCCGATTTATCCGGTGCATAGTCACGATAAAGAAACCGGTGCTTACCTGGATGCCAATGGTAATCCAACGACCGATCCCAGCAAGTATGTCTACGACTATAAAGGCGACCGCCTTTCAGATCCGGGACGTGACGCTTTGGCTGAAACCGAGTTTAATACCCGCGAATTTGCCCGTACGTCGCAGAATGCCCGTACCTATATGACTATTACTCCGCTCGAAGGTCTGAATATGACGCTTAATTACTCTTTGGACAATATGGATTATCGCCAAAAGATATACGAAAACCCCTGGGTAGGTGATGGTACTGCCGGACCGGGCCGTCTGAATATAACCTCGATCCGTCGTTTGGTGCAAACCTTAAACCAGATTGTAAATTACAGTAAGAAATTTGGAGATCACTCTTTCGACGCGATGGTCGGACATGAAAACTATTCATACAAATATGAATACCTGTATGGCATGAAGACTGAAGAAAGTATCAATGGTATCTATGAATTTGGCAACTTTGTAACTGTCGCAAATCTAAACTCGTACACCAATACATACAATAAGGAAAGTTATTTTGGTCGTTTGAACTATGATTATGCGAATAAGTATTACGGATCTGTGATCTTCCGCCGGGATGGTTCTTCTCGTTTCCATAAAGACAGCCGCTGGGGTAACTTCTGGTCGTTTGGTGCCAGCTGGCGCTTGAGTGAAGAAGATTTCATGAAAGAATACACTTGGATTAACAACTTGAAACTCCGTGCTTCTTATGGGGAAACAGGGAATGATATGATCTTAGACTCTGATGGTTATACCGACTACTACCCCTACCAGACACTCTATGGTTTGGGTTATAAAAACTGGAACGAAGCAGGTGTCTATTTCACCAGCATTGCTAATTCGAAGTTGAAATGGGAAACCCAGGTTTCTACTGACGTAGCTATTGAATTTGGCTTATTCGACCGTTTGACCGGTACAATCGAATATTTCGACAAGAGATCACGCGACCTGCTTTTCTCGGTATCTCAGCCGACTTCCTCAGGGGTAAGTTCTATCGCTCAAAATATTGGTAAAGTTTCTAACTCAGGGATTGAAGTAGATCTTCATTACAACGCGTTTAGAAACCGCGATTGGAGTGTGAATGTAGGTGTGAACTGGACGTACACAAAGAACACCATTAAAGAATTACCGGAAGAAATGAAAGAAAACGGTTATGTCAACGGATCTAAAAAGTGGATGGAGGGTAAGCCTCGCTATGAATTCTGGCTGCGCCAATGGTACGGGGTTAACCCGGCAAACGGAGACGGTTTATACCTTTTGGACACAGAAAAATACACTGGAGATGCCATCACTGCTGCTGTACAAAAGACCATTGTGGAAATCGACGGCAAACAGCTGACCAATAGCTACACCTATGCGAAGTATGATTTCGCCGGTGATGCCGCACCTAAATTTATTGGAGGTTTTAACTTCGATGTTTCATACAAAGGATTTGACTTAGGCGCTGTATTCTCTTATCAATTAGGTGGTAAGATGTTAGATACTTCGTATGCCGGTTTGATGAGTGGCACTTCTTATGGTTCTGCGATGGCAAGCGATATTAAGGAGTCCTGGAAACAACCGGGTGATATCACCGATGTGCCTCGTTTGGATAATAACGCAACACATAATACGAATATCGGACAAAGTTATTCAACCCGTTGGTTGATTAGTTCAGATTATCTGAACCTGCGCTCCGTCACCTTGGGTTGGTCTATCCCGCGCACTGTATTAAGTCCGTTGACACTGAAGAGCGCTCGTTTAAGCGTATCCGCTGAAAACCTCTTTATGCTCAAAGCCCGCCAGGGTCTGAACCCGATGGCGAACTATGCCGGTACAACCAGCAATGTGTATAACCCGGCACGTAATATTACTTTCGGCTTGAATGTATCATTCTAATATTAAAACAATTGACGTTATGAAATACATGAAACATATCAAAACAGGGCTGGCGATGTTAGGCATTATCGCATTCACCAGCTGTTCGTCTGATTATCTGGAAACGACACCGACAGGTTCAGTGTCCGAAGTGACGATTTCTACCTCTTTGGAAAATATCTATATGGCCTTAAACGGGATTCATAAAGAAATGGTTTCACAAGAGTCCGGACGCCAAGCTTTCGGAGGGGAACCCGGCTTTATGGGAGCTCGCGATTGCGAAGGTGACGATGTCACCTGGGTTACCAATACCTGGCTGAAAACCAGCCATCTGGGATGGGAGGCTAACCTGAATGAAGTAGCTACGGATAATGTTTTATTCTGGCGTGTATATTACCAATGGATTCTGAATGCAAATAAAGTATTGGAGTCTTTGGAAATTGTGGAAAACGATGATCCGGAATTGTTTGACCAAATCAAAGGTGAAGCACTTTGTATCCGCGCCTGGGCACATTTCAATGTGTTGCAATTGTACGCCCAACGTTATGTACCGGGAAGTGGGAATACACATGACGGTATCCCTTATCGCACCAACTCAGCCGGTGGCGAATTAGCCCGTAGCACTGTAGAAGAAACTTACCGTTTGATTAATGCCGACCTGGATGAAGCCATTAAATTATTGGCAGGTATGTCACCAGGCGTAACGCATTATAGCGAAAAGGTAGCTTATGGATTAAGAGCTCGTACGGCTTTAGCGATGCATGATTACGCCAATGCGGCTAACTACGCGGGCAAAGCGATCGCTTTAGCCTTAGAAGACGGCAACGCATTAATGGAAGGCGACCAATTTATGTGTGGATTTGTAAATATTACAAGTGATACCAAAGAAGCGATGTACGCCGCCCGTACGCCGGATGATAAAACGGTTTATTTCTATTCGTTCTATGCAAACTGGGCTTGGAACTTTAACGCTACGGCTATCCGTCAAGGTGTAAAATCTATCAATGCCGATACCTACGATACAATGTCTGAAACGGATATTCGTCGTGCTTGGTGGGATCCAACAGGTGAAATGGATGTTCCGGCTTCCAACTTTGTAAAGAACCCGTATCAGAACCGTAAATTTACGGCTCGTTCTACTTCTAATGCAGTGGGTGAAGTAGCCTTTATGCGTCTGGCTGAACTCTATCTGATACAGGCTGAAGCCTTGGCTCGCTCAGGACAGGATGCTGCCGCTCAGGATGTGTTTACTAAATTCCAGGTTACACGCGACCCGTCTTACGTTTCCAAAGGAAATACAGGCGATGCTCTGATTGAAGAGATTATGAACAGCCGCCGGGTAGAACTCTGGGCAGAAGGTTTCCGTTTCTACGACTTGAAACGTCTGAACCAACCGATCAAACGCGGACGTAACTTCGATATAGCTTTCTGTACCTTTGTCGAAAGAGAAGCAGACCATCCCGGTTGGGTATGGGAAATCCCACGTGCTGAAACAGCTTACAACCCGCTTTGTAAGAAGAATCATTAAGAATATCGGTTAACGATTAACACAACAATAAGAAGAGGTTCCATCCCGGAACCTCTTTTTTTGTTTCGATACAATCCCTAACCGTGAAGTGCCCCTTCGTCTCTAAAACTCATCCCTTACTTTTTGAAATTCTTCCCTTACTTTTCAAAAACCCTGCCGGACTTTTGCACAACCCTGCCGGCCTTTTGGAAAACTCCGGCAGCCTTTTGGAAAACCCTGCCGGCCTTTTCGGCGAAAGAGGCAGCTTTTTGAAGTCAAATAGCAGATGTCAACAAATGTAAACAGCAAATAGGGGTAAACCTATCATTCCAAACATAGTTTTTCATTAAAATTAGTCATTTGGCGTGACTCGGCATAATCCAAGTAAACTTGGTTTCTGCGCTCGCTACTTCAAATGTTCATTAAAATTAGTCATTTGGCGTGACTCGGCATAATCCAAGTAAACTTGGTTTCTGCGCTCGCTACCTCAAATGTTCATTAAAATTAGTCGTTTGGCGTGACTCGGCATAATCCATGCAAGCACGGATTCTGCACTCGCTACTTCAAACGTTCATTTTTTTACTACCATCATACAGCCGGGGCAGGCGACAATGTTAAACGAATCACTGCTGGGCTCTCCCGCAGGTATCGGAGAGTTACTTACAGGGTTTCTATTACCTTTTTTATTGTACAAAATGGCTATACGACTGATATACAGACGCAAAAGAAAATCCTGTATGATGTAAGTAAAAAAACGAAAAACGCTGTTCGGGGGTGTTTTTGGGGTTTTTGTTCTTTCGGATCTTCAATTTTTTTGAGAAGTGAAGGTTTACGATATCGGTATCTCGGCTCCTCTTCTTAGACAAGAAGAGGGGGACCACGGCTTGCCGTGGTGGAGCAGTTTGATCTTCTGACAAATCATAAATACCTATCTCATACAAAATTAGGATCAAACTACCCCACCATCGCCTACGGCTCTGGTCCACCCCCTCCTTTTCAAAGGAGGGGAGCCAAGATAGTCCACTTGCTATTATCCTGTACCTTCACATTCTCTTCGATGCGAATGGACTTCACGGATTTCTAAACCATTGAAAATGAAGGATTAATATTCTCTTCAGAAACTACCGGTAGTTTGCGTACCAACTACCGGTAGTTTGGCGACAAAGTATTAGTAGTTTGCGCGCAAAGTACCGGTAGTTTGAAAAAGGGGGGTCTGGCGGGGTTCATTAAAATTAGTCGTTTGGCGTGACTCGGCATAATCCATGCAAGCACGGATTCTGCACTCGCTACTTCAAACGTTCCAATCGTTTGAGAAGTGAAGATTTGCGACTGCTGCTATCTCGGCTCTCCTCTTTTGAATCGTAGATCGGCCTTAGCCAAAAGGAGGAGAGCCGGAGAGATGCCGCAATCTTGTTTTTAGAAATTCAAATTAATTCCTACCATCGCATTGAACTTCTGAGTGGGGATGCCATAGAACAATTCATATTCCTGGAACAATAGGTTGTTGAGTTTGACGTAGGCACCGAAGGTTTTATTCAATGCGTAGGTTGCCGTCAGGTTCAGTTCGTTGATGTCTTTCATCTTCTCGTCGCCCATCTGGAAAGAGATGTAACGCCCGCCGGCATAGTTGTAATCGAGGGCGAAAGCTAACTTCTCTATCGGACGAAGCGTAATGCCGGCATTCAGTTCAAACTCCGGATTGCCAAAGGCATACGCTTCGGGTGTCGGGCCACCGTCCCATGCGCCAGGATCAACATCCCAACTGTTGTAAACGCCCTTGAGCGTAAACTCCATCAGGTTCTGATAAGCATATTTCAAGGAAGCACCAAACAATAATCGCTTGGCTTCCAGGCCCCAGTTGCGCATCGTATGGCTGAAGTCCTCGGTCAAATCGTTGGAAGGCAGGAAGAAGATATAATCATCCGTGATCTCATAGCCGCCGAAGACATCAAACCAGAATCCGGGAGCCACGCCACTCTTCACACCCACGCGCGAGTTGAGCCAATTCCTGGATACCGGACCTGAGCCGTAGGGGTTGGCAAAGCGGTTGACCTGTGAAAGCTCAAAGAAGCTGTTGTTGCGCACTTGCCCACCGGCGTTCGCGTAGAAGACGGTCTTGTCCGCAATCTCCACGTTGGCCGCCACATTGGGCGAGAAGAATACTTTTTTGAAATTGCCGGTCGTAAACATCATATTCGCGCCGAGCTGCAGGTTCCAATTGCCGCCTTCCATCCGGTAGTAGGGCGAAAGGGTTCCGACGGCTTTGTTTTCGTATGTCACCATCGGCGAAGAGATCGCGAAATAATTGAGATCGGCGGCAATACCGAGGAGCTGCGAGGTGCCTACCGCTTTGTTTATATCGATCACACCATGAATGGTATGTTCCGTGATGCCATCGAGCTCTTTATGATAAGCGTATTTCTGTGAGAAATTAGTATAATCTACAGCTACTCTATAACCGATCGCAGAAGCTCCGGGATGCGAAGCGACGCCGGCGTTGATGCGGATGGCCTGGTCGACCTGGTTCGTCTCCCGGTCGATCTGAGGTAAGACTGATGAAGTCCAGTAACCATAAGGAAGCCCATAATAGTTGTACGCGCGGTAACCGTACGTCCCACCCAGGTGCATGGTTGCTCCTTCGAAAGCATGAGCAAACTGCAGGCCGCCCAGGTTGTTATTGTCTTTTGCTTTGATCTTATCTTCCAATCCTTCGGGAGCGTCGAGGTATTTGACTTTCCCGTTCGAGGAGCGGTGAGTGAAGAAGATATTCAAGCGGTCTTTATCCGTGTTCAGGATATGGTATCCGAAGTCGCCGTTCAGGTTCGTATACGTTCCGCCCGCCAGGTTCAGATAGCCCCGGCGTTTGTTGTATTCCATCTCGGTCAGGATATTTCCCGAAGGCAGTTGCCAGATCTCTTTCGTCGGGAAGGCCGGCAGCGTAATGCCCGCGTAGTCGATAGGGATCTTGCGGACTTCCGGTTCTTTGATCTCCGGCAGTGTATTCACTTTATTGGCATCTTGCACGGAAGGGTCGTACTCCCGCTCCAATGTCATTTCGCGATTCAGGTTTTTCGTCTCTTCCTGTTGCGCTTGTACTCCCAGGGAGGCAAATAGAAGGGTGACGACAGTAATTGCTTTTATATAATTGATCTTCTTCATCTGGCTTAGTTCTTTAATTTACTCAATCGATCTTCAATCATACCGGCAATATCATCGTTGCCTTTGTAGTTGTTCTGTAAGCTATTCAGGTAAACACGTGCCTGCACGTCATCACCCTGGCGGATATAGACATCAGCCCAAAGGATAAATCCTCGGGCGAGCCAGTATTGGTGAGGCGTACCGTTCTTGGCGAAGTCTTCCAGTACTTCGGTTGCTTTACTGTCTTCGTTCGTGTTGTAATACAATTGGGCAAGCAGGTATTTCGCCTCGGCTCCATGCACCGTACGGGTATCTTTGCTGATCTCTTTCAGGTCTTCCAACGCTTCTTTCTCTTGTCCGGCAGCGATATAAGCTTTGGCGCGGACATAGCGGGCTTCGGCAATCAGTTCGGGAGAGAGTTTGGAGTCTTTCAATAGCTCGTTGGCGGCAATCAACGCATCCTGTTGCTTGTCGGTGTATTGTGCGCAACGCATGATACCGAGTTTGGCCGCTTCTTTGTTTGCCGGGTTGTCGGCGATCAGTTGCAGTTGTTTGAAGGTTTCCAAAGCCGTGGCGTAATCCTGAGCGAGGTATTCGATCTCTGCCTTGCGAGCCAACGCCTCTTCGCGGAACTTCAGGTCGCCGCTATCCAATACGCGTACGTAATACTGCTTGGCATCGTTATAGTCTTTCTTGCCAAAAGCGATGCTGGCCAGATAGTAGTTGGCATTCGAATTGAACGCCCCTTCGGGGAAAGTCTGCAGATAGCGAACCAGGCTCTGTCGCGCCGCTTCGTTATCGCCACGCATAAAGAGCCGTTCGGCAGCCATATACGTCAGGGAATCCTGTTCGCTCACCTCGATGCGGATATTGCCGCCCAGGGAGTTGACGTAGTTGGTATAGGCATTGATATCATTCAGTTCGATATAAACCGATTTGAGGTCGACCAGGGCCACGCGGGCTTCTTCGCTTCCCGGGTAATTACTGATCACCTTCTTATAGGCATCGGCTGCTTTCTGCGGTTGGTCTTCATTGAAATAGATCAAGCCCAACTGCACGCCGGCTTTACGGGCCAGGCTGCTGTTCGGGAACTGGCGGACCAGGGTTTCAAAGGTCGAAGTCGCTTCCGTATTCTTTTCCAGGAGGACATAGGTACGTCCTTTCTCAAACAAGGCATCATCCACATATTGCGATTCGGGGAAGTCGCGCACCAGGCGATCCATCTCCCGGATCTTTCCCTGATAGTCTTTCTGCAAGCCCAAGACAAATCCTTTCTGGAAGATCGAATAATCGCCGGCGGAAGGCTGTACCTGAGCCGCCCGGTTGTAGTTCTCTTCCGCCTGGGCAAACTGACGGTTATAGAACAGGCAGTCGCCAATCCGGTTGTACGCATCAGCCAGCGTTGCCGCTTTCTGGTCTTTCTCCAGGTCGGCGTATTGACGGAATCGGCTTAATGCCTCATTGTAATTCTGTAGTTTGAAATAACCATAACCCAGGTTGTAATGGGCTAAAGCGTATGAGTCGGTATTCCGCTGGCGGGAATTGTTGAGGTACGTGCGGTAGTCGCTTATCGACTTTTGGAAATCCTCTTTTCGGTAGTACGACTCCCCGCGCCAGAAGTAGGCGTTGTTGCGTGCCTGCTGGTTGTAAGTCCCCAATTCGATCGCACGGGTGAAATACTGAATGGCTTCATCCATCTTCACATTGGTGAACGACTGCGTCCCCAGTTGGAAAAGAATATCCTGTTTCGCTTCCAATATCTTCGTGTTGGGCTGGCGGATCTTCTCGATCGAAGCCAGAGCCGCGTTGTAATTCTTTGTGGTCAGATAGACTTCCACCAGGTAATCGTTTACCTTATCGGCGTATTTGGAATTCGGGAAATCATTCAGGAAGTCTTCGAACAGGGTGACCGATTCGCCAAAACCGGTGAAGTTTGTCTCGTGAATCAATAAGGCATAGTTGTACAAGGCTACCTCGCGCACCTGCTCGTCGAACCGTGCCGTTGCCGCTGCCTCGAAAGCCATGCGTGCATTATTCTTATCGTTTTGTTTCAGGTAAGCCTGTCCCAGATAAAGGTAAGCGTTCTGTGTCAGTGAATCATTCTCGCGCACGACACGTCCGAGGCCGTTCACCGCGTTCTTGTAGTCCGCCTGATTGAAATAGCAAACCCCAAGGATATAGAGATCACCCCGAAGTGGCGAGTCTGTCTCTTTTACGTATTGGCTTAAATGATTAATCGCTTTGACTTCATCACCCCGATTGTAATACGAGTTACCCACAATGCGATGGATCTCCGCGTTGTTTTGGCTGTCGGAGTAGGAGCTCAAAAGCGCTTCTCCTTCGCTGATCACGCGTTCGTATTTGTTTTGGATGAAATAGATCTGTGTGATAAAGTAGAGCGATTGTTCCCGGTAGGCGGCAAACTCTTTCAGGCGGGAGAACTCCGTCAGTGCGTTGTCGTATTTCTCTGTCGCATAGTCGATATAAGCCACATAATAAGCCGCTGCTTCCCGATAGGAAGAACCGATCTGTTGGATGCGCTGGAAGTATCCTCTGGCACGCTCCATCTCTCCCTGTTGCAACAGGGAATAGGCCAGGCGGAAAGAACAAGTCTCTTGTTGTTCGGTACTTAACAGGTCGATATCAGCTTCCTGAAACCAGAAGATCGCTTTTTGATATTCTCCCCGTCCGAAATGTACCGATCCGATCCGATAACTGATCTCATCCGCATGACGGGAATCGGGATACGTATCCAGATACTCCTTTAATACGATATCCGCATTCTTCTGTCCTTGTTCGAAAACAGCACAGGCAATCAGATAATCTGCTTCCTGAATGCCGTCGGCATCGCGGGATTGCAGCTTATACGTATTCAGTTTGTCGATTGTCCCCGGATAGTTCTTTAACTCAAATAACGCTTTGCCTTCTAACAATAATCCGTCCGGCGATTCATGCTGATACGACCGTTGAGCGATCGTCAGTTGGCTGATCAATACCAGACATAACGGAATTAGTCTTTTTCTCATTCTTACTTAACTTTTATACGTACACAACACGCAACAATACCTCTAAGTTCAAAGGGCAAAGATATGTATTAAGAAACAAAGACAGGCGAAGTAAATTACAAAAAGAATTAAAACCCAGCGCTTAGTTAATATCTTCTTCCATTCGGGAAGGTGCTTGACGGCAGTCAAAGAAATCAAGTATGACGATGCATTCATTCTTTTCATCTACCACATAGAGTATTTTAAAGAATAATTCAACTAAGGAACGAACTTCATACCGGGTTCGGTAACGTTTATCTTCTTTTTTCCCCATATAAGGGTTTAAGGTAAGTAGTAAAATATCTTTATCAATTGCACGGGAAAGCTTATTGACTGCGTTTTCTCCGTATTCAGAAAAAGTATAGTCAAGGATATCGGTTAGTCGCTGTTCAGCAAATGTTGTTAAGCTATAGGTCATTGATAGCGTTTAAGTAATTTGGATACTTCTTCTGGCCCAACTGTTAAGCCTTTCTCCATTTGATCCAATGAGATGTTTAGTTCTTCGATTAATTCCTCATGGGTGCGCTGGAAAGGAGATAGCCTTCTGTTGTGATAGACAGAGGTTACATAATCATCTACCTCCTGGATAGCTTTATCATCGTCTATTTTGAGGAGAGTTTCTATGATTTTCAATTTACGATCATAAAAAGATATATTTTCCATAAGGCTTTTGTCTTTTATCATCCGATAAAGATAGTGATTTATTTCGAGATATAGCGTTTGACGGCTTCTTTAACAGAGGTGAGTCCGAAGTCTTCGGGGTCTATTTCTTCGGGACGAAGGATCAGGATTTCTTCCGCGTCATCGTCGGCGGCGGCTGTGTCGAAAGATTCTACTTCGCATTCATAGAACAGGTCCAGCGTGTGCACCTTAAAGCCGGAATACGGATAGATATTGGGGATGGAGAAGAGATAACGGCATTCTTTTACGTCTAAATGGGTTTCTTCTTTCACTTCCCTGCGGGCGGAGTCTTCCCCCGTTTCGTGCATATCGACAAACCCACCCGGCAGATCCAGTGTGTTCTCGGCCGGTGGCGTTCCCCGGCGTACGACCAGCAATTCTCCTTTTGCGTTCTTTATAAAACAGGCTACGGCTGCCGAAGGATTGAAGTAATAGACGAAACCGCAACTGGCACAGCGTTTGGCCTTTTCGTTGGTCTCGATAAACGTTTTCTGCCCGCAGATCGGACAGTAATTGAATAAGTCTAAAGGATGGGGCATGGTGAATAGTTGAAAGTTGAATTGCAAATCGCTTAGCGAAGCGTAAAGCAAAGTTGAAAGTTGAAAGTGAAAACTAATTTCACCTTTAGCTTTCAACTTTCAACTTTCAACTGAATTAGTCAATGTCTTTCGATTCCCATCCCAAGGCGCTGGCGCCCAATACGGCGGCATCGCTTTCTTTGAGTTGGGAGAAGATCAGTTTCGTTTTGCCGGCGAACACTTTGAGCATGTTCTGTTCCATCGCTTCCCGGATCGGATTCATGATCAGGTCGCCTGCTTTGGTCAGACCGCCGAAAAGAATAATCGCTTCCGGGCTTGAGAAGGCCACAAAGTCGGCAAAGGCTTCGCCCAGCATGTGTCCGGTGAATTCGAATATTTCCAGTGCTACCTTGTCACCTTTCATGGCTGCGTCGTAGACGTCTTTGGAGGTGATCTCATCCGGATCGACATCGCGAAGGATGCTCTCGTCGCTGCGGAGTTCCAGGATTTCACGGGCTGTACGGGCTACGCCGGTTGCCGAAGTGTACGCTTCCAGGCAACCTTCACGGCCGCAGCCACATTTCCGTCCGTTCTTCCGGCGGATAATCGTGTGACCCAATTCGCCGGCAAAGCCATCATGTCCGTAGACGAGGTTACCCCCGACAACGATACCGCTACCTACGCCGGTGCCCAGTGTGATCACGATAAAGTCTTTCATCCCGCGTGCCGCGCCATAGGTCATTTCCCCGATAGCGGCGGCATTGGCGTCGTTAGTCAATGTAACCGGAATACCTCTGACGGCTTCACTGATCAGCTGGGCCAAAGGAATCTGGCCTTTCCAGGGCAAGTTCGGCGCAAATTCGATGCAACCGCTGAAGTAGTTTCCGTTCGGAGCGCCTACACCGATACCTTTGATCTTGTCGTATCCGCCGGCCTGATCGATCACGATATCCAAGCCTTTAGCCAGTTCTGTTATATAATCTTTAATATCAGCATGTTTGCTGGTCTTGATCGACCCGCTGTACAAGATCGTTCCTCTTGCATCAACAACTCCAAATACCGTATTGGTGCCACCAATATCTATACCTATTACATAAGGTTTCTCCATGATTTTATTTTTATTGGATTAATAATGTCCTTTTATTGGGTTGTAAATATAGGGAAATAGTTGATACCCGAAAGTCTATCTCCTGAAGTTTTTCATTTATTTAAGGGCAAGACTTCAATCCAATAGTCATCCGGATCGTTGATGAAGTAAAGTCCCATGGAATGATTTTCAAAGCAGACCCATCCTTTTTCTTTATGGTAGGCGCGGATCTGGTCGTAGTCGCCATCCACCCGGAAACACAGGTGGCTTTCGTTATCGCCCAATTCGTACGCTTCCTGCCGGTCGCGTAGCCAGGTCAGCTCCAACAGAAAGCCGGTCTGCCGGTCGCCCATATAAACCAGGATAAAAGAACCGTCTTCCGCCTCTTTGCGGTGGTGTTCTTTCAGTCCTAAAGCCTCTTCGTAGAAGGCTATACTCTTGTTGAGATCAACGACATTGATGTTGAAATGATCAAATCTTGCTTTTATTTCCATACGATTCATATATTTATAGATTGTGCTTTTTCGGTCAGTTCCATCACGGCTACCCCTTTGGATTGAGCATAGATATAGAACGGCTTGAGCTTATCGTAATTCTCCCCGAAGTGCATCGGAGCGAACAAATCGACCGGTATGCGGTCGATCAACTGCTCCGCTCCCCGGGCAAAGTCGGTACCCAGGCGGGGATCGACAGGGAAGAGGGCGACATCCAGGTGATCGGTCGTGTCGGCCAATAATTCCAGTTCTTTCAGGTAATCTCGCTCGGCAACGGCGATTTCCTCCGGATTCGATTCGTCTTTCCAGTGCCAGTTATTGAGGTCGCCGGCATGAAAGATCGTTTTCCCTTCCGCCCGGATCAGGAAAGAGATGCCGATATCGGTCGATCCCAATGCTTTGACGGACAGGTATTCATCGGTATACTCCTCCCCTTTCATCAGGTAAACCGCATCCTCTTCTCCGGCCTTCCTTGCCCGCAGGATATCCCGCGAAAAGAGATATTGCATATCTTCTTTCTCTTCCCGCCATTGCAGTATCTCTTTGTTGAAATGATCGGGATGGGCATGGGACGATAAGACATAAAGCCTGCCCGGCTTGCCAAGCAAGGTCTGATGCACATATCCTTCCCGGGGCGCGACTCCGGTATCCTTATAATAATCGATCAGGATCGCGAAACCTTCGGCTTCGATCAGGAATCCGCTATGAAAAATATAGATCAGTCTCATGGTGCAAATATATTTATTATTTATTTGAAACCCGCACAGCCCTTTTTGCAAGCCTACAGATGAAAGGTTAAAAAAGTGGACTGTTTGAGTGCCCAAAAGGCCGGCAGGGTTTTCCAAAAGGCCGCCGGCCTTTTGGAAAACTCCGCCGGCCTTTTGGAAAACCCTGCCGGCCTTTTTTGCCTTCACCCGAAAGGCTGATTAATACAGGGATCTCGATGAAGGGTGAAAGGTGAAGACCGGGGTAAAAACTTTTATGTGGTAAGTTTCAGGTTTGGTCATGGCTGAGGCTTATTTGCCGATCTTCAGGTGGCTGAGCTTGGAGATCCGGGAGAGATCGGTATAGTCGTATTGGTAGAGACCGTCGTCGGCGATCATCATCAATACATTATTATAGGGGATACAGTCGTAGCCTTCCATGCCGGAGTAGTGCACCAGCCGGTTGGCCATCAGTTGCTGCGGGTCGCCTACTTTGAACACCTGCAGTCCGTCGTCGCAGACAAAGAGCGTGCCGTTGTCGATGCCCAGGCCTTTGGGTTTTTTCATCGAATAGGTGACCAGGTGATTGGGCGAATAGACATCGCTGACGTCGATAATCAACAGTTGATTGACGTTCTGCCCGCACCAGTTGTCGGAATGGATGGTCACATACGCCAGATCGTTTTCGACCACCACCGGGTCGCAGCCGAAGATATGCCATACGGTGGAGATATAACCCGGCTCTTCGGGATTGGCCACCGAGTAGATCGCCATGCCCGTCGGCGTGCCCAGAAAGAGATAGTCTTTATACGGGAAGATGGTCTCCACATCCTGATTTACATAAAAGCTTTCCCTGACTTTGACCGGCTCGTCGCCTGCCAGATTGAAGATGGTCATCTGACTGTTCATCACCACATACAAATAACTGTCGTACAGTCCGAAACGCGACATCGAACCGACCACACCCGTCGACATGCCACCCGAGGAGTTCGACAAGAAATCGCCTGACTGGCTGGCTTCGGGCATCATCATGTCTTCCCCGTTATAACGCTCCACCCATTCGACCCGCTTCTTCGGTTTCCAACCTACAACGACCTGGTTTTCCGCAAAGGCGGTATGACAGGCATTATAGTTGCACCCGTAATCATTCTCAGTAGGCGGCAGGGCAAACGGGAAGACCCCTTCCAGACGGTTGATCAATTGGGGCTTGGCCGGATTAGTCAGATCGAACCACACCAGGTCGATATACGAGTCGGCATACAAACGATCGTTTCTAATGCTTACGTCGGCATTGCCCATCAATTCGATAAAACCGACGGATTGGGGATTGGCCGGATTGCGGTTGTCGATAATATGAATGCCCACTTCCGGCTCGGAGATATACAGGTAGCCGTTATAGAGACACAACTTCCCCCTTTCTTCTATCGTACGGGGCGTGGTGTTGACCTTTACGGAGTTTCGGAACTCAGTGACCGACAGGGTGACCGGCTCATTGATGGTGTATTCAACTTTTTCTACTCTACTCTCGAAACAACCAGAGAGAAAAAGAGCCGTAAAGGCGAGGAACAAGGGTATAATTCGTTTCATAATAACTGAATTTAATGTTTACATGAGATGATTTGAACTAAAAATGATACCGGATTCCGCCGTTGACACCAAATCCGAAAGGATGTTCGGTCCGGATACTTGGCGGTTGATCCGCATCAAAATAATAATAGATCTTGGGCTCGGCATAGAGGCTCCAATGGTCGAAGAGGCGGTAGGCGATACCGACAGCTCCGTGCAGCGAGAACTGAACACCCGGGATCGAGCTCTTCTCTGCATTCGAAACAAATACACCGGCATCGAATTCTCTTACCGTCAGGACGGACTTCAACCCTTTTTCCAGCATAACCCCACCGGAGAGATACATATTCCACCGCGGTTTATTCACCAGGTAAGCCACCGCGTTCAGGGGAATCCCCAGATAGTGGAGCTGTAATCTGTCGTTTTTGCTGATCCTGCTTTTCTTCAGGTCCGAAGCGAGATACGTATAGATCAATCCGCTTTCAACGGCAAAGACCGGATTGATCTCTTTCCGAACGCTTATTCCCACCGACAGTGGGATGGCGTGGGAGATATCCACATACTGCTTCTCCGCCAGGTGTTCATTGCCTATTTCTTCCGATGGAACGGAAGGAAGATTATAACCGGGGTCATTATGCGACGGTTCAAGAACGGCATAGTCGTTTGAAGAAAGAGAGAAAAAAGAAGGATCCCCGCCACCGGTACCCAGCGCCACGGCCAACAGCCACTTCCCGCTCTTTTTCTTTTGCGGCAGATCGGCGAAGCGGGAAGGCTCGGATGGCGTGAACGATTCGCGCTTGGGGCTTTGGGATTGTTCCCTGCTTTCGGCGGGCTGCTTCCTGCTTTCGGCGGGTTGTTCGTTTTCTTCCTGCTGTTCGTTTTCTTCCTGTGCACGAATGGTTTCCATAACTCTCTCTTCAACTTCTTCGACCGGCGCCTTTGCCTCCGGAACGGGGGGGCGCTCCGGAGTCGCAGGCGGAGTCTGGAGAGCCAGTGTTTCCACAACGGGTTTCGTTGTTTCGGGCACGGGTTTCTCTTCTTCCGGTCGGGGAAGGATTTCCTGTTCGGCCAGTTGCCGCTGTACATCCTCCGCATCGAATGGGTAAGACAGCCAGAAAACAGCCAACAGGATAGCCGCAGCAATGCCTGAAGCGATCCATCCCAGATGGGAACGCTTCCTCCGTTGCAACTGCCCGGCGATCTTATCCCAGCTTCCCGGATCGACCGGGGTCGGATGATTCTCCAACCGCCCCTTGAGGTAGCTGCTGAAGTGATCCAAAGATTCTTTATGTGCTGTTTCGTCTGACATCCTCTTTCTCCATTAAGGAAAGTACACTTTTCTGTAACGCATTGCGGGCCCGTATGAACTGGGTACGCGACGTTATTTCGCTAATCTTGAGTATCCCGGCTATCTCTTTATGCGAATAGCCTTCGATGGCATATAGATTAAATATGGTCCGGTATCCGTTGGGTAATCTTCCCACACATTCCATCAGCTCATCGGTCGTAAGCCGCTCCAGGGCGGACTCATCCCAATAGGCCGGCTCGATGCCGGAGGCTTCCATATCTACACTAAGTTTCAGAGCGTTCGTCGTGCGGAGATATTCGAGTGCCGTCGTCACAAACACCCGGCGTATCCACCCGCCGAACGCTCCCGCACCGCTATAGGAATCGATTTTAGTAAACACTTTGATAAATCCATCCTGCAATAAATCACGTGCGGTCTCCCTGTTATTCACGTACCGTAAACAGACGCTCATCATGAGAGGAGCATAAGTCTCGTAAATCTCTTTACAAGCCCACGACTCGCCCCGTTTACATGCGGCAATTAACAGTTGTTCCTTCATATACGTACTTATGCTCTCTGATTTCTATGATGAAAAGCGCTTTCAGGAAGTTGCATTCGAAAGTAAAATTACACAAAAATGATTACATTTGCCCCGAAAGACTTAAGAACAAGCGATTATGCAATTATCTATTGACCAGAAAGACATCGAGAAGTTCCTGATGATCGGGGACAAAGTACTGATTAAACCAAAGAATCCGCAAAGCCAAACCAAATCAGGACTGTATCTGCCCCCTTCCGTGCAGGAAGGCGAGAAGATACAAGCCGGATATATCATAAAGACAGGTCCGGGTTATCCCTTGCCATCCCAGGTGGAAGAAGACGAGGTGTGGAAAAAGAAAAAAGACGAACAAGTGCATTATCTTCCTTTGCAGGCTCGCGAAGGGGATCTGGCGGTGTATTTGCCCAGCGCCTCTTTCGAGATCCAGTTCAACGAAGAAAAGTACCTGATCGTCCCCCATTCGGCCATACTGATGCTTGTTCGCGATGAGGGATTGTTCGATTAACGCGTCTTTATATGACAAAATGACTAATAATATCTTTAAATAATGTATTTTTGCGCCGAAAATACAGGTAAACAATCACACAATAATTTTACTAGATGAACAAAATTGTAAGTAAAGAGCAATTCTCCGCCAACGTAGTCAAACTCGAAGTGGAAGCGCCCCTGATCGCGCGTTCCCGTAAGGCAGGACATTTCGTGATCGTCAAGGTGGGAGAGAGAGGAGAACGTATTCCTCTTACGATCGCAGATGCCGATGTGGCAAAAGGTACGATCACATTGGTGATCCAGGCGGTCGGCAATTCTTCCAAAAAGATTTGTGCCTTGAATGTAGGAGATGAGATTACCGATCTGGTCGGTCCGTTGGGACAGGCCACGCACATTGAGAAAGTCGGTACGGTAGTTTGCGCCGGAGGGGGAGTAGGAGTTGCCCCGTTGATGCCGATCGTCAAAGCGTTTCATGAAGCGGGAAACCGGGTCATTGTCGTCTTGGCGGCTCGCACCAAAGACCTGATCATTCTGGAAGAGCAGATGAAAGCGAATTCGGATGAGGTAATCATTATGACCGATGACGGTTCGTATGGCAATAAAGGGCTGGTGACGAACGGTGTCGAGAGCGTAATCAACCGGGAGAAAGTGGATCTCTGTGTCACGATCGGCCCGGCTATCATGATGAAGTTCGTAGCCGCACTGACAAAGAAGTATGAGATCCCGACCGTTTCTTCCCTGAACACGATCATGGTGGATGGTACCGGTATGTGTGGCGCCTGCCGGGTGACGGTGGGTGGCAAGACGAAGTTTGTCTGTGTCGATGGGCCCGAGTTCAATGCGCACGAAGTGGACTTCGATGAGATGATCATGCGACTGGGCGCTTACAAGGAACAAGAACAGTTGAAAGTTGAAAGTTGAAAGTGATCGTGAAACAGGAAATACATTGATTAAACGATAAAGAATAAACAAGAATATGGAAAAAGAACTTTCAGCTTTCAACTCTCAACTTTCAACTGTTTCGGAACGTCGTTCCGAAACCTGGCGTGAAGAGCTTCGTAAAAGCAAAAAAAATAAAGAACGGGCAGATATCGCCCGCGTGCACATGCCCGAACTGGATCCAACCTACCGCAGTCGGGTACGCAATGAAGAAGTAAACCTGGGACTTACCACGGAGCAGGCACTATTGGAAGCGCAACGCTGCCTGGACTGTGCCAATCCGACCTGTATGCAAGGGTGCCCGGTGAACATCAATATCCCTACATTTATTAAATACATCGAGAAAGGACAATTCCTCGATGCGGCGAAGACACTGAAAGAAACCAGTGCCCTGCCGGCGGTTTGCGGCCGCGTATGTCCGCAGGAGAAGCAGTGTGAAGCGCAATGTATCCATCTGAAAATGAAAAAGGAACCGGTTGCGATCGGTTACCTCGAACGTTTTGCGGCCGACTACGAACGCGAGAGCGGCAATATCTCCATCCCGGAGGTGGCTGCGCCGAACGGTGTGAAGATCGCCGTGGTCGGTTCGGGTCCTGCCGGACTCTCTTTTGCCGGTGATATGGCGAAACTGGGGTATGACGTGACGGTCTTCGAAGCCCTGCATGAGATAGGTGGCGTATTGAAATATGGGATTCCGGAATTCCGTCTGCCCAATACGATCGTGGATGTCGAGATCGATATCCTGCGTAAGATGGGTGTGAAGTTCCTGAACAACTGCATCGTGGGCAAAACAATCAGTTATGAAGACCTGCACACGGACGGCTTCAAAGGTATCTTTGTTGCCAGCGGCGCCGGCTTGCCTAACTTTATGAATATCCCGGGGGAGAACCTGGTCGGGGTGATGTCGTCGAATGAATACCTGACGCGCGTCAACCTGATGGATGCGGCGAATCCTGAAAGCGATACGCCGGTCTGGATCGGTAAGAACGTCGCGGTGATCGGTGGCGGCAATACGGCGATGGACTCTGTACGTACGGCACGCCGCTTGGGTGCCGACCGGGCGATGATTATCTATCGCCGGAGCGAAGAAGAAATGCCCGCCCGCGTGGAAGAGGTGAAACATGCCAAAGAAGAGGGTATCGAGTTTATGACGTTGCATAACCCGGTTGAATATATCGGTGATGAATTTGGCCGTGTCCGTCAGATGCGTCTGCAGAAGATGGAACTGGGCGAACCGGATGCTTCGGGTCGTCGTCGTCCGGTGCCTGTCGAAGGAGCGATTGAAACGATCGATGTCGATGAGGTGATTGTCAGTGTCGGTGTATCGCCGAACCCGCTGGTGCCGAGTGCTTTCAAAGGCTTGCAGGTCAGCAAATGGGGAACGATCATTGTCGATCAGGAAACGATGCGGTCTGATCTGCCGGATGTTTATGCCGGCGGAGATATCGTTCGTGGCGGTGCCACTGTGATCCTGGCCATGGGCGATGGACGCAAAGCGGCTGCGGCGATGGATAATAGCCTGAGAGGATAAGGAGTTAAGGGGTTTAAGGGGTACAAGGGGTTTAAGGTAAGGATCCTTAAGCCCCTTGGACCCCTTGGATCCCTTAAGCCCTTTAGGCCCCTTACCCCCCTTCTCCTCTAATCCTTCAACAACCCCTCCGGGCAAAGATTATCCTTCTCAATATCCTTAAAGTAGTTGTAAGTCCCTACCTTTATATCGGCGCAGGCAGCTTCGTCGGCGACGATGATTCCTTTCGGATGCAGTTGCAGGGCGGTAATCGTCCACATCTGATTGATCGATCCTTCTACAGCCTGTTGCAAAGCCCGGGCTTTGTTGTGCCCATTGACCATGATCAACACTTCTTTCGCATCCAAGACCGTGCCGACCCCTACGGTAACCGCCGTCTTGGGCACCTTATTCACATCGTTATCGAAGAAACGGGAGTTGGCAATGATCGTATCCGTGGTCAATGTCTTGATACGGGTGCGTGAACTCAGGGATGAGCCCGGCTCGTTGAACGCGATATGCCCGTCGGGACCGATACCGCCCAGGAACAGATCGACGCCACCTACGGCTTTCATCTGGGCTTCGTAGGCTTCGCATTCGGCTTCGAGGTCTTCGGCATTTCCGTTCAGGATATGTACATTCTCTTTCCGGATATCCACATGGCTGAAGAAATTCTTCCACATAAACGTATGGTAGCTTTCCGCATGGTCCTGCGGCAAGCCGACATACTCATCCATATTGAATGTCACGACGTGTTGGAAAGAGATCACCCCTTTCTTGTGCAACTCGATCAGGTTCTTATACATCCCTAACGGGGAAGAGCCCGTCGGCAATCCCAATACAAAAGGTTTCTCCGCTGTCGGATTGGCTTTCTTGATCTTGGAAGCCACATAATTCGCTGCCCATTGCGACAGCTGCTCGTAATTCGGTTCGATAATCAGTCTCATAGCATTTTATTTTATAGTAGTTGGTAGTTAGTAGTTAGTAGTTGGTAGACGGAAACAATATCCAGCGATTAGCAAGAATGATATCGCTTGCGCCTACTAACTACCAGCTACCAACTACTAACTACTTGTTTATTATTCTCTCCGCCATCGCCTCGCCCAACGCCCAGCAAGCGTCGTAATTGTCGGGTTTCATCGATTGCTTTTGCTCGGCAGGAACTCCTACCACTTCCCATTTCATCTCTTCGCCGAACGCGGTCAGCCGTTTGACAGCGGCACCGGCCCAGGTGAAGGAGCCGAAATAGCCGAAGAGGCGGTTCTTGACTTCCCGGATCTGGATTTTACTCAGGATAGACTCCACTTCCGGATAGAGCTGGTTGGAATAGGTCGGGCTACCGATAATCACTCCTTTGTATTTGAACACGTCTTTGATGATGTACGACGCATGGCTTTTGCTCACATTGTGCATCACGATGTTCTTCACCCCGTTGGCCGCCAGGGAAGAGGCGATCACTTCCGCCATCTGTTCGGTATTCCCATACATGCTGCCGTAGATAATCACCACACCGTCTTCGCCTTCGTACCGGCTCAGGCGGTCGTAGAGGGCGATCGTTTTTTCTTTGTGCGTCCGCCAGACGGGACCGTGCAACGAGCAGATCGTCTCGATCTCCAGGGCGGCGAGCTTTTGCAAGGCACGTTGTACCGGGCTACCGTATTTGCCCACGATATTGGAATAGTAGCGCATCATCTCTTCCCAGTAGGGCTCGATATTCATCTCATCGTCGAGAATGCCCCCGTCCAATGTGCCGAAGGTTCCGAAAGCATCGGCGGAGAACAGGATCTTATCGGTCGTTTCATAGGTGACCATCACTTCCGGCCAATGCACCATCGGTGCCATATAGAATTGCAACTGCCGACGGCCAATCGAAAGCGTATCGCCTTCTTTGACCTCGTGTAGTCCTTCCGTAATGCCGTGAAAGCCTTCAAGCATGCCGAAGGTTTTGCTGTTGCCCACGATCTGAACTTCCGGATATTGCTGGCGCAACAGGCGGATACTTCCGGCATGATCGGGTTCCATGTGGTTGACCACCAGATAGTCCAATGTCCGTCCATCCAGCGCGTCACTGATCTTCTTCAGGAAGATGTCCGCGAAACAGGCATCGACCGTATCCATCAACACCGTTTTCTCGTCCATAATCAGGTAGGCATTATAAGACACCCCATAAGGCAGGGGCCATAAATTCTCAAACAATTGTTTCTGCCGGTCGTTCACACCGACATAAAATACATCTTTGGCGATTTCTTTAAGTTTATACATAATTTAGTTGAAAATTGAAAATGAAGGATTTCTCCTCATTCTCATAATTCATAATTCATAATTTTTTGGGTCTAAGTGCCCGCCAGATAAAATAGATCCCGGCAAGTACAAAAGGCACACTCAGCCACTGTCCCATATTGAGTGTCATACCGACTTCGAAATCTTCCTGTACGTTTTTCAGGAACTCGATCAGGATACGTGATCCGAAGATACAGATCATAAAGATCCCGAAGATCAGTCCTTCTTTCTTCCAGGCTTCTTTTCGGAAGTAAAGCCACATACAAAGGGCGAAGGTTAATAGGTAACAGATTGCTTCGTATAATTGAGTCGGATGGCAGGGAACAGTGAATATCGGTTCGGCACCATTCATCCAGGCGTGCAGGTTGCGCACAAAACGGAACCCCCAGGGCAGATCGGTCGGATGACCGTAGATCTCATGGTTGAACAGGTTGCCCAAACGGATCAAGGCGGCGACCAAGCCGGTCGGTACCACCAATTTATCGAAAGCCCACAACATCGTATGATGACTCACCCGACGCGAATAGAAATAGATCGCAATAATAATGCCCAGCGTACCGCCATGACTGGCCAGTCCGCCTTCCCACATCTTCAGGATCTCTATCGGGTTGGCCAGGTAATACCCCGGATTATAAAACAGGCAATGCCCCAGGCGGGCACCGATCAGCATGCCGAAGAACGTATAATATCCCAACGACTCCAGCCATTTCTCCGGCAGCTTCTCCTGTTTCCACATCTTGCCGACGATCCATATCCCGATCATAAAACCGATAATAAACATCAGGGCATACCAACGAATCTCCCGACTGCCGATCGTGAAAATGGCCGGATCGAATGTCCAGGTTATATAATTGACAATTGACAATTGACAATTGACAAGGAATGAAGCTACCATATTTTTGTTCTTTTTATTATGTAATTCTTATCTTCTAACACAGGTAATAATTATCAATTGTCAATTGTCAATTGTCAATTGTCAATTAGAAAAAGAAGATTTGATTAAACGAGCCGTTTGATCAAGTCTTCTTTTTCTCCATAGACCATATCGATCACCGGCAGTTCGATCATCGTATAGGCACCCGGCTGTTGGCGGAAGCTGGCGCGTGCCACAGCGATAAGCACCTGGGCAGTCAATGCCGGATTGTTGATCTTCATATCGAACTCGATCAATTGATTTTGTGTCTTGCCGGAAACACCTTTACGTACCAGGTTTACCCCGTGACCCATATCCAACAGATTGTCTACACATTCGACCTGCATCACATGCGTTTCATCGTGCGCAAAATAATCATCCGCTTTGATCGCGGCGGCTACCTCTTTGAAGTTATAGCCTTCTTCTACTTCGATATACACCATGCGGCGATGAATACCGGTGCCCAGCGGAATAGTCATGCTCAAGGCCGCTTTCACTCCTTTGATCGCTTTGACAGCCACCGTATGGCCCATGCTCATGCCCGGTCCGAAGTTGGTATAGGTCACCCCTTTGGGAACCATCGCTTCCAACAGGGTACGCACCACCGAGTCGCTTCCCGGATCCCATCCGGCAGAAACGACGGCCACCGCCTTATGCGTTTTGGCCACAGCATCCAATGACCGGCGAAGATCTACAATACCCCCATGGATATCATAGCTATCGACGGTGTTAATGCCCATTGCCAATATCTCTTTTGCAAATGTTTCCACGCTGCGCGTCGGCGTTGCCAACACGGCCACATCTACATTTTCTAACTTCGTTATACTGTCAGTAACGGTATATTTTTTCAGTTCTTCCGGAATATCTACCGGGTTTCGACGAATCACACCTGCGCACTCAAAATCGGGTGCTGCCTCAATTGCCTCTAAAACGTACTTTCCAATGTTGCCATATCCTACGATGGCCGCTCTGAATTTTTTCATTTTGTCTTAAAATTTATACCAAATGCAAAGGTAATCATTTTTGTATTAACTTATACTGAAAATCTATCGTTTGGATTTCTGCCCTTCCGCAGGTATATGAATGACGAGGTTTATCTCTATTTTGAACACGAAATAGCTATAGTATAAGAAACTATCCGCGCGAGTAATTTAAGTTACCCACGCGGGTAACTTAAATTACTCGCGCGGATAGTCGTTTTTTCTCCCTATACTTTGTGTGTGTGTGTAAAACAAATACTTTTTTATCTTTGTAGCGATAGCAGAATCTTGAACTATAGATGGCGTAAAAAATCTTAAACTATATAATGTATGGCAATAAAATTCAAATTAGTCAAGTGTAATAACCTGGGACAGGACAAAAAACTCTATCCTTATAAGTATCACGCCCGGGAAGTGTATAGCGAAACCGTTCTTTTCGACGAGCTGATCCATGAAATCGCGGAAGCGGGAACCCCTTCCAATCAGGTAAAAGCCGTATTGGACCGCATGAGTCATCTGATGCGCAAACACATGAGCGAGGGACGGATTGTGCAGTTCGACGACTTCGGCAATTTCCGTTATTGCATCGGTTCGCCCGGTTTTGCCTCCGAAGAAGATTTTGACATAACCCAGATCCGACCTCCCCGCTTAGTCTTTAGTCCGGGAAAAACACTCCGAAAGAGTATTCAGAAAACCACCTTCAAATCGCAAAAGCTATATGAAATGGAAATTAATGCGCTGGAACAGAGTTAAGATAGAGGTCGCATATAATTACCGGGCATGATCGACGGATTGTCGACCATGCCCGGCTACAAAAAAAATCACGCTGAGTAGTTATTCTTTATTCTTTCGCGAAGAACGCGTCGAAGGCATGCGCGGAAGGCTGGAAATCGATGCGTTTGGTGAATGCGCAGGATTCCCGGGCACCGTGTTCGCGATCCATGGCGCTGTCTTCCCATTCCACGGAGAGCGGGCCTTGATAACCGATGGAGTTCAGGGCGCGGATAATCTCTTCGAAATTGATCTTTCCACGGCCGACGCTGCGGAAGTTCCAATACCGACGCGGATCGCCGAACGGCACATGGCCGCCGAATACACCGACTTGACGGGGCGTATCGCTCCACCAAACGTCTTTCATGTGCACATGGAAAATGCGGTCGGGGAACTGATAAATGAAATCAACATAGTCGACACCCTGATAACCCAGGTGGCTCGGGTCGTAGTTGAATCCGAACGCCGGATGATTGTTTACCGCTTCCAATGCCCGGCGGGCCGAGAATGTGTCGAAAGCGATCTCCGTCGGATGCACCTCGAGGGCAAAGCGGATACCCAGTTTCTGGAACTCATCGAGGATCGGCGTAAAGCGACGGGCAAATTCCACATAACCTTCGTCGATCATTTGGTTGACAAAAGGAGGGAACGAGTAAAGCAGGTGCCAGATCGGGCTACCGGTGAAGCCGACAACCGTCTTTACACCCAAGGCTTTAGCGGCTTTGGCTGTGCGGATCAACTCTTCGGTGGCGCGGGAGCGAACGCCTTCCGGATCACCGTCGCCCCAGATATACGCGGGAAGGATGCCTTTGTGGCGGGCGTCGATCGGGTCGCATACGGCCTGACCGATGAGGTGGGTCGAGATGGTGTGTAATTGCATACCGTGTTGAGCCAACAGATCTTTGATGCCCTGGTAATAGGCTGGATCGGTTTGCCGTACATCCAGATGGTCGGGAAGGCCGATTTCAATACCGTCGTAACCGAATTCTTTAGCTTTTACACAGACAGTTTCTAATGATAAATCACCCCACTGGAGGGAATACAAGGTAACAGGACGTGCCATAATTTTTATTTTTAGGTATTAGATATATGTATGCTTTGATATTCAAAAGCTAGCTTCAGAAGCCGCTTTACAAAGCTAAAAAAAATACATTTGCGCCTCACTTTTTCTTGCTTAATATTTTTTAAATTCCAAAAAAAGTATTTTCTTTAAGGTGATATTTTTAGGTTTAACTCAAATACCAATGCTATGAAAGTAAAAAGCTATTTGGTTTGGATGAGCACTCTGGCTCTCCTTAGTTGTAACTCCTCTCCCGATCCGGTTGATCCGCGATTTGTTGATCCGGAGGAAGAGGTTTTCCCCGTGAAGTTCTCCTTGTTGCTGAAAGAAGAAGTGTACTCCTTTCCGGAAACCCGTGGTATCCCGCCCTTGAATATCCCGGAACCTATTGCTGTGGTGCGTGGCGAAGATCCCAAAACGCTCGAAGACCTTTGTTGCCAGATTGAATATATTGTATTCAAAGATGGTGAAACAACGCCCTACCGGAATCTTACCTATACCCGGGAGGACTTGGATTTCGGAGTGCTGTCGGATGAATTGCCCCGTGGAGCGTATGAATTTGTGGTGATTGCCCACAACTCTTCTTCGGTGTCGCTCCAGGGAAATGCGCTGGCGTTCGACCGGGTGACGGATACATTTCATCATGCTTTCTTCCTGGAAGTAGAGCCGGGGGATATACATGAAGAAACGATCACGCTCTACCGTGTAGTCAGTAAGATTGAATTTGTCTCGACGGATATCGTACCCGACGATGCAAAAGAGTTTAGTATCCGGCTGGACAAACATCCTTGCCTCTTGAATTTATCGACCGGCCACGGTCTGGCCCCGGAAGAGCAGGAGCCTCTTTTCACTTATTCGCTGACCGAATATATCGGCAGTACGGATGTCACCCATGCCTTCTTTACGTTTGTGCCGGAAGAGGGTGTGTCTTTAACCGCCCATCTGAAAGCGATAAATACGACCGATGACATTCTGCGTGAGCGTACGGTTGAGAATATACAACCGGTTGTGAATAAGATCTTGCGGTATACCGGGAGATTATACAACTCTTCTCATTCGGATGATGAATTTACAATCATTCTGGATGAAAATGGCGAATGGAGTGAGACGATCGAAAATGAATTGGGGGATTGAAATGAGGCTATCTGTTGAATATCCGCGGGGGAAAACTTGTAATAAGTGATCGAAATGTTGTAAAAAGTGAAATGCTCGATTAAAAGGTGTTGTAAAAACTATTCATTTGTTGAATAAGTGCAAATAAAGTCGTTATATTTTTATTTTAATAAATTTTATACTTATTAAAATGTTAATTACGAAATTAATAAATACATTTGTTATGTGCTTAAAAAGAAAGATACATAATCTTAAATGGAATAAATTAAAATATATATATAAAATGAATGCACTTAAATTTCAAAAAAACCTATTAGGTTTACAGGAGAACATGATGAACTTTGCCCTGACGTTGACGGCGAACAGGGATGATGCACAGGACTTATTGCAGGATACGACTCTTAAGGTTCTCGGCAATCAGGACAAGTATGTTGACAACATCAATTTCAAAGGGTGGGTGTTGACGGTTATGCGTAATATTTTTATCAATAACTACCATAAAGTGGTACGTACGCAAACGATTATAGATCAAAATGCGGATTTGTACAATTTGGAGATGATGAGCGAATCCGGTTTTGATAGTCCGGAAGGGTCTTACCAACTGGGAGAGATCAATCAGGCTATTGAAAATCTGGATGGTGAATTACGCATACCCTTCTCTCTCTATTTGAGCGGCTATAAATATCAGGAGATTGCGGATCAGCTGGCTCTGCCTTTGGGCACGATTAAGAGCCGTATTTTCTTTGCCCGTAAAGAATTACAAGAGAAGTTGAAAGCATATAAATAAGAAAATACGACTCCGATGATAAGGACATGGCATACAAATGTTTTTTAAAAGGCTATAGATTTTGTTTATCTATAGCCTTTTTTGATTTATTCAACTTCCAGCATGGGCGTTCCCTCCGGAACGAAATCGCCGATATTGACCAGTATTTGCTTCACTTTGCCGGAGTAGGGTGAAGAGATATTGTTCTCCATCTTCATCGCTTCAAGAATTAAAACATTCTCTCCGCTGGCAAGTGTATCCCCGGGTTTTACCAATAACTGAAATATACGTCCCGGCATTGGGGCGGCAATGATCTGTCCGGTGATCTTTTCCGCCTGCTTTTTATCCGTATCCGGCAGGTTGTCGTGCCCGTTTATCCCTGTTTCTTTAGCATGAATCTTCTGATACTGTTCCTTTTTGAACTTCATCAGATAATCTTTTGCTACGGTCGGGAATAATTCCAGTAACAATTGTTCCTTATTATTTTCTGCCAATGGAGTATTGCCGCAATCAGCCAATAGCGGATTGGGTTGCATCTCGTATGCGGAGGTGTCGTAAGGGGTTTCTTCCCGTACACCGGCAATCTTAAACCGGAATTCCGGATCGACGGGCACGGGTGTTTCGCCGTATTCGCCTTTGACCAGGTTCCGGAACTGGTTGGATACATTCGTGTATTGGGGTTTCCCGTTTTTCTCATCGAGCGCGCAGTTCACTGCTTGTACGCCGACAATCTGGCTGGTCGGCGTGACCAAGGGAGGCAGGCCTGCATCCAGCCGGACACGCGGGATCAATTCCATTGCACGTTGCAGGATGAATTCACTTTTCAATTGCTTGAGCTGGGCGACCATATTGGTGTACATCCCGCCGGGTATTTCGGCTTTCTTCACCAATTCGTCGGGTTTGGGAAATCCAAAATGAGCTTCAATGCCGTGGCAAGCCTGGATCAACACCTCTTCGTTGTTTTGTTGGGCGGCTTTGATGGCCGTATCGAATAATTTATCAACGGCTTCGGGTAGCTGATCCCTCAATGGGGAGAACTTGTTGGGGTATTGTTTGATGACATCATACGCTTCCAGCTCTTTCCGGATATAGAGTAACTCCCCGTTTATCTTTTCTATCGCCTCCATATCCAGATCGAGGTCAATGCCTAATTTCTGACAGAAAACGTAGATCAGTTCAATTGGAGGGGCTGCCGGACCACCAGCGAAATACCAGATATTGGTATCAATTATATCAACCCCGTTTACGATTGCGGAAAGAACGGAGGCTAAACCATATCCGGGTGTGCAATGGGTGTGAAAATCAATAGGTATCGACAGGTTTTTCTTGAAAAGCCGGATCAAGGCGGCAACGCGACTCGGGGGAATCAATCCGCTCATATCTTTGATCGTGATCATATCGGCGCCTAATGCCTCCATCTGTTTCGCTTTCGTAAGGAAATAGTCGTCGGTGAAGATCTTATGGGGAAGCTTCTTCCCTTTCAGCTGGGCTTTCAACCGTTCTGTTGTGGAGAAATGCGGGTCAATGGTGTAGCAGACGGCGCAATCGGCAATGCCTCCGTATTTCTTGACCGACTTAATGGTCGATTTGATGTTGTTGATATCATTCAGCGCATCGAAAATACGCATGATACCCAGACCGGAGTCTATCGCTTCCCGGCAAAATCCGTCGATTACACTGTCGGGATAGGGATTGTAACCAAAGAGATTTCGCCCGCGGGATAAAGCGGTCAGTTTGGAACTCTCCCCTACGGCTGCTTTTATTTTTTCCAGTCGATCCCATGGGTTCTCATGCAGATACCGCATGACTGAGTCCGGAACAGCTCCGCCCCAGACTTCCATTGCGTAAAAACCGGCATTTTGATAAAAAGGCAACACCCGATCAATCTGTTGTTGAGTCATGCGTGTCGCGAAAGCGGACTGTTGACCGTCGCGGAGGGTCAAGTCCCTGATTTTCAATCTTGGCTTCATTTTCGTGTCGTTTAGTTTAGATGTTTTAAACGGTGTAAATGTATCGATTAAGTTTAATTAAAGAATTATTTCTTCAATGATCTTAAACATACGACTAAAAGAACTATATTTGCCTGATCTTTATTACCTTGCCGTAGAGTTTTTTGTTTGAAATACGAGAGCAATACTGGCTTATATCGATATCCCGTAACCCTGTTTGATCTCCGCCATCACAAAAGTACTGGTCAACGAGCCCAAGCTGTCAATTGCATCGGCAACCGTCCGCCTTTCTATCGGAACGGAGCATATCGAGGATCTCCTGGCGGATCTGAAGCAGGCGTTGCAATAGAATGTCAGCTCCGCGAAAACTTATGCCGCATGTTCTGCAGCATATCCTTAATGTATATTGAACACTTACAGGCCGGAGAATCCCATTTAATCCGTATATTTGCGTCTGAATCCAACGATTGAGAGGTAAAACGGTTTCTATGTGTGTGCGCAAACTATTATGGAATACGCTGGCGGTTCTTTGCCTGATAAGCTTTAAGCTATCGGCAGGGCAGTCGCTTTCATATACCTTCGAACAGCTGTCCATCCAGGACGGCTTGCCGACCAACGAGGTGAACTCGATCTTCCAGGACAGCGACGGGTTTATCTGGCTGGCCACCCGGGGAGGGCTTTGCCAGTACGACGGCTATTCGATCCGCACCTTCAAGTCCAATCTCTATACTCCCGGTTTACTCAACAACAACAATGTCTACAGCCTGACGGAAGACGCGGACAAACAACTCTGGATCGGCACGTCCAATGGATTGAATGTATTGGATAAACGCACGGGCACGATGCGAAAGATCGTGAACGAATCGTTGCGCGAAAGCCTGATCACCCGTATCCTTTTCCCGCGATCGGGAGGTATGTTGATCGCTACCGAAGGCGGTGTCGAGCAATACGATCCGGCGACAAACACCTGTACGCCTTTCCTACCCGACCGGTTGGTTAGGGCTTCTATCAAAGAACTGATGGAAGATTCGCGGGGGAATATATGGTTCGGCACCTGGGCGGAGGGATTGCATCGCTATGACCCCGCCACTGATCAGCTTTATACGTATCCCCAGCTGAGCAAGGAGAATTCCTCGCAAGCGGTATTTGAAGACAGCCGGCAACGCATCTGGGTAGGCACCTGGGATAACGGTTTGTACTGCATCCAGAATCCGTACGAACCGGAAAAGCTCGACATCCGGTCGTACACCTACGCCAAGGATAATCCGCAAAGCTTAGCCGATCGGTATGTATTCTCCATCTCGGAAGACCTGAACACGGGCATGATATGGGTGGGCACCCGCAACGGTTTGAGCATTCTGGAAGATGAGGCAACGGGCCGATTCCGCAATTATGTTCCCGACAACTCGGCGAGCGCGATATCTTATAATGTAGTGCAATTCCTGTTGAGGGATAGGCAGGGACTGATGTGGATCGCCACCCTGGGCGGCGGGGTGAACTATGTCGTTACGGAGAACTATGATTTCGGGATCAATACATTAAGCGATTTCTCCCATGAGTTTGTACACAACCCCTCTATCCGCAGTGTATTGGTGGCCAAGAACGGATTGATATGGCTGGGGCTCGGCAACCTGGGGTTCCTGATCTATAACCGCATCACCGGGAAGTACGTCTATAATATGGAATCTGAGGAGTTCGGTTTTATCGGGCGTATCCCTACGGTCAATACCATTGTGCAATCGCCCACGACGGGCAAGATCTGGATCGGCACCTACGACTGGGGCATTGTGGAATACGACGAGACGGCTCCCCGCGGGAAACGCGCCCGGCTGTTGAACCGCGATGCCTGTCCTTGGGTCAACAACCAGTGTATCTTCTCTATCCTGGAAGATTCGAAGGGCAACACCTGGTTTGGTACCCGCAACGGGATCAGCATATTGAAAGCCGACGGGGAAGGCATCAACCTAAGTAATCTGTACGCCGAATCCACCCTGCTTTTCAACCTCTCTATCGTGGCGATGCAGGAAGACCGGCAGGGAAATATATGGGCAGCGACCAGCAATGGCGGCATCATCCGCATCACCGGCGACCCGGCAAAAGCGGATGAACTGCAGTTTAAGAAATATATCCCGGAGAAGAATAACCTGAACAGTGTCACGGTCTCCTGCCTGTTTATCGACAAACAGCAACGCCTCTGGGCAGGGGCGGAAGGCGGCGGCCTGAGCTTGTATGACACCGAGGCGGATGGCTTCCGTCCGGTCCACCAGGCATTATCTCTTCCCGGCGATGCGATTATGAGTATCCAGCAGGATACCAAAGGGAATCTGTGGCTGGCTTCGAACGCCGGCTTGATCCGTTTGGCTGTCCCCGACAGGATTGAAGAGGCGACACACCATCTGTACACCCTTTCCGACGGGCTGCAGGACAATGAGTTCAACCGCAATTCCGCTTTTACCGACATTAACGGTGAGATGTTCTTCGGTGGGCACCACGGATACAATTTCTTCTTCCCCGACCGGATGTCGGGCGATGAGGCCTTCCCTCCCGTCCGGGTGACCGATATAAAGATATACAATCAACCCTGGGATCAGCTGCCTGCCCAAGCGCGACAGGAAATCTCTCCGCATGCCCCGGATTTCACCGAGCAGATCCGGCTGTCGTACAAACGGAACAATTTCAATATCGAGTTTGCCGCCCTGGGTTATGCCGCTCCGGCGCAGATCAAATATGCTTATCGGCTGGAAGGGTTCGATCCGGGCTGGCAATATACGGATGCTTCCCGGCGGTTTGCCTACTACAACAACCTGGAACCGGGAGAGTACACGTTCCAGCTGAAAGCGACCAACCGCAACGGCATCTGGGACGAGGAACACATCCGGACAATCCGCGTGGAGATCCTGCCGCCTCCCTGGAAGACCGGATGGGCTTATCTGTTGTACACCTGTATCGTATTATTGCTTCTCTATGCCATTTACCGTTTTATCCGTTACCGCCTGAAACTGACCCAGGCGCTTCACCTGGCGGAGATGGAACAGGCCAAGCGCGATGAGATCAACCATTCGAAACTGATGTTCTTTACCAATATCACCCACGAGCTTCTCACACCGCTGACCATTCTCTCCGCGTCGGTGGATGAGGTGAAGTTGTTGAGTCCTGCCCTGAATGAACAGTATAAGGTAATGACCGCCCATATCAACCGGTTGATCCGCCTATTGCAGCAGATCCTTGAATTCCGCAAGGCGGAGAGCGGCAACCTGCGCTTGAAGGTATCACAAGGCGACCTGGTGCAATTCGTCCGCAACAGTATCGAGAGTTTCCAGCCGTTGATTAAAAAGAAGCAGATGACTTTCCGGTTCGAGAACGATCCAATGCCACCGGTCTATTTCGATCCGGACAAATGGGATAAGATCCTTTACAATCTGTTGTCGAACGCCGCGAAATACAATACGCCCGGTTCGAATGTCGGGATCTCGCTCGCCTACCGTGAAGCGTCCGGCGAGGTGGTGCTTTCGGTCAGAGACAACGGCAAGGGCATGTCGCCGGAAGAGACTAAAAACCTGTTCAAACGTTTCTACGAAGGCGATTACCGGAAGTTCAATACGATCGGCACAGGCATCGGGCTCTCCTTGACGCGCGACCTGGTTGTTTTGCATCACGGCGAGATCGTGGTTGAGAGCGCTCTGGGCGAAGGCACGGCGTTTATTGTCACCCTCCCGGTCCATAGAGACCACTACCAGGCGGAGGAGATCGATGAAGATCAACAGATCGATACCTATTCGTATGCCGCGGAGGAGGAACCGGGAGATACGGTTTCGCCCATCGCTCCTACCGCGGAGAAGAAATACGCGTTACTGTTGATCGAAGACAACGAGGATCTGTTGCGGTTGATGGTCAGGCTCTTGAGCGTCGAATACCATATCTTCACCGCGCAGACCGGGAAAGAGGGCTTGGAAATGATGGAAAAGGAAGAGATCGACCTGGTCGTCTCCGATATTATGATGCCCGAAATGGATGGCATCGACTTCTGCAAGCAGGTAAAGAGCAAGCTGGAGATCAGCCATATACCGGTTATCCTATTGACTGCCAAAAACCGGGAAGAAGACCGGGTGGAGGCCTACGAATCGGGAGCCGATGGTTTCCTGAACAAACCGTTCAACCTGAGTATCCTGCATGCCCGCATCAACAACCTGTTGAAAGCGAAAGAACGCAACAACCGCGATTTCAAGAAACAGCTGGTCTTCGAAGCCAATGAACTGAACTACACCACGGTCGACGAAGAATTCCTGCAACGGGCGATCGACCTGGTGCATCTCCACCTCGACGACGCGTCCTTCGATCAACATCTGTTCCAGCAGGAGATGGGCACGAGCAAGTCCACGCTCTACCGGAAGATCAAGTCACTCACAGGCCTCAACACCTCCGCTTTCATCCGCAATATCCGCATGAAAGCCGCCTGCCGCATCATGGAAGAGAAGAAACATCTGCGCATCTCCGAACTCGCCTATGCCGTCGGCTTCAACGACCCCAAATACTTCAGCGTCTGCTTCAAAAAAGAGTTCGGCATGCAACCCAGCGAATATATGGAACGCTTCGTGCCGGAGGCGGTATCCCGCAGGGATTCAAACGCGTAATCCCCTTGCAAATTAAACACCAATGTTTTGTTCGCAAACTACCGGTAGTTTGCGAACAAAATACCGGTAGTTTGTCGACAAAATATTAGTAGTTTGCGTGCAAAGTACCGGTAGTTGAAAAAAGGGGGGGCTGAAACGATTTGGGAATGTCTCTTTCAGGTCGTTAAAAGGCCGGCGGCCTTTTATAAAACTCCGGCGGCCTTTTGGGAAACCCTGCCGGCCTTTTATAAAACTCCGGCGGCCTTTTCCGGGAAGCTCCCATCCTTCTCTAAGCCTTCAACCGGAGTCCCTCGCCCCATAAGAGTCGAATCATTATTCAAAAGAGGGGTATAGACGTGTCATATCCCCGCTTTTCTCCTTTTTTGAACCGGAATTAAACCTATAAGTGTCGTTTATGCCATTTATTTGCTCCCCAGAATTTAATACTTTGTCTAACTTTAATAAACAAGCATGAAAGCACGAAACTTTTTCTTTGCTATTGCACTATTCGCTTCTTATCCATTGTCGTATGGATATGCGATAGACACAGATGTGACAGACGCGCGTCGTATGGTCGTCCAACAACAAGCCAGACAGCTCACCGGAGTCATTACGGACCAGACGGGCGAACCGGTGATCGGTGCCAATGTGTCGGTGAAAGGTACGACGAACGGAACAATCACAAACTATGACGGTGAATTTTCGCTGCAGGTACCGGTTGGTGCCACGCTTCAAATCTCTTATATCGGATACCTGAGTCAGGAGATCCGGATTGAAAATCAAACACAGCTTAATATTGTGTTACAGGAAGACACGCAGACACTCGACGAAGTGGTCGTTGTCGGTTACGGGGTGCAGAAGAAATCCGACGTGACCGGTTCGGTTACTTCGGTCGCGAAAGAGCGTTTATCGAAACTGCCGGTAACCAACGTATTGCAAGCCGTTCAGGGCGCTGCTGCCGGGGTGACCATCACGCAGACATCGGGTATTCCGGGCGACGCGCCCGATGCTTTGGTGCGCGGACGTAACTCGATCAATGCCTCTTCCGGCCCGTATGTGGTGGTCGACGGTATCCCCATCAGTAAGTCGGGAGGTACCTTGAACGACATCAATCCGAACGATATCGAGTCGATGGAGATCCTCAAAGATGCTTCGGCAACGGCTATCTACGGGACGAACGGGGCCAACGGGGTTATCCTGATCACGACCAAACGGGGTACTTCCAGCAAACCGACGATCCGCTACAACGGTTATGTCGGGATCGAAGACTTTACCAATAAGTTGAAGTTTGGCGATGGCAAGCAGATCCTGCAACGGTATGCGGATTATGTGGCGCAGAACCCGGGTGAGACCCTGTTCGACGGTCATGTAAAGAATGAATACGAATCGGCGAACTACCAGAACGGGATCGAGAACGACTGGATCGACGCCGCTTCTCAAACGGGTATCATCCAAAACCATAACGTCAGCGTGGCCGGTGGCGCCGAGAATGTGAAGTATTACGTATCGGCCGACTATATGGACCAGAAAGGGTTGTTGAAAGGGTTCAACTACAAACGGTATTCCGTACGTACGAACCTGGACCTGAACGTAACGGATTACCTGACGGTGGGGACCAACACGTATATCGTAGCCCACAACCGGGACGGTGGCCGGGTGAACTTCCTGATGGCGGAAGCGATGAGCCCGTATGCCCGTATGTATGAAGAAGATGGCAGCTATTGCATCAACCCGATGTACAGTGAGACCCTGTTCACCAACCCCTTGATGTGGACGACAACCAATCCGGAACGTCGGCAATACAATATGAATATAAACGGATATGCAGAGGTGAACTTCGGAAATATCTGGAAACCGCTCGAAGGACTGCGTTATAAGTTCAACGGAGGTTTCGCTTATATGCCCAAACGCAGCAATACGTACGAAGGCAAGTCGGTAAACAAAAACAGCGGATACGCGAAGATCTTCAACGATGAGACACAGAGCTATACGGTGGAGAATATCCTTTCCTATGCCCGCGACTTTGGCATGCACCATATCGACCTGACCGCGCTCTACGCTTCGTCACGTAAGAAATACCAGAGCTCGACAGCCGAAGCGGAGAAGTTTATCAACGACGACCTGCAATGGCACAATATGGGTAGCGCCGAAACGCACAAAGTGAGCTCTTATACCGACCTTTACACCACTATATCGCAGATGGGGCGTATCAATTATTCCTACGACAGCCGCTATCTGTTCACCTTCACCGTACGTCGCGACGGTTCTTCAGTCTTCGGAGCAAACAATAAATACGGGGTATTCCCGTCGGTTGCTTTGGGCTGGAACATCGCCCGTGAAAGCTTTATGGAGAAATCCAATGATTGGCTGAATACCCTGAAACTGCGTCTCTCCTATGGTAAGGCAGGGAATGAGGCGATCGGCGTTTATCAGTCATTGGTAAAGATGGACACCGGCATGTTGACCATGAACGGTGGTAGCTCGGCTGCTTTATGGCCCAACGACCTGATGGGGAATAGCGACCTAACATGGGAGACAACGAAATCGTTTAATGTCGGTCTCGACTTTGGCTTGTGGAACAACCGCCTGTCGGGGAATATCGACTTCTATACGTCGACCACCAACGACTTACTGCTGAAACGCAACCTGCCCAAGGTGTCCGGTTACAACAGTGTGTACTCCAATATGGGGGAAACAGCCAATAGAGGGCTTGAGATCACCTTGAACTCCCGCAATATCACAACCAAAGACTTCAGCTGGAACAGCACATTGGTCTTCTCCTGGAATGAGAATGAGATCAAAGACCTCTATGGCGACGGCAAAGACGATTTGGGTAACCGTTGGTTTATCGGCCATCCGATCGGTGTGATCTACGATTATGAGAAAGTGGGTATCTGGCAGGAAGATGAAATCGCCGCCGGAATGCACGAGAATTGGGATCCGATTGCCGAAGCCGGCGACATCAAATTGAAAGACCAGAATGGCGACGGCAAGATCAACGACGACGACCGGAAGATCCTCGGACAGACCGCGCCGAAGTGGATCGGTGGGTTGACCAATACGTTCACTTACAAAGATTTCTCGCTGAGCGTATTCATCCAGACGGTACAGGGATTGAAGAAAAACAATACCCTGATCAGTATCGCCGGCGATGAGATGGGACGCCGCAATTCCACGACCGAGATCGGTTACTGGACACCGGAGAACCAAAGTAACGAATGGCGCTCCCTGCGTAAGAACTCCAACAAACATGGATACGGCTTCCCCAGCGATGCCAGCTTTACCCGTATCAAAGACATTACGTTGAGCTATAACCTGCCGCGTACGATTGTCAGCAAGATCGGTATCGACGCGTTGCAGATGTATGTCAGCGGACGTAACCTCTTTACCTTCACCGACTGGATCGGTTGGGATCCGGAAGCACGCCAACTCTCACGCGGGCATAGCTCATGGGACGGCACACGCGGTGAAACAGTTTACGACAGCAGTAACTATCCAATGACTAAAACCTTTGTGTTTGGTCTTAATGTAACATTCTAAAAAAACAAGAACAATGAAACTAAGAAATATAGGTTTAACGGTTTTAGCTGCCTCCGCCCTGGTGTTGGGCACATCGTGCAGCGACAGCTTCCTGGATGAGAAGATGTATTCCAAATACGGTCCGGAAGTAGAAGATATCAACGCGAAATTAATCGGTCTGCACCGTCAATATGCCGCTACCTGGGGGATGTCGGGACAGCAGGGTTTTCCCGGATGCTGGCAGGTAGGGACCGATGTGGGTGCCCCCGGTGATACGCAAGGGGTAGAGGTGCCTTTCTACCGTTATCAGGAATTGAACGCGGAGAATGCCGGCGTGAGCCATCTTTGGGAAAGACTCTACGAGATCATCAACAGCGCGAACCTGATCATTGCTTCCGTGGGTGATAACGGCGACCAGGCGGCTAAAGGGGAAGCGATGTTCTTCCGTGCCTATGCGTATAATATGCTGGTGATACTATGGGGCGATGTGCCTCTGATCGCCGAATCGACCACCGTGCCCCGTACCGACTACGTGCGGGATGAGGTGGCCAAGGTAGATGCCTTGATCGATAGCGACCTGACATTCGCGATCGCGAACCTGCCGGCCGTCGGACAGGCAAAAACCGAAAGCCGTATCAATAAAGATATGGCACGCCAGATGGCCGGTGAAGCTTATCTGCGCATGGGGATGCGTGACGCGTCTTATTTCAAGAAAGCCGAAGAGGCTGTTACGCCGGTGATTACGGAAGGAAACTACAAGCTGATCCAGGAGCGTTACGGTAAATTCACCGGCGAAGGGGGCGACTATTACGCGGATATGTTCCGTTGGGGTAACCAACGTCGCTCACAGGGGAATACGGAAACGATCTGGACGTTCCAGCTGGAGTATAACCGCGATGTCAACGGCGGTACGATCGACAACCCGCAGCAACGCCGTAACTGGGTACCTGCTTTCCATAAATATGCCGGCATGCAGAATGCCGACTCTATCGGTGGACGGGGTAACGGCCGCTTGCGTATCAGTAACTTTGTGAAATACGGGCTGTTTGCCGAAGGAGATATCCGTAACTCCAACTATAATATTCGCCGTCAGTTGTATTACAACCGTCCGGGATATGAAGAAACATTTGGTGTCGACGCTAAAGGTTTCCGGGTAGCCAAGGACGCGGGCGTACGGAATGTAACCGTTAAGACGGGCGATCCGGTGATCCCGGCGGAGGCCGACTCACTGGCCGTGAACTATCCGCATCCAACCAAATGGGGCGGCTACGATCCGACCGACGACTTCGGGTATGCGATTGTGAAAGACTGGCCATTGATGCGTCTGGGTGAGACCTACCTATTGCGTGCCGAAGCCCGTTTCCGCCAAGGAAACAACCAGGGGGCTGCCGATGATATCAACGCGCTTCGCGACCGGGCATTCAAACAGTCCCGCGCGGAAACAGGAAACGCGAACCTGGGCAAGGTGTCGGCCGCCGATATCGATATTCACTTTATCCTGGACGAACGCGTACGTGAGTTGATCGCCGAAGAGAACCGCCGCATGACGTTGGTGCGCACGAATACCTTAAAGGAACGTATCGCGCTCAATGGCGATGTGGAGCCTTATGCCCCGAACAATAAGGTTATCACCGGCTTCCAGGACTTCAACGTTTTGCTGCCGATCCCTCTGACAGAGATCCAGCTGAATAAAGATGCCAATCTGGAGCAAAACACGGGTTATTGATTCTTTGTAAATAATTAGTATAGATTAGCCTTAAGGCAAGACGATTGTTTAGAAAGAGGGCGGGGTGAGAACTCCCCCCTCTTTTGTCGCACTTGGGGAATACATTAAAACACGCGAATAGATGAAAACATTTCAAAAAAGACTGCTCTGCCTGAGCCTGCTCGCCTGTTCATTCACATTGCAGGCGCAGACAACCGATAAGGAGGAGGTATTGCGGATTATCCATAAAGTAAACAACCACTGGCAGACAGCTCATCCGGAACCCGGCTGGGCTTTCTGGGAAAACGCGGCGTACCATACCGGCAATATGGAAGCGTATTTGCTGACCGGCGAAGCAAGCTACCGGGAATATTCCGAACGATGGGCGGAAAAGAACGAGTGGAAAGGGGCGAAGTCGGAAGATAAGAAGAACTGGAAATACAGCTATGGCGAGTCCGATGAATACGTGCTTTTTGGCGATTGGCAGACTTGTTTCCAGACGTATGCCGACTTATACCTATTGGATCCGGCGCAGCATAAGATCGCGCGGGCCAAAGAGGTGATGGAATACCAGATGAGCACTTCACGCAATGATTATTGGTGGTGGGCCGATGGACTCTATATGGTGATGCCGGTCATGACCAAACTGTATAAGATCACACAGCAGGAAGAGTATCTGGAGAAACTCTATGTCTATTTCAGCTATGCGCGTGATCTGATGTACGACAATACAAGTGGCCTGTTCTATCGCGACGCGAAATATATCTATCCCAAGCACCAGACACGCAATAACCGGAAAGACTTCTGGGCCAGAGGCAATGGCTGGGTCTTTGCCGCGCTGGCGAAAGTGCTGGCCGACCTGCCCAAAGAGAACCGCTACCGGGACGAATACATCACCGTTTACCGCAATATGGCAGAAGCGCTGAAAGCCTCCCAACAGGAAGAGGGGTTCTGGAGCCGGAGCATTCTGGACAAAGAACAGGCACCCGGATATGAGACCAGTGGTACGGCGTTTATTATTTATGGTTACCTTTGGGGAGTAAACAACGGCTTATTGGAACAGTCGGCCTACGGAGAAACAATGCGTAACGGATTGAAATATCTGTTAGAGACAGCCCTTCAGCCCTCCGGGCTTGTGGGTTATGTGCAACCGATCGGTGAGCGGGCCGACCAGCATAATAATGTCGGTCCTGAGACAACGGCCAATTTCGGCGTGGGCGCCTTCCTGCTGGCAACCAGCGAGTATGTGCGCTTTCTGGAAAAAACACACAAATAAATAATACCTATGAGAGCTGTATCCTTTATCCTATCGTTCGTTCTTTTATCGTTTGCCTCCCCTGCCGGGGCACAGGATTTCGCCTCCAACGTGGCAGAGAAAGACTGCGTGGCTTATCTTTTCGCTTATTTCAACGGCAATAAAGTAGAACAAGAGCAAATCTGTTTGGCAATCAGTTCCGATGGCTATACCTATCGGGCACTGAACAACGGCCAACCGGTTATCCCTTCGAAAGAGATCAGTGAGACCGGAGGCGTGCGCGATCCGCATATCCTGCGCGCGGAAGACGGGAAGACCTTCTATATGGTTGTTACCGATATGACCTCCTCCAAGGGCTGGGACTCCAACCGGGGCATAGTTTTACTGAAATCGAATAACCTAGTCGACTGGACTTCTTCGAAAATCAATATACAAAAGAAGTATTCCGGACAGGAAGAACTGAAAAGGGTATGGGCTCCACAAACCATCTTCGATCCGCAGGCCGGAAAGTATATGATCTACTTCTCCATGCAGCATGATAGCGGAGCGGATATTATTTATTATGCCTATGCCAACGAGGACTTCACGGATCTGGAGGGAGAACCGAAACAATTATTCTTCCCCAAAAACGGGAAGTCTTGTATCGACGGAGATATTGTGTATAAGAACGGTATATTCCACATGTTTTACAAGACCGAAGGACATGGCAACGGCATCAAACACACGATGACCGACAACCTGACTTCCGGATGCTGGATTGAGCAACCGGGCTATAAGCAACAGACTCGCGACGCGGTGGAAGGGTCGTGCCTGTTCAAATTAATCAACCAGGATAAATACATCCTGATGTATGATGTCTACGGGAAAGGGAAATACCAATTCTGCGAGAGTGTCGATTTAGATAACTTCAAGGTGATCGATAATGAGATCAGTATGGACTTCCATCCGCGCCACGGTACCATCATCCCGATCACGCGCAACGAACTGAAAGCCGCCACCGACAAATGGGGAATGCCGGAAGGCATGAATATACCGGAAGCGAAAAACCCCGTATTGACCGGCTATTTTGCCGATCCGGAGATCCTCTATTCCGAGAAGACAGGCAAATACCATCTGTATCCGACAAGCGACGGCTTCCAAGGCTGGGGTGGATACTACTTCAAAACGTTCTCGTCGGACAACCTGAAAGACTGGACGGATGAAGGTGTTATCCTGAACCTGCGGACCGATGTTACGTGGGCAAACGGTAACGCCTGGGCACCGTGTATCGTTGAAAAGAAAGTGGGGAAAGACAAATACAAGTATTACTACTATTTCAGTGGCGGACAAGACGGAGGGGAGAAAAAGATCGGCGTAGCGGTAGCCGATGATCCGGCCGGCCCGTTTGTTGACTCGGGAAATCCATTGATCGACTTCCGTCCCGAAGGGATAAAAGGCGGGCAGCAGATCGATCCGGATGTGTTCTTCGATCCGAAAAGCAAAAAGCACTACCTCTATTGGGGCAATGGCTATATGGCCGGGGCGGAGCTGAACAAAGACATGGTGTCGATCAAAAAGAACACGATCAAGGTGATGACACCCGACCGTACTTTCCGTGAGGCGGTGTATGTGTTCTATCGCAAGGGCACCTACTACTTCCTTTGGTCGGAAGACGATACCGGCAGCCCGAATTACAAGGTACGTTATGCCACAGCCCAATCACCGCTCGGGCCATTGACCATCCCTGAGAATAATATCGTTATCATGCGCGACGATGCGAACGAGATCTATGGCGCCGGCCATAACTCTGTATTGCAGGTGCCCGGAACCGATGAATGGTACATCGTCTATCACCGGATCTCCCGCCCGAACGGCATGCGAATGCCCTACCCCGGGATATACCGCGAAGTATGTATCGACAAGATGGAATTCAACGAAGACGGAAGCATACAGCAAGTAAAGCCTTCTTTGTAGGAGATACGTTAAAATTATACAAGTAAACTACCATAGAGAAGTTCCGATAAAGAATTTGAGGTATTTTTGTCTCCTCAAAAGATCTAAAAGGAGAAAATAATATGGTAGCTATAAACAGTTTCAAAGAATTTGAGCAATACGTAGGGAAAGAACTCGGTGTTTCGGAATACCTGACCATCACGCAGGAGCAAATCAATCAGTTTGCAGATGCAACACTTGACCATCAATGGATCCATGTTGATGTGGAAAAAGCGAAAGTGGAAAGCCCGTTTCATAATACGATCGCACACGGTTACCTGACACTCTCGGTCCTGCCGCATCTCTGGGGGCAAATCGCACAGGTTAATAATGTGAAATCACTGATTAACTACGGGATTGAAAAATTAAAATTCAACCAACCGGTAATTGTCGGCAGTGAGGTTCGCCTGAAAGTCAGCCTGCAGTCTATCGTCAATCTGCGAGGCATCGCCAAAGCGGAGATGAAGGCTACGATGGAAATCAAAGACAGCAAGAAAAGCGCCTTCGACGGCGTCATTGTTTTTGTGTATAATTTCGAAGAGGGGTATATCTAATCGCTATTGAACGATACGCTCCACGACGGCTTTTTCCGTCCTTTCAAACACTTCCGGAAAAGACATATCCCGAATAGGAAACGGGGGATGAATGGTAAACACCAGTTTATTCCCCAATCCTAACGGGAACGAACCCCAGCGCGTCATCTTCCACGAATGATTGATCGTCACCGGAACCATCCAAGCCGAAGGCGCATACTTACAGAGGATCTTCAATCCGTTCTCCGCGAAAGGCAGAGGTTTGCCGGTCCGGCTGCGTGTCCCCTCCGGGAATATCACCGCTGCTCGCTTATGCTGCTCAATATATTTTCCCAGCCCCGCGATAGCCGTTAGCGCCTGCTTCGGTTCATCCCGTTTGATCACCACCGATCCCCCGTGATTCAGATTATAAGAGATACTCGGCAGTCCCTTGGCCAGTTCAATCTTACTCACATACTTGGGATGCACCTTGCGCATAAACCAGCCCATCGTAATAATATCATACATACTCTGATGATTTGCCGCGATAATCACCGGCACCCCTTCGGGCAGAAGCTCTAAGTTTTCAATCCTATACCGCGTTCCCAACACATACGTATTCGCCACCAGGAAGAAATTCAATAGATCCACACTCTTCTTATGCGCCTGATACCCGAACCCCTTCAGGCAAATCCATTGGATCGGATGAAAAATAAGCAACGTACAGAAAAAGAGAAAGTAATAAACGACAGAAAGCGGTATAGACAATATCCTTTGCATATTCAGATTCTTAAAACTGAAGGCAAAGATAATAAAAGCCAAATACAGAAGCAAACCAGCCTGATTAGCCCAAGACGCATCCTGTTTCCGACATCCTTATGCCCTCAACTTTTCCCCCGAACACTTGCAGAAACCGAATTAAAGTCGTAATATTGCACCCGATTTCAGAAAAACCTTCTGATCCGGTCCTATAGCTCAGTTGGTTAGAGCACCTGACTCATAATCAGGGAGTCCTTGGTTCAAGCCCAAGTGGGACCACCGCCTAAAAATAAAGCACTTACAGAAGAATCTGTAGGTGCTTTTTGCTTTGCGTTTGCACACAATTTGCACACAGCTGTTTTTGTGGGATTGGGAGTTTAGAAAAAACTGCTTTTTATTTATGCGAATTTCTCCACTTTACTAAGGTTTTCATTTGGTTGTGATCACAAAGATAGGTAGCTCCCTTGTTGCAGGAAAAGACTATGTCATCTGCTTCTATATTGATTTTGATAATACACAGATAGACAACGCGGAAAAATTGAAGCAACCTTTACTACATTAAAACAGTCAAAGCGACATACTAATAAATTCTTTTGTAACTTTGTAAAAAGGAAAAGAAAATCTGTTGCTGTATGAACATCTTAAAATATCGTCGCGTTTTGATGCTTATGTTTTATACAGAGCTCTATTTCTATATAAATTCTTATATTCAACCATTTAGTACAAGATGAACTATCCGTTAATTTCAGAATATATTGAAGCTATTCGCTCACCAGAGGACAACTTTGACAAGTTGAACAATCTTCGCCCTGTAAAGGATGAAGACGGAAACCCGATAATGAGTAGCGGCAACTTTGCAGTGGTCTTTAAAATGACTGACGGGGAAAAGAACTACGCAATAAAATGCTTTACAAAGGAGCAAAAAGGGCGTGCTGAAGCTTACCAGTTGATATCAGAAGCTCTTGATAATGTGAAAACTGACTATCTGATTCCTGTGAAGTATTATGATAATGAATTGTTTGTTGACTCTAAGCAAACAGACGTCTCCGAATTTTCTATCATATTAATGGACTGGATTGACGGAATTTCCCTTGATGAGTACCTAAAATCAATTATTAATAATGCTTATAAACGAGAAAAATTAGCAGATGAGTTTCAAAAACTTGTATGTTGGTTATTGCCTCAACCGTTTGCTCATGGTGACTTAAAGCCTGATAATATATTAGTACTAGAAGATGGCTCTATCGTATTATTGGATTATGACGGAATGTTTGTATCCTCTATGAAAGGACAAAAAGCACGGGAATTAGGCAGTCCCTTATACAGATATCGAGGACGAACAGTTGAAACATTTGATGAACATATAGATGATTATGCCGCAGTCTTGATCTTACTATTATTGCGGGTTATTGCTGTACAACCTTGTGAGTTTGAAGAATTACTATCCGATGACACGAGTTCTTTTCTGCATCAATTTGATTCGCTTTTGAACGACAAAAGAATTTCACCGTTATTATCTGCCTACCTGCTTGTATCTTCCTTTGGGCGAATGGATACCCAATTAGTCTATTCACTTCTTTCAGATAATTCTCACTATGATTTTGAGAAAGAGAGTAACTTATTAACTCGTGCGAAGAAGGCTGACACGAATGCGATGATTCAATTAGCAGATTTGTATTATAAAGGTTATTATGCTCCTAAAAATTATTCAAGAGCACTTAAGTGGTACGAATTGGCATTGCGTTTGGGCAATATTAATGCCAATCATGGACTCTGTCAGTGTTATTGTTATGATGAGGAATTTTTTACTAATGAAAAAAATGACTTTATAGATATATTAGCCAATCGTGAAGTAGATTTTTGCTACTGTAAAGGACAACTGTTAGAGGATAGTAATCCCCAGGAGGCTATAAAATGGTACAAAAAAGCTGCAGGGCAAGGATATTCAACTGCACAAATTCAACTTGGACTTTGTTATGCGAATGGCATTGGTGTAGATAAAGATGAGCAAAAGGCAGTTGTCTGGTACACAAAAGCTGCGGAACAAGGAAATTCGAACGCACAAATGCTACTTGGATTTTGTTATATAAATGGTCGTGGTGTAAAGAATAGTAATAATAATTGGCTTGAATGGTTTACGAAAGCTGCAGAGCAAGAAAATTCACTTGCGCAATATATGCTTGGATTTAATAAGCTTAACTGCTTTAGTATAACTGTAAGTACAGATGAAGAAAAAGAAAAAGCAGTAGAATGGTATACAAAATCTGCAGAGCAAGGATATTCGAACGCACAATATGATCTTGGGGTATGTTATGAGAATGGTACCGGTGTAGAGATAGATGAGCATAAGGCTGTAGAATGGTTTACAAAAGCCGCAGAGCAAGGACTTCTCAAGGCCCAATTGAAACTCGGGAATTATTATAAAAATGGACATGCTATTGAAAATGATGAACAAAAAGCTGTTAAATGGTGGAGAAAAGCTGCAGAGCAAGGCGATTCAGTTGCGCAATGCAATCTTGGACATTGTTATAAAAATGGCACTGGTATAAAGATAGATACACAAAAGGCGATCGAATGGTACACAAAAGCAGCGGAGCAAGGAAATACGATTGCGCAATACCATCTTGGAGATTGCTATAGGTATTATTTGGGTCCCAAAAATGATAGACATAAGGCGGTTCAATGGTACAAAAAGGCGGCAGAGCAAGGATATTCGGAAGCACAATATTACCTCGGAGAGTGTTATATGTTTGGCGAGGGTGTTGAAAAAGATGAACATAAGGCATTTCAATGGTATGCAAAAGCGGCAGAACAAGGATGTTTAAATGCGCAAATTACTCTTGGAGATTATTATATGTCTGGCTTTGGCATAGAAAAAGACGAACACAAAGCGTTTCAATGGTACACAAAAGCAGCGGAACAAGGGGATTTGGATACGCAAATTACTCTTGGAGATTGTTATAGGTCTGGCTCTGGTGTGAAAAAAGATGAACACAAAGCGTTTCAATGGTACGCAAAAGTTGCGAAACAAGGGAATTCACAAGCACTAAACAAACTTGGAAATTGTTATGAAAATGGTATTGGTGTAGATAAAGATGAATTTATGGCATTTCAATGCTACACTGAAGCAGAGAGAGAAGGATATTCAATCGCAGAATTTGATGGACAATATTATCTGGATGCACTATATAACCTTGCACGTTGTTATAGAAATGGTATTGGTGTAGAGAAAGATGAGTATATGGCGTATGATTACGATCTAAAAGCTGAAGAAGAAGAAAACTCTTGGGATATACCCTAAGCGAAAATATAAAAACTGCTATAAATCAGAGCATAACGATAGTACTAAAACTAACGAAACAGAAGAGAAGCAACAGTGTATATGTGAATATATTAATTAAGCCATTATGATTATAATAGAATCCAAACGCAAGAAACAGGAAAGTATTCTAAAAAAAAACCCGAATGCAATAATTGCTGATGTAACCAGCAAAGCTGAAGATGGATTAGTACGCTTTAGCCCATTCTATCCTCATGGTGGCATTCCTGTGCCCTTCAGTGATGGATGGGAAGCCTCTTGCGTTGAATCAATTTGGCAAGGGCTGAAAGTGTTTGAATCGACAGATATTGATACAGAACTATTCCGTAACGACACGATGAAAAATATTAAACGAACATCGCGAAAATACGGAAAACCATTGGGACATCGAAAGGGGGTAAACGGCACGGAGCTATTGGGCTATATTGAAGCACGAAAACAAATATATATTCCAACTTATCGGTGGGTGTTGGAGCATAAAGTGAAAAAGATTATTGAGCGATTGCGGGAAGCAAGCCAGACAAGAACTATCGTATTACTTGATTATGATACAAATAGTGATGTGGACAATGCTAAGAAACCGTTATCGCATGCTTTTCTTATCAAAGCTTATGTAGAAGGCTTATATCCTTATGATGATGTTTCAATAAACTCAGTTGATGTAAAGACAGACCATTTTACTAACAATAACCCAATACAGCTTTCGCTGTTTGATTAAGTAATCGGATATGGAAAAGAAAACAAATTGGAAAGAATACAAGAAAATCCTTGAACAACAAGGCGTAACAAAGCTATATCATTTCACCGATCGTGATAATTTGGAATCTATCATCCAAAATGGAGGTTTGTATTCATGGGCAGATTGTGAAGAAAAAGGTATTCACATACAGAAACCGGGAGGAAGCCAGTCATCCAGAAGCTTAGATTTTAGAGACAATTTGCAACATTTCGTAAGAGTAAGTTTTGTAACACAGCACCCCATGATGTATGTTGCCATGAACGATGGGCGCATCTCCAATCCGGTAATTCTTGAAATTGACCCTGAAGTAGCTTATTGGTCAAATACTCTGTATGCTGACCGAAACGCAACTAAAAATGGAGCAAAAGTAGGAGGGGAAATAGACGACTTCAATAGAATACATTTTGATGCACTTAAAATGAATAAGCATTTTGATCTTCCGGAAGAAGAGCAAATGTTTTACCAAGCTGAAGTGTTGGTAAAGAATTTTATCCCTCTACAATACATAATAAATATTGCAAACTTCGGTATTAGTATTCCGACACAAGGAATGCAAAGCAAATTGCCTTATACTGCACAGATAACCCGAAACACTCCAACTGCATTTATCTTCCTGATAGACCAATCTGTTTCTATGCAGAAAAAAACTCAATTATATGGTGAGGAGATGCCTATGTCGGAAGCAGTATCACGAATTGTCAATCATCAACTCAACGAATTGGTTTTGCGCTGTATTAAAGGAAGTGATACCCGTAATTACTACGATATAGCGGTAATTGGTTATGGCGAAAATGCCTACAGCGGATGGAAAGGAGAACTTGAAGGTAGGGATTTTGTGACTCCTTCGGAGCTTAAAGATCATCCCTATAAAAGGATAACGACTCGCAAAGAGACACGTACGCGTAAAGGAACAAAGATAGTAGAAGTTGAAGAGATACAATGGATAGAGGCAGATGCGACAAAGAGTTGGACTTGTGTGCATCATGCGTTTGATAAAGCTAAAGAACTATTGGGAAATTGGATGGTAGACCACCACGATAAAGATTGTTATCCTCCTACGATCATTAATATCACGGATGGGGAATTCAATGGAGCTACGAAAGATCATGTATTGCAACAAGCGAATGAACTAAAGTCAATGTTCACGAATGATGGTAATGTAATTCTGTTCAATATCCATATTTCCGCGGATAATACCATGAGTATACTTTGTCCGCCAGATAAATTGGAAGTCGCTTCAAACAGTTTGGCTACTACGATGTACGAACTATCCAGCTTGTTACCCACTCGCTATTCAGAAAAAGTCGCAGAAATGCGTAACGATCCATCTAATGATAGTCGTTATGTAGCAATGTCTATCAATGCAGATATGTCAACACTGATTCAATTGATGGATATTGGGACTCCCACCAATATCAGCCAAAACAAATAAAATGAAAAAAGCATATCATATAAGCATTGCCAAACCGGGACAAAATCAGACAAACGAAGACTGCGCAATAGCGCAAGAATCTCTTATTGCTGTTTCAGACGGTGCCGGAGGTGGAGGTGTATATGCGGATTTATGGTCGGCATACTTATTAAACAACCTTCCCCAAACCCCTATTACGTCTTTCTCGGAATTGAATAAATGGACAGAACATATTTGGGAACCCTTTTACGTCGGCTGTGAAGAAAAAGCGAAAATTGCAGGAGGAATGGTTTTGAAAAAGTTTTATGATGAAGGTTCGTTTGCAACTCTTGCCGTCGTATGGAAAACAAACAATTTATGCAGATGGATCAGTTATGGCGATAGTGTTATATTCCACTATAATAAAGAGGACGATAACCTTGAACACTCCTTTACAAAATTGGTGGATTTTAACAATCTTCCTTATCTAATCAATTGTAAGGATGAACCCAGTGAGCAAGGATTTGGATGTGGAGAGTTCCAAATTAATAAAAACTCAATAGTATTCTGTGCAACTGACTCTTTATCTCATTATGTTTTAATGATGTATGAATTATCTCATACAGAGAGGTTCCAAATGGAGTTAGATGAAGCTCAACAGACTGTCTCCAAAAACTCCCTTTTGATTAGTGTTGCATCTCAAAACAACATAGATTTTTACAATGATGTCATCAGCAAGTTGATTAATTGTAGAAATCATCAGTATAATTTTCAAAAGCATATAGGAGCCTTGTTAAGAAAAAATTTTATAGCTTTAGATGATTTTTCCTATTCCATTTTTGAACCTCTACAATGATAGTATCTGCAAAGTGTACAATACGCAGATTCATATCCCCAAACCCTTACTTCTTCCTACCTCTGGCCTCTGCTTGGGTTTTATTCCCAACGCCTCCCTAAACTCATCGTACTTCTGTCTGAACCATTGGGTAAGACTGACTCCATTAAGAAGTAACCGAAATCCAGTTGGTTTTTCTGTGCCCCTATCAAACCTAACTTCTGCATCAGTGGCTGTGAATCGTTGATTGTGTTCACTGGAATATAGTTCGCCGGAGAACTGGACTAGTCTCATATTAATCAGATCTTTCGCCTGAGCGTTTGAGAAACCTATCTTTTGGCAATACTCTCCCCATTTAATAAGCGTAGGTGTATCAGGTAGCCAGTCATGAATTTTGTGTATTTCCGCTTTTAATCGCATTGTTTCCTGTTGCCGTTCGCTTCGTTCCCTACTGATTGTTTGGGTAAGACCTTCAATATCTTGCTGTAATTCATACTTTTCCTGTTTCAGGCTCTCAATCTCCTGTTGTTGCCGTTTTACCTTGGAAGTACCGACAAGCGAGCCTATGCCCTCAATGATATTAGAACCAACATCGGCAGCTTTATTCTTAAACTCCTCGGTTTTAAGTTGCCCTTTTACTTGATCGAGGCTCTCTTCTGTCTTTTTCAGTTCGGACTCTTTCTGCTGTTTTTGTTCCTCTGCTTGAATGGATTTCAGTTTGGCTTCCTGTTCCTTTTGTTTGAGTTCCTCAATGCGTTGCCGCTTGGCTTCTTCTACCGCCAAGAGCTGTTTTATATTTATCTGCAAGTTATTACTCTCTATCGTTTGGTTACGATAGTGCTCCGTTAGAGTTATATGTCGGGCATCCGAACCTTTTACACCTCGCTCTAATCCATATTTTACCATAGCTTCGGCATATGTATCTTGATATTCTATCAACTTCTCTCTTGCCATAACATCGTCAACACATAAGCGTGGTCTGTTTGGGTCTTTCTTCTTGTACGTGCGCTTTGGCTTTTGCTCTTCATTAGGTTTCAGTGCTTGATTATCCTCTTGTTGCTTCTTTCTTGGCTTTTTCTGCCTTCGCTCACCTGTTACTATTGGAACGATGGAGGCGTGAATGTGTGGCGTGGTTTCGTCCATGTGTAAAGTGGCGGCAACCAGATTATCTTCTCCGAACGCTTTCTTCAGATAGTCCATATTATCCCGACACCAGTCATCTAATTTGCCCTCGCCCTCAATCCGTTTCATATCTTCGGGACTGCCGGAGATCATAACACGGATTACTTTTACCTGATTCTTGCCTATCTGACGTTTCAGCCCTGCAGTGTCCAATCTATGTTGAATAGCTTCCGTGCGGTCTTTTACTCCATCGGGAAACTCAACGAGTTCTTTATTCAAATGTATCCGCTTAGGATCTACATTTGGATGTATTACTTTTCGCTCGATATGGTCTGTCATGGCAGACTCATTTCCGGGCGACTTATCTAAATGGAAAACAACATATCCCATGATAATGTCAATTAAATTGTTTGAAATTTAGTTTGTGGGAATCACTCCTGCCGATAGAATAATTCCGGCAGAGAGATAATTCGCACATTGAATAGTCGCTAAAAGCGACTGCGGTCGAGAGACCGCTAAGGGAGATTCCAAAGGGGGAAAACCTTTGGCTTATTCGGGAATTTTTAGTGATAGTGCAACGATAGCGTAAGAAAATTCCCTAATAAGCTATGGCTTTTTTGAAAAGCCCTTGGGGTAGCTGCGGCAGATTACATTTTTCGACCTCTGCCTGGCTTCTTTATTACGGCTTGCTTCGGAACGGAACGATTGCATAAATAGTCGTTCAGGTCTTTGTGTTCTGCATAGTGCGCAGACTGGTCGATGACCTCTTTGCAAACCGAGCGTAAAGTCTGAACAGCTCGCTTTCCGGCTTCATCGTTATCAAGGAATAGGGCTACGGATTTGTAGTCGGCAAGTGTGTTTCGCACTTTCGGTAGGTTCGCCAACGAGTTCAAAACGATAACATCTGTCGGTGAACGTTGCCCGTTCTTTATTGTCAGGAATGAGAGGTAATCCATAAAACCCTCGAATAGTTGGCAACTGCTTTGCCCGAATATATGTGAAGTAATATCTTTAGAGGTACACCCCTTGAAGTATTTACTCCTTAGTTCATATCCTCCGGTATCGTTCTTAAAGCCGATAGCAAAATAAGGCTTATCGTTTACCGAATAATAAACCTCCTCACAATTTACCTTTGCAATGTCGATAGAGATTCTTCTCTCTTTCAAGTATTCTAGTAAAGCTGGATTAGCCAATGGCTGCATCTTACGAATAACTATCTCTGATTCTCGTTTTTCCGGCATAGAAATATCTTTTCTATGAAAAGAAAAAGAACCCTCTTCAAGTCTTTGGGCAGCTTCTGCAAAAGAACAACCCTCTAAACGTGATACCAGGTTAACTATATTTCCACCAAGACTAAGCCCGTGATCAAACCATAGGTTCTTTACATAGTTCACACTTAGGCTTGCCGTTGTCTCTTTTCTAAAAGGAGACAGAAACATCCCTTTCTGATCATTCTCTCTTACGGGGTTAAGTCCCATCCGTATAAGATACTCCCGTATACTTATACCCATTATATCGTTACTTACCATAATTAAAATTTGTTGTTGTTTTGTGGTGAAATAGAAATAAATAGCTGTTGTATAGATTCTTACTCGCCCAACAAATTCACAACAAACCAAAATGCCGTTGCAGGCTGTTCACAACAACGATTATTTTGTTGTGCGTTTGTTGTGTTGTTGTTGGAATAGTATACTCTTTGATTATCATTGACTTAAATAATAAGACAACACATTACAACAGAATTTCATCAATAAGTCCTCGCTTTACCTCCAAGTACCTTCCTTTTCTTTTCATAGGAATGAGATTTCCTTCTATTCCTATGTAATAGAAAGTATAATCACTGTTTTTATCAGATCGAAGTCCCCAGCCATCCTTAAGGATGTTTCGTATTTGAGTTATGTCAGCTTTAAGACCGGCATCACGAATAGTATCCATAAAGTCTTTAGGACAACAAAACATCTTGTCCTCTCCAAGCTTATCCATTACATCCGAGCAATAAGCGGCTATCTCTGCTTCAATCTTATTGGTATTATATTTCTTGATTTTGAGAAGAGCCGATGTTTCCAATAGAGCAGGATTAAACCACATACGGGATTCATTCTTTGTGGATAGCTCCCTATTTAGTAAAAAGTGAAGAAAATGAGAAATCTCCTTCATCATATAGCTTCTTAAGTAGATATTATCCTTTTCTATCGGATTAATCTTGCGTACCCAGAACCTTACCTCTTCCTTTGGAATAATAATCGGATTTTTCTCATTGTTAGAGCAAAGGACAAATTTGGCAAAGAACTCTATCTCTTTCCGGTCTTTCCCTTTGGCTTCTATCTTATAATCCCCTGCTGTTGATAGGTTCTTTATCTTTTCAGTGTCTTCCATCTTATTCAATAGAAGTTCATCCACCAAGACTAATAACCTGTGTGCCCAGTCTGCGTTAAACTGGCTACGGAAATCTTCATTTGAATTAAAAGTGGCATTCTTTCCGAATATCATCTTTAAGAAACGAAGGAATGTCGTTTTGCCGGTATTCCGTTCGTTGGATACCAATAACAGAATAGGAAGCATTTGGGTGGGTCTCATGTAGAGGATCTGTAGATAATCCAAACCAAGCTCCAGTTGTTCTCCGAAAATATGTGTTAGGAATGAGCGTATATACGGAAAGTCTCCTTCAGTTGGAACATGATTAATTGGTTCATACTGGTTCAGATATTTCCCATGTACCTGTTTATAGTCAATATGGTCAGGAATAATACAGAAGCCATCATACTTATCTATCTCCGGTAGGTTGTTCTTGCCATAGTCCTGCCGAAGTGTTTCATAACTCCATGGAATCTTTTCCTCGATATAATCGCCACTGATAAGAGGTCGATGTACGGTTTTATACAGCGTGGTACCAACCCGTAGAAACTTCTCCGCTGTGTTTTCTTTTTCTTTCATAGTTCAATCTCCTATCTTTTACGTTTGGCACTCTTGGCAAGTGTAAGATTGACCGATGCTATATGCTCCTGATGAGACTTGGTTTGACCATCTGCCCACAGGATGAGTTCTTTCCTTGAAAAAACGAGCTTGTTACCATACTTACGAAAAGGCATAGAACCGGTAGATGTAAGTTTGTAGATTTTTGCTTTGGAAGTAGGATATCCATACTCTTCAAGCACTTGGATAGCAGTATCCAATGTTATTGTATCGGGAATCTCTTTTGGGGTAGATAGCAGCGGAAAAGCCTTGGATACCTCTTCGCTAATGATCGCCCGAAGTTCCTCGGACGTGGTTAGAATAATGTTTGTCATAACTATGCTATTTATAAATGAATAACTAGCTGTCGTCACAGCGTTAATTATCAATTGATAGCACAAAGTAAAAACAGATATAAATAGTGATAAAATGAGGAATAGCTTTACACAGGGTAGACAAACACTACAATTTCGATGCAAAATGCTACAACTCCAGAAGAGAGATGATATCGCTTTACATCGGTTGTCTGCGGTTGTCTTACCGATGTAAAGTCAAAAGGAAAAAGGTGATTTTTTATTGTTTTTGTTTGCGAAGCTGCTCGATTACTTCGTCTAGATCGAAGCTGGTAACCTTTATACTCGGCATAACATACTGAGAGATAAAGCCTTTTTCTAACCATTGATCTACGGTTGGACGTGAAACCTTCATCATCTTTGCTAAAAGGTATTTGGAAATAATCGGCTTACCGTTGAAGTGTTCTATGAATTGCTTGTTAGCTGCATAGTAGTGTTGAAGGTTGGAGATAGCTTTGTCAACATCCAGTATGTAAGGTTGGTATTTCTTGGTTATAGTGATCTCGATAGAGTCCATGTCATAGTCTGCTGCCAGCTCCGGGTTTTTGGACAATTCTACTATAAGTTGCCCAAAGATAGCAGTATCCTTTGCTTTTATGGTTATTTTCTTGCGGCGGGGCATATTCTATTATTTCTTAGCTTCATCTGTTAGATGATAACCACCGGTGCGAGGTCTTCCTCTAAACTCTATAATCCCTTTTTTGCGCAATAATTGAAGATAACGCTCTGTTGTACGCAGACTTTTTTCTATTCGCACAGCTATTTCGCCAGCATTTAAGCCGGAAACATTTAGTAGAATACTTACTATATCTTTAACACCGCCATCAACACCGCCATCAACACCGCCAGTAATTATATTTATTATTTTATTCAACTGTTTATCAGACGATTCAACACCGCCATTTGCACCGTCATCAACACCGTCATTCTTAACAAAAGCTGGGTGCATCGGAAGCGTAGTAATAAAATAGCTGTAATTTTCATCTGTTTCAAAGCGAGGTTCAGGAGAACCGTTTTTCATCATTTCCTTACGGATAATAGGGATGCCCGTTCCTCGACCTTCCGTCATATCCAGTTCTTTCAGGAAGTCGCCTATCCTACGATTTCGATACCTACGATTGTGAATAACCCCACTACGAATTTCATCCATCTTTACACTCCGATCGGGGCCACCTTGATTAATAATCTCAATGCAATCTGGTAGTATCCGTATTTCTACCGGCTCTCTTACCTCCCAATTTCTATGGTAAAGACTATTCACAATGCTCTCTTCTAACGCCCGGAACGGATAGTTCCATACGCGCTGCGATTCAGCTCTATCCGGCAACTTGTATATTTGTTCTTTCAGCACCACGCTCCGTAATTGAGCAAGAGCTTGTTGTATTTGAATATAAACAGGACCCGTAATTGCCGGTTTTTCGTAAAATGTAGGATCACCCAGTCCGTTTGGAAACTCAACAATTTCAATTCGGGAATATGGGAAAAACTTTTCAGGGTGGTAGTTAAACATCATCAATGCGATATTTTTCGGATACAACAACTCATCGGGGCCACTTACCAAGTCCATTGCCCTGTAAATATCGATCAAGGGTGTAGTTTCTATTTGCTCCACCAATGTGCTGCCTACATTCAATAGATATTCTCTAACCAGTAAGGGAGAAATATCATCAACACTCGCTTGTGTATTAATACGGTCGTCAAAGGGTGTCCGGTTACTCAGACTTATCAGCTCTTCCCGTTCTTCTTTATTGGGAATGCAAGTGCTGGCATACCTTCGGATATAATATTGTCGTTTCTTTTCTTTCGCTGTTACATCTTCCGGTACTTCATACGGACGGTTCATACCTGCCGGCACCCATATCACAAGAATATTTTTGTCGTCTATAGTCTCTATACTGATTTTTGGAGCATAATATGGACGTATCAGATTATTGTAACCAATCATTTCTTTTTGAATAGCATCCAATTGTTCTGTCGGAATACCTGCAACCGGTCGCTTGGCTCTACCGTTCTCTTCTTCGGCACCAACGATAATATACCCACCTCCGATATTTTCAAAATCATTGGCAAAAGCAGATATCGTCCGATATATTGCTGCCGGATTCCAACCTTTCTTATATTCAATCCGTTCGCTTTCTACTATGCGGCCGGAAATCAGTTTTTCTATATTAACAGGTATTGCCATGTTGTTATTTTATTTCTGAACAAACTTACAAAATGTTCATATACTCAGTTCGTGTTTGTTCTCTTTTTATAGTATTTCTTCGGGAAGTACTTCTTTCCGCACAACCATAAATAGCGGTCAATATCTTTTAACGTATAACCCGTTAAGTCATACTCTTCTCTAAATATTGTAATGGTCTGACAAAAGGTACGATAATCTTTGAGACTATCTCTAAAGCTACTTACTTTACCCCTCTTGCATAGAAAATGAACCAGCATTTGCTCTACATAACTGTCATATATTGGATACAACTCTGGATAATGATGACTACAATATTTCGAAGCAAAAGAATAGTAATTTCGTCCCTTTACTTGAGCGATATCTTTTACGAGGTCAGGATTTCCTTCCTTTAATCGCCCATCAATATCCAATCTCTCAATATGTTTAGCTATATCATATGGTTTGAAAATATGAGTACTGTAAAATGTATTTAGTGTACAAACCTTTGTGAGGATATCATCTATATCTTTGTTCTCAGGATATGTTTGATGAAATAACTTCTTTAAGCTTTTTTCTTGAGCCCCATAGTCTGGTAGTTCATTCCATTCCGATATATAAGAATCTACAACTTCCTTGGAAGGATAAGGAATCTCCTCTTTCGTTTTCATATTTATACTTTACGTTTCAGATACATATCAATGTTCTATTCTCCAAAGTTAGTCAACAACTTCGAGTTCTTCTCCCTTTCTTCTTTTTCGAAGGAAGCCAGATAGTTTTCTGTTGTTTTTAGGTCATTATGCCCTAAACTTTCAGATATATAGGCAATATTAGCACCGGAACGTTTCAGAACAGTCGCATAGGAATGTCTTGCTGAATAGGTACTTAAACCGTCTATGCCTAATGCTGTACCAATCTTCTTTAGTCGTTTATTACATAGCTTAGTAACCGCTTTTACTACATCTTTCTCCTCAAAAGGTGTTTCATCTCCTTTAAGATATCCAAAAATATAATCATCCTGCTTTCTGGACTTATTACCCCATTTCTTAATAATAGCCTCCATTTCAGGGGTTACAATAGCACACACTTCCTTTTTCACCTTAGATGTTCGGGCAGTTTTCGCACGTAAAAAATAAATCTCCCCATTTCGGATGTTAGAGTATTTAAGCATCAGCATATCAGCAAAGTTTATACCATTACACAGATAAGAGAAAAACCACATATCTCGGTACTTTTCTGTCGCTTCTGTTCCATCAGAGTAGGTAATTATCGCTTTTATCTGCTGTAAGGAAAGAGCCAACTTACGCCCCTGACCCGTTGGTATCTCATATTTTCCATGTCCGAATGGATACTGATTTTCTTTAATAACCCCGATTCTCTTTGCTTCATTGATAATACAACGTATTGCCCGGCAATACATCCCAATAGTTGTATATGCTCTGCCCGCATTTAGCAAATACTTTTCATATCGTTTCAACCAGTCTACTGTAACAGCAGTAAAAGGAATATTCTCCCCCGCAAAATACTCGACACTTTTTAATGCATCCTGATAGAAGAGATGAGTTCCAACTTGTTCATTATCCAACAATGCTTGTATTTTGACTTTGAAGCCAGAATTTAAGGTATCAGAAGTCGTTCTGCTTAAGCGACTATTCAATGTATCAAAGGAGAACCCATCTTCATGCAGTAGCCCTTGAACTGTATCCTTAACTATATCAAATGTGTTCTGTATATCCAAGCGTATGGACAGCATTTTCTTATTTTTGGTATCAGGCAATCTCTCCCAGTCTTCAGTGGTCATATACTTACCTGTTGAGTAATATTTACGCACACGCTGATAGGTGACACGTATTTTGATAGGATACAAATTATCCTTAGTTGCTCTCCGATTATCGAAAAAGGAAGAAACCGTCACCCCATTGTTTGAATAGTTGAACATAAGCGCTATATTTGATCTGTTTCTCTCCGTGTGCAAACCGAATATTTGCACACAATTTGCACACAAATATAGCAATTATTTCAAAACACAAGTTTTTAGATAAAGTTTATTTGTTATTTACCTTACTCTATCACAACAAATTAGAAAACAAATGAATATATATAGAAATCAAAGAAAACTATTTTCTTAATACTCATAATCAGGGAGTCCCTGGTTCAAGCCCAGGTGGGACCACATTAAAAATAAAGCAGTTACCGACGAGGTGGCTGCTTTTTTTATTTTAGCATGACGTAAACGTGACGTGGCGGTGCTTTTGGTTTTGGGATCATCCGGTTTTGGCGATTATAATTCCAGAAACAAGTTGTATATTGCGAAATATTAATAATCTAATACCCATCATTATGAACAGCAGACGTAATTTCTTGAAGAAAGCATCCGTACTTACTCTCGGTGGAATGCTCGCAAGTGAATCCAGTAGCGTATTGGCCAGTCCGGTTAATCCTTTAGTGGCAAACAATAAAACATTAGGTTTACAGATATATTCTGTTGAAAAGGAAATGTATGATGATCTGCCTAAACGTTTTGCGCAGCTAAAGGAAATGGGCTATGTCAATTTGGAATTATGCGGATATGACCAGGGCAAAATCAGGTCTGTGGATATGATGGATTTTAAGAAAATGGCTAATGATGCCGGTTTGGTGTTGAAAAGCTCCCATATTGAACCCTATATTGAAGGCCACACCAATCCGTTGTTGTTGGATTATAAACGAGAGATGATGCCTCAAGTAAAGGAATACTGGAAACGGGCGGCCGATGACAATGCTAAATTAGGCGTTAAATACCTGGTTCAAGCGACTATGCCAACCTGTATGTCGCATGAAAGAGCGGCTCTGCTTTGTGAGTTCTTTAATGAGGCAGCCCAAATATGCAAGGATGCCGGCTTGCAATATGCTTACCACAATCATCACATGGAATTCGAACGTTTGCTTCGACCGGAAGATGTGGGTAAGAACAAGAATCCCTGGACTATACCGGGCGATCAGATCATTGATTTATTCATTGCCGGTACTGATCCCAGCTTGGTTGTGTTTGAGTTAGACACGTATTGGACCGTCCGTGGAGGCAGTGATCCTGTTGACTTCTTGAAAAAATACCCGGAACGAATTAAGATTATGCATATTAAAGATACAAGTGTGTTAGGACAGAGCGGCTTCCTTCAGTTTGAGAAGATATTTGACCAGATGTACAAAAATGGGATTCAAGAGTATTTTGTTGAGATGGAGCGTATGCGCGATGGACGCACTCAGTTTGAGGGAATAAAGGATTGCGCAGACTATTTGCAAAAGGCTTCGTTTGTGAGATAAACAAGTAAATACCTTTGACATATATGTTTCTACATTACCTCAAAATTGCATTTCGTAACCTGCGGAAGTATAAGACCCAAAACATCATCAGCATTATCGGGCTGGCGATAGGGTTTGTTTGTTTTGCTTTTTCCGCCTTGTGGATAAGGTATGAGATGAGTTACGATAATTTTCATCAGGATGCCGATCGGATATACGTTGTGCAGCGGGTGCCATTCAAATGGATTAACGGGTCGAATGAGATACGATACTATAATTCTTCGTACCTGTTTGCGGAATGGCTTGAAGAGAATTATCCGGAGGTGGAAGAGGGCTGCGCCTTTCGGATTTCCAAAGTGATTATGAGTACGACGAAAGACTTACCCATCCTGCATCTTGATCATGCGGTGAATCAATTTTTTAATCTGAATTTGCCGGAGTCCTTTTTTCTGCTCCCCCAAGAGGGCCGGCCTATGGCTGTATTGCCTGAACTGGAACATGAAGGAACGGAAGAGATGGTCAAACAGCATACGGGTTGGGAAGTGGAACTTATGCCCATCCTGCACCATTGGCCGGCCAATACGAATATTCGGTTTCAGGCGGCTATCCCGATACATCATGCCACTCCGGAACAATACCTGAAGAATTGGAATATCCCCAATTGCGAAGTCTATATTCGCCTTAAAGAAGGAGCGGATATACGGGTGCTTCAGGATAAATTGGATAAGGTGACCTTGCCCGAATCGTCGGTGCCGACCTCGTATCTATTGACGTCCTTGACCGGTTTCCGGTATATGAATCAGTCGAAGAATAAATTTGCCAGTGTCACCGCCGGATATGTAGAAGCCGATATCAAATTCACCTATATACAGATCTTTGCCGTAGCCGGATTGTTGGTGATTCTGTGTTCACTGTTCAACCATCTGACCCTCTATGTCACCCGTGTACGGATGCGGCTACGCGAATTGGCATTGCATAAGGTAAATGGCGCGTCCAACTGGCAAATCGGCGAAACACTGTATATCGATTTCCTTTTGACGATCGTATTGTCGCTCGTTGTCGGTTTCCTATTGATGGCCTGTCTATTGCCTACTTTCAAAGCTTATGCCGATATCGGACATACGAATGTCAGTATTTATTCTGAAATGGCGATCTATGCCGGTCTATTGATCATCGCCGGCTTTATTGCCGGTAGTATCCCCGTGTTGTATTTCCGCAAACAAGCATTGAACGATAATATCAAAGGCATGGGCAGTCCGGGATCGCGCAACCTGTTCCGGAAGAGCAGCCTGTGGTTGCAACTGGCGATCAGCCTGGGTATGATGTTTTGTGCCGCGGTCTTTATCAAACAGATGCACCACCTGCACCATACCGATATGGGCGTCAACCGCCAGAACGTTGTCCGTTTGTTTTCGCAGGTGCGCTGTTGCCGGTTGATGCCGTCGCATATCGACCAGTTCAAGCAAATCCCCGGAATCATTGATGCCATCCCGACCACTGAAGCTTTTTTCAGGGTCTTGATGATCCCCACCCAAAATGTGTCGCTGCCTAAAGATGGCGAAGATGTCATCTTCAACTATTCCCAGATCGATGCGGAAGATCAGTTTTTTGATTTCTTTGGCATACATATTATTGAAGGTAGAGGTTTCCATCCGGGTGAAACCGCCAACCCCAACCCTTCGACCTATGATCCTTTCCGTGGCCGTCCGGTGGTATTCAATGAGACCGCGGTGCGGGAATTTGGTGAGGCTGCGAAATACATGAACGTCGTAGGGGTGGCAAAAGATTTCTTGATTATGCCGACGCTCAAAATGAAACCGGTCATCATCGTTGCTCCTCCCGATCCCGGCATTTTCTATTCGTTCTACTACAAATACGAAGACGGCCAACGGGAACAAACCCAACAGGCCATTACCGAATGGCTGCATAAGGAGTTTCCCGGCAATGGCGAGTTTGAGATTGGCTTCCACTATATGGAAGACTATTTTGAAGATGCCTTAAAGTCTGAGCGGGCACTGCTTTCGCTTTTGTCTGTGATGTCGATTGTCTGTATCCTGATTGCCATTTTCGGAGTGTATTCATTGACGAGCCTGACGTGCGAACAACGCCGCAGGGAGATCGCCATCCGGAAAGTCAACGGTGCGGAAGTGGTTGATATCATGAATATCTTCTTCAAGGAATACCTTCAATTGCTTGGCATGGCGGCACTTATTGCTTTCCCCGCGGGATATCTGATCATGAAGCGCTGGCTGGAAAGCTATGCCAAACAGACTTCGATGGATGCGTGGCTGTATGTCTTGATCATCCTGATTGTGTTTGTGGTCACCGTATTGTCCATTGTCTCTATGGTCTGGCGGACCGCCAGCCAAAACCCGGGCGACGTGGTGAAAAACGAGTGAGGTTGATTTGAGTTGTTTATAAGGATGCAGCACTTAATTCTGCGCCCAGTTTCTTTATGGCTTGCAATATTTTAGTTGTTGTCTTTTCGTTAGCAAAAGCAACACCGCTCTTATATTGCCTCATCTTAGATTCGTTCACGCCGGCATAGATGGCAAACTTGCTGACATTGATCCAATCAAAGTAGTTGAAGAATGATTCTATATCATACTTAAACTCTACTTTGAGATCGGCGAACACTTCCGGAATAAACCCTTTTTCCTGTTGGATCATGTCCTTTGCCTCATTGATGCTCTGTAAAAAATCTTTCTTAGCATCTTCTACGCTTTCGCCGAATCCACCAAATCCATGATCTTCTATTTCTGCATCAGTATAGACAGAATAAAGACCATCATTCCCCTTTTCTACGATTGCTAATACTTTCATCTCCCAACATTAAATGTATAACTAAAAATTCTTATCCATAAGAAAACGAATCAAAGAAAGGGTATTAAATTCCCGCTCTTCTTTTAATGCTCTTTAGCGTGCCGTTAGGAATTTCTTGACTGTCATGTCTGGGAACTTGAAACTTTTTTCCCGTTATCGGAGAATACCAGTGATCATGATTACCGCCATGACTATAAAAATAACACCCCTCGGCTCTTAGTATCCTTTTCAATTCAGATGTTTTCATGTCTCAAAGGACTTATAGGCAACACAAAGGTAGCATTATCGTTACTTTAATCCAAACAAAACGGTAACATTTTTGCTACTTTAACGTTTTTGTAAGGTTATTCTGCAACTGATTAAAAAGAGAGCAGGCTTGATTATGAATACAAGCCAGACCCTAAAAGTGCCGATAATTATCAGCACAAGTGTCGATAGTTATCAGCACAAGTGCCGATAATTATCAGCACAAGTGTCGACAGTTATCGGCACAAGTGTCGACAATTATCAGCACTTTCAAAATCCGGCACAAAGAATGAAAATACTCCCGCAAATCCGGCCATATAGTCCTCCGCTTACGGGCGGGGGAAGGGCGCTGCGATCGCGTGGCGGGGATTAGTTGGGAGGGAGTGTGTTCATTGCAAATCTCTTGGGCGTTATTCCTGTGTTTTTCTTGAAGAATTTGCCGAAGGCGGACTGATCGGCAAATCCGACGTTGAAGCCGACCTCCTGGATGCTCAGGTTGGTGTGGATGAGGAGCGCTTTGGCTTCTAACAACACGAATTCTGCGATCCAGGCGCTTGCCGTTTTGCCACTGACGTCTTTTACCACTTTGGAGAGGTATTGGGAGGTGACAAACAGTTTGTCGGCATAAAAGCGGATACTGTGTTCGGTGGAGCAATGCTTCCGCAAGATATTGATGAACTTGTCGAATAACTCTTCCGGCCTTGATTTGCGGTGATTCTTTGTCTGTTTGTACTTGGAAAGAATCAGATTCTCCAGATAATTTGGTCCTTGCTTGAAGAATTCAAATATCTCTTCCTGAGATAAATTATTCTGGATAGAGGAATACAAATAATGACAGAACACACAGAAATCCGTATTATTCATATCCGGCTCATGGGCCTGAGGAATGGCTAACCGATTTATTTCCATGTCTTATTGCTTATTTGATATTCATTTTATCGAGTATCATCTCCAACGGGCAAAAGCCGGTGAATGACGATTGAATGAGATTCACGCCGACAAAGGCGGGCAACAACAGCCAACCGATGGCTACAAAATAAGCCAGGGAAATACCTGCCAGCACCATCGTGCCGGCAACTATACGGATAATATATTCACGTTTCATCGTTAGAATAATTTAGAGAAGTTTTCAACATCAAGAATAAAGGCGTGTACCGGGAAGGGGTTCTCCGTTTCCAGATTGCAGGTATCGATCTCCGCCACGGCTTTGTCGGCAATCTCTTTTTCAAGGAAGCTGAAAAGCAGGATGGAGTTGGTTTTTGCACTCGTGGAATCGGCAGCGAACCAGCCCGGATTTTCCTTTTTCTGTTTATAACCTACGATGTCGGTTACGCTAAAGCGCTTCACGCCGGCATCCTGGAGCAGGCGGGCTACCTGCTCCTGATATTCTTGGATACTTAATACAATCAGTAGTTTCATATTAGTTCACTTTTTTCTTTAGCATTTTGAAATACAATAAGGGGACGACAATCAGCGTCAGGATGGTCGACGTGATCGTTCCACCCAACAGGGAGATCGCCAAGCCTTGGAAGATGGGATCGAACAGCATCACGATCGCGCCCAACACCACTCCACCGGCGGTGAGTATGATAGGGGTCGTACGTACGGCTCCCGCTTCGATCACCGCCTGTTTCAACGGAACACCGTCTTTGAGGCGGATATCGATAAAGTCGATCAACAACACGGAGTTACGCACCATAATTCCGGCCAGGGCGATAAAGCCAATCATCGAAGGGGCACTGAAATAAGCGCCGAACGCCCAGTGTCCGAGAATAATCCCGATCAACGAAAGCGGTATGGCGGCCAACTGTACCAACGGCGTGATAAAGTTCTGGAACCAACCGACAATCAAGGTGTAGATAATGATTAATACCAACATAAACGCCAAACCCAGGTCGCGGAATACTTCGTAGGTGATCTGCCATTCGCCATCCCATTTCAAGGCGAAATGGTCTTCGTATCTCGGTTGCTCGCTGTATTCTTCCGATAAGGTATATCCTTCGGGCAGTTTTACCTCGAACAATCTGTCTGATACCGTAGTGATCGGATAGATCGGACTTTCAAGGTCGCCGGCCACTTCGGTCAAAACAAATACTACGCGTTTCTGGTCTTTGCGCTGGATACTTTTCGCTTTCTCACCTTGGGTCACCGTCACCAGATCGCTGATCGGCACGGCCATTCCCTGCGGGTTGACCACCTTCAGACTTAATACCTCTTCGAGACTCGCTTTTTCGGTTTCGGGCAATTGCAATACAATGCCTACCTGTTGCACGGAAGCGGGCAGGTGCAAGACGCCTGCCGGCATGCCCGACAACGCGGCGCGCAGGTTCTGAACCACTTGCGCGTTGGGGATGCCCAACCGCATCGCTTTGTCTTTATCCACCTCGAATTTATATTCGATCTGTGTGTCTTCTACCGACCAATCCACATCGGCCACATTGTCGGTCGTCGCCAGAATCTCTTTCACCTGGCGGGCGACGTCGATCTGCTGTTCGTAGTCCGGACCGTAGATCTCGGCAACGATGGTCGACATCACCGGTGGGCCGGGAGGCACTTCGACCACCTTTACGTTGGCGTTGTATTTCTTTGCGATAGCTTGCAGATCGGCACGTACGGAAGAGGCGATATCATGGCTTTGTTCGCTGCGTTCACCTTTGCCAACCAGGTTGACCTGTATATCGGCCACGTTCTCCCCCCGGCGCATATCGTAATGGCGCACCAAACCGTTGAAACTGATCGGGGCCGATGTACCTACATAGGTCTGGTAATTCGTAACCATCGCGTTCCGGCTCAGGTAAACGGCCAGTTCTTTGGTCACGGCAGCCGTGCGTTCCAATGTGGTGCCTTCGGGCATGTCGATGACAACCTGAAACTCGTTTTTATTGTCGAAAGGAAGCATCTTTACGGGCACCGCTTTGGTGTAGAACAAAGAGAAGGTGGCCAACAGGATCACGGTCAGGCCAAGCATAAAGCCCCAGCGGTATTTTCTGTTTTCCAAAAACGGAGTGATCGTCTTGGCGTACAACCGGTACATCTTCGTCTGGCGCAGATCCGACGTTTCTTCTTCGGATTTCTCTTCTTGTTTCTTGCCTTTTTTATCTTTATGGCGAAGGAATAAATAACCGAAATAAGGCGTGAGCGTCAAGGCGATAATCAAGGAGAACGTCATCGCGATGGATGCGCCGATCGGCATCGGACTCATATACGGACCCATCATGCCCGAAACAAATGCCATCGGCAGTACGGCGGCAATCACGGTAAGCGTTGCCAGGATCGTGGGGTTACCCACCTCGTTGATCGCGTACAAGGCCGCTTGCAACGGCGGCAGTTTCTTCATCTTGAAATGCCGGTGCATATTCTCGGCAATCACAATGGAGTCGTCGGTCACAATACCCGTGACGAACACCAAAGCAAACAGCGTAATGCGGTTGAGGGTGTACCCCAGGAAATAATAAGCAAACAACGTCAGGGCAAAGGTGACCGGCACGGAAAGAAAGACGACCAATCCGCCGCGCCAGCCCATCGCCAGCATCACAAAAAGAGTGACGATAACGATCGCGATCGAGAGATGCGACAACAATTCGAATACCTTGTCGGAGGCCGTTTCGCCGTAGTTACGGGTGACTTCCACCTGTATATCGTTGGTGATCACCTCTTTCTTCAGGTGTTCCACTTTCTCGTTCACCACCTTGGCCAGTTGCATGGCATCGGCTCCTTTTTTCTTGGCAATCGACAGGGTTACCGCCGAATAATCATCGGGCATCGCGTCTTTTTTGGCTTTCGCCGCCGCGCCATAACCAAACGAAACATACTGTTTAGGCAGTTCGGGACCATCTTCTACTTCGGCGATCTGGTAGAGGTAGACCGGCTGGTTGTCGTTCGTGCCGACGATCAGACTTCTAACTTCTTCCACGTCGGTAAAGAAACTACCCGTTTGCACGGCGTAGACCTGATCGCTGGTGATGATATTGCCGCTCTGCATCTGCGCGTTGTTCGCTTGCAAGGCTTGGGCAATTGCTCCGAAATCGAGCTTGTTCTGCGCCATTTTATCTTTGTCGAATATCACTTTCAATTCGCGACTTTGTCCACCGACAATATTTACCTGGGCGACATCGGGTATCTTCTTGATCTCGTCGCCTACCACTTCGGCCACTTGCCGCAGGGGATAAGCACCCATCTCTTCGCTCCAGAGCGTATACGCCAGGGCGGGGACATCGTCTATGGCACGCGATTTCACCAGCGGCATAGTCGCTCCTTGCGGCATACGATCCATATTCTTCATGATCTCGTTGTAGAGCTTCACCAACGAACGCTCCACATCTTCGCCGACAAAGAATTGCACGGTCAACATGCCCATATCGTTCATCGAAGTCGAATAGATATGTTCGACGCCTTTGATATTCGATACCACCTTTTCGAGCGGTTGCATAATTCTCGACTCTACCTCCTGCGGCGTGGCACCGGGATAGCCTACCATAATATCCGCCATCGGCACATCGATCTGCGGTTCCTCTTCACGCGGGATCAGATAGATGCTGAAGATTCCCAAGAGCATAAAAGCGATAAAGAGCAGGATACTCAGTTTCGACTGAAGGAATGCCTTGGCTATTTTTCCTGAAATTCCGTTTTCCATTGTTTTCGTTTATTTGGATGTCGATACTTTCACCCCGTTATACAATTTACTCTCCGCACGCAACACCACTTTGTCGTTGGCATTCAAGCCCGAAAGCACTTCGATCTGATTGCCGACCGTCTTACCCAGCCGCACCCAATGCAGGCTGGCTTCATTGCGATCGTTTACCACATACACCCCCGTCAACTGATCGCGGTACACCAATGAATTCGTATCGATCAGGATCTTTGAGGGCGTATCCGTTTTGACTTTATGGGGGATAAATACATTCACATACATACCCGAATGGATATTCGTCTGGTCCTGCGTATCGATCGCCAGTTTCAAAGCGTATTGCCCGCCCGCGCGGTAAGCCGAAGGGCTAAGTTCCGACACCTTCCCGGTCAGGGTGGTTCCCAACGATTTGATTTCTATCCGGGCGGCATCGCCTACTTTTACGTACGGGATGTAACTTTCGGGTACAGAAGCTACGATCTGCCATTCGCCGTTTTGTTCCATCATCAGGATCGGCATGCCCGGATGGGCCATACTGCCTTCGTCCATCATCTTTTGGGTGATCGTTCCCGCAAAGGGCGCGCGGATATCGGTATAGGCCAACATGGCGTTGACTTCATTCATCTGCTGATGCGCCATTTCTACTTTGGCCTGCATGGAGGTATGTTGCAGGGCGACGTTTTCCAGTTCTTTGTCCGATACGCTGTTTTGCGCATGCAGTGTCCGGAAGCGCTCGTAGTCGCGTTCCGCATTTTTAGCCGCTGCTTCGGCTTCGGTGATCATCGCCTGTACCTGTGCCTTTTTCGCCCGGATCTCATCGCTACTGATCGAAACCAATAATTGTCCTGCCGAAACCTTATCGCCCGGTTTGCTGTGTATCTTATGGATAAAGCCCATCATGCGGGTGCTGATGACGGCTGTTTGCCGGGCGGTGATCTCGCCACTGAGGTAGAAGCCGTCGTTGCCCGACTGTGTAGGGGAGTAGGTTTCTACTTTTACGGTCGCCTGCCCTTTCTCTTGCTGTCCATCGGCCGATGAGCAGGAATAAAACAAGGATATTGCGATAATACCTAATACTGCGTTTCTTGAAATTTTCATATCTGTTTATCGTTTTTTTGTTTACTACTTATTATTTTACGCTTCGCTAAGCGATCTTCGATTCTTAATTCTTAATTAGTACTGATGCGTTAAAAATTTGAATTAAATAAATCCAATTGCTCTTTGACATTTTGTTTTGAATTGACTTGAAATTCGGTAAGCAGTTCTCT
>NZ_JAQFIN010000003.1 GCF_029504695.1 Parabacteroides sp. PF5-6
TTAAGGGTCGTTGTAGACTACGACGTTGATAGGACGCAAGTGTAAGTGCAGTAATGTGCGTAGCTGAGCGTTACTAATTGCCCGTGACTTTCTGCCTCAAGTATTAGCATACTTTTCGGCTAATTGCCAATTGACAATTGCTAATTGACAATTAATAGTACAGAGCTGATAGAAGGAGTGAAACTAATACTTTATTGAAGTCCAAGATGTTATATATGCATCGCCGACAGGTATTCATTGTCAATTATCAATTATCAATTGTCAATTAAATGTCGAGCGAAGCGAAGACATTAAGGTAGTTATAGCGTGAGGGATCCACCTCTTCCCATTCCGAACAGAGAAGTTAAGCCTCACCACGCCGATGGTACTGCTCACAAGGTGGGAGAGTAGGTAGCTGCCGTTTTAAGTAAGAGAGCTTGTTTCCGAGAGGGGACAGGCTCTTTTTGTTTTTAGGAATTCATAGGAACTCATAGGAATTCATAGGAATTCATAGGAATCCTAGGAGGGCTAGGGGATAGGGCACGCAGATGACGCAGACTAAAGCACAGATGACCGCAGATAAAGTTGTAAACAATAATAATCTGCGGTCATCTGTGCTTTATCTGCGTTATCTGTGTGCTATAATAGGATTAAGGGATGAGATCTTATGAATTCCTACGAGGCTTATGAGTTCCTATGAGTTCTTATGATTATATTTGCCACAAAATAAGATTAAGATGATATGAAGAGAGCTGTTGTTTTTCTTTTCTTTCTTTTTCATGTGTCGGTGTTGCTGGCAGAAGGGGAGGGTTCGTATGCGGTGCTCACAGATGGGGAAGAACCGTATGTGGTGCTGACGGATGTGGCTTATCGTGCTGCGGGGGATGTGTATGCGCAGGAGCGCTGTAAGGTGGATGTGTATTATCCGGTGGGGCAAAAGGGCTTTGCTACGGTGGTTTGGTTTCATGGCGGGGGCTTGTCGGGAGGCAGTAAGTTTATTCCGCAGGAATTGAAGGATGCCGGCTTGGCTGTGGTGGCGGTGAATTACCGGTTATTGCCCAAGGCGGAGTTGTCGGATTGCATTGATGATGCGGCAGCAGCGGTGGCGTGGACTTTCCGGGAGATTGGGAAGTATGGCGGAAGTACGGATCAGATCTTTGTGTCCGGACATTCGGCAGGTGGTTATCTGACGGGTATGATCGGACTGGATAAGAAATGGCTGGCGAAATATGATGTGGATGCCGACCGGATTGCCGCGCTTATCCCGTTCAGTGGCCATGCGATCAGTCATTTTGCCTATCGCCAGGCCAAAGGGATGAAAGACTATCAACCGAGCATCGATGAGTTTGCCCCTTTATACTATGTCCGGGCGGATGCGCCTCCTTTGATTATTGTTTCCGGCGACCGGGAACTGGAGATGCTGGGTCGTTATGAAGAGAATGCCTACTTCTGGCGCATGATGAAAGTCGCCGGACATAAAGAAACCTACCTTTATGAGTTAGACGGCTACGACCATGGAGCGATGGCGGCGCCGGCGTTTCATATTCTGAAGAAACACATAAAAATGAAGAATGAAGAATGAGGAATGAAGAATGTAAGGATGGTACTAACCAATATTCTTCATTCTTCATTCCTCATTCTTCATTCCCCTAATTGATACTGCAATTGATCGAGCATCAGAGGGATTTCATTCTCTTCGATACCGGCGGTTAAGAGGTCGGGGATGTCCTGATTGAATTGCTCGAGGAACTTCTGGTAGTCGCCCGACTCCATCTCTACAGCTTGCTGATAGAAGCCTAATGCCCCTTTGATATGTTGCAGTGCCCATTCCGTATGCCCGGCATTGAGATAGTCTTGTGTGACAGGATGGGCTTCGGTGATCTTTTTGTAATACTTACGCGCCTGGTCGTAGCGTCCGGTGAGGAACGAGCACCAGGCGATCGGTCGCCAGGCTTTGTTACTCTTATGATCCAGATAATCCACTTTGAAGTAATATTTCAATGCTTCGTCGTATTCTTTCATTTCCAACAAACAATGCCCGATACTCATTTGTATCGTCAGATCGTCCGGCAATAAGGCTTCGCAACGTTGATAATAAGGGAGTGCCTGTGCCGGTTGCTTGAGGCTGCGGTAGCAGGCACCGATGCGGCGGATCACCCATTTGCTGTCCGGATTGAGTAGATCGGCCCGCAGGTAAGCCTGTAGAGCCAGGTCTATCTCTCCCTGCATCTGCCGGCAATACCCCATCTTTTGGAAGAGGATATCACTCTCCTGGTCTTCTTCACTCAAGCGGCTGAAGAGCACGAGTGCATCCGCATAATAGCCTTTACGCAGATAATACTCCGCGATCGTGCGCAGGCTTTCCGGATCGGAGATATAGGGTTGCAAGATTGGCAGATTATGAAAGTCCAATGCCCAGGTAAAGATGTCGTCGAAATCCCGGCGCGACGGATGAAGCTTGTAAAACCGGTAAAGGTCTTGAATGTATTGCCCGGCAATAGTTTCTATCTTCCCTTTCCGGGTCATCAGTTCCTCTTTGGCTTGCTCCACCATGCCGGTTGCCTGGCTATCGAATTGGCCGAGCATCATTTGCCGTTGGGCGTCGGGCAGTTGCAGCATACTGAAATAGAGAGAGTACTTATCGGAGCTACACATAAAGGTAGCGATCGACAAGGTATCGAGAATGATATTGACACCTTTGTCTTCTCCCGGCATCGCCAGCGCGGTATGATTGGTGATGAACGGCAGGAACCAGTTGCTTAGTTCGCGGAAGAACGGGAAGTTCTTCAGGTGCACGAAGGTAGAGTGCATCACATCGGCCCCCTCTTGTTGCAGTTCGCCAAACTCTTGCATTTTCTTTCCCAACTCGCTATGTTCACTGATAATCATTTCCCATTCGGGATTCATATCGTCGCCCATCTGTTCGGCGGAGAAATCTTTGAGATTGATCTTCCGTCCGATCTTTGGCGTGAGCTTCATCATCTCGGGAATGATCTCTTCCTGCAGTTTGCGGGTGATCTTTTCCGTTTCCCTGGCCAGGATAAAGCGCAGGGTGATGGTTTGTATCGCTGCGCTGAAGCCCGGATTGCCTTCGGCGAGTGCTTCGAGGCGATTCTTTACTTGCGGATAAAGGTGGATTCTTTTGCGGTAGGTATAGAGCGTGAGCAGGATACAGACCAAAGCCCTGACCCGGATCTCGTCTTGTGGCGATTGGGCGGCGTCGAACAGCAGATCCATCTTCTCTTTGTCGAACGAGTCCTGCAGTGCCAGAAAGAGGGCGCTCACCACCAGGCTTCCCGTGCTATCGGGCAGGTTGTCGTCATTGAGTATGTCTTTGATGGCTTGTTTGTCGTGGGAAAGAAAACTATCGGCTACCCATATCTTATGGAACAATAGTTTCAAGCCGGTCTCGTAGAAGAACTCCAACCGACTATTTTCCGATGCCTTGATCAGCTTCTGGTGTATCTCATCGTACTCCATGTTTTCCGGAGTCGCGGCGATACTGCGTCGGCGATTATAGTAGGCGAGTGGTGATTCGGCGAACAGGGTCTTGTGTTTCACCTGGTCGGCCAGTTCGTAGGTCGACGTCAACAGGTGCTGATAGATCTGTTCCTGCATCGGATCTTTGGCGCCTTCCGTCCGGTAGCGCAGCATATACTGGTAAGTTTCCTGTAGTTTATTCAGGGAGTCCTGGAATTGGTATTCCCGGGTGGAGGCAATCAGTCCTTGTAGAAAGGCAAACGCGTTGCGCAGTTCTTTGCCGTCCAATGCGCCGATAATACGGCTATAGGCTTTGTTTATTTCTTGTATTGTCATACTCTCTCTGTAACAAATGATATGCCAAAAGTATACAATTCAGCCTAATTTCTTTATCTTTGCACACCTAAAAAGAAATAGCAGATGAAGAATATTCGCAATTTTTGTATCATTGCCCATATTGATCACGGTAAGAGCACATTGGCCGACCGTTTGCTGGAATACACCAAAACAGTAGAAGGAAAAGACATGCAAGCCCAGGTTTTGGACGACATGGATCTGGAGCGTGAGCGTGGCATTACGATTAAAAGCCATGCGATTGAGATGACCTACGTCAAGGATGGTGAATCGTATACGCTGAATCTGATTGATACGCCGGGACATGTGGACTTCTCTTACGAAGTATCCCGTTCGATCGCCGCTTGCGAAGGCGCCCTTTTGATTGTCGATGCGGCACAAGGTATTCAGGCCCAGACGATCTCCAACCTGTATATGGCTATAGAGAACGACCTGGAGATTATTCCGGTCATTAATAAGATAGACCTCCCCAATGCGATGCCCGACGAGGTGGAAGACCAGATCGTTGAGCTTTTAGGCATCGATCCCAGTGAGATCCTTCGTGCCAGTGGCAAGACGGGCGAAGGGGTTTTCGACATATTGGATGCGGTGGTCAACCGGGTTCCGGCACCGAAAGGCGATCCCGATGCCCCGTTGCAGTGCTTGATCTTCGACTCGGTGTTCAATTCTTTCCGGGGTATCATTGCTTACTTCAAGGTGGTGAACGGTGTGATCCGCAAAGGCGATCGCGTGAAGTTTATCAATACCGGTAAGGAGTACGATGCCGATGAAGTCGGTATCTTGAAGCTCGATATGGTGGCACGCAAGGAAGTGCGTACCGGGGATGTGGGTTATATCATCTCCGGAATCAAGACTTCGAGTGAAGTCAAGGTGGGGGATACCATCACCCACGTAAAGAACGGCGCTACCCAGGCCATTGCCGGCTTCGAAGAAGTGAAGCCGATGGTGTTTGCCGGTGTTTATCCGATCGATAGCGAAGACTTTGAGAATCTGCGTGCTTCGCTGGAGAAGCTGCAGTTGAACGATGCTTCGTTGACGTTTCAGCCTGAGAGTTCTGCGGCACTGGGCTTTGGTTTCCGTTGCGGATTCCTCGGTCTTTTGCACATGGAGATCATACAGGAGCGTCTGGATCGGGAGTTTAATATGGATGTGATCACCACGGTGCCGAACGTTTCTTATAAGGTATATGATAAGAAAGGCAATTGCATGGAAGTGCACAACCCGAGCGGTTTGCCCGATCCTACGCAGATCGAACATATCGACGAACCGTATATCCGTGCCTCTGTCATAACGACTACCAACTATATCGGCCCGATCATGACACTTTGTCTTGGTAAACGTGGCATACTCCTGAAACAGGAATATATTTCAGGCGATCGCGTCGAGATCCATTACGATATGCCTTTGGGTGAGATCGTGATCGACTTCTACGATAAGTTGAAGAGTATCTCCAAAGGATACGCATCGTTTGATTATCATCTCCACGACTTCCGTCCGAGTAAATTGGTTAAACTGGATATCCTCTTGAACGGGGAACCGGTCGACGCCTTGTCGACCCTGACACACTTTGACAATAGTGTCACCTTCGGCCGTCGGATGTGTGAAAAGCTGAAAGAATTGATCCCGCGCCAGCAGTTCGATATCGCCATCCAGGCCGCTATCGGTTCGAAGATCATCGCGCGCGAAACGATCAAAGCCGTGCGTAAGGATGTGACCGCCAAGTGTTACGGAGGGGATATCTCCCGTAAGCGCAAATTGTTGGAGAAACAGAAAGAAGGAAAGAAACGCATGAAACAGATCGGTACGGTCGAAGTGCCGCAGAAGGCGTTCCTTGCCGTATTGAAATTAGACTAAATAAGTACACCTATCGCATCGGCATCTCCAAACGTGGCGGTGCGATGGTGGGACCTTCGCGGCGCTGGCCATTGCCGATGGAGGTGTTGCGTAGTATTTCGTAGATGATGGCGCCAACATCCAATCCCAGTTCGAAGCCGTTGTCGAAGCGGTACGTCGGAATAGCCACGGGGATTGTTTCCCAACGGCCCGTCATGGCGTTGTAGACACGCTGGGCGCCGACTTCCATACGAAAGCGGTCGGACATCACGAGGGATACCGAGGCGCCGTAGCGGTCGGTACTCATTCCGTACGTATTCCCTATATTATATGTACCAAAGACATTGAATCCCAAACGGTCGGTAGCCTGATAAGACAGTCTTCCCGAGGTACCGAAAGTCTCACCCACGAAATTGATCCGGTTGATCTTCATCGCGTCAACTCCCACCTGCAGGGCGAACCGATCGTTGAAGATATGACTGTAGCCCACCGAGGCCTCGTTGAAACGCCCAATGCCCGGAACGGTTTCCTGCCCGCCTGTACCGTAAATCGCCCCATGGCGCGACTGCCACAGGATGCCACTGGTGCTGAAATCGCCCCGAAACAATGGATTGCGGTCGACATGATAGGGCAGATGCAATTCATTGCTGAAGGAATAAGTAGGCATCCGGCTCCTGTCGACTGGCCGGGGAGGGTTGAGCCGCAACGGATACGAATCTTCGGGAAGCGGCTTTATCATCTCGTCGAACCCACCGATCAGCTTCAACTGTGTACTGTCGCGCAGCGTGCGCGTACTGTCTTCCTGCGCCATCAGTCGTTGCGAAGCAAAAAATAACAGGAAGAACAGGGCCCAAAATAGGGGATTGCGGGATATAGGCTGTCGTTGTTTCATCATCTGTTTATGGGGTTGTCTCTTGTCGATACATCGCTGACTTTTTATTGCCGATCTGAACGATCTTGCCTTCCGCGATCAAGGCTTTCAGGTCCTGAATAGCCATATAACGTGAGCAACTGTTGATCGCCATGCAGGTCGACGACTGAATAACGCTCTTGTTCCTCAGGTGATTGAGGATGTTCTCTTTCCGTTTCTCAACCGCTATGCCGCTATATCTTTCTTCTTTGGGTACTGGCTTGAATCGCATAGACTGCAATCTTTCTTTCAGTAGCTTACAGCAGCGAAACTTGACGGTCTTGAATTTCACATGAGCCGCGCTAAATCGTATGCCGTTTTGAGGCTGATCGCAATGGAGCGAAGCCGTGAAATGTCCCAACCCTTCGATATCCAGATCGTCGCCGTATTCCAGATGAAACACGATCCGGTCGGTCAAGGCCTGGATAATTCCCCGCACATCGCCGGGGGTAAACGATGACATATCCGAGATCTCCTGGCATAGCTGATCGATACGCACCGTATTTCCCGGGATGAACCGGGCATGATAGGAGGGAGCCGTCTGATTAGGAGTCTTTGGAGGATCTTCCTGAATCTTGTATTGTGCACTCATGGTCTTTTTGGGGTTTTATAGTTAATTGTTTTTGCTTTTTGCCCCTGATTTTTCTTTACGACCGGGGTGATAAAGGTTTACGACCCCGGTGGTAAACGTTTACCACCCCGGTCGTAAACCTTTGTCACCGGGGTCGTAAAGCCTTTTTTCGTTGCCTAAAGATAAGATATTAACGCATATATACCAAATACTGGGTGAAGAAATTGCATTTTTTCCCGGATTGGATAAAAAAAAGATTGCGATTAGCGCAAAATAGTCTGCGTTTTAATTTGGTTTGCATTACAAACTTAATTATCTTTGCTCCGAGCTCAAAGAAAACGATTGATAATACATTAAAAAAGAAACAGTATGGAAAAGAAATGGAATGAAGAAGAGAGCCTGCGGTTGATCAGCGAGATGATTGCGCAGGCGAAGAACAATCTGCGGCAGGAAGATGCGTTCAGTTACCTGTTGATTGGTTATGGACTGGTGATCACCTCGGTTTTGGATGCGATTCTATTGCATCTGTTGAACCCTTCTTACCTGGCGCATTGGAGTTGGGCGTTGATGGCTCCGGTGATCTTTTACTCTTTCTACAAAGGGCGGAAGGACGACCGGCAGGCGGCGGTACGTACGCATATCGATGCGATAACAGGAGGGGTATGGCGAGCGTTTATGTGGGCTATGGGAATTATGTTCCTGTTGTTGTCCGGATTCTCCCTGGTATTGAACGATTGGAATCTGCTGCTGCTGATCACCCCGGCGATCTTGACGTTGACGGGCTTTGCACAGTTTATAACGGCCGTAGCCTGTCGCTACAAACCCTTTTATTGGGGCGCGGCGGTCTTTTGGATCGGGGCGCTGGCGTGTCTGTTTTATTTCTATCTGACGGGTGAAGATAGCGGACAATACCTTATCTTTGCCTTGTGCGTCGTCGGTGGGTTTATTCTGCCGGGACATCAGTTGAATCGAAAAGCGAAACAAAATGTTTAAGGATCTGGATCCGCTCTTGCACTCGCAATTGCGACTGGCTATCGTCTCTTTACTGATCTCAGTGGAAGAAGCCGACTTCGTCTACCTCAAAGAAAAGACCGGAGCGACGGCAGGCAACCTGAGCACGCACATGGAGAAATTGAATGAGGCGGGATACATTGAAATCCATAAGTTTATTGATGGGAAACGACCGCGTACCGTCTTGAAGATCACGCCCCGCGGAATCGATGCTTTCGAGCAGTATGTGAAAGCATTACAGGACTATATAAAAAAGTAATTATGAATTATGAATTATGAATTATGAGAAAGAAGAGGCAACTCAGTTCTCATAATTCATCATTCATAATTCATCATTTGCATTTCTACTTCTTAAAGTTTTTCATCACCAGGAAGAGCGAAAGCAACAGGTTGACCACTAAAACACCTCCGCAACAAGCCACAAAAAAGGCCTTCCAGGGCTTTTCCGGCGCGATCACGAAATAAGACACGACGGATGCAATAGCGATGAGAGCAATCAGTGTAATGATCACTGTGATAAATGTTTTTCTTCGGCTCATTCCCATTTTATCTGATTTTATTTTAAGATTTCAGCGAGCTTGGCATCCAATGCCTCGCCGCGCAGATTCTTGGCGATGATCGTTCCGTCTTTATCTACCAAGACAGTATGCGGAATGCTGTTCACGCCATATAATGCAGCGCCTTCGCATTGCCAGAACTTCACGTCCGACAGTTGCGGCCAGGTCATATTCAAATCCTGAATACCTTTCTTCCAGGCATCCGCCGTACGGTCGAGAGAGATACCGACGATCTCGAAGTTTTTCTTCTTGTACTCGGCGTAAAGCTCCACCAGGTGAGGCATATCCGCACGGCAGGGAGGACACCAGGAAGCCCAGAAGTCGATCAATACCACCTTGCCATTCCCCACAAAATCGGACAGTTTATGCATCTTCCCGTCGGGATCGGCCATCTCAAAGTCGGTGAACTTCTTACCCACGGCAACCTTTTCCAACACATTCAGGTGATCGATGATCTTATCGATACCCGGCGTCGCTTTGAAGGTCTCCCCGGCACGGGCGATGATGTCTCTTCGTTCGTTCTCGTCCAGGCTGTGGCGGAAGTCGTACAATAACTTCGCGGCCGTCTGCCGGTCGGGGTGATCCGCGATGTATTGTTTGACGGCAGCCGTTGCCGCTTCGTCCATCTCTTGGTAACGTTTTTCGGCCTGAGCCACTTTCTCCGCATCTTCCGAACGCATATCGGCAATCAGTTGCTCGGAGTCGGCCCTGAACGCTTTCAATTCTTTCTGCAGACCGGCAAACGCATCATTCTCAGGCGTTCCTGTCAATACCGGTACTTCGCTCAGTTCGGCTTTGAGCGGTGCGTTTTCCAAAACAAAAACAACGGAGTAGGGGGCATTCTCTCCTGCACCGACCCGCTTCGCTTCTATCGCATCATTGGCGAAGCGAAGCGTGCTGAGTTGGGGCGTTTCCTGCAGGCCTTTCAAAATAAACTTACTGTTTTCGACCAACGCGCTATCCATAGGGCTTGCAGCTGCATTCCCATACGCATACAGATACACATACTTCCCATTCAGGTCAGCATTCGATACCGTCCCTTCAATTTTATAGCCTTTCTCACTACAAGCAGATAAGAACATGACACAAACCGTGGCAAGTGTAATTAACTTTTTCATAATTTTATCATTTAGCATTTAAATATGTTGCGAAGATAGAAGTAATCCCGTGTAGTGCCGCGCGAATAGACTTAAAAAGATTTAACAACCCAGCGCATAAAGGCCGCTTTCCTTGCATAAACGCATAAAAATCGCTATCTTTGCCCTCTCAAAAGAGAAAGATGAAGAAAGCGTTCTTCATCACTCGCCCAAGAAACCTGGGGCTGACCGGTTTTGACAGCGGGTAGAAGTGGTTTGTAAGCATGTAGTGCGTGGTTGGTTTGCACTTTAATCTCAGCTGACAGAATCTCAACTGGCGAAAACAATTACGCTTACGCTGCTTGATCGAAGTATAGTAGATCGTAGCTTAATTCCGGCACAAGGTGCTGGAACGTGACATCACCCGGATGCTGTGGCTCCGAAGCGTTCCGATCAGGTGGTGCAGCAATATCGGAGATAGCCAAAAGTAAGCCTCGGGCTTTTGGTGAAACTTTAGAGGATAAGGTTAGAGTAGGTAGCTTCGGTCTTGCTCTCTCCCGACAACCCAAGCGAAGATAAACATGTAGAAAGCAAATTAGTTCCTCGTTTGGACGAGAGTTCGAATCTCTCCAGCTCCACAACAGAAAAAGGCTCTTGTCGTTCGATGAACGGCAGGGGCCTTTTTGATGCGGTTTGTTTTAGGGCGAAGCCTGCGTTATTTCTTCAGGAAGCAGGTCTTCAATACGATACTGCTGCCGTCGATTTTGCAGTCTACTTCTTCGGGGTTGTCGGTCAGGCGGATGCTTTTGACTTTGGTGCCGCGTTTGATGACCATGGAGGAGCCTTTGACTTTCAGATCTTTGATTACGGTTACGCTGTCGCCATCGGCCAGCTCGGCGCCGTTACTGTCTTTGGGCGTCTGGTCGTTGTCGGCGGAGTTGTCGTTGTTCCATTCGCATCCGCAGTCGGGGCAGATATATAAGGTACCGTCAAAATACGTGTTTTCCGAGTTGCATATCGGACAAGTTGGGAATTCGCTCATTGTTTTAATTATTTGATTCGGGAACAAAGATAGTGAAAGCCGAGCGTAGAAGCAAAGAAAGCAATCCAAAGATAGTGAAAGCCGAGCGTAGAAGCAAACTTGCCTATTGGATAAGCGAATCTTGGCGATTTGATGCTTTTTTGTCAGAATTATTTGCGGTTTAAATAATTATTGTAACTTTGCGGCGTAAATAACAGGACAAATGAAATTAAACACATTGCATCATCATCATCATTCTGGGCAGGCAATTGTTCGGTAGGCTGATGTATGTAGTGAAATATACAGAGAATAGATTAAGGCTTGCCGTATACGGTAAGCCTTTTTTGTTTACTAACAACAAAAGTCCCGGCAATAGCCTCCTTTCGGGGAGGGTGGAGGGACTTCCTAATACATTATTAAATATGTTACGAATTGCAGTACAATCGAAAGGGCGTTTATACGACGAGACCATGTTATTATTGGAAGAGGCAGGCATCAAACTGAACCGGGGCAAGCGCATTTTGCTTTTATCCGCCAAGGGTTTCCCGGTGGAGTTGTTATTCTTGCGCGATGATGATATTCCTCAGTCGGTGGCGAACGGCGTGGCTGATATCGGTATCGTCGGGGAGAATGAATATGTGGAGAAAGGCGGGGAGGCCCGGCTGGTGCGTCGATTGGGTTTCAGTAAATGCCGTTTGTCTCTGGCTATTCCCAAGAATGAGGAGTACAAGGGAGTGGAATGGTTCGAAGGCAAGACGATCGCGACCTCTTATCCGGAGGTCCTGAGAGCTTATCTCAAGCAGAACGGGGTGAATGCTGCCTTACACGTGATTAGTGGTTCGGTAGAGATCGCTCCGGGTATAGGACTGGCGGATGCGATCTTCGATATCGTCAGTTCGGGAAGCACATTGGTGAGTAACCGCTTGAAAGAGGTCGAAGTGGTATTGCCTTGTGAGGCTTTACTGATTGCCAATAACCACCTGACGGAAGAGAAACAGGCCATTTTGAATGAATTATTGTTCCGTTTTGAAGCGATACAGCTTGCGGAAGGTAAAAAATACGTACTTTTGAACGCGCCTAAGGAACGACTGCATGAGATCATCGAGTTGTTGCCGGGCATGCGGAGTCCGACCATCACCCCTTTGGTCGATGAAGGCTGGATATCTGTACAGTCGGTGATCGCCGAGAAGCATTTCTGGGAGATTATCGGCAAGTTAAAAGCGTTGGGAGCGGAAGGCATTCTGGTTCTCCCTATAGAGAAAATGATTGTGTAGATTTATGGAGATTATTAGATACCCGTCGGAAGAACAATGGGCTTCTCTCATCAAGAGGCCGGCATTGGATGTGACAGACCTTTTCGATACGGTCCGGACGGTATTGGATGAGGTACGCAAAGAGGGGGATGTGGCGGTCAAGCGGTATGGAGAGAAGTTCGATCAGGTAGCCCTTTCGGACTTGCTGGTTTCCGCCGATGAGCTGGACGAAGCCGAAAGCTTAATCTCCCCAGCATTGAAACAAGCCATCCGCACAGCGAAGAGCAATATAGAGACATTTCACGCCATGCAGCAGTTCGAAGGCGAAAAGATCGAAACGAGTCCGGGTGTTGTCTGCTGGCAGAAAGCCGTTGCGATCGAGAAAGTCGGGCTTTATGTGCCCGGAGGCACAGCCCCTTTGTTCTCTACCGTCCTGATGCTTGCCGTTCCCGCACGGATCGCCGGCTGTAAAGAGATTGTGCTCTGTTCGCCCCCCAATAAAGAAGGAAAGATACACCCTGCCATCCTGTTTGCCGCCAAAGAAGCCGGTGTCAGTATGGTTTGTAAAGTCGGTGGCATACAGGCGATTGCTGCTATGGCGTATGGCACGCAGTCGATTCCCAAGGTGTACAAGATCTTTGGGCCGGGCAATCAGTATGTCACGGCAGCCAAGCAGTGGGTGAGTCTGAAAGAGGTAGCGATCGATATGCCTGCCGGACCTTCCGAAGTGGAGGTGATTGCCGATGAAACGGCTGATCCGGCTTTTATCGCTTCCGACTTCCTTTCCCAGGCCGAGCATGGGGCGGATAGCCAGGCTCTCTTGTTGACTACGGCCGAATCACTGATCGATCCGGTAGTCGAAGAGATCCATAAGCAATTGAATCGCCTGCCTCGCAAAGCAATTACGGAGAAAGCACTGGCCCACTGCCGCATTATCCTGTTGAAAGACCGGGAAGAGCTGATTCGTTTCACCAATGCGTACGCACCGGAGCACTTGATTATTCAAACAGCCGACTACCGGGAGCTTGCCGACCGGATCGAGAACGCAGGAAGTGTCTTCCTGGGACCTTATACGCCGGAAAGCGCGGGCGACTACGCTTCGGGCACCAATCATACGCTGCCAACCAACGGTTATGCCCGGGCATACAGTGGGGTAAACTTGGATAGTTTCATCAAAAAGATTACCTTTCAGGAGATTTCCCATGCCGGGATACTCGGATTGGGCGAAACCATCCGCATCATGGCGGAGAATGAAGAGCTGGAGGCACACCGGCATGCAGTGACGCTGCGCATGAAGAAATAAGAATTAAAAATGACGAATGAATAGACAGCTATGGCATTTAAGCTGAAAGAAATAATAAGACCTAACGTGGCGGCAATGAAACCTTACTCTTCCGCCCGCAATGAGTTTCAGGGAGAAGCATCTATTTTCCTGGATGCGAACGAGAACCCCTGGAACCTTCCATACAACCGTTACCCGGATCCTTTGCAACGCGAGTTGAAGGAGCGGATCTCCACCTTGAAAGATATCGCTCCCGAACATATCTTCCTCGGTAACGGAAGTGATGAACCCATCGACCTGTTGATCCGCGCGTTCTGTGAGCCCGGACAAGATCATATCGTGACGATAACCCCTTCGTACGGCATGTACGAAGTAGCAGCAGATACCAATAATGTGAAATGCGTTAAAGTGTTGCTTGATAATGACTTCGATTTGAATGCCGAAGCACTGCTTGAGGCAGTCGACGCCCAGACCAAGCTGGTTTATCTCTGCTCGCCCAACAACCCGTCGGGCAATCTATTGAACCGGGAAGAGATTTATAAGGTATTGAAGTACTTCCCCGGCATTGTAGTCGTGGATGAAGCCTATATCGATTTCGCTTCGGCTCCTTCTTTCCTGACTCATCTACTTAGCTTCCCGAATCTGGTTGTTTTGCAAACCTTGTCGAAAGCATGGGGCGCGGCGGCTATCCGCTTGGGCATGGCTTTTGCTTCGGAAGAGATTATCGGTGTATTGAATAAGATCAAATATCCCTACAATATCAATCAACTGACGCAGGAATACGCCCTTCGGGTATTGTCCGAAGCCGAGCAGATGCAACGTCAGGTGAAATGCATCGTTGAAGAGCGCGAACGCCTGGCCGGACTGTTTCGTCAGCCGCCGTTCTCCTATAAAGTCTACCCGTCGGAGGCGAATTTCCTCCTGGTAGAAGTCGGCGACGCGGATGGAATGTACAGCGGATTGATCCGGGAAGGCGTGGTGGTGCGCAACCGAAACCGTATTGCTTTGTGTAGCGGTTGCCTGCGCATAACGATCGGCACGCCCGAAGAGAATGATAGGCTAATAACTAAAATGAAAGGATTGCTCAGATGAAAAAGAGAGTTTTGTTTATCGACCGTGACGGAACATTGGTAAAGGAACCGCCCGTTGACTATCAATTGGATGGCTTTGATAAGCTGGAGTTTTACCCCAAGATGATCCGTAACCTTTACTTTATGCAGAAAAACCTGGATTTTGAACTGGTGATGGTCTCCAATCAGGACGGATTAGGCACGGCCTCTTTCCCCGAACATACGTTCTGGCCTGTGCACGACTTTATCATGAACACCCTGGCCGGCGAAGGCATTACCTTTGCCGATGTATTGATCGATCCTTCCCTGCCGGAAGATAAATCGCCCAACCGCAAGCCGGGCACCGGTATGCTTCGCAAGTACATGACCGAGCAATACGATCTGGAGAACAGCTATGTGATCGGCGACCGCCTGACGGATATGGAACTGGCGCTGAATCTGGAAGCCAAAGGCATCTGGTTGCATAACCCGGAGAATGCCGACAAAGAAATGCTGGCTTATCATTGCAACCTATGGCCGGTATTGGTCACCGACGACTGGGATAAGATCGCCGAATACCTCTTTGCCGGTGAACGTTCGGCTACGATCGAGCGGAAAACCAAAGAGACCGATATCCGGATCGAATTGAAGCTCGACGGTACGGGCCAGTCGGATATCTCCACCGGCTTGGGTTTCTTCGATCATATGTTGGAACAGATCGGAAAGCACTCCGGTATGGATGTGACCATCAAGGTGAAAGGCGACCTGCGCGTCGACGAGCATCATACGGTCGAAGATACCGCTATCGCGCTGGGCGAGGCCTTGTATAAAGCCTTAGGCGATAAAAGGGGAACGGAGAGATATGGCTATTGTCTGCCGATGGATGATTGTGCGGCCAGTGTGATCCTGGACTTTGGCGGCCGTCCCTGGATCGTTTGGGAGGCGGACTTCTTCCGTGAACGCATTGGGGATGTATCGACCGAATTGTTCTTCCACTTCTTCAAGAGCCTGAGCGATTCGGCGCGAATGAACCTGAACATCAAGGCCGAAGGAACAAACGAACACCATAAGATCGAAAGTATCTTCAAAGGATTGGCCCGGGCGATCCGCATGGCCATCCGGCGGGATATCTATAAATACGAACTACCCTCCACCAAAGGAACACTCTGAGCCTTATGAATACACGCATCACACGGATCTTCTCATGGATCGGTATCGTTGCAACGATCCTGATTCTCACCGCGTGCGAGCCCGACCGGGGCGATTACCTGGCGGGCAAATGGCTGTTGAAGCGCGTTGTATATACCGACGGGACAGCGCACGCGGTAGATACGGTTTGGTATAATTTCCAGAGTACACTCTTTATGTACCAACTGTATGAACCGAATAATAATACTTACCGGTATATCTACGGGCTTAAGACCTGGGAAGATGATACGCGCATCCGGCTGGAGTTGAAATCGAGCCCCGTTGCGGTGGAGTCTTTCCTGCCGCTGACCGATTGGGAGTCGGAGAGCCGTTCTTTCTCGGTCGATAAATGTTCGGGCGGCGAATTGATCCTGCGTAGCGAAGAGACTTCCTACTTCTTCCGAAAGTTTTGATAATAAATATATGTATCTCTAAAGTCTAATGATCATGAAAAGAGCAAACCTATTCCTTTTAATCGCATTAATCTGTGTGTCCGGAAGCTTATACGCCCAAAACCGGACGGTAATTAAGGTCGCAACCGACAATGTCAACCTGATCTATCAGGTAGGAGAGAACGGACGCCTGTATCAGAGCTACCTGGGGCAGAAACTCCGGTATGATGCCGATATCGCTAACCTTCCGTTGGGCAAAGAAGCCTACCTGACGCATGGGATGGAGGATTATTTCGAACCGGCGATCCGCGTATTGCATAACGATGGCAACCCTTCTTTATTGTTGAAGTATGTTTCGCATACACAAGACGCAACAAAACCCAATGTTACGGAGACGGTCATCACCCTGAAAGATGATAAGTATCCGGTGACCGTCAAACTTTTCTTTACGGCTTTCGCCAAAGAGAATATCATCAAGCAACATACCGAGATCAGCCACCAGGAAAAGAAACCGGTTACCCTTTACAATTATGCTTCTTCGCTTTTGCATCTGAATGCAGGAAAGTATTTCCTGACCGACTTCACGGGCGAATGGGCGCATGAGGTGAATATGGCGGAACATGAATTGGATTTCGGCAAACGTATGGTCGATACCAAACTGGGCAGCCGGGCCAATATGCAGGCATCGCCTTTCTTTATGGTTGCCTTGAACGATAAGGCGCAGGAAAATGCAGGCGATGTACTGCTCGGAACGATTAACTGGACGGGTAACTTCCGCTTTACCTTTGAAGTGGATCAGTTAAACCAATTGCGCATCCATTCGGGTATAAACCCTTACGGCTCTGAATATTCACTGCAGCCGAACGAAGTATTTCTTACCCCCGAATTTGTATTTACCTACAGCACCGAAGGAACCGGGAAGGCCAGTCGCGACTTTCATCGCTGGGCGCTTGCCTATCAATTGAAAGACGGCGACAAACCGCGCATGACCCTGTTGAACAACTGGGAAGCTACCTACTTTGATTTCGATGAAGAGAAACTGATCGGCATCATGGACGAAGCCGTAAACCTGGGAGTGGATATGTTCCTCTTGGACGACGGATGGTTTGCCAATAAATACCCCCGAAGCAGCGACCGTCAGGGATTGGGCGACTGGCAGGAGACAGTCGGTAAGTTACCTAATGGTTTAGGTCGGTTGGTGAAAGAAGCTACAGCTAAGGGAATTAAGTTCGGCGTCTGGATCGAACCCGAAATGGTCAATCCCAAGAGTGAACTCTACGAGAACCATAAAGACTGGGTCATCCATTTGCCGAATCGCGATGAGTATTACTTCCGCAACCAGATGGTGTTAGACCTGAGCAACCCCAAGGTGCAAGACTATGTCTTTGGCGTGGTCGACGATCTGATGACCAAGTATCCGGGCATCGCTTATTTCAAATGGGACTGCAATAGCCCGATCACAAATATCTATTCTCCTTACCTGAAAGACAAACAGTCGCATCTGTATATCGAACATGTACGCGGATTGTACAATGTGTTGGAAAGAGTGAAAGCCAAATACCCCGATCTGCCGATGATGTTGTGCTCCGGTGGTGGCGGACGCTCCGATTATAAAGCGTTGGAATATTTCACCGAGTTCTGGCCCAGCGATAATACCGATGGCGTGGAGCGTATCTTTATCCAGTGGGGATACAGCCATTTCTTCCCTTCGAAAGCCATGGCGGCGCATGTGACTTCCTGGGGCAAGCAGCCGGTGAAGTTCCGTACCGATGTGGCATCGATGTGCAAGCTTGGTTTCGATATCCGCATCCATGAGATGACGGAACCGGAACAACAATACTGCAAAGGCGTGGTAAAGAACTTCAAGCGCCTGCAACCGGTGATTCTCGAGGGCGATCTGTACCGTCTGGTCTCTCCTTACCAAACCGATCATGCTTCGCAGATGTACGTCAGTGAAGCAAAAGATAAAGCGGTTCTCTATGCTTTTGATATTCATCCGCGCTATTCGGAGATCACACAGCCTGTGCGTTTGCAGGGTCTCGATCCGGAGGCACAGTACACGATCGAAGAGATCAACCTGATCCCGGGCACGCGCCCCATGCGCTTCAGTGGTAAAACCTATTCGGGCGATTACCTGATGAAAGTCGGCCTGCCTCTATTGTCGAGCCGCCACCTGACCAGTCATGTGTTCGAAATCAACAAGGTAAAGTAAAACGCTGAGAATTAAGCGGCCAACAAAAGGGCAGGAGAGAAGCTTGGGTTTCTCTCCTGCTTTTTTTTGCGGCATACCGAAGGCATTTCCGCGCTACCGGGGACTTTTTCCGATAAGGCGGAGCCGCATTTTTATTAAGAGGTACCTCAAAAATAATTTAGAGGTACCTCATAATCTGTTTTGAGGTACCTCATAATTTGCTAAGAGGTACGTCAAAAATATTTTAGAGGTACGTCATACTGATTTTGTACCTGCCTGTTGCCGGAAAATCAAGGCTTGTTTCTGAAAAATCAAGGATTGTTACCGGTTTTTTCTTTCCGGTGTTCATAACTTAAATGCAAGTGTTCATAGAAAAAGCGTTTCGATCGGAAGCGAATGGAATAAATGTTGTAATTTTGTGTTCGATAAAAAAGAAAGCATGGCGGAAAGAGCAAAAAACACCGGTAGAAGTAAGCAAAAGACAGTGATCGTCCCGGATATGGGGCGTTTGCAACCCCAGGCCCCTGAATTGGAAGAGGCCGTTTTGGGTGCGTTAATGTTGGAAAAAGATGCGTATTCGATCGTCAGTGAATTGCTTAAGCCGGAATGTTTTTACCTCAAATCGCATGAACTGATCTATGCCGCCATTGTCGATCTGGCGGTCAGCCAGCGGCCGGTGGATATGCTGACGGTGACCGAGCAGTTGAAGCGCCGGGGCGATCTGGAGCAGGTCGGTGGCGCGTTTTATATCTCTCAGTTGACCAGTAAGGTAGCCAGTACGGCGCATATTGAATATCATGCCCGTATCATTGCCCAGAAGTACCTTGCCCGGGAGCTGATCGCTTTCTCGAGCCAGGTGCAGAACCAGGCTTTTGATGATACGGTCGATGTAGACGACCTGATGCAGGAAGCGGAAGGCAAGCTTTTCGAAATCTCCCAGCGGAATGTGAAGAAAGATGTGACACAGATCAATCCGGTTATCGGCGAAGCCCTGGAGATGTTGCAGAAAGCGTACAACCAGAAAGAAGGGCTGAGTGGTGTACGTACCGGTTTTGAAGGGTTAGACAAGATTACTTCGGGTTGGCAAAAGTCCGACCTGATTATCATTGCCGCCCGTCCGGCGATGGGAAAGACGGCTTTTGTGCTTTCCATGGCTAAGAATATGGCGGTACAGTTTAATACGCCGGTTGCCCTTTTCTCGCTTGAGATGAGTAATGTGCAGTTGGTCAACCGTTTGATTGTAAACGTCTGTGAGCTTCCCGGTGAGAAGATCAAGAGCGGACGTTTGGAGGAACATGAATGGCAGCAACTGGACTTTAAGCTAAAAGAGCTATATGATGCCCCGATCTATGTGGACGATACCCCAAGTCTGTCGGTTTTCGAGTTGAGAACCAAGGCGCGTCGGTTGGTTCGTGAGCACGGTATCTCATGTATAATCATCGACTACCTGCAATTAATGAATGCCAGTGGCATGAACTTCGGCAGTCGCGAGCAGGAAGTGAGTATGATCTCCCGATCGCTCAAAGGGCTGGCAAAGGAGCTGAATATCCCGATTATTGCGCTGTCCCAGTTGAACCGTGGGGTGGAAAACCGTCAGGGGAATGAGGGGAAACGCCCGCAGTTGGCCGACCTGCGTGAGTCGGGCGCCATCGAGCAGGATGCCGATATGGTGTGTTTTATCCATCGCCCGGAATATTATAAGATACTGGAAGATGAACGGGGCAATTCATTGAAAGGAATCGCCGAGATCATCATCGCCAAGCACCGTAACGGGGCGACCGGTGATGTGCGCCTGAAGTTCCGCAACGAATACGCCAAGTTTACCAATGTCGATGAGGATGTTTCTTTTATGGAATACTCTTCTTCGATGAATACCATGGGCGCCCCGCCGCCTATCTCTCCGGCGGAGTCTGATTTCCTGCAGCCGGCAAGGTCGAATGAGATGCCGTTTTAATACGATAAAGTGATGTACGGAAATTATCTCGGCGAGATTATCTCCCTGTTCGTCGCTGTTTCGTGGACGATCACCGCTATTTGTTTTGAATTTGCCGGGAAACGGGTAGGGACACTGTCGTTGAATATCATCCGTTTGTCGTTGGCGATCGGTATGCTCGGACTGACGCTACTCTACTTCACCGGTTCGTTCTTTCCGGTGAATGCCGGAAGGGAAGCCTGGTTCTGGTTGGCGGTTTCGGGTTTTATCGGCTATGTGTTAGGCGATTACTGTTTGTTTACCTCCTATATTATCATCGGTTCCCGTTTCGGACAGCTCTTTATGACACTGGCACCGCCGTCGGCTGCCGTTGCCGGTTACTTTATCTTGGGCGAGACCTTGCCGGTCAATGCCTGGCTGGGTATGTTTGTGACGATGTCGGGCATAGGGCTTTCTATATTCGGCAAGAGAGAGCCTTCTTCGCGGCGCATCAACCTGAAGCTTCCCCTCAAAGGGGTATTGTTGGGGATAGGAGCCGGAATGGGACAGGGGATAGGCCTTGTATTCAGTAAGTTGGGGATGAATTACTATATGCAACATGTCGATCTGCAGGATACGGTAGCCGTCAATCTGGTACCTTTTGCCTCGACACAGATCCGGGCCGTTGTCGGTTTGATCGGATTTCTTTCGGTTATGTGCTGGACCCGCCAGGGAAAAGCCCTGATCCATTCACTTAAAGACCGGAAAGCAATGGCTTCGGCTACGGGAGGAACGTTCTTCGGACCTTTCATTGGGGTTTCACTTTCGCTTATGGCGGTGCAGTACACCGAGGCGGGCATTGCTTCCACACTGATGGCGCTGACGCCGATTCTCATCCTGGCGCCTTCCTACTTCTTCTTTAAACAAAAGATTACGCTACGCGAGGTAATAGGTGCTGTTATCAGCGTGTTAGGCGTTTCTCTCTTCTTTATTTAAAATGAGCCGCTGATCTGATTGACTCCAATCAGGCGGTCGTATCTTTCTCCCATCGGACGGTAATAAATATGGATGGCGTATTCGTTTTCCGTCAGTGCATAGTTTCCTTCAAATAAAGCGGTCGTTCCTTTTTTCTCTCCATTGGGAACAAACAGGTATTGATAATTATAATGTCCCTGTTTCAGGAGAAGAACTTTCTCGAAGAGATTGCTTTTCGGGTTATAGTTGATCCGGCTTTTCTCATCCAACACATTATGAAAGAGATCGCCCAGGATATAAATCTTTCCATCGAGTAAAGGCGGGATATCCAAGGCAAAATGCACGACAAAGTAATCCGCTTCGGTGTCCGGGTAATTGCAACTGCGGCAGTTGATCAGGTAACGCCCGTTCTGATCCTGATCGTATTGGTAAGCACTCCGGCTGCGCGGGGCATCGGCATACAAGGTAGCGTGATAATACGGATTGTGGAAAGAGAGCTCTTCGATATGCATTCCGTTATATGAAGTAGAAAGAAACTCAAAGCGCCGATACTCGTTGCCCGCTTCAAATATAAGCTCCCGCAGGTTCGCATATTCAATCCGGTTGCCACCGATGGTCGAAGGCATGATGCCGGATACGGCATTATCGCGCCGGTTATTTTGATAAACCCATATCTTCAGATCGGTTTGCGGGTGGTTGATGGTGAAGCGGGAGGTGTTGAGGCTGAAATTGATCTGTTGGTGCGACCGGTTGGTGTCGATCAATGTGTTCGTCGTCAGATTAGCCATAATCGGAAGTTCCTGCTCTTCCACAACGTAGAAACAGGCGGTTAAGACTGTTTCATCCGGTTGATCTTCGCGGTAAATGCGCACCGCATAGTTGCCCGATACTTTAAACTGGATATCGGCATTGGGCAGTTCCAGGTAATAATTGGTATACGACACCGTCGTCCCCATCCCGGGAGCATATTCCTCGATCGGTAATCCCTGAAAGCCGTTGATATATTCCATCGGGATAAGGCTGGATGGCTTCCAGTCGGCATCACAGTGCACGATCGAGTAGGCATACCGTTGATGTCCTTCTTCAAGCACATCAAAGCAAATCCCGATCGCCTGTTCTCCATTCAATGTAATATAAGGGCTCGACAGACTCTCTCCCGCAACCCCCACCTGAAGCGATTTCACCATCTTATCATACACATCCGTCTGATAAATCTCTTGCGCGGAAAGAGAAAAAACAGATAAAACAAAAAGAAACAAAGCGAGATATCGTATCCCTATGTATGTAAATGGAGAAGTCTTTTTCATAATAAATGTGCTATCATGTGATTGTTGCTTATATAACGCACCAAGTAAATTAATTCGCCTTTATCTTCGTAGATATTAAAGAACACATACCATTGTGTCTGCCTGTTCTTCCGAAAAATGGAATAATACATGTCTTTTCCGTAGCGATCGAAAAATGGAGATGCATATCGTCTTTGTTTTCGTGGAAGAGTAGTCTTAATTGCTTCAAACAATTCTTCTACATACCTTTCGGATGTTTCCAGATAACTGAAATAATCCTTTTCATAGAGTATTTGCGACAACTCGTTAAGGTATAGCCGAACTTCGGGCAAGACTAATACCCTCATTTTTTGCCTCTTTCAAACATTGTCCGTAAATCATCTTTCACTCCTACAAGCAACTCATCCATTGTTATAGCCCGTGCGAGATCGGCATCTGGAATAAGGCGCTGTTCAGCATGCAATACAAACGTTTCATATCTCCCACGCTGGATCACTACTGTTTCATCCTTAGCTAAATCCAAATATTTTTTCATGTTATTGCGTAATTCCGCCGAACTAATAACTATCATATCACTTAAAATTGGTGTTAACTAAAATTAGTTCAATACAAATGTAGTGTTTTTATATAAAACAGAATTAATCTGTGTGAGGTTTTCTTCCTCTTTTCACCTACACCAAGCAGAAGAAATCCGGAGAAACGGTCACACAGGAATATTATGGAATTATTTCTTTATTTATTTAGAAACTTATGTCGTTAAGCATGAAAAATTATGTACTTTTGCGGCAAATTAGAAAATAACAACGCCTGAAGAAGCCAAAGCAGACGCCAAAAGGTTTGGAGGATGTCGGTACGCCAGGCGAATAATTAAACAATGTTTGTTGTATCATGGCAAATGTGATTAAGATTAAAAGAGGTTTAGACATTAATCTCAAAGGCAAAGCCTCGGAGGTACTGTTGGCCGGGAAGCCAAGCGCGACGTACGCGATCGTTCCCGACTCATATAACGGTATTTATCCCAAGGTTATTGTCAAAGCGGGAGAGAAGGTCAAAGCCGGTTCTGTCCTTATGGTGGATAAGAACCGTCCGGAAATCAAGTTTGTTTCGCCCGTCAGTGGTGAAGTGCTTGCCGTCAACCGTGGAGAGAAGCGTAAAGTGCTGAGCATTGTGGTCAAGGCCGATACGCAGATCGAATACGAAGCGTTCGGTAAGAAAAACGTAGCTTCCCTGAAAGCGGAAGCGATCAAGGAAGCGCTCCTCGACGGGGGGCTCTGGCCGTTTATCCGGCAACGTCCGTACGATATCGTAGCCTCGCCTTCGGATACGCCGCGCGACATCTTTGTCTCGGCATTCTATTCGGCTCCGTTGGCACCCAGTTTCGAGTTTATCGTCGGTGGGCAGGAAGCGGATTTCCAGACCGGATTAGATGCGCTGGCCAAGCTGACCGCCGGAAAGGTGTATGTCGGTCTGCGTCCGGGTTCCTCGCTGAAGTTAAAAGGCGTTGAAGTCGTTGAATTCGAAGGACCTCACCCTGCTGCCAATGTAGGGGTGCAGATCAATCATATCCGCCCGATCAACAAAGACGAGAAAGTATGGGTGGTCAACCCGCAGGATGTTATTCTGATTGGCCGCCTGTTCAATAAAGGAATCGCTGACTTCAGCCGTCTGGTTGTGCTTACCGGTTCGGAACTGAAAGAAAGAGGATATGTGCGCGCCATTGCCGGTTGCTCCATCGCCAGCCTGTTGAAAGGCAAAGTGGAGGAAGAGACCTTCCTGAACGGCTTCCAGGGCTTGAAGCATATTCGTATCATCAGCGGAAACGTACTGACCGGAACGAAGGTGAGCCTCGACGACTATCTGTTGGCTTATGACAATCAGATCACAGTGATTCCCGAAGGAGACGATGTACATGAGTTCCTGGGTTGGGGAATGCCCGGCTTGGAGAAATACAGTGTGAGCCGTACGTTCCTTACCTGGATGATGGGCAAGAACAAAGCCTACGATATCGACGCCCGTATCCGGGGCGGCAAGCGTGCCATGATCATGTCGAACGAATACGATCAGGTATTCCCCATGGATATCCTGCCCGAATACCTGTTGAAAGCGATTATTGCTTTCGATATCGATAAGATGGAAAACCTGGGTATCTATGAGGTAGCGCCCGAAGACTTTGCCCTGTGTGAGTTTGTGGATACCTCGAAGATCGAGATACAGAAGATCGTGCGCAACGGACTGGATCTGCTTTATAAAGAAATGAATTAATAACATTAAAAACATAATACATTGAAAGCGTTAAGGAATTATCTCGACAAGATTAAGCCCAACTTCGAGCCGGGCGGTAAGCTGGCGATGTTCCGTTCTGTGTTCGATGGATTCGAAACATTCTTGTTTACTCCGAACTCCACTTCGAAATCAGGCGTGCATATTCACGACAGTGTAGACTCAAAGCGTACCATGATCGTTGTGGTGCTCGCTTTAGTTCCGGCTTTGCTTTTCGGTATGTATAATACCGGATACCAACATTACCTGGCCGTGGGCGCCGATCCGGGCTTCTGCATGACTTTTATTTACGGTCTACTGGCAGTATTGCCGAAGATCATTGTTTCGTATGTCGTTGGGTTGGGTATCGAGTTTGTCGTTGCCCAATGGAAGAACGAAGAGATCCAGGAAGGATTCCTGGTATCGGGTATTCTGATCCCGATGATCGTACCGGTGGATACGCCGCTTTGGATGATCGCAGTCGCTACGGCTTTCGCGGTGATCTTTGCCAAGGAAGTATTCGGAGGTACGGGGTATAATATATTTAATGTAGCGTTGATCACCCGCGCGTTCCTGTTCTTTGCCTATCCGGCAGCCATGTCGGGCGACTCGGTTTGGGTACGTACGGCAGATACCTTTGGCATCGGCGCCGGACAAGTGGTAGATGCTTATTCCGGAGCGACTCCGCTGGGACAGATCGGTGTGGCCGGTAAAGAACTGATCGGCTCGTTCCAAACGGTTGATATCCTGGGTAACCCATTGACTACTTGGGATTATTTCGTAGGTCTTATTCCGGGTTCTATCGGTGAAACTTCAGTGATCGCCATCCTGTTGGGGGCTATCATCCTGCTCTATACAGGCATCGCAAGCTGGAAAACGATGCTCTCCGTCTTTGTTGGGGGAGCGGCTGTGGCGGCGATCTTCAATCTGATCGGAACGACCGTGGTGATGACCGTATCGCCTGTAGATCATCTGTTCCTGGGTGGTTTTGCTTTTGGTGCTGTCTTTATGGCAACCGATCCGGTGACTTCGGCCCGTACGGAAACCGGGAAATATATCTATGGTTTCTTAGTCGGAGCCATGGCGATTATCATCCGTGCACTGAATCCGGGTTATCCCGAAGGCATGATGCTCGCGATCCTGTTGATGAATACATTCGCTCCGCTGATCGACTACTATGTGGTGGATGCCAATATTAACCGCCGCTTGAAGAGAGCCTTGAAATAACCTGTAAAATAGAAGATTATGAATAGAGACAGTAATGTATATACGATCATCTATGCTTCGGTCATGGTGTTGTTGGTAGCCGTCGTTCTGGCGTTTACCTCTCAATCCCTGCGTTCGTTCCAGAAGCAGAATGAAGATAACGATAAGCGGCAACAGATCCTGCGTTCGATCCATGTCGATGTGAAAGCCGACGCGGCTGAAGCCCAATACAATGAATTGATTAAAGAAGCCTTTCTGGTGAATGCCCAGGGACAGAAGGTGGAAGGAGATGCCTTTGCCGCTGACCCGGTGAAGTCGTTTGCTGAAAACCTTTATCCCGTATTCGTAGCCAATGTGGACGGACAAACCAAATACATCATGGCATTATATGGAGCCGGACTTTGGGGACCACTCTGGGGCTATCTTTCGCTGGATGACGACCGCAATACGGTGTATGGTGCCGACTTCAGTCATGCGGGAGAAACGCCGGGCTTGGGTGCGGAGATCACCACTAAAAGTTTCAGCGCCCCGTTTGCCGGAAAGAAACTGTTCATGAACAATGAATACAAGTCGATCGCGGTAGTGAAACCCGGTAAAAGCGCGGCCGGACAGGATTATGTCGATGGGATCTCGGGCGGTACGATTACCAGCCAGGGAGTTGACCAGATGATTTACAATAGCCTGAAAGGTTACGTTCCTTTTTTAACTTCAAACAACCAATAAGATATGGCATTATTATCAAATAAGAATAAAGAAGTACTGACAAGCCCGTTGAGCCGGAACAATCCGGTCATCGTTCAGATGCTGGGGGTTTGTTCCGCTCTGGCGGTAACTTCCAAACTGGAGCCTTCGATTGTGATGGGACTTTCCGTGACAGCGGTAATGGCTTTTGCGAACGTGATCATTTCCCTATTACGTAATACGATCCCGAACCGGATCCGTATCATCGTTCAGTTAGTGGTCGTGGCTGCGTTGGTGACGATTGTTAGCGAGGTATTGAAAGCCTTTGCTTACGATGTAAACAAACAACTCTCGGTCTTTGTGGGATTGATCATTACCAACTGTATCCTGATGGGACGTCTGGAGGCGTTCGCGCTGGGTAACGGTCCGTGGGAGTCGTTCCTCGATGGGATCGGTAACGGACTGGGGTATGGCATTATCCTGGTGATTGTCGGATTCTTCCGTGAACTCTTTGGCTCGGGTACGCTACTGGGTATCCAGGTGGTACCGCAGGCGTTCTACGACCTGGGCTATGTGAATAACGGCTTGATGATTCTGCCGCCGATGGCATTGATCGTGGTGGCGGCGATTATCTGGGTGCATCGTTCGAGGAACAAAGAGCTATTGGAAGAAAATTAATGTGTAACCTTAAAAACGAAATCATAAAATGGGAGAAGTTTTAAGCACATTTGTACGTTCGATCTTTGTGGAGAACATGATCTTCGCATACTACCTGGGTATGTGTTCGTATCTGGCGGTTTCCAAGAACGTGAAGACGGCATTAGGATTAGGTATCGCGGTGACATTCATTCTGGTCTGTACGCTGCCGATCAATTATATGTTGGAGAATTATGTACTGAAAGAAGGCGCGTTGAGCTGGTTAGGCCCGGAGTATGCGGAAGTCAACCTGAGTTTCCTTTCATTGATCATCTTTATTGCGATCATTGCCTCTTTTGTGCAATTGGTTGAGATGGTGATCGAGAAGTTCGCACCCGCCCTCTATTCCTCTTTGGGTATCTTCCTGCCGTTGATCGCCGTAAACTGCGCGATCCTGGGAGGTTCTTTGTTTATGCAGCAGAAAGCATTCGCGAATGTCGGTATTGCGACGGTCTACGGACTGGGTTCGGGTATCGGTTGGATACTGGCGATTGTCGGTATGGCGGCTATCCGTGAGAAACTGGCGTATTCCGATATTCCCAAACCACTGAAAGGACTGGGTATGGCCTTTATCATTACCGGTCTGATGGGGATTGGATTTATGTGCTTCTCGGGATTAAGTATATAAAAGAGGCCCCTCCAACCTCCCCGAAAGGGAGGCTAAAGGGAAAAAGGAGATAGAGAGATTAATAAGTAATGACAAGGTTTCTTAGCCTCCCCTTGGGGGAGGTTGGAGGGGCCCTAAATAGATAAGAAAATGATTTTATTAATGTCAGGCGGACTTACAATCATAGCCGGAGCGGTAATCTTCCTTTTGATTACCCTGATCCTGGTGGGTGCGTTGCTGTTCGCGAAAGCAAAACTTATACCATCCGGAAACATCAAGATGGTAGTCAATGACGAGAAAGAATTCGACGTGCCAATGGGTGGAACGGTATTGGGAACCTTGCAAAGCCAGGGTATCTTCCTTTCTTCTGCCTGTGGAGGCGGTGGGAGCTGCGGCCAGTGCCGTTGCCAGATCCCGGAAGGCGGTGGCAATATCCTGCCCACGGAAGTAGGGTTCTTCTCGCGCAAACAGATCAAAGACAACTGGAGACTGGGATGCCAGACGAAGGTGAAAGAAGATATGAAGGTCGTTGTACCCGAAGAGGTGTTCGGCGTGAAAGAGTGGGAGTGTACGGTGGTTTCCAACCACAACGTGGCTTCTTTTATCAAGGAATTTACGGTACGTCTGCCGGAAGGTGAAGCGATGAACTTCAAACCGGGTAGCTACGCACAGATCGTGATTCCCAAATACGACCTGAAGTTCACGGAATTCGCTGTGGAAGACCGCTTCAAAGAAGAATGGGATAAGTTCAAGATGTGGGATCTGGCGTGCAAGAACGAAGAAGAGACCATTCGTGCGTATTCCATGGCCAACTATCCTGCGGAAGGAAATATCATTACGCTGAACGTGCGTATCGCTACGCCGCCGTTCGATCGCGCTACCGGAACCTGGAAAGCAGGGATCAAGCCGGGTATCGGTTCTTCGTTCATCTTCAACCTCAAACCGGGGGATAAAGTGAAGATGTCGGGTCCTTATGGCGACTTCCATATCCTGGATACGAAACGCGAGATGTTGTATATCGGTGGTGGTGCGGGTATGGCTCCGCTGCGTGCGCATCTGTTGCATTTGTTCAAGACACTGAAAACGACCGACCGTACCGTTTCTTATTGGTATGGTGCCCGTTCGAAGAACGAGATCTTCTACGAAGAAGATTTCCGCGCTATCGAAAAGGAATTCCCGAACTTCAAGTTCCATATCGCCCTTTCGGAACCGCGTCCGGAAGACAACTGGACAGGCCCGGTAGGCTTTATCCATCAGGTAATCCACGATTACTACCTGAAAGATCACGACGCACCGGAAGATATCGAATACTACATGTGTGGTCCCGGCCCGATGGCAAAAGCCGTAGAAGGCATGCTCGACAGCCTGGGTGTTCCCCGCGAAATGTTGCATTTCGACGACTTCGGATAATCGAATGATGACTTCGGATAATCAAATAAAGAAAAGGAGCTGGCTATTTATTTAGTCAGCTCCTTTTCTTTCACCCTCCCCTTACACCCCTTATCCCCCTTACTCCCCTTACTCCCCTTAATCCCCTTAATCCTCCCTTAACCTCCTTTAACTCTTTTTCCTCTATCTTACACAATATCGTGCAGCATTCCCCGTTCTAATAGCATCTAAGCTTATGTAGTACAAAAAAAGAATTGACATGAAGCCTCTGATATTATCCTTTTTCGCAGTTATCTTGTTTTATTCCCTTTTCATCGATAAAAAGGAAGAGAAGGTGATAAACAAACCCATACCTGTCGACACCCGTTCTACCCGGATCAACACGGTGGATACTATCGAAAATAGCGATTCCATTGTCTTTTATGCCAATCGGTATATGTACGATTTCAAACTTTAACCCCGCCAACCTTCCCAAAACCCCGGCAGCCTTTCGGAAAACTCCGACGGCCTTTTAGAAAACTCCGACGGCCTTTTGGAAAACCCCGGCGGCCTTTTTCGCAACTCCTCTACACATAAAAGTTTTCACATCCCCTTTCACCCTTCACCCCGAGGGTAGATCCCTGTATTGATCAGCGTTTCGGGTGAATGGAGATCAGAACACTTCTTTTCCTTTCCTCTTTTGCCAAGGCCAACATGGGTATTTCGCGGGATATTCAAGTATTGTGAGGTTGGAAGGTCCCATTGTCTGAATCAGGATTATCAGGATTGAATATATTTACAAGATTAGAGGCGAGCGAAGCGAGTGTCACAGGCTTTAATCCTGCCCATTTATTCAATCCTGATAATCCTGATTCAGACAATTGATCTTCAAATTTTCTTCGATTTGCCGCTTCGCGCCTACTAACTACTAACTACCCACTACCAACTACTGAAGAAAATCTTCCGATTTTCTTCGATTTACCGCTGCGCGCCTACTAACTACTAACTACCCACTACTAACTACCGAAGAAAATCTTCCGATTTTCTTCAATGCGAATAGACTCCACAAGATTTTGCTTTACGCTTCGCTAAGCGGCCTTCGGTTCGGGAAGATTCGTGAAGAGGCGGTGGAGCTTTCACCCGAAAGGCTGATCAATGCAGGGATCTGGCGACCGGGTGAAAGGTGAAAGGCTGGGTTTAACTTTTTATGTGGTAAAAAAACATCCTAAGGAGTAGTTAAATCTTCATAGGGAGGAATATCTTCTAAGAAGCTATAAGTCTGCGTTTTGTAGTCGATCTGACAGCAGTAGTGAGAGAGTCCGTTGCTTACCATCAGATAAGGAACCGTCAATACCATATTGTAGCGAACAATCTGATCAAAAACACGATCAGTGATTTCTATCCCCGGCGATTTGTATTCCACCACCACCACCGGAGTCAGATAACGATCGTAAACCACCGTATCACATCTTTTATTCGTTTGATTTAATTTAATCGCCACTTCATTCGCCACCAATTCGGCCGGATATCCTTTTTCTGTAATCAGGTAGTGCACAAAATGTTGCCTCACCCATTCCTCGGGAGTCAGGGCGACGTACTTTCGGCGCACAAGATCAAAAATCAGTTTCTTTCCCTTTCTCTCGGTTACTTTTGCCGGGAATATCGGTAGGTTTAAAGCAAGCATTTATTATATTTGTTGTTCTTTTGGATAATACTCCGTGAATATATTGTAGCAACAACAAAGGTAGGGATTTATGAAAACAAAACAAGAGATAGTTGAGAATTGGCTGCCTCGGTATACGGAAAGGCAGTTGGAGGATTTCACCGATTATATATTGCTTACCAATTTTACCAAGTATGTGGAGATCTTTGCCGAACACTTCCATGTGCCCATACTGGGACTGAAATCGTCTATGCCCAATGCTTCGGCCCATGGGATGACGATCGTTAATTTCGGTATGGGAAGCGCCAATGCGGCTACGATCATGGATCTATTGTCGGCGATCAAACCCAAAGCGGTTCTCTTCCTGGGCAAATGCGGAGGCATCAAGAAAGTAAATGCGTTGGGAGATTATGTGTTGCCGATCGCTGCGATCCGGGGGGAAGGTACCTCGAATGAATACCTGCCGCCGGAAGTGCCGTCATTGCCTGCTTTCTCGATGTTAAGAGCCATTTCATCGGCGATTCGGGACTGCGGCAAAGACTATTGGACGGGTACGATCTACACCACCAACCGGCGCGTTTGGGAATACGACAGCTCGTTTAAGGATTACCTGATCAAAACCCATGCGACGGGAGTGGATATGGAAACGGCCACCTTGTTTACCGCCGGCTTTGCCAATAAAATCCCCACCGGAGCCTTATTGATGATCTCGGACAAACCGTTGGAAGAAGACGGAGTCAAAACCGAAGAAAGCGACCGGAAAGTAACCCAACAGTTTGCCGGCGAACATGTTATTCTTGGCGTTGAAACACTGCGACAGATTATCGAAGAAAAGAAAACCATCCAGCATATCCGCTTCAGTTGGTGAAGCCCATAATGAATACACAGAAAAATGGCTAAAAAAGAACATACATTTGAGGGAATTTGTCAGGATATCCGGCAGAAGCAGTTTGCACCGGTCTATATCTTAATGGGCGAGGAGCCTTTCTTTATGGATAAGATCACCGACCTGTTGATCGACAATGTGGTGGGCGAAGCTGAAAGGGATTTCAACCAAACCATTCTCTACGGCGCGGATGCCGATGCGGCTCAGGTGATTAACGCGGCACGCCGTTTCCCGATGATGTCCGACTATCAGCTTGTCGTGGTTCGCGAAGCACAAATGATCCGGGATATTGAATTATTGGCACATTATGTGAAGAAACCATTGATGCAAACCGTATTGGTGGTCAATTACAAATACAAAACCCTCGACCGACGGAAAATGTTGGCCTCGGCAACGGAAGCGAACGGTGTATTGTTCGATTCGAAAAAGATTCCCGATTACAAAATGCCCGCCTTTATCTCATCCTTGATGCAACAACGCAATATTGGCATTGATCCGAAATCCATTCAGATGCTTTCCGACTTTCTTGGCAACGATCTGGTGCGCCTGGATAAGGAATTAGACAAGCTGACGCTTTTATTGCCTGAGAATGCTCCTAAACGCATCACGCCGGAACTGATCGAGCGAAACATTGGCATCAGTAAGGAATTCAATAACTTCGAGCTCTTGAAAGCCATCGCCGTCAAAGATGTGTTGAAGGCCAACCGTATCATTCAATACTTCGAGAAGAATCCGAAAAACAATCCCATCCAGGTCACCCTGCCTATTCTTTTCAATTATTTCTCCAACCTATTAATCTGTTATTATGCGAAAGACCGTTCGGAACAAGGCCTGATGAATGCCTTAGGCCTTCGCAATAGCTTTCAGGTGAAAGATTATACGACCGGTATGCGCCATTACCCGGCGATGAAAGTCTTCAACCTGATCAGCGATATCCGCACCACCGACGCCCGCTCGAAAGGAGTAGGCAATCCTTCTGCCGGTGATGGCGAGCTCTTGAAAGAGCTACTCTATAAAATACTTCACTAAGCGATTCTCCAATTACCTTTAATCGGAAACAGCTTCTCTTCGGCAGCAGAAATAATATATCTGCCGATAAACACGCGTTTTCTTCTTGTTCTCTTGGAAGAGAAGAAAAGAGTCTATTTTGTTTTGTTGTTTGCCTATTGATATATAGGGAATTATGTGGATTTTAACCCGCTAAGATTTTAATATTTTGAAATAACCGTACAGATGTATACAAATACGCAAATTATCGAGGATAAGAATGTTTACATTCCTGAAACCGGGATGATTTTTTTGTATCGAATAAAAGGAATGGGACAAAATGACAGACTGATACAAATGTAAATAAACGCAAGAATACAAGTGAATACATCTGTTTAAGCCAATATAAAAGATAACGATATAAATGTATCCCGTATATGTGTATTTATGTATAATGTTACGTCCCGTATTTGCGTATTATCTTGTATACATAGACAAAGACAGTTGTATCGCTATATATATATTTAATTTCTTTGCTCTATAATATACACAACTAAATTCAGCTTAAATACTTGATATCCATATATAAATACTTATTATCTGAAGTTTAAATGAAAGACCGACGTTATTCTTGTATATTATAAGATATATAAGGTCTTTTTCTTATTATATTCTCTCACTATATGTCTATATTCCAATGAAATAACGCAATATTGCGAATGAATAATTCAACCCTTGTTTTACGCTTTCCGTTACCGATGTATCTTGTGTGTTATATTTGTATTTTTATCGATTAGATTTGTATCCGATCACAAATATATAATCATACATAGTCGTATGGATTTTTTTGTTATATTTGTTGCTCGGTTATGTATACGATACTAAACATGCGGATACGGACAAAATGGCGTAAAAGGAAACAAGATAAACAAGCTATAGACCATGAAAGAGCGTATAGATCAGATTATGAAGAAAGAGGCATTGACCTCGACCCGCTTTGCGGAAGAGATCGGGATTCAACGGGCAGCGGTATCACATATATTGACCGGGCGGAATAATCCGAGTCTGGATGTGGTGACTAAGATATTGCATCGTTTTCCGAGAGTCAGTTCGGATTGGTTGTTATTCGGCAAGGGAGAAATGTATAAGGATACAAAAAACACGACTGAAGTGCCGCATTTGTTTAAAAATACGCCGTTATTTCCCGACGAAGATACAGATGTTACCAAATATGCGCAGGAAATCAAGCCAAATCCACCTGTTCATATACCGGAAATACCAAAAATAGAGCAAGTTAAGATCATAGAAGCGCCTGCAAAAACAGTAACCAAAATTATGCTCTTCTATTCCGATAATACCTTCGATACCTTTATTCCGGAAATAGTTCCGGAACAAAAGGCGTAAACAGCAACATAGTCAAGCAAGCTTGCCTCTGTGTTCGGCTTTCACTATCTTTGATTCCATAAATGGAATCGAAGATAGAGGCGCCTCGGGTAAAATCTCAAGCGAGCTTGGCTTTTACCGCTCGGCTTTCACTATCTTTGCAAGATTAATTGAAGATAGGATGTTTGCCCTATAATATAATGTATAGTATGAAGAAATATCTGTTGGATCTGAAGGTGGTAGAGAATATTCGCCTTCATGCGAACTATTGTTTGTTAAAGTTTACAGCTGAAGAGGCTTTGCCGCCGATGATTCCCGGGCAGTTTGTGCAGGTTAAGGTCGAGGGCTCTACTTCTACTTTCCTGCGTCGGCCGATTTCGATTAACTTTGTGGACAGAGAGAAGAATGAACTCTGGCTATTGGTACAGCTTATTGGTGACGGGACGCGCCGGATGGCGGCTTATTTGCCTGGTGAGATGGTGAATATCATGCTTCCATTGGGTAATGGCTATAGCTTTCCGACGGCAGACGAGAAAGACAAAAAGTTCCTGTTGGTCGGTGGCGGAGTCGGCACGGCTCCCTTGTTATATATGGGATACTGCCTGAAAGAAAAAGGTTTCCAGCCCCATTTCCTATTGGGCGCCCGTTCCGAGGCTGATCTGATGCAAATCAAAGCGTTCGAAACGATCGGTCCGGTTTATCTGACTACCGAAGATGCCTCGGCTGGTGAACGCGGCTATGTGACGGATCATTCGATCCTTACCAAGGAACGATTTGACCGGATCTATAGCTGTGGCCCCAAACCGATGATGATGGCCGTGGCCCGGTATGCCGCTTCGCAAGCGATCGATTGTGAGGTCTCGCTGGAGAATACGATGGCCTGTGGCATTGGCGCTTGCCTCTGCTGTGTAGAGAAAACAAAAGAAAATCATAATGTGTGTGTCTGTACCGAAGGACCGGTATTTAATATAAAGGAATTATCATGGCAAATCTGAATGTAAAGATCGGCGATCTGGCGCTGAAAAACCCGGTGATGACGGCTTCGGGCACCTTTGGTTACGGGGTGGAATATGCCGATTTCATCGATATCGAACGCTTGGGCGGGATCATTGTGAAAGGCACCACAGCGGAACACCGTGAAGGCAACAACTACCCCCGCATGGCGGAGACACCTGCCGGTATGCTGAATGCCGTTGGCTTGCAGAACAAAGGCGCGGACTATTTCGTGGAACATATCTACCCGGAGATCAAAGGTTTGGACACGAATATGATCGTGAACGTTAGCGGTTCTACCATTGAGTCGTATGTGGAATGTGCCGAGAAGATGGCCGCGTTGGAACATATCCCGGCGATCGAGCTGAACATCTCTTGCCCCAATGTCAAACAAGGTGGTATGGCCTTTGGCGTGACCTGTGCCGGTGCCTCCGAGGTGGTACGTGCCGTCCGGAAGGTATATCCTAAGCCCTTGATCGTGAAGCTCTCTCCCAATGTGACGGATATCACGGAGATCGCCCGTGCGGTCGAAGCGGAAGGTGCCGATTCGGTATCGCTGATCAATACCATGTTGGGCATGGCTATCGACGCGGAAAAGCGGAAACCGGTCTTATCTACCGTAACCGGCGGATTATCGGGTCCTTGCGTCAAACCGGTTGCGCTGCGTATGGTCTGGCAAGTCTATAAAGCGGTGAAGATTCCGATCATTGGGCTGGGGGGTATCTCGGGCTGGAAAGATGCCGTTGAGTTTCTATTGGCCGGTGCGACGGCGATTCAGATCGGCACGTATAACTTTGTGGATCCGACCGTCTCGATCCAGGTCATCGATGGGTTGAATAGTTATTGCGACCGGCATGGCTTTCAATCGGTACAGGAACTGACAGGGGCGTTGGAGAGTGTTGGCTAAGGGACAAAAAAATGAAAGGACCACTTTCACAAGTCATCCTTTCCACATTTAACCAAAACCTTAACTATGAAAACCCAAAGTTAAGCAACATTCGTCACATGTGCAAGTAAATTCGTCTAAAAATCATTTTCTTCTGCAAAAACAGACGGGTCCCAATATTTATCTTACTTTTGTATACTGAAATTTAGCGCATCGTGTGCGTTATAGGCGTTGTTTATTTACTTAAACGTTTATATGTATGAAAATGAAATGGAAAGTAGGGATTGCCTGTGCAATTCTATTAGGAAGTATGGAAGCGATGGCCTGTACGGGTCTGTTAGTGGGAAAAAAAGCTTCGGTAGACGGATCGGTCATGATCAGTTATTCGGCCGATTCCCATTCTTTGTATGGTGAGCTTTATCGCTGGCCGGCTGCGAATTGGGCGAAAGGCTCGATGTTGCAGGTGGTCGAGTGGGATACCGGCCGGCCGACGGGAATGATTCCGCAGGTAGAACATACCTATTCGGTGATCGGCAATATGAACGAACACCAGTTGGCCATTACCGAGAGTACCTGGGGCGGACATAACGAATTGGTCGACACGACCGGTATCATTGATTACGGAAGTTTGATCTATATCACCTTGCAACGTGCCAAGACGGCGCGCGAAGCCATCGAAGTGATGACCGGCCTGGTGCGTGATTACGGCTATTGCAGCAGTGGCGAGTCGTTCTCTATCGCCGATAAGAACGAAGCCTGGATCATGGAGATGATCGGTAAAGGCCCGGGCAAGAAAGGCGCCGTATGGGTGGCTATCCGGATCCCGGACGATTGCATTGCCGCTCATGCCAATCAGTCGCGGATCCAACAGATCCCTTTTGCCGATAAAGAAAACTGTATGTATTCGCCCGATGTCGTTTCGTTGGCACGTGAGAAAGGCTATTATAAAGGAAGCGATAAGGACTTTAGCTTTGCTAAGGCCTATAACCCGTATGATTTCAGTGGCTTGCGTGGTTGTGAAGCACGCGTATGGTCGTTCTTCCGCAAGTACGATAAATCGATGGATCAATACACGGAGTTCATCAAAGGCGACCCGACTAAAGAACCGATGCCTTTGTATATCAAGCCCGATCGTAAGCTTTCCGTACAGGATGTGCAAAATGCTATGCGCGACCATTACGAAGGAACCGACCTGGATATGACGAAAGATGCCGGTGCCGGTCCGTACAAAGTGCCGTATCGTTGGCGTCCGATGAATTTCACAGTCGATGGTAAAACATACGTGAATGAAAGAGCGATTGCTACGCAGCAAGCTGGTTTTGTGATCGTGCCGCAGATGCGCGATTGGCTGCCCGATGCCATTGGTGGTATCCTTTGGTTCGGAACGGACGACCCCGACATGACGGTTTTCACTCCGCTCTACTGCGGTATCCTCGATTCACCGGAGTGTTTCCGTGTAGGCAATGGCGATATGATGAACTTCTCCTGGACGTCTGCCTTCTGGGTGCACAACTGGGTGGCTAACATGGCTTATCACAAATATAGTTTCATGATTGAGGATATCCGCAAGGTACAACAGGAGTTGGAGAACGGCTTCAAAGCCACGTTGCCGGCCATCGACAAAGCAGCGGCGGAACTCTACGCCAAAGATCCGATGGAAGCCCGTAAATTCCTGACCTGGTTCAGCACCACTACCGCCGATGATGCGACTGCCCGCTGGAAGAAACTGGGTGAATACCTGATCGTGAAGTATATCGACGGCAACGTAAAGAAAGAGGAGAACGGCCAATTCATGACCAATGGCTACGGATTGTCCGCTTATCCCGACTTCCCGGGTTACGATGAAGAATACTATCGCAGTATTGTCCGTTCGGCCGGCGACCGACTGAAAGTTTCGGAATAATTCCATTTATATATTTAATTAAATTATTTAGGTATGAAAAGATTAGTAGTTATCTGTTTGATGGCCGTTGTCAGTCTGACGGCCTTTGCCCAAAACCGTCAAGGTCAGTCGTCACTCGGTTTTAATGTAGGCTATGGTTTTGACACGGAGAACGCCACTTTAGGAGTGGATTACCGGTATTGTGTGACCGACGAATTCCGTTTGGGTCCGTCTATCACCCACATGGTGAAGAGTAATGGCCTGAAAGGCTGGATGCTCGACATGAATGCGCATTATATCGTTCGTTTGAGCGATATGTTCGGTTTCTATCCTTTGGGAGGCCTTAGCCTTTCATTCTGGGATGCCGGTAAGCATTTGGACTGGACGCGTTTCGGAGCCAATATCGGTTTAGGCGGTGAAGTGTATGCAACCAGTGAAATCACCGTAGGGCTGGAAGTGAAGTATAATATCGTGAAAGACTTCGATCAGGCGATGTTTGCCGTCCGGGTAGGCTATTGCTTCTGATCTTCGGATTTCGCTTATAAAACAAAAGGGTAGCTTTAATCGGCTACCCTTTTATTTTTGGCATTATTGCTTTATATTTTACTGGAAAAGCGCCGTAGATAAATATCTTTCTCCCGTATCGGGCAAAAGAACCACAATGTTTTTCCCTTTGTTTTCCGGTCGCAAAGCAACCTGGGTGGCGGCATAGAGGGCTGCGCCGGAAGAGATGCCAACCAAAAGACCTTCTTTACGCGCTACTTCCCGGCTGGTTTGAAAAGCCGCTTCATTCGCTACGGCGATCACTTCATCTACGACATCCGGGTCGTAGTTTCCGGGAATGAAACCGGCACCGATCCCTTGTATCTTATGCGGTCCCGGCTTTCCTCCTTCCAATACCGGTGAGGCGGCGGGTTCGACGGCAATGATCCGCACAGCCGGATTATGTTGCTTTAATCCTCTGCCCACCCCGCTGATCGTACCTGCGGTACCTACTCCGGCAACGAACAGATCGACTCGGCCGTCCGTATCGTTCCATATCTCTTCGGCGGTTGTCGATCGATGGATCTCCGGATTGGCCGGATTCTCAAACTGTTGAAGAATGATCGCACCCGGTGTTTCTCTGCATAACCTTTCCGCTTCGGCGATGGCTCCTTTCATGCCTTCCGTTCCCGGCGTCAGGACCAGGGTCGCTCCATACGCCTTCAACAGACTACGGCGTTCGATGCTCATCGTCTCCGGCATCGTCAGGATCAGCTTATAGCCGCGGACTGCCGCGACAAAAGCCAGGCCAACGCCCGTATTCCCGCTGGTGGGTTCGATGAGTGTTCCGCCGGGTCGCAACGCACCTTCCGCTTCGGCCGCTTCGACCATCGCCAATGCCGCGCGGTCCTTTACGCTGCCGGCCGGGTTGAAGTACTCCAACTTGGCAAGGATCCGGGCTGCTATCTCTTTCGCTTGATTATACCGGCTTAACTCCAATAAGGGAGTCCGACCGATCAGGTCGGTCAACTGTTTCGCTATCTTTTCCATATATTGTTTTTAGGAGTTTAAAGAGTTTAAGGGGGGAGGAGTTTAAGGAGTTCTATGAATTTCTTTATCGGTGACTACCCAGTCCATTGGGATGTCGAACGGTTCCATCGGGATCTCGTCGACAAGCTGAAAGCTGAAGCATAGTCCGATCTTGGGTATGGAGCCTGTTGTCAGTAGCCGATCATAATATCCTTTTCCCCGTCCCAAGCGGTTACATCGCCGGTCGAAGGCGATACCGGGAACGATCATCAGCTCTATCTCGTCCACCCGGCAGGCTTCTTCCCGTCCGGGTTCCATAATACCGAAAGCGCCCGACTGAAGAGATTCTTTTCCCCGGTAGGGATGGAGGCTCAGGTCGTTTCCTTCGACTACGGGCAGGAATAGGCTCTTTGTTTCGGCCCACTTCTCGATGAAATCGGCTGTTTCGACTTCACCGGGCAGGGCATGATAGAGGGCGATGCGCCGGGCCTGCTTGAAAACGTCCAATGTCTCGAGGCGGTTTAGGGCTTCAAGAGAGTGTGCGTACAACCAGGTCGGTGAATATTCTTTCTTTCGACAGGCCATATCTTTTCGCAGCGCCTGCTTGGCTTTGGAGATTTCCATTTTCTACGGATTGTTTGATGAATTGCGTGGTGGAAAGGGATTTCCCTTCTTTCAATACTTTCACGGCACGTTGCAACGTCACATCGTCTTTGAGGAAGATCGGGTAGAAGCCTTCTTCATCAAAGAAATTACGGACAATATAAGCCTGCAATTGTCTTTCGATCAGCGAACCGGATATGGCAATCAGGTTGGGGCGTCTCTTTATGCCTTTGTTGGCGGCATAATGGATGAAGTCATTCAGTAATGGCTGGCTTTTGAGGTAGTCATATAATTCATTCCAGTGGTTGAATGCGGAGAACATCTGCCGGTTCTTGTCCGAGTATTCCAGGGCGTACTGATAGAGTGTTCCGGTATTGATCACACTGGTATAATACGAAGTCACCCCGCTTGTATCGCGCGGGATAAAGATATCGGGCATGATGCCGCCGCCGCCGTAAACGGTACGTCCGCCCACCGTTTCGTACTGCATATTCTCATCCAATTTGATGCTGTCGGCCGTATCGAATTCGCCGTGCATATAGCGGTTGTAGATATCCAGGTCGTAATCATCCCCTTTGCCCAGTTCGTACTCTTTCTGAATGCTCCGGCCGGATGGCGTATAATAGCGGGCGATCGTCAGGCGGATCTCCGAACCGTCATTGAGGCTGATCGGTGTCTGCACCAATCCTTTGCCGTACGTACGGCGTCCGATAATCAGTCCCCGGTCGTTATCCTGTATCGCTCCGGCAAAGATCTCGCTGGCAGAAGCCGACGATTCGTCGGTCAGAAGCACTATCGCATCTTCCTTGCACGTGCCTGTGCCGTTGGCATATACATCGGAGCGCGGGAATGATTTCCCTTCGGTGTAAACGATCAACCGTCCCTCGGGCATAAATTCATTGATCATATTGATTGCCGCATCCATGTAGCCTCCGGTATTTCCCCGCAGGTCAAGGATAAAAGAGTTGCAGCCTTCCTGTTTCAGTTTGGCAATGGCCGTAATAAATTCATTGTATGTCGTTCGTCCGAACTTACTCAATTTGATGTATCCGATTTCATCGCTGACCGCGTAAGACACATCGACCGAATGAACCGGCACATCGCCACGGGTCACATCGAAATAGATCAAATCTTCGTTGCCTCCCCGTCTGACACCCAATTTTACTGTGCTGTTCTTCTCGCCGCGCAGCGTACGCATGATCTTCGCCTGGCTGATTTGTTGGCCGGCAAAGATCGAATCGTTGATGGTGATGATCCGGTCGAAAGGCAGGAGTCCGGCTTTCTCCGCCGGTCCCTGGCTGATCACGCTGATCACCAGGATGGTATCTGTCTGCATATTAAACGATACGCCGATCCCGCTGAATGATCCTTCGAGGTCTTCATTGGCGATGGCCACATCTTCGGCAGGGATATAGACCGAGTGGGGATCGAGTTCGCTGAATATCTTGGGGATCGTTCCTTCGATCAGCTTGCCCATGTTCACCGTATCGACATATTGGCGGTTGATGATATCGAGCACCGCATTGATCTTATTTCCTCCCCCGTAATAGGACGCCTGCGCCCTTTTGCCTTTCGACAGGTTCAGATAATAATTCCCGACAAAGATTCCCAGAGCCACACTAAAGGCGATGATCACCGGAAGCCAGACAGCTAATTTTCTATTACTCATCATTTGTTTTAATCTTTACATCTCTATAAATTCAACGGAAATGCCGGCACGTTGAAGTAACTGGCATCCATCTTCCACGCGGTATTTCTCCGAGTAAACCACCCGGCGGATTCCCGACTGGATAATCAGTTTGGCACATTCAATGCAGGGAGCCGACGTAACGTAGATCGTTGCCCCTTTGCTGCTGTTGGATGATGCTGCTACCTTGGTGATGGCGTTTGCTTCTGCGTGTAGAACATACGGCTTGGTCACATTGTTTTCATCTTCGCAGACATTTTCAAAACCCGAAGGGGTCCCGTTGTATCCATCCGAGATTATCATCTGATCCTTTACAATCAATGCTCCTACCTTTCGACGCTCACAATAGGAATTCTCAGCCCAAACCAATGCCATGCGCAGGTAACGCTTATCGACTTCGTATTGTTTATTCGTTTTCTCACTCATTTTTTCCTCTGTTTCTATACAATCTCGACACTAAAGTACTTGATCCACTCCGTATACGTGTCCTGTGCCGAAAGACAAGTATCGATTAGGAAACCTCGTATCGAAGCGAACTCATGCAGTCCTCTATAGTAGAATTGTTTATGTTCGTTGTCAATGATAAACGGAATGATATCATTCCTCAGGCATTCGCGGAATAAGATCAATCGCCCCACTCGTCCGTTTCCATCCTGGAATGGATGTATCTTCTCAAAGCGATAGTGATACTCTACAATGTTTTCGAATGTGATTTCCGGCAGGGAATGATACCACTCACTTAGCCCGTTCATCTCGCGATCCACTTCTTGTGGCAATGCGGTTTGAACGCCACCGACTTCATTGGCTCTTCTTTTCCAGTCGCCAACGGCAAACCAATCGATGGACGCATCTGCTGTTCCGCTCTTCAGAATACGATGAATCTCTTTAATAACCGGCAAAGTAAGCGGCGCGTTTGCCGTATCCAATATATAATCAAAAGCCACAAAGTGATTCGAGGTCTCAATAATATCATCTACCGGAACAGCTTCCTGATCCTTGAATCCAATCGTGCGGGTTTCGAAGATATAACGTGTCTGTTCTTCAGTCAACCGGCTTCCTTCTATCCGGTTGGAATTATAAGCCAGGTTTACCTGCGTCTTATGATACAAGCCTCCTTTTCGTTTGGCTTGTTTTTCCTCTTGAAGATATACAAGTAACTTATTCATTCATTCATCTATTCATTCATCTATTCGCTCAACAGACAAAGATAAGTAATTTATTTTATTCCGTTCTTTTCCAACAACGCTTTGATTGTAGGGTCTTGTCCACGGAAACGGCGGTAGAGCGCCGCCGGATCTTCCGTTCCGCCTTTGGAAAGGATATGATTGCGGAACGACTGTGCCACGTCGCGGTTGAAGATGCCTTTTTCTTTGAAGACCGAGAAGGCATCGGCATCCAATACCTCCGCCCATTTATAACCATAGTATCCGGCGGCGTATCCTCCGGAGAAGATATGTCCGAAGCTGCTGCTCATCAATGTGCCGGCCACTTCGGGCAGGATGGCGGCAGGTGCCCAGGCTTTTTTCTCGAAAGCGATCACATCGCCTTCGAACGCTTCGGTCTGTGTGTGCCATGCCATATCGAGGAATCCGAAACTCAACTGGCGCAGGCAGGCATAACCGACGTTGAAGTTAGACGCATCGACCAGTTTGCCGATCAGCTCCCGGGGTATTTTCTCGCCCGTCTGATAATGAACGGCGATCTGATCGAGATAGGCTTCTTCGGTCAGCCAGTTCTCCATAATCTGGGACGGAAGCTCGACAAAGTCGCGGTACACGTTCGTACCCGAGAGGCTGGCGTAGGTTCCCCGGGCCAACATGCCGTGCAGGGCGTGGCCGAACTCATGCAGGAACGTCTCTACCTCGTCGAAGGTCAATAACGAAGGCTTAGTCGCCGTCGGACGGGTAAAGTTCATGACGATAATGACTTGCGGACGACTGTCTTGCCCGCTTGCGTCGCGGAACTGCGGTTTGACGTCGTTCATCCAGGCGCCCGACTGCTTGCCGTCGCGCGGATGGAAGTCGGTATAGAGTACGGAGAGGAAACTTCCGTCTTTGTCGTACACCTCGTAGGCCTGCACTTCCGAGTGATACACGGGTATTTCCCGATTCTCGCGGAAGGTGATCCCGTACAATTGGGTAGCCAGTCCGAAGATTCCTTTCTTGACGTTATTCAGTTCGAAGTAGGGGCGGGTCATCTCGTCGTTCACTTCGAAGCGTATGTCTTTCAGCTTCTCGGAATAATAACTCCAGTCCCAGGGCATGACCGTTATATCCTTTTTCTCCAGGCCGATGGCGAATCCTTTGACCGTATTATACTCATTGAGGGCTGCCGGACGGTAAGCTTCCAACAGTTCGTTGAGCAGGCTGTAGACCGCTTCGGGCCGCCCCGCCATCGTGTGTTCCAGTTTGTATTCGGCAAAGGTCTGATTGCCCATCAGATGCGCAATCTCCGTGCGGATATTCACGATTTTGCGGATAATCTCCTTATTGTCGTATTCATCGCCTTTATTGGCCACGCTCATATACTCGCGATACATCTTTTCGCGCAGGTGGCGCTGATCGGAGTAGCGCAGGAAAGGCTGATAGCTGGGCGCCGAGAGGTTGAAAAGCCAGCCTTGCCGCCCTTTCTCCTGGGCCAGTGCCGCCGCTGCTTCGCGGATACTTTCGGGCAGGCCCGATAAGTCTTTTTCGTCGGTCAAGAGCATCTCAAAGCGGTTCTTGTCTTTCAAAGCGTTCTGGTCGAACTGAAGACCCAGGAGGCTTAATTCCGTACTCAACCGACGGTATTTCTCTTTCGCTTCGCCACTTAAAGTAGCACCGTGTTCTTTGAAGGATATGTATTTATCTTCCAATAATTTAGCCTCCTCGATCGAAAGCCCCAAGCTGGCCCTTTGTTCATAGATCGTCCGGATGCGTTCGAACAGCTGGGCATGGAGGTAAATATGGTTTGAACTCTCCGACAGTTTCGGAGAAATACGCTGGGAGATCTCCATCATCTCGTCGTTTGCCTCGGCATGCAAGAGGTTGAAGAATGCCGAACTGACTTTCTCCAGCAACTCTCCACTGCGTTCGAGGGCGACAACCGTATTGCCGAATGTCGGCGGTTCGGGATTCGCGGCAATCGATTCCACTTCGGCCGCCAGTTGGCGGATGCCTTCTTCAAAAGCCGGTTCGTAGTCCGCGGTTTGGATCCGGTCGAACGGCGGCGTCTGAAAAGGTGTCGTATACTTCCCTAAAAAGGGGTTGTTTTGTGCCTGACTCATATTCATCATACTTAATAGTGCTGCAGTGATATAAATTAATCGGTTTCTCATGGGAATAAATTAAGTAAAAACGCTACAAAAGTAGGTATTTTTTTCGCGCTATCCCGGTCTTTTTTGCGAAAGATAGGCCGCCTTTTTTGGTAAGAGGTACCTCAAAAATTATTTAGAGGTACGTCAAAAGTAATTTAGAGGTACGTCAAAATCGATTTAGAGGTACGTCAAAATAATTTTAGAGGTACCTCTTACTGATTTTCCTGCCCGGTCTTTCCGGATTTGCTCCGTACTTTTCCGATTTTTCTTCCCGATGTCGATGAAAAAACACGTACTTTTGTTTACTCGAAGTTAAAGACAGAAAAGAATGCGAATAGAAGAGAATTTTTCCCTGGAGAAGTGGAACACGTTCCGCCTTCCGGTCAGTACGCGTTGGTTTATGGAGTACGCCGATGAAGAGGAGTTGCAGAAGATCCTGCGCGATGAGTATTTTCAGGAGAACCGGTCGATACATATCGGGAGCGGGAGTAACCTGTTGTTTCTGAACGATTTCAACGGGATCGTATTGCATTCCGCGATCCGGGGCATGGAGGTGGTTGAAGAGACCGAAACGGATGTGATCTTACGCGTGGGTGCCGCCGAAGTATGGGACGATGTGGTGGCTTATGCCGTATCGGCCGGATGGGGAGGGATCGAGAACCTTTCGCATATCCCGGGTGAGGCAGGTGCTGCCGCCATTCAGAATATCGGGGCATACGGCCGGGAAATCCAAGAGGTGATCGTCGCGGTGGAAGCCTGGAACCAGCTCACAGCGGAGAAGCGTGTTTTCACGCCGGAGGAATGTCGGTATGCCTACCGTCACAGTTTTTTCAAAGATGAACATAACGATCCGTATATCATCACCTACATTGTCATCCGATTGACGAAAGCGCCCCAAACGTTCTGCCTCAATTACGGGCTGTTGCAAAAGGAACTCGAAGGCAAAGCCCTTTCGCCGCAGCGCATTCGGGAGGCGGTGATCGGCATCCGGGCATCGAAACTGCCCGATCCGGAAGTCGTAGGTAATGCCGGCAGTTATTTTATGAATCCGGTGGTTTCCGCCATTGATTTTGAAAAGATAAAAGCGTCTTACCCCGAACTGCCTTCGTATCCGGCCGCGGATGGGCGGGTGAAGCTCTCCGCCGGTTGGCTGATCGAGCAATGCGGATTCAAAGGCAAGCGCTATGGATCGGTGGGTGTCTATGAGAAACAAGCCTTGGTATTGGTCAACTTCGGAGAGGCCTCCGGCAATGATATCGCCGTATTGGCCGAGAGTATCCGCAACGCCGTCAGAAACAAATTCGGTGTTGAACTGATGCCTGAAGTAAAATATGTAGGATAATGAAGATCACGTTCTTAGGCACGGGCACTTCGACGGGTGTACCCGAGATAGGATGTCATTGTGAAGTATGCCGCAGTCGGGATCCGCGCGACCGGCGGTTGCGCACGTCCGTACTGGTGGAGACCGATGGAAAGCGGATCTTGCTGGATTGCGGCCCTGACTTTCGCTGGCAGATGCTCAAGCAGGGGATCGAACAGTTGGATGCGGTCTTGCTTTCGCACGAACATTACGATCATGTGAGTGGGTTGGACGACCTGCGCCCCTTTCTGTATCACCATGCGTTGAAGATCTATGCGGAAGAAGATGTGGTAGAGGCTATCCGTACCCGCCTGCCTTATGCTTTCCGCGAGCATCTTTATCCGGGCGTGCCGCAACTGAATCTTCAAGCTGTCGGGTTGGAAGCATTCGACGCGGCAGGGATCCGGGTGCAACCCATCCGTGTGATGCACGGGCAACTGCCTATCCTGGGCTTCCGCATCGGCGCGATGGCTTACCTGACCGACCTGAAAACCCTTCCCGAGTCGTCGTATGCCCACCTGAAAGACCTGGATATACTGGTGCTCGATGCCTTACGCCACGACTCGCGCCACTTCTCCCACGAAGGTGTAAGCGAAGCGTTGCAGCAGATCGAACGGATCCGGCCGAAACGTACCTACCTGATTCACATGAGCCACAAGATCGGTCTTCACCGGATCGTTGCAGAGGCATTGCCCGCGAATGTCTTTCTGGCTTACGACGGATTAGAGGTACAACCCGTATAATTCAAGAGATTATCTTCCTGAAACCATTGCGATTCCATCTCGAGATCGGGCAATAACCGCTCGATCTGGCGCGACAACGTATCGGCCGCCAGCGAGAGATGCAATGAATCGAGCGCTTGCGGCATTTCCAAACGGGCATAACAGCATATTTTCCCTTCGCTGCTGAAGATATCTGTCGCGAACCATTCCTTCCCGGCATGCCAGGTGACGGAATCATTCAGCGCAAAGTGCAGATCGAACGTCGATACCGGGAAGAACAGGTTCATCGGTGCCTGTTTGTCGGAACTATAGCGCTCCATCTGCAAAGAAAGAGTTGAATCGCGGAGTATATCCTGCTGCCGCACAGCTACTTCTTCCAATAGTTTGAGGTTGTATCCGGCCACCAGGACCCCTTCATGGTGGTAATAGCCGAAGAAGCGATTGGCCGTGTCGGGATAGAAGGCGTAAGTTATATCGTCTTTCTTCTCCACTGTCGGATGATAGGCGGGGAAATGCCTTTTGAATACCTCTTTCTCAAACCTTTTCACATCCTTGTCTTCCGCTTTGGTATAAAATAAAATCCCTTGCGGATGAACCGACAGGAGCGGGGTGGAAGAGGAGGGACTCTGTTCGATCAAGGAGAGGAAAACACCGGGAACAACCGAATGAAACAGGCTCTTCACGTCCTTATGCGTCAGAATAAGCGAGGCAACCACCTGCGGACGGTTCAAGCGGATAATCATCTCGGGTTGGGAAGCGATCAGGGTATGCAGGTTGATCAGTTCAGTACGCTTTCCGGCCTGAATGCGCTGATAGAAATAGAGAATACCGGCGATCAACGCCAGAATCAGGAACAAAGCGGTGAATATTTCCCTGACGTACCGTTTCATGGCTGCTTGAGGAAATATTTACACCAGGGCTTCAAGCCGCAACTCTCGCATTTCGGTTTCCTGGCCTGGCAGACGTAACGGCCGTGCAGGATCAACCAGTGATGCGCCCGGCTTACTAATTCAACGGGGATATACTTTACCAGCTCTTTCTCCGTCATTAAGGGAGTTTTGCTGTTGGTGGTCAGTCCGATCCGGTTCGACACGCGGAAAACATGGGTATCGACAGCCATAGCGGGCAGATCATAGACGACCGAAGCGATGACATTCGCCGTCTTTCGCCCTACACCCGGCAGCTTCTGCAATTCGTCGACGTCGGAAGGAACCACGCCGCCGAAGTCGTCGAGCAGCATACGCGCCATGCCGACCAGATGTTTCGCTTTGTTGTTGGGATAAGAAACCGTGCGGATGTATTCGTAGACCACCTCGGGCGAGGATGCCGCCAATACTTCCGGCGTGGGAAAGGCTTCGAACAGGGCGGGAGTGATCATATTCACCCGCTTGTCGGTGCATTGCGCCGATAAGATCACCGCAATTAATAAATGAAACGGATTGTCGTAGTGCAGTTCGGTTTCGGCTACCGGAATATTCTCCCGGAACCAGTTGATAACCCCTTTGTAACGCTCTTCTTTACGCATAAGCCAGAATGGGGATTGTCCCACTTGTGTGTTTCCCCCGGGCTCTTTGAGTGGACCCCGGGGGGCTGGTAAGATTTCTCAGATCACAATTTAATTGGCCGATTCGAATTGCCTCAGGAAACGGATATCGTTCTCCGAGAACATTCGTAGGTCTTTCACCTGGTATTTCAAATTCGTTATACGTTCGATCCCCATGCCCAGGGCATAACCGGAATATACTTTGCTGTCGATGCCGCAGTTGTCGAGCACATTCGGGTCGACCATACCACAACCCAGAATCTCCACCCAGCCGGTATGCTTGCAGAACGGACATCCTTTGCCTCCGCAGAGGTTACAGGAGATATCCATTTCGGCCGAAGGCTCGGTGAAAGGGAAGTAGGAGGGACGTAAACGGATCTTTGTCTCTTGTCCGAACATCTCTTTGGCAAAGAACAATAAGGCTTGCTTGAGGTCGGCAAAAGATACATCTTTATTGATATATAAGGCTTCCACCTGGTGGAAGAAACAATGCGCACGGTAAGAGATGGCTTCGTTGCGGTAGACACGTCCCGGGCAGATAATGCGGATCGGCGGTTGCTCTCTCTCCATCACCCGGGTCTGTACGGAAGAAGTATGTGTGCGAAGCAAGATATCCGGGTTATGCTGGATAAAGAATGTGTCCTGCATATCGCGTGCCGGATGGTCTTCGGCAAAGTTCAGGGAGGTAAACACATGCCAGTCGTCTTCGATCTCCGGACCTTCGGCAATAGAAAAACCAAGGGTAGCAAAGATATCACAGATTTCTTTCTTCACGATAGAGATCGGATGGCGGGTACCTAATTCAATCGGGTAAGCCGAACGCGTCAGGTCGATATCCTCGTCCGAGGTCTGGGTGTTTTCAAATCCTTCTTTCAGTGCGTTGATCTTTCCCTGGGTATAGTCTTTCAGTTCGTTCAAGAGACTTCCTACTTCCCGTTTCTGTTCGGCGGCCACATGACGGAAGTCATTCATCAACGCGGAGATCTCCCCCTTTTTGCTGAGGTATTTGATCCGTAAAGCTTCCAGTTCGTCGGCATTCGCCGCCTTGATATTCTCCACTTCCTGCCGAAGTGTTTTGATTTTATCGAGCATCTTTATTCCCAATTTCAAATTAGACACGCAAAAGTAGTCCTTTCTTTTGAATGGTGCAAGAAAAAAATAAGAACTCGCCTGCGGTCAAAGTGAATAAACAATCCATAATTCTTCTTGTTCTTTATGTAAAGGTATTGCAGAATGAATATATTTGTATTCTAAACGTTAAGGAGTAAATGGAAATTATCATTATTCTCGGGCTAATCTTATTGAATGGTGTGTTTGCTATGTCGGAGATCGCTCTGGTCTCAGCCCGTAAGTCCCGTCTGGAGATCGATGCCAAAAAAGGAAATAAATCCGCAAGAACCGCGTTGAAGCTGGCCAATGAGCCGGATCGGTTTCTTTCGACGGTTCAGATCGGTATTACGTTGATCGGTATCCTGACCGGTCTTTACTCCGGTGAAGCCTTTGCCGGCGACCTGGCGGAAGTCATGGCGGGCATCCCTTTGTTGCAGCCGTATGCTTTGGGCATTGCCAAAACGACGATTGTCATTCTGGTGACTTACCTGACATTGATCTTCGGTGAACTGGTACCCAAACGTATCGGAATGGGGTTTGCCGAGTCCGTGTCGAAGGTAATCGCCAAACCCATGCATTATCTCTCGGTCATCGCTTCGCCTTTTGTCTGGATCCTTTCCCAAAGCACGGCTTTGGTGGTGAAGGTCTTGCGCTTGAAAGCTTCGGATGATAACAGAGTGACCGAAGAAGAGATCAAAGCCATTGTGCAGGAGGGCTTTGATGGGGGAGAGGTGCAGGAAGTGGAACAGGATATTGTCGAACGTGTATTCAACCTGGGCGATCGCAACGTCGGTTCGATCATGACGCACCGCAGCGACCTGGTATGGCTCGATATCGCCGATACGCCTGCGCAAATCCGGGAGAAAGTGCAGGAAAACCTATACAATATATATCCCGTTGTCGACGGCAAGCTGGATGAATTGGAAGGCGTGGTCTACCTCAAAGACCTCTTCCTGTATCTCGACAAGCCGGACTTCAGCCTGAAGAACGTGATCCGTCCGGCAGAGTATCTTCCGGAGAATCAAAGCGTGTACAATGCACTGGCACAGTTCAAGGGCGCGCGCGACAAATACGGAATCGTTACCGATGAGTTTGGCGGTATCCAGGGCATTGTGACCATGAAAGATATTCTCGAAGGATTGGTCGGCGCTGTGCCGGAAGAAGGCGAAGAAGAGGAGATCGTTCAACGGGCGGATGGTTCCTGGTTGGTCGACGGTCAACTCTCTTTTTATGATTTCCTGGAGTATTTTGATCTGGTAGACCTCTATGCCGAGCATGATTATAATACGTTGAGCGGATTGATACTCGAGATTCTCGAACATGTTCCCCGTACGGGAGAGAAATTGACCTGGATGATATTCGATCTGGAAATAGTGGATATGGACGGCGCGCGTATCGATAAGGTTTTAGTCACCAACAGAGAGCCGTAAGTCGGCCAAATGCATGATCCGGAGAGCCGCTTTCTCTTTCCGCGGCATCCATCCGGCACGATTCAGAGCTGCATCCAGATTTCAATATAGATATAAGCGGCAGGGATCGCGAAGATGATACTGTCGAACCGGTCCAACATCCCGCCATGTCCGGGAAGGATCTTACCGGAGTCTTTCACTTCAAGCGTCCGTTTCATTAACGACTCGAACAGGTCGCCATACGTTCCGGCAATCACCACTACAGTGGCAAACCCAAGCCAAATCAGCCCGTTGGCACCGGTAAGCGTTTGGGGAAAGATCAACGAGGAGAGCAGGGCAATGATGAATCCCCCCCAGAAACCTTCCCATGATTTCTTCGGTGAGATACGTTCAAACAAACGATGCTTGCCCAGTAGGGAACCGATCAGGTAAGCGCCCGTATCGTTCAGCCAGATAAAAACAAAAATCGCTAATACGTAGATGGGAACGTAGGAGATCTCGCCCGGTGTATTGGGTTGGGCGGAGATGAAGTTCAACAGGGAAAAAGAACCGGCGATATAAAGCTGTCCGAAGATCGCCAACGAGCAGTTCCGGATCGGATTGGCACCTTTGATATACAATTCGGCAATCAGAACGCCCATCAGGAACAGGATATAGGGCAGGAACACCATACTGCTCAACAGGCTGTGCGAATAAGTGAAACTGGCGCAGAAAAGATAGACTCCGCCCAGGGAATACAAGAGGTGTTTGAGGTAAGCCTTTTCCGATTGCTCCACCAATCCGTAGAACTCCCACAACAGAAGAGCGACAACCAGGCTGAAAAGCGCCAGGTAGGAATAAGAATGAAGCCAGATGGCACCGATGATGACCGCTACGAATATAATACCGGTGCACGCTCTTTTTATTAGATTCCTTAACACAGCTATAGTAATTGTTTTGCCTGTAAATATAAAGAATTAATTGTCTTCCGCCGATACATCTTCCGCTTGAATGGCTTCCGGCTCTTCTTGTTTCTTCTTATTTTCTTCTTCCTGTATGGCCATAATCTCCTGGGATCTCGACTTCCAGGGTCGTGCACCGAAGATATGTTCGACATCCTCCGAATAGATCACTTCTCTTTCCTGCAGGACTTCCGCCAGGGTGTTATGTCCTTGGCTGTTCTGGGTGAGAATTTGTTTGGCGCGCGCATATTGTTCGTTGATGATGCGTTGCACTTCCACGTCGATCAGCTTGGCTGTCTCTTCGCTGTAGGGTTTGGTGAATCCCCATTCCTGCCCGGTGGAATCGTAGTAGTTCAGGTTGGGAAGCTTATCGCTCATCCCGAAATAAACCACCATTGCATAGGCTTGTTTGGTCACCCGTTCCAGGTCGTTCGATGCTCCGGTGGAGATCTTTTCCATGAATAATTCTTCGGCAGCCCGTCCACCCAGGGTGGCGCACATCTCATCCAGCAGTTGATCGCGGGTCGTGATCTGCCGTTCTTCCGGCAGGTACCAGGCGGCGCCTAAGGCTTTCCCGCGGGGAACGATGGTGACTTTCACCAACGGATTGGCGTGTTCCAACAGCCAGCTCAATGTCGCATGTCCCGCTTCATGAATCGCAATGCTCTTGCGCTCGTCGGCCGTGGTGATGCGTGATCGTTTTTCCAGTCCGCCGACAATCCGGTCGACCGCATTCATAAAGTCGTCTTTCTGCACAAATTTCTTTCCGCCACGGGCAGCGATCAATGCCGCTTCGTTACAGACATTAGCAATGTCGGCACCGGAGAAGCCGGGCGTCTGACGGGCCAGGAAGTCGGTATCGACAGTCTCATCGATCTTGATCGGACGCAGGTGCACGCCGAAGATCTCTTTCCGTTCGTTCAGGTCGGGCAGTTCCACATGGATCTGTCGGTCAAAACGTCCGGCGCGCAATAACGCTTTGTCCAAAATGTCAGCCCGGTTGGTGGCTGCCAGAATAATCACTCCGCTATTGGAGCCGAATCCATCCATCTCGGTCAAGAGCTGGTTCAACGTATTCTCGCGCTCATCGTTACTGTTCATATTGGCATTCTTGCCACGGGCACGCCCGACGGCATCGATCTCATCGATAAAAACAATACAGGGCGCTTTCTCTTTCGCCTGGCGGAACAGGTCGCGCACACGGGAAGCCCCGACGCCGACAAACATCTCCACGAAGTCGGAGCCCGACAACGAGAAGAACGGCACGTTCGCCTCTCCGGCTACCGCTTTGGCCAACAGGGTCTTTCCCGTTCCCGGAGGACCAACCAGCAGCGCTCCTTTGGGGATCTTTCCACCCAGTTCGGTGTATATGCCCGGATCTTTCAGGAAAGAGACAATCTCTTCCACCTCCTGTTTGGCTTCGGCCAGTCCGGCAACATCTTTGAAGGTCACTTTCCGGTCGTTATCCTTATCGAAGAGTTGGGCTCTCGACTTCCCGACATTGAAGACCCCGGCACCGCCGGCACCCCCTCCGGCACCCGACATCCTCCGCATCACGAAGATCCAGATAACAATGATCAGGATAAACGGCAATAAGGTCAGGATCGAATTCCAGAGCACATCATCCCCTTCTTCGAAACGAATCGGAGCGTCAATCTGGTATTCGCTGACCGCGCTCTCGTAGAAATCCGTGAACTTATCGGCTGATGGGATCTTGATGAACACTTTGGGAGCCACACCTAAGTTGGAGGTATCTCCTTTGAACACCACACTCAGTTTGTCCGGTTTGACAGAAGCTTCGATCAGGTTCTTCTTGTTGTAAACCACCATCTTCTCGAAGACATTCTCCCGGGTCAACTGTTGGAACTCGGTCCATCCCAGCTCTTTCGTGCTCGACGTATCGTTGGTCATCCAAAGCGCCGCCAGCCCTAATAAGATAAGCCCGTACATCCAATACAGGTTGACACGGGGAAGCTTCGGCTTGTTATTGTTGTTCGGCCGGGGAGGCTTATTGGGTATATCATTTTTATTTTCCATAAACTCTTTATCTAACAATTATCTTTTATGAACCGGTTCAATCCATATCCGGGATATGGGTCAATTGGGCATCTTCCCAGAGCGTGTCCAGGTTGTAAAAGGAACGCAGCTCGGGCACAAAGAGATGGACAAGAACCGTGCCATAATCCATTCCGATCCATTGAGCCATCTGATAGCCTTCGGTCGAAAGCGGTTTCTCGTTCATTTCTCTTCGGGCGAATTCCCATGCCGAATCGGCTAAGGCGGAAACTTGCGAAGGGGTGTTCCCTTCACAGATCACCATGTACCGACAGATGGCTCCGGAGAATTGGGTTAAATCTACTGTGACGATATTCTTGCCTTTCTTTTCCTGAAGGCCTGCTACAATTGTGTCTACTAAAACTTTTGCTTGATCCATTTACTTTATTTACTGTTTGCAAGGTGCAAATATAACTCTAAATTTTGATTGCTTCACTTTTGTCTACTGAATAAGAAAAAATATCCGTTTTTTTGTATCTTTTAAAAAAGTACTTATCTTTGCAGCCGGAAATGACGATTTCCGCATTCGCGATTGTTCTATGGTGTAATGGTAGCACAACAGATTCTGGTCCTGTTTGTCCAAGTTCGAGTCTTGGTAGAACAACAAAAGCGCCTATAACTCCCGGCAGTTATAGGCGCTTTTTTTTTGTGCCGGGTATCCATATTTGAAACCTCCCACACCCCCCTTTTTCAAACTACCGGTACTTTGCGCGCAAACTACTAATATTTTGTCGCCAAACTACCGGTAGTTGGTGCGCAAACTACCGGTAGTTTTTGAAGAGAATATTAACGATTCATTTTCAATGATTTAGAAATCTGCAAGGTCCATTCGTATCGAAGGAAATGGGAAGGTGGGCCGGTGTCCTGGAGGCCGCATAGCGGCCAACTGCATACAGCCCCGTGCGGAAGCGCGGGGTTGCTGGTATATAAAAAGAAAAGGCGCCACGTAGTGGTGCTATGCGTTTGTCATCCATCTACATAGCACCACTACGTGGCGCTGTTTGATTGGGATATCCATGACCCCGCGCTTCCGCACGGGGCTGAATACAGACAGCCGCTATGCGGCTTCAAAAATCTTCACATCTCAAAATACTTGAACCCCGCCAAAACCCCCTTTTCCAAAACATTGCACTTTGGGCGAAAAAACATTACACTTTGGTGAACAAAACATTGCGCTTTGGTTGACCAAAGTGCGATGTTTAAAAAAATGGAGTGTCGGGCGAACAAAAAGAAAACAAAATTGTTATATGACCGGATGCGTGTAAATAGCCTCTAAGTCATGAAAATCAAATAAAAGAAAATTCTAATAGTAATACCGTTTTAAGAAGTATGACAACACATTTAAATTTGAAATCCGTTTTTTTCGTTGCGTTAAGTTTCTTGTTCGCAATTTCCCTTCAAAGCTGTTGGGATGAAGATGTTTCTGAGGACAATGGGAAAACCGATCCCATAACAGAAGAGCCTACCGATGATGACTTCTTTGATTTTAACATGAAAGAGGGAATCGATCTGTCTATTGACTATGGTTTTAGCGATTTGATTGCCGGTGGGAATTATCAGGTACTGTTCAATCTGTATGATGAGATGCCTTATGATTATGATCAGGCCGGTAATCGTACAAAGAAAGAAGGCCTTTTGCCTTTGTATAGTGCGTGGACGGATAAGACCGGGAAGTTCTCCGGTACGATCACTTTGCCGTCGGCGCTGAAAACGGTCTTTTTGGCTTGTAATCATTTTGGCGCACTGGGGCTGGTAGAAGTGCCGGTTGCCAATGGAACGATCGCTTTCAATCAGAAGGAATACCTGGCGAGCCTGCTCAATACGACAAAAACCCGTGCGGCTAACAGCTATACACTCCCCAACGAAGATTGGGTGACACTGGGTGATTGGAACATAGCCGGTTTACCGGATTATCTGCTTTCGAAGAATCATACGTTCTATTCCAATTTCCTGGAAGATATGTATTATATGTTTGGTGGAAAAGAAGAAGGGCGTGGTGATGCGATCTGGGATAGGAATCCGGAAATCTTTGCGGCCGATAAGAGTATGGATATCCATATTATTGAAGACACCAAGATCAGTATGGTTTATCTCCAGTCGAACAGTAGCTATCAGAACACTGCCGGCTATTATGTGTACGAAACAAATAACCCGCCGACGACTGCTGCCGACGTGAAGAACTATATGGTTACTTTCCCGCGTTTAACGAATAACCCGTATAAATTACCTCTCCCTTTGCAGGCGGGCAATCAGATCGAATTGATGTTTCCCGGTGAGAACGGCTTGACTGCTACGTTCCCGGCCGGTTACAGTGTCGGCTTCTTTATCGCTGAGGATGCCTATGAAGACGGAAATATCAAAGATGGAGCTAATATTATCTACACGACCAAGGCGTTGAATAGCTCAACCTATCCTGTCGGGCAGAACCGTGCCGTGGCTCTTTATGAAGAAGGAACAAACCAGATGATCGCTTTAGGTTTCGAAGATTGTCCGGCCTGGGACCAGGACTTCAACGATGCTCTGTTCAGTGTGTTTGTAGCCGAAGCCAATGCGATCGATACGGATAATATGAATCCCTTACCTCCGAAAGAAGGCGAAGACGTAGCTGTCAGCGAAGGCAGTGGGGTGGTGATGTTCGAAGACTTATGGCCGGGCAAAGGCGACTACGATATCAATGACATCGTGATGCGTTACGAATCGATTATCGAACGTGATAAAAACAATATGATCACCCGGGTGGTGGATACGTTTACTCCGTTGAATTACGGGGGAACGATCATCAGTGGTTTTGGTTATCAGTACGACGATGTACAGGTGGGCCAGGTGAAAAGTTCGGTTATCGACTATGGCGTACAAGAGCCTTCAACTTTTATGAACGGTGAGGAATCCGAGCCGGGACAGGCTCTGCAGACGATGATCTTATTGGATAATATGAAAAAAATCGTAATGGGCGAGCCGATTGTTGTCACAACCGAGTTTGTCGAAGGCCAGGTTTCAACGCTTGTTCCTCCTTATAATCCTTTTATCATTGTGCATTCCGACAGCCGCAGAGAACATGAGGTGCATCTGATCAACAAGCGTCCGACTCCTTTCATGGATTATGGTCTGTTCGGGCAATCGAATGACAAATCGGATCCCGACCGTAACATCTATTACGTAGCCGACAAGCGTTATCCTTTTGCTCTGGATGTTCCTAAGCTTGATTTCCAGTGGGTTCTGGAGAGAAAAGACATCAATGATGCGTATCCCCAGTTCACCGAATGGGTGGAATCGAACGGATTGAATAATAAAGATTGGTACGAAACGCCGAATTCGGATTTGGTCGAAGAGAATATTTATTGATCAAACAATAGAGACCCTAAAGAAAACGAGGGCATCCCCAACGGGATGTCCTCGTTTCTCTTTTTTCCTCGGACAGTTATTTTAGCAGTGCAAGGCTTCCACATCTTCGGCGTGAAGCGGCAATTTCTTACCCAACAGGCGGGCGCCGTCGGCGGTGATCAGGAAGTCTTCTTCGTTGCGGATACCGCTGAAGTCTTTGTACGTCTCCACCTTATCGTAATTGATAAACTCGGCGAAGCGGTTTTCTTTGCGCCACAGATCGATCAGTTCGGGGATGAAATAGATACCCGGCTCGATAGTCAATACAAAGCCCGGTTCCAATTCGCGTCCCAGGCGCAAGGACTTGCGTCCGAACTGTGTGCTTTTCGGCCGTCCGTTGTAACCGACGTAGACTTCACCCAGGTTTTCCATATCGTGCACGTCCATACCCATCATATGGCCCAGTCCGCAAGGCATAAACAGGGCAGCGGCACCGGCTTTAACGGCTTCTTTGGTATCGCCTTTCACAAAGCCGAGCTCTTTCAATCCATCCATAATCACCGTCAGTGACAGGTCATAGACGTCTTCAAACTTAACGCCCGGACGCAGAGCGGCAACGGCTGCTTCGTGCGAAGCGACCTGGATATCATAAATATCCCGTTGGCGGGTCGTAAACTTCGAATCGACCGGAATGGTCGATGACATATCGCCGGCATAGCAGGAATCGGTCTCCGCTCCGGCGTCGAGCAGAAGCATCTGGCCGCTCTTGAGCGTATTGCCGTGGTAATGGTTGTGAAGCGTCTGCCCGTTGATCGTAGCAATGATCGGGAAAGAGAGTTCGCAACCCTGTTTCTTGGCCGCTTCGGCCACAACGGCGGCCACTTCATATTCTTTGATACCCGGACGGATCATGCGCATGGCTGCTGCGTGCATATCGACCGTTACGTTACATGCTCTTTCGATCTCGACGATCTCTTCCTCCGTCTTGTAATTTCGCTGGTTGACCACGCCATAGATAAACGGCACGGACGGTTTCTCGGTTCCCGGATAAATACCCAGCCAGTTCTGCAGTTTGATCTGATGTTCCGGCCGGTAAGTCGGCAGGTAATGGATCTCCTGTTTCTTCTCTTGTGCTTTCTTCAGGTAAGCTACGATCTCTTTGGCGGGCAATACCTCTTTCATGCCCGACAATTCACTCTTTTCTTTCAGCGTGGGTTGCGTGCCCATCCATACGATGGCATCGATCGACAATTCATCACCGAAGATAATTTCCCGGTCGTTATCGATATCGATCACCGCCGAAAGCCCGTCGTAGGGCAGTCCGAAGAAATAAAGGAAGGTGGAGTCTTGCCGGTAATGATAAGTGTTGTCGGCGTAGTTCATACCGGCTTCGTCGTTGCCGATAAACAATAATAAGCCTGATCCAACGGCTTGTTTCAGCTTCGCCCGGCGGGCGATGTAAGTTTCTTTTGCGAACATAGTTTGTCTTTTTTGTTTATAGATGCGACCAAATATAGGGATAAATTAAGAACTGACAATTGGAAATTTGTTATTTATTCCTATATTGCATTGCGAAAGAGAGTTTGTTTGAGCGCCTTATATACTAATAAGAAAGAGATTATGAATATTCAACAGATACAGATGCTGACCGAAGCAACTGTCGTATGCGGAGAGAATGGGCAAGAGCAAGAGTTGCTCTCCGCTTTTGCCAGCGACCTGATGAGTGATGTGCTTACATTGGACTGCAATGATGTTTTGTTAATCACCGGATTATGTAATCTGCAAACCATCCGCACGGCGGAGATGGCCGAAGTCGGCTGTATCCTTTTTGTGCGTGGCAAGAAGGTCACGCCCGATATGATCGAGTTGGCTAATGAGAACCAGATGGTTCTGATGACCACCGAACACTCTATGTTTCGTACGGTAGGCGAATTATATACGAATGGATTAAAACCCATTTATTAACGAGGAAGGGGGATAAGTCTATGCTGTTCAGATATGAACTGGAAGGAGGAAACTTCTCCAAAGCAGGATACGCGTCGAGTGAAATCAAAAAGACACTGAAGCAATTGTCTGTTGATCCGAAAGTGATCAAGCGGATTGTGGTGGCCTTGTATGAAGCCGAGGTCAATGTGGTGGCCCATGCCTGGAAAGGAGAGGTATTGGCGGATGTGGAGGCCGATCAGATCACCCTGACACTCAACGATGAAGGACCGGGCATCCCGGATATTCCTTTGGCCATGCAAGAAGGCTATTCGACGGCCTCGTCGGCTGTGCGTGAGATGGGGTTCGGTGCGGGTATGGGGTTGCCCAATATGAAAAAGAACGTAGACGAACTACATATAGAGAGTCGTATCGGTGTCGGAACGAATGTCCGTATGATCACCCGGTTTACGAATGAAGGAGGATAAGAACCATGGAAGAGAAGTTTTATCATGCCCTGGAGATAGATCATGACCGTTGCTTGGGTTGCACGCGTTGCATGACTAAATGCCCGACAAAAGCCATCCGCATCCGCGACGGGAAAGCACAGATCCGTAAAGACTGGTGTGTCGATTGCGGAGAATGCCTGAAGACTTGTCCAACGCTGGCGATCTACGTCGAAGAAGACGACTTCCGTAAGATCTTCGACTATCCTTGTCGGGTCGCTTTACTGCCGACGGTGTTCACCGGGCAGTTCTCCAAGTACACCACCGAAGAAGAGATCATCAGCGCTATCTATGAATTGGGCTTTACCCATGTCTTCCCGGTGGAGTTTTCTACCGATATGGTGCACCGGGAGATGATGCGCCAGATGGAGCATGCCGAGGAGAAGCCGGTGATCAGCTCGTTCTGTCCGGCCATTGTGCGATTGATCCAGATTCGCTTTCCGATGTTGGTCGATAATATCCTGTTGGTTAAACCACCGGTGAACGCTTCAGCCACCTATTACCATAAGGTGTTGGAAGACCAGGGTGTAGCGGTCGACGATATCGGCATCTTCTACGTCACGCCCTGTGCCGCGAAGATCGCTGCCCTGAAAGGAGAGGAGGGGTATACCTCGGCTATCAAAGGGGTAATCAATATGGATACATTATATAATAAGGTATACCATGTGTTGAAGAACCGCCCGAAAGACTATACCATCGATTGCAAGATGCCGCCTTCATTGACCAAGAAAGAGATGCGCTGGAGCCAGACCGGAGGAGAAGCCAAACACTTCCCCGGCCGTAGCCTGGCGATCGATGAGATTCACAATGTGATCGACTTCCTGGAACGGATGGAGACGACCGATGAAGTGCGCAATGTCGACTTTCTCGAGCTCAGGGCTTGTAATAAAAGCTGTGCCGGAGGTGTATTGACCGTAGCCAACCGCTTCCTGACTGCCGAACGTATGATGAAGCGTTCGCAAAACCGCGATAAGATCCCGATGATCTATGCTTCGGAAGACCTGGAAGCCTTGGCGTATCTAAAACAACATATCACCATGCCACCTATTCAGCCTAAAACGAAATTGTTGTACAAAGGTACCCGGGAAGAGATACTGCGAAAGATGGAGCAGGTGAGGGATATGATGTGTTTCCTGCCCGGCATCGACTGTGGCGCTTGCGGAAGCCCCAACTGCCGCAACCTGGCCGAGGATATCGTGCGCCAGGAAGCCCAGTTCAGCGATTGCATCTTTATGCAACGCAATATGGAGAAGCATGGCAAGCTGGATAAAGAACATGCTTTCCGCCTGATCGAAAAGACATGGGGCAAAGACCGCTTAAATAAAGATTGTTATAAGAAAGGAGCTAAATATGAAGGTCAATGAACTGATTGAGAAGTTAGAGCTGACCCTTTTCTGCGGAGAAGAGGGAGTAACGAATGAAGTAACCGGTGGCTACACCAGTGATCTATTGAGTGATGTGATGGGTAATATCGAAGAGGGTATGATCTGGGTGACGATGCAGACCCATCAGAACGTGGTGGCGGTCGCTTCGTTGAAAGATGCTGCCGCTGTCTTGATCGTCAATGGTTATGAGCCGGACGATGAGATGTTGGACAAAGGCAGGGAAGAGGCTATTCCTATTCTTGGAACCGAACTATCGGCCTTTGAGGTAAGTGGTTTGATCTATCAGTTATTGAAAGCGTGATGAACGAGTACTGGGTCGACCTGCATATACATACTTGTCTCTCTCCTTGTGGGGATCTGGAGATGAGCCCGTCGGCTATTGTGCGTAATGCTATTCATAATGGTTTGTCGGCCATTGCCATTACCGATCATAATACGACCTTACAATGCCCCGAGATACAGGCGTTAGGGAAGGAGGCGGGCCTGACGGTCTTTGCCGGGGTGGAAGTAACCACACGGGAAGAGGCGCATTGCATCGTATTGTTTCCTTCGGAGGAAGTGCGGCAGCAGTTCCAAGCCTATCTTGAAAAACATCTACCGCCTATTCCCAATGACCCGGAACGCTTTGGCGATCAGGTATGGGTGAACCGGCGGGAAGAGATACAGGGCACTTATCCCTATTTGTTGATCTCGGCGATCCGGCAGAGCATCGATCAGGTCGCGGCCTATGCCCGACAGTTGGGCTGTCTGTTTATCCCGGCACATGTAGAACGTCCGTCCAATAGTGTGATCGGGCAATTGGGTTTTATCGATCCCGCCTTGCCGATCGACGCCATCGAGTATAACAGCCAACGGCGATTCGAAAAGCTTCTGAAAGGCCATTCCTATCTGAATAATTATACGCAGTACAGCGCTTCTGACGCCCATTATCCGGATCAGATCGGCGATCCCTGCGCATTACTCAAAGTCCCTTCACTTACCTTTGAGAATCTGGCGCGTGCCTTTCGCCGGCAGGAGGGCTGTTCGATCTCTTCTACCTTTGGCGGTGAATTCTAAAAGAAAATGAACAACCTGAGTTTTCATATCACAGATATTGTAGCGAATAGTATTCGGGCAGGTGCCACGCAGGTGACGCTTGCCATAGCTGTAAAAGAGACGATTACTATCGAGGTAAAGGATAATGGCTGCGGCATGGATCAGGAAACCCTGCAACGGGTGACTAATCCTTTCTATACCACCCGCACCACCCGAAAAGTAGGACTGGGCCTGCCTTTCCTGATCCAGAACGCCGAACAGACGGGAGGAAAGGTCGTGATCTCTTCCGTTCCTGGCGAAGGAACCGATGTGTCGGCCCGTTTTATCGCCAGCCATATCGATTGTCCCCCCTGGGGCGACCTGGCGGCAACCGTTGCCACAACAATCACCGGCAATCCCGAAGTGAACATCTGTTTCCGTTATGAAACCGATCAAAACACTTTTATAATTAGTACCGAAGAAATAAAAGAAGCCTTGGATGGCATCCCGCTAAGCCTGCCCAAGGTGACGGTGTGGTTAGAAGAAATGATTCGGGAAAACCTTCATTAAAGATTTAACTCCTTAAATCTCTTTTCCCCTTAAACTTAAACTCCTTAATCCCCTTAAACTCCTTAAATCCTTTAAACTCCTTTTAGGGCTTACTCGTCTTCTCCTTATAATAGTTATAGCGGTTCATCACCTCATACACGTAGTTCAACGTCTCCCGTCCGCGCAGATAACCGTGCTTGCAGACCGGATCGTTATAATAGGCGGGGTCGCTCTTCCAGCGAATGCATTCAGAGATATTCTTATCCCAGACATTAGGATCCAGTTCGTATTTCTCCGCTAAGCGTTGGGCATCGTAGATATGCCCGATACCGGCATTGTAGGAAGCTAAGGTAAGTTTAATCTTCTCGGTCGGGTCTTCTACTTTAGAAAAGCCCTGACGGAAGCGGCGAAGCACTTCAACTCCGCTACGGATCCCCACTTCCGGGTCTTTCAGTTCATGCGGACTAACCCCCAGAGCCCGTGCCGTATTGGGCATAATGCCCATCAGTCCTTCCGCACCCGCCCAGGAGACTACCTGCGGATTGAAATGCGACTCCTGATAGGCGATAGAGGCTAAGAGCTGCCAGTCCCAACCCAGGAGGGAGGCGTATTTCTTGAAAAGATCATCGTAAGGAGAGATATGCCCGTCTTTCACTTCGGGCATCGTCGACTCGAGGGGTTGTTTGCTCAGTTCAAAGTAACGCTTAACGATCGCCCGGTAGTTCTGCTTCCCACTTTGTCCGGAAGCCCATTCATCAATAGCGGCAGCCAATAACGGACTGTGCTTATTTACTGCCCATGAAGAGCGTTGCATAAAGCTAACGGGAAGATCGACGTTGATGTTCCAGAAGTATGTCTTATTGAGCCGGGCGGTTTTATCGTCGCTGATCGTATAGGGGATTTCGCCCGTAGAGACCATCTCGATCAGGTCTTCCGTTGCAACGGTGTCCTTGGCGATGTATTGAATATGGATGCCGCCGCCGAGTTCTTTGTTTAGGTTCTCCAACCGGCGGGCATAGCGGGTGTTGGCCTGTACGTGTACTTCTTTACCGATCAGCTCCGTCACGTCTTTCAGGATCGTATCGCCCCGGTTGGTCCGTTGCACCAATACTTGCGTCGATTGGGTTTCGCGGCCGCAGAAGAGAACAGTCTCTTTCAAGGTGTTAGTCACCTGAATGGGGTAGGCCACCACGTCGGCTTCGCCTGCTTGTAACATCTCGATCAGGCGTGAACTGTTCTCTGCCACCTTGATCTTTAATTTCAACCCCTGACTCCGGGCAAAGTCTTTGATCAGGTCGTATTCATAACCCATCTCATCCATCTTGTACTGGAAGTATGTCGTTGAGCTATACAGGGTAACAGCGGTGATTTCCCCTTCTTCAATCAGTTGGGGGAGATCTTTGGATAAAGGCACTGCTTCCTTTTTCTTCTCCCTAGATTGACAAGCGGATAATGTAATCAGTAAAAGAAAAAAGGTACTCCATTTTAATAGCGATGAAATACTATTTCGGCTCCTCTCCTGGACTCCCACCACCCCGCCCTTCGGGCACCCCTCCTCAGGCAGGAGGGGAATTGGGAACCGCCGCTTGCGGTGGTGGAAAGGTTGTTTTTTATGTATTAAAAACATTATCTTTTCTCCAATAAGACGACGTTCTCCACATGGTGTGTATGGGGGAACATATCGACGGGCTGTACTTTCTTTACAGCATACAGATCGTTGAGTAACTGCAGATCGCGCGCCTGTGTCGCCGGGTTACAGCTTACATACACAATCCGCTCGGGAGCAGCAAACAAGATAGTCTTGATCACATCATCGTGCATGCCGGCACGGGGCGGATCGGTAATGATCACATCCGGACGGCCATGTTCCGTGATAAAGTCTTCATTGAGGATATCTTTCATGTCACCGGCGAAGAACAAGGTGTTTTCTATCTTGTTGTAGGCGGAGTTCACCTTGGCATCTTCGATCGCTTCGGGCACGTATTCGATGCCAATCACCTTACGCGCCTGGCGGGAAACGAAGTTGGCAATCGTGCCTGTACCGGTGTATAAGTCGTACACCAATTCATCACCGGTCAGGCCGGCAAATTCGCGTGCGACCTTATATAAGGTATACGCCTGCTCGCTATTGGTCTGATAGAACGACTTGGGACCGATCTTAAAGGAAAGGCCTTCCATTTGTTCGATGATATGGTCTTTGCCGTGGAAGACGATCACGTCCTGATCGGTTATCGTATCGTTGGCCTTGCCATTGATCACATATTGCAGGGAAGTGATTTCCGGGAACTGCTCCACCAGGTAGGAGAGGAGCGCCTCGCAGCGTTCGCGGTCTTCGTAGAAGAATACGACCACCACCATCAGATCACCGGTCGAAGTGGTACGAATCATCAACGTACGCATCAGTCCTTCCTGATTGCGCAAGTCGAAGAACGGATAACCTTCATGGCTCAGGCAGTACTCCCGAACAGCCAGACGGATCCGGTTGGAGATGTCATCCTGTAGCCAACACTTGCGGATATCCAATACCTTGTCGAACATACCCGGGATATGGAAACCCAGGCCATCCATCGCAAACGACTCGCCCGACTTGATCTGCTCTTCGGTCAGCCAACGCTTATTCGAGAAAGTGTACTCCAGTTTATTGCGGTAGAACGTCGTTCGCTCCGATCCCAGAATAGGGAATACCTCTTCGGCTTCGATCTTCCCGATGCGGGTCAGGTTGTCGATCACCTGTTTGTGTTTATGGCGGATCTGCTCTTCGTAAGGGATATGTTGCCACTTACAGCCTCCACACGTACCGAAGTGTTCGCAAAAAGGCTCGCTTCGTTGCTCGGAATATGTATGGAAAAAGACGGCTCGTCCTTCCGCATATTTGTTTTTTTTACGGGTTATCTGGATGTCTACTACGTCGCCGGGAGCGACAAAAGGTACAAAGACTACTTTCTCATCTACTTTCGCAATCGCCTTACCCTCAGCGGCTATATCGGTTATTTCTACCTTTTCCAACAGGGGGAGCTGTTTGTTTTTCCTTGCCAATGTTTTTACGTTTAAAAATTTCGCCACGCAAATGTACGCATTTAAGCTTTATCTCTGCTTCCATATAGTTATAAAACACATTATTAATTCTTTTTCACGATTGAAAGTTATGCTGTGAATTAGAGAACTATTCGTATCTTTGCAAACTCGACATGGCAAAAGCGAGAGGAAAGCCAACTATTATACTATATACACTATCTTATTTATTCTTATGGAAAGAAAAAGAGTTTACACTTTCGGCAATGGAAAGGCCGAAGGAAAAGCAGAGATGAAAAACCTGCTGGGAGGAAAAGGTGCTAACCTTGCTGAAATGAACCTGATCGGCGTACCCGTGCCTCCGGGATTTACGATCACAACCGAAGTCTGCTCCGAGTACTATGAACTGGGCAAAGACAAGGTGGTTGAATTACTTAAGACCGATGTGGAGAAGGCAATTAAAGAGATTGAGGGACTGATGAACTCCAAGTTTGGTGATATAGAAAACCCGTTACTTGTTTCCGTTCGTTCAGGCGCACGCGCTTCGATGCCGGGTATGATGGATACGATCCTGAACCTGGGGTTGAACGACGAAGTGGTGGAAGGAATGACACGCAAAACAGGGAATGCCCGTTTTGCCTGGGACTCTTACCGTCGTTTTGTGCAGATGTATGGCGACGTGGTATTGGGTATGAAACCCACCAGCAAAGAGGAGATCGATCCGTTTGAAGCGATCATCGAAGAAGTAAAAGAAGCCAAAGGTGTTCATCTGGACAATGAATTGTCGGTGGATGACCTGAAAGAACTGGTGCGTAAGTTCAAAGCGGCTGTCAAAGAACAGACCGGCAAAGACTTCCCGACCGATGCCTACGAACAGTTGTGGGGTGCCGTTTGTTCGGTATTCGACTCCTGGATGAACGACCGTGCTATCCTCTATCGCAAGATGGAAGGTATTCCTGCTGAGTGGGGAACGGCCGTGAACGTACAAGCGATGGTCTTCGGTAATATGGGTGAGTCTTCCGCTACAGGTGTATGTTTCTCTCGCGATGCCGGAAACGGAGACGATGAGTTCAACGGTGAATACCTGATCAACGCACAGGGTGAAGACGTAGTGGCCGGTATCCGTACGCCGCAACAGATCACCAAGGCCGGTTCACAGGTATGGGCCGAGCGTGCCGGTATCCCTGAAGAAGAACGCGCCACAAAGTATCCTTCTATGGAAGAAGCGATGCCGGAGATCTATAAAGAACTGGATGCCATCCAAACGAAACTGGAGAACCACTACCGCGACATGCAGGATATGGAATTCACCGTTCAGGAAGGCAAGCTCTGGTTCTTGCAAACCCGTAACGGGAAACGTACCGGTGCAGCAATGGTAAAGATCGCTATGGACCTGTTGCGTCAGGGCATGATCGACGAAAAGACTGCATTAATGCGTATCGAGCCGTTGAAACTCGACGAACTGCTTCACCCGGTATTCGACAAAGCTGCCTTGAAGAGTGCAAAAGTATTGGCCAAAGGGCTTCCGGCTTCTCCGGGTGCGGCAACGGGCCAGATCGTATTCTTCGCCGAAGACGCGACCGAATGGTATAAAGCCGGTAAAAAGGTCATGCTGGTTCGTATCGAAACCTCTCCCGAAGACTTGGCCGGTATGGCGGCTGCCGAAGGAATCCTTACCGCTCGTGGTGGGATGACTTCTCACGCTGCTGTTGTGGCACGTGGTATGGGCAAGTGCTGTGTATCCGGAGCAGGCGCTTTGAATATCGACTACAAGAAGAAAACCATAGAGATCGATGGCCGCGTATTCAACGAAGGCGACTTTATCTCTTTGAACGGAACGACCGGTGAAGTATACGACGGCCAGGTGAAAACGATGGAAGCCGAAGTAACCGGCGACTTCGAAGAACTGATGAAACTGGCGGATAAATATACCAAGATGGGCGTTCGTACCAATGCGGATACGCCGCACGATGCAACGGTAGCCCGTAACTTTGGTGCTTGCGGTATCGGTCTTTGCCGTACGGAACATATGTTCTTTGAAGGCGATAAGATCCGTGCCATGCGCGAGATGATTCTGGCCGACTCGTTGGAAGACCGTAAGAAAGCGTTGGAGAAACTCTTGCCGTATCAGAAAGAAGACTTCAAAGGTATCTTCAAAGCGATGCACGACTGTCCGGTGACTGTACGTCTGTTGGATCCTCCTTTGCATGAGTTCGTTCCCCACGATGATAAAGGCCAGAACGAAATGGCGGAAGCTATGGGCTTGCCGGTGGAAACGATTCGTCGTCGTGTAGAAGCCTTGGTAGAGTTCAACCCGATGCTGGGACACCGTGGTTGCCGTTTGGGTAATACCTATCCTGAAATTACGGAAATGCAAACCCGCGCGATCCTTGGCGCTGCTTTGGAACTGAAGAAAGAAGGCGTAACGGCTATTCCTGAAATCATGGTGCCGCTGACCGGTATCGTATACGAATTCCTGGAACAGGAAAAGATCATCCGTGACACCGCCAAGGCGCTGTTCGCTGAAATGGGTGATGAGATCGATTTCAAGGTGGGAACAATGATCGAGATCCCACGTGCCGCCTTGACTGCCGACCGTATCGCTTCGCATGCCGAGTTCTTCTCGTTCGGAACAAACGACTTGACGCAGATGACCTTTGGTTACTCTCGCGACGATATCGCTTCCTTCCTGCCGATCTACCTGGAAAAGAAGATCCTGAAGTTCGACCCGTTCCAAGTGTTAGACCAGAACGGCGTAGGCCAATTGGTACGTATGGCAACCGAGAAAGGCCGCGCAGCACGTGCTGACCTGAAATGCGGTATCTGCGGCGAACATGGTGGCGAACCTTCTTCGGTGAAGTTCTGCCATAAGGTAGGTCTGAACTACGTCTCCTGCTCACCGTTCCGTGTGCCTATCGCCCGCGTATCGGCTGCTCAGGCTGCTTTGGAAGACTAAGAATCTTTGAGAATACATACAAAAAGAGATCGTTCCCTCGAGGGACGATCTCTTTTTATATACCCTTTATATATCCTTTTTTATCCGATCATCTGTACGCTGCGTTTGATGAAACGGCTCAGGGCTTCGCCTTTGAGCATGCCGTTACCCAATAGGGCAAGGTCGATCAATTCGCTTACCAGGTTGTTGGAGGCGGCATATTCGGAAATGATGCTATCACGCTGTTCACGTAGTTCATCCAACTTTTTGTTCGTATTCGTCATATCTTCTTTCTCCTGCGTACTGATCTCTTCTTCTTTCTTATCTTTCTGAGACTCACGCAGATCGGCCTGACGGGCTTCCCAGCCTTTGATATCAGCGGTGATAGGCGCCAGTTTCTCATTCAGAGCAATTTCTTCGTCGGCCAATACTTTTTGGATCAGGGCATGGTCGGTATTCAATACCAGGTTGTAGCTGTCGGGCAGTTCACCATAGAACGACATGCCCGGTTGCATCGCCGCCATATCGCGCATCCGGCGCATATATTCGCCTTGCGTGAGCATGACCGGATTCGCATTTTCCCCCAGAGCTTCGAAAGCAACCATAAACTCAGTCTTTTCCATCTTTGGCATCTGGCTCTTAAACATTTGGTTCAGCGCGTTTTGCTGCTCTTGATCTAAAGTAATCTTACCGTTCTCTTCTTTGCGGATCAGGTTGTCGACCACATCACTGTCGACCCGGACAAAACGGGTCTTTTCGAACTTCTGTTCCAACTGCCCGATCACGTGCGAATCCAGTTGACCGTCCATAAACAAGACACTGTAGCCTTTGTCTTTCGCGGCGTGGATATAGCTGTACTGTTCTTCTTTACTGTTGGTGTAGAGATAGATCAGGTTGCCTTCTTTGTCGGTTTGATTGCTTTCGGTCAGTGTCCGGTATTCTTCGAAAGTGAAATACTTATCGTCCACATCTTTTAATAAAGCGAACTTGGCGGCACGTTCGTAGAACTTCTCATCCGACAGCATACCGTATTGGATAAAGAGTTTCAAGCTGTCCCATTTCTCTTCGAAGGAAGGGCGATCTTTCTTGAAGATCTCTTCCAGGCGGTCGGACACCTTCTTGGTGATATGGCTGGAGATCTTCTTCACGTTTTGATCGCTTTGCAGGTAGGAACGGGAAACGTTCAGCGGAATATCCGGTGAGTCGATCACCCCGTGCAACAAAGTCAGGAATTCGGGTACGATACCTTCCACCGAGTCGGTAACGAACACCTGGTTGCAATACAACTGAATCTTGTTGCGGTGCAGGTCCATATTGCTCTTGATGCGCGGGAAATAAAGGATACCGGTCAGGTTGAAGGGATAATCCACATTCAGATGGATCCAGAACAGCGGTTCTTCGCTCATCGGATAAAGATCCTGATAGAACTTTTTATAGTCTTCGTCGGTCATCTCGGCCGGCTTACGGGTCCATGCCGGCGTGGTGTCGTTGATGATATTGTCTTCATCCGTATCGACATACTTACCATCTTTCCATTCCTGTTTCTTGCCAAAAGCGATAGGCACCGGAAGGAAGCGGCAGTATTTGGTCAATAGACCTTCCAACTTCTGTTTGTTCAGGAAATCTTTACTTTCGTCGTCGATATAGAGAATGATATCCGTTCCGCGGTCTTCTTTTTCAGTCTCTTCCATCGTATATTCGGGCGAACCGTCGCAGCTCCACTTCATGGCGACCGCATTCTCCTGATGGGAGCGGGTGATGATCTCTACCCGTTTGGAAACCATAAAAGAAGAATAGAAACCCAGCCCGAAATGCCCGATAATGGAAGCGGCATCGTTCTTGTATTTCTCTACAAACTCTTCCGCACCTGAGAAAGCGATCTGATTGATATATTTATCGATCTCATCGCCTGTCATACCGATGCCCCGGTCGGAGATCGTTATTTTCTCTTCGTCAAACTTCACGCGAACGGTCAGATCACCCAGTTCACCTTTGAACTCGCCGACAGAAGCCAGTGTTTTCAGCTTTTGCGTCGCATCGACCGCGTTGGATACTAACTCACGTAAGAAAATCTCATTGTCACTGTAAAGGAACTTCTTGATAATGGGGAAGATGTTTTCACTTGTAACACCAATGTTTCCTTGTTTACTCATAATTTCTTTTATTTAATATATATTGGTTGTTTTACTTCTTATTAAAGTTGAACCCACTTCGGGGTAGCCACTCGCTATTCTTATCAGCAAAATAAATGCCAAAGGCCTTAATCGCTCTCTTTTTATCTAATTCTGCCAATTTTGCAGTGTCAGATCTGTCACCTTCTATTGCAAAATTCCTCCTTTTTCGTATCTTTGTAACATAAATAAAATCTGACTATGACGCATCTACATGACTTTATTGGCGACCTGGCGTTAATTCTCATCTCCGCAGGCATTGCCACAATCTTATTCAAATGGTTGAAGCAACCCGTCGTTCTGGGTTATATCGTTGCGGGCTTTATTGCCGGTCCTCACATCACGTTTCTGCCTACCGTCACCGATATGGGCAACGTGGAAGTCTGGTCGGAGATCGGGGTGATCTTCCTTTTGTTTGCTTTGGGCCTGGAATTTAGTTTCAAGAAACTGATGGACGTAGGTGGCACGGCTTCCATTGCCACATTGATCAATATGGGTTCGATGATCCTGATCGGTTATATCGTAGGGCAGCTTTTAGACTGGTCGCAGATGGATAGTCTCTTCCTGGGCGGGATGCTTTCGATGTCGTCGACGACTATTATTATCAAAGCGTTCAATGATATGGGTTTGCAGAAGCAGCGTTTTGCAGGCATTGTGTTCGGCATGCTTATCGTGGAGGACTTGGCGGCGATCCTGATGATGGTGTTGCTCTCTACCTTGGCTGTCAGTCATACGATCGAAGGGATGGAATTGTTGAACAGCCTGTTGCGCTTGATCTTTTTCGTGATGGTTTGGTTTATCGTAGGCATCTACCTGATACCTACCCTGCTGAAGAAACTGAAGCGCTACCTCAACGACGAAACCCTGTTGATCGTTTCCATCGGTTTGTGCCTGGGTATGGTATTGTTTGCCTCTAAGGTCGGCTTCTCCGCTGCTCTTGGTGCGTTCATTATGGGTTCTATCCTGGCGGAGACGATCAAGGTGAAGCAGATCGAACACCTGGTTGAGCCGATCAAGAACCTGTTCGGTGCGATCTTCTTCGTTTCGGTCGGAATGATGCTGAATCCCGGTGTGATCGTTGAGAATGTTGGTCTGATACTGATCCTTACCTTCGTGGTATTGATCGGTCGGGTGATCTTTGCCACGATCGGTGTGCTCGCTTCGGGCGAGGGCTTGAAAGTCGCCTTGCAGGCAGGCTTCAGTCTGGCGCAGATCGGAGAGTTTTCTTTCATCATTGCTACATTGGGGAACAGCCTGGGAGTGATCAGCGACTCGCTTTATCCGATCATCGTGGCGGTTTCGATCATCACGACCTTTACTACGCCTTACTTCATCAAGCTATCTACGCCATTGTACCACTTTATCGAACGTTACATCCCTTCCCCATGGGGGCGCCTGATCGAAGGTTATGCCTCGTCGAACCTGAAAGTAGTCAACAAAAAGAACGATTGGACCCGTCTATTGAAGAGTAGCCTGCAGTTTACGTTGGTTTACGCCGTGATTTCCTTATCAGTGATCTATCTGTGCGAACAGGTATTCACGCCTTTCATCCTTTCTTATATCCCGACCGTCTGGGGACGTGCACTCGCCGCCGCCCTGACCTTGTTATTGATCGCTCCTTTCCTGCGTGCCATCATGATGAAGAAGAACCGTTCGGAAGAGTTCCGCAAACTGTGGAGTGATAATCATTTCAACCGGGGTGCATTGATCTCGCTGATTGCTTTGCGGGTAACGATCTGCATTGCTCTGGTGATGATGGTCTTGGTGCCATTGTTTCCCAATACGATGATCCTGCAATTCGTTATTTCCGGTGGGGTAGTCACTTTTATTATCTTCTTTCAGGGCTTTAAGACGCAATCGCGTATGATGGAAGCCCAGTTTCTGGCGAACCTGAACCAGAAACAGTACGCCGACGAACGCAAAGCGCCTATCCATCCCAAGATCGCCCATGCGCTCCTGTCGAAAGACATTCATCTGGAAGAGATTGAGGTATCGCCCGCTTCGCCCAAGGCCGGGCGCACTTTACGCGAACTGGATATGCGTAAGAACCTGGGCGTACATATTGTCACCATCCTTCGGGGCAGCCGGAAGATCAATATCCCTGAGGCCGACGAACGGCTTTACCCCTTCGATAAGATCATTGTTGCCGGATCGGATGAGAACCTGCAAAAGATGATTCAGCTCATTGCCTATCGCGAGCAGGGGACGGTAGAGGAAGATCTTCCGCAATGCCATGTCAGCCTTTCGCAATACATCGTGGAGAACGGCTCGCCTATGATTGGCCGTTCCCTTGAGGAACTGGACATACAACGCCGCACCGAATGCATGATTATCAATATCGAGCGCGACGATGTCTCCACGATCACGATCGCTCCGGACTTCACCTTCGAAGCACATGACACACTCTTACTGGCTGGCGAGAAAGAGAAGCTCAATGCTTTCGAAGAGAACATGGGAATAGGTATCCCCCTGGCGTTAAATAATCACTAAGCGATCCGGCGGAAAAGAAATAATACTATATTTGCTTCTGTTAAACCTAAAAAACGCCAACATGAAAACTCCTCTTGCATACCTGCTGCCGGGATTATTGTCCCTTCTGGTCGCTTGTTCCCACCTATCTGATAAAAATGCGGAAGTATCCGTCGACAACCTGAAAAGGATTTGCTCCACCTTAGGCTCTGATGCGTTCATGGGCCGAAAACCATTCACTGCAGGAGAAGCACTCACCCTAAACTATCTACAGGAAGAGCTGCAGAAGATCGGTTACGCGCCGGGCTTCGGCGATTCGTACTTACAGGAAGTACCCGTACTGGAAGCTACGTCCCGGGTTAAGGGCGCCTGTACGATCGCGCTCGGCAACGAAACGATTGTATTCGATGCACCCGATGAGATTGCCATCCACGCGCCGTATCCTGCGGAGCAGATAACGATCGAGGCTTCCGAACTGGTATTCTGTGGTTTCGGCATCGAAGCAGCGGAGTACGGATGGAACGACTTCGAAGGGATGGACCTGAAAGGCAAGACCCTTGTGGTATTTATCAATGACCCCGGACTGTACACCGGCGACCCCTCCTTGTTCAAAGGCGAAGAAATGACCTATTACGGGCGGTGGACGTATAAGTTTGAGAAAGCCGCGGAGTTGGGTGCCGAAGGCATCCTGATCATTCACGAAGAGACCGGGGCAGGATATGGCTATAACGTGCCACGCAACAGCGCGATCAGTTCCCATCTCTATATCGACGACGCTACGGTATGGGACCGTTGCAAGCTGGCCGGTTGGATCTCTGCCGCAGCAGCCGAGCGATTGTTCAATCGCTTGGGATACGATATCGAAGAGCTCCGTCGCCAGTCGGCCCGCCGGGCGGTCAACGCGTTTCCGATGCAGGCATCGATCAGCGTTACGCTTGAAAACACAGTGGTGCGCAATGTTTCCCACAATGTCGCCGGCATCTGGAAAGGAAGTGTACGGCCGGAGGAAGCGATCGTCGTTGCCGGACACTGGGATCACTTCGGGATTGGCGAAGCGAGTAGGGGAGATTCGATCTTCAACGGAGCCGTCGATAACGCAACGGTCATCGCCTGGGCCTTCGAGATCGGCCGATTGATAAAAGAAAGTCAGATAAAACCGGAAAGATCCCTTATTCTCTTTTTCCCAACCGCCGAAGAACAAGGACTAATCGGTAGCGCTTATTACACGGCACATCCGATCGTACCCATGAGCCAAACGGTTGCCTGCTTCAATAATGATATCATGATTCCGCGCGGGGCGATGAACGACCTGACGATCATCGGCTATGGCCATTCGCAACTGGATTCGCTGTTCGGTATCTATGCCGACAAGCAAGGCCGGTATATCCTTCCCGACCCGGAGCCGGAATCCGGTCTCTTTTTCCGGAGCGATCATTATTCATTCTATAAAGCCGGAGTGGCTTCTTCCTGGGCATTGGGCTGTTACGACAGTCAAACGCATGGGAAAGAATGGGCGGAAAAGACGTATAATGATTTTGTGCGGAATGTATATCATACGCCTCACGACAATTACGACCCAACATGGGATTGGTCGGGGGTCGTGCAGGATATTGAGTTGACCTGCGAGCTGATCCGCTACCTGTCGCGTGCCGACAGTCCGTACCCCAAGCTTTATAAGTGAGGCAGTTGGCAACTGGTGGAATGCGCTTTGCAGGCGATCACGTCGGCGACGGTTCCCTGAAACGCACCGTGCTTTTCGATCTTTAAAGTCGACATGGCGGCAGCAAAGCAAGCGGCCTCTTCAATATCGGCGCCTTTAGCCCTTTTGTACAGGTAGCCGGTCATATACGTATCGCCACAACCGGTGGCATCAACCACCTCGCGCGGCGTATAAGCCGGGATGCGCGCGAATGCATGCCCGTCGTAAACGACTGAACCCAGACTGCCCAATGTGATCAACACCTCGTTCACGCCCCAGTCGTATAACTGTTTCGCCGCATCGGCAATCCGGTTGTATCCGGTCAATACCTCCATCTCATGTTCGTTCGCCTTCAGAAAATGAATATAAGGCAAAAGTTCCTTTTTGTCGGGCCAATCGACAGCAAACACCTGCGTATCGCGCACTTCCCGCAGGTAGCCCTGGGAATCAATCGATATCTTTCCTTTCCCCGCCAGGAACTTGACGACCTCCGCCGGGAAATCGTCGGCAAGCAAACTGCCCAGATGGTAGATCTCCGCATCCATCTCTTGCAGATAACCGACCGTAAACGGATCGGCTTTGGCCGTCACCCGCTGGGTGCGGTTATCCTGATTCTCTTTGTAGATGTTCTGGAAACAAACCGAATGGCGGCTGGGCATGACATGGGTAAGAATACCCTCCTGACGGAGCTGTTCGACCACATGCATCTCCGCTTCTCCCACTGCAGTGACCAATGCATAGTCTACATCATCAAACTTTTTGATCGCCTGCGAGAAATAGAAAGCCGTTCCCCCCGGCATATCCACCGCTTTTTGCGGAGTAATCACCTTATCGAGCGTGATATGACCAATACAGCAGAGTTCATGTCTATTCATGTCGTGTCGTTTTATAAGGGTGCAAATATAATAAAACTTTTAGCCCCCGAGGAAATTCATATGCTCTGATTTGGGTAATACGCAGAGCGATTTTTTGCTCTGCGTCGGTCTTTTAGGGGCATTACCGGCCGGGTTTTTTGGTAAGAGGTACCTCAAAAATGAGTATGAGGTACGTCATAATCCGTTTTGAGGTACGTCATAATTTGTTTTGAGGTACCTCTTACATGTTTTATACCTGCCTCTTATTGGTTTTTCCGACTTATTTTGTCAAAAAAAGAGGCTGGAGTTGCGGAAAAAGTCTTGACATCGTGTAAAAACGGCCGTATCTTTATGTTTATATAAACCTTATAAAACAAAAGCGATATGAGTATTATTTACAAACCCCGAAAGATGGTCAGTGTAATCCCCGGAAAAGAGAAAACAGGTTATTTCGCCGGCAAAGTGCCCTCCGGCATGATCACAACCCATACGTTGTGTCAGAAGATTTCCGACCGGTGTTCGCTCACCAGCGCGGACGTAAAAGGAGTATTGGAGGCCTTGACCGAGGAGATCGAGATGGAGCTGAAGTACGGACGGAGCATTCAGATGGGGGAGTTGGGCATCTTTACGGCTTCGATCACCAGTGATGTGGTAAGTACGAAAGAGGATCTGAAGCCCAGGAAAGTCAAGGTCAAAAGCATCTCTTTCCGGCCTTCGGTAAGGCTTAAGGAAGAGATGGAGAAGGTGGAATTCGTTCGGCAACGGGAGTTGAATACATAGTCCGGCCAAGCGAACGATATATAGGGAGGAAAAACGACAAAGCCGGCGCTAAGTCCTGAAGGATTTAGCGCCGGCTTTATTTGTAGCAACTCACTATTGTATTAATGCAAACCCTCTTCCGTCGGATTCGGGACTTCCGGATGGACTTTATTTTCGTTTTTGACCACTTGCGTCTTGATCTGTTGTTCTTCTTTGTTGAAGTCGACAACAATCTCATCGCCTTCGCCAACAGAAGCACGGATGATCATTTCGGCCATTTCGTCTTCTACATACTTCTGGATAGCCCGTTTCAATGGACGGGCACCAAACTGCACATCGTATCCTTTCGTGGCGATAAAGTCTTTGGCTTCATCGGTGATCCGCAGTTGGAAGCCCAGATCTGCGACACGTTTGTAGAGTCCTTTCAGTTCGATATCGATAATCTGGTGAATGGCAGCTTTATCCAACTGGTCGAACATGATGATATCGTCTACACGATTCAGGAATTCGGGGGCAAAAGCTTTATTCAAGGCTTTCTGGATCACGCCGCGGGAGAAGTCTTTGTCTGTCTCGTTCGGCCCGGCGGTGTTGAAACCGACGCCTCGCCCAAAGTCTTTCAACTGGCGCGTACCGATATTCGACGTCATGATCAGGATCGTGTTCTTGAAGTCGATCCGGCGCCCCAGGCTGTCGGTCAAGCGTCCTTCGTCTAAGACCTGCAACAAGAGGTTGAACACATCCGGGTGTGCTTTCTCAATCTCATCGAGCAAGACCACCGAATAGGGTTTACGGCGTACCTTTTCCGTCAGCTGTCCGCCTTCTTCATACCCCACATATCCCGGAGGGGCACCGATCAGGCGGGAGACAGCGAACTTCTCCAGATACTCACTCATATCGATACGGATCAGCGAATCGGCCGAGTCGAAAAGATATTCCGCCAATTTCTTTGCCAGGTAGGTTTTACCCACGCCTGTCGGCCCGAGGAACATAAATGTGCCGATCGGTTTGTTCGGATCCTTCAGTCCGACACGGTTGCGCTGGATCGCTTTGACGATCTTCTGCACCGCTTCATCCTGACCGATCACCTGTTTCTTCAGGATCTCACCCATTTCAAGCAGGCGGATGTTCTCTGCCGTAGCAATGCGTTGCACGGGAACACCTGACATCATGGCAACCACTTCGGCCACCTTTTCTTCATCTACCGTTTCCCGGTGTTCCTGCATCTCCTGTTCCCATTTCGTTTTGGCGGCTTCGAGCTGCAACAGATACTGGCGTTCTTTATCGCGAAAGCTCGCGGCCAGTTCGAAGTTCTGCGATTTGACCGCAGCCAGCTTCTCTACTTTGGTATCCTCGATCCGGCCTTCCAACTCTTCGATGCTTTTGGGCACGATAATGTTGGATATATGTACACGCGAACCGGCTTCATCCAACGCGTCAATGGCTTTGTCGGGGAAGTTGCGGTCGCTGATATATCTCTCTGTCAATTTGACACACGCGACCAAAGCCGCGTCCGTATAAGCGACATTATGATGTTCTTCGTAACGCGGTTTGATGTTCTTCAGGATCTGTAAGGTCTCTTCCGCCGTAGTCGGATCGACAATCACCTTCTGGAAACGACGTTCCAGGGCACCGTCTTTCTCGATATTCTTGCGGTATTCGTCGAGCGTGGTGGCTCCGATACATTGAATCTCGCCACGGGCCAGCGCCGGTTTCAACATATTGGCCGCGTCCATTGAACCTGAAGCCGAGCCGGCACCGACAATCGTATGGATCTCATCGATAAAGAGAATGATGTTCGGATTCTTCGACAACTCGTTCAGTATCGCTTTGATACGCTCTTCAAACTGCCCGCGATACTTGGTTCCGGCAACGATAGAAGCCATATCGAGGCTGATCACCCGCTTATCGAAAAGGATACGCGAGACCTTGCGCTGCGTGATGCGCAAAGCTAAACCTTCCACAATGGCAGACTTACCGACACCCGGCTCACCGATCAATACCGGATTGTTCTTCTTGCGCCGGCTTAAGATCTGCGCCAGGCGTTCGATCTCCTTTTCGCGTCCGACAATCGGATCCAGGCGGTTCTCTGCCGCGGCACGGGTCATATCCGTTCCGAAATTATCCAATACAGGCGTATCGTTGGGCGATTTGGGCAGATTAGCCGCAGACTGTCCGCCACGGGGATCACGCGGAGAGGCGAATTCTTCTTCATCCTCGTCCTCGTCGTCCGTATAGCCGTCGCTGATCTCTTCTACTTCTTCGTATTCCGACAATCCCGTTCCGCTTATTAAATAGTTGTATGCCGCTCGGTAGCTCACGCCCTCTTTCGTTAAAATGCGGGCGGCCACGTTGAACTCTTCTTTCAGAATAGCCAGCAAAAGGTGCTCGGTATCCGTTTCATCACTCTTAAACATACGGGCTTCGAGCATACTCATACGCAATACGCGTTCAGTCGTTTTGGTAATGGCAATCTCCTGTTGGATACTGTCTTCTCCTTCGATTGTATGACGGATTTCATCTTCAATCTTTCTCTTAATGTCCAGGCCGGTCACGTTCAACTCGTGCAAGATCTGCATGGCCTTTCCTTCACCGTCCCGTAAAATCCCTAACATCAGATGCTCCGGTCCGATATAGCTGTTTTGAAGGCGGATAGCCTCCTCCCGGCCATACTCGATCACATCGATCAATCTCTTTGAATAGTTACTTTTCATCCTATTATATAATGTACTATAGATATGCAAAATTAATAATCTCTATCATCTAAACAGCAAAATTCATGCCATTGTTTTGAATTGAGTTTAGAAAAGCCTTTCGAAGCAAAATTTCGGCCCAAATACTTTTGTAGTAAAGGGAAAAGCCTTACCTTAGTGCGGTTTTTCAGTGATGAAATTGTGAGTGTATTAAATAAAAAGCTAAATGGTTGATCAAGACAGAATTATAAAGATTAACATTGAGGATGAAATGAAATCAGCGTACATTGATTATTCAATGTCGGTTATTGTTTCACGTGCGCTTCCTGATGTAAGAGATGGTTTCAAACCGGTTCATCGCCGTGTTTTGTTCGGTATGAATGAATTAGGTAACAATTCAGATAAACCTTATAAGAAATCCGCTAGAATAGTGGGGGACGTATTGGGGAAATATCATCCGCACGGCGATTCCTCCGTATATTATGCCATGGTGCGTTTGGCGCAACCCTGGTCGTTACGCTATCCGTTAGTAGACGGACAGGGAAACTTTGGTTCCGTCGATGGTGATAGCCCGGCGGCTATGCGTTATACCGAAGCCCGGTTGAGTAAACTGGCCGAAGAGATGCTTCGGGATATCGATAAGGATACGGTTGATTTTCAGCTGAACTTCGACGATACGTTGAAGGAACCGACGGTTCTGCCCACCCGTATTCCCAACCTGTTGGTCAATGGAGCTTCCGGTATCGCCGTGGGGATGGCAACAAACATGCCGCCGCACAATATGTCCGAAGTACTGGATGGCTGTGTAGCCTACATCGATAGCCGTGGAGAGATCGATGTGGAAGGACTGATGGAGTACGTGAAAGCACCGGACTTCCCCACGGGAGCCACAATTTACGGCTATGCCGGCGTCAAAGAAGCTTTCGAAACGGGTAGGGGACGTGTTATCCTGCGCGGAAAAGCGGAAATTGAACCGGCACAGAACCATGACCGGATCGTGATCACCGAAATTCCTTATTTAGTCAATAAAGCGGAGTTAATCAAGTATATTGCTGACCTGGTTAACGAAAAACGCCTGGATGGTATCTCGTATGTCAACGATGAATCCGACCGCTCCGGTATGCGAATCATTGTGGATGTGAAAAAAGATGCCAATGCCAATGTGATCCTCAATAAGCTTTATAAGATGACTGCCTTGCAGTCGTCGTTCAGCGTGAACAATATTGCACTGGTCAACGGCCGTCCACGACAGCTGAACCTGAAAGATATGATCAAAGCTTTTGTCGATCATCGTCAGGATGTGGTCATGCGGCGTACCCGTTATGAACTGAAGAAAGCCGAAGAACGGGCACATATCCTGGAAGGATTGATTATCGCTTCCGACAATATCGACGAAGTGATTTCTATTATCCGCTCTTCCCGTAGCCCGCAGGAAGCAATCGAACGGTTGATCGAACGCTTCTCTTTCTCCGATATACAGGCACGGGCGATTGTCGAGATGCGCTTGCGTCAGCTTACCGGACTGGAACAGAATAAGTTGCACGCCGAATACGAAGAAATAGAAAAACTGATTGCCCGCTTGAAAGAAATCCTCGAAAACGAAGATGTCTGTATGCAGGTGGTGAAAGACGAATTGCAGGAAGTGAAAGATAAATACGGCGATAAGCGAAAAACCGATATTATCTATGCTTCGGAAGAGCTTAATCCGGAAGACTTCTATTCGGATGATGAAATGATCATCACCATCTCACACATGGGATATATCAAACGCACACCGCTGACGGAGTTCCGTGCGCAAGGAAGAGGTGGAGTAGGGGCTAAAGGTTCTGAAACCCGTGATGAAGACTTTGTGGAATATATCTATCCGGCCTCTATGCACGCTACCTTATTAATATTTACGGCAAAAGGTAAATGTTACTGGTTGAAAGTCTACGAAATACCCGAAGGAGCCAAGAATGCCAAAGGACGTGCCATCCAGAATCTATTGAATATCGAGCCGGATGATAAGATACAGGCATTTATCCGTGTGAAGAAACTGACCTCGGATCTCGAGTTTATCAATTCACACTATCTCTTGTTCTGTACCAAGAAAGGGGTGATCAAGAAAACCTTATTGGAAGCTTATTCCCGTCCGCGTCAGAACGGTGTCAACGCCATCGGTCTTCGCGAAGACGACGGTTTGATCCAGGTGAAGATGACCAATGGAGATAACGAAGTGCTTATTGCCAATAAGAATGGACGGGCAATCCGTTTCCATGAAAGCGCTGTCCGGGTGATGGGTAGAACCGCCTCCGGAGTCAGAGGAATGACCCTCGACAACGAGGAAGATGAAGTAATCGGAATGGTGACAATCAAAGATATGGAAAAAGAAACCATCCTGGTTGTATCCGAACAAGGATATGGAAAAAGATCGCACATCGAAGACTACCGAATTACTAATAGAGGTGGAAAAGGTGTAAAAACTATTAATATTACCGATAAGACGGGTAAACTTGTGGCCATGAAAAATGTCACAGAAGATAATGACCTGATGATTATTAACAAGTCAGGTATTACGATCCGGATGAAAGTGGCGGATATCAGTGTGATAGGACGTGCTACGCAAGGTGTTCGTCTGATCAATCTGGAAAAACGACACGATGAAATCGCTTCTGTATGTAAAGTCTTGTCTGAAACGGATGAAGAGATAGCAGAACAAAAAGCGGAACGTGATGCCCTGTTGGAAAGGGAAGTGCATGAGTCCGTCCTGACTCCGGATGTGATTGCCGATCTGCCGGATGATGATGAACCAAACGATGATTCAGAAGGTCGTGAAGAAGAAACAGAATAATAAATAGAATATTAATCTCTCAAATTAGAAATTGCATGAAACGAGTATTATTATTATCAATTGCACTATGCGTGGCAGCAACAGGTGCCTTTGCACAAAAGAAAGCTGTTAGCCAGGCTCAAAGTATCGCTAAGGGAAATAATGCTGATTTTGCAGAAGCAAGAACCTTAGTCAAAGGCGCCTTGCAAGATCCTGAAACTAAAGATGATGCAAAGACTTGGTATGTTGCCGGATATGTTGAAGATCAACAATTCAGTGCGGAAAGAATGAAAGAACTCTTAGGCCAACAGCCTAATCAACCGGTGATGTATCAAGCCCTTTTGAATATATTACCCTATCTGGAAAAAGCGTATGAATTAGACCAGTTGCCCGATGCTAAAGGAAAGGTAAAACCTAAATTCACCAAAGACATCAAAGGAATATTAAGCGCCAACCATGTGTATTACATCAACGCCGGTGCATTTTACTTTGATGAAAGAGATTATAAAAATGCTTCTGAAGCATTCGAACAGTATCTGAAAATCTCTGATTTACCGATGTTCGCAGGTGAACAAGTCGCTGCAAGAGACTCAAACTACATGACGGTTCAGTTCTATGCCGGAGTGGCTGCCACACAGCTGGGCGATCGGCAGAAAGCAATTGCTACTCTTAATCGTGCAAAAGAATATGGTTACAGACAAAGCGATACGTATCAATACCTGTATTACGAATATCAGGAGTTGAGAGATACGGCAAACATGGAAATGGTGGCCAAAGAAGGTCTTGCGATCTTCCCGCAGGAACCATTCTTCATCCTTAATCTGATCAACATCTATATCTATACGAACAGAAACGAAGAAGCAATCGATTATCTGACTAAAGCAATCGCTGCCGAACCGAACAACGCACAGTATTACGATGTTTTAGGAAGTGTATACGAATCCGGTTTGAAAGATTTCGACAATGCCGAAAAGAACTACGCGAAAGCATTGGAGTTAGATCCCGATTATGTTGACGCATTGTCCAACCTGGGGCGTGTCTATTACAATCAGGCAATTAGTGCGCAAGGTGATGCCAATATGCTCAGCGACAACAAACTGTATCAGGAAGAAATTGCAAAAGCTAAAGCTCTGTTCGAAAAAGCACGTCCGTATTTCGAAAAAGCACATCAGCTTAAACCCGAACAAAGAGAATATATGGTAGCCTTGAGAGGTATCTATTATAATCTCTCTATGGGTAAAGAATTTGAAGAAATCGAAGCCAAGATGAACAATTGATCATCGATCCGGAATCAGGACCAACTGATCCAGAAATCAGATCAACTGAATCTCAAACCAGATCAATTAATCTTATAGTCGATCCGATAAAAAAGAAAAGCTGTCTCCAAGAAGGGGACAGCTTTTTTCGTTCTATACACTTTAGATTCTCTCCAGACAAAATCAATTAAACATAATCGTAATTATAAATTAATTAAGTGATAATAAGAGGGATATTTGCAACTCGCTGAAAATGAGGCGTCAATATCTCCCTCAGAACCTACCGGTAGTTTGTGAACAAACTACCGGTAGGTACAAAAAAAGATCCGTATACAACTTCACAGCCATATACGGACAAACAAATAACAAACTCTACTTATATGAAAAAACAAATACTACTAACAAACTCTCTTTACTCTATAACAACAAACAAAATCAGAATGTTCATTAAGAGCAAAGAAATCTTCACGAATGCATAACAAGCAAAGGTGTATCCGTATGGAACAGCATCTTTCGTGCTATGCTCGGATTGAACATCCGGGCGATGACATTTCGTCTTTGCGTGCCTAAAGCAATCACATCGATCGTTTCATCGCGGACAAACTTCTCAATCGCCAAAAGCAGATCACCATCTGCTAACACCGTATGGTTGATTTTAGCCTCAGGATATTGTCGCTTAAAGTATTCACTTATCCCTGTCAGACGAATCTCATTCCATTCGTTTTTACTGGTTGAGATATTAAAGAGATGAATAGTGAAGTCAAATCCTTTGACCAACTCCATAAACTTGTCAAAGATAACTAAATCTCTTTGATTAAACGAAGTAGCAAACGCAACATTTTTTATTTCTTTCAGATTTTTGAAAGGTGTATTTTCCGGAATAGCTAAAACCGGTGTTTTATGTGCTTCAAAAACTTCGCCGGTCACACTTCCGATCAGATCCATTTCTTTCTGGCTCTTTCCACGGGTTCCCATGATAATCAACGTCGGTTTATACTCCTTGCTATAGGCTATAATCTCTTCTTCGGGCAGGCCTTCGCGTAGGATACAGTCGAATTTCACTCGGGGAAGTTCTCCGGATTCTATTTTTCTTTTGATTAGATTAGATAAATTGTCCATATCCACCTGGACTCTTTTTAATACATGGTGCGCGTTTTCTTCTTCGTTCACCTGATAGGCTAAAGAGTCTCCAATAGGAATGGCGGTTGGGAAATACGGGCTGAAGTAGGCATGCATAATCATGACTTCGCCCTGGATTGCCGCGGCATAGTTCAGACCGATCTCACAGGCACGGATCGAGTAGTCGGAAAAGTCGACAGGGATCAGTATCTTTTTCTGTTTGACTTCTTTTTCTTTCGGTTCCTCGTCCGATTCTTTCAACCAATTACTATCTTCTATGATTCGTAAGGCATGAGGCAGATCGCTTTCTTTAATTCTTACACGCACACCTGCCGAAACGACGGGTTGGATTTGATTTACATTATGAATGTAGACGTCTATCCCTTCCGTTTCCAGTAAAGTCTTCAATATCTGAGCTTTCTCGTAGGTGTGGATTGCTAATGTGATTAGTTTATCTTCCATATTTTTTTAGTTTAGTAGGTATTAATAGAACAATACTTAAGTTTGAATAGTTACAAAAAAGTCCCAAATTCTTATGCAGACATCGGGACTTTCAGAGAACAATGCGAGTTTTCGTTATAAACTGGGTGCTTCGGCTACTGCACGGCTTTCATTCAGTATTTCCAAAGCACGGTCGAATATCGTGGTATCGTCTAAGACAACTAAACCTCCGTCAGGTCCCGGTTCGATGTGAATTCCACAACTTTTCCCGTCCCTGAAGTTTTGTCCTCCAAAATAATTCCGGACAGTTTCGACGGATACGCCCAACTCATCTGCTATCCGATGGGAAGTTCCGTCTGGTAAACTGTCTTTGACTCTTCGCAATTCATTAAAAGTGATTGTCTTTGTCATCATAACTTGTTCTATTTAGAAAATTAATAAGCATTAAATATGCTACTAACTTAGCCATTATATGTATGCGGGACAATCAAATAAATATGCTTTACGGCAGAAAGGAGGAATAAAAGCTTACCGCAACATGGAAACCAGCTGGGCGTTCAAAAGCATGATAAGAATAACTGTAATAAGAATGGCAATAACGATTAATCGCTGTCGCCGGATCGGGTAAACAACAGAAATCGGAGGCACATCTCTCCCACCCCATCCGACTATTTTCGGTCTGACCCAAGCATACAAAAGATAAACCAGATAGCCGAAGACTAATCCGACGAGAATGCCCGGAACGATATCCGAAATAAAATGAACTCCCAAATAGATACGGGTATAAGCCGTAACTATTGCCCAAAGAAAAACAGTGCTGGTAAACAGGGGTTTGTACCGAAAAAGCAAAGTCATAAACATGGCAAATCCAAAAGCATTGGCGGCATGGCTCGAGATAAAGCCATACTTACCGCCTCGATACCCGAACACGGTTTGCACTTCATCCATAAACGCCGGATGATGGGTCGGTCGGAAACGCATAAAAAGGGGCTTGAACAGATGGGAAGCAAACTGATCGCAAAGCGTAACCACCAGCACTATAGCCAATAACACCAAGAGAGATTCGCGCCAGTTTACTTTATAAGTCAGGACTATCAAGATGAACAATGCCAAGGGCAACCAAACAATTTTCCCGGAAAACAGCCACATGAAGTGATCTAAGAAAACAGAGTCACTGCCATTAAGCATAAAAAAGAGTTCCCTCTCGTAGTCCAGGATTTTTTCAAGCATGTATTAGATATAGTTTAGATAATCTGAATATCTTTCTTAGGCATCCATCCCACATTGCCATCTTCCGATTCGACTTCATTCCATTCGCCCAAAGTACTTTTAATCGAGACTTTCGTTCCCTCATGCAAGATAAACAAATCTGTTCCGCTGGCATCGGGCGAGCTCTTGACCGTCACGGTCGGAGAAAAGACAATCGCCTCCGTCCGGTTGATCAGTTCATTCTTTTGATTCCGGGCAAAGATATTCGAGAAGATCACAATCACCAATAAGACAATGCCCAGGTAGAACCCGACTTTCTTCATCCGGGCCCAACGGGAGAAAAAGAATAATAACAGACAACCGATAAACAACAGGAAGCAGAATATACCTAACTTAGCCCAGGAATCGGTTGATCCCATATTAGCTATGGCATGGAACCATCGCGTGAGGAAGAACTCCCCTACCGGTTCGATCTTATCGACAGCTCTTTGTTTGGCCAATTGCAGGTTGAAACGAATATCAGCATCTCCCGGATCGAGCAGAAGTGCCCGTTCGTAATTCAATATGGCCGGGGCAATCTGTCCGGCTTTGTAATACGCATTCCCCAGGTTGTAGTAGATCTGCGAGGATTCGCCATAACTGGTCAGTATCGCTTCATACTTTTGAATGGCTTCTTCATAGTTTTCCTGTGTATACGCCATTTCAGCTTCTTTTATCGCTTCATCCTGTGCATAAACGGAAAAACCGGCACAAAAGATAAACAAGAAAAAAAGTATCCTTTTCATATATTGATTTGTCTTCGTCTTCATTTTACTTTTTGATTGTATTTTCCATTTTACCGATAGCATCTGCCGTCAAGGTATAGAGTTGATCCATCGCATCCGAGGCTTGTGAAGGGGCATAACGGGCGAACTCACAGGTATTCAGGATATCCAGGAATTCTTTGATCAACTCTTCATTGACTCCATACTTCAAGAGTTCGGTCTCTACATTGTCTTTCGTCAGCTTCGCCTGAGGCATATTTAGTTTATCACTCAAATATCCCCACAATGCACGCGATACCTCTTCATAGAATTCTTCTTTCTTATTATCTTTCAGAAGTCTACCGGCATTCTTCAGACGACGGACGGCCATCTTATTCGCTTTCTTTGTCCGTACCAAAGCAATATTCGCATTCTCCTTCACTTGCTTACGGTAAATAAAGAAGAAGATAATGAACAGAATGGTCGGAATCAGGTAAGCCATATAATAAAGGAAAGAGCCGAAGAAGATCTCTTCATTCGAAACGAAATTGATTCCTTTCACTTTCAGGTAACGAATATCCTGTCCCAAGACGCGTACGCTTTCCCGGTTGGTAAAGTTGGAGACAACAGGCGCATTCCCCTCTCCTTCTCCTTTTTCCACTTGCAGCTTATACGGCTCGGATTGGATCGTTTTATACGTTTCTGTCTTCGGATCGAAGTAAGAGAATGTAATGGCCGGGATCTCAAATTCACCACCATAGCGGGGAATCGCCATATACTCGATCGTTTTAGAGCCGTTTACGCCCGAGGTCGAGTTCTTAGCGTTCAGAGAGACATTCGGATCAAAGACATCGAAGTCGTTCGGGAATACTACTTCCGGGTTCTTGATCACACGCAGGTTACCCGTACCGTTTATTTTCACCGTTATCGTCACCGCTTCATTGGCTTTCACCTCCGTGGCACTGATACTGGAGGTCATCGTAAAGTTACCCACCGCATTGCCATATCCGGCCGGCTTACCCGACGGCAGTGGCTTGACTTCTATCGTTGCCGGTGCAGTCGTTAAGGTCACTTTTACGTCCCGGTACATATCAAAGAAATCATCGAAGAAACTCTGTCTCCGTTGATTCGTATTTCTTACCTGGGCAACGATCTCATACTTTCCGCCTTCGATGGTCAGGTTGCCACTGCGTTGCGGGAACAGCAATACTTCTTTCATCACAGCGGTTTGATAATTCCGGCCGTTGTAATTCTCCATCTTGGTTGGGATTCCATTTTGAGGTTGCTCGATCTCTTGTACCAGGAAACCTTCAAATGTCGGGAATTTAAAGTTCTGAGGGGTAACGGAAGAGAGGAAATAAAGCTTGAAGGTGACCAGGATAGACTCCTGTTCGTAGATCTTCCGTTTGGAAACGATCATGCGCATGAAGAGATCTTTGTCCGATATGCCGGTTGCACCCTGTGCGTTTTGGTTGGCTGCCTCACTGGCTTTGTCTTCTGGCAGTACCTTGACGACTAATGCGTTCGAAGTATAGTTGGCATTCTTTACTTTGATCGTTGCCGGCGGGATATTGAACGTTCCCTCCTTCTTGGCCATTAGAATATAAGTGAAACTATAATTGGTCTCACTCGTTCTTTTTCCATTAGTGATGACCGTACTATGCGATTGAGACGGCGTCGGGCCCATCAACACGTCAAAGTCGGGCAATTCCTGAACCCGCAGATCTTTGGCTTCCGCATTGACGGAGAAAGTCAGCCGGAACTGTTGCCCTACCACAACCGCTTCCGGAGCTATCGCCTTAAATTCAACATCCTGGGCTTTCAAACCGGAAAGCCCGGCAACTACAATAAGTGAAAACAAGAAAAGAATTCTTCTCATCTTTATATCTCTTTTTCGTTTTTTACCAATTAGACCACACAAAATTACCATTCTTTTTCGGTTCTGCGGCGTTCGCGCTGCTCCATTTGTGCTTTCTTTACCTTTTCCTGCGTATCTTTTTCATCTTGCAGGAAAGCATCCAGGATTTGTTGTGCATTATCCTGACTCATCTGTTCATTGGGTTGCTCTTCTTCCTGCGTTTTGTTTTCTTTCTGATCGTCTTGATTCTGCTGTTGATCCTGTTGATCTTGATTTTGTTCCTGGTCCTGATTCTGCTCGTCTTGTTGCTGATCCTGACCCTGGTCTTCGTTCTGCTGATCTTCCAACAGTTTCTGGGCTAACGCCAGATTGTAACGCGTCTCATCATCTTTCGGATTGATGCGCAGCGATTGTTTGTAGGCTTCGACACTTTTGCCATAGTCTTTCTCTTGCATAAAGATATTGCCTACGTTATGATAAACGCCGGCCAGCCGTTCTTTCCCTTCGTTGGTCTCCATCATCTTCTGACTTTGTCCGGCAATCAGTTGATATTGCTCAGCCGCCTCCGGGAATTTCCCTTGTTTATACAACGCGTTTCCTAAATTATAAGTTCCCTCCGCCGAACGGGGGTTCACATCCACTCCTTTGCGATAAGCGATTTCGGCCTCTGTGTACTTTTCAGCCGTGTATAGTTTATTCCCTTCACGAACATTCTTCCGTTCTGCCTTTTGGGCAAAAACGACTCCACTTCCAAAAAGTAATGCGATCGACCACACTATCGTTTTCCGAATATACTTCATCTTCTTCAATTGATTTAAGAGAATAATTTGACTTTTCTGAATATCCGATTCTTCCTGTCCATTGTCAGGAACTCAACGATCAAGAGGAATAAGGCAATCCATGCCAATACCTGGAATTGCTCATTATATTCCGAGTAGACTTTACTGTCCAGTTCGGATTTATTCATTTTCTCTATTTCACTTTGTAAGGCTTTCAAGGCAGCATTGGTATTATCGGCCCGCACATACATGCCGTTTCCGGCAGCAGCGATCTCCTGACACATTTGTTCGTTCAGTTTGGTCACCACCACATTTCCTTCTTTGTCTTTCATGAAGTTATTGCCTCCGCCAAACGGAATGGGTGACCCCTGCGGTTGTCCCATACCTACGATATTGACATGCACTCCTTTCTCCGCTGCCTTCTTGGCCGCCCCGATGGCATCGTCTTCATGATTCTCGCCGTCGGTGATCAGGATAATCGTTTTGTCCGAAGTCTCATTCGGTGTAAACGAGCGCATAGCCAGATTGATTGCCGCCCCGATTGCCGTTCCCTGGGTCGAAACCATCGAGGGATCGATCGAAGAGAGAAACATCTTGGCCGAGATATAATCCGAAGTAATGGGCAACTGCGTGAAAGCATCCCCGGCAAAAACGATCAATCCCAGTTTGTCGTTGGAAAAGCCATCGGTCAGGCGGGATAGCATCTGTTTGGCTTTAGTCAAACGGTTGGGCGCCACATCTTCTGCCAGCATCGAGTTCGAAACGTCCAGGCAGACCATGATCTCCACTCCTTCCCGCTTCACGGTTTCCAGTTTGGAACCGAATTGCGGCCCGGCAATAATAAAAATAACCAGCGTAATGGAGGCAAACAATAGCCAGAACTTCAGATATTGCCGCTTAGGCGATACTTCCGGCATCAATTCCGAAAGCAATTGGGGGTTCCCATATCTCTTCAAGGCTTTCTTCTTCGCAATCAAAGCGTAAACATAAAAGCCGACGAGAAAAGGATGTATAAATAACAGATATAAATAATCCGGATTTGCGAAACGAAACATAAGCTTTCTGATTTAGGGTATATTCCTCAACAATGTATTTCTCAACAAGATCTCAAACAACAACAGGATAAAGATCCAAATCGCCAGCATTTTGTATTCTTCCTGCTTCTTGCTGAATTGCTGTACGCTGATCTTGGTCTTTTCCAATTGATCGATTTCCGAATAGATCGCTTTCAAACTGGCATTATCCGTGGCACGAAAGTATTGAGCGCCTGTAATGGCCGAAATCTGCTTCAACGCCGGCTCGTCAATTTCAACAGGGATGTTCCTATACTGCAAGCCCAGCGGGGTCTGAAAGGGATAAGGAGCTGTTCCTTGTGTCCCCACCCCGATCGTATAGACCCGGATACCAAAAGTCTTTGCGATTTCGGCAGCGGTTACCGGAGCAATCTCTCCCATATTATTCACCCCGTCGGTCAACAGAATGATCACTTTGGAGATCGCCTGGCTGTCTTTGATGCGGCTTACCGCATTGGCCAGCCCCAGTCCGATTGCCGTCCCGTCTTCGATCATTCCCATCTGGATATCTTTGAACAGGTTCAACAACACGGTATGGTCGGTGGTCAACGGACATTGCGTGAAGCTCTCTCCGGCAAAAACTACCAATCCGATATTATCATTTGGACGACCGTTGATAAAAGAAGCCGCCACATCTTTTGCTGCTTCCAGGCGGTTGGGTTTCAAATCTTCCGCCCGCATACTGGTCGAGATATCCAAGGCCAGCATGATGTCGATTCCTTCGGTGGATGAGTTCTGCCAACTGTTCGTCGATTGCGGACGAGCCAGGACAATAATCACCAACGCAATGATCACCATCCGCAAGACAAACGGCACATGGCGCAGATATACTTTCCACGACTTGGCCTGCGGCAGATCAAACGGGTCGGAAGCGGACACCTGTAAGCTGGCCTGTGTTTTGCGCAGCTTATAAACGTACCATCCGATCAGCGGAATCAGTAATAATAAGAGATAGAGATATGTAGGATTTGCAAATACCATTTTATTCTTGATTTAGAGTTGATTTACCTTCCGTTACTTCATCCTTGCCTTCCTCTTCCGGTTTCTCACCCGGCTTGGGAGCTTCTTCAATCTTTGTCTGGTTAACGAAGAGATAAGCATTCATCATACTTAAATCATTTTCATCCGGCAGCGGATGGATCTTGGCAAACTTCACCAAGTCGGATAACTGAAGGATCTGTTTCAGGTTTTCGTAAACCGAATCGGCTTCCGTTTGCTTCTTGATGAAATCCAGAATCTCTCCCGAGGTCATTTCCATAGCGCCGGCGCCAAAGCGCTCTACCATATAGCGACGCAAGGTCTCCGTAATGAGGGTATAGAATTCTTTGTTGCGTCCCTGTTGCCACAGTTTCTGTTGTTTGATCTCGTCGAGCTCTTTGATCGCCTGCAAATGCGGAGGCAGTTTGGGCTCTTCCTTTTTGAAAGGAATAAGAGACTTCTTGTTGCGCAGACGTTTGACCAGATAGAATACGACACAGATCAGGAAAAGCCCCAATAAGATGCCGAAGATCAACGGATAATAATCAGCCAGAACGAAAGGAGGTTTCCATACTTCCTTGATATCGAAGAACTGTTCCGGATTCTCTACGTCGACAGGCACCGTGCTCACCTTAAGGGCGACCTGATTGGAATGGATCGTATCCGTTCCATCGATCACCTGCATGGGAGGCAACAGATACAAGAGGGAATCAAAGGAAGTGATCAGTATATCCTGTTTGATCAACAGCCGGTCATTCTCAATCACGGAGGAATCCGGCTTCGAAATGGCCAATACTTCTACGCCCCGCATGATTGTGTCGCCGGGCAAGACGATTTGGACCGCCCGATCTTTGTCGGCTGTCACCGTTAGGCTCAATGTCGTTTGCTCGCCTATCAGGATTGCCGCCGAATCGAGGGAAACATCAATCAATGTCCGTTGTGCATACAAACTCTCTCCCGTCCCAACGACTATCAATAAAAGTAACAGTATGCATTTATGTATTTGTTTCATTCCTTCTCTTTAATTTCGTTTTTGAAAAAGAGCAATCAATGCTTTCACATAATCATCTTCAGTCCGCACGGAAACCGAATCGACCCGACTTTTCTTGAATGAGTCATTCATTTTGGTCTGTCTCTTCTCCCACCATTCTTTATACACCTGGCGCACGCGGGCCGAAGAGGTATCGATCCACCGTTCCATGCCGGTTTCGGCATCTTTGATCTTCATCAATCCGACAGCCGGCAGTTCGGCTTCCCGACGGTCGTACACCTGGATAGCCACCACATCATGTTTGCGGTTGGCGATGGTCAAGGCGTCTTTAAAGTCACCTTTATCGATGAAGTCTGAGATCAGGAAGGCCGTACACCGTTTCTTTATCGCATTCGTCAGATACTTCAACGCCTGGCTGATATCGGTTTCCTGATCATCGGGATGGAAATCGATCAATTCACGAATGATATAAAGGATATGCTTTTTCCCTTTCTGCGGCGGAATAAACTTCTCTACCTTATCGGAGAAAAAGATCACCCCGATCTTATCGTTATTCTGAATGGCTGAAAAGGCCAATGTGGCGGCTATCTCGGTGATAATCTCCGTTTTCATGACGCTGGCCGTACCAAACTCCCGGCTTCCCGATACATCGATCAGAAGCATAACCGTCAATTCACGTTCTTCTTCAAATACCTTGACATAAGGACGTGCATATCTGGCTGTTACGTTCCAGTCGATATCCCGGATATCGTCACCGAACTGGTATTCGCGCACTTCGCTGAACGCCATCCCCCGGCCTTTGAACGCCGAGTGGTACTGTCCGGCAAAGATATTCCGCGAAAGCCCACGGGTCTTTATTTCTATCTGACGAACTTTTTTGAGTAGTTCACTTGTCTCCATTAAGGTACTTCTACTTTGTTCAGAATTTCACTTACCACTTCATCCGAAGTAAGATTATTAGCTTCTGCTTCGTAGCTCAAGCCGATACGATGGCGCATCACGTCGTGGCAAACCGCCCGGATATCTTCCGGAATCACATACCCTCTGCGTTTGATAAACGCGTAAGCACGGGCGGCCAGGGCCAGATTGATCGATGCACGCGGAGAAGCCCCGAAAGAGATCATATTAGACAGGTTCGGCATGCCATATTCCTGCGGGAAACGGGTAGCAAATACGATATCTACGATATAACGCTCGATCTTTTCGTCCAGATACACCTCACGAACGACTTCACGTGCCTCCAGGATTTCTTTTTTAGTCAATACCGGTTTGATTTCCGGCGTTACGCCCGATATATTCTGCCGGATAATCAGTTTTTCTTCTTCCCTTTTCGGGTAATTGATGATCACCTTCAGCATGAAACGGTCGACCTGCGCTTCCGGCAGCGGATAGGTCCCCTCCTGCTCGATCGGGTTTTGTGTGGCCATGACCAAAAACGGCTTGGGCAATTTATAGGTATGCTCGCTGATCGTGACCTGACGCTCCTGCATCGCTTCCAATAAGGCACTTTGTACCTTAGCCGGGGCACGGTTGATTTCATCGGCCAATACAAAATTGGCGAAGATCGGCCCTTGTTTCACCTGAAACTCTTCGTTTTTCTGACTGTAGATCATCGTACCGATCACGTCGGCCGGCAACAAGTCAGGGGTAAACTGGATACGGCTGTAATTGGCATCGATCAGTGACGCCAGTGTTTTAATCGCCAAGGTCTTAGCCAGACCGGGAACCCCTTCCAGTAAGATATGTCCATCCGATAACAAACCTATCAACAAAGATTCCACTAAATGCTTCTGACCAACAATTACCTGATCCATTCCCATGGTAATCATATTCACAAACGAACTTTTACTTTCTATTCGCTCATTCAACTCTCGAATATCTACTGTCTGACTCATAGATTTTATTATTTTTTAAATGTTGCACAAAATTAGAAATGTTAAATACGTGGGATAAACTTTTGCAGTTAAATTATTATAACTGACATACGGGGTTTATTTAAATTATAAAATGGAAAAAAGTTTTCACTTTTCACCGGCGATAATCTCAGTCTGCAAAAGGGATGCCTTTTCGATGGATTCACGATCATTCGCATTGATCCCATACACTTCAGGGGCCGGAATGGCCAATTTTGTTCCTACCGGTATGTTGTTGGGATCTTCGATAAGTGATTTATTATAGGTATAGATATAGACCCAAAAGATTTTATGTTGATAATATTCAAGGGAGATCAGGGTCAGGCGGCTTCCGGGTTCGATCGTGATATGACCCAGTATGCTGTCGGAAGTGGCGGTTTCGGTCGAAGCTGTTGGAGTGGTTTCGGCAGGCTCCGGTTCTGCCGAAGGTTGATTGTCCGATATGGCAGTCACCTCCGGCGTTTCACGGGCGGATTCTTGCTGGGTTGTTTCAACCGGCACCGCTGATTGGAATTTGGGTTGCGGAGAATGCCGGGTAAAATAGTAAACCGACAGACCGATAGCGGCAACCAGAAGAATAAGAAAGACAATCAACCCAATTTTATTTCCCTTCCGCGGCGCAGTTTGCGGTTTCTCCGGAATATCTACTGCCGGCTGTGGTTCCGGTTTTTCCTCTATAGTTTCTGCCGTTTCAACAGCTTCTGTTTCAATCTCCCCTTCTTCTTCAAAATTCTCGCCTTGAATTTCCAAATTCTCCCCTTCTTTTTTCAAATTCTCGCCTTGAATTTCTAAATTCTCGCCTTGAATTTCCTGAGGGTTATCTTCTGTGTTGATTTCTGTCGTGTCAAAGAAAGAGAAAGGCTTGTTTACCAACTCCTTAAGTTCTTTGTCCGGAGTAAAATTGAATTTGTAGTGGCCGGGGATGACAAAGCGTTTTCCGGTATTGACATTGATGCTTTCCCGGTCTTCCACTTCAATGACCTTAAAGGTGCCCAGTCCTTTGATTTTGACAATTCGATCCGTGAAAGCGCCATCGACAACCACGGCGATGAATTCTTTCAGGAACTCTTCGGATTCTTTTCGGGTGCGACCGGTCTGCGTAGCTAATATACCGGCCAGATCTTGTAGTGTGAACCGGTTATTCATTCTCTTTCAATGCTTTTAATTTGTTTTTGATCGTCGTTCCGGGTTTAAACACCGGCGCCAATTTTGGAGGGACAAGGTAGCGCTTTCCTGTTACAGGGTTTACTGTAATGCGCTCATCTTTCTTTTTTACTTCGAATTGCCCAAATCCCTGGAAATAAACGGTATCGCTATCCATCAGCTTGGCGCTTACCACCGAGCTTAAAGCGGCCATCATATCCGTTACTTCCTGTTGGGTCCATTCCATGCGTTTCGCCAATTCGGAAACCAGCTCTTTGTTTTTCATTCCAACACCCGTTTTATCTTTTCGGGTGCTATATTACTAAATATTTAGGAATTAAACAAATAATAAATCCGAATCAGGATTCATACGACCCCATAAAGTTCAAAAGGCTGGGCATCCGTGATCCGGACTTCGTAGAATTCGCCCGGTTGGAGTTCGCGGTCTTTGGCGATCAGGACTTCGGGGTCGACTTCCGGCGAATCATACTCGGTGCGGCCGATATAAAAGTCGCTTTCTTCGCGGTCGACAAGCGTACGGAACGTCTTTCCGATCTTCTCTTCACTGATCTGTGCGGAGATCTTTTCCTGGATCCGCATAATATAGTCCAATCGCTCCTCTTTCACTTCCTGCGGGATGTTGTCGGCATAGTGTTTGTGGGAATAGGTACCGACTTCATGGCTATAGGCAAAGGCGCCCATGCGCTCAAAACGTGTTCGGCGGATAAACTCGACCATCTCTTCAAAATCCGCCTCTGTCTCTTCCGGATGACCGGTCATTAGGGTGGTCCGCAGGTGCAATCCCGGCACCTCTTCCCGCATCCGGGCAATCAGTTCATAGGTTTCCTGGCTGGTAATATTCCGGCGCATCACTTTCAGCATGTGGTCGCTGATATGTTGCAAGGCAATATCCATATACTTACACACATTATCGCGCTCGCGCATCACCCGCAAGAGATCATAAGGAAACTTAGCCGGATAGCCATAATGCAGGCGGATCCATTCTACGCCGGGAATATCCGAGATCCGCTCGACCAGTTCGGGCAGAGCTAACCGCTTGTAAAGGTCTTGTCCGTAATACGTCAAATCTTGGGCGATCAGTTGAAATTCTTTGACGCCCTGATCCACTAACATACGCACTTCCTCTTCCAAAGTTTCCATGGGGCGCGATTGATACTTCCCCGTGATCAACGGGATCGAGCAATACGAGCAGGTCCGGTTGCAGCCTTCCCCGATCTTGAGGTAAGCATAATGGTTGGGAGTGGTCAGGATCCGGTCGTTCGCCAGTTCCTGAAAATAGGGCTTGCCCAGGTCGGTGATCAATTCGTTCCAATTGAACTTACCGTAGAAGCGATCGACCTCGGGCAGTTCGGTTTTCATCTCTTTCAGAAAACGTTGCGACAGGCAGCCCATTACAAAGAGCTTGCCGATCTTGCCTTTTTTCTTCGCTTCGCCCAGTTCCAGAATCATATTGATCGATTCTTCCTGCGCGTCGCCGATAAAGCCACAGGTGTTGACTACAACGATCTCGCCGTTGATTTTCTCCGGGTCGTGAGCGACCGTATAACCGTTTGCCTTGAATTGACGTAAAAGCTGTTCCGAGTCTACCAGGTTCTTCGAGCAACCCAGGGTAATGATATCTACTTTATTTTTTCGCATATAAAAAAAGCCCCTCCAACCTCCCCCAAAGGGAGGCTAAAAGAGCTGTTGTTATGTTACATAATTCTTTTTTGCATTTTTAAGCCTCCCTTTGGGGGAGGTTGGAGAGGCCTTTTTACTCTCCAAACAGGGAATTGACAAATTCCTTTCTATTGAAAACCTGCAGGTCTTCTATTCCTTCTCCAAGCCCGATATATTTCACCGGAATACGGAAATGATCGGATATGCCGATCACAACCCCTCCTTTAGCTGTTCCGTCCAACTTGGTAACGGCCAAGGCATTAACTTCCGTCGCCGCCGTGAATTGTTTGGCCTGTTCGAACGCATTCTGTCCCGTCGATCCGTCCAATACCAAGAGCACTTCATGCGGCGCATCGGGCACCACCTTTTTCATCACGTTCTTGATCTTGGTCAATTCGTTCATCAGGTTGATCTTATTGTGCAGGCGGCCGGCCGTATCGATAATCACCACATCGGCGTTGTTGGCTTTGGCTGAACTCAAGGTATCGTACGCCACGGAAGCCGGATCGGATCCCATCTTTTGTTTGACAACGGGAACTCCTACCCTTTCGCCCCAGATCACAAGCTGCTCCACCGCGGCGGCACGGAAGGTATCGGCAGCTCCGAGGTACACGCTTTTCCCGGCTTTCTTGAATTGATAAGCCAATTTGCCGATCGTCGTCGTCTTGCCTACTCCATTAACCCCTACCACCATGATCACATAAGGCTTCTTATTGTCCGGCAAATCGAATCCCTCGCCATCTTCCGTATGGTTCTCCGTCAATAATGCAGCGATCTCTTCGCGCAGGATGGAGGTGAGCTCGTTCGTGGTGACATACTTGTCTTTTGCCACACGATCTTCAATCCGACTGATGATCTTCAAGGTCGTATCGACTCCCACATCCGAGGTGACCAATACTTCTTCCAGGTCATCCAATACCTCGTCGTCCACCTTGCTCTTGCCGGCAACCGCACGGGTTAACTTGGAAAAAACATTCTCTTTCGTTTTCGATAAACCTTTATCTAATGTTTCCTTTTTTTCTTTATTGAAAAAGCTGAAAATACCCATTACTACTGTCTCATTTTTAAAATAATGTGCGAAAATAGTGTTTTTAATTGATACTTCTTACTTCGAAGGACTATCAAGTGTTATAAAAGCTTTTCTTCTTCTCTTTTGATCGACTTTGGCTTTTCACTGCCATAACTGATTCCCGCATTTTTTCTAAGGAAACTTTGTATGGCTTTGAGTTTGCTTGTATCGCCAACTTGTTCATCTCCGAGAATGATACGTTGTAATTCATTTTTAATCTGATCCATTAGTTGTAAAAAACTTCTTGCCAAATCGTTATGTTATAACGATTTCTCTCTCACAAAAATACGAATAATAAACGTATAAACCAAATAGCAGTTTCAACTCATCCGGTTCTTATAATCTTCGTATCCGAACTTGCGGTACATGATCAATTGGTCATCATTGCTCCATAAGGCCAGGGCGGGATGCGGTATTCCGTTGAACATATTGGTCTTCACGGTGGTGTAATGGATCATATCCTCAAAGATCAGTTTATCACCCACTTGCAGCGGTTTCTTGAAGTGCCAGTCGCCGATAAAGTCACCACTCAGGCAACTATTCCCACCGATGCGGTAGCTGTAACGGCCTTCTGCTTCGGACACCGCCTGCCGGATCACCGGTTGATAGGGCATTTCCAGGCAGTCGGGCATGTGGCAGGTGAAAGAGGCGTCGATAATAGCCGTTTTGATGCCGTGATTCTCAACGATATCCACCACCGTGGTCAAGAGAAAGCCGGTCTGCCAGACAAAGGCACTTCCCGGTTCCATGATGATCTCCAGGTTCGGATACTTCGCTTTAAACGATTTCAACAGGCCGATCAGATGTTCCACATCATACCCTTTGCGAGTCATCAAATGTCCTCCGCCCATATTTAGCCATTTCAGTTGGGGAAGGAAACACCCGAAACGCTGCTCAACCACCTCCAGTGTCTTCTCCAAATCGTATGAGGTCGATTCGCAAAGCGTATGAAAATGAATACCCTCAATCCCTTCAGGCAATTCATCGCCCAATAGATCGCGGACAATCCCCATACGCGATCCCGGCGCCGTAGGATTATAGAGATCCGTCTCTACGACCGAGAACTCCGGATTGACCCGTATGCCACAGGAAACCTTGTTCCCATCGGCAACGACCTGGGGATAAAACCGTCCGAATTGCGTGAGCGAATTAAAAGTAATATGACTGCTATACTTCAACAGAACCGGAAAATCCGCCTCTGTATAAGCCGGCGAATAGGTATGCGCCCGACTGCCCATCTCCTCATAGGCCAACTGCGCTTCGTAAACGGAACTGGCCGTAGAATAAGGGATATATTCACGGATGATCGGAAAAGATTTCCACAAGGCAAAAGCTTTGAATGCCAGGATAATATTGACCCCTGCCCTTTCCTTCACACTTTTGATAAGCGCCAGGTTTTCCCGTAACAGCCTTTCTTCCATCACATAACAGGGAGAAGGAATTTGATCGATAAGTATCATTTGATGATCGGATTATATTGAGGCGACAAAGATAGTGAAAAAGTCTCTCCTATTCAATTTCTGTATCAGCGCAGCCAGCCAAACAGCCGCACTTATGACTATAAAAATAAACTACCGGTAGTTTGTCGACAAACTACTAATATTTTGTGCGCAAACTACTGATATTTTGTTCACAAACTACCAGTAGTTTAAAAGATAATATTACAGAGCTGAATACCAAGACCTTATCAAACACTTTCCTTCGGATTTTATGTTTGAGTTAACCCGAGAAGAATATAATTCTTTAAGGTGCAGAAATTGCACCTTAAACACCGGACGTGGCCAACATTCTAAATATCAACCCTATGCCTTTTCAGAGTTAGGTGTTTCGATGCTCAGCAGTGTACTTAACTCTGATATAGCCATTGAAGTCAATATCTCCATCATGCGTGCCTTTGTGGCCGTCCGGCAACTACTGGCCAATCCGCCGATCGACAAATACACCGAACACCAAACCGAAGTGCGGGAACTCAAAGCGTATATCGAAGAAGTATTCACCGACTACAACGACCTGCATGAAGACACCCGAATGCAGTTGGAGTTGATCAACGAATCCCTTGCCGAGCTGCAAGCCGACCGTAAGCAATCCGATAAACCCCGAAACCCTATCGGCTTTGTACCGCCAAAGGAGTAAAGTTTTATTCCAGCCCATAGTCAACAGGCAACTGGTCGCCTATGCGTTGACTGCCCATATGCCCTTTAAATAGAATATCTTCCGGATTTTGCATAAGACCGGAACCATCCACAATAAATTGATCCTTAAAGAAGATTAGTTCCGACTTTTTTTCATTACGTAAGACATATAATTTAGCCACAAGAGGTCTTCCTTCATAAGTTGCATTGCGTTGTTGAATAATATAATCAAGCATTACTTTTTTATAAGATAACGAATCAGAAATAGTGAAACAATTCTCCGCATAACGTCCCAATCGATCGCCATCTTTATAAAGTATATACTCAGCATCCCGATAAATAATATTATCGCTTTTTTCCCACTTCCCATTAGTAATGGTACGAAGAAAGTGAGCGGCAGAACCGTCGTACACCTGATGCCGCCGCTTCTTTATGGTTTCATTATCCGGAAAAATATCTTCAAAAAAGAAACTCCCCTCAAATCCGGTGGAACTCACATCATCCCCCCGTATTGTTTTGCCACGATACTTTATATTGAAATAGTTCAAATCCAGATGTATATTATATCCCAAATGCCTGTTTTCAATGCGTATGGGCTTGTAACAAACAGCAGATAAAAGACGTTCGTTCTTATCATAGTACAAAATAATATCTTCTTCATTTAGAATCTTGCATGAACGAGCACTTCGGGAAGTTCCCAGAAATTGCCTGTAAAATGCTTTTAGCATCTGTTCCCTATCAAATGTTTCTTTTTCAACAATGATTTCGCCTATAAGCAAAACTCTTTCTTCAGGAAAAATAGTATCTGCCAAAAAGGAAAAAGGCTCAGGTATAAAAACCGTTTCATAAGAAACATGGCTGATAACAAGTTGAGTATTTATTCCCTCTTTTGCCATTAATTCAAATCGGCCAAGACTATCTGTTGTTGTGAACAAAGTAGCTCCTTCCAGATACACATTCGCATTGAAAACAGGAATCTGATTATTTCTATCAAAAACAACTCCTTCCAATTTCTGACAATAGATATCTGTATGAACTATCGTCAGTAAGGAAAGAAGAAGAATCAGAATTTGTTTTAGATTTTTATTCATAAATATTAGTTTTTATATTATTTAATTTATCTGAATCAAAGAAAAACCAGTTCCAATTTCTCCATCTTCTGTTTTCCCTTCACAATGAATCACATACTCTCCTTTGTCGTCCGAAGTAAAGAAGCTAAATTCGGCTTTCCCGTCCGCGTTGATCGTTACATGAGGTTGCCAGTAGAGGGTGTTGCGGTGATCCGGATTGATGTATTCATTTGTCTTTGCATAATCGGGAGAGTAAAATTCCTTCGGTTGATTATAACCGGGGAATTTGTAGGTCACACTTCTCACCGGTTGCGCATACGACATCCGGTCTCTTGTCCAAAAAGCAATGGGGTAAAAAACATCATCGGTAATTGTACTTCCACTGGTATAATGCATAACCGAACCCATAGAAAGCATCTCTACATGATCAATAAAGCCTGGAGGAATGGATTTTAAATTTTCTACTGAAGTTCGTACTCCATCCAACAATACAAAAGTCTTTGTTCCATCCACATTAATCCGGTCACCACTACTGCTGCCTAAAAACCTGCTACCTAAGCCTCTTGCTGTTCCATTTGGAACGTATAACAAAATGCCTACGGCCCCTATTCTGGCACTATAAGACATGTCTCTCCGAACTTCATATATTAAATTGGAAAAGGCTTCATTATGAATCTTATGGGGATGACGTTTCTTTTTTGCCGTTACACTCACTTCGGGCAGCTGATGTACGATTTTGTCTATCCCCACGATACCTCCCTGTGGCATTGTGCCTTTCAGTTCTACATATAATTCCTGATTCTCCTTTTTCGTAAAACCCTCTCCATAGGAGTAATAATCAAAAAGCGTTTTCTGATGTTCAATAAGCGATATATCCAGAATACGGTTCCGATGGTCTTGTGCCGACAGGATTACCTCAGCCGTATCACGGAAATCATAATTGGTAAACATGAACAGTCCTTCTTCACCGGGATGGAAGGAGATGATATCGTGAATCGTATCCTGACGGAATGAAGCGGTCAATTCGATATCTTCCATCTTTTGACTCTTACTGCGGGGATATACCCTGCCCGAGAATGTCAAACTCTTTTCTACCGGGAAATGCATATCCGGAACCCTTTCCGAAACAACCCTGTCCCATAAATAACGCCGCCAGCCATGCGTCTGTAAAAGCAGGTCGAGGTGCTGCGCGATAAGACTATCGCTTTGATTAAAGTAATACTCCGGATTGTCAATACGTCCCTTCAGTTCGCTTGTCAGGAAATAATCCGTATAGATATTGTTCCGTGTATTTGCATCGTCCAGGTTCGATTTCACCACCGCGACAGAAAAATCTCTGGCGATATTTCCACCCTGCTTGGGAATCTCCATTTCTACCGTTACCTTTTGCCGGATACCATATTCCGCCTTATCCGGCTTCATTTTCATTTCCAATCGTTCCGGGTAGTTCACAAAAGCAAGCCGTTCCGTATAGGCAAACAGGTTCTCATCGTAAATCGTTATCACAAACACACCCGTCGGTAGTTTCTCTTTCGGTATATCAAAGACATTCATTCGCTGCTGCATATTCACGCGGGCATTAAACCACGACGTCCCTTCTTGATGGATCGTCAGATAAAAAGGCATCAAGGCACGAAGGGTATCCAAATTATGGCGAAGGGTGATGCGCAAACGGTCATCGCGATACCCCAGCGACATCACCAACCCTTTGGCATAGGAATCAGGCAATGTCATTCGCACCTCCGAGTCATCTAAGCGGGCAATATAACGTTTTCCTGCCTCCGGTTCAAAAGAGAAAGAACCCATTCCCTGGTATTGGGTTTCAAAACGCCGCACCTCATTTCCCTCCAGGTCTTGAATCACGCCCGAAGCTTCAATCCCTTTCCCTTGGCGATCGGTTACCTTAAAAGCTAATTTAGAAGGTAGTCCGGCAACTAAATGTCCTCCTTCCGGAAAGAAACTAAGCTCTACCGGAGACGAAAAAGGAATGGGAAACTCGCGTTGCCCTTCCGGGGTTTCCACAATAAAGAACTGAGTTCCTTCCAACACTCTATTGGTGGGAAGCTCTATATCCAAAAGCACAATTCCCTCTTCATCCGGTTCTAACGGGAAAGAACGGGAAACTTCTCCATTGAGTCGTAGTTTATAGCGCAACCGTCCTTGTGGAACTTCCATAAACCGTAAAGCTGCCGAAAGCGTATTGCCCGATACGGAAAATTCGGTTTCAATGCCCCAGGGCTCAGTATAACGGGAGGCAATCCGGAGTTCCCGGGTAAAGAACCCCTCCGCGTCGAAATTCTGCATCCATTGGGTATAGGCGCGAAGCTGGTACAGGCCGCTGGTCAGTGTGTCGGGCAGTTCGATATGTCCTGCCGCGCTGCCATTCTCCAATTTCCATTTCGTTTCAGCCACGGCCTGGTTCATACCATTAATCAGTTCTACATACACCACCCCGCTTTCTACCGGAAACTCGGGCGAAGACGACTGATACACCTTAAACCACATCGTCTCTCCGGCCACATACTGCGTCCGGTCTTGATGAACATACACTTTCTCACGGGGAGTATTGTACTGAAATTCATGTAAGCGCTTGGCTACCGTATGGAAAAGGGTATCATTCCCCGTTTGAGCCGGGACGGCCCAAGAGAACACAATCCATAATAGACTCGTATAGGTTAACTTTTTTATCATATTACTTAAATGTTAGAATCCTTACTACCGGATTATCATCTTCATTCAGTTTTTTGGCTACTTGTTCACCGTTTCCTTTCAATCGTTTTCCTTTATAGGCTTCCAGGACTGCTGACGCCTGAATCAAATCGGCAGTCCTGTTTTTGGTGATGGCAGGGCATGTCTCCGGAGACCATCTGCCTTCACTCCAGGGTTTTGTATCATATTCAGTATCCAATATAGGGGCTTTATTTATTTCATTCGTTGCATATTCATACATGAATGTCGGAATCTTTCCTCCTGTCGTATTAAAATCTAAAACGAACGTACCGAACAACATAAATTTATCGGTTGTTAAAAGAGGTACCCATATACTTCGAGGATCAGTGGTATGTATCGAGGGTTTACGAGTCAATAACGGCATTAGCCTTTTGTCGGAAGATACTTGGTATATCGTATCGGATGATATATCCGCAATGATTAAATCCGAACCATAATGCATATTTTGGGGATAAAAAAATTTATATGGCCTCCACATGCCATTCTCAAGATGTTGAGCAATCGCTTTTGAGTATCTTTTCTCAAAATGAAGACCCAATACGGAGATAAGACTGCCATCTTTTTTTGACACAAGACGATAAGGGTCTCCTTTTGTTTCTTTTTCGCGGCCGGGTTCTATAACTACATCATCATAGATAAGTAAAGATTCATCATCAAAATTCAGAACTTTCTTATCACTCCCATACATATTAATTTTCAACGTTCGCCTATACTCTCCTTTTAACGAATAGACCTGAATATTGTGAGAACACACATAGATTTCCTCTTTCTTTTCATCCAGCACCGTACCGTCTTTAATCCATGTATATTCCATACCACTTGCCCCTTTGTGATTGAAATGCGAATAGAGTTTTCCCGTATGACGATCGAAAACAAATACATCTCCCAGTTGCCCCTCATGTACAAGAATATATTTTTCAGTAACAGCAGAAAGGGCTGCCATCCCACCCAACAAAATATCGTCGGTGGTCTCAAGCGGTACATATTCAATATCAGCTATATCATGTAGCTTCAATTTCTTTTGAGGATAGTTTTTCGTAAAATTAAATACGGGTATGTCACCTGTTTTTGATTGGGCTTCAATCACCTGACTTCCAATCAAAAATAACGATATGAACAAGAAATTTATTTTCATCTGCATATTCTTTATTGAAACCATATCTTATACTATGACAAGTATAATGACTTTTTCTCACTTGACAGAAAAATCGTCAAATTCTTTTCTCTTTTCTCCCTAAAAACGTTGTAAAAATTCGCAAAACTTGGTGACCAATCCGGAAAGCCAGTAAACAATTGAAATATAGGCAATTTAAATCTCATACTGCCGAAGTCGTAAAGTGCCGATAATTGTCGGCACTTGTGCTGATAACTATCGACACTTGTGCTGATAACTGTCGACACTTGTGCTGATAATTATCGGCACTTGTGCTGATAGCTATCGGCACTTGTGCCGACAATTATCAGCATTTTCAGATTCTGGCCGATTTGAAATTATTTAGGGCAGGGTAAGCCGATCTGCTTCAGCTACTGTGCAAGCGTGAAGCAAAAAAAGCGTATTAACAATTATTATTTACGAAAAACTTGCAGAGCTACTAAATTTAAGTAGATTTGCGGAGTGTTAGTACTAAATCTTAGTAATTGATTCAAAATGGAGAGATTGACAATACAGGAAGAAGAGATCATGTTGTACATTTGGAAGCTGGGTCCCTGCTTTATCCGAGATATCCTGAATGAGATGCCGGAGCCCAAACCGCCGTATACCAGTGTGGCTTCCGTCGTACGTAATCTGGAACGCAAGGCATACGTGTCGCCGACGAAGTTCGGGGTGATCACACAATTTACGCCTATCATCAAAGAAAGCGAATACAAACGGGTCTTTATGTCGCATGTGGTGCGCGATTATTTCACGGGTTCTTATAAAGAGATGGTTTCTTTCTTTGTACGCGACCGGAAGATCACGCGGGGTGACCTGGAAGAGCTGATGAAGCAGATTGAGAAGGAAGAGTAATTATTAATTGTTAATTATTAATTATTAATTGAGTACAAGTATGGGACTATACTTTATCAAAGTGAATCTGGCCCTGGGCCTATTATATATGGTGTATCGCCTGTTGTTCCGGGAGGATACGTTCTTCCGGCTGAGAAGGCTTACTTTATTGGGCATTATCTTGTTGGCTTTCCTGTATCCGTTGCCCGATATAAAGAACTGGGTCGCACAGCAACCGCTATTGGTTGAATATGTCCAGGCGTATTCTTCGGTTTATCAGTCCAACGAGGCCGTTTCTTATACCATAGAGATGCAGGAAGCCGAGGTGCAACCGGCCGGTAAAGCCGAAGCCACATTCTCTCCTTCCCCGGCGATCGACTGGAGAAAAATCGGCACTCTATTTTATTTATCCGGTATATTCGTTTTGTTTTTCCGCTGTATGGCTGAACTATTATCGATCTACCGCATCTCCGGAAGAAGCCGGAAACAGGAAATCAACGGCATACCCGTATATGTTTCATCCGAGATAGAAGAGCCTTACTCTTTCTTCGACCGGATCTTTATCCAGCCGGAGAAATACAATCCGCGCACATTGTCCGAGATCCTGATCCATGAGGCTACGCACGTACGCGAGCTCCATTCGCTGGATGTCGTATTGGGCGAGATTGTAACGATCCTGTGTTGGTTTAATCCTTTTGCCTGGTTGTTAAAGAAAGAAATAAGTATAAATCATGAATTTATTGCCGATCAAGAAGTTATGGATGCCGGATTCAACAAAAAAGAATACCAGTATCACCTGATCGGCTTGAAACATCCCCCTATGGCTGCAGCAAACCTATATAATTATTTTAGTGTTTTACCTTTAAAGAAAAGAATTACCATGCTGAATAAAAAGAGAATGCATCGTGCCGGAGTAGTTAAATATCTGGCCCTTGCGCCATTGGCAGCGGCTTTGTTGATTGCCAATAATATGGATGTGATGGCGCGGATCGCACCCGAGCCTATTGAACCGGCGACTGCAACCGTTGCCATAGAAGTGGAAGCCCCTATCCCACCCGACGACGACAAGGTGTACACCCAGGTCGATGTGATGCCCGAGTTCCCGGGTGGCGACGCCGAGCTGTTGAAGTATATCTCTACCAATCTGAAATACCCGGTCATAGCCTTTGAGAATGGCATACAGGGACGGGTGGTTGTCAGTTTTACGGTAGAGAAAGACGGAAGTATAAGCGGAGCGGAAGTGGTCAGATCGATCGATCCGTCATTAGACCAGGAAGCGCTTCGGGTCATCAACACCTTGCCCAAATGGACGCCGGGCAAGAACGAAGGGAAAATCGTGCGGGTGAAATACACCGTGCCTATTCAATTCAAGATGAACCGGGGTCCCTCCGAACCGGTAAAGAAAAACACAACAAAATCAACGCCTGTCGAGAGTAAGCCATTGGCCAAAGAACACAAAGGTGAAAAGGTGTACACCTCTGTTTTCCGCATGCCTGTGTATCCGGGAGGCGATCCGGCATTGATGAAGTTCTTAGCGGATAATATTCAATACCCGAAAGCGGCCAAAGACAACGGAATCCAGGGACGGGTGGTGATGACGTTTATTGTGGAGAAAGATGGGACACCGACCGAATTCGAAGTGATCAGAGGCATCGACCCGGCTTTGGACAAAGAAGCCCTGCGCGTAGCCGCCCTGATGGCGAAATGGACACCCGGCCAGGAAGAAGGTCAGCCGGTGCATGTACGCTATACGGTGCCGATTACGTTTAAGTTATAATCTGCATATGAAAAGACTCACCTGTCTATTTTTTCTCTTTTGTCTCTTTTTCGGAGCATGTTCCGGAAAGGGACAAAAAGAGAAGGAAGAAAAAAAAGAGAAGGAAGAAATAGGGTTGACACCTCCTTATTCCATCGACCTGGAAAAAGCCCTTGCGGAAGAAGAGCCGTTCTCTCTTTCGGAGATAGCCAAACAGATTGATTATATACCGCTGGAAACTTCTTCTGATATATTGTTGAAGAGAGTACATCAGTACCTCTATTATAACGATCAGTTATTGGTTACTGATTTCAGTCATCTTCACGCCTTTACTTCGGAAGGTAAACACATCAAAAAGATCGGGAATAAAGGTTCCGGCCCGGCGGACTACAACTACGTCAATACCCTGATCAAAGATGACGCATCGCATCATCTCTATCTATTGACATCCGGTAAAATGATTGTCTATGACCAGCAGGCCGACTTTATGACCTCCCGCTCTTTTCAGGACAAAAGCATCAGAGGATATACCGGGTTGATGACAGGGCCGGATAAGTTCCTGATCTATCTGGGCAGCACTTTCAAAAAGGTTGGTGACACCTCGCCTATTTATTCTTTTGCCGAAATGGATACATCCGGCCGTGTGATCAGACAAATTCCGAATGCCTCTCCGATCGAGTCCACGTTTAATGGCATGATCGTCAGTCCGATTCCTTTCTACAAATATGAAGACAGGATCCATTATATGGATTATGGCAATGACACGCTGAAGGTCATCACAAACGAAGGAGCGAACGAAACCTATGCCGTTTGTTCGTTGGGTTACATGAAGCGCGAAGTGAATACCGCCGGTTTTTCAGAGCAGCAGATGGAGGAGCTTTCATCCAAGCTTTTGGTTTATCGTATATGTGAAGATAAAAATTATCTGTATATCACACTCATTTGGGGAGCCAGCGACAACTTCCAGTATGTTCTTTTTGATAAAAGAACAGGGGAAACGAAGAATATAGGCAACAAAGGAATCGTGAACGACCTGAACGGAGGAGTGAACTTCTTCCCGCAGCAGATCGAAGAAGACGGTACCATGAGTATGTGGATGCAGGCAGAAGATTTCAAAGAGCAGGTACTCTCCTTAAATCATCAGGAACAGAAAGACACGTACGGCGAGAAGTTTGAGCAGATCCGGCAGTTCGCCTCTCAAATGGATGAAGACGCGAACCCCATAATCATCAAGGTGAAAGGATTGTAAGCTTCGCAAACTTCAATAATAACTGCTTTTGTCCGAAGTGTTGGAATACGACCGTAGCTTTGGCATTGCCGCCTTCGCCTTCGATGGCGGTGACTTCGCCTTCGCCGAAGCGGTCGTGGCTGACGCGGGTGCCGACTTGCAAACCATGAACATCAGCTTGGGAAGCTGAGGGTAATGAAGCGGAAGCTGGTGAGGCTGTAGCTTCTACTTTACGCATACGCGCCGGTGGAGGGGTTGGTTTAACGATTTGAACCGGCTCTTCTGCCGCGCGGCGTTGCTGGAATGGCGACTGGAAAGCCGGACGGGCGCCGTAGCGTTCCCTTTCGCTGTCGAACGAATCCGCTCGTGCGGCAGGATCTTCAGGCAGTTCCACAAATTGTGTATCGATATCCCGCAGGAAACGGCTGGGCGAACAGACACTGGTCTTACCGTTGCGAAAACGGCTCTTGGCATACGACAGGATACAGTTCTCTTCCGCCCGGGTGATGGCCACATAAAACAGGCGCCGCTCCTCCTCGATCGCCCGCATACTGTCTTTCGCCATCATCGAAGGGAAGAGGTCTTCTTCCAAGCCAACCACAAATACATTCCGAAACTCAAGGCCTTTCGCCGCGTGCACGGTCATCAGCGTAACCTTATTGGCTTGCTCTTCTTTGTCGTTATCCTGATCGGTCAACAAGGCCACTTCGGAAAGGAAATCGGCGATCGACACCCTTTCAAGCCCTTCTTCCCGGCGGATCTGCACAAACTCGGCAATACCTTTCAACAGCTCTTCGAGGTTTTCCCGCCGGCTGATGCCTTCGACCGATTGATCGACCAGGAAAGAGGAATAGATGCCGCTTTGCTTCACGATATGGGCCGCCGTCTCTTCCGCCGGATTCTCCTGGCTATAGGTGATAAACTCCCCGATCAGCTCCCGGAAAGTATTTAGTTTCTGTGCCGTTCCGTTATTGATCTTCACGGCGTACTCCAAGGGCTCCTTCAGGACGGACCAGAGGCTGACACCCCGTTCGGAGGCCGCCGCGATCAGTTTGCCCACCGTCGTATCGCCGATGCCCCGGGCAGGATAATTGATCACGCGCTTGAGCGCTTCCTCGTCGTGCGGATTGACAATCAGGCGGAAATAAGCAATCACATCTTTGATCTCTTTCCGCTGATAGAAAGACAGTCCGCCATAGATCTTATAGGGAATACCACGCTTGCGCAAGGCCTCTTCGAGGATACGCGACTGCGCATTGGTGCGATAGAGAATGGCAAAGTCGGCATATTCATAGTTCCGCTTCCGCCGCATCTCATCAATCTTCGAGGCCACGGCATAACCTTCTTCGTAATCGGAATAGGTCGAGAAAGCCAATAATTTATCGCCCTGCTCCTTTTCGGAATAGACGGTCTTGTGGATCTGTTCTTTGTTCTTATGGATCAGGCTATTTGCCGCGTTGACGATGTTTTGCGTCGAGCGGTAATTGCGTTCCAGTTTGAAGGTGCGGCACGTGGGATAGACGCGTTTGAGTTGCAGGATATTATCGATATTCGCCCCGCGGAAAGAGTAGATACTTTGCGCGTCGTCGCCCACGACGGTGAGCTGTCCGTGCCCTTCGCTCAGGCGTTGCACGATCAGGTGCTGGGCGAAGTTCGTGTCTTGATACTCATCCACCAGGATATGGCGGAAGAACTGGCGGTACTTATCCAATACCGCCGGATGGTCGCGAAACAGGATATTGGTTTGCAACAGGAGGTCATCGAAGTCCATCGCTCCCGCCTGTCGGCACCGGCTCTCATAACGTTTATAGACATCCCGGATCAGGGGCACCTTCGCTTTGATATCGTATTCGACCAGGTCTTTGTTGTGTTCGTAGGCGCGGGCGGTGATCAAGGCGTTCTTGGCGTTGGAGATGCGACTCTGCACCATACCGGGACGATAGAGTTTATCATCCAGTTGCATCTCTTTGATAATCGCTTTGATCAGGCTCTTGGAGTCGGCCGAATCGTAGATCGTGAAGTGGGAAGGATAACCGATAAACTCGGCTTCCGAACGAAGGATACGGGCAAAGATCGAGTGGAACGTGCCCATCCACAGGCGGCGGGCTGTCGGTTCACCTACGATCGTCGCGATACGCTCTTTCATCTCCCGCGCCGCCTTATTGGTAAAGGTAAGCGCCAGGATCGCATAGGGCGGAATGCCTTTGTTCAACAGGTAAGCGATCTTATAGGTCAATACCCGGGTCTTTCCCGAGCCCGCGCCGGCAATCACCAAAGAAGGGCCGTCGGTATAGGTAACCGCCGCCCGTTGGCTTTCATTCAATTGTTTGAGATACTCTTCCATACTTCGCACTTTAAAAGAAGATACAAAAGTACAAAAAAAAGAGTAGTTAGTAGTTGGTAGTTAGTAGTAAGTCGCCGCAATGCGGTATTTCTTCTAACTACTAACTACCAACTACTAACTACTTATAAAAGCTTACAGCGATTTGAAATAAGCAATGGTTTTCTTTAATCCTTCTTCCAGTTGGATAGAGGGTTGCCAGCCATCGAGCTTTTCTTTGGCCAGGCTGATGTCGGGCTTGCGTTGGCGGGGATCATCGCCGGGAAGCGGGCAATAGACAATCTTGGAGGAAGTTCCGGTCAGGCGGATCACCAGATGTGCCAGTTCGAGGATGGTGAATTCATTCGGATTACCGATATTGACCGGTCCGGTAAAGGAATCATCGGTGCGCATCATGCGGATCATGCCTTCTACCAGGTCGTCGACATACTGGAAACTGCGGGTTTGCAAGCCATCGCCATAGACGGTGATGTCTTTTCCGCGCAACGCCTGCATAATATAATTGGAAACTACACGTCCGTCGTTGATACTCATCTTCGGCCCGTAGGTATTAAAGATACGCACCACCTTCACGGTCAGGTTCCCCTGCCGGTGATAGTCCATAAAGAGCGTCTCGGCACAACGTTTGCCTTCATCGTAGCAGGAGCGCGGCCCTACGGGATTGACATTGCCCCAATACGACTCGACCTGCGGATGAACGATCGGATCGCCATACACCTCACTGGTCGATGCCTGAAGCACCCGCGCCGAAGTACGCCGTGCCAGATCCAGCATATTGATCGCACCCATCACCGAAGTCTTGACGGTCTGGATCGGATCGATCTGATAATAGACCGGCGAGGCGGGACAGGCCAGGTTGTAGATCTCGTCTACCTCGGCAAAATAAGGGATCGTCACATCGTGACGGATCATTTCGAAATGGGGATCTTTAAAGAGATGGATGATGTTATCCTTTGAGCCTGTAAAGTAGTTGTCCAGACATATCACATCATTCCCTTCCTGGAGTAATCGTTCACATAAATGAGAGCCAATGAAGCCGGCCCCCCCGGTTATCAAGATCTGTTTCATTGAAGTATATTGTACCAAGCAAATTACACGGGGTAGAGATCCTCCCTACCCCTTTCTCGTGCAAATGTATAGTTTTTTATTTACACATACACTTTCCACATAGGATTTTCAACTCTCCTATCCTTCTTTTGTGTAATATTCACTTAGGATATCGCGTACCTTTTCCGGTGTGACTCGTCCGTACACCCGGTCGCCGATCATCGCTACCGGAGCCAAACCGCAAGCGCCGACACAACGCAGGCAGTCGATCGAGAACAAGCCGTCCTTTGTTGTCTCGCCTACCTTGATATCCAATTGACGTTGGAACTCATCCAAGACTTTTTCCGCACCGCGCACGTAACAGGCCGTTCCCATACAAACTGAGATCGGGTATTTCCCTTTCGGCGTCATCGTGAAGTAAGAATAGAATGAAACCACACCAAACACCTTTGATACAGGGATTTGCAGGCCGGAGGCAATCACTTCCTGTGCTTCCTTCGGGATATAACCCAATAGTCCCTGCGTCGCGTGCAAGACATTGATCAGTTCGCCCGGATCGTTATTGTAGCGGGCGCAGATCGCCAGCAACTCATCAGCTTTGTTCTTCGGCAGATGAGGACGGCGGTCGTGGTAATGCGTATGCAGGAGTTTATGCGAGAGCGGGCCACAGGGCTCACCCAGGTATTCTTTATACAAAGAGACGATATACGGATTCTCATGGCTCTTCCGCCGCGGTTTATCCCGGTCTTCCTGATAGAGGACGGAGGCACGCCGTTTGACCACATCGATATCACCGTGATGGAAAGGTTGTCCGCCACCGTTGATACAACCGCCCGGACAGGCCATGATCTCAATGGCATGGTAAGGCGAGGTGCCGTTTTTCACTTCTTCCATCAGTTGGCGGGCGTTACCCAGGCCGCTGGCGATGGCCAGTTTAACAGGGATGCCGTCGAAGTCGACCGTTGCTGTCTTCACACCATCCAAACCGCGGAGGCATTCGAAGTTCACGTCTTCGAGCGTTTTCTTTGTATGCACTTCATATGCCGTACGGCATGCCGCTTCCATCACGCCACCGGTTGCTCCGAAGATCACCGATGCACCGGTAGACTCGCCCAAGGGTTGGTCGAAGTCACTATCGGGCAGGTTCTTGAAGTCAATATTCGCATAGCGGATCAGGCGCGCCAATTCACGGGTATAGATCGATACATCCACATCGGGATTGCCATCCACCGCGAACTCCGGCCGTCCGGCTTCGTATTTCTTCGCCAGACAAGGCATAACGGAGACAACCACCAGGTCTTCCCGTTTGATACCCAACTTCTCGGCAAAATAACTCTTGGCGATCGAACCGAACATCTGCTGCGGACTCTTGGCGGTCGATAGGTGTTCTTTCTGATCGGGATAGTTCTTCTCTACAAAGTTGACCCATCCCGGACAACAACTGGTCATCAATGGCAGCTTCACTTCTTTGTCGCCCTTGAGGTGGCTACCCAAACGGCCCAATAACTCAGTGCCTTCTTCCATGATCGTCAGGTCGGCAGCAAAGTCGGTGTCGAACACATAGTCGAAGCCCAACAGGCGAAGGGCAGTTACCATCTTACCGGTCACCAACGAGCCGGGAAGGAATCCAAAGTCATTACCCAGTGCCGTACGTACAGCCGGAGCGGTCTGTACGATCACTGTTTTAGTCGGATCGGCGATCGCATCCAAAACGAACTGCGTATGGCTACGGCCACTCAGTGCACCCACCGGGCAAACCGCCACACACTGGCCGCAGAACGTACAGGTACTGTCGGCAATATCTTTATCGAACGCCGTCTGCACGGTCGACTCGAACCCACGGTTCACGGCCGAGAGCGCACCCACGGTCTGGATGGAGTTACACATCGTCTCGCAACGGCGGCACATGATACATTTACTCATATCCCGCACAATCGATACCGAGCGGTCTTTGCGGCTCGATACCTTCTTGCCTTCGTAGCGTACGTTGCGCATGTGCAGGTCGTAAGCCACGGTCTGCAGTTCGCACTTCTCGTTCTTGCTACAGATCAGACAGTCGCTCGGATGGTTCGACAGGATCAGTTCCATCACAACTTGCCGGGCATTCACTACGCGTGGGCTATAGGTCTTGACTACCATACCTTCCGTACACGCCGTCTTACAGGCCGGAGCCAGGTTGCGCCGTCCTTCGACTTCCACCACGCAGATGCGGCAGGCAGCCGGTTCGTTCTTATAATTAAACTCATGCAGATTCAGGTGGCAGAGCGTCGGGATGCGAATCCCTAACTTCTTGGCCGCGTCCAGGATGGTCGCTCCCTTTTCTACTTCTACAGGTTTTGTATCTATGATTAGTTTGATTGTTTCCATGATTCTTTAGACTTAGATGACATAAATGGCGTTGAACTTACATTTCTCCAGACAAGAGCCACAACGGATACACTCGGCCGAGTTGATCACGTGTGGTACTTTGCGTTCGCCGATAATGGCATGTACCGGACAGATCCGGGCACAGACCGTACAGCCTTTACAGTTCTCGGGGTTGATATAGAACTGCGTCAGCTTCGTACACTGATGCGACGGACAGCTCTTGTTCACATGCGCAATGTATTCATCCCAGAAGTGTTCCATGGTCGAGAGGACCGGATTGGGCGATGTCTGTCCCAGTCCGCAAAGCGCGGTATCTTTGATCACCGCTCCCAGGTCTTTCAGCATCTGCAGGTCTTCCATCTCTCCTTTGCCTTCAGTCAGACGGGTTAAGATCTCCAGCATACGCTTGTTACCCACGCGGCAAGGCGTACATTTACCGCACGACTCTTCGACGGTAAACTCCAGGTAGAACTTAGCTACAGCCACCATACAATCATCTTCGTCCATCACGATCATGCCGCCGGAGCCCATCATCGAACCGGCTGCCAATAGGTTATCGTAGTCGATAGGCAGGTCGAGGTGTTTCTCCGTCAAGCAGCCACCCGAAGGGCCACCGGTCTGTACGGCTTTGAACTTCTTACCGTCTTTTATTCCTCCACCGATGCCGAAGATCACTTCGCGCAGGGTGGTTCCCATCGGTACTTCGATCAGTCCGACATTGTTCACCTTTCCGGCCAGGGCGAATACTTTCGTGCCTTTGCTTTTCGGTGTGCCGATACTGCCGAACCACTCGGCGCCTTTCAAGAGGATCACGGGCACATTGGCGTAGGTTTCTACATTATTTACGTTCGTCGGATAGCCTTTATAGCCTTCCTCGCTGGGGAACGGCGGTTTGAGTGTTGCTTCACCCCGATGGCCTTCCATACTGTGGATCAACGCCGTTTCTTCGCCGCATACGAAAGCGCCGGCGCCGTAGCGGATCTCGATATGGAACGAAAAGTCGGTGCCGAAGATATTCTCGCCCAACAGCCCGTATTCGGTTGCCTGCTGAATAGCGATCTTCAATCGTTCGACAGCCAATGGATACTCAGCACGGATATAGATCAATCCTTTGTCGGCTCCGGTGCAATAACCGTTGATTGCCATTGCTTCAAGGATAGAGTGCGGGTCGCCTTCCAGGATAGAACGGTCCATAAAGGCACCCGGGTCGCCTTCGTCGGCGTTACAAACGACATATTTCTGGTCGGACACGACTTTGCGGGTGATGTCCCACTTCAATCCGGTGGGGAATCCGCCCCCTCCCCGGCCCCGCAGGCCGCTATCGATGATTTCTTTGATCACCGTCTCCGGTGTCATCTCGGTCAATGCTTTGCCTAAGGCAACGTAGCCGTCGCGCGCGATGTATTCATCGATATTCTCGGGATTGATAAAACCGCAGTTACGCAAAGCGATGCGGTATTGTTTCTTGTAGAACCCCATGTGCTTGGAGTCGGCGATATGTTGCTTCGTTTCAGGATTGACGTAGAGCAGGCGTTCTACCTTACGTCCTTTGATCAGATGCTCGCGAACGATCTCATCGGCATCGGAAGGGGTTACGTGTACATAGAATGTATTGTCGGGCACCATCTTAACGATCGGCCCTTTCTCGCAAAAACCGAAGCAGCCCGTACGTACGACCTGTACCTGCTTCTGCAATCCATATTGCAATACGGCTGATTTAAGGGAACTAATAATCTGTTCACTTTGGGAGGCACGGCAGCCCGTGCCGGCGCACACCAGAATATAATCCGTAAATGTTGTCATCTTATTTGTGTTTAAGTCTTCTTATTCAGGCTTTACAGCATCATAGGTAATAGGCATGATCCCATCCACCAGTATGCCTTTGTGGATGTATTCATTAATCAGTTCATCGGCTTTTTCTTTGGTTAGATAGCCAAAAACTAAGGGTTCTTTTCCCGGCAGCGTGATCTCCACCGTCGGCTCGGCATAGCAATAGCCCATGCATCCGGTCTGAGTAACCAGGGCATCGATCTTCCGCCGGTTTAATGTTTCAATAAAATAGTTCATGATTTCTTTTGCTCCGGAGGCAATACCACAAGTAGCCATAGACACCTTTATCTGAGGCATCAGTTCCGGATTGTTACTCTTCTCTCGCAAGTCCGTATCGGCGCGGAAGGCTTCCCGCATCTTGCGAAGATCGTCGAGGGTCTTCACTTTATTCATTTTAGTAAGTCGTTTAAGGTTATAAAATCTATCTATAATCGCGTAGTGCAAACATACGCATTCTTTTTCTTTTAACAGTAATCTCCAATCGAAAAAATGCAGGCCAAAAAAGGAAGAGATCAGCAGGGAAAAATCAGAAGAGTGGCTTAAAAAAAACACCAGAGGTACGTCTAAAATTTGTTAGAGGTACGTCTAAAATAATTTAGAGGTACGTCAAAAATAATTTAGAGGTACGTCAAAACAAAATTAGAGGTACCTCTAAATAATTTTAGACGTACCTCTAACGCAAAAAAGGGCTCGATCTTTGCAGAAAAAGACCGTAGAGGAGAAAAAAGAAGGATATGATGGGGAAATTAATCCGTACCGTAGCGGCTTTGTAGGACTTTGGAATGGGGCGGTACGTCGTGGGTGAGCCAGATGTTACCACCAACGACGGAGCCTTCGCCAATCGTGATCCGTCCCAGGACGGAGGCGTTGGAATAGATCGTCACATGATCTTCAATGATCGGATGGCGGGGGGTGTTCAAGGGTAAGCCTTCTTCATTCAAAGTAAAACTCTTTGCACCTAAAGTAACTCCCTGGTAGAGGCGGACATGGTTGCCGATAACCGTCGTCTCACCGATCACCACACCCGTACCGTGGTCGATACTGAAATACTCGCCGATCTGTGCTCCGGGATGAATATCGATCCCGGTCTGGGAATGGGCCATCTCGGTGATGATACGGGGAATAACGGGAACGCCGAGTTTCAACAAGGCATGGGCGATCCGCTGATGGAAGATAGCCAAAAGGCCGGGATAGGAAAAGATCACTTCACTGACGCTCGTTGCCGCCGGATCGCCATCCAGTATCGCTTTGACATCGGTCGACAATAGCTGTTTGATCCGCGCGATCTGATCGATAAAAGCAAGCGTGATCTCCGAAGCTCTCTCTTTGGAGTCACAACATTCCTCGGCTTCAAAGCAAAGACCGTAATAGATTTGTTTCTGCAAAAGATCATAGATTTTTTCCAGGTAGACACCCATATAATACGAAATGGTATCCGGCCGGGCTTCCTGCTCCGCCCCAAAGAAACCGGGGAAGATGACCAGGCGCAACAGATGCATGACTTCCCGCAGCGCATTGACATCCGGCGACACCTTCCGGTGTAAAGGAATAGAATGAAAGTCCGGATTGTCCACAGCCGACAAAGTCCGGACATGCTGTTGAATCTGCTCAAGTATCTTTGTTCGGTCCATGCGTTTTAGTTATCCCATCCCGGGTCGTAAGAGATCAGTTGGTTGCCTCCGATATATACTTTGGGATTCCGGTTAAAGCCGAACATACAATGCATCTTCCGATAGTCCACCGGGATCCGGACAGTGATCGTACTCCAACTATCATTGGCCGGATTATACTTATGCAGGTATCCCTGCTCATCGGCCACATAGATGATTCCGTCGATAACCGTTCCGCCGGCGGCTTTGTTGCCTCCCGGCATAGGAGACAATTCAGTCCATTGCTGTTCGGAGTCCCGGTAAACGAAAAAGCGGTTGCTGTGACTCGTCGGATCGCCTACCGCAGTCAATCCCAGACCGGCGTATAAGTTCCTATCGTTTTTCTCAAGCACAAAAGACAATACATCATACTGTGCTTCCGGCATATCCGGATTTCTCCGCCAGTTCGCCGGGAACACCTGGAAGTCCCAAACTTCATTGCTCACCTCTTCCGTCTCTCCGTTCCTGACGATGCCACCGACGACATACATGGAGTTATTATAAAAAGAAGCTGCCGTATTGTAACGGGGAGAAGGCGGATCATTATTGGGAACAATCTCCTGCCATTCCGTAAAGATGTGCGCATAAGTTTTGTTAGTCAACTGCTGATTGTCATCAATTCCTCCGAAGGTAACCACTACCGTTCCATTGTAGACAGAGGCGTGTCCTTTCAAACCGATATGTAAAGAAACGGGGGAACTCATGTTCTTCCATGAATTGTCTGCCGGATCAAACTCCCAGCATTCGCGCGACAACGAAGCTCCTCGGTTTCCTCCGATCAGGTATCCTTTACCTTTCTCCTGCACGCTTAGGTAGGTGGATGTGCCGTCCATCACATAGGCGGCGGGGAATGTGGTTTCCACCCCGTAAATCGGCGGTGTAAGCGTCATTTGCTCTTCTCCATACGAGGTTTCTCCCCGACTGTTCGTGGCATAAGCCCGCACATAATAAGTCGTTCCGCCCCGTCGGTTCACTACCCGGAAGCTTATATCTTCAAAGCCCGACTCCATTACGGTCGCGTTGGCAAGCGAGGGGTTGGGAGTCGTAGCATAAACAATACCCGAATTGGTTAATGTCGCATTGTACCCCGCATCGATCACTCGCCCGCCCATATCCAACGTACCACTCCGCGGTATGCTGATCGCATTGGTGACTACTGTCGGGGCATTGCTTCTCAACGTGAATGCCAGTGTATCACTGCCTACCGTACCGTACATATTCGTAGCAAATGCGGTAATATAATACTGTTTCTGCGGTTCTAAGTCCGTGATTTGTTCAGCGAATAGTCCGCCTCCTTCGCCTGAAAAAACAATAGAATCCGAAGTGGCCAATCCTTCTTTCGTCTGGCTGTAGACAAAACCTCGCGAGGTAACCGGCGCATCTCCTTCATCCGTCACGTTCGCACTGAAAGTAACATACGTTTCTTCCCGTTCCTGCATCAAAAGCTCCGTGATCAACGGCTTCCCGTCTGTTGTCGTGATCTTGACATCTCCACCTTCCGCCGTGCCGAAGTTGTTTTTCACATACGCCCGGACGTAATAGTCCGTATTGGGTTCCAGCCCGGTTATTTCCGTTTCAAACGTATTACCGTCTTCGCTTCTTGCCGCAACCGGATCGCTATACGTCTGGCTGGTTGTTTTCCGGTACTTAACGCCTTTCTCCAAGATCGGTCCTTCGCCATGATCGGTGATCTCCCCTTTCACAACCGCTCTATTGCCTCTGACAACCGGATCGCTCAATGTCCTCACCCTGACGATACCGGCGATGGTCGAAAACGCTTCCGCTGTAGTCTGACTCTCGCCAACCGCATTCTTTGCATACGCCAGTACCCTATAGTTCGTGGCGTCCTGCAGGTTATCAATGGTCAGAAAGAAAACACCGTCCGTTCCGTCGGTAACAGCCGAAGAAGAAGATTGAAGGGCTTCCCCTTCTTTATACCAAATGAAACCTTTCTCCGTAATTTTTGTGCCGTTGGCGCTTTCGATCTTGCCGTAGACCGTTGCTTTGGTTGCCGTGATATGGTGGCTGTTTAAGCTATCGCCCAGAAAGGCCAAGGTAGGTTTGGATGCACCGATCAGGTTGTCGGGCATCTTCGGATCTTCGGCACAACCTATAAGAAGTGTGACGAAGCATATAATCAGGCAAACGATATTTCGAATCAATTTCATCTTTGTTCTTTAATTAGAAAAACACACCTATGCCGGCATTTATATCTATATAGTCAAAGTTCATGGTATGACAACCGACGCTAAAGAACAGGTTCTTATAGCTAACCATCGCATCGGCTTCCACCATCGCTCCTTTGTACGAGTAAGTCCGGTTCTTGCACCAGATCTCTTCTTCTTCCGTCATCAACTGATTATCGCGCACCAGAAAGGGAGTCAACAGCGTGCGTTCGCCATAACCGGCTCCGACCGACAGGTGCAGCCAGGAGGTGGTTCTAAAGATAAAGCCGGCGGTCCCGGCAATGCTGTTCTTTCTGTTGTTCTTCGCCTGGTTGACGTAATAGGTCTTCCCCTGCTCGGTGTCCAATACATGGGAGATCTCCGTCCCTTCCGCGTTGCGGATCAGTTCGCATTCCTTATCGGCATTCATAAACGAGAAGTTCGAACGGACGCGGGCATACCATCCCATCTTGTTCTGGATCCCTCCGATGGTGATACCGAAAGGCATCTCTGTCGAGAAAGCATAACCGGCAAAGAAACGCATGGGGTCGCGCCGACTGACTTGTCTGTTTTCCAAGCCGTAGACCGGATCGGTCCGGGGCGTCTCCAGGTTCTTCTTTCGTTCTTCCCACGATAAGGCTTGCATCTCATTCTTTTCCGTGCCGATCCCTTCGCGGTAGAACAAGGCCAGTTGGCTGATTGCCGTCAGATCGTCAGTCTCGGCCAAAGTACTCAGGCAGGTATAACAACGTCCCATGATATTCCGCATCGAAGAGCGCATGGATGTATTCTCCAGCCAGATGGTGGTGAGTTGCCGGATACTATACATATCGCAATACTCGACACCTTCTCCATACCAGAACCGGGCATCGTAATAATCTTTTTTTGTCATGGCTTCATCCCCTTTTCTGTTGTACTCGGCGTATTGCTGCGCCTTCAGACAGAGAGGAAAAAGTATGATAAAGAAAAAGACAATGTATCTTTTCATAATGTTCTAATTAAAACTGGCCACACTTTCTTTAACCAATTTACCTTCTGAATTATAAATATCAAAGAGATCATCTTCACGGACAAATGCCAGTCCTTCCTCCGCCCTTTCCGCCGACAGGTACTTGCAGGGAATCACTTCGAGGGCTTCCGCGTTGATCGCGCCAAAGCGTAAGCTCGACTTTTGCCTCACCACAATCAGGCTACCCAAGGGCATTCGTTCTTCGTATAATGCTTTCCTTTCGGCTATTTCTTTCTCTTTCGCTTTACTGGCCGCTTCGTTGATCACCATGCCCAATAAATGATCGGCCGGTGAAAGTTCTCTCGCTTTCAGGAAATCGGCTTCCGCCGCTTTGAATTCTTCGCGTTGCATCTTTTCTCTTCCAGATGCAATCAGGGAGTCTAATGTTGCATTCAGATCCGGTTCCGGTTCTTCCGTACGCGAAACGACCGGTTCATTTACGGGGACCGTAGTGTTCGGCTGCGGCGTGTTGACCGGTTCCCGGTTTTCGGTTTGTTCGTTCGGCTGGGTTTCTGTTTCGCCGGGTTCTTCGGTCGGTTGAGCGGTTTGTCGCTCATCGGAAGTATCCAGTTCAGGGATTGTTTGGGAAGGATTCAATTCCGGCAGCTCTGTCTTCGTTTCTTCCTGTGCGACTGTTTTTCCTTTGTTACTGAAGAAGACCAGCGCAAAAGCAGAAAGTGTCAATACCAGAAGTACCGACAGCAACAACGCATATACTTTTCCATATTTTCTTTCGACCGGAAGGGGTTCTTCCACCGGATCGTTCAACAGCGTTTGTTCGCTTTCGTCTTCGATAGGCAATTTACTATTCCCCAGTGGATAGATCAAGGTTGTATCGCCTGCCGCCGAAGAGAAAAAGCGTGAGTATTCATCCGGCTTATCATCGGGCAGAGCCTTTTCTTCCGGTGGCGGATCGAGCTCATCCATCATCTCCTTAACGGTCTGATAACGATCGGTCGGCACCACTTCCATCGCTTTGATGATCACCTTTTCAGTCTTAGCGGAGATCTCCGGATTCAGGTCTGTAGGCAGGGCCAACGGGCGGGTGGCCCGAAGGATCGATTCGGTCGGGATCTTTCCGGTAAGCAGATTATACATCGTTGCTCCCAGCGAATACACATCGGGATAGGGCGAGAAGCTTTGTGTGCCTTCGTTATCGTATTGTTCGATCGAAGCAAAGCCTTTGGAGAGGGTCAGCATCGTTGTGCTGGTCTCCTGGTGGGGCGTATCGTAGCGTTTACTTACGCCGAAGTCGATCAGGCGGGCATTGTCCCGGCGGTCGATCAGGATATTACTGGGTTTGATATCCAGATGAAGGATATTGTTGTCGTGCACAAACTGCAGGGCCTCCCCGATCTGGTGTACATATTTCAAGACTTTGGCTTCCGGCAATACCCCTTCGCGCTCCATCATCTCTTTCAGGGAAAGACCGGAGATATACTCCATCGCAATGTAGGCAGTATTGTTTTCTTCAAACACTTCCAATACATTGACGATATTGGGATGATGCACATCGGAAAGGATCCGGGCTTCGTGGATCAATTTCTCTTTGAACTTATCGAATATGTTTTTACCGGTTTCCGAATGTACTTTTACAGCCAACGAACCCTCTTCCCGATAACAATAATCCTTAAAGAAATATTCTTTAATTGCTATCGGAACCTCCGTCTTCACAGTGCCCAAGGAGCCTTTTACCTCGGTAAACCACACCCCTTTGTAGGTGATACCAAAGCCCCCTTGACCAACGACATGTGTAAGACGATATTTACCCTTTTGAAGAAGATGTCCGTTCGGTAAATTCATAAGTTCAAACGTAATTTCATTGATTGGTCAAAATTACATTAATTATATAAAAGAATAAAATAAAGAGAGGATATTTTGCTTGATTCCTCCATGGTCGTACACTTGGTGAATGGGAATAATGTAAAAGGAGAAGTTATCCCGTGTCCGTCCGTTGCAACATTCCACCAACCGGTCTTTGATCACATCCGCCGGGCGGTCGGCCGTAAACAAGGGAGCAAGCGTCTCATTGGTAAGCGTTTCCAACACGCCGTCGGTACACATAAAGAGCACATCGCCCGCCTGTATATCGCGTAATAGCGTGACTTCGGCTTCCACCGGACGTTCTTTTCCCAGGATGGCTTTGAGGATGATATTTTTCTGTGGATGGGTTGCCGCTTCAGCAGGTGTGATCTTTCCGAGTTTGATCAGGGAGTTGACCAATGAATGGTCTTCCGTCTGATGCAGGATCACCCCGTCGCGCAGGTGATAGATCCGGCTGTCGCCGATATGCGCCAGGGTAACACCCGATTCTCCGATATAGACCAACGTCAACGTGGTAGCCATGCCTTTGGCATCGGGATGCCGTTCGATATAATCGTCGAAGCGGGCTTCGGCATACTGCACAGCTTTGCGGATGAACTCTTTCGTGGGCTCACCTTCCAGGAATGTGGAAAAATAAGATTGAATGGACTCGCAGGCCATACTGCTGGCCACTTCGCCTTTATCGGCTCCTCCTACTCCGTCGCAAACGATAAACAACCGCTGATGGGCTGCAACTGTTTCGGGCTGGGGATAGATCGAATCCTCATTGTTTAGTCTACCGCCTTTCTCACTGATAGCACACGGTTTACCAATAGTTATATTCATAACAGGCACGATTTATTCGTTGAAGCGAATAACCGTACGACCAATAACTATCTCGTCGTTATCGTTCAGTACGACTACTTCACCTTTTTCTAAGAAACTGCTATTATATAACGTATGATTTCGACTATTATTATCTGAAAGGTAATGTTTGTATCCACCTTTGGCATCTTTTTTTACTTCGATGCGGATATGCTCCCGGCTCATCGAGCGGTCGTTGGTAGCAATACCGAGGGTGGCGTTCGAAGCAGCCGACTTGCGGCCGATGATTGTGATGCCTTCGTGCAGGGGTAAGAGTTGTTCGGGCGTATCTCCGTCGGCCAGGACAGTCAGGCGACCCATACCTGTTTTTAAGGGCTGCACCAGGGTAGTGTCCGAACCGCTATAGGCATGTTTTTGCTCCCGGAGAATGGAGATGGGAATGGATTGTTTGCATTTGGGGCATTTAAATGAAGAGATGCCGGGGGGAAGCTTCCCCTCGTCAACCTTCAACCCGACATGACAATGTGGACACCGGACAGAAATCATAGAATAATGATATCAGAACTGTCTAAATCCAGACCGGACGACATGTCTAACATATCTGCATCGGACAACATGATGGTATCGTCGGACAGGGTGATGAAATCCGCACCCTCAAATCCTTCATCAATAACCACAGCGTCCAACAGCATATCGTCGTTATCCAAGTCTACGATAACGGCATCCGACCAGTCGGCCTGATCGCTGTCTATGGTTACGAATGTGTATTCCTCTTCGTGCATAATTTTATGTATACTAAATATTATCGGAACAAAAGTACGAAAAGCGATGGATTAATAAACGGGGAATTCTTTCTTATAATCAAAGACTTGGTATTATTGTACAAAAGGCATGGTTTAGCTTACGAACCCTCAGGCTTCCTCATCCGCCCATTTGGCGCGGCAGGAAGAGACGGGACAGCTTTTTCGGTTGCGGAGAGATTCCCAGGGGATTTCGCCCAGGAACGTGCCGCATTTGGGACAGACATAATCTATTTTAAACTGATTCACAAGATCTTGCAACTGCTGCGGCACCTTAGCCGACTGCCGTGCTCCCAGGTAAATCCCAACCGCAGGGGCACAGATCACAATAAATAGGCTGGCGCCAAACAATATCGAACTGCCCTTGCCCAGAAAACCTAAAACCACCCCGATCACACCCGGAAGCGCAAAAGGCAAAGACTGCATTAGTCTTATTTTGAATTGGTTAGATGATTGAATCTTAACCTTAGATTGAACATAATGATCGTACACTTCTTTCAAAATAGCGAACTCTTCACTGTAATCATTCTTGCTTTTCAGGATCTCGGGAAGGCTGATATGGCAACTGTCGCCCAAACGGATCTGATCGGTGGACGTAATGCGCTTCTTGCTGATCTGGGTATTATTGACGTACGTACCGTTAGTCGACGAAAGATCCTCCAGCAACCAGGTGCCCTCTTCGCGGATCAATCGGGCATGATAGCGGCTGACATGGGGATCGTTTAACACAAAATCATTGTCGTCTGCTTTTCCTATACGGATCATCTTTTCTTACTCTTTTTCTTCATTTTTACCCATTTCCTTCTCAAGCGTCTCTTTGAGTACTTTCAAAGGATCTTTCGAGATCACCAACTCCCGGGGTTTCCCTTCGTTCGACAATAACAAAAGCCGTTGTTTAGGTAAATTAATCTGCAATATATGATTTTTATTAATGATATGACTCTTCCCGACACGCATCAGAATGGCGTTGCTACCGGCCACCTGCCGCTCGAGCATCTCCTCTATTTTTCCAATATTGATCGCAAACGTAAACTGTATTCCGGTTGATAAAAGTAATTTGGTATAGTTCCGATCTGCTTCAAAGTAGAGTATTTGTCCGATCTTTATGCGCAACAGCTCATCTCTCGTCTTGATTATTAAGTATCGCTCCATACTGTTTTAATATTCAGTTAATCTTTTCAACAATCAGCAAAAGTACATTATTTTCCCGACCCAACAAAATAAAGAACCTTCACGTTTCAAAATACTTGACACAAAGGAATGCAAACGACCCCAATCGCCTCCGAACAGTGTTTTTCGTTTTTTTACTTGCATCATACAGGATTTTTTACATCATTGTAAATCAATACCATAACAGGGTGTAGACCACTGAAATCCCTGTATGATGTAAGTAAAAAAATGAAAAACTGTTTGGGTGATCGGTTTACCACTGTTTGCCGTTTGCATTTGTTAACACTCTCCATCAGACTACAAAAGCGACCTCCTCCATTGAAAAGGCCGCCGGAGTTTTCCAAAAGGCTGCCGGAGTTTTCCAAAAGGCTGCCGGAGTTTTCCAAAAGGCCGGCAGGGATTTCGAAAAGGCTGCCGGCCTTTGAACTCACCTTTGCTTGTCCGACAAAGCTTACTGAATTGTCGCTTTTTCCCAGGGTTTTAAAAGTGCTGATAATTGTCGACACTTGTGCTGATAATTATCGGCACTTGTGCCGACAGTTATCGGCACAAGTGTCGACAGTTATCAGCACTTTTATATCCTGTCTTTTTTGACAAAAGAGAATGGACCGTTGGGCAAACGGCTTTTGGGTATTTTGCATTACCTTTGCTGGGCAATGGGTAAACGTATAGAAACTATAAATCAATAAGAATGGAATACCGGAAGATTGGAAATACAGGGATGTCGGCCAGTGTCATTGGGTTAGGCACGGAGCATCTGGATGGCAAGCCTTATAATGTGGTTGAAGAAACCATACAGGCTGCCTTGGAGCAGGAGATCAATATGATCGATTTGTTTATGCCCGGTGAGGAAGTGCGCCGCAATATCGGGAAAGCATTGGGCGACCGGCGCAAAGACGTGATTATACAAGGACATATCGGCTCGGTCGATCTGAACGAGAAATACGATATGAGCCGGGACCTGGATGTCTGCAAACGGTATTTCGAAGGACTGATGGAAAACCTGGGTACAGACTATATCGATGTGGGCATGTTATTTTTTATGGACTCCGACGAGGCGTTCGAACAAATCCGCGACAATGGGATCATCGACTATGCGCTGGATCTGAAAGAGAAAGGCGTGATACGCGCCATCGGCACCAGTTCGCATAACCCACGGGTAGCGCGCAGGGTATTGGAAACGGGCGTGGTCGACCTGATGATGTTCAGTATCAATCCGGCATTCGATATGACGCCGCCGGAGAAAGATGTGTTGGATACTTTCGAAGAACTGGAAAAGCAAGAGTATATCTCGATCGATCCGGTGCGCAACGCGCTTTATCAATACTGCGAGCAGCAGCATATTGCCATTACGGTGATGAAAACCTTCGGCGGAGGCCGGTTGTTATCGGCCGAACACTCGCCATTCAAAAAAGCGATGACCCCTGCCCAGTGTATCCATTACGCCCTGACCCGCCCGGGAGTGGTGAGTACGATGATCGGTTGCCAGTCGGCCGCCCAGGTGAAAGAAGCCGTAGCCTACCTGCAAACTACCGCCGAAGCGCGCGATTATATGGATATCCTGCGTGGCTATCAGGGTGAGCTCACGGGAAGTTGTGTGTATTGCAACCACTGCCAGCCTTGCCCGGTGGATATCGATATTGCGTTGGTCAATAAATACCTCGATATCGCCCGGTTGGATACGGAAAAGATCCCGCCGAGCATCAAGCAGCATTACCGGGCGTTGACGTCGAATGGCGCGGACTGCATCGCCTGTGGCAGCTGTGAAGAGAAATGTCCGTTCACCGTGCCCGTGATCCGCAACATGGAACGGGCCGTCGAATTATTGGGTTAAAATTTATGACAATAAAGAAAAACAGAAAAATAGCTTATCCCGCTTCGGAGAAGCTCTATGTGCCGGGAACGATCAATAAAGTACTGGTAGGCATGCGCCGGATCAACCTCACGGACACGGAGACGGTGGATGCCGAAGGCGTCCGGCACATCAAAAAGAATAATCCGGTCGTTTTGTATGATACCAGCGGGCCGTATTCCGATCCGCTGATCGAAACCGACGATTCGTCGGGTATCCCCCGCATCCGGGAGGAATGGTGCAGCCGGCGTAAGGATATCCGGTTGTGCGATCCGGCGGCGTCTTCCGACTTTACCACCTACAAAGCGAAAGAAGGCAAAGCCATCACCCAATTGTATTATGCCAAAAAGCGGATCGTCACTCCGGAGATGGAATATGTTGCGATCCGGGAAAACCAGCAGGTGGAAGCCCTGGGCCTGAAATCGTATATCACCCCCGACTTTGTGCGCAAAGAGGTTGCGGCAGGCCGGGCGGTTATTCCGGCCAATATCAACCATCCGGAAGCGGAACCGATGATTATCGGCCGGAAATTCCGGGTCAAAGTCAATACCAACCTCCAGGATCTTTTTTCATTCAAAAACAAAGAAGAAGGCATCGGACAGATGATTCTCAATTGCAAATGGGGAAGCGATACGTTTATGTGTCCGTTTCAGGCAGAGGATATCGCCGGAACCCATCATACACTGCTCCGGTACTCCCCGATACCGGTCGGCTCCGTGCCTTTGTTTCAGGCATTAGACAAGGCCGGCGGCTCGGTGGAAGAGTTGAATTGGGAGATCTACCGGGATACCCTGATCGAACAGGCGGAACAAGGGATAGACTTTTTCGTGATCCATGCGGCGATGCTGCGGAGTTATATCGACATGACATTCCCCCGCCTGACGGGGATAGCCTCCCGGGCAGGCGCCATTATCGCCCGGTGGGTGAAGATCCAGAATCAGGAGAATTTCCTCTATACACATTTCGACGAGATCTGTGAATTATTAAGAGCGTATGATGTCACCCTGGTGATTGGTGACGGGCTACGGTCGGGCTCGATCTACGATGCGAACGACAGGGCGCAATTCGCGGAACTGCATACCAAAGGGCAATTGACCCGGATAGCCTGGGAACATTTCGTGCAGGTTATGATCGAAGGCCCCGGATTTCTGCCGATCAACAAGATCAGCGAAAACATCAAAGAACAGCAATATGCCTGTCAGCATGCTCCCTATTTTACGTATGGCCCCATAACGACCGATATCGGACACGGATACGATCATATCACATCGGTTATCGGTGCCACCCAGATGGCCTGGCAGGGCGCGGCATTGATCGGCGGAGTGATACCGCGTGAGTTTATTGCCGGCCCGAATAAGGAGGATTACCGGAACAGCATCATCAGTTATAAGCTTGCGGCTCATGCGGCGGATATCGCCAAGGGGCATCCGGGCGCGCAGGCCAGAGACAATGCTTTATGCAAAGCGTTTGTTGAGAAACGCCGGAAGGATGAGATCAATCTGTCTATCGATCCCGAACGGGTTAATCAATCGCTGAAAAACGGGATCAGAGAGAACCAATGGTATTTGTGATAAAAGATTTGCCGCAGGCATAACCTTCCGCATAAATAGCCTCCAGTTTCTTCAGGTTCTTTTCCGTCCTTCCGACTTCAATCGGTTGTTGCGGACGAATAATGATGGCCTTTCCTTCTTCTTCCAGGCGGTCGATATAATCCAGGATCTCGTTATAGCGGCGGTACCTGTTCTTTAATTGTTCACGGATGGCCGGATATTGGCGGTAGATAAAACCGGGCAGTTTGAAATCTTTGTCTTTCTTGCGGTAGCCTTTGTTGCGGGTCAGTACGATCACATTCTTTTCGTAACCTTCTTCGATGGCACGGCGCACAGGGATTGCATCGCACACGCCGCCGTCGACCATTGGTATGCCGTCGACATACGTAATCGGGCACATCACCGGGATCGTACAGGAGGCTTTACAGATATCCGTCAGGCGTTTCAAATCTTTCCGCTCTTCAAAATACTCCGCCTTTCCCGTCAGGCAATTGCTGGTGACCATCACAAAACGTTCTTTCGAACGAAAACAGGTCTCATGATCTAACGGGTACATTGTATCCGGATATTCATAGAACAGGAAGTCCATATCGATATAGCCCCGCCCTTTCAGGAAATGCGACAGCCCGATATAGTTGCGCTTGGCCATCAAATCGATATTACTGTAGCGAGCACGTCCCCGCTGGCGCGAATGATACGAGATCCCATTGCTGGCACCGGCCGATACGCCGATGGTATAAGGAAACCAAAGCTGATGATCCATAAACGCATCCAACACACCGGCGGTAAAAGTGGAGCGCATTCCCCCACCCTCCAATACTAATCCTGTTTTACTGTCTATTGTCATATTCTATTTTCTAACTCCGATAAAACAAAAGGCCACTGCTCGATTCACATCGAACAATGGCCACAAAAATATAATAAATCAGCGATAAATAAGGGTCTATTTACAAAAATGTCCTGTTGGATGACCCCGCTAATTGCATAACATCAAAGCGGACTTTGCGGTTTGCATATAACGTTTCGGCATCAACAGAATATATTTTTTATCTTCTTTCTGGGCTACAATAACTTCATACTTATCCGCATATTCTCTCGAAGAGATAGGGCTGAGTGGATAATATAAAAGGATTCCTTTTGTGGATACCGGTTGATGAAGTCTTATACCTAAAGTGATGTTCGGAAGCATATTTTCTTTTTTGTTTTCTATATAACCTCAAATGGGGAGAAAATGTTCGTTCTCATGGGAAAATAATTGTGACCCGGGTACCTTTGTTTATTTCGGAATAGATTGAAATTCGGGAGCCGTAGGCACTTAAGATCCTAAGAGACAGAGATAATCCGATGCCCTGACCGGCATACCCCCGAGTATTGCTTGCCCGGAAAAAAGGTTGAAAAATATATTCCAAATCATCGGCGGGAATACCGATTCCGTGGTCTTCGATCTCCAGTTCATTGCCCCGAAGCCGGATAAAAACCCTCTTTTCATCGGAATACTTCAAGGCATTACTCAGGATATTCTCAATGGCTATCTTTAATAAGGAAGGATTGGCATGGACCACAAAAGAGAAATGGTCGGGAGAGAAGTCGACCCTTCCCTGGGCAAACTGCCGGAGGAACTCGGCAATCAGGATCGGTTCGGTGGTATTCTGCAGGATATCTTCATTCTCGCGTGAGAGAAAAAGCAGATGCTTCATCAGTTGAATGATGCGTTTGGTCTCATCCAGTATTCTGTTCAACGCTATTTGATATTCTGCCGGTGTTCTTTCTTTCAACAGCGTAATCTCGCATTCGCCCTGGATGGCTGTCAGGGGGTTGTTCAATTCGTGGGAAGCGCTTCGGACAAAAGCTTTCTCACTCTGGTAAGAGCTGTTGATCCGTTCGATCATCCGGGCGGAATAATGCTTCCCAACCCCATAAACAAAGAGAGAGCTGACAACGACCAGACCGCATAACATCCAGGCGATGCCCTGCCTGATCTTGTTGCCATATAAGATGATCTCCCGGTAGTTCGCTTCTCCGATCTCATTCATTCGCTCCTCCGGTAATAAATTATAAAGGTAGAAGGTGGCAATAATGTAAAAGGCAATGGCGATCAACACGATTATCCCGATGATAACCGAGGTATAGGAAAGCGCTATTTTGTCACTCGTCTTCATACTTCAAGCATATAGCCGATACCGGTTACCGTACGGATCATTTTCTTTCGGAAGCCTTTATCTATTTTCCCCCGCAGGTAGTTCACATACACATCGACGATGTTCATGTTGCGGTCCGGTTCTTTCTCCCATACCTGTTTGATCAGATCTTCCCGGCTGACCGGCGTGCCCTGATGGGTGATGAGGTATTCCAGTAGTTTATATTCGCGGGTGGTCAGGTCTATCGTTTTATTGTTGCGGACAGCCCGGCGGGTAGCCGGATCCAGGCTCAGATCAAGGTATTGAAGGGGCTTGGAGGCATCGGCAGGTTCGGGCACTTCCCCACCCCGCCGGCGCAGTAAAGCGGCGACTCTGGCTTTTAACTCCTGAAAACTAAAAGGTTTTACCAGGTAATCATCTGCTCCGGCATCTAATCCGCCGACAATATCATCGGTGGTCCCTAAAGCGGTAAGCATAATAACCGGAACGGCATACCCGAAAGCTTTCCGGTATGTACTGCAAAGCTCCAATCCGGTCATCCCGGGCATGATAATATCCAATATCAGGAGATCGAACTTTTCTCTCTGCAATACCGCCCAGCCGCTTTGGCCGTCCGAAGCGATCTGCACGTCATATCCGAACTCTTCCAATCCGCGTTGGATAAAGGAAGAGATATTGGTTTCATCTTCTACTACTAATATGCTGGCCATTTGATTGTGAGGTACGCTGTTATTCCATAAAAATTGTTTAAAGCACCTCAAAAATAGGCTATTTTGGGGACATTCACTATATTTGTTTTCCCAAAAATGAGTACAACAAGTTTAATGAAGTAAAAACTGAAATGAAAAGACGTGATTTTATTAAGACCAGTGTAGCAGCAAGCGCGGCTTTAACGTTGAATTTCGATGGTTTACAGGCGGCTTTGAAGTCGAACAATATGATTGTGGAGCAAATACCCGATATGGTTGCCGTTATGGGCGGCGAACCGGCAACTATGCTCGACAAAGCTTTGGAAGAACTGGGTGGTATCGGCAAATTCATCAAGAAAGGGCAGAAAGTGGTGATCAAACCGAATATCGGTTGGGACCGCAAACCGGAACTGGCAGCCAATACCAATCCCGAATTGGTGAAAGCGTTGGTCAAGAAATGCCTGGAAGCCGGAGCGGAAAAGGTTACCGTATTCGACCAGACCTGCGACAACTGGCAGAAATGTTACGACAATAGCGGTATCGCCGCAGCCGCCAAAGAAGCCGGGGCGATCGTTATGCCGGCCAATGAAGAGAAGTATTTCAAAGAAGTATCCATTCCCAAAGGAGTTGTATTGAAGAAAGCCAAGATACATGAAGCCTTGATTGAAGCGGATGCCTGGATCAATCTTCCGGTATTAAAGAACCATGGCGGCGCCAAGCTGAGCTGTGCCATGAAAAACTATATGGGGATTGTCTGGGACCGTCGGTTCTTCCATTCCAACGACCTGCAACAATGTATCGCGGATATCTGTACCTGGGAAAAGAAACCGGTACTGAATATCGTAGATGCGTATCGGATCATGCACCAGAACGGCCCGCAAGGCAAGAGCGCGGCCGACGTGGCAACGGTCAAATCCCTGATCGCCTCACCGAATATCGTAGCTGTCGATACCGCTGCTCTGGGAATGTTCAACCAGGTGAAGAAACTGGACATCGAAGCCGTAGGCCACTTAGCCAAAGGCGAAGCGTTGAATCTGGGAAGTACAGATCTGAAGAAGGTAAACATCAAACGTGTTAAGATTTGATCCGTATGAAACGGCCTAATTATTTGAAAGGATTGCGGGTCTTGCTCGCAATCTTGTTTTTCGTACCTATCCTTTTCTTTTTTGTGGACTTCCGGGCGCTTATGCCGGTATCGACCCATACCCTTCTGCATCTGCAGATCGTACCGGCGATCCTTAGCGGGATGGTAGGCATCCTGTTGGTACAACTTGTATTGGCATTGGTGTTCGGACGTATCTATTGTTCGGTGATCTGTCCCGCCGGCGTTTTTCAGGATATCATCAACCGGCTGTTTTGCATCGGTAAGAAAAAGAAGAAAGGGCCCAGAAGGTTTGCTTATCGCAAACCGATGAATTATCTGCGTTACATACTACTCGGACTAATCACGGTTTTAGCCCTCTTCGGTTCGATCGAACTGTTAATGGCTCTTGATCCCTATAGTAATTTCGGCCGGATGGCCGCCAATCTCTTTCGTCCGGCAGTTGTCTGGATAAATAATGGATTGGCAGACATACTGGCGAGAGCGGATAATTATACCTTATTCCATGTAACCCTTACGACGGTTACTACGGCCGGACTGATCGGCGGAACGATCGCTTTACTGGTATTTATCGTGATGGTCGTAACCCGCGGACGTTTGTTCTGTAACACCTTGTGTCCCGTCGGCGGCTTATTGAGCCTGGTGTCCCGTTATTCCTTTTTCCGTGTTTCCATCGATCAGGAGAAATGTATCAGTTGCGGCTTGTGCGAACAGAGTTGCAAAGCGGAAGCGATTGATGTAAAAGCATTGACTGTCGACAACTCCCGTTGTGTGGATTGTTTCAACTGTATCTCTTCCTGCAAGAAAGACAGTATTCATTATCGCTTTCAGTTGCCTGGGCGTAAAGAGGCGAAAGAAAGCAAAGAAGATCTTTCGTCGCAGAGCCGTCGCCAGTTTATTGCCACAGGGGCTACCATAGCGGCGACACTTCCCGTAGTCTCGGCTGTGGCACGGGCTACCGGCACGGCGCAGACCGCAAAGACGGCGCCCGTCACGCCTCCGGGATCGATCAGCCTGGAACGGTTTAAAGATAAATGTACCGGTTGCCATCTCTGTGTGGTGCATTGCCCGAGTCAGGTGCTTTATCCCGCCGGACTTCAGTTTGGCCTGGGGTATGCCCTGAAACCGCACATGGCTTATATCGATAGCTATTGCAATTACGAATGTACGGTCTGTGCGGAAGTATGCCCCAACAAAGCGATAGAGCTGACGTCTGTCGATGATAAAATGACCACGCAGGTGGGCATTGCCGAGTTCTTCCTCGAGCGTTGTATCGTCGAAACCGAGAATACCGACTGCGGCGCCTGTTCGGAACACTGTCCGACACAGGCGGTTCACATGGAGCTGTATAAAGAAGGATCCACGCTGACCGTGCCGGTGGTCGAACCGGAATTATGCGTGGGCTGCGGAGGCTGTGAATCGATCTGTCCGGTACGGCCGGAAAGGGCGATTATTATTAAATCGAATATCGTGCATCAACGGGTAGAGAAACCGGCTGAAGAGGAAGTTTTGGAGATCGAAATCGATGATTTCGGGTTTTAATTCCCAACAGAAATACTACCTTTGCGATCTATTTGAAGAAAGATGACATTCGATATACACTATAAAGATACCCAGTCAAATGCAAGGGCAGGTTCGATTACTACCGATCACGGTGTGATCGAAACGCCCATTTTCATGCCTGTAGGAACACAGGGAACGGTGAAAGCCGTGCAAATGCCGGAACTGAAAAGCGATACCAAAGCCCAGATTATCCTGGGCAATACCTATCATCTGTATCTGCGTCCGGGCATCGAGATACTGGAAAGAGCCGGCGGCTTACATAAGTTTAACAGTTGGGATGGTCCGATCCTGACCGATAGCGGTGGCTTCCAGGTATTCTCCCTGTCGGAAAACCGCAAATTGAAAGAAGAAGGAGCGGAATTCCGTTCGCATATCGATGGCTCCAAGCATCTGTTTACACCCGAAAAGGTGATGGATATCCAGCGGGCGATCGGTGCGGATATCATTATGGCTTTCGATGAATGCTGTCCGGGCGATGCGGAATATGGCTACGCCAAACAATCCCTCGAACTGACGGAGCGGTGGTTGGATCGTTGCTTCAAACGTTTCCATGCGACAGAACCTAAATACGGCTACAATCAATCTCTCTTCCCGATCGTGCAAGGCTGTGTGTACACCGATCTGCGGCAGCGGGCGGCGGAGCATATCGCCCGGTTAGGCGCCGACGGCAATGCGATCGGAGGCCTGGCCGTGGGCGAACCGACCGACAAGATGTATGAGATGATCGAGGTGGTCAATGAAATACTGCCGAAAGACAAACCCCGTTACCTGATGGGTGTCGGTACTCCTGTGAATCTGTTGGAAGCGATCGAACGCGGAGTCGATATGTTCGACTGTATCATGCCTACGCGGAACGGGCGAAACGGCCAGTTGTTTACCTGGTACGGAACAATCAATATCAAAAACAAAAAGTGGGAAGACGATTTCTCCCCCATCGATCCCGACGGTCATTCGTATGTCGATACATTATATAATAAGGCCTATCTTCATCACCTGATTAAAGCGGATGAATTGCTGGGCTTACAGATAGCTTCCCTTCACAATCTGGCCTTCTACCTGGAATTGGTCCGCCAGGCGCGCCAGCATATTATCGAAGGAGACTATACCACCTGGAAAACAACTATGGTGAGACAACTTTCAAATCGTTTGTAAGATGAAATACAAGTTGAAGAAAATAGATTGGTACATCATCAAGCAGTTCCTCGGAACGTATCTCTTCGCCATTGCGTTGATCATCTCGATCTCCGTCGTATTCGATATCAATGAGAAGATCGATAAGTTCCTGAGTCCGGATGTGCCGTTGAAAGCGATTATCTTCGACTACTACATGAACTTCATTCCTTATTTCGCCAACCTTTTCAGTCCCTTGTTTACTTTTATTGCGGTCATCTTCTTTACTTCCCGCCTGGCGGAGAAGTCGGAGATCATTGCGATGTTATCGAGCGGGGTTAGTTTTCAGCGTTTGATGATCCCTTATATGCTTTCGGCAACGATCATTGCTCTGGCTACCTTCGTATTGAATTCTTATATCATCCCGCCGGCCAATATTACCCGGATTGAATTTCAGAACACGTATATAAAGAACAAAAGGGTCGACTATGCGCGCAATGTGCAGTTGGAAGTCGAACCCGGCGTCATTGCTTATTTCGACCGTTATGACGACCGTTCCAGCATGGGTTATGGCTTTTCATTGGAACATTTCGATGATAAGAAGTTAGCTTCCCGGTTGACCGCCAAATCCATCAAGTACGATTCCATTTATGCCTGGACGGTTATCGATTATATGATCCGTGACTTTGACGGAATGAAAGAAACGATCCGGGAAGGGAACCGTATGGATACGACACTCACCATTGTGCCTTCCGACTTCCTGATTGCCGTGAACGATAACGAAACCATGACGACTCCGGAATTACATACCTATATTACCCGGCAGAAGAAACGCGGTATCGGCAATATCCAATCGTTTGAGATCGAATACCACAAACGCTTTGCCGCCATTATGGCGTCTTATATCCTGACACTGATTGGTGTATCTCTGTCGTCCCGGAAGATCAAAGGTGGTATGGGACTGAATATCGGGATCGGGATCGGACTGAGTTTCTCTTATATTCTTTTCACCACCATTTCCTCTACCTTTGCCGTCAATGGAAGTATGAGCCCGATGATTGCTGCCTGGCTGCCGAATATTCTTTATGTATTTATTGCGGCTTATTTGTATAAGAAGGCGCCGAGGTAAGAAGGGGATTAGGAATTCATAGGAGCTCATAGGAATTCATAAGAATTCATAAGAGCTTATAGGGAAATCATAAGAACTTATTCAAAATTGAAGGTGAGTACGATCATTCGGCTCGTGGCTTTCGACAAGGCATCCGTATAGATCATCTGTTCTTTATCCAAAAGATCGGTACGATCCTTCTCCAATAGATCGACCAGACCGAAACAAAACTTCAATTCGGGAGATAATTTAAAGAAAGGAAGGTATATATCACATCCGAAACCAAACGTAATACCGAAATCGGTGCCTTTCAACAAGAGCGGGTTTCCTTTCTTACGCCCCAGATCCAATGCGCCATAGACTCCACCGGTCACGTAAGGGCGATAATTATTCAAGCGCAAAGCACTGTATTTCAGTTCTACCGGAAAGGTCATGTAATTCGAACGAACATTGGTCTTAAACTCCTCGCCTGTCTCCTGGCTTCGGAAGACAAAGCTTTTGTCTCCGAAATAAAGCGTTGGAGTTACCCGCAGGTTGAAATAGGGATTCAGATACATATCCCCAATCACACCGACACTGAAGCCGGGGTTATACGAGGGTATCTCGGCATACAGTGTTTGTCCGCCGGAGGTCACCCCCGTATGGGTCAATATCAAATCCTGCGTGTGCAGCCCGATATGGAAACCGAGATGGTATAACTTCATATCGGCATACGGCTGATTCTTCACCCGCTCCGTTTGTGCCCCGGCGCCGAAAGCGATCAGGACTATGGTTGTCATTAAAAGGAATACTTTTCTCACCGACTCAACAATTTTGAATTATAACGTCAATTCAAGCGACTTATTGCAAAAGTACAACATAATTAGATAAAATAGCTTTCCTCTTTTTTATATAAAAAGAAACTTTTATCTTTGCGCACGTGTTTATGTAATAGGAACAGGGCTGATCCTGTTACTTGGCGAAAGACCGAACTAATAGTATAAATTAAAAAAGAAAGAAAAATGGCTTACGTAATTAGTGATGATTGTATTGCTTGCGGAACTTGTATTGATGAGTGTCCGGTAGGCGCAATTTCAGAAGGAGATATCTATGCTATCGATCCTGAATTGTGTACAGATTGTGGAACCTGCGCTGATGCTTGTCCCACAGAAGCTATTCACCCGGCATAAAACAAACGCAGAGCGGGTTTATACAAAAAACTGAAAACAACACAACGGGCTGTTCACTTATATAAGTAAACAGCCCGTTATCTTTTGTATATACTGCCCGAACGATCGGTTAGAATTCGATATCTATCTTGAGGTCTCCATCCGGTTCTTTTACGTCTTCTTCTCCCGCATGGTTCCGTTGTTTGATATAATTGATCACTTCGTTCATGCCATCCATGAACTTTTCAAAATCCTCCTTATACAAGAAGATTTTATGTTTCTCGAAAGTAACTTGCGTTCCTTCTTTGGACTGTACCTTCTTGCTCTCGGTAATCGCGAGGAAAAGATCATCTTTGAGGTTCTTCTTTACGTCCAAATAATAAATACGTTTTCCCGCTTTAATCGCTTTTGAATACAGTATCTCCTTGTCGCCACCTTCAACATGCATTTTTTTGGTCGAATCTTCCATGACAGCTAACATTGTTAAATTCCCACTACTTTATTTCTATCTAAAGTTCAAATATGTGAATTATTTTTTAAACGACCTCGTTTTATGCCGATAAAAAGTCAAAAAAGAACAGAAAGTCACAAAAAAGGCTAAAACGGTTGGCGGGGACAAACGAAAAAACGATCAGAACTGGAAGTAAATAAACGGTTGCACTCCGGCGCTCTTCAGTTGCACAACAATGAAAATAAGAATGATCAGATACAACGCCTGCACGACAACGGGCGAGGCAGTCACCCCTTTCTGCAAAGCCTGGGTCCATCGGTGTGGCGTGAAGTGAAGCGTAAAACCCAACAGCATCAGGATGGAAACACCCCGGTAGCCTTCGACAAACTGGCCGAATACTTCGGGATGGAAGTGGGTAAAGATCTGCGAAAGGATCTCTCCGGCTGTATATATCGTATCGGCTCGGAACAGGATCCAGCCCAGACACACCAGATGGAAGGTAAAGACAATGCCCAATACCCGTCGCCAGGGTTTCATCTCCTCTCCTACCTTTTTGAAACTGCCGAAGCGGCCCATCACAAACTTATGGATCGCCAGTGCCAGCCCGTGCAGTCCGCCCCAGATGACAAAGTTCATCGACGCCCCGTGCCACAATCCGCCTAACAGCATGGTGATAAAGAGATTGACGTACGTTCGCGTCTTCCCTTTGCGGTTTCCTCCCAACGAGATATAGAGATAATCCTTCAGCCACGAGGAGAGCGAGATATGCCAGCGCCGCCAGAACTCGGTAATGGTGGCCGATTGGTAAGGCGAATCGAAGTTGATATTGAATCGGTAGCCCAATAACAGCGCAATACCGATCGCCATATCCGAATACCCCGAGAAGTCGCAATAGATCTGAAGCGCATAACCATAGACACCCAATAGGTTCTCCAAACCGGTGTACAACAAAGGCGCATCGAAGATTCGGTCGACAAAATTCATACTGATATAATCGGAGATCACGCACTTTTTGAACAATCCGCAGAGGAAAAGAAACAGCCCTTCGCCGAATTCCTTCTTCCCCACCCAAAGCGGCTTGAGCATTTGCGGCAGGAAGTCTTTCGCCCTGACGATCGGTCCGGCCACCAGTTGCGGAAAGAACGAAACATAAAACACATAATCGATCCAACGGTTCAGCGGTTGTAGCTTTCCCCGATAGATATCCACCACATAGCTGATGCTCTGAAACGTAAAGAAAGAGATTCCGACAGGCAGGAAGATATCAAATGTCAGATTCTCGACCGTTTCCATGCCGAACCAGGATCCGATCGAATTGGTCACCGACACGCTCAGGCTATACAGGAAGTTAAAGTATTTAAAGTAAGCCAGCATACCCAGATTGATGCAAAGGCTGAGGACAACCAGGAGTTTGCGCCGCAGCAAAGGCGTGGTGTTTACCAATACGCGGGCAATGATAAAATCGGAGGTTGCCGTAAACAATAATAAAAGAAACCAGATCCCGCTGCTCTTATAGTAGAAGTAAAGCGAAAAGAGCGTGACGTAGATAAAGCGCGCCAGCGTATGCCTGCGCAGCGCGAGGTAGATCATAAAGAACCCGATAAACAGGAAGAAAAACAAGCCGCTGCTGAAAAGCATCGGGGCTTCCCGGTGATAAACGAATAGATCGGTGAGTTTCTCCCAGGAGAGATTATAGTTCAATATGTTCATTATAGCTCTTGATTAAAGCGCGATACAATAATTCACCCTGCTCCCCGTAACCTTCTTTGGTGAAGTGGATGCGATCGCGTCCCATTAATTTCCGTTCGTACCACTGCCGCGAGGAGTTCTTCCCTCCGGTGATACGAAACAAATCCCAACAGGCAATGCCTTCTTCCAGCGCGACGTCGAGAATCACCTCGGCTGCCTTCTCACTGTTTTCATTGCGCACATAAGTCCGTTTCTTATTTACCGTAACCCGTTTATAACATTCGGCGGGCGTGGTCAACAATAAAGCGGTCTGCGGCAGTACGTCTTTGACCAGTTGGACAAAGGCTTTTACCTGCCCTTTGAATTCCGGTTTATTGAAGCGTCGCCCGAAGGTCTCGTTTGTGCCCAGGGAGATGATCAGTAAAGAGGGCTTCAACAGGGCCAGTTGTTCGAGATACGCCCGGTCGGTGTAATGGATAAACATCGATCCGTTCACGCCGATGGAGTGATACAATAGTCCGGGTCCGCCATTGGTCAATTGAAATCCGTAGTAGGTATTATTAAACGCAGAAGCCGGCAGCAGACTGTCGGTTCCTTGTTTGCGTCGGGTGCTATGCAGTTGAAGCGTATCGGTCAGGCACGTGATAAAGAACGTATCGGCCAGTATGCCCGGCGCGCAGGGCTCGGTGGCAAGCGATGTACGGATCGAATCTTTCCACGTTCCGGCAGGAAGCATCGGCATGGCCTTCTCGTTGCGGTAGAACACCGCCCGGTTGAACGCGTAACCGGCACCGTTGACCGGCCCGATGATTAAGTCGAGATTGACCGAAGGCGATACCGTCCGTATCCCAAAGCCTCCGATGCCGATCGACGTCTTCGGCCGGGCTTGGATACAACGTCCTACCTCCCATTCGCGGACAACCGATTGGATAAAATAGTCGTTCGGCTCATTCACCCGGCTCAATTTGAGCGGCCCTACCCATCCGCGGCCGGCATTGCCGAAGATCTCTTGCAGCCGTCGCATGGTTTGTCCCGTTTCGAAGCCTGCCTGGATATGGGAATCGCCCAGATGCACCACCGTCACGACCGTGTCGTGTCGCATACGCAAGGCATCGAGCTCGCGGTAGAACGGATGCAGGGTGCCTGCCGTATCGGTGATCAGGCATAAGGAGTCGGCAAAAGGGATCGTGACTAACGGCAGCGAATCCAACGGTACGGGAAGCATCATCTCCACCTCATCCGCCGCAGGCATCACCTTTCCGGCCCGCACCGACGGACGCAGGGGGAAGAATACTATCAGCCAGAAGCCGATCAGTACCAATATACTAACGCAATGTCTTCTCCGCTTCGTCATAAAATTCTTTTTCGGTGAGTAAGGCTTTCATCAGGGCGTTGGCCAGTTCGCGCCCGCCCCGGAAACTGAAATGGGTATAGTCTTTGCTCGCCCAGTTGTTCTCGACATAACGCACCATACTGTTCTCTCCGCCCATCGCGGCGAACATATTCCAGAACGGAATGCCGGCGCGGCGGGCAATCTGCTGCTGGGTATGCAGCATGGCCAATACTTCGGGCATGGTCTGGTACACACCGTCTTCCAGATGACTGCGGTCGGTCACACTCAACAACAGGATGTCGGTATCCGGGAAGCATTCGCGCAGGTGACGCACCACTTCGATCATACGCGCCCGGTACCAGCCGTAATCCAGCATATCTTCACTGATCACATTCAAGCCGTATTGCAAAACAATCAAATCATAAGGGCGTACTTCCGACCACTGGCGGCAGCGCTGACGGTCGAACCGTTCGAGTATCATGCCCGAATTGCCGCGCAGCGAGAAGTTGTCGACCACCATCCCGCTCCGGTCTTCCAACGCCACGCCCAGCGCCTGAAAGCCTTCCACCTGGGTAAAGGTATAAGAGGCTTCGGTGATTTGTCCTTCCGAAATATTCCGGGTAATACGGTCGGTCGGTGCCAACTGGCGGCTGATCGTATCGGTCGACTGGTTCAATACCAGTTGCATCCGGGTATTCCGGTTGGCCATATAGTAGAGTTGCACCGTTTCTACCTCGGGCAGTTCCGGATGGCGGTTGGTATTTTTCATCTGGATGGTCGCTTGTTCTTTCTCGGCTTCGAAGAGCATACCGGGCAGAACGTAGTCGTGGCTCTGATCATGGATCATCGACCAGGTTTTCCACCCGCTGGCGGCCTGATTGACGGTCGGTCGGAACTGCGCCGTCACCGAGGTAACGGGTACAAAGCCTACCCCTCGCCCACCAAACTGTTTCTGCATCAGCGAACGGAAATCGGACACCATAATATCCCCCTCGATAAACGAATCGCCCATAAAAGCAATGCGCACCGGCCGGTCCATCTTGTGGCGGTCGTTGATCGCCCGGAAGAAACGTTTCAACCCGATATGTCCGGGCGAGAAATCCTGTATGCGGGAAGCGGCAGAATCGGTTGCCGTGGCGGCGTAACGCCGGTTGTAAAGCGAATCGCGCTGTTGCAACGAAGTGGTATCCATACCCGTAGCCTCGACCACCGAGGTGCGCAGGGCTACCGTATCAATCTGCAAGGTATCGGGAAGAGATAAGACTTGTTTGATCGAATCCAAGGCCGCCTTTCGGGTGTTGGGGTTCAAGCGGATGTCGGAAAAGAGGTCGACGCGCTTGATCTTGTGCCCCCACAACTCATCGGGCAGTCCATACAAAGCAAAGCAACCGATCATAGTCCATACCAGTACGACCAGTGTCCGCCCCATATAATCTTTGTTTTCCATCATTCTCTTTTTTCGAAGCGACAAAGGTAAATAGAAATTACGAATCCGTAATTCTTAATTCGTAATTAAAAGAAATGCGCCAGGAACCCCCTGCCCAGCTCCGGATGGAACACGATGGGATAAAAGAATCCGTAGACCGCACCGTAGAAGTGGGCATTGTGATTGATATTGTCGCCGCCTTTCTTTGCCATGTACTGGCAGTAGACCAGATAGAATACCCCAAAAAGAATGCCCGGGATGGGAAGCACGGCAAACAATAGGATCTTGCCGAAAGGATCGAACAAGATGGAGGTGAACAAGACGGCGGAAACCGCACCCGATGCCCCGATGGAGACATAGTTGGGATCGTTGCGGTATTTGACGGTATCAAACAAAGAAGCCGCAACCATTCCACCCAGATAGAGCCCCAGATAAGCCGCCGGGCCCAAACCCAGGTAACCGAACGAACGTTCGATATAAGTACCGAACGACCAGAATGTGAACATATTCACCAACAGATGCATCGAATCGGCATGCACAAACCCATGCGTAACGAGTCGCCACCACTCCTGCCGTCGCAACATCCGGTAAGGAACGAACGCCAGCGCATAAAACAAACGCGGCTTGGAGAAGCACTGGAAAGAAACCAATAAGGTGAGACCAATCAGAATATAGGTGATCATAAGGCAATTGTTTTCGTCTTTTGCGGGCAAAGATAGTGAAAGCCGAAGACAGAGACAAACTTACTTGACTATGTTGAGGCGCATCCTCAACACCCTTGCGCGTCTTTTTCAGGACGGATACCGGAAAAGTTTCTTTACGACCAGGGTGCTAAAGCTTTACGACCCTGGTGGTAAAGGTTTACGACCCCGGTGGTAAACCTTTAGCACCCCGGTCGTAAAGAAACTTCCGGCTTGTTTTGCCCAAAAAGAGTCCTTATCTTTGCCCGAATGATTCAGAAGTTATTCAAAAACAGATAAGATAAGATGAGAAACTTACTTCTACTGACAGTCGGCCTATTCTTTATTTTTCAAACAACGGCCTGGGCCGGGCAACCACCCCTGCAATACAATACAAACGGGAAGTTCAAGATCGTACAGTTCACCGATGTACATTATATCCACGGCGATGCGCGCTCGGCGGCGGCGATCGAACGGATCAACGAGGTGGTCGATGCCGAACGGCCGGATCTGGTGATCTTCACGGGCGATGTGATCTTCGGCGAGCCGGCGGAGGAAGGCATACGTTACGTATTGAAACAGGTATCCGACAAAAAGATACCCTTTGCAGTTACCTTTGGTAATCATGACGACGAACACGGATTAAGCCGCGAAGAGTTATTGCGGATCATTCAGACCCTACCGTATAATATGACGGGCACGGTCGAAGGCCTGTCGGGCGTAAGCAATTTCATCTTACCCATTCAATCGAGCGACGGCGGGAAGGAGGCAAATATCCTCTATTGTTTCGACTCCAACTCCTACTCCCAACTGGAAGGCATCGGCGGGTACGATTATATCAAGTTCGATCAGATCCAATGGTACAGGGAAAACAGTAAGCGTTATACCCAGAAGAACAACGGCTCCCCCATCCCCTCATTGGCGTTCTTCCATATTCCGCTGCCGGAATACAACCAGGCTGCCGCCGATGAGACGGCGATCCTGACGGGCACGCGCAAAGAAAAAGCCTGTGCTCCGGTATTGAACACAGGCCTTTTTGCCTCCATGCGCGAGAGGGGTGATGTGATGGCTACCTTTGTCGGCCATGATCACGACGACGATTATGCCGTCTATTGGAAAGGAATCCTTTTATGTTACGGACGTTATACGGGCGGAAACACCGTCTACAACAACCTCTCGAACGGCGCCCGCGTGATCGAACTGACCGAAGGCCAAAAAGGCTTCACCTCCTGGATTCGCCTGAAGGGCGATGAGGTGGTGAATAAGGTGGAGTTTCCGGGGGATTTTATTAAGGAATAGGAACTCATAAGAGCTCATAGGAACTCATAAGAATTCATAAGAACGATAAGAATTAGGAACTCATAAGAACTCATAAGAACTCATAAGAGAGCCTAATTCCCCCTCCTATGAATTCTTAGGAGTTCCTATGAGTTCCTATAAGCTCTTATAAGCCCTCCTCCCATAAGCCGCCACCACCACAAAACAAACCAGCGGCAACACAAACGACAAATTCACCGCCGGCATCCCCCAAACAGTGCCCTGATCGATGATCATCGCCTGCAAAGGAGGCAAGATCGAACCGCCCAGGATCGCCATAATCAATCCGGCGGCACCGAACTTCGCATCGTCGCCCAAGCCTTTCAAGGCAATACCGTAGATGGTCGGGAACATCAGCGACATACAAGCCGACACCGCCACCAGACAATACAAGCCGTAAATGTTCTGCAAGCCGATCACTCCCACCGTAAAACCAGCGCCGGCAAGCGCCAGGATCATCAGTAACCGCCCGGGATTGAGGTAGCGCAACAGGAAAGTACAGATAAACCGACTGGCGCAGAAGATAATCATCGCTACAATATTATATTTCTGCGACAACACCTCGGCTTCCATCTCCGCCATGCCTTCGGCCATAAAGATACGCGTGCCGTACTGGATAATAAACGTCCAGCACATGATCTGTACCCCAACATAGAAGAACTGCGCAATCACTCCCTCGCGGTAACGGGGCAGAGAGAAGATGCGTTTCAGCGTCGGAACAAAATCAATGCGATGGGACTGATCCTGATTCTTAGGCATCCGTGTGAAGAAAATCAACAGGAACATCACGACAATAAATAAGCCGATTGCCAGATAAGGCGTGATCAAAACCGAAAGATCGGCCGCTTTGACCGCTTCGAACTCCGCATCACTCAAGACCGCCCTCTCGGTTGTGTCCAACGGATTGAGCCGCGCCTGGATAAAATTCATGGCGACGTACATACCCAAGAGCGAACCCATCGGATTGAACGATTGAGCCATATTCAACCGCCGCGTAGCCGTTTCTTCCGATCCCATGGAAAGGATATACGGATTGGCACTGGTCTCCAGAAAGGAAAGTCCGCAGGTAAGCACGAAATAAGCAATCAAAAACGGATAATATTCGCCCGTCATCTTGGCGGGGAAAAACAGGAACGCACCGATAATATAAAGAGCTAAGCCCATCAGGATCCCTGCCTTGTAAGAATATTTGCGGATGAACATAGCCGCCGGAAAGGCCATGGCGAAGTACCCTCCGTAGAAGGCGACCTGCACCAAAGCGCCGTCGGTCACACTCATCCGGAAGATCTTCGAGAACGCTTTGACCATCGGGTTTGTAATATCATTGGCAAACCCCCAGAGCGCAAAGCAGGAGGTGATCAGAATAAAAGGAAGCAGATAACTCGTGCCATCCTTTGCGGTCAACAAAGAAGATTGTTTTGTGTTTTTCATACGCTCTCCTTCTTACTTCTTGTACAACGCTCCATAGGTTTGACAAGCGCGGTAGTCGGCGCCTTCCTGATCCATGCCGAACGCGTTCCAGGCGGCGGGACGGAAGATCAGCTCTTCTTCTACATTGTGCATGCAAACGGGAATACGAAGCATCGAAGCCAGCGTGATCAGGTCGGCACCGATATGGCCGTAGCTGATCGAGCCGTGATTGGCGCCCCAATGGTTCATCACCGAATAGACATCGCGGAAGTTCCCTTCGCCCGTCAGACGGGGCGCAAACCAGGTGGTAGGCCAGCCTTTATCCGTGCGGTCATCGAGGATCTTGTGTGCGTCGGGATCCAGCTCGACCGTCCATCCTTCGGCCAGTTGCAAGACAGGACCCAAGCCTTTGACCAGGTTCAGGCGCACCATCGTGCAAGGCATTCCCTGGCGCGTGAGGAACTTGGAAGAGAAACCGCCCCCACGGAAATATTCGCGGTTAGCCGGCACCCAGGTGGTCGCATCCAGGCAGTCTTTCGCTTCTTTCTCCGTGATCTGCCAGAAAGGCTTCATGGCGGGAAGGCCATCGGCGTCGGTCTGACGGGCCGAACCGTCCAAAGAGGCGGCACCGGAGTTGATCAGATGGATAATGCCGTTTGCCGCCCGTCCTTCGAGCTTCTTTCCGGTCACTCTTTCCACGGCAGACGGACTCCAGTAGGTACGCACGTCGGCGAAGATCTGTGCTGTATGGGTCAACAGGTAACTTAATAGCATAGCCGTGCCGTTAAGGGCGTCGTTCTCGGTGGCCACGACAAAAGGCTGGCGCACACCCGTCCAGTCGAACGAAGAATTCATGATCGCCTCGGTAAAGTCGCCATTGGGATAGAAGTCGGTCCACTGGCGTTGTCCCTGGAATCCGGCGGCAATCGCGTTATGTCCCAAGGCTTCTTCGCCGAAACCTAACGTTTTGAGTTTGGGGTTACCGATCATCAGGTCGCGCACGATCAAAGTCATTTTCACGATGAATGCCCAGTCTTTATCTTTTTCTTCCCGCGACTTCTTCAGATCCTCCCGGTTGCAGATATCTTCGTGTTCGCGGCAGTTGGCCTTCGCCCATGCCAAGGCTTTCTCATATTCTTCGGGATCATATATGCCTTGCTCCATGCGGCGGATGATTTCTACCTCATCGATGCCTTCACAGCGCATACCCAGGTAATCTTCGAAGAAGTCCGTATTGACAATCGAACCGGCAATGCCCATACAGACGGCACCGATCGAGAGATACGACTTGCCGCGCATGATAGCTACGGCCATAGCCGCACGGGCAAAGCGAAGCAGCTTCTCGCGCACGTCATCCGGGATCACCGTATCGCCGATATCCTGCACATCATGCCCGTAGATACCGAAAGCGGGCAGACCTTTCTGCGCATGCGCCGCCAGGACAGCCGCCAGGTAGACCGCTCCCGGGCGTTCCGTGCCGTTGAAACCCCATACCGCCTTGACCGTATGTTGCTCCATATCCATCGTCTCACTGCCGTAGCACCAACAGGGTGTCACGGTAACTGTCACACCGACATTCTCCCGCCGGAACTTCTCCGCACAGGCCGCACTCTCGGCTACACGGCCGATCGTCGTATCGGCTATGATACATTGAACCGGCGTTCCATCCGGATATCTCAACGTGGAGGTCAACAACTCCATAACGCCTTTTGCCATATTCATGGTCTGATCTTCGAGGGATTCGCGGACGCCGCGCATACGTCCGTCGATCGTCGGGCGAATACCGATCTTTGGCCAGTCGCCCTTCAGTCTTTGTGTGTTCATGATGTATCGAATTAAGTAGTTGAAATGTCTAAAACACAAATATAAGATTAAATGTGGAGAATGGAATATTCTCCCTATATTTGTATAATCAAAGTGCAACATATGAAATTACTCTTTTTCGACTTAGAAACGACAGGTATTAAATATTGGCGTAACGGGATCCATCAGATTAGCGGTGAAGTAGTTATCGATGGAGAAACAAAGGAGTTCTTTAACTACAAAGTGCAGCCCAACCCAAGCTGTGAGATTGAAGAGGAAGCACTGAGGGTCTGTAACGTTACCCGCAAGCAGATCATGGCTTACCCTTCCATGCAGCAGGTCTATACCGACTTTATTCAAATGCTTTCCAAATATGTGGATAAATACGACCGGAAAGATAAATTCTTTCTGGTGGGCTACAACAATGCGTCTTTTGATAATTACTTCCTCAAAGCCTTCTTTGTGCAAAATGGCGATCAGTTCTTCTATTCCTGGTTCTGGATCAATTCGATCGACGTGATGGTACTGGCATCCCAACACCTGATGGAAGAACGCCACACGATGAAAGACTTTAAGCTGGAAACGGTGGCCCGGCATCTGGGCATTGAATTGGATAGTGACAAGCTGCATGATGCGGCTTACGACATCTGGCTGACCAAAGAAGTCTATACTAAACTGGCAAGATAGTGAATAGGCGAAGACTATACCATATCATCGTACTGTTGGCCGGACTCTTACTCTGCCTCCCGCTCTACGGACAGGAAAAAGACCGCCCGAAGAACGGAGAAGGGATTTATAGATTTTTACGCCGACACAACCGGGAAGCCTACTACAAAGAGTTTATGGAGCTCAACAAAGGTAAGTTCGATAAGAACAATAACCTTTTGTTACATCACGACTACCTGATCCCACCGCTGAAAGAAACGGCAGACTCGGTCGGCACTGCCAAGCCCGTTGCCCCAAAAGAAGAAACAACCGCTCCGGCAATTACGCCTTCCACCACCCAAACAGGGAAGAAAGGACATGAACCCCTGTTCGGATCCGAACTGGCGGAGTACGAGATTGTCTCTTCCGATCTGAAAGGGGCCACGTTTTATATCGTCTCCGGCCATGGCGGTCCCGATCCCGGCGCGATCGGGAAAATGGGAAGTCACGTCCTGCACGAAGATGAATATGCTTATGATATCGCGTTGCGCCTGGCACGCAACCTGATGATGCAAGGTGCCAAAGTACATATCCTGATCCAGGATGTCAAAGACGGTATACGCAACGACCGGATCCTACCGGTCAGCGACCGGGAAACCTGTATGGGCGAGACGATCCCCCTCAAGCAATTCGCCCGATTGAGCCAGCGTTGCGATAAGATCAACGCGTTACACAAGCAAGAAAAGCCCGCTTACAGCCGCGCCGTATTCCTGCATATCGACAGTCGCAGCATCCACAAACGCATCGATGTCTTCTTCTACCACTCCCGCACGGAGGCCAGCAAGCAGTTGGCACAAACCATGCGCAAGACCTTCGTTGAGAAATACCGCAAGCACCAACCCGCACGCGGCTTTACCGGAACGGTTGAAGAACGTAGCCTTTATGTGATCAACCAGACCATACCCGTCACCCTGTTCGTCGAACTGGGAAACCTGCAAAACAGCTACGACCAGCAACGCTTCGTACTCGACAACAACCGCCAGGCCCTGGCCAACTGGATGTGCGAAGGGCTGATTATGGATTATAAAAACAACAAACAGTAAGCCCCGATTTCTCCCTTTTTGTTTATCTGACAATTTTGTTTTACTTTTACATTATTAATATTGGAACATCATGATACCTTTAATTGCAAACAATCTTGAAGAGATCATCCGTATAGCAAAAACACATCATGTGAAGGGCCTCTGGCTTTTCGGTTCTGCTGCCGGACAAGGGATCGATGGTAATACGTTTGGCCCTGATAGTGATGTGGATTTCCTGGTGGAGTTTGATCCGGAGATTTATGATATCGAACGTTATAACAGCTTCGATATCTATATGGATTTGTGTGATGCGCTTAAAGAGCTGCTTGGACGTAATGTTGATTTGGTCAGTACACGTGCTCGCAACAGTGAACGGTTTAAACGTAACGTGGAGCAACAAAAACTATTTATCTATGCAGCTTAGAGTCATAGAGAACCTTGAACGCATAGCCGAGTCAATAGATCACATCGATCAGTTTCTCGGCAAACAGCGCAATTTCTATACTTATCAACGCAATCTAATGATGCGTAGGGCTATTGCCAAAGAACTTGATATTATTGGGATTGCCATAAAAAAGATCCTCGATATCAATCCCGATATACCGATCACGGACGCACGGAGGATTGTGGATGCGCGAAATTACCTTACGCATGAGTATCATCGTGTAGACGAAGAACAAGTGTGGGCTATGATTGTGAAAAACCTTCCGGTATTGAAGATTGAAGTAACCCGGATACTGGAAAACGCCGATTAGTAAAAGACTAATGAATAAAAACACCTCCTTTATCTCCCCCTTTGCTCGTCCGATTTATGTGATGCTGAAGCCGGTGGGGTCGGTGTGCAATCTGGCTTGCGAGTACTGTTATTACCTGGAGAAGGGAAAATTGTATCCGGAAGTGAAGAATCATATCCTGTCGGAGCCTTTATTGGAGAAGTTTATCCGGGAATACCTGGAATGCCAGACGATGCCGCAGGTGTTGTTCACCTGGCATGGCGGGGAAACGCTGATGCGGCCGATCAGCTTCTATAAGAAAGCGCTCGAATTGCAAAAGAAATACGGACGCGGCCGGCAGATCGATAACTGTATCCAGACCAACGGTACGTTACTGACCGATGAATGGTGCCGCTTCTTTAAGGAGAATAACTTCCTGGTGGGCGTCTCGATCGACGGTCCGCAGGAGTTTCACGATGAGTACCGCCGGAACCGGCAAGGGCTCCCCTCCTTTTACAAGGTGATGAAAGGCATCGAACTGTTGAAGAAACACCAGGTGGAATACAATGCCATGGCGGTGGTTAACGATTACAATGTGGACTACCCCTTGGAATTCTATCAGTTCTTCAAAGAGATCGACTGCCGTTATATCCAGTTTGCGCCGATCGTGGAACGCCTGGTGCTGCATACAGACGGCACGCAACTGACCTCTCCCGACCAGCAGGACGAACGGATCCGCCTGGCACCTTTCTCTGTCGACGCGGGGAAATGGGGCGACTTCCTTTGCACGCTCTTCGATGAGTGGATCAAAGAAGATGTAGGCACCTATTATATCCAATTATTCGATGCCACCCTGGCGAACTGGGTCGGCCAGCAGCCGGGTGTATGTACGCTGGCTAAGGAATGTGGTCATGCCGGCGTGATGGAATTCAATGGTGATCTCTATGCCTGCGATCACTTTGTCTTCCCCGAGTACAAATTGGGAAACATCTATACGCAGAGCCTGACGGAGATGATGTATAGCGGCCGCCAGATGCAGTTCGGTGCCGACAAATCCGCCAAGCTGCCCACGCAATGCAAGCAATGTGAGTTCCTTTTTGCCTGCAACGGCGAATGTCCGAAGAACCGGTTCCTGCACACGACCGATGGCGAGCCGGGCTTGAATTACTTATGTCGGGGTTACAAACAATTCTTCGCCCATGTAGCCCCCTATATGGACTTTATGAAGAAAGAATTGCTGGCGCAACGGCCACCGGCGAACGTGATGCGCTTTGCAAAGCAAATCACATCACGTTAATTGACAATTGACAGTTGACAATTGACAATTAATAGTAGAAGAAGGGAAACCACAAAAAACAAATGAGACAAAAGAGAATAGAATTATGTTTACTAACTAACAACATTTAATTGTCAATTGTCAATTGTCAATTGTCAATTTGAATGAAGTGAAGTGAAGCGAAGCGAAATGAAAAGAAGAGATTTTATTACAACAGGAAGTATGGCCATAGTAGGTTCTTTGATTGCTCCTTCCCTCTTGGGAAAACCGCTGATCCCCACTGGAGCGGATCTGGCTGTAACGATTCCGTTTGCTCTTGAACACTTTGGAGTGAATGAAAGTGATTTAAAGAAAGTGATCGCTGCCGCCCTGGAGAAAGGGGGCGACTATGCCGATCTGTATTTCGAACATTCCTTCCGGAATAGTATCGGACTGCAAGACGGAGCGGTGAATAACGCGGCTTCCAATATCGATTTCGGTATGGGGGTGCGGGTATTATCGGGCGACCAGACCGGATACGCCTATGTAGAAAACGTCACCTTGGAAGAGATGATGAAAGCGGCGCGTGCGGCTGCACAGATCGCCACGAATCCTTCCGCCTCGCGCCACAAGGTGCCCAACCTGACGGAGAAAGCCATCCGCCAAAACTACTACACGGTGCAAACGCCATGGGATGAGATCGCAATCCAGCAGAAGATGCCGTATCTGCAGAAACTCAACGACCGGGTATTCGCGCTCGACAAGCGGGTGATCAAGGTAATGGCCTCGATGAGCGACACCACCTCGCATATCTTTTTCTGCAACTCGGAAGGCACGATGTATTACGACTACCGCCCGATGATCACCCTGAGCGCCACCTGTATCATGCAGGACGGCACGAAGATCGAGAACTCACGCGCTGCCCGGGCCTACCGAATGGGTGCGGAATTCCTGACCGACGAAGTGATCGATACGGTGGCACAGGAAGCGGTAAAGAAAACGGCAATCCTTTTCCAGGCGATCAAACCCAAAGGCGGTGAGATGCCGGTGGTGATGGGCGCCGGAGGTTCGGGTATCCTGTTGCACGAAGCGATCGGCCATGCTTTCGAGGCTGATTTCAATCGTAAGAATACGTCAATCTTCTCCGATCTGTTGAATAAGAAGATCTGCAACGAACATATCAACGTGGTCGACGACGGTACGATCCCCTTCAACCGCGGCTCGGTCAATATCGACGACGAAGGTGTGGAAGGACAAAAGACTTATATCGTCAAAGAAGGCATACTCACCAGCTATCTGCACGACCGCATCAGCGCACAGCATTACGGGATTGCCTCGACCGGCAACGGACGCCGCGAGTCGTTCCGCTGCATGCCGATTCCCCGGATGCGGGCGACCTATATGGAAGCGGGCAATGTGTCGGAAGAAGAGATGATCTCGACCGTGAAGAAAGGCATCTACGCCGCCAACTTCACCAACGGACAGGTACAGATCGGTGCGGGCGACTTCACCTTCTTTGTCAAAGACGGTTACCTGATCGAAGACGGTAAGCTCACCCAGCCCATCAAAGACATCAATATCATCGGTAACGGCCCGAAAGCGCTGGCCGATATGACGATGGTGGGCAATAATTACGCGATGGATAACGGCACCTGGACCTGCGGCAAAGACGGACAATCCTGTCCCGTCACCTGCGGTATGCCATCTGCTTTAGTCAGTAAATTAACAGTAGGAGGAGAAAGCTAATATGATCACAAACGAAAATAAAAAGCTGGCGCAATGGGCCATGGAGTATGCCCTGAAGAACGGATGCCAGGCTTCACGTATCAACCTGTATTACGGATCGAACGCCTCTTTCGAGGTACGCGACATGAAGATCGACCGCCTCGAACAGGCCTCGGAGAACAGTATGAGTATCCAGTTGTTCGTCGACGGACGCTACGGCACTTACTCCACAAACCGGCTGGTTCGCCAGGAATTGGAACGTTTCATCAAAGAGGGTATCGATGCCACCCGCTACCTGGCGGAAGACAAAGCCCGGACCCTGCCCGAGGCTTCCCGTTATTACCGGGGGGGCCAACCGGATCTCGAAATGAACGATCCCCGCTACCCGGAGATTCAACCCGACGAGAAAGTTGCTCTGGCGATGCAGACCTGCGATGAGATCATGGGCAAAGACAAGCGCATCATCTCGTCCAGTTCGTCATACAGCGACGGGCAAGACGCGCGTTATATGATTGCAAGCAATGGATTTGAAGGGGAAAGCCAGACCTCGTACTACAGCGTAACGGGCAGTGTCAGTATCCGCGGCGAAGGAGAAGCACGTCCCGAATCCTACTGGTACGACTCCTCTTTGTATTATGATACCTTGATCAAAAAAGGCATCGGCACGAAAGCCCTCGAGCGTGTGATGCAGAAAATGGGCCAGCGCAAGGTAGCCTCCGGATCCTATCCCATGGTGGTCGACAACCTGAATATCTCCCGCCTGCTCTCGCCTATCCTGAATGCGCTCTATGGCTCTTCCATTCAGCAGAAGAACTCTTTCCTGTTGGATAAAATCGGCGAGAAAGTGTTTGGCGAGAACTTCACCTTGACCGACGAACCGCATCTGATCAAATCGCCCGGCGCCCGTTACTTCGACGGCGAAGGCGTAGCGACGCAACGCAGGCCGATCTTTGAAAACGGGATCCTGAAGACCTATTATATCGATACCTACAACGCGAATAAGATGAACGTGCAACCCACCATCTCCTCCCCTTCCATCCTGACCATGCCGCTGGGCAAGAAAGATACGAACGGGCTGGTGGCGATGGTCGACCGGGGCATCCTGGTGACCGGCTTCAATGGCGGGAACAGCAACAGCACGACGGGCGACTTCTCGTTCGGTGTCGAAGGTTTCCTGATCGAAAACGGAAAGCTCACGCAGCCGGTTTCCGAGATGAATATCACCGGAAACCTGTTGACGCTCTGCAACCATATCCTTGAGATCGGCAACGATCCCCGCCTCTCTTCCAGTTGGCGCATCCCGTCGATGTTGTTCGACGGCGTGGACTTTAGTGGGTTGTAGGCCTTTGATGTTAATCGATAGCCTTGATGCGGAAGCCGGCATCTTCGACGGCGGAGATCACCTCCGACGCGGGGATGTCGGCTTTGACTGTCAATACCTTATCGTCCGAATCCAGATCCAGCGACCAGTCGCTGCCGGAGATTACCTGATTCAGTTTATGGGCGATCGCTGCTTCGCAGGCGCCGCACTTTGCGTTTGTCTTAAATTTCATCATCATTCTTTTTTCTTTGATTACCCGGCAAAGGTACGACTATTTTTATTCAGAGTTTTCGTATGTTTGCTTCCAATATTAAAATGAGAGATTATGATACACGATTCACGAAAGAACATGCAGGCCATCGCCAGCCTGCATCCGTTGTTCGCCCAGGCGATTGCCTTTGTCGAAAAGACTGATTTTACCACGTTGGAAGACGGGAGATACGAGATTGAAGGAGACCGGCTGTATGTCGCGATCAGTACGATCACCGGTAAAAAACAGGAAGAGGCAGTATTGGAAACCCACAACCGGTATATCGATATCCAGTTCCCCCTTTCCGGCGTGGAAACGATCGGCTGGAAAGCCGGCAGCGACCTGCAAACGGTCACCCAGCCTTACGCCGCCGACAAAGACATCACCTTCTTCGGTGACCAACCCACCACCTACACCGCGATCCACCCGGGTGAGTTCGCCGTCTACTTCCCTGAAGACGGACACGCTCCCGGCATCGGACAAGGCACAATCCGCAAAGTCGTGATTAAGGTAATTACGAATTAAAAATTACGAATTACGAATTAAAGGAATACCAACCGGCATTCGTAATTTTTAATTCGTAATTCGTAATTGCTTTTAGTATGCCCGTGCAAACAACACCCGTTGCTTCGAGGGTTGGCCGGTGACCATGCACTGGCCGGGTGTTTTGTCGCCTTCCAAGGGGATACAGCGGATGGTCGCTTTGGTCTCCGCTTTGACGCGCTCTTCGGTCTCCGCCGTGCCGTCCCAATGCGCCAGGATAAAGACGCCGTCTTCGATCTTTTCCTTGAATTCTTCGTAGGTATCGACCGTGATCGTATGGCTTTCCCGGTAGTCGTAAGCTTTCTGGAAGATGTTCTTCTGGATATCGTCCAACAGGTTTTTCACGTATGTTTCGATACCGTCGCAAGAGATTGTTTCTTTCTCCAATTTGTCGCGACGCATCACTTCGATCGTATTGTTCTCCAGGTCGCGGCCACCCATCGCCAGGCGCACCGGTACCCCTTTGAGTTCGTATTCGGCGAATTTCCATCCCGGCTTTTTGTTGTCGGCATCGTCGAACTTCACCGAAACACCCATCGCTTTGAGGTTGGACACAATGCCTGCCACCTTCTCGCGGATCTGGTTCAACTGCTCTTCGCTGCGGTAGATCGGAACGATCACCACCTGTATGGGTGCCAACAGCGGAGGCAACACCAAACCGTTATCGTCGGAATGTGCCATGATCAGTGCGCCCACCAAGCGGGTCGATACCCCCCAGGAAGTCGCCCAGGCATATTCCTGCTTGCCTTCTTTATCGATAAACGTGACGTCGAAAGCCCGTCCGAAGTTCTGCCCCAGAAAGTGAGACGTTCCCGCCTGCAAGGCTTTGCCATCCTGCATCATCGCTTCGATGGTATAGGTATCTTCAGCACCGGCAAAGCGTTCGCTTTCCGATTTCAAGCCTTTGACGACCGGCATGGCCATATACTGCTCGGCGAAGGTCGCATAGACATTCTGCATCTGGCGTGTCTCGATCTCCGCTTCTTCCCGGGTAGCATGGGCGGTATGCCCTTCCTGCCAGAGGAACTCGGCGGTACGCAGGAACAAGCGCGTGCGCATCTCCCAACGCATCACATTGGCCCATTGGTTGACCAGGATCGGCAGGTCGCGGTACGACTGGATCCAGTTGCGGTAGGTATTCCATATAATCGTTTCCGAGGTCGGACGGATAATCAGTTCCTCTTCCAGTTTAGCCGCCGGGTCGACCACTACGCCTTTGCCTTCGGGATCGTTCTTCAACCGGTAATGGGTCACTACGGCGCATTCTTTGGCAAACCCTTCGACATGTTGTGCTTCTTTACTCAGAAAAGACTTGGGGATCAAGAGCGGGAAATAGGCATTCACGTGCCCTGTTTCTTTGAACATATCGTCCAACACCCGTTGCATCCTCTCCCAGATCGCGTATCCGTAAGGTTTGATCACCATACATCCGCGCACAGCCGAGTTCTCCGCCAGTTCCGCTTTGATCACCAGATCCTGATACCATTGCGAATAGTTCTCACTCCGCTTAGTCAATTCTTTCAGCTCTTTTGCCATTGTTTTCTTACTTTATATATAATTACTTCTATTCTTTTCACTCCTATCTTGATGTGGGACTGGCCCAAAAGTCTTTCATTTGCACACCGATTACTTTGGGGTCAGCCTCAGCTTTGGAAACCGCCACAAAGGTATAAAATAATTCTTTTAGTCTGTGTGCCTTACGACGGCTTCGCTTGGATCTTTTCATTCCCCGCGCAGCAGGGCAGATCCGACCGTGATCTCCCTGCGGCAGTACACCGGTAACCTTCCCCAAGACTACCGTTTTTTTCGGGTCATTCACCCAGGGAAAAAAGAGTGCTGATAGATGTCGACACTTGTGCCGATAATTGTCGACACTTGTGCTGATAATTATCGGCACTTGTGCTGATAACTATCGGCACTTGTGCTGATAACTATCGGCACTTTTAGAGTCTGGCAATTTGAAAGAAATAATCCGGCTAATTGGGGATCATTCCAGAAACTTGTGGCGTTGAAATTCGTCTGCGTCATCTGCGAATTTTATTATCATCGAGAAGGAAGTTCTCCACAATATTTGCTTTACGCTTCGCTAAGCGACCTTCGGTTCGGGGTGATCCGTGATCCTGACTGATCTAAAGTGGAGGCAAAGTGGTTTTAAAACAAAAAAGCCGCTATTTAAGCGACTTTCGTTGTGATTCGGTTGGGATTCGAACCCAAGACCCACAGCTTAGAAGGCTGTTGCTCTATCCAACTGAGCTACCGAACCGGCCTTTTCGGGGGGCAAAGGTAGTATTTTTATTTGGAAATGCAAACGGGAGATAGAAAAAGTTAAATGGAGCTTTCCCCTGTTCCATTCAAGGAATTACAACAAACGGCCGACCGGATAACGGTTGACTCCGACCTCAACGGTTTCGCGCACCTTCTGCATAAAGAAGTGTAAGATGGCGACCGGATCGTTGGCAAAGGCAGGGTCGTTCCGCTTCTTTTCCTCAAATTCCTTTTGCAATTGCGGATCTTTGGCCATCATTTCCCGGCCTTTGACTTCCATATATTTCAGGCTGATCCAAAACTCATTGGGTGCTTTGATGTAACTATTAAAGAATCCCCAATAGACCAGGGAGGTCGGAGACTTAGGTTCCAACAGGTGGGCAACTATTTTCACTTTAGGCTGGGCGGTTGGAATCAACACATCGCCTTGATGATACGAAATCGTTTCCTGAACAGGGATATAGTCGGTCGTCAGGGTGATCCGTCCTTCATAAGGCGATTTCGACCATTCGGAATGTGTGAAATGGTAAGTCTCTACCATTATTAATGTATCTCTTTCCAGACGTTGATATTGAATACCATGCACATCCAAGAGCGCGATCACCTCCTGGTGCTCGCGCGGCAGGATATAGGCTTCGGGCAACCGGATCTTGTTCTCTCCCCGGAAAGAGGTGAAAAGCCAGTAATCGTAGGTGACAGGTGAGTCATAATCGTAATACGTCCACAGTCCACCGGACATCTCACTTCGGACTGTCGTATCTTTCCAGGCCAGGAAATCAGTCTTTTCCGCCTGCTTCCGGTCGTGGGCAAACTCCAACGGCAGAGAGTCTTTCCGGAATGCAGCCGAAGCGACATAGTCGTCCGCCTTGCGCACCTCTTCCCGGAAGATCTCTTTATACTCTCCGGCAATCGCCATCGCATGTTTGAGGTAAAGATAGGAGGCATTCACCCGTTCTTTATAAGGCTTATAGATATGATTTTCGACAAGCAGGCCGATCCGGTTGTTTGCCGAAGCATAACCGTTGGAATACTGCGGAGCAAACACATCGGGCAATACAGCAGTGCCGTAACCGGGCACGTCTTCGGTGGAATAATAATACGGGAAAATCGGATAACCGGCCGCTTGCATCCGCTCTTTCAGTTCGGTTTCGAACGTATTCCGGCTCCAGTCGAGCATATTGGGTGCCAGAAACTCACAATGTTCCAAGCCATAGGTAGAGACGTATTGGAAGTCGGCGCCATTGGTCACATGGATATCGATAAACAGCTCCGGCATCCATTGGCTGTAGAGCTGCAACAAAGCGCGTGTTTCCGGCGCATCCGCTTTGATAAAGTCGCGGTTCATATTCAACCGTTGGGCGGTGAAGCGGGAACCGACCTCGACCGGTCCGTTCTGGTTGATCCGGTAGTGCTCGCCAAAGTCTTCATGCCCGTCTACATTCATGATCGGGATAAAAAGGAAAGAGACGTCATCCAACAATCCTTCGTGTTGGCCATACAAAGCCAGGTCGCGGATAAACATCAAACCGGCATCCTTGCCATCCGGTTCGCCGGCATGGATACAGGCTTCGGCCAAAACGATCACGCGTCCTTTCGCCCGGATCTTCTCCGGCGAAGTCAAACCGTCTTTATCCACAATAAGTAAAGGGATCTCTCTTCCCTGCGGAGAACGTCCGATAGTGGTATAATGAATCAATGGAGAATGTTGATCCAATAATTTGCAATAGGCAACGGTCTCTGCATAGCTGGGTGTCCGGTTGTAATCGTTCTTCTCATAATAGGTCAGAAACAATTCTTTGTCCAGCGGTTTCTGTCCGCACGCGGTGATCAATAAAAGAATAAGAGTAAGAATGGGAATGGTGGCGTTAACTAATCGGTTCATATTGTTTAGATTTAATATTCAGCTTTTTACGTATCAGAATGGATAGCCGACGGCAAAATGCCAGGCAAAGTTCTTCCCGAAGTTCGGATGGGATATCGCCCATCGCTTACTGCCTCGTTCCTGCGGATTATAGGCTTTGAAACCGGTATCAAATCGTAACAGGAAGAAATCGAAGTCCAAACGCAGTCCTAACCCATAGGAAACAGCGATTTCTTTATAGAAGCGGGAGAAGTCGAAGTTGCCGTCAGGCTGATCGACATACGGCCGGATGGTCCAGATATTACCGGCATCCACATAAGCGGCCAATTCAAATTTCCAGAACAGCTTGGTCCGGTATTCCACATTCAGGTCCAACCGGACATCCCCTACCTGATAAGCAAAACTGGTCGTATCGTTCACCGCCATACTTCCCGGGCCGAGATCGCGCACCGACCATCCGCGGACACTGTTCGCGCCGCCGGAGAAATAACGCCGTTCGAAAGGCAACATCTCCGCATTTCCATAAGGCACACCGACGCCCACACCGACATGAAAAGCCAGGCGGCTTCGGTTGTCTAACACGATTCCCCGGCTAACATCGATATCAGCTTTAACAAATTGCGAGTAGTTTGTCCCGAACAGGCTATACCGCCCGTTGCTATCTTTCGAGGATTTCGTCAGATTGGATAAGGCATACAGAACATTCCCGGCAGTCTCGACGGAAACACGCAGGGAATGGGTATTTCGCATCCGGTTCTGTGGCGAATAGTTATTAAAAGAATACGTATATCCGGTCGCAACAATAAACTGATCGGTATAATTATAGCGCAGAAGCGCCTCGGGAAGGCTGTTTTTAAAATCCGGATCGATGGAGGGCAACAAAACATAATCCACATCCAACAGCTTAAACGTATGACGCGCCAAGACATTACTCCGATCCTGCCAGATATAGTTCCATGATCCGGAGAAAATAGAACGTTCGTATTCCGGCCGGTCCTGTTTATTATAGCTTAAACGCAATTCGGTAGACGCCCTCAGCCGGCGTTTGAAATCATAGTCCAGAAACGGAAAAAGAAAACGGGGGAATAAAATCGAAGCCTCTCCCCCATACTCCCAATAACTATCCGAGCCGCCCAACGATTCATAAGCGCCACGTATACGTGCCGAGAACACTTCCGCTCCCCGGAAGATATTACGGTGCTGATACGAGAGGCTCGAAGCAAAACCTAAATCGCCGGCATTATTGGTTCCTTCGACATCGAAACCAATGCTTTGCGGTTTGGAGAAAGAAGTTTGCACGATACAATCCAGTTTCAGGCTGTCGTTCTCTTCATATTCGGTGAAACGCAGGTTGACATTCTTCAGTGCCCGCAACGAAGTCAGGGCGGAATAGGTCTGCTCCACATTGCGTTCATTATACAACTGTCCCGGCGAAAGATAAACGGCATCACGCAAAACGTTGGAACGGATATTCTTTCCCCGCTGGCCGTATATGATCGTGAGCGCCTTGTTTTTGACTGTGTCGGTCGGGATAAAGCGGGTACTCAGGTTATCATCCAACGCATTATAATCGGTCAAGATGGATACATTATTTATATAATACTGCCGATGAGGAACCTCCGTCACCGATCCATCCGCATGATATTTGCGGAAAGGTTTGAGCACCAGATCGACATCCACCAGGTGTTGATTGTGTGTGCTGTCGGCCAGGTAACCCAGATGGTCGCGGTTAAAGGCATAATAGCCTCTTCGGCGCAAGAGGGAAGTTGCTCGTTGTCGTTCTTCGTCCAACACATCCCGGTCGAACAGATTGCCTTCTTTGATCAGAGGGGTGAAATTCTCTGAAGCCGAACGGAAAGTATTGCTCAATGCCGAGCGCTTGACCGGAGTCAGATGAATGATACTATCGATCCGGGCATCGTCCACGCGGGAGTTATATTCCCCGATCCGGTAAGGCTCATTCGATGTGATATGGTAGGTCACCACCGCTTTCTTCCGGCGGGTGGTATCGATCGACGAGGTCAGTCCGGCATCGATATATCCTTTGTTAAAGAGGAAACGGCCCAATTCGGCCTGCGATTGCTCCACCAGCATCGAGTCGAGGATCACGGGAGCTTCGCCGATCCTTCTCAATTGTTTATTGAACCAATTGTTCGCATTACGCCCCGACCAGTTATACACATACAACTGCCATTTGACCAGACCGAACAATTTGAAATTAGGTTGCTGACGCACATAGGAGTTTAATTCGGAAGTGCCGAAGTCCGGATTATCCGATTCGATGACGACCTTATCCAGCAGGTATTGATCGCCTTCCACAAATTTCGTTGTGCTGCACGAAGCCAACAAAAACAAAAGGACACTCATCGAAACTATACGCCGGATAACCTTCATTATATTTTATTTAGAAGCGGGAGCAAAGATAGTGAAAGCCGAGCGCAGAAGCAAACTTGTTTGCTTATGCCGAGGCGCATCCTATCTTCGATTTGCAGGAACAAAGATAGTGAAAGCCAGAAGAATTTTACTTGAATTAAAATAAAAACGGCTACTTTTGCTATTTAAATAAGGATAATACAGGATGGTAAGTAAGACGAAATTAAAATATATACGCTCGTTGGAGCTCAAAAAACACCGCAACGAAGAGGGCGTTTTCCTTGCGGAAGGGAATAAACTGGTTGCCGATCTGTTGTATGCTTTCGAGAGCGAACTGATCATCGCCAAACCTTCATGGATGGCTACCCAGGGAGATATCCCGGCCAAAGAACTGTTGATTGCCGACGAAGAAGACATCCGCAAAGCCAGCCTGTTGAAAACACCCCAGGATGTGATTGCCGTGTTTAAACAACCCCAATGGAATATCGAAGAAATATGTCCGCAGCAGCAGCTCGTCCTTGCACTCGACGGCATACAGGATCCGGGCAACCTGGGCACGATCATACGCATCGCGGATTGGTTCGGCATCGAACATCTGGTTTGCCACACGGATACCGTCGATGTCTTTAACCCCAAAGTGGTGCAGGCCACCATGGGCAGCCTCGCCCGGGTGAAGGTACATTATACCGATCTGGAAATTTATCTGACTCAACAAAAAGAAGCCGACATCCCCCTCTACGGTACCTTCCTGGATGGCGAGAATATGTATGAAAAGGAATTATCGACCCACGGCATCCTCGTTATGGGTAATGAAGGGAATGGCATACGTCCGACTATCCTGCCGCTGGTGAACGAAAAACTATTTATCCCCAACTACCCGATAGGCCGCGAGACCTCCGAATCATTGAACGTCGCCATGGCAACCGCCATCGTCTGTGCCGAATTCCGCAGAAGGGTTAGTGAAACCCCGTCATGCCGGCCTTGGTGAAATCATTCATTTTTCACACGATTTGAAAACGATCGAAAAGCTTGTCTTTGCTTTTCTGGCCTCAAAAAAGACAATAAATGACAAAAATAAATAACTTTGTGATCTTCCCGTTGGGAAATAAATATTCATCGGAATAAAAGGCAATGAGATATGAAAGAATCGAGGGATGATGAAGCCCCAAAAGATATGCTTTCCACGAAAGCAAATGCAGAGATGTTAACCTTCCGCAAATTAGTTTCCCGGTTGTTGAACCTGTTTATGCATTCGCGTGACCGGGATACGGTAAACACCGCCCTTTCGCTTGTTTTATCTTTTCTGCAAGCCGACCGGATCAGCTTGCGGGTGTTCGACCGGAATTTTATCGACGAAGACTTTTCGTATACCGTGACCCGCCAGGGGCTGGCCACTCCCCTACGCGCGCTTCCGGAGATCCTGAAAGAAAAAGATCCGACCTATTCCCAACTGATCGAACAACTGGTCGCACTGCTTAAGACGGGCAAAGAACTGGTGGTGGACAATGTCAATCAATTGCCTGCCGAGTTGGCATTTAGCCATCGGCTGACTGAAGAGCTGATTCGTACGAATGAAACCAAGTCGTGCCTGACGCTTCCGACCTACAGCCGGGAAGTGGTCAATGGTTATATCATGATCGATTTTGTCGATCATTATCATACGTGGAAGCGGGCAGAGATCGAAAATATGCGGGTGGTCTGCGAGATCTTCTCCAACACGATCGACCATGAGAGGGTGTATAAGGAACGGGAGATATCGGCGCTGAAAACATTGAAAAACGAGGTATTGCTCAACCTGATCTTCCAGAAGCTGCCGATCGGCGTCGAGCTCTACGACGAGAAAGGCATACTGACACGGATCAATAAATCCGACCTGGCGATCTTCGGCATCACGGAAGAGAACGTGGTGGGCATCGTCGATCTGTTTCGCAATCCGATGATCACCGAAGAGCATAAACAACAGATCCAGCAAGGCATAGAGGTGGAGTTCGAGGTGGATTACAATTTCAAGGTGATCAGCGAAAACAAGTATTACGAAAGCGACTGCCCCGAGCAGCAAAAGCGGTTGATCTGTCGGATCATCCCGCTGATGGATACGTTCGATAATATCTTCGGTTACCTCTTCCTGGTCAACGATATCTCGGCAGACTACCAGCAGAAAAGAGAACTGGAATACAACCTGACCAAACTGCGCATGGCGCTCGACACAGGCAAGGCGCTGATCTGGGAATACGATGTGGAAAATAACCAGCTTTCTTTCGACGATACCTTGACGGGCGATATCCGCTCCTGGATCTTTATGAATGCCGGCAACGACGATATGTTTACGTCCGAAGGGCAGATGCAAGGCGTGCATCCCGAAGATATGGACCGGTTCTACAACCAGGCAGTCACCCCGATCCTGAACGGAGAGATCAATCAGGTGACCATCACCTACCGCCAGTATATGAACGGGAAACTGGAATGGTTGACCAGCAACTTCCGGAGCACCCAAACGAAAGAGGGTAAAAAGCCGTCGAAGGTATTTTGTTATACCATGATCGTGACCGAACAGCATGAAACGGAATTGGAACTGGTCAAGATGAAAGAGGCCGACCGCTTGAAAACGGTCTTTATGGAAAACCTTAGTCACGAGATCCGCACCCCGCTGAACGCCATTGTCGGATTCTCCAATATCCTGGCCGAGGGCAACCATACGCCGGAGAATGAGGAGTTTATCCGGCTGATCCACGAGAACAACGAAACCTTATTGAACCTGGTCAGCAATATGCTCGACCTGTCGAAATTGGATGCCGGGGAGATCGAATACGTCTACCAGGATTTCGACCTCCAGAAGATGGGCGAAGAACTGTATCACCTCTATGCCCAGAAGAAGCAATCGGAGGTGACGGCCACATTCCATTACAACCTGCCTTTCACCACCTGGTATTCGGATGAGAAACGGATGCGGCAAATCATATCCCTATTGTTGGACAACGCGGTGAAGTTTACGCAAAAAGGTGAGATCTCCCTTTCATTCGAAGCGGAAGAAGAGAAGCTGAAAGTGATAGTCAGCGACACGGGTATCGGTCTGACCGAAGAAGAGCGGAAGAATCTGTTCAGCCCTTTCTACCAGTCGGATACGTTTCAGAAAGGTGCCGGACTGGGTTTGCATATCTCCCAGAAACTGATCAAAGGGCTGGGTGGAACAGTTTGTGTGGAATCGGAAAAGGATCGAGGATCCAAGTTTTGGTTTACCTTGCCGGCGACAAACACCGAACAGGTGCCTATCCCTCACTGAGTCCGTGCCGTAACAAATAAAAACAGAGGGCCGCTTCCCTGACGGGAGCGACCCTCTGCTTTTTTATTAGATTCGATCCAATGTTTCAGCCAGTTTCTCCGGAGTAAGATCATAAGCTACAATTACTCCTTTGTCGTTGATCAAATAATTCGTGAAGCCTTTATGCAGGCGATACTCCTTATACACGACTGACTCTCTTCCCTGTTCTTCCAGAAATTGCGTGGAGTGATCCAGCTTGTCGGTCTTGACTGTCTCGGTAAAGACCGCTTGGTTCTCGTCCAAAGATATCGAACGAACCCTCAATTTCTCAGAACCTGATTTGTTGATCTCATTCATTAAGCGAACATTACGGGCGCGTGATTCGGCATCATAGGCGGCCCAGAAATTCAATAGGGTGTAATGTCCTGAATGATTTTGGAAACGCAAATCTTCATCGTTCTCCAAAGACTTTATTCTCGGTGCTAAATCGCCGGGATTCAATCCCACTGTCGGCTTAGCTTCTTTTGATCCGGAAGACATGATAACCATAGCGACCGAAGCAATGAGAACATAAGTTCTAACTCTCATATTTTGCATTTTACGTTAAACTTGATCAGAATAAAGCCATTTTCTTTTTACCTTAATCGCTTGAAGACTTTATTCTGACTCCTGATTTTCAGGATATAAACAGGAAACGTGCTCTTCGCTAAGAGGCTTTTCCCTGTTAATCGGGTGCAAATATAAAGCAAATCTGCCAACTTTCAAGGTTTTATATACTTTTTCTATCACTTTCACAAGTTTTTCAATATGTTTTATTGCACCGTAAAGACTGAAAAGAGTATGTTCTGCAGCACATTCTGCATTCCACCAAGTAGGGAACGGACTAAAAAGTCCCGAAGAAAGCCCTGCGAATAGGTAGATTTTAATACCTTTGCCCCTTTAATAGAATCAGATATGGAACGGAAAGACGAAGAGATTATACTTATTAATATTAATGGGACGGATCGTCCGGGAGTAACTGCCGCTTTAACTGAAATCCTGGCAAAAAACAATGCAGTCATATTAGACATCGGCCAGGCCGATATACACAATCACCTGTCGCTTGGCATCATGTTTCAAAGCTCCGAAGGTAATTCCGGAGATATCCTGAAAGAACTTCTTTTCAAGAGTTATGAATTAGATGTTCATATACGCTTCAACCCTATTTCAAAAGAGGAATATGGTAAATGGGTCAACATGCAAGGTAAACATCGGTACATCATTACCATCCTGGGGCGGAAACTGACAGCGAAGCAGATCGCCGGAATCTCGGGCATTGTGGCCGAGCAAGGCATGAATATCGATGATATCAAACGCCTGACCGGACGAATCCCGTTGGATGAAAACGAACGGACGCCCAAAGCCAGTGTCGAATTCTCCGTCCGGGGCACACCCCGAGATAAAGAGAAAATGAAAGCGGACTTTATGCGTCTGGCCGCCGAGCAGGAGATGGATGTCTCCTTTCAGGAAGAGAGTATGTTTCGCCGGATGCGCCGCCTGATCTGCTTCGATATGGATTCGACACTGATCGATACGGAGGTGATCGACGAACTGGCCATCCGTGCCGGCGTGGGCGAACAGGTCAAAGCGATTACCGAATCGGCCATGCGGGGCGAGATCGACTTCAATGAGAGCTTCCGCCAACGATGTGCCTTGTTGAAAGGGTTGGATGTGTCTGTCATGCAGGAGATTGCCGAGAGCCTTCCGATCACCGAAGGGGCCGACCGCTTGATGTCTGTCTTAAAAAGAGTAGGTTTCAAAATCGCCATCCTCTCCGGAGGATTTACCTATTTCGGCAATTACCTGAAACAGAAGTTCGGTATCGATTATGTATATGCCAACGAATTGGAAGTGGAAGACGGCAAGCTCACCGGCAACTACGTCGGCGATATCGTCGATGGCAAACGCAAGGCGGAATTGCTTCGTCTGATCGCCCAGGTGGAGAATGTGGATATTCGCCAGACCGTTGCCGTGGGCGACGGGGCAAACGACCTGCCGATGATCAGTATCGCCGGATTGGGTATCGCTTTCCACGCCAAACCGAAAGTCAAAGCGACCGCGAAACAGTCGATCTCGACCATCGGACTCGACGGCATCCTCTATTTCCTCGGCTATAAAGACTCGTACCTGGACGAACAAGGCGTTTTCTAATACAAATAAACTATACAAAACGATGATCAAACATGTAGTGATGTTCAAACTCAAGGAGTTCGACACCTTAAACGAAAAGCAGGCGAAGATGCAGGAGATCAAAGAAAGGCTCGAAGCCTTGATCGATGTGATCGATTGCCTGAAAGCGATTCGCGTAGATTTCAATATCAATCCGGAAGAGAGCTGGGACCTGATCCTGACCACCGAACTGCCGACATTGGAAGACGTGAAGACGTATGCCACGCACCCGGCGCATGTGGCGGTATCGAAAGAAGCAATCGCACCGGTCAAAGCCGACCGCGCCTGCGTGGATTTCGAATACTAAGCGGGGAAAATATCAGGCGAGCAAGCGGATCTGGGTGACATAACCCAGGCCATGAATCTCGGCGAACAACACACTGTAAGCAGACTTCGACTTGACATTCACCTTATAGGTGATGACCGAAGTCTGCTTTTCGTAATCATTCTCGTACGAGAAGCTGACAATATACACATTCTTACTCTCCAGGATCTGGCGGATCCGCTTCAACTCGGGCGTCGAAGTATTGCAACTGATGGCCAGGATTTTATTCACCCCGTCGAGGAACATCCTTTTCTCCAAACGCTCCATCGAGAGCAAGACAAACAAGGTGGCTACAGTAGTCACCCCGGCGGCCACGAACATACCCGCTCCCGCCGCCAAGCCGATCACGGCAACCACCCAGATACAGGCGGCCGTAGTCAAGCCCTGGATACTTCCCCGGTTCTGGATGATCGCTCCAGCACCCAAGAAACCAATACCGGTCAGTACCTGCGCGGCAATCCGGCCCGGATCGCCATTCAGAAAATCGGGATAGGTCTGCGGGATCCAGATCGAGATCAACATGGCTGCCGTAGAGCCCACACAAATCAAGGTGAAGGTGCGCATCCCGGCATCGCGCCGACGCATCTGACGCTCCACACCGATAAGCCCTCCCAAGACAAAGCTGATGACCAACCGGAGAACGACCGTGCCGGTCGTTACCGTGGTCGAATCCAATAGGGTTCTGATTTCTTCTATCATAGGATATCTGTTTTTCTATTGATAATCAAAAGAATAAATCTTCATTCACCGTGTAAACCATCAGTTCATGCGCCAGCATCGCCTTGCCTTCTTTACTCAGGCCCGACTTCTTGCTGTCCCACCGGCCATACGCCTGCATAATGGATTTGAGCGACGGCACCTCTATCGGCGGATGCATGCCGTTCTTGCTATGGAACGTACCGTCGCGATAGAAAACCGCGTGCATAATCAAGCCGTTATCATCGATAAAAGCCAAGAGGGAGTTGTTCGGAAAAGTCTTATCTTTCAAGTCTTTGAAACGACAAGGATAGATGGTATTGACCGTCAGGAAACGATCGAAAAAAGCATTCAACTCGCGCATCTCTTCGAAGTTCGAATTGCGTGTGATGATCGGAGCGGTACAAATCTGATGAGTTTCGAACAAGGCTTCCAGGGCATAGAAGATACACGTCTGACAGTTATTGAATAACAGGGGCGCATCGTCGGCTTTCATACGCGACATCGAGTCGGTCAACGCCGCAATAGCCGCATCATCCAGGCCTTCGATAACGGCTGTGAAGCGATGAAAAGGGGGAATTTGGCTTTCCACCTCCAGGGCTTCGCGTTTCTTCTTGGCTTCGTAATCAAAGGTGTGCGTGCGAAACTGCGCCGGCCTGACGCGGTAGGTCAAGGTGTCACTTCCCCAGATGGCTTGGTAGATATGGTTTTCATAACGGTTCTCATAGTTTTCCACCGGACGTATCGTATCCAGATGGTTCACCAGCGAGTCACGGTACACGCCGTTCCCAAACGACTGAACGCCGTAGCGGAGTATATCTTTGTCGGTATTTATCCGCATCTCTCTATTGATAACCGCTATTTCTATCCGGGGGAAAGGCTCTTGGGATAACCCCTTATGGGGTAATACGAAAAGGCTGCATAACAGGCAGGTGATAAGTCGGAAGCGGAATTTCATACGATTGGATCTATCTATTTGAGGGTAAATATAGGCTATTTTTATTTAAACATAAAATGGCGTATCTTTGTTCTTTATGTAAAACAGATTGCAAGATGAAGATTATTACATACAACGTAAACGGATTGCGTGCCGCCATAGGCAAAGGTTTCTTGAATTGGCTGGAAGAAGAGCAGCCGGATGTCGTTTGTTTGCAGGAGATTAAGCTGCAACCCGACCAGTTCCCCAAAGAAGAATTCGATGCCAGAGGCTATCATACGTATATCTTTTGCGCGGAGAAGAAAGGGTATAGCGGAGTGGCGATCCTGACGCGAAAAGAACCCGACCATGTGGAATATGGGATGGGCATCGAGAAGTACGACCGGGAAGGACGCTTTATCCGAGCCGACTTCGGTGAACTTTCCGTGGTGAGCGTCTATCACCCGTCGGGCACAAGCGGCGAAGAGCGGCAAGCGTTTAAGATGCAATGGCTGTCGGATTTCCAAGACTATGTGCAGGAGTTAGAAAAGACACGCAAGCAACTGGTCTTGTGTGGCGACTACAATATCGCCCATGAGAAGATCGATATCCACGATCCCGTGCGCAACGCCAAGAACAGCGGTTTCCTTCCCGAAGAACGCGAATGGCTAACCGGCTTTCTGGCAGCAGGTTATACGGATACTTTCCGTGTATTGAACCCGGACAAACAAGAATACACCTGGTGGAGCTACCGCTTCAATGCCCGTAAGAATAACAAAGGCTGGCGCATCGACTACAATATAGTGACCGCCCCGCTCGTTCCCCTGCTCAAAGAAGCTTATATCCTGTCACAAGCGGAACATTCGGATCATTGTCCGTTGGTGTTGATTTTATGACCGGTGTGTCGGTACTCTTATAAGAAATCGCTTAGCTCTTCCGGGATCACACCCGTTTCAAGCGCTTCGATCATATAATCAATATAATCTTCCCAATTCTCAGCGATCGGACAAAAAACCGCTCCTTTGGCTTGGTTTGACACTTCTAACGAACCATCTTCCTCTTTGATCAGATACTTCCCTTTAAAGGTCCCGGGATAAGTAGACAGCAGTTCTAAAATTTCATTTTCCATACTCTTTTTATTGAAGTAATTTATTGATTCCATCATTCTTCCGCATCGTCCGTAACTCATCTTCTGAGCTATGAGTCCGACGATGCGTTTTCTTCTGCAAACATACGCAAAGATACATTAATTCCCATTGTTTATTAAACAAAATAGGAATCCCGGATGTTTCAACTATAGAACGACGAGTTTTTCATCTAAAAAAAGAAGAATATGTTAAGTATCGTTTTGAGTTTATTATTATTCACATCAAACAGTGAGATATCAAATAAAAATCAAGAAGTTATGAAATTTGAATTAATTAAATTGCCGTATGCGGCCGATGCACTTGAGCCGGTTATCAGTAAACAAACCATAGCGTTCCATCACGGGAAACACCTTTTAGCTTATGTCAATAAGCTGAACGAGTTGATCCAGGGAACTCCATTTGAGAACGCTTCGTTGATCGATATCGTAAAAGGTTCGGATGGTCCGACCTTCAACAATGCCGGACAGGTATTGAATCACGAATTGTATTTCACCCAATTCACGCCCAATGGCGGAGGTCAACCGGAAGGTCAGCTCGCAGAAGCGATCAATAACGAATGGGGTTCTTTTGAGAATTTCAAAAAAGCGTTTGAAGAAGCAGGCGTAGGTCTGTTTGGTTCCGGTTGGGTATGGCTGGCGAAAGACAAAACAGGGAAACTGCAGATTACCAAAGAACAGAATGCCGGTAACCCGGTAACCAAAGACCTGGTTCCGATTCTTGGGTTCGATGTTTGGGAACATTCCTATTACCTGGATTATCAGAATCGCCGGGCTGATCACTTAAAGGATCTTTGGAAAATAGTCGATTGGAACGTCGTAAATAAAAGATATTAAATAACAGCTCCCCAGAAAAGGCTGGCAGCCCTTTCCGAAAAGCCGCCGGAGTTTTGAAAAAAGCCGGCAGCCTTTTCTAAAAGGCCGCCGGCCTTTTTCAAAAAGCTGCCGGCCTTTTTTTTCCTACACGTATGTTCGCGCTGAAGCCACGGCTGAAGGCAGTTTTCTCCTAACCTGATAAGGGGTATTTTAGGCATTAAAGGTCAAAAAAAAGACAAGCCCGGAAAGAAATCTTTCCGGGCTTGTCTTTTATCTTTTCAATAAGGGGTTTAGCCATTCATCGAAGCCAGAAACTCCATATTGTCACTCGTATTTTCCATGTGTTTCTTGACAAACTCCATCGCTTCGATCGAATTCATATCCGACAGGTATTTACGCAGGATCCACATCCGGTTAACCGTAGCACCATCCTGAAGCAGATCGTCGCGACGGGTACTGGAGGCAATAATATCGACAGCCGGGTAAATACGTTTGTTCGATAACTTCCGATCCAACTGAAGCTCCATATTACCGGTACCTTTAAATTCTTCGAAGATCACATCGTCCATCTTTGATCCGGTCTCTGTCAAAGCTGTCGCCAGGATAGTCAAGCTACCTCCGTTTTCGATATTACGGGCCGCTCCAAAGAAACGTTTGGGTTTCTGCAAGGCATTCGCATCCACCCCACCGGAGAGCACCTTGCCCGATGCCGGTTGTACCGTATTGTATGCACGGGCCAGACGGGTGATTGAATCCAACAGGATCACTACGTCATGACCACATTCTACCATACGTTTGGCTTTATTCAAGACGATCTCAGCGATTTTCACATGACGTTCTGCCGGTTCGTCGAAGGTAGAAGCAATCACCTCCGCATCCACGCTGCGTGCCATATCGGTCACCTCTTCCGGGCGCTCATCGATCAACAGGATGATCATATAGACTTCCGGATGATTGGCTGCAATGGCATTGGCGATATCTTTCAGCAGCATAGTCTTACCGGTTTTCGGTTGCGCCACAATCAGTCCACGTTGTCCTTTCCCGATCGGCGAGAATAAATCGACCACACGAACAGCAGTCTTGTCATATACTTTCGGAGCACGGCGTGCCGTCAGCATAAATTTTTCATCGGGGAAAAGCGGTGTCAGGTGATCAAACGGTACACGGTCGCGTACTTCTTCCGGCGTACGTCCGTTAATCCGGTCGACCTTTACCAGCGGGAAGTACTTCTCTCCTTCTTTCGGCGGACGAATAGCTCCTTCCACCACGTCTCCCGTGCGAAGTCCAAACAGTTTGATCTGTGATTGGGAAACATAAATATCATCAGGAGAAGTCAGATAATTATAGTCTGAAGAACGTAAGAAGCCGTAACCGTCCTGCATCATTTCCAAAACGCCGGTACCGATCAGGATGCCATCAAACTCGTAGGGTTTCTCCTGTGGCTGATTTGCATGCGTATTATTCTTCTGATTGTTCGGATGATTGGGTTGTTTGTTTATTTTGTTTGAAGGGGCTTGCGGTGTGGCAACTTCTTTTTCTTCCTGACGTTTAGGTTCTGCTTTGGGTTGCGAAGAGGAGAACGGGAATATCTGATCGAGAACAGATTTGGCATCCGGATGACGGAAGACAACCCGTTTGGGTTCTGTTTCTTCCGGTGTCGCTTCAGCATTTGTATCCACAGTGTTAGCGGCAGGTAATTCAGTCTGCTCTTTCTCCACTTTTTCCGCAGGCAAAATTTCTTCTTTCGGAGCAGCAGGCAAAGCTTCCTCTTTCTTCTTAACAACAGGAGGTAAAGCTTTTTCTTCAGCAACAGGTTCCTGTTTTTTAGGAAGAATCACTTTCTTTACGGTTGCAACCGGTTCTTCTTTTACCACAGGAGGAGTAGCCGTATCCGTATCCGCTTTCGTAACTACCGGTTGTTCATTGGTGCCGGTCGGAGCGATTGCCGCGATTACTTTTTCCTTTTTATCGATACGTACCCTCTTCTTCTTTTCAGGTTTAGCGGCTGCCTTTTCGTTCGATTCAGCCTCTACCACTTCCGGTGTAGCTTTTGGGGCAGGAGTTTTAGCCTTTGCCTTTTCTGCCGGAGCCTTTTCTTTCGGCTCTTTCGTTGCATCTTTGGCTTTTGTTTCTGATTTAGTTGATTTCTTAGTGCTGGATGCTACGGACTTTGCCGCTTTTTGCTTGGCACGACTTTCAGCAATTTTCGCTTCTTTTTCTTTTTCCTTTTCGACCTGGATACCAGCTAAAGATATAGCCTGTTCGTCAAGGATACGATAGATCAACTCTTCCTTTTTGAAACTACTGACTTTTTTTATTCCTAACTCATTGGCAATATCCTGGAGTTCGGATAAAAGTTTTTCATTTAGTTCTAAAATGTTGTATTTCTGCATAATGCGAGGTTAATAATATGTAATGGTAAGACGCACGTATATCGATAGACGATAGTCAAACGCGCGTAATTATTTTGTTAATTAATGCTTGTGTAAAAAACTTTTTATTGAATAAACCGGAATGTTTGACTAATTTGACTCATTAGCAACATATCTGCGGAGAAAATCTGTGCAAATGTATAAACTTTTTTAAACTAAAGCGGCTTTTGTCCCATTTTTTTTAGGCTAAGCACCTCTTTTGTCGTCTTTTCAATGCGGAAACGATTATCCGTTCGTTCCCCGACCAACCAAATGATATCTTTTCCGCTACACAAAAGCCAGGCATTCTCCTTTTCTATGCGACTGTATTTATGATCAGAGAAATAATCACTCAGTTTCTTTTTCCCGGTCATGCCGAAAGGGATAAACCAATCTCCTTCTTTCCAACGACGCAAGGTCAGGGGAAAACGAAGCTTAGCCAGATCAAAATATGCGATATCTCGATCTTTCTCTATACTAAAACCATCCGACAGGGTGAATTGTTCACACGCAAACTCAACGGGTAGATGATAAAAATCAGCTATACTCTCCACGGTATAAGAAGACTCGTCATTCTTTTCTTCCCGATTTGAAAGCAAAAGACAATCCCGATCCTTAATCAATCGGTAATGGGGAGAATAAAAGATCTTCCCGGATTCTTTAGATAGAGACTGATAGACCTCATGGGAGACAATTCGGCTGAAGCCATAGCGCTTCAGGATCTCGTATAAAACCGTTTCGGGAGCAGGCAACGCCAGCAATCCGGAAATAGAAACACGTTTATCCTCAGAAAGCAACTGCTTAGTCGCTTCTTCGATAAAATGGATATAGATCGCTTCCGCATCGGAAAGATTTTCGGCCGTCCGGGCAATCGTTTGCCTTACCGCCGGATTAAGTTCTTCCATCAGGGGAAGTATCCGCAAACGGATAAAGTTCCGGGTATAAATATCGGATAGATTCGTCGAGTCGGTCATATACGCATAGCCTTGCTCTTCAAGCCAACGCTCGATCTCTTCCCGCCCTACCGCCAATAAGGGGCGAACGACCGTGCCGTTCTTTGGCCGGATACCCGACAGACCGCGTATGCCCGTTCCGCGCATCAGATTCATCAATAGCGTTTCCACACTATCATCCTGATGGTGAGCTACCGCGATCGCCTGCGCATTGAACGCTTTGCGCTTTTCTTCAAACCAGCCATACCGCAACTGGCGGGCAGCCATTTCGATCGAAAGATGATTCGCTTCGGCAAAACGGGTTGTGTCAAAATCTGTGGAATAATAAGGAACCCCCAGTTGCAAGGCTAAGTCCCGGGAAAAACGTTCATCCCGATCAGACTCCTCGCCCCGAAGATGAAAATTGCAATGAAGGGCTATACATTTATAACCTAAACGTACAAGAAGAACCAACAGAGCAACGGAGTCGGCTCCCCCGCTCAATCCAACCACCACCGGAGAGCGTTCCGGCAATAAGTTGTATTGATGAATATATGTACGTATCGTCTCAAACATACTTATACAAATATAGGGATAACAATGTATCCCTATACTATATTATTTATTTATTAAAACAATAACTACTCTTCTACTCCGGCCAGTTCCGGGTCGATCATGATGCGGCCGCAATACTCACATACGATAATTTTCTTGCGCAATTTGATATCCATTTGTTTCTGAGGCGGAATCTTATTGAAGCAACCCCCACAGGCATCGCGTTGGATATAAACCACAGCCAGACCGTTGCGCGCTCCCTTACGGATACGTTTGAATGCCGTCAACAAACGCGACTCCACCATGGATTCCAGCTTTTTAGCTTTCTCCCGCAATTTTTCTTCTTCCTGCTTCGTTTCGGAAACGATCTCTTCCAATTCGCCTCTCTTCTGTACCAGGTCGGCTTTGCGTCCGTCCAGGATTTCCGTCAATTGAGCGATTTCTTCGTTCTTGCGGGCAATAGCTTCGGTGAACTCCCGGATTTTCTTTTCGGAGAACTCCATTTCCAATCCCTGGAATTCTATTTCTTTGGATAAGTTATCAAATTCCCGGTTGTTGCGGACATTGTCTAACTGGGATTTATAGCGTTCAATTAAAGCGGTTGAGTCCGTTATTTTATTCTTTTGCTCTACAACTGCTCCTTCGTAGTCCTTGATATCAGCCTGATAATTATAAAGACGAGTTTCCAGCCCGGCAATCTCATCTTCAAGGTCCTGCACTTCCAAAGGAAGCTCACCGCGAAGCGTTTTGATTTTATCGATTTCAGTCATCATCGTCTGAAGCTGATACAAGGTAGAAAGCTTTTCTTCTACGGTGTATTCTTTTTCAGCAGCGTTTTTATCTGTAGCCATTCTATAAATATTTTACTGGGTTTGAATTCACATTTGATAAATGCAGTGCAAAGGTAGGAAACTTTTTCGATAATATATTATAAAATATTTCTTTTGTACAAACCTCCGACTCGTAATGCCCGATGACTGCCAAGAGTATACGATCTTCGACATCGTAATAGTCATTATACTTTGCTTCACCGGTGATGAAGATATCCGCGCCATAACTGATTGCATCTTTAATCAGGAAAGCACCACTGCCGCCGCAGATCGCCACTTCGCGGATTGGCTTACCGGTCAGCGGAGAATGTTTGACACAGGGCACGTTAAAGAGGTCTTTGATCTGCAACAGGAAGGTCAACTCATCTTCTTCCACCGGCAACTCCCCTACTACACCCGATCCGGCCTGCTCCCAAGCGTTCTTTAATGGATAAAAATCAAAGACCGGTTCTTCGTACGGATGCACCGAACGCAGCGCACGGGTAACCGCCAACTGACGGTATGCGGGCAAAACCAGTTCGATACGGGTCTCATTCTCATAATGCAGTTCACCGATCTCTCCGACAAACGGATGCGCTCCTTCTTTGGCCCGGAAACTGCCGTCGCCAGACAGATTAAAGCTACAAGAATCATAATTCCCGATACTTCCTGCTCCGGCATGGAATAAGGCGTTGCGCACAACATCCGCATAAGGCGTCGGCACAAACGTAACCAGCTTCAATAAAGATTCTTTTTGCGGACTCAGGATACGGATATTCTGTAGTCCGATCATCTCCGCCAGTTTATAATTAACGCCTCCCTGTACATTATCCAGGTTTGTATGCGCGGCATAGATCACCAGATCGTGTTTGCACGCTTTGATCATACAACGTTCCACATACGTAGCGCCACGTAACGATTTAAAAGGCTTGAAAGCTAAAGGATGATGGGAAATGATCAGATTACACTCTTTTGCGATCGCTTCATCGACAATCTCTTCCGTCACGTCAAGACACAACAAAGCACCCGTTGCCGTTTGATTGACATCCCCTACCTGCACTCCAGCATTATCAAAGTCTTCCTGTAGAGGCAACGGAGCGTATTGCTCGATCTCCCGAATGATATCCTTTATCCGTAATCCCATATCAATGTCTTTCAACTTTCAACTTTCAACTATCCGTAGATTGAGCTCATCCAATTGTGCCTGATCGATTGCGGTCGGTGCATCGAGCATGACGTCGCGGCCGGAATTGTTTTTCGGGAAAGCGATACAGTCGCGGATCGAATCCAGGCCGGCGAACAGAGAAACCCAACGGTCCAGACCATAGGCCAATCCACCGTGAGGCGGCGCGCCGAACTTAAAGGCATTCATCAGAAAGCCAAATTGTTCATCAGCCTTCTCTTCTGTAAAGCCAAGCAGTTGGAACATCTTGTTCTGCAACGCGCTATCGTGGATACGGATCGAACCGCCACCAACTTCCACGCCATTGATCACCATATCGTACGCATTGGCACGTACCGCCCCCGTATCAGAGTCTAATAACGGGATATCCTCCGGCTTAGGCGAGGTGAACGGATGGTGCATTGCATAGAAGCGTTGATCTTCTTCGCTCCACTCAAATAAGGGGAAGTCCACCACCCAAAGACATACAAATTTATTCTTATCGCGTAAGCCCAACTGACTGGCCACTTCTAAGCGCAGTTCGCAGAGTTGCTTCCGTGTCTTCATCACATCGTCACCCGACAGGATCAGGATCAGGTCACCCGGTTCCGCTTGGAAAGCATCTTTCATCTGCTGCAAGGTCTCCTGCGTATAGAATTTATCGACACTCGACTTCACACTACCATCGGCCTCCACGCGGGCATAAACCATGCCTTTAGCTCCGATCTGCGGACGTTTCACAAAGTCGGTCAACGCGTCCAGTTGTTTACGGGTATACGTAGCCGCTCCTTTGGCACAGATCCCACCTACATACGCCGCGCTATCGAAGACCGGAAATCCATGTCCCTGCATAATATCCATCAGCTCCACAAAGCGCATATCGAAACGCAGGTCCGGTTTGTCACTGCCGTAATATTTCATCGCGTCGTGCCAGGGCATACGGACAAAAGGTTCTTTGATCTCTACGCCACGGATCACCTTGAACAGGTGTTTGGCCATGCCTTCAAACAATTCCAACACATCATCCTGCTCGACAAAGCTCATCTCGCAGTCGATCTGTGTAAACTCCGGCTGACGGTCGGCCCGCAGATCTTCATCACGGAAGCATTTCACGATCTGGAAATAACGGTCGAAACCGGAAACCATCAGTAACTGTTTCAATGTCTGCGGCGATTGCGGCAAAGCATAAAACTGTCCCGGGTTCATACGCGAAGGCACGATAAAGTCGCGCGCTCCTTCCGGCGTGGAATTAACCAATACAGGTGTTTCCACTTCCAGAAACCCTTGTTTATCCAGATAGCTACGCACCTCAAACGTCATCTTGTGACGCAGTTCCAGGTTCGCGCGAACCGGATTACGACGCAGGTCCAGGTAACGGTATTTCATCCGGATATCGTCGCCTCCATCCGTTTCGTCTTCAATGGTAAACGGCGGGGTGATTGCTTCATTTAAAACGTTCAGGGAGGAAACGATCAATTCAATCTCCCCGGTCGGCATATTCGGATTCTTGCTCGAACGCTCACGCACTACCCCTTTCACCTGAATCACGAATTCACGCGCCAATTTGTTGGCTTGTTCCCATATCGGTGCGTTGATCTCCTGATTAAAAGCCAACTGCGTGACACCATAACGGTCGCGCAGGTCAACGAAGGTCATGCCTCCCATTCTTCTCACTTTCTGCACCCATCCGGCCAGGGTCACTTCGAGGCCTTCATCTGCCAGGCGTAATGCGCCACATGTTCTTGTTCTATACATTATATATAATTGTTTACATTTCTAAGCTTGCAAAGATAAATGATTTCTTCCAAAACAAAAACATAACAAACGCTGTTATTAGGGTGGAAATAAAATAAATACCGTTTTGAATATGCGTCTGAAAATAAATGCAAATGATCACGTTCTCGGGAAGGCCAGCGCCCCCATCGAAATCATAGAATACGCTGACTTTCAATGTCCTTATTGCCGACAATCCTACTACAGGATCAAGGATATACAAAAAGAACTGGGGGATGATCTCCGGTTTGTTTTCCGTCATTTCCCTTTAGCCGAGTTGCATCCGCATGCCGTTCACGCGGCAATCGCAGCCGAAACGGCTGCTGCACAGAACCGTTTTTGGGAGATGCACGACATCATCTTTGAGAATCAAAGACATATAGACGATCATCACCTGATCGAATACGCTAAAGAGATCGGCCTGGACGTGGCCCGTTTCGAAAAAGACTTCGGCAAAGATCCTTATTTCCAGAAAGTAAATCACGACTACGAGACCGGCATTCAAAACAACGTCGACACCACCCCCACCTTCTTTGTCAACGGCGTGATCTACGAAGGCAATTACATGGATGCTTCTTTCTTTACTTATCTGAAATCATTTATCCGATAAATAAACAACGTAACCGTTATTCATAGATATTCACAAGGCTTGGATTCGCATCAGTGAGTCCGGGCCTTTATTATTTAAACGGCTTTCAATCCAAATTCAAGGGAGTATTTTCTCTTTTTGTCGGGAGTATTTGTTTGTTGATAACCGTCAACACATTTGTTGATAATTATCAACAAACAACTACTCCCTGCAATACGTTCATTTACTGCCTTTTATAATCTTCGCTAAATCAGGGGGTGAAAAAGTATTTTTTTGTCTAAATTTGCACTTCTAAATTTCAGATAATTTTGAAGATACAGGAATTACTTCGTTTATATGCCGGGCATCCGCATATTTCGGCCTTACATACCCTATTGCAAGAGGGGACTACCCAAAATATATTTCTAAAAGGGCTCAACGGATCGGCGGCGGCTATGGCTATTGCCTCTCTTTTTTCGCAGAAAGACGGCTGCTTTGTTTGTATACTAAATGATCAGGAGGAGGCGGGTTATTTTTATCACGACCTGATGCAGATCACTTCCAGTCCACGGGTGTATTTCTTTCCTTCGGCTTACCGCCGTTCCATCAAATACGGACATATCGATGCGGCTAATGAAATTCTTCGTACGGAAGTGTTGAGTATGCTGCAAAGCCCGGAACAGCCATTTGTGATTGTGACCTATCCGGATGCGCTGGCGGAAAAGGTGGTCGAACAAAAGACCTTAAAAGAGAATACACTGAAGATCCATACGGGTGAACGGCTGGATAATATCTTCGTGGCCGATGTATTGGATTCTTATGGCTTTGAGCAGACCGATTATGTGTACGAGCCGGGGCAGTATGCGCTGCGCGGCAGTATCCTCGATGTTTTTTCCTATTCCTTTGAGTATCCCTACCGCATTGACTTCTTTGGCGATGAGGTGGAGACGATCCGTTCGTTCGATGTGGAGACACAGTTATCGAAAGAAAAATTGGACAGTATCTACCTCGTTCCCCGGATCAGTACGGGCAAAGGTGCGAACGCCTCTCTATTGCAAGCGCTTCCGACCGATACGATATTCGTGGCAAAAGACCTGGCCTGGGCAAAAGAACGCATCGAGAGCCTGTGGCAGGAGATCCCGATGACGGGCGATGAAGAATCGTTCGCCTCGCCGGAAGATATGCAATGTAAGCTGATCACGGCGGAGAACTTTCTGCGTAGCGCCTTAGACTTTCGCCGTTTGCATATCGGGGCACATCCGATGGGCGTGGCCGATGCGACATTGACATTCCAGACCCAGATACAACCGATCTATCATAAGAACTTCGACCGGGTAAATGAGTCGTTCCATAACTACCTGGTATTGGGCTATACGCTTTATATCCTGAGTGATGTAGAGAAACAGACGGCGCGCATCAAAGCGATCTTCGAGGACCGCGGCGATCAGTTGCCTTTTACGCCTGTGGATAAAACGGTGCATGAAGGGTTTGCCGACGAGACGTTGAAGGTTTGCTTCTTCACCGATCATCAACTATTCGACCGCTTCCATAAGTTCAACCTCAAAAGCGAAAAAGCGCGGAGCGGGAAAATCACACTCTCCCTGAAGGAACTGAACCAGTTTACGACCGGCGACTATATTGTGCATATCGACCATGGAGTCGGCCAGTTCGGCGGCCTGGTTCGGATGGAGGTGAACGGTAAGATACAGGAAGTGATCAAGCTGATTTATCAGAACAACGATGCGATCTTTGTCAGTATCCATTCCTTGCATAAACTATCCAAATACAAAGGAAAAGAAAGCGGCGAGCCTCCCAAACTCAATAAACTGGGTACCGGCGCCTGGGAGCGGATGAAAGAAAAGACAAAAACAAAAGTCAAAGATATCGCCCGCGACCTGATCCTGCTTTACTCCAAACGCAAACAGGAGAAAGGTTTTGCCTATACCGCCGACACCTACCTGCAAACGGAACTCGAAGCCAGCTTTATCTACGAAGACACGCCCGACCAGGTGAAAGCCACAGCCGATGTGAAGACCGATATGGAAGACCTGCGGCCGATGGATCGCCTGATCTGCGGGGATGTGGGATTCGGCAAGACCGAAGTCGCCGTGCGTGCCGCCTTCAAAGCGGTTGCCGACAACAAACAGGTCGCCATACTGGTGCCGACTACCGTATTGGCGTTCCAGCACTTCCAGACGTTCTCCGAGCGATTGAAAGACTTCCCCTGCACAATCGAATACATCAGCCGGGCACGTTCTGCCGGACAAATAAAAGAGACACTGGGAAGGGTCAAAGAAGGTAAAGTCGATATCCTGATCGGAACGCATCGGATTGTCAGCAAAGACGTGCAGTTTAAAGACCTGGGGCTGTTGATTATCGACGAAGAACAGAAGTTTGGCGTATCTGTCAAAGAGAAACTACGGCAGATGAAAGTCAATGTAGATACACTGACGATGACGGCAACGCCTATCCCGCGTACGCTGCAATTCTCACTGATGGGAGCCCGCGACCTGAGTAATATCACGACTCCGCCGCCTAACCGTTATCCGGTACAGACCGAAGTACAACGTTTCAATCCGGATATTATCCGCGAAGCCATCAACTTCGAGATGAGCCGTAACGGACAGGTCTTCTTTATCAATAACCGGATACAGAACATTCATGAGATCGAAACCCTGGTGCGCCGGGAGGTGCCCGACGCGCGCATAGCCATCGGACATGGACAGATGGATCCCAAAACACTGGAAAAGATATTATTCGACTTTGTCAATTACGAATACGATGTATTGATTGCCACCAGTATCATCGAAAGTGGGATTGATGTGTCTAATGCAAACACGATCATCGTGAACAACGCGCAGCAGTTCGGCCTGTCCGACCTGCACCAGCTGCGCGGACGTGTGGGGCGAAGCAACCGAAAAGCCTTTTGTTACCTGCTCTCCCCTCCTCTTTCCTCTTTGAGCCAGGAAGCGCGCAGGCGTTTGCAAGCGATAGAGAATTTCTCCGAATTGGGCAGTGGCATGCACATCGCCATGCAAGACCTGGATATCCGTGGCGCCGGCAATCTGTTGGGAGCCGAACAAAGCGGTTTCATTGCCGACCTGGGCTACGAGACCTACCAGAAGATATTGGAAGAAGCCGTTGCCGAACTGCGCACGGAAGAATTTGCCAACCTGCATACCGATACCGAAGGCGACAAACGGGATACCGGCCAGGATTACGTGCGGGATACGCATATCGAAAGCGACCTGGAACTGATGTTCCCGCCAACCTATATCCCCAACGACTCGGAGCGGATCTCGCTCTACCGCGAGTTGGATAATATGGAGGAAGAACGGGATATCCTGGCCTTTACGGAACGCCTGAAAGACCGGTTCGGCAAGATCCCCAAAGAAGGAAAAGAATTGATCCGCATCGTGCGCCTGCGCCGGATGGCGAAAAATCTGGGTATGGAGAAGCTCGTACTGAAAAAAGGACAGATGAGCATCTTCCTGGTGGCCAATCCCGACAGCCATTATTACCAGAGCGAAGCCTTCGACAAATTACTGGCCTACATCCAGAAACACCCCCGCCTCTGCAACCTGCGCGAACAAAACGGCAAACGCAGCATCGTCATCAAGCAAGTCGACACCGTCGAAAAAGCCGTGGCGATTTTGGAGGAAATGGAGCAAATGGGCTGAATATTCGAAAATATAACTAACTTGCGTAAAAAAAGATCGTTATGCGAATTTCAAGGTTGTATATGAATAACTTCAAGCGTTTCACAGATCTTACACTTGAAGGCATTCCGGAAGAAACCAAGCTGGTTCTACTAATCGGCTCGAACGGTTCGGGGAAATCATCGGTATTCGACGGATTTGAAGCTGCCAATCGATATATCAAACAAGACGGTTGGAGGAGTGATCACTTGAATTATTATAAAAAAGATGATCAAAACGCCGCAACTGTTTCGATCGACTTCTTTAATAACAGGCAGCTATCATTCTCAACAGATACCTATCATCAATTACCTACACCTACAGGTTTTAGTCCGAACAGCTTTTACGGCAGAACCAGCTTCCGACAGATTCCTCGGTTGACACGAAAAGCTCTCGGCGGTGGAGGGAGTTTTGACATTGAACGTGACTCCGATCGTCCTATTCAATTTATTGAAAGAGATAACCGATTTGAGAATGATATTGAGAAAATCACTGAGATCTTATTGAAAGAGTTTTTCCTTTCGACAAATCAAAATATAGATATCAAGAAAAAATATGTCGACCCGATCAATGAAGCTTTGATACGTATTTTCGGGCATCAAAACGGAACCCGGCTACAGCTGATAGAGATTATTCCTCCGTTGGAAGGTAAGGTGGCACAGATTACATTTACGAAAGGTGTCTCAAAGATCCATTATGATTATCTAAGTGCCGGAGAGAAAGAGGTTTTCAACATCCTGATAAATCTACTCACCCGAAGGGAGTATTATCAGGATACGATCTATTTCTTCGACGAGATAGATCTTCACCTGAATACGAAACTTCAGTTTAATCTTTTAAAAGAAATTACCGAAAACTGGATCTCTCCGAGTTCACAGCTCTGGACAGCTTCACATTCATTGGGCTTTATTGAGTACGCCCGCCAAAGTGATCAGGCTGTTATCTTTGACTTTGATGATTTGGATTTTGATTTTACCCAGACCCTTTATCCCGAGACTAAAGAGAATCCTGACATTTATGAAATAGCGGTAGGGAAAGAGTTTCTGCCTTCCCTGTTTAAGGGAATGACTATCTATTTTGTGGAAAACAAAGATAAAGAATTCTACGCCTCTTTAGGCATTCCCCAAACCGTATTTGTGTCCGATAATAATCGAAACAATGTATTCCATAAGGTTCGATCGGCTGATAATTTTCAAGGCATTGTCGACCGCGACTTTCTCTCGGACGAAGATATAGACAGGATACAGGAAGCCTATCCCCGACTGACGATTCTGCCCTATTACAGTATCGAAAACTATCTCTTTCACCCGAACAATTTGGAAGATTACTGGAAAGGTAAAGGAAAAGCTTTTGATAAAACAGCTTATGTGCAGCTACTTGTCGAAGAGAAAAACAAAGTAATAAATAAGATCACTCCGACAATCGCCTTGAAACGGACAGAATATCCTTATTTCGGAGAACCGGAGTACAACGGTAGCCCTTTGCAAAATCGTTTCAAAAACAAAGGAGAAAACGAAGAACAGGCTGTTGCGATCGTGTCCGATCTGAATAGTGATGATTTTGAAACGTTCTATAAGTCGTTGCCAATGAAAACATATTGCACTCAGCTTCCGCAAAGGCAGAATATATCCAAGCTGGAATTGGCAAAAACAAATTGGTTCAAAGAAAGCATTTTAAGTATTCTATAGAAAAAAGTATTTAGTAAAATAGATTTCCGCCATGAAAAAGACATTAGTTGACCTGTTCGAAAGCTCGGTTGAGCAGTATCCCGACCACACGTTCCTGTTGGAGAAGACGAAAGATAAATTTGAACCGACCACCTACAGCCAGGTGCGCGATCAGGTCTATGCCTTCGGCCTGGGGCTGGTCGCATTGGGCGTTCGCAAGGGAGACAATATGGCATTGTTGAGTGAAGGGCGGAATGCCTGGATTATCGGTGAGCTGGCGATGTTCTACGCCGGGGCGACCAATGTGCCTTTGTCGATCAAACTGGAAGAGGCCAACGACCTTCTTTTCCGCATGATCCATGCTGAGGTGAAGTATATCATGGTGTCCGGTCAGCAGTTGAAGAAGATACGAAGTATAATCGATCAGTTACCGCTGGTCGAGAAGGTTATCGTATTGGACGAACAAACGGCATACCAGGAAAAGGAAATCCCGATGCCGGAAGTGATCCGCCTGGGACAGGAATGGCTACAAACGCATCCGATGGATGAATTTCTGGCTATCGGGCGTTCGCTTCAGAACGACGATTACGCGACCATCACTTACACCTCCGGCACGACAGCCGATCCCAAAGGGGTGATCCTTACCCACCGCAATTATACGGCGAACGTTGAGCAATCGCTCTCCTGTATGGATATCGACTCTACGTGGCGTACGCTGATTATCCTTCCGCTTGATCATTGCTTTGCGCATGTGGTCGGGTTCTATATCTTTATGTCCAAAGGCGCCAGTGTGGCCACCGTACAGGTGGGCAAAACCGGCATGGAGACGCTCAAGAATATCCCCGTCAATATCAAAGAGATAAAGCCTTACCTGATCCTGAGCGTGCCTGCTCTGGCAAAGAATTTCAAGAAGAATATCGAACAGGCGATCCGTTCGCAGGGCAAGGTGGCCAAGAATCTTTTCTATTCCGGATTGAACGCCGCGATGCTCTATTACGGTGAAAGCCGCGAAGAGAGAGGGCGCGGCTGGCGGTTCCTGTTGAAGCCTTATGTGGCGTTGGTCGATCGGCTCGTGTTCTCTAAGGTACGCCAGAACTTCGGCGGCGAACTGCGCTTCTTTATCGGCGGCGGCGCCCTGTTGGACAAAGACTTGCAGAAGTTCTATTACGCCTTGGGCATGCCGATGTACCAGGGCTACGGCTTGAGCGAAGCCACGCCGGTGATCTCGACCAACGGGCCACGACGGTATCAGTTCGGTAGCAGTGGCGTATTGGTGAAGCCCTTGGATCTGAAGATATGCGACACCGACGGCAAAGAACTTCCCGCGGGAGAAAAAGGCGAATTGGTGATCCGGGGCGAGAACGTGATGGCGGGATACTGGAAGAACCCCGTCTCCACGGCCGAAACCGTCAAAGACGGCTGGCTCTATACCGGCGATATGGGATATATGAAAGACGGATTGTTGTATGTCCTGGGCCGTTTCAAAAGCCTGTTGATCTCGAGCGACGGCGAGAAATACAGTCCGGAAGGAATCGAAGAAGCTTTGGTCGAGCACTGCTCAACGATCGATCAGGCCATCCTTTACAACAATCAAAGTCCTTATACCGTTGCTTTAATCACCGTCAACAAAGAGGTATTAAAGAAATACTTAGCTCATTCCGGGTTATCTCTGGAAAATGAAGAAGGCCGGAAAGAAGCCATTCGCCATATCCAAAGTCAGATCGGTCGTTTCCGCAAAGGCGGCGACCTGGCCGACCTCTTCCCCGAGCGTTGGCTGCCTACGACCTTTGCCGTATTGCCCGAAGCTTTTACCGAACAGAACGGCATGGTGAACAGTACGATGAAAATCGTCCGTGGCAAAGTGGAAAAACACTATGCCGACCGCATCGAACACCTCTTCACGCCGGAAGGCAAGAATCCGCTGAACAACAAGAACATGGATTCGATATAACGCTCCGGATTTTTATCCGAACGAAACCGAAAAATCACAACTCCTACCGGAAAAATCCGAAGAATGCCCAGCAAAAAACAGTAAGAGGTACGTCATAATCGATTATGAGGTACCTCAAAACAAATTATGAGGTACCTCAAAATAATTTTAGAGGTACCTCATACTCATTTTTTTAGGCGGGAAAGCCAAAAAAGGGCGTAGCCGTTTCAAGAAAACGACCGGATATTCAAGAAATATCACGTAGATTAAATCCCGTACTGCCGCATTTTGTTGTAAAGCGTCTTGCGGTCGACCCCCAGGAGCCGGGCGGCTTTGGTTCGGTTGCTGTCGGCTTCTTTCAAGGCTTTGAGAATCAGATTACGCTCGTGATCTTCATCTTTCAGGGAGAGTCCGGTTGACGGGTTTGCCCATTCGTTAGCCGCTTCGCCGATCTCTTTAGGCAGGTGTTGGGGGCTGATATAGGGACCTGTGGCCAACAGGGTCGCGTATTTGATGGTATTCTTCAACTGGCGGATATTGCCGGGCCAGGCATAGGCTTTCATCAGTGCGAAGGCTTCCGGATCAAAGCCGGTAATCTCTTTTTGCAACTCCTTATTCGCCTGTTCCAGGAAGCGTTCAGCGAAGAGGGAGAAGTCATCTTCCCGCTCGCGCAGGTCCGGAATCCGGAGGGTGAACTCATTGATGCGGTGATAGAGGTCTTCCCGGAAATCACCGCGCTGAATGGCTTTCTGCAGGTTCTCGTTGGTGGCAGAGATCAGGCGCACATCGATCGCGATCTCTTGCGTGCTGCCGATCGGCCGGACTTTGCGCTCCTGCAACGCGCGTAAGAGCTGTACCTGCACCTCATACGTCAGGTTGCCGATCTCATCCAGGAAGATCGTTCCGCCCTGCGCCGCTTCGAAAGCGCCGGTCTTATTCTCTATCGCTCCCGTAAAAGAGCCTTTGATATGGCCGAAGAACTCCGATGCCGCCAGATCCTTAGGGATAGCGCCACAATCGACAGCCACAAAGGGCGTATTCTTGCGCAAACTATGTGAATGGATGTAGCGGGCAACATATTCCTTGCCCGTTCCGCTCGAACCGGAGAGCAAAACCGACATATCCGTCGGAGCCACCAGGCGGGCATGCTCATGCAGTTGCAGAGAGACCTTGCTCTCGCCCACGACATATTCCAACTGCGGCTTTTCTTTCTTGGCCGGAGCGGCCTTCGCGGCATTGTTCGCCGGATCGCCTTTCAGGATATCCTGGATCTTGGCTAAAAGATCATTGGGATTGATTGGTTTGGCTATATAATCGGAAGCTCCGAGTTTGATTGCCTGTACGGCAGTTTGTATCTCGGCGTAATTCGTCATGACGATGAAAGGAACCGCCAGCGCCGTTTCTTTCTTCCATTGCAACAACTCGATTCCATCGCCATCGGGCAAACGCAGGTCGGAAATGATCAGATCATACGATCCGACTTTGATTTTCTGCATGGCATCCTTCAAGGTGGTAGTCGTACTCACGGCAAATCCCTTTTTGGCCAGCCAGGTGGCCAGCATAAGGGAAAAGGTCACATCATCTTCAATGATGAATATAGCAAGCTTCTTATTTGGTGTTTCATTCATCGCTTCAAAAGGTCACAACAATGTGATTCAAACTTTGAAAATGCAAAGATAGTCCTATCTTTTCGATTTTTAAAGAGCAAAAAGAGGAAAAAAAAGAAAAAGAACACCCGCTCTCGGATGCTCTTTTTCATTTTCATTCATACAGAAGTTTGACTTATGTATGTTAAACGGGGATAAATGTAGAAACGTTTTTCATTTAATATAAAGAGAATACCGTGCCAAACTGAAAAGAAAAACCCCGAAAAAGCGTAACTGTCAGAGTATGAGCGCCGCACCTACTTATCCTTTGAGCGCTTTATTTTCTTCGCCTCCCGAAATATGGGGAAACATTCCCCAATGCGCGGAGAATTTCCCCAACTTCAACCGAGCTCTTCTTGCATGTCCACGATAGATGATGCCTGTTCGATCACATCGGTCACCAGGCGCGTCCAGCCGGAATGCGTCAGTTCCGGTTGGTTTTGTTGCAAGATCTTTAGTTGTTGCACCAAGGTATCCGTTCCGAGTGTCGTAAACAAAGGGATCAATTTGTGCGCGATCTCCGCCGTCCGTTCCCGGTCGGTGGCCTCCAGGGCTTCTTTCAACCAGTCGACATGCTTGGCGGTCTCCACAAAAAAAGTTTTCAGGATCGCGGCAGAAGCATCTTCATCGTCGCCGGCAAACTCGGTCAGCCCGGAAAAATCGACAAGTATCTTCTCTCCTTTCGCCGTTTGACTCTTTTCGATCGCCTTACCTTGCGCGTTCTTCAATTGTTTGTCTTCGGGCAACAGACTGGCCACCAGGCGAACGAGCCCTTCGGCAGTAAACGGTTTGCTCAGGCAACCGGTAAACCCGGCTTCCCGGTAGCGCGATTCATCTTTCCCCACCGATCCGGACAGGACAATGGCAGGCAAGGCGTTTATCTCCGGCACGGCAGAGGCGCGGATCTGACGGATCAGTTCGAGTCCGTCCATGCCGGGCATTTGCACATCGGAAAGCAAGATATCCACTGGATGTTTCTCCAGAAAATCCACGACCGTATACGGATTGGTACAAGAAAGGACGCGAACGTTGCAACGCTTGAGCACTTCTTCGATCAGCGCGACCTGCAGGAGATCATCGTCGACCACCAGGCAGGTGACCGTCCCTTCTTCGAAAGCAATACTCTCCGACTGGTCTTCGGCTGCACAGATCGTCTGGTTATCCGCCTCTTTCAGCGGTAAAGTCACCGTAAAGGCGCTGCCCTGCCCCACTTCGCTCTGCAGTTCGATCTTCCCGCCCAAGAGCGTCACCAAACGGCTGGTGATAGACAGTCCCAATCCAAAGCCTTCCGCTTTCTCAGCTCCCGGAAGTCGTGCGAAGTCGGCAAAGATCTTTTGCTGTTGTTCCGGCTCAATGCCCGGACCTGAGTCGCGAACGGTGATAATCAATTGCGGATCGGCCGCAGCGACACCTTCCGCCGGCGGAGCAGGCTGCACACAGTCGACCAATAGTTCCACTTTTCCTTCCGGCGTGAACTTGATCGCGTTATTGATCAGATTGCCCACAACCTGACGGATACGCACCGAGTCGCCCGAATAGACCTGATCCGTTTCGTTTTCGATCTGCAAATTATAGTCGAGCCCTTTCGCTTTCGCTTGCAACAGGAAGCTGTCGCTGATCTCGCGGAAAAAGTCGGGTACGCGGAAAGGCACCTCGTGCAGATCCATCTGCCCGGCTTCCAGGCGTTGATAATCCAACAGGTCATTGACCAGCGAAAGAATATGTTTGGAGGAGCCGGCGATATTGCGCAGGTAAGCGCTTTGCTGCTCGGTATGCCGGTAGCGCTGCATCAGTTCGGTGTATCCGATAATCGACGACAAAGGCGCCCGCACATCATGGCTGATCGTTAGGATCAATCTTTCGCGGCTTTGCACCACCTTTTCCAATTGTTCTCGGTAGTAGCGGCTGCGGAACAGATCACGCCCGATCAGGATCACAAAGAAGAGGATCACAAAGATAGAAAGCAACGCGATACCGGTGATCAGATAGGCCGTTTTCCCCAACAGGCTCTGCCGTCTCTCCAGCCGAACCAGCGAAGCGGTCAGCTCTTCCTCTTCCATGGCGCGCAGGATCTGGTTGATGCGCGAGTTGATCAAACTATTGTCGTAACGCAGGGCAGCCGACTGGTCCACCAGAAGCGTACGCAGGCGTTCCCTTTCCGAAGCAACATTACTCTGTATGTTTTTCAGTGTCTTCGAGATCGCCTCGTTGGGATCGTAGGCTTTGAGCTGGGTATCTTTCAACAGCTTTTCATTCTGCGAGATGATCACACTCGAATCGGTATCCGTCGGCACAAAAACCTCTTTCAACCGCTTCAGGAAACCTCTTTTCTGCGAAGAGACCACCAGCGTATCTTTCTGGGTAGTCACATTCTCCTTCACATCTCTCTCTTCCACGGCGGCCACCTGCGTGGCTAAAGCTTTCTCGATATTCTTGGCGTACAGATCTTTGTTCGCCTCCTGCCAGATCTCCAGGAGCGCACCGGTATTCATCCGTTTGCGTTCGATCAACATATCGATCGTATCGATGCGCGCCAGCAGCAGTTCATCGGCAACCAATACACGCAGGGAGTCCATATTCGCATGCGCTTGATCCAATGTCTCATTGAAATGGCTGAAGTCGTCGTCTTCCATATCCAAGAGCTGCCCCATGGCTTCACTCTCGTAGAGCAGCGTCTGGGTCTGGGTGACCAAATAGATCTTTTGCCGGGGCACACTGTTGATATCTTCCTCGGCAGCGATCTTTTGCACGATCGTATAAATATAGATCAGAGAAAAAACCGCGATAACGATCAGGGCTACATATCCGATTACGACTTTACGCCCCACATGATGCAAATCTTTTTTCAGATGTGACTTTTCCGTTCTCATTTCTTTTCTGTATTAATCCGTTTCCAATAGGCAAAGATAGATGTTTTTACTTCTTTATGCAGCAACAGGATACCGATCAGGTTAGGCAACGTCATCAGAACGACAGTAATGCCCGAGATCGTCCAGACAATAGTCGTATCCGTGAAAGAAGCAAGGAAGAAGCCGGCCACATAAACAAGATGATACACCTTGACATACTTACTTCCCCACAAATAAGTGACTGCCCGGTCGCCATAATACGACCATGCTATCGCTGTTGAAAAAGCAAAGAGCAACAAAGATAAAGGAATAATATATTCACCCCAATCGCCCAGGAAACCTTTTTTGAATGCCTGCGATGAAAGAGGCGCCGAATGGAGCAGCGAACGGCCGGTGAGGTAGACCGATGCATCCCCTTCCTGCGGGAGATCGATCCGTCCGTTTCGCACGGTGAGTGTACCATGAAATAATCCATCTCCTTTCTTTACTTCCACATTCTCCGCAAACGAACGGGCATGGATCAGGGTAATGCCGAGATGCGTTATTCGGCCTTTCTCGACCGGCAACTCACCGGTGAACAAAGGGATCCGCGATTTGCCCAGGATATGATCGGCCACCTGCTGTTTCTCTTCCGGATCGGTTTCCGCATACGTGCCGGCGAAAACAATCGTATCGGCCTGTTGGAATTTATTATCGAACTTCTCCTGCCAGGCGCCGGAAGATAAAAGCACAAGCCCCGTCAAGGCACAGATAAGGATCGTATCGATAAACGGTTCCAACAAAGCTACCATACCTTCGGAGGCCGGCTCTTCCGTTTTCGCAGCCGCATGGGCGATAGGCGCCGAGCCCTGCCCTGCCTCGTTCGAGAACAGGCCCCGGTTCACGCCCCGGTTGAACGCCCACATCACCGTAGCCCCCAGGAATCCACCCGTTGCCGCCGAGCCGGTAAACACATTGGCGAAGACCGAGAGAAAAGCCGGCACCACATTCTCGTAATTGTAAACCAGGATACTCAAAGCGGCCAATACATAGACCACACTCATGAAAGGTACCAGCTTCTCCGTCACCTGGGCAATCCGTTTGATGCCCCCGATTACGATCAGCGCCAATAAAAGCGCCAGGATCAGCCCCACGATATAATGCGGAATGCCCCACGCGGCAAAGAGCGCGTTGGAGATGCTGTTACTCTGCGGCAGACTGCCCGTGCCGAAAGAGGAGAAGATAGTGGCCACGGCAAAGATCGCCGCCAGCCACCGCATATTCAAACGGTTCTTCATATAATACATCGGACCGCCCGAGATAGTGCCGTCTTCCGTCTGCTCCCGGTATTTATGCGACAGGGTCACCTCTACCATCTTGGTAGTCATGCCCAGAAAAGCCGTTACCAACATCCAGAAAAGGGCTGAAGGCCCACCCAGGTGGATTGCCAACGCCACCCCGGCGATATTGCCGGTGCCTACCGTGCCCGACAACGCCGTGGCCAACGACTGAAAATGCGAGGTATCGCCTATATGATGCCCCTGGTCGTACTTGCCCCGGAGCACATCGATCGCGTGACGAAAGAAACGGATCTGGGGAAACCGCAGATAAAGCGTAAAAAACAAACCGGTTCCCAGAAGAAGAAAAACGAACCATTGCGATCCGCTGATAAAAGAATCAAGAGATGAAAGCGCCTCATTTAGTTCTTGCATACGTGTATTAGATATGGTATTCAGCGGCAAGATAACGAAAAAAGCGGATACCGACAGTCGTACGGGTCAAAAAAAAGGCACGGTCTCATACGTCACCGTATAAGCCGTGCCATACACCCTCAGTGTTACAAACGTTGTCTACATATCAATCGCTGATTTATTCGGTCTGTCTATCTTGAGATAGACTAATTTAATTGTGAAAACCCTTATTTATCGCTGACTGCAGCATTAAGCAAATAATGATATCCGTTGAATGATCGAAATAAATTCGTCATTACTCAGGTCCGGCTCCAACTCCTTATACTTGACAAAATCATTAAAGTAATCACCGGCAATATCCGCGACGATCTCCTGACCATTCAGATGAAAAGAGTTCAACAGTTTTTCCACTTTCTTTTCTACCTGGCGAATCACCCGAAGCCTTTCCTCCCATAGATGCGGTTTATCCTGTTCTGTCGCATGCCCGTTGCGGGCTATTAAATAGACTACAGTATAAAAGCGATCTACGCTGCCAAATATCGGTACAAATAATCTTTTCTTATCCTCCGGCAAACCGGATAGATATACATATACGTCCTTCATCATTTCTACTTTGTTTAAATTGGTTACGACAAAGGTACGGCAGTAAATAATTGGTGCAGCTATGTAATTCAATCAATTGATATTTGTAAAAAGTTCAATTTGCAGGTGCTCGAAAAGTGTCCGACAAAGGCATTCAAATCGGCATCCAAGGTGAATAAATCAGCCGCCATTTCCGCTATAGAGGTATTTAAATCGACAGGCAAGGTAATTCGTTCAACCCTTATTAGCGGTATTTCGATCAATTTTGTAATTTTGAAACAAAAACAACGGTCATGAATAGAATTGCCTCTCTTTTTGAAATAAATCACCCTATCGTGCAAGGTGGCATGGTTTGGTGCAGTGGCTGGCGCCTGGCTTCGGCCGTAAGTAACGCCGGAGGACTGGGTTTATTGGGTGCCGGATCGATGTATCCGGAAGTTTTACGCGAGCATATCCGCCAATGTAAGGCGGCAACCACCCGCCCGTTCGGGGTCAATGTACCCCTGATGTACCCCGAAATCGAAACCCTCATGCAGATCATCGTCGAAGAAGGGGTGAAGATTGTTTTCACCTCGGCGGGCAATCCGAAGCTCTGGACTTCACGGCTGCAGGCGGAAGGCATCAAGGTGGCGCATGTAGTGAGCAGCTCTCGCTTCGCACATAAATGTGAAGAAGCCGGAGTAGACGCCATCGTAGCCGAAGGATTCGAAGCCGGCGGACATAACGGGCGGGAAGAGACCACCACGATGTGCCTGATCCCCGCCGTACGCCGGGCCACCTCCCTGCCCCTGATCGCTGCCGGCGGTATCGCGACGGGCGAAGGCATCGCCGCCGTCCTGGCCCTGGGTGCCGATGGGGTACAGATCGGTACGCGCTTTGCCCTGTCGAAAGAAAGTTCGGCGCATGCAAACTTCAAACAACTTTGTCTCAACCTGAACGAAGGCGACACCCAGCTCTTGTTGAAGACACTCTCTCCCACCCGCCTGGTCAAAAGCCCCTTTGCCGATGCCGTAAAAGAAGCCGAACAACGGGGCGCCGGCGTCGAAGAACTGCGCGCCCTCCTGGGACGCGGCCGGGCCAAGAAAGGCATCTTCGAAGGCAACCTGGAAGAAGGCGAACTGGAGATCGGCCAGATAGCCTCCCTTTTGCGCCAGGAAGAATCGGTCGCCGAAATCCTCTCCGACCTCCTCAATGGCTACCAAAGGGCGGTTGAAAAGCTACGGGCTGGAGTATTTGTTTGTTGATAGTTGTCAAGCAATACTCATTTTCATAAGAAGCTGATTTACTGCTCCTTAGAATCCCTTAAAATCAAGAGAAAAAACTACCGGTAGTTTGCTCATCAACTACCGGTAGTTTGTCGACGAACTACCGGTAGTTTATTCGCAAAGTACCGGTAGTTTATTTTCAAGGTCTTTTTTACTACTTTTGTCTATGCGCTTTCGCAGAAATATATCGAAACTGGCCGACGAGGAATTACTGACGGAGTATAAAAGATCGGGCGACACGGCCTATTTCGGTGAACTCTACAACCGGTATACACCTTTGTTGTATGGGGTTTGCCTGAAATACCTGAAAGATGCCGACAAAGCACAGGATGCCGTGATGCAACTCTTTGAGCAGTTGCTTCCCAAGATTTCCCAGTACGAGATCCAGGTGTTTCGCACCTGGTTGCATTCGGTCGTGAAGAATCATTGCCTGCAGATCTTACGCAAAGAAAGCCGGCAGATTGTCGTTGATTTACGGGCTGATCTTGTGGAATCAGACGAGATCCTGCATCTATTGGAAGACGAAGAACCCGATAGCGAACGCATGGAAGCCTTGAAATGCTGTATGGCGAAGCTTCCGGAAGAACAAAGAATAAGCATTACGCATTTCTTTATCGATGAAATGTCGTATGCCGATATTGTGGAGACGACCGGATACTCGCTAAGCCGCGTAAAGAGTTATATCCAGAACGGGAAACGGAACCTGAAGATATGCATTGAAAAACAAATGAAATGAGAATACGACGTTACATACAGGGACATCGCCGGGGACGGAAAGCCAATCGCCTCGAGCGGGATGCGATGCGCGATCCCTTTCTGGCCGAAGCGCTCGAAGGGTATGAACGGGCCAAAGAAGATCCGACCCCGCATATCAATATCTTACGCCGCAAGATCCGTTCGCGCAACCAGCGCCGGTTGGATGTATTCAAATACGGAGGGCTTGCCGCCAGTCTTGTTTTTATTCTGGGCTTCGGCATTTATTTCGGATTTCATAAAGGCGGATCACTGCCCGAACAGAAACCCCTGAACCGCATGATGATCGAAGAATCACAGGCGGCCGATCCGCAGGAATCGCAAATAGAGCCGGCGGCCGGCTTTGAGGCTTATATTAAATATGTAGAGAAAGAAATGAAGCGGCCGACCGACGCCTGCAAAGACGCCCAAGGGCAAGTGACGGTTAGTTTCTTTGTCGATCCTGCCGGGAAGCCTTACGATATAAGGGTTACCCGATCCCTATGCCCCTCGAACGACCGGGAAGCCATGCGCCTGATCCGGGAAGGTCCACGCTGGACACCCACTGACGAAGAGGTGTCTTATACGATTGAGTTTGATTAGACAAACAAGATCAATGTCGACAGGACGGTGACGACAATGATAAAAACCCGGTAGGTCTTTTCGGCTACTTTCTTTACGAAATAGATGCCCAAAGCAGCACCGATAAGCATAAAGGGGATCGTGAGCGCATTGAGGTAAAGTGTAGTCCAGGAGATATTGTCCCACACGAAGATCTGAAGCGGCAGTTTCAGGTAATTGACCACCAGAAAGAACCAGGCGCTGGTCCCGACAAAACTATATTTGGGCAGCCGCATCGACAAGAGGTAGACCGACATCACCGCTCCCGCCGCATTGCCGATCATAGTCGTAAACCCACCCATCAAGCCAAACAAAGGGGCATACCACCAGGCCGAAAACATCTTACTATTGACCCCTTTCCGCTCGGTCCAGAACATAACCGCCAGGCCGAGAAAAATACAGACAGCCATCAAACGCCGGAATTCATCAGCCGGTATCAATTTATCGACAGCGATGGCCAGAAAAAAACCAACGATAGCCGAGGGCAAAAGCTTGAAGATATATCTCCATTCGGCCGCCCTCCGGTAATAGATCACAGCAATGATATCGGAAAAACAAAGCATGGGAAGAATCAATCCGGTGGAAGGCTTCGCACCGAAATTAATAGCCATCAACGGAATGGCGAGCATGGTTATTCCCTGGATGCCTGTCTTAGACATCCCGATAAACAGGGCACACACCATTAATAACACCCAATCGTAAGGAGAATTCATCCACAAAGAAATATCCGGCATATTATACACTTTGAAAAACAATTGCAAATTTACAATAATATTGTTAAATTTGTCCGCACACACAAGTTATAAACAATAAAAAGAAAAGATTATGGAGCAAACATTTACAATCTCTGAAGTAGTGAAAACTTCCTGGAGTTATTTGAAACAACAAATCTGGGTTTTGGTTGGCCTTCTTATCGGTTTTACTATTCTCTCTTTCCTGTTGAGCAGTATGATCTCACCGACATCCATCACGATGACGATCGTTGGGACCGTCGTTTCCGCGCTCATTTCCTGTATCTTTTACCTGGGATATTATAAGAATATGTTCCAGACCTTAGACGATCTGGAACCGCAGTTTTCGGCTTACGGCCAGCAGGCATCCAAGTTCCTGACTTATTTTATCGCGAACATCATCCTCGGGGTTTCCGTTACGATCGGGATCATGCTGTTGATTGTGCCGGGTATCTATCTGATGATTCGTTTACAATTCTATTCCTGCTTCATCGTGGAAGAGAATGCCGGTATTATCGATTCGCTGAAACGCAGTTGGGCGCTGACCGAAGGGCGTGCCATGCAACTGTTCCTGTTGGGCTTGGTGCAGCTCGCCATCCTGATTGTAGGCATTTTGTTGTTAGGTATCGGCGTATTGGTCGCAGCTCCTTTCGTCTATATGATCCAATGTTACGTATTCAGACTATTGAACAATCCTTTGGCCATAGCCGAAGAAGGATCTCAGGACGTAGCCGAACAAATATAAAATCATGAACAAAAACTATCGCATCAAAGATATTGCAGAGATGTCGGGCGTGTCGACCGGAACGGTCGACCGCATCCTGCATAATCGGGGAAAAGTGTCCGAGGAAGCCCGGAAGAAAGTAGAAAAGGTATTGAAAGAGATTGATTATCATCCCAACCTGATCGCCCGTTCGCTGGCACTGAAAAAGCAATATCACTTTTATACCTTGATCCCTTCGTATGAAACGGGAGAATACTGGGAAACTTTTTCGATGGGAATAACCAAAGCCGAACAGGAATTATTCAGTTACAATGTGGAGATCACCCCACTCTATTTCAATCAGTACGACCGGAACAGCTTCGACCGGCTGATCCAACAATTGGTTGAAGCCGACTGCCAGGGCGTCGTCATTGCGACCCTCTTCAAAGAAAGTGTCTTGGAGCTTGTTCAAACGCTGGATAAGAAAGAGATCCCTTATGTACTGATCGATGCCTATATCGAAAACACCAACTGTGTGGCCTATTACGGCACCAACTCTTATGATTCGGGCTATATCGCCGGACGTTTATTGTTTGAACAGATCCGGCCGGCCGAAGATATCGCGATCTTCCGGTTTCTGCGGCGGGGCGATTTGTATTCGACCCAGGTACAAGTGCGCGAATCCGGATTCCGCACCTATCTGAATGAAAACCATTTTGAAGGAAGGATTTATCCGGTGCGTATCCATGCCGATAACCAGGAGGAGAACTTTAAAATCCTGGACGATTTCTTCCATGACAACCCGAATGTCAAAGCCGGTATAATCTTTAATTCACGGGCGCATCAATTGGGGTATTACTTCAGTCAGCATCCGGATCTCTCGTTCAAACTCATGGGATATGACGTGATCGAAGAAAATATTCAGTATCTCAACAGTGGACACATCACTCATTTGATCGCACAGCGTCCGGAAGTACAGGGATTCAATGCGGTCAAGGCCCTGTTCAGGCATCTGGTATTGCACGAAGCGGTGGAGCAGATCAACTATATGCCGATCGATATCCTGATCAAAGAGAATATCCGATATTACAATAATTATATTTAAACAGGATTCTTTTCCAATCCCAACTCATTCCGCAGCTTCTCTACATCAATCTTCCGCAACAACCGGGGAATATTGATGTAGACTTTATGATGCCCGTATCCCCCTTCGAGCATTTCGCGGATCGCTTCTTCTTTGGGCACTCCGCAAAAAACCATCTGATAAAGGGCGGCGACAGCTCCGGTCCGGTTCGATCCATGAAAGCAATGAATGAGTATCGGCCCTTTCCGGTCGCGGATAATACGCATGGCTTCGACCAGATCCGCTTCGGAAAGCAGATGGGCGTGTATCGGGATATGGTGTAAGGTGAGCGAAGTGTCTTTTGCTTTATCATCATCCTGGTTGTAGCGCCTTAAGTTTAAGACTTCAACGATGCCATATTGCTCCAAGGCTTTGAAATCGTCGGGATAGGGTTGGTCGGAACGGTATACTCCCGAGTCTACCTGATGAAAGTTAATCAATTTGCTTCCGGGTAATGATATACCTCCCTTCAAATCTTCCTTTTCGAATCGGGCCATAGCAAAGATGACGACAAGAAATAAAGAAAGAAAAGCAAATAATAAAACGGTTGACCTTTTTAATGATTTCATTCGCATATATTTTATCGCAAATCTAACAAAAGGCTTTATATTTAACAAGCTATAAGGTCTGAAAATCATACATCATATTAAAACAACCCAGATTAAACCCTCCCATTTCCGGGGAAAAGACCGCAAAGAGTAGTTATTAATACCTAATATTTGTAAAAGACAATTTCAACTGATCAAAAACAGCTACATTTGTTAAATGAGGTAAAGTCCTCTTTTTATTCACCTTATAGATTCTGAATACTATGATCCATCAAAACAAATTCAATCGACGAAGTTTTTTTAAAAGTTCAGCGGCGGGAGCCATCGGTGCATGGTCTGTTCCGGCCTTTTTGAGTAGTTGCTCCGGTGATTCATCTAAATCCTCAAAAAAAGAAATACTAAGGGAAGTCTCTGTGCCCGAGATATTGGCTAAGGCACCCGACGGCAAACCCTTGAAAGCCGGGCTGGTCGGTTGCGGAGGAAGAGGTTCCGGCGCAGCCATCAATTTCCTGGATGCAGGAAACGGACTGGAAGTAACGGCTTTGGGGGATATCTTCCCGGACAAATTGGAAGCCTGTCGCGCGGCATTGAAAGAAAGGGGACAAACCGTTGCCGACGAACATTGCTTTATCGGTTTTGAAGCCTACAAACAAGTGATCGACTCGGGCGTGGATGTCGTCTTATTGTGTACGCCTCCCGTATTTCGGCCGATCCACTTCGAATACGCTATAGAGAAAGGAAAGCATTGTTTTATCGAAAAACCCTGTGCGGTCGATCCATATGGCGCCAAACAGATGTTGGTCACCAGCAAGCGGGCCGATCAGAAAGGGCTGTCGATCATTAGCGGAACCATACGCCGGTCGCAAAAAGACTGTATCGAAACCTACCGCCGGGTAGCCGGAGGAGCGATCGGCGAGATCGTCTCGGCGCACGTATCCCGCCTGGGTGGGGCCTTATGGTTCGTGCAACGCCGCCCGGAATGGAATGATATGGAATACATGATGCGCAACTGGGTGAATTTCTGCTGGACTTCCGGCGATCTGGTGGTCGAACAGTTTATCCATGAGATCGATATGATGTCCTGGTTTATGGGCGATCGCAAACCGGTACGCGCCGAAGCAACCGGCGGACGCCAACGTCGGGTGACCGGCGATATGTACGACTTCTTCAGCATTGAATATGTGTACGACAATGGAAGCCGCGCGCATTGTACCTCCCGCCAGATGGGCGGTTGCGACTACAATCACAGCGTAATGGTCTACGGCACGAAAGGATATACCAACTGTTTTGATAAGATATACAATTTAGACGGATCCATTGCCTGGCAATATCCTCATCCCAAACCGGAGGATGCGGATCAGTCCATGGCCGTGCCCGACCCGTACGTGCAGGAGTTGATCCGCCTGGTCACCGCCATACGGACAAATAAACCCATGAACGACACGGAACTGCATGTGCAATCCACCCTGATGGCGATTATGGGACGGGAGTCGGCTTATACCGGTAAGTTTATTACCTGGGATCAGATCATCGCCTCCTCACAACGGCTTGGGCCGGAAGAATATGCGTTCGGACCCGTTCCGGGCATCAAAGAAGAAATTCCTTTGGCAGGAGCTGCCCCTAAAATCTAAATACAACCCATCATGCAACGCAGAAAATTCATACAAAACAGTTTAGGCCTCGCGGCATTATCATTTGCCGGAAGCCGAATCCATACATTCGCGAATAACAATATACCGATGTCGGAAGTGACATGCCCGGCGTTCAAACGTTCGATCATGTGGGGAACGGTCTCAATGGAAGGTTCGGTCATGGAGAAATGCAAAGCCATCAAAGCGGCGGGTTACGACGGCATCGAACCCAACAGCCACATGGACCGCAATGAAGTAATCGAAGCCATGAAAGCAAATGGTCTGCTGGCATCGAGCGTCTGCTGCTCGACGCATTGGGAACTGCTCCTCTCCCATCCCGACCCCGCCATCCGGGAAAAAGGAGTCGAGAATATCATCATTGCGATGGAAGATGCCAAAGCGTATCAAACGGATGCGTTATTGATTGTCCCCGGCAGAGTAGACGCGAATACCGGCTACGACGAATGTTGGGACCGCTCGACGGCATGTATCCGTCAATTGGTTCCGATTGCCGAGAAGTTAAAAGTCAAGCTCTGTGTCGAGAATGTATGGAACAATTTCCTCCTGAGTCCATTGGAGGCGAAACGTTATGTCGACCAGTTCAACAGTCCGTATGTCAGATTCTATTTTGATTGCGGTAATATATTAATGTATGGCTGGCCGGAGCAATGGATCAATATCCTGGGAGATCGCATCGGCCGTATCCATATCAAAGAATTCAGTACGAAGACCGCTGACACAAAAGGGCGCTGGGAAGGCTTCGGCACGCCCCTGACCGAAGGCGATGTCGACTGGAAGAAAGTGATGGAAGCCGCACGCAAACATTACAAGGGCACCTGGCTCACGACCGAACAAGGGCCGGCAGGCACACCGGAAGAATTAAAAGACTTACGCAATAGATTGGATCGGATCATTAACGGTTAACTCTTGATTCCTCATTTTCAGCACATTTCCGATATGCTGTCGGAAAGGATATCGATTAAGTATAGCTCTTAATCGATATTAGGTAAAATATTCCGGGTTTAATTCTATAGTTTTGTACACAGAGATTATATATCATACCATGGAATACAGAAATATTGGAAATACAGGCATGAAAGTGTATAAAGTGAGCTTTGGCGCTTCTTCACTGGGCGGAGTCTTTCATTCATTAAAGGAAGAGACAGGGATCGAGGCGGTACATACGGCTATCGATAACGGTATAAACTTTATTGACGTCTCTCCTTACTACGGGCATCTGAAAGCGGAGACCGTATTGGGCAAGGCATTGAAGAACATTGAACGGAGCCGCTATTACCTTTCGACCAAAGTGGGGCGTTACGGCAAGGACGGCGTGAACACCTGGGATTACTCCGGGCGGAAAGCTAAAGAGAGTGTTTATGAAAGCATGGAACGGTTGAACGTCGACTATATCGACCTGATCAATATCCATGACATTGAATTTGCGGATCTCGAACAGATATGCAAGGAAACGCTTCCGGCATTGACAGCACTTCGCGATGAAGGGGTAATCAAACACGTTGGGATAACCAACTTGACACTACGTCATTTTAAGTATGTCATCGACCATGTACCGCCAGGTACAGTCGAGAGCATACTTTCTTTTTGCCACTACACCTTGAATGATGATGCCCTGGCGGACTATCTGGACTATTTTGAAGCGAATCATATCGGCGTGATCAATGCCTCCCCCTACTCCATGGGTTTGTTGACCGAACGAGGTGTGCCCGACTGGCATCCGGCACCAGCGGCATTGAAACGGTTGGCTGCCAAAGCCGTGGCTTTCTGCCAATCGAGAGGGATCTCTATTGAACAACTGGCTGTTGGGTTCTCCGTGGCCAATTCCCGGATTGCCACAACGCTTTTCAGCACCACCAATCCGGAGAATGTATTAAAGACGATCCGTTATGCAAATACGCCGTTGGATATGGAGCTGTTGGCGGAGGTACAGAAGATATTCGAACCGGGGTTCAGGGATACGTGGGTGAATAGCTAAAGTAGTTGATAATTGCTTTACGCTGCGCTAAGCGATCTTCGATTGACAATTGATAATTGATAGTTATGAAAGCCATACAGATTATAGGAGAAGGAAAAACACAGGTGATTGAGATCCCCAAGCCGGAGTTGAAACCGGGGCACGTCTTACTGAAGATTGGGTATGTCGGGTTTTGCGGGTCGGACCTGAATACGTTCCGGGCATTGAATCCGCTGGTTCAACTGCCGATCATTCCCGGACATGAGATTGGAGCGGTGATCGAAGCGGTGGCCGATGATGTACCTTCCGGTTTGCAACCGGGGATGCATGCGACGGTCAATCCTTATACCAGTTGCGGACATTGTCCGGCGTGCCGGAATAATCGTCCGAATGCCTGTGAATTCAATCAGACGTTGGGTGTGCAACGCGATGGCGCCATGGCGGAATATCTCTTGGTTCCCTGGGAAAAGGTGATTGCCGACGAGGCGGTTTCCGTGCGCGACTTTGCGTTGGTCGAACCGATGAGTGTTGGCTTTCATGCCGTAAGCCGTGCGGAAGTAACCGATCTGGATACGGTGATGGTGATGGGTTGCGGCATGATCGGTGTCGGTGCCATTGTCCGTGCTGCTCTTCGGGGCGCAAAAGTGATTGCGGTCGATGTGGATGACCAGAAGTTGGATCTGGCTCGCCGTTTGGGTGCGCAATACACGATCAATTCAGCAAAAGAGGACCTGCACGAACGCATCATGGAAATCACCGCCGATAATGGAGTCGATGTCGTGATTGAAGCCGTCGGACGTCCGGAGACTTATCTGGCTGCCGTTGCCGAAGTTGCCTTTACCGGTCGAATTGTTTATATCGGCTACGCCAAAGAGAAGATCCCTTTCGACACACCATACTTTGTAAAGAAAGAATTGAACATCTTGGGCTCACGCAATGCTTTGCCTGCTGACTTCAAAGCGGTTATCGCGTACCTGAAACGGGGCATTTGTCCGGTTGACGAACTGATCACTGCCGTATATACACCTGAAGAGGCACAAACCGCTTTGCAGAAGTGGGCCGCCCACCCGGGTGAAGTTTTCCGAATTCTAATCCGTTTCTGATATGATATTCCCAATAATTGATGCACATGCTCACCTTTGGCTTCGCCAGGATGCCGAGGTCGAAGGAAAGAAGATACAGACATTAGACAATGGCAAGTCTGCGTTTATGGGGAAAATACGCCAGATGATCCCGCCTTTTATGACCGACGGGCGGAATACGGCGGAGATCTTTCTGTCCAATATGGACTACGCGCAGGTATCAGCCGCGGTGATTACGCAGGAATATATCGACGGCATGCAGAACGACTACCTGTTGGATGTGCAAGCGAAATACCCGGACCGCTTCCTGTGTTGCGGCATGGTGGATGCCCGTAAGCCTGGTTACCTGCCTCATGCCGAGGCATTAATTCGGCAAGGCTTCCGGGCGATAAAGATACCGGCACAACGGTTGATCACTGACAAAAGCCGCGTCTGGCTTACAAGCGATGAGATGATGGCGATGTTCCGCTTGATGGAAAAGAATGAGATCATCTTGTCGATCGACCTGGCCGACGGCGCAGCACAGGTAGCAGAGATGAACGAGATCATCGCCGAATGTCCCGCATTGAAGATCGCCATCGGCCACTTTGGAATGGTCACCCGCAAAGACTGGCAGGAGCAGATCAAACTGGCACGCCATGCGAACGTAAGGATCGAATCGGGCGGTATCACCTGGCTTTTCAATGACGAGTTCTACCCGTTCACCGGCGCCGTATGGGCGATCCGCGAAGCGATCGAACTGGTCGGCATCGAGAAACTGATGTGGGGCTCCGATTATCCACGCACCATTGTGGCTATCACCTACCGGATGTCCTACGATTTCGTCACCCGCTCGACACTGCTTACAGACGAAGAAAAGGCGTTGTTCCTGGGTAGGAATGCCGCGGCCTTCTACGGGTTCGACAACCTGCAGCCGCTTCCTTATATAAAGAATATGTCGGAATAATTAAACACAATAGAAGATGAACAAAACAGAAGGTTACGCACAGAAATCATACACTCTACCAACCAAGCGCTATTGCCAGACGTTGGATCTGAAGGACGATCCCGAGTTGATCCGGGAGTATATCAAACGCCACAGCGAAGCGCACCACTGGCCCGAGATCGCTGAAGGCATCCGTTCCGTCGGTATCCTTGAGATGGAGATCTACCAACTCGGCACCAAACTCTTTATGATCGTAGAGACCCCGCTCGACTTTGAGTGGGAAACTGCTTTCGCAAAGCTTGCCGGCTTACCCCGCCAGGCCGAATGGGAAGAGTATATGTCGTTATTCCAGGAAGCAGATCCGGGAGCTACCTCTTCGGAGAAATGGCAACAGATGGATCGCATATTCCACCTATATGAATGAGACTGAAACTTACAAATACAATAAATAAACATCATGAAAAAGAAGTTGCCCCTATTATGCATGGCGGCCTTATTGGTTTCCTGCCAGCAGCCACAGAGAAAGACCTACAATATCGACTCCGTGGCATCCCCTAAGGGAACGGAGGTGTTTCAGCCCAACTGGGAGAATATCGCGGAGAACTATCAGTTTCCCGAATGGTTCGTGGATGCTAAGTTCGGCATATTCATTCACTGGGGACCTTATGCCGTACCGGCTTTCGACAGCGAATGGTATGCCCGTAATATGTACCTGAAAGACAGCAAAGCTTTCCTGCATCACCTCGACACCTGGGGATCACAGGAAGAGTTCGGCTATAAAGACTTTATCCCGATGTTTGACGCCGCACAGTTCGATGCCGCCGAATGGGCGGATATATTCAAACGGTCGGGCGCAAAGTATGTGGTCCCCGTGGCCGAGCATCACGACGGCTTCTCGATGTACGACAGCGACCTGAACGAATGGAATGCCGCCAGGATGGGTCCGCATAAAGATATCCTCGGTTTATTGAAGAGTGCTCTCGAGAAAGAAGGGCTTGTCTTCGGCCTTTCTACCCACAGGGCCGAAAACGCCTGGTTCTTCAATGGCGGGATGAAATTCCCCTCCGATGTACAGGACATGAGTATTTCCCTGTACGGCAGACGCTACGAGAATGAGAAATACACGGACGACCTGGCCCGGGAATGGCTCACCCACACCTACGAATTGATTGATAAGTACGAGCCCAAACTGATTTGGTTCGACTGGACGGTAAACAATCCCGTGTTGATGCCTTATTTCAATAAGTTCCTGGCTTACTATTACAACAACGCCCTCGACTGGGGCGAAGACGTGGTCGTCAATACCAAACAAGGCTATCCCACCAACATACACGTATGGGATGTGGAGCGCGGCAAGTCAGGCAAAATGATGCAGTTCCCCTGGCAGACAGATACCTCAGTCGGTAAGCGGTCGTGGTCGTATATCGACGGAGAGGAAAACAAGACACCTGAACAGATTGTACACGACCTAATCGATATCGTCAGCAAGAACGGGAACCTGTTGTTGAACATCGGCCCTCGTGCCGACGGGACGATCACCGAAGAGCAAAAAGAAGTCCTGTTATCTATCGGCAAATGGCTCGAAGTCAACGGTGAAGCCATCTACGGCACACGCTGCTGGAAGAAATTCGGCGAAGGTGACGCAGAACCCACCAAAGGTTCATTCACCGATAACGAAGCAACACAATACACCGCGCGCGATATCCGCTTTACCACCAAAGGCAATGATTTCTACGCCATTGCCCTCAATTGGGATACAAACATGATCATCAAGTCACTCGATGCAAATGCCATTGCCGATGCGAAGATACAGAATATCACCCTCTTGGGATCAGACGAAAAGATCACCTGGGAGCAGACCAAAGACGGATTGAAAATCGCTTTCCCGAAGAACAAACCCTGCGGTTATGCCTATGCCTTCAAGATTTCTTTTGATAAAAAGGTTGGCGAACACCTGGAGTCCGAAGCCGTAAACGAAGTAATGAAACATGGAGCATAAAGGATCGATTACAATAATTATAATTAGACAAAAAAATGAGAAATAACATATTAAAACTCACATTATTGAGCCTGACATTACTGATAGGTCAGACAAGTTTCGCTCAGATAACCGAACGCCCGCGCCCGGCCGAATGGGATCAGTTGGTTAACGGCGCCCGCTTTATCGATCGCTTCCTGCCGATGCAGGGAAAAGTGTTGTCGGCAGATACCTGGGGAACTGCAACCACCGTGCCCCGGTATATCGATAACGGCATAGAAGACCGCATCTGGTCGTATTGGGGAGGCAACATCAAGAAAGGCGACGACGGCAAATACCACCTTTTTGTTTGTGGCTGGCTCGAGAACTCGCCCAAAGGGCACATGGAATGGGGCAACTCCTACGTCTTTAATGCGGTGAGCGATAACCTGACCGGACCGTTTATCCCCCGTAACATCATCGGGAAAGGGCATAACCCCGAAGTCTTCCAACTGAAAGACGGGCGTTATGTCTTGTATGTGATCAACAGACGTTACATCGCCGACAATATCAACGGCCCGTGGCAGCAGGATAAATTCGATTTCAACCCGCGCGACCGCCGCATTATCGAAGGGCTCTCGAACCTTTCTTTTGCGCCGCGCGAAGACGGCTCGTTTGTGATGGTATGCCGCGGCGGCGGTATCTGGATCAGCCGTGACGGTCTTTCGGAATACCAGCAGATCACCGACAAGCGGGTATATCCCGATGTCGACGGCCGATTCGAAGACCCGGTCATCTGGAAAGATCACGTACAATATCACATGATTGTCAACGACTGGCTCGGACGTATCGCCTTCTATCTCCGGTCGAAAGACGGTATCCAATGGGTGGTCGACCCGGGAGAAGCTTACAGCCCGGGAATAGCCATTCACCCGGACGGGCGGACGGAAGACTGGTTCAAATACGAACGCATCAAGATGTATCAGGATGAATACGGCCGGGCCATCCAGGCTAATTTTGCCGTGATCGACACCCTCAAACACGAAGATAAACCGTATGATAACCATAGTTCCAAGAATATCGGCATTCCTTTGAACCCGGGCGTCTTACTGACTGTTCTGGACACGAAGTCTATCACCGCCGGAACCCGGACGATCCGCGTTCGGATACAGGCCGAAGACGGTTTCAATCCGCAAACCGATATCGATCTGAACTCCCTGCGTTTCGGCGCTTCCGAAGAAGTGAACTACGGCCGCGGCTGCACCGTATTGAAAACAGAGAACGACGGCAACGACCTGATCGTCACGTTCGACGGCAAAGGAAACGGCATCACCCGGGAGGAGTTCGCTCCCAAACTGATCGGTCAGTACAATAACGGGCAAATGCTCTACGGCTACGCCCGCCTGCCCTATGTCAACTATATCGAACCCGTACTCTCCGCCCGCGCGCCTTCTTTCCACCCGGCGGACAACACATGTGTGATCGAAGTCGAAAACTTCGGACAGGTCGCTTCCGGCCAAGCTTCATTGAAAGTGGAGTGCATCCGCAACGGAAAGAAGGTCGTTGTCGCTTCCGGCAAAATTCCGGCCTTACAAGCGTACGAAAAGACAGAACTAAGCTTGTCTTCCAAAACTTTCAAGGCGGCAGAAGAAGAGCTCCTCGTTACGATCTATTCGGGCAAGAAGATCCTGTCGACCTTCACCCCTTATTTGAAAGAAAACAACTGAGCAACAAGCCTAATAAAACAACTCCCTATACACTTCGAGACGTGTATAGGGAGTTTTGTCATGCGCTTGGCAAAGTTTTGCCACGGCGTTGGCAAAGTTTTGCCAAGCGGGTGCAAACTTTTGCCAACGGCATGGCAAAAGCTTAGCCACGGTATAAACTCAAATCCCTACCGTCATTTTCAGAGGCATATCCGCCGAGGAACGGCCGACCAGCACTTCAAGCTGCCCGTTTTCCAGTTGCCAGCCGTTGGTGGATTCGTCCCAGTAGCGCAGTTCGGCGACGGGAACTTCCAGTGTAACGGTCCGTGTTTGGCCGGCGGCAAGGGTCACACGTTCGAAGGTTTTCAATTCTTTGTTTGGCCATTCCACTTGGGCATCGAGGCGACGGACGTAGAGTTGCACCACTTCGTCGGCTGCCATCGTGCCTTGGTTGGTCAGGTCGAAGCTTACTTTGATGATATCGTCGGCAGCGTATTGCTTTTTGTCGCTGCGGATGTTGGCATAGTTGAAGTCGACATACGAAAGACCGTGCCCGAAAGGATACAATACAGGTACACCTTTGGTGTCGAACCAGCGGTAACCCACCAATGAACCTTCCGAATAATAAGCCTTGGGCGAATGGATGTTCGGATCGTACTCGGCATCTCCCACGATGTCGTGGCGGAACTGAGCGGCAAAGACATCACCGTCGCTCACCACTTCGCTCGAGAAATTATTCAGGGCATACGCCGGAGAGTCTTCCAATTTCAGGGGGAAGGTGAACGGAAGTTTTCCTGACGGAGCAATCGTTCCCAGCAATACATCCGCCAGGGCGTGTCCGCCTTCCAGCCCGTTCCACCAGGCCTGTACAATCGCCTTCGATTTTTCTTCCACCACACGCAAATCGCAAGGGCCACCCGACACCACTACAGTGACGATATTGGGATTAACCTCCGCAAGCTTCGCGATGATAAGATCCTGGCTGACAGGTAAGGTGATATTCTCGCGGTCGACCCCTTCGCTTTCGATAAACTTATTCGTGCCGGCAAAGAATAATACCAGATCGGCATTGCGGGCAACGGAAAGGGCTTCGGCCAACAGTGTCGCGTCGGGCGCCTCGTCGAGGGTCTGGGCAAGCGTAGGATCGTTGGGCCGGTAAGCGGCAAACATACCCAGAAAGTTCTTATACGCCTGAGCGTATTGGATCTCCACCTGATCGCCCAAGCGGTTTTGAAGTCCCTGCAACGGCGTGATCTCGTAAGGCGTTTTAGCACCGGCACCCATACCTCCCCAAGCTGTCGGAGCAGTGGCATTCAGGCCGATAACGGCAATCTTTTTTGTCTTCGAAGGATTGATCGGCAATACGGTCTTTTCGTTTTTAAGCAATACGATGGCTTTGGTAGCCACATTGTAGGCCACCTCTTGCTGTTCTTTCTGGGAGATCTTTACGGTATTCGCTTTCTCATTGGGGATCGCTTCGACCGCAAAGCGAAGACGCAGGATCTCGCGCACCTTATCGTCGATAACCGATTCGTTCAGTTTGCCTTCGCGCACGGCCTCGATCAAAGGAGGACCGAAGAAGTTATCGCCGGTCATCTGCACGTTCAATCCACCCAGAGCAGCGCCCATCGTGCTGTGCGTGCCTCCCCAGTCGGAGACGGTCATGCCTTTGAAACCCCATTCCCCACGAAGGATCACGTTGTTCAGGTGGTTGTTTTCGGAGCCATAGTAGCCGTTCACCTTATTGTAAGCGGGCATCACACACATGGCGCCGCCTTCTTTCACGGCTGCTTCAAAAGCTTTGAGGTAGATCTCGCGCATAGGTCTTTCGGCAATGATCACATCGACGCTGCCCCGGTTGGTTTCCTGGTTGTTCAATGCGTAGTGTTTCAGGCAGGCGGCTGTTCCGGCATCTTGCATACCTTTGGTATAACCGACGGCCAGTACGGTATTCAAAGCCGGGTCTTCGCTGAAGTACTCATACGTCCGTCCCCCAACGGGTAAACGCTGAATATTCATTGCCGGGCCGAGGATAATATCTTTTCCGCGACGGCGGGCTTCGGTGCCGAGGGCTTTCCCGTAGTCGTAGGCCAGATCGTACGACCAGGTGGCCGCCAGGGCCGAACCCGTGGGGTAATACGTGGCCGAGTCGGTCGTCCAGTTCAAAGGCTGGAAGCCGTCGCCTATTTCTTCGCGCACGGCAAACGGTCCGTCGGCATATTTAATATCCTGAATGCCCAGACGGGGAACACCCTCCGAAGACATGATGGTTTTGCTATGCAACATCTCCACTTTCTCTTCCAGCGTCATCTGCGCGATGATCGCGTTGATCTTTTGATCATTCACGGTAAGCTTTTCCTGGGGCGTGTTTTGTGCATTCGCTCCTGCAATGGTAGTGATAATCATAAGCCGGACTGCGTTTTTAAGAATTCGTTTCATATCGTTTTCTGTATTATTAATTGGCATAATTCGCTGACGCAAAGATAGAGAACAGGCAGTGAACCGGCCGGCTTAAATGTTTTCAATAGTGAGGCAGTAAAGTCTACACAAGGGGATAGAATGTTTCGAAAGAGAGGCGTAAATGTTCCTTTATTTTGGTGGGAGTATTTGTTTGTTGATAATTATCAACAAATGACTACTCCGTATAATAGGCTCAAATACAATAGCTAAGTTCTATTGCTTTTGGGGCAGCTCCGGCATGAAATAAAATATCCCTGCGAAGAAGTTTTAGCTTCATCGCAGGGATATAAAAGAAAGAATTATCACTTCCCGAAATTGCGGCTCACAAACGGCAGGCAGGTATAGAGTGCCGAATGAAAATACTCCCAGGTGTGTCCACCGTCGCGTACGCGGAACTCAAGAGGGATACGCAGTTTGCGCATGGCATGGAAGAACTCGATATTTCGGTCCAAAAGGAAATCGTCGTCGCCACAATCGACAAACCAATTGACTGAACGCAATTCTTGTATGCGATCTTCATCGGCTTCTTCGACATACTTCACACAACTGTTTTCGATCACCGACTCGGTCAGGATCGCCAGTTTATCACCCGGTTCACGCGGTTGGGCTGCTCCCTGTTGGGGAATAGACATCAAAGCGCTGATGGCATAGACCGAAGAGAAGAGCTCCGTATGTTTTTGTCCGTAACCCGTAGCGCCACCGCCACCCATCGACAGGCCGGCAACGGCACGGTTGGCTTTATCTCCGATCACGCGGTAGGTACTTTCAATATGCGGCAATAGTTCGGTATAGAAAAATGTTTCGTATTTCCAGCCGGGCATATCGAAATAGCCGTTCCAATGACCCTCTTCGAAGCGACCACCGGCATTGGGGCTGACAATAATCATTTCAACGGCCTCGCCCGATGCGACCAACTGATCCATCACGTCTTTGGCATGCCCCCGGTCGAACCAGGCTCTATGGGTATCCGTCATGCCATGCAAGAGATACAGAATGGGGTACTTCCGGTTTGTATCCGCCTCATAGCTTTTGGGCAGAAAGATAGTATACTCCCGATCAGCATCGAGGACTTTGCTGTGGATACTGTGGGTCTCGACTTTGCTTTGCGGAGCCCGGTTCCACTGTGCGTTTGCTGTCAAAGCGAGGCAAACAATAAGAAAGGATAAGATAAACTTCTTCATGATATGTACATTGTATTGATGATTGTTATTGATATTACCATTCCACGATAAGGACATCCCACGGCTCCAATCGAATGGTTTCATTGGGCTTCAAGGTCTTACCTGAAATCAGTTCTTTGCCTTGCGGGTAAGCGTAGGTCAGTTCTTGTGTCTTATCACTGTAGTTGAACAGGTAACGGATGTTTTTGCCTTGTTTGTTTACGCCCGCGCGCTCGATGATCGGGAATCTCGGGTGGTCTTTGGATACGACTGCGGCTTCTTCGGCTACCTTTTTCACGACGGCTTCCAGTAATTCCTGCGAGGGATAGGTTCCGATATAAGTCAGTTTGCCTTTGCCGTATGAGTTCTCAGTGATCACCGGCCATTTGCCGAAGAACGGATGCTCGGCATACGCCAACGGTTGGGCAGTTTCGGGGATCAGGAATTCATACCATTCGCCGATCTGTTTCGAGTCTTTCAGGTTAAACGGATTGTCTTTCAATGCCAGGTTGCTGATCGTTGAGTATTCCTGGTAATAGAAACCGCAGGCATTGCGCAACGGGCCGGGAGCCAGCGTTGCCCGAACGGCTGAATGTTCGTTCGTGTATCCGCTTTTGTGCATCATCACTACATGTCCTCCGGACTTCACGAATTGGTCGATCTGCATCAGGAGCTCGTCGGTTGCCACATAAAGGGGAGGAATGACCAACATGGTGTAGCCGCTGAAATCGGTTATCTTATCGCAAGGCACGATGTCGGTCTCGATATTCTGGAGATACAACGCTCGGTGTACCATATCGATCGGGTAATTGCTCTTATTGGTATAAGGCATAAAGTTCAATGCATGGAAAGAGTCGTGGCTGTACAGGATAGCCACTTTGTTTTTCTTTTTCAGGTCGACAATCCGGTTACCGATCTTTTCCAGTTCTTCGGCCGTAGTCTTGAATTCATTGTATATACGGTTGGGCTGCAGATCGTGCCCCAAGACACCGCGCCAATAGGTTTCCTGTCCGTAGTGCAGGGTTGCCCAATGCCAGTATTCCACCATATTGGCACCCGAAGCATAGTGTCCATATACGTTTTGACGCAATTGCTTGTCATAAGGAGGATATTGTCCTTTAGCATCCCAGCCTATGCCCTGGGCGTTGGTTTCCATCACAATGTAGTTGTTGTGGGCTACGGTGCGCACGAAATCGCCGGCATAAGCAATGTATTGACCGTCTTGTTTGTCCTGCACATCGTGGTAGATATTAATCGCCGGGTATTGCATCTGCCGGAAACTCTCCACCTGGTCGATATTGTGGAAAGCAGGCATAAAGCAATGGGTCACGAACTGATCCTTGCGCTTGTACTCGTTCACGATATCGCATTGCCAGTTCAGGAAGTCGGCAACCTCTTTGCGGTTATAGCGCTCCCACTCATTCTTATAGGATGGGTTGGTCACTCCGTCGCGCGTATAAAACTCTTCCCAGGTGTTGATGTTCATACCCCAGTAATTCATTCCCCACTCTTTGGTGAGCGACTCCAAACTGTTATTGAATTTGTTTTTGATATAATTCCGGAAGCCAATGAAATAGTCCCGGTTGTTCACGCCACGCGCTTCCGTTTCATTGTCTACCTGATAGCCGATAACACCGGGGTGCTGGGCGTATCTCTCCATCAGTTTACGGATGATGCGCTCGCTATAATACTTAAAGGTGGGATTGGTGAAGTCGATATTCTGCCGGATACCATAATAGGCTTTGTTCCCACGCTGATGTTCGGCCATCACTTCGGGGTGTTTGTATGCCAGCCAGGCCGGGATTGAATAAGTGGGTGTTCCCAGAATCACTTTAATGCCTGCGTCGTGCATCTTGTCGATGATGCGGTCCATCCATTCGAATTCGAAGACACCTTCCTGCGGTTCAAAGACGCCCCAGGTGGACTCTCCTACCCGGACAACCGTCAGTCCGGCGTTCTTCATCAGCCGGATATCTTCATCGAGACGTTCGTTCGGCATATACTCATGGTAATAAGCCGCCCCATAGAGCGGTTTGTCGAAAATATACTGCGCTTTCGCTTGCAATACGGCAATCAATGCCAGACACACAATGAATTGGATCTTTGTCTTCATGATAGTATTAATTACATGAGGTGTTCTCTGCACACTGTATAGAGTATCACAAAAATAGAATAAAAAGCGATGCACCCGACAGTAAACACTTTAGAAAAGCACGCGTTATCAAAAATTCCCCTATTGTGATACAAAAGTGCCCCTTTATGCACTATAAGACAGGCATATTCAAAACATCTGAGAGCGGTGAAGTGAACAGGATATTGTATTTTTGCAAAGCGATAATTCCCGTTAAAGACAAACTTAAATCCGCAATACTCAAAATTTAATAGATCATGAAACAAGTAATCGTGTACCTATTTACCCTGATGTTCGCCCTGCAAGGGTGCAACGATAAGGACAGGTCAGAAAAGAAAGTAAGAAAAGTGAATCTCTTCAATTCCGAATGGAGATTTATCCTGGGAGATCATCCGGAAGCTTCGAAGGAAAGCTTTGATGATACTTCCTGGCGTGTATTGAATCTGCCACACGACTGGAGCATCGAAGCCGACTTCTCTCAAGACAATCCGGCAACTCCCGGAGGCGGTGCGCTGCCGGGCGGTATAGGCTGGTACCGGAAAACATTCAAAGCGGACGCTGCCGACGAAGGGAAAAACACCTTCATTGAGTTCGACGGCATATACTGGAACAGCTCCGTATGGATCAACGGCCAACTGCTGGGCGAAAGACCCAACGGCTATATCTCCTTCCGTTACGACCTTACTCCCTACCTCAAATACGGACAATCCAATACGGTTGCGGTAAAGGTAGACAACTCCCAACAACCCAACTCACGCTGGTACTCCGGCTCGGGCATCTACCGGAATGTCCGACTCGTCACGGTCGATCCATTACATATCGGCCATTGGGGCACTTACGTCACCACCCACGATGTCTCGGCGGAGTCGGCCGGGATCAATCTCCGGATCACATTGGAGAATAAGAGTAAAGAAAGCCGAAGTGCTGAACTCGTATCGGTTGTCAAAGATGCCGATGGGCATATAAAAGCAACAATAAGTAATCGGATCACCATTCCGAAAGAAGAGAAAGCGGAAACCGAACAGGTGATGCGACTGGAAAAGCCAATGTTGTGGTCGGATACCCATCCGTATCTGTACCGTATCACTACGCAGGTCATTGAAAACGGCAAGATAGTCGATGAGTACGACACGCCGTTGGGCGTTCGATCCTTTACGTTCGATCACGCCAAAGGGTTTATCCTGAACGGCGAACCGGTAAAGATCCTGGGCGTATGCCAACACCATGATCTCGGATGCCTGGGTTCGGCGGTGAATGTACGTGCTTTGGAGCGTCAACTGCAAATCCTGAAAGAGATGGGATGCAACGGTATCCGCACGGCCCACAACCCACCGGCGCCGGAACTGCTCGAGCTTTGCGACCGGATGGGCTTTATCGTGCAGAACGAAGTCTTCGATATGTGGCGCAAAAGGAAGTCACCGCATGATTACGCGCAGTTCTTTGCCGAATGGCACGAGCGCGACCTGACGGATTTCATCCTTCGCGACCGCAACCATCCTTCTGTCTTTATGTGGAGCATCGGCAATGAGATACTCGAACAATGGACGGATATGAATGTAGATACACTCGATCTGCAACAAGCCAATATCCTGTTCAACTTCGCCAGCAAGATGAGTGCGGACAAACAATCGGAGAACTTACACGTCAACTCCCTGCTCACCATCAAGTTGGCCAATATGGTAAAAGAGCTCGATCCCACCCGTCCCGTGACTTCGGGCAATAACGAGGCACGGCCTGTCAACCACCTCTTTCAATCCGGCGCGATGGATATACTCGGCATCAACTACAACGATGGCCTATGGTCGGAACTGCCCGAGATGTATCCCGGACAGAAGTATATCATCACCGAGTCGACCTCCTCACTGATGTCGCGCGGCTATTACGAGATGCCTTCCGACCAGGTGTTTGTCCGTCCCGACCGTTGGGATATTCCTTACTCGAAGCCGGGTAATCAATGCTCATCCTACGACAACAGCCGCGTACCCTGGGGAACGACCCACGAACGCACCTGGCAACTGATCAGGAAACACGACTTCCTCTCGGGCGTCTATATCTGGACCGGCTTCGATTACCTGGGCGAGCCGACCCCCTACTGGTGGCCTTCGCGCAGCTCGTATTTCGGGATCGTCGACCTGGCCGGCTTCCCTAAAGACGTATATTATATGTATCAGAGCGAATGGACCGATAAGGAGGTCTTACACCTCTTCCCCCATTGGAACTGGCAGGCCGGTGAGACCGTCGATATCTGGGCCTACTACAACCAGGCCGATGAGGTGGAACTCTATCTGAACGACCGTTCATTGGGCAAACGCACCAAGAAAGACGACGAGATGAAAGTATGGTGGCGCGTTCCCTACGAAAAAGGCACCTTGAAAGCCATCTCACGCAAAGACGGCAAAGAGGTCGTTGTACGCGAGATCCAAACCTCCGGCGAGCCGGTTGAATTGCGATTGACCGCCGACCGCAACACCTTGAATGCCGACGGCACAGACCTCTCGTTCATCACCGTTGAAGCGTTGGATGCCAACGGCCACCCTGTGCCTGTGGCTGATTGCATGATCGATTTCAGTATCACGGGCAACGGCTTTATTGCCGGAACAGACAATGGCAATCCGACCGATCACCAATCGTTGAAAAAGCCCGCGCGCAAACTGTTTAACGGCAAAGCATTGGCCGTCGTTCAGTCGGATGGCAAAAAAGGAAATATCGAACTGACGGCAACCGCCGAAGGACTTAAGCCTGCGACCTTGCGTATCCATTGTAAATAATTATTAAACTTCCATATCATGAAAAGATTCGTATTCACTGTCGTTTGTATATTGTCTGTCCATCTTTTACAGGCACAATACACTTATCCGTTCCAGAACACCGCCTTGAGCGACGCCGAACGCGTGGAGAACCTATTATCCTTGATGACCATCGATGAAAAGGTAAATGCATTATCCACCGATCTGGGAGTACCCCGCCTGGGCATACGCAATACGGGACATTCCGAAGGATTGCACGGCCTGGCACTCGGCGGGCCCGGCAACTGGGGAGGAATGCAAATGAGAAACTACAGGATGGTGCCCGTCACCTACCCCACCACCACCTTCCCGCAGGCATACGGCTTGGGAGCGACATGGGATACGGAGTTGATCCAAAAGGTAGCCGATATCGAATCGACAGAAACCCGCTACTATGCACAAAACGATCGTTACCAGAAAAGAGGACTCGTCATGCGGGCACCCAATGCCGACCTGGCACGTGATCCGCGTTGGGGACGTACCGAAGAATCTTTCGGGGAAGATCCTTTTCTTACCGGTGAGATGACGGTTGCCTTCGTCAAAGGGCTGCAAGGCGACCACCCGCGTTACTGGAAAACCGCCTCGCTGATGAAACATTTTCTGGCCAACAGCAATGAAGACGGGCGCGACTCTACCTCGTCCAACTTCGACAACCGCCTCTTCCAGGAGTACTATGCTTATCCTTTCCGTAAAGGCATCGTCGAGGGAGGTTCGCAAGCCTTTATGGCGGCTTACAACAGTTGGAACGGCACGCCTATGACCATACACCCCGTATTCGAAAAGATTCGCAAGGAATGGAATATGAAAGGTATTATCTGTACCGACGGCGGAGCGTTGAATCTATTGATCACTGCGCACAAAGCTTTTCCGACCCACACAGAAGGCGCGGCCGCTGTCGTTAAAGCAGGCGTAGGCCAGTTCCTCGACACCTATAAGCCATATATATACGAAGCCCTTTCGCAGGGATTACTCACCGAAGAGGAGATCGACAAAACCCTCCGAAGCAATTATTTCATTGCCCTCCGCCTGGGCCTGCTCGATGCGACTCAGGAAAACGTGCCCTACGCACATATCGGTGTGACCGATACCGTTGCACCGTGGAATAACAAAGAGGTACAGGAATTCGTCCGCCTCGTCACCGCCAAATCCGCGATCCTACTAAAGAACGAGAGAAACCTCTTACCCTTGGATAAAAACAAAGTGAAATCCATCGCGGTGATCGGCCCGCGTGCCAACGAAGTACTGGAAGACTGGTACAGTGGAACTCCCCCCTACGTCGTAACGATCCTGCAAGGGATAAAAAATGCCGTAGGCGATCAGGTGCAAGTCTATTACGAACCGACGGATGAAATGGGACAAGCAGTTATCGCCGCCCAAAAGGCAGATGTAGCTATCGTCTGTGTCGGCAATCATGTGTACGGCACCGATCCCAAATGGAAATACTCTCCCGTTCCGAGCGACGGCAGAGAAGCCGTCGACCGTAAAGCATTGTCATTGGAACAGGAAGACCTGGCCCGGCTCGTCTACAAGGCCAATCCGAATACGATCATGGTACTGGTCAGCAGCTTCCCTTTCGCTATCAACTGGTCGCAAGAGAACCTGCCTGCCATCCTGCAGATCACCAACAACAGCCAGGAGCTCGGCAACGGTCTGGCGGATGTGATCTTCGGACAGGTCAATCCCGCGGGACGAACCACCCAGACCTGGGTGAAGAGCATCGCCGACCTGCCCCCGATGATGGACTATGATATACGCAACGGCCGAACCTATATGTATGCCAAAGAAAAACCCCTCTACCCTTTCGGATACGGACTGAGTTATACGACGTTTAGTTACTCCAACCTCACGGCCTCCACCCGTACGCTGCAAAAGGGCGAGACGTTGAACGTCTCGGTAAACATCAAAAACACAGGGGCAAGAGATGGAGAAGAAGTCGTGCAATTGTATGTCTCCTATCCCGACTCCAAAGTGTCGCGACCCGTCAAACAACTCAAAGGTTTCCAGCGCACAAGGATTGCCAAAGGAGAAAACCGGTCATTGACCTTCGAATTGAAAGCCGAAGATCTCGCCTACTGGGACGATGCCGCGAATACGTTTGTGGTAGAACCCGGCAAAGTGAACATCATGGTCGGCGCCTCTTCGGCAGATATCCGAAGCGCGATCACCGTGCAGGTAAAATAAGCGGGATTGATATTCAAGCCATACAAGTTATTATGAAAAGAGAGCGCCAATGTGCTCTCTTTTTTTGTGCATTTTCCAATAGAATCACTATCTTTACGTGAATAATCATTTAAAACTCACAGCACTATGAAAGAAAATGAATTCTCACCCGATCAGATGTTTCTGGAAAATGCAAGCAAATTCCCCTACGACGAAACAGTTAGGTTGCTTACCGACCGAATTTCAGCTATTGGCTGGAAAACCTCAATGATTCATGACTTGCAAGCTACCTTGAAGAAGAATGGAAAAGAGGTATTGCCGATAAAGATCTTTGAACTGTGCAACCCGGTTTACTCCGGTCAACTGCTTGAAGTAGATTCTTTGAAAATCTATTCCTCCATGATGCCTTGCCGATTGTCGGTCTACGAGAAAGAAGGCGGAAAAGCCTATATCTCCCGCATGAATTCGGCAGCGATGGCCGCCAGCATAGGCGGAAAGGTGGAAGAAGTGATGCGTAAAGCTTTTATTGATATCGAAAAGGTACTGGAATACTTTATTACCGCCTGATCAATTCTTTTGGCATTTGACCTGTATCATTCATAAACCGGGTGAGATGTGAAGGTTATTTAGCCACGGATTGCGCGGATTACACGGATTATGTATTTTGTTTGTGGATACTAAAACTATCTTGAAATGAAATTTTCTTTCTCCCCTGAAAATCTATGTCATCCGCGCAATCCGTGGCTTTCTTCAAATCCTTTTCTACTCTCCCGCTTCGCGCCTTCTAACTTCTAACTTCTAACTTCCAACTTCTGAAAAAAATCTCCCATTTTTTCCCCAATTTCCTCCCCTATTTTTCCGACAGCTATAAGACCCTGTATTTTAGCGTATTGCCGAGAGTAGTTATTTGTTGATAATTATCAACAGATTTGTTGATAGTTATCAACAGATCTGTTGACAATTGTCAACAAATGTGTTGACGGTTATCAACAAACAAATACTCCCGGCAAAAGGGAAATTAGTCCCGTGAATTTGGATTTAGATTCGTAGCAATAAACTACCCCGGGGCAAGCCGGGAAACAAATATTCAATAACTTTGTAAAACCCCGGTAGGGTAAAATAAATATTGTGCGATATAACCTAAAAAAGCGGGAAAGCGATTGTGGATAAAGCTGAGTTCAAACATATATTCGATCAATATTTCGATACGATCCGTTGTTTCGTCTACTACCGTTGTGGCGATAAGGAGACGGCTTCTGATATCACACAGGATCTGTTTATGAAGGTCTGGGAGAAGAAAGAACAGCTCGACCCGCGTACAATCAAGCCATTGCTCTATAAGATGGCAAACGATCAGGTGATCAGCGACTACCGCAAAACGCTTTCACAACGCAACTATGCGGAAGATATGGCAATAGAGCGTGATAATCAGACGCACTCACCGGAGGAACAAATGCAATTCGAGGAACTGAAACAACAGTATGCGGATGCCCTGAATGCGATGAACGAAGGCCAACGGGTCGCTTTCCTGATGAGCCGCAACGATGAGTTGAAATATACGGAGATATCCGAACGCCTGGGGATCAGTGTCAAGGCAGTAGAGAAAAGGATGACTGCCGCACTGAAGGTTTTGAAACTGAAATTGCTTTAAATAAAGAAGATATGCATAAAGAAGAGCAAATAAAAATAGTACCTCAGTGGAATAAAAACAAAGAAGAGATATGGGATGAACTGTTTGCCGCGGCAGACGAGACACCGATAGCAAAGAAAGCGTCGTTTTCTCTGCGGAAGGTGTTTATGTATGCGGCGGCAGCGGTTTTATTGCTGTTATTGATCGTGCCGGGATATATGTTTCTGCATACGCAAACGTTTATGGCTGCCAAAGGGGAACATCGCTCCGTTACGCTTCCCGATGGTTCAAATGTTCGGTTGAATGCCGATAGTCGTTTGATTTACAAGCCGCACTGGTGGCGTTTCTCACGGGATGTTGAGATGGAAGGGGAAGCTTATTTTGAAGTCACCAAGGGAAGCCGTTTCACGGTCGGCGCCTATGGGAAGAATGTGGAAGTGTTGGGCACCTCTTTTAATGTCTTTGCCCGTTCGGAAAGATACGTCGTCACCTGTCTTACCGGAAAGGTGAATGTGAGCGACGCACAGCAGAGTGTCATCCTCACTCCCGGCATGCAAGCCTTGTATTCCGGCGATAGAATGGTGGCCGAAGAAGTCGGCGAACCTCAATTGGCGACAGCGTGGACGACCTATCACTTCTACTTCTTGAAGACTCCCCTGGAAGATGTTTTATGCGAGATAGAAAGGCAGTATGCGATCGTGATTGAACGGCCGGAGAAGAATGACTATCTTTACAGCGGCAATTTTGCCCGATTAGATGATCCGAAGGAAACGCTGAATATCATCGGCAAAGCTTTTGGCATCGCATTTAAGATTAAAGAATAGTTGAAACGTTTACTGACTATCCTGGTTCTTGTGGGTGCATTCGTTTTTCCGTTGTCTGCCCAACAGATACGCTTGCAGGCCTCCGACACACCGTTGGACCAGGTGTTGAGTACATTGAACGTTGAATTATCGTTCGACAGTAAAGCGCTTTCCGTTTACCGGGTGAGTGTAAACCGCGACTTCTCTTCCTTCCGCGAAGCCATTGATTTTCTTTTGCAGGGAAAGCCTTTTGTATGCGAGCAGATTGGCAAGGTATATGTCATTGTGCCCTACGAAGAGGAGGTCATCGCACCGGTTCCTATTCCGGAAACATACACCTTGTCGGGCGTACTGACGGACAAAGACAATGGCGAGCGATTGCCTTATGCCCATATTCTTACCGCGCAGGGAATGATCGTAGGAGATGAAAATGGCTTTTTCAGTGTGAAGAGCAATCGTCCTGTTCCGCTGCGTATGCGGTTTACGTACCTTGGTTATCATCCGGTCGATACCCTTTTGATGCCGGGTTCCCATGTTATCAATCTGTCGTCGCAGCCTATGGTAATGGATGAGGTGTTTGTCTCACCGGCTAAAAGCGCCATGATGATGCAAACGGGGCGTACTTCCGGAGAAGTGCGTGTCAATCATGCGATTACCCGTTATATGCCGGGTAGCGGCGACAACTCGGTGTTTAATCTTTTGCGTATGATGCCCGGCGTGCGTGCTTCGGGAGAGCCCAACGAAGAACTGATCGTATGGGGCAGTGAAAGCGGGGAAAGCAAAATCACATTCGATGGTTATACGCTTTTCGGGTTGAAGAGTTTCAGTGATAATATCAGCTTTATCAATCCCTATATGGTCAAAGAGATCCGCCTCAACAAAGGCGGAATGGATGCTTCGGAAGGCAACCGCATCGGGGCTACGGGCCATATTACCGGAGTTGACGGGAACCTGTCGGCGCCTTCTTTCAAAGCCAACGTAAGTAACCTTACGGCTAATCTTTTCGGTTCGCTGCCGGTGACGAAAAGATCTGTCCTGATGGTCGGCTACCGCCAGACTTATTATAATCTTTACGATGTGGAGAAGCTCAATCCGTATGGCAACAGCCACGGAAATACAACCGGGGGAAATGGGAATGAAGGCAATGGAAACGGAGGTAAAGGGCATGGTTCTGGTAGTGGTCAAGGTCCGGGAAGTGGACAGGGTTCACAGGCAGGGAATAATGATTTCTATATCTACCCCGACTATGCTTTTCGGGATGTGAACGTGAAATATAGCGGTAGCTTTTCGGACCGGGATAAATATGCCTTATCGTTCTATGCTGCCGATGATGATTTTGACTTTACAGTCGCGCAGGATAATGATTTCAATCTGGACGCGGCAGAGAAAAGCCATCAGCAAGCGGGTTCGTTCGCTTATGACCGGATGTGGAACAATACTTCGAAAACAGGGATACAGGTTTCTTTCTCCCGCTTGAAAACCAAAGAGGACCTGATCAGCAGCGTGCAAGGCAACCAGGCGGTGCCCGAGATCGCCAGCCATTCCGAAAACCGGATCAGCGAAGTGACTGCCCGGTTAAATCATTCTTTCCCTTTAGGGTACTTTCAGCAGTTGGAAGCCGGCGGCGAATTCACTCACTATACCGACGAATTGAACGGAGTCAATCAAAAACTCTCTAAACCGACCCTATATGTTACCGACCGGTTTACCCTGGGCAATCTATCCCTGAATGCCGGTTTGCGAACGGACTTTATTCCCGGAAAGGCTTACTTTCAACCGCGCGCCTCTCTGCGATATAGAATAAATAAAGATTGGACGGGCACCGCTTCGTGGGGACTTTACCGGCAATATATCGCCCATATTCCGGTGGAAGACGAAGCCGGGAATTTTGTTTTCGCCTGGCAGATACAGGAAGACAACGCGCCTTCGTCGATGCAATCGGCTGCCGGTATTGCTTTCAACCGCAACGGATTACTGATCAGTGCAGAGGGCTATCACAAGAAAAACAAAGATGTCGTTCGGATCTCGGACGCTGTGTACCGGACGGATGTCGATATGACCGGGTTCGATGTCTTCCTGAAAAAAGAGTTCGATAAGGTTTCTCTCTTTGGCTCTTATTCTTTGTCCCATCTCTCGGAACAGGTTACGGAAACGGGACACGAACTGAAAGCGGGAACTATCCTTTCGTTCTCTCCGTTTACATTTTCGGCCAACTATGTTTTCGGCTCCGGCTTTTCTTATCCTTATATCGGAGGGCATGGAATACATGGAACGGGCACGGGACAAGGGCAGTCGAACAACCATGCCGATATGGAGAAGAACTACAGCCGACTCGATGTGGCCGCGACTTACAGTTATTCCTTTCCGAAACTGAAACTGCAAACCGGGCTTTCGATTATCAATGTGTTGGGAACTGAAAACATCAAATACGCCTATCGACTTCCCGCACGCGAAGACGTAACCAATGTGTTCACACAGGCACAACCTTTTACTCCGACACTTTTTATTGAAATTATATTCTGAAAACAGGTAGGGTAATCTCCCCTTTGTGCGGTTTACCTTAAAAGCAATGAACCATTGATTATTAAATTAAAAAAAGAATGAAAATGAAAACAAAAGCAAGCCTGTTAGCCTTAGCGGCATTTGCATTGGTATTCACCTCTTGCAATGAAAATGAAGGAACGGATGAGTTAGTACAGGAATCACCGGTAGAACTCTTACGTGTTGCCGGTAATGGTACGTCTACCTTTATCCTTGAAAATGTTTGCCCCGTACTGTCGGTTACCGATCCGTTGACAGCCGATGAAATTGAATTCCTTAATATTGTCCGGGAGGAAGAAAAGCTTTCCCGCGACTTGTATAACTATTTCGCCTCGCAATACCCCACTGCACTTCCGTTAACGAATATCGGGAATGCCGAAACCAATCATATCGCTGCCATAGAGCGGGTACTGACTTATTATGAGATTGAATTTCCGGCCCTTGGTCAACCGGGTGTCTTTACCGACAAAGACCGGCAAGACACGTATGACCGCTTGAAAACAGAGGGATCGACATTAGCGGCCGCTTACCAGATCATGGCTTTTATTGAAGAAGAAAACATTGTGACCTATCGGAAAGTCGCCGGTGAGCTGACCAACATCAATCTGCAAGTAATCATCACCAATCTTGGCTTAGGCTCTGAAAATCATTTCAGAACATTGGTAAAGCAAATAACGGCTTTAGGTGGCACATTCAAGCCGACCTTGATGAACGATACACAATACAACGAAATCATCAATGCGTCCAACCACCATGGCACCTACTACTGCAAACAAGGCCAGCAAGGCCAGAATACCAATAACGGCAAAGGCAAAAACCACCACGGCAACAAAGGCCACGTCAACAATTGCGGCACCTGCACCTATTGCCTAAACGCCACCACCACTGGCCAGGGACACAACAAAGGACACGGCGGCAAAAGATAATAAAAGAACAAATATTTAACACAAAACAGGGTACTCCTATTCATTTCGGAGTACCCTTTTTGCTACCTTTGCCATTCATGGAAAACTATCAAATTCAAAAAGGCGAAGAAGCTGATTACGATCAATTGGCCGCAATCTGGGAAAGTTCTGTTAAAGCGACTCACCATTTCTTAAAACCGGAGGATTTCGAATTCTTTAAACAGGCCGTGCCTGGTTATTTTCCACAGGTTGACTTGCATGTATTACGTTCGGGAACGGAGATCGTTGCTTTTATGGGAATCTCCGACGACAATCTTGAAATGCTTTTTGTTTCCGCCGAAGCGCGAGGACAAGGGTATGGGAAACAACTTTTGAAATATGCTATCGATAATCTCCAAGTGACAAAAGTAGATGTAAACGAGCAGAACACACAGGCTGTCGGATTTTATGAACGATTCGGCTTCCATGTGATCGCCCGCTCAGAGAAGGATTCGACAGGGAAGGATTATCCGATATTGCATTTAAGCCTTTAATAGCAAAACTCAACAATAGTAATTATGCTTGACAAATTTCCGGAATTACATACCGAAAGATTAGACTTAGTAGAGATTAGCCAGTCTCATCTTACGGATTTCTATGAGATATTCAAAGATGAGAGAGCCACAAAATACTATAATGTCCTTCCTTTTCATCAAGAAGAAGAGGCTCAGAAGTATATTGATTGGTTTCAATCTCGCTATAAAGAAGGCTTAGGTATCCGCTGGGGAATCAAATTAAAAGGCAGACCAGGTATTATCGGAACAGCCGGATTTAACAACTACCTAAAGGATCATCGAGCAAACTTCGGTTATGACCTGCATCCTGATTATTGGAATAAGGGATATATGACCGAAGCTTTAACAATAATATTGAAGTTTGGTTTTGAGACGCTCGAAATAAACAGAATTGAAGCCGAAGTCATGCAAGGAAATATAGCTTCGGAAAAGGTTCTTAAAAAACTCGGCTTCACAAAAGAAGGCGTTTTGAGAGATTGGATGTATTGGAATAATAAACACTATAATATGACGATGTATTCGTTGTTGAAGAATATTTTTTGATCTAAAAAAACAGGATGGTACAATCGCTTGTGACTGAAAAGGAACTATCCGATACCTGTCATTTCAATAATTTCCGACTATCTACTTCGTGCAATACTCGCATCTGTTGAATGGCTATCTGGTTGAGCTTTAGTAAACGGTCAGATTGCGGAACCTGCTCGTTTATCAAAACGGCATTGATATTCTCCATGTTAGATAAGCAAATAAGTTCATTGATAGTAGCATAGTCACGGATATTTCCTTTTTTGTCTGGATTCGTATCACGCCATTGCCTGGCAGTAATACCAAAAAGAGCCATGTTAAGTACATCCGCTTCACTGGCATACACAATCGATATTTGCTGAGCGGTAAGTTCTTCTGGTATAAGATTGTGCTTAACTGCATCGGTATGGATGTGATAGTTGATTTTTGATAGTTCCCTTTTTGCAGACCAACCAAGTTGTTGCTGTTCATGCTCCTTGAGGCGTTGAAATTCTGTTATCAAGTACAACTTGAATTGTACACTAATGGCTGCCCCAAATTCAAACGCAATGTCTTTGTGAGCGAAAGTCCCACCATATTTGCCTTTTTGAACTATGATGCCTATTGCATCCGTTTTCTCAATCCACTCTGAAACGCTCATTACAAAACTGGGTAATCCGGCTTGTGATTTAAAGTGGTCAAATTCGACCACTTTAAAATTGGGATTATTTATCACTTCCCAAGTCCCGAGAAATTCCAGCGTATATCTATTTCGCAACCAATTCTTAATTATATCAGCAGCACGACTTCCACTTTCTTTGGCGTTTGCCATATCAGTCAGAGATATATAGTCGCCATTATTTATATGAACAATCGTGATATCTGCTTCTTGTACTTTAATCTTAGCCATTTTAATTCTGTTTTTCATTGTGTCTAACTGACCACAATATGGTTCTACAAATTTAGTTTAAATTATTGATATCCATTATATGTAATGGAAGTATAAGCCTTGCTATTTTCTCGGTTCTAACAGATTTCTCAATTATATATTTCCGAAACACCTCAGCATTCCTCCGCCGTTCTTCAGTAGCTTGTTCTTTCTGATAAAGAACAACACGTTGAATGTTTTTCTTTTCATTTTTACATCGTTTTTAGTGATACAAAGTTATTTTATATCCTCCAAAAACACACTATGCAAAATTATGATATACAGCGAAATAGCACCTAAATCGTGGGACTTTTTGGAAAACTCAAAAGTTCCACGATTTGGACTAGTTAAGTCTGCATTTTCCCGCCTTTTTCTGCTACCCGGGGCAAAAAAGAAAATCCCCGATATTTCATGAATATCAGGGATTTACGTTGAATTTCTTCGATTTCTTGGCTTCTCTTGTGATCCGCCTGGTGATTTGCCTGGGGTTCGAACCCAGGACCCCATCCTTAAAAGGGATGTGCTCTACCTGCTGAGCTAGCAAATCTCCGGTGTATTTTATTGAAATACGGGCGCAAAGATAGGCGTTTAATTTTTAGTTCGCAAGCTTTCGACTCCTTTTTATTTTGTTATCTTTGTCCCCAAAGCAAACAACAGACAAATAATCATACTACATAAGTTATGGCGGACGATAAAAAAGTTATCTTTTCGATGGTGGGGGTAAATAAGATATACCCTCCTCAAAAACAAGTTCTTAAAAACATTTATTTATCTTTTTTCTACGGGGCGAAGATCGGTATTATCGGTCTGAATGGCTCTGGTAAATCTACCCTTTTGAAGATCATTGCCGGACTGGAAAAAGAATTTCAGGGCGATGTGGTCTTCTCGCCGGGTTACTCCGTCGGATACCTGGAGCAGGATCCGCAACTGGAATCGGGTAAAACAGTGAAAGAGATCGTGCAGGAAGGTGTACAGGAAATTGTTGATACACTGGCTGAATATGAAGCGATCAATGAGAAGTTCGGCTTGCCGGAATATTATGAAGATGCCGACAAGATGGACAAGCTCTTCAATCGCCAGGCCGAATTGCAGGATAAGATCGATGCTTCGGATGCCTGGAACCTGGACAGTCGGCTGGAACGGGCGATGGATGCCTTGCGTTGTCCGCCCGAAGATCAGGTGGTCGACACACTCTCGGGAGGGGAACGCCGCCGGGTAGCCCTCTGCCGTCTCCTACTCCAGCAACCGGATGTATTGTTGCTCGATGAGCCGACCAACCACCTGGATGCCGAGTCGATCGACTGGTTGGAACAGCATCTGCAACACTATGCCGGAACGGTGATCTGTATCACACACGACCGTTACTTCCTCGACCACGTGGCGGGCTGGATCCTTGAACTCGACCGCGGGGAAGGAATTCCCTGGAAAGGTAATTACTCATCCTGGCTGGATCAGAAGACCAAACGCATGGCGCAGGAAGAAAAACAGGCCAGCAAACGCCGCAAGACGTTGGAACGCGAATTGGAATGGATCAGTATGGCTCCCAAAGCACGCCATGCCAAAGGAAAAGCCCGTCTGAACTCGTACGAGAAGTTATTGAACGAAGACCAGAAAGAGCGGGAAGACAAATTGGAAATCTTTATCCCGAACGGTCCGCGTCTGGGTAATAAAGTGATCGAAGCCCAACACGTTGCCAAAGCGTTCGGTGAGAAGTTATTGTTCGACGACCTGAACTTCATGCTTCCGCCAAACGGTATTGTTGGAGTAATCGGTCCGAACGGCGCCGGTAAAACCACCTTGTTCAAGATGATCATGGAAATGGAAACCGTGGATAAAGGGAACTTTGAAGTGGGTGAAACCGTTGTGCTCGGTTATGCCGACCAGACTCACAAAGATATCGACCCGAACAAAACCGTCTACCAGGTGATCTCCGGCGGACAAGAACTAATCCGTGTCGGGAATAAAGAAGTCAACGCCCGCGCCTACCTCTCCAAATTCAATTTCAACGGTGCCGATCAGGAAAAGCTCTGTAGCGTACTTTCCGGTGGAGAAAAGAACCGCCTGCATCTGGCATTGACCTTGAAAGCCGGAGGGAATGTCCTGTTGCTCGACGAACCGACCAACGATATCGACGTAAACACCTTGCGTGCTTTGGAAGAAGGATTGGAGAACTTCGCCGGTTGTGCCGTGGTAATCTCCCACGACCGTTGGTTCCTCGACCGTATCTGCACGCACATCCTCTCGTTCGAAGGCGACTCCAACGTCGCTTACTATGAAGGTACTTACTCCGAATACGAAGAGTACAAACGTAAACAACAAGGCTACGAAGAGCCCAAGCGGGTTCGGTATCGGAAGCTGATAGACTGAATTTAATGTTTAATGGTGAATGATTAATGTTTAATGGTTAGTCATTCACCACCAGCAGAGAATTAATCATAATCATTAATAATTCATCATTAAATTTCTTGCCATGAAGAGAAAATTGTTTTTTGCCGCGGTCGCCATCGCCGCGATGTTTTGTTCTTTCAGCCATGTAAATGCGCAGAAGACTGTGAAGTTATTCAATGGAAAAGACCTGTCCAACTGGTCGTTCATTGTAGACAAGAACTCCAAACCTGCCGATCAGGTGTTCTTCATCGAGAACGGCTTGATTCACATTGCCGGAAGTCCTTTCGGTTATATGTACACCAAAGAGAAGTATGGCGACTGCAAACTGCACGTCGAATGGTGTTATCCCAAGGAAGCGACCAACAGTGGTATTTTCCTTCTGATCGAAGAAACCAAAGACGGTAACCCGTTCCCGAACGGCATCGAATGCCAACTGGCAGCCGGTAAAGCCGGCGACTTTGTATTATTGGGCGGCTCCGACCTGTTCGAATTCCACCAACGTCCGGGCACTCCGCGTCCGGGATTTCCGGTAGTCGACCGTGCCAACGGTACTACAGAGAAACCGGTCGGCGAATGGAACGAAGCCAATATCTGGATCAAAGACGGAACGATCACCGTATTTATCAACGGTGTGTACCAGAACACGGGAACCAACAAAGTGAAAAGCGGCCATATCGGCCTGCAAAGCGAAGGCAAAGACATCCTGTTCCGCAACGTAACGCTTACCACCTGGTAAAAAAAGGTAATAAGGAATAAACAAAAAAAACTCCGGCAGCATTTTGATAAATGCTGCCGGAGTTTTTTTATTTCTTGCCGGGAATTTATAAGTTCTTGCCGGGATTATTTCACCGTCAGCACACTAACTTCCGAGACGGCATACTGAGCAGCGGGGTTGGCCAACTCCAAGGCTTCCAGTTTGATATAACGGGCTTTCGCAGGGGTTTCAAACAGGACTTCCTGTGCGATCGGGTTATTCCGGATATTGTTGAAGGTCGCTGCACGCTGAAGGGTTTGCCATTGCTTATTGTCCTCACTGACGGAGAAGGTATAGCGATAGATATTGGGGGCTGCCGTATGGTTGACTGGTGTATAAACAAATCCTTTCAAATCCAAAGTCTCCCCTAAGTCAATGGTCAACGGTTGACCCTTATCGATCAGGACGCGATTGGCCGTGTTACCGTCAATCGCTTTTGCGACTTCTTCGTTCTTATGCGAGACAATCGACCACTTAGCCGGTGCGATATCATAGTCGGCAGTTACCACTTCGCTTTGCTGCTGATTATTATCAATCATGGCTACAGCCTTTATCATTCCGCCTCGCAACAATGCAAAAGGTTTGTCGTAACGAATGGAGGAAACTGTCGGCGTTGTTCCGTCTGTCGTATAATAGATTACCGGATCGGGTGTCGGACAGGCAATCGTGACCCGGCCTTCTTTATCCCGGCTGATCTGAGGCGTAGAAATGAATTCAACGGCTTTAAACAAACCGATACCATTCAGGGCAGGACAAGCCAATGCATCTTTTACATGTAAACGTAACTTCTGGGCCGTCACCAACGGGAAACGAACGATCCGCTTATACCCCACTGTCGTTTCACTGGCTATTTCCTGCCAGCTACCTGTTTCTTCATTCCATACATCCACCGTAAATGCAGCGATACGTTGTCCCAAAGGAATATATTCCTGGACCTGAAAACGATTGAATGATTGCATTTTAGGCAATTCAATCTCTATTGATACTTCTTTCACCTCATCATCCGTTGCCCAATAAGTATCAAAAGCCCCATCGATAAGGTTCTTCACGCCATAACGGGAGGAATTGCCACGGGTATTAGTCGCTTTCAATTTTGCATTCTTCATCAAATCGTTCGCAAAACTTTCTTCTATGACTTGCTTAAACTCCATCAGGCGGGTGGAGTCGTTTTTATGGATACGTCCTTCGCGCGTAGGCGGCACATTAAGCAACAGATTCGAGTTTCGTCCGATAGATGTATAATAGATATCCATCAGATGTTCAACGCTTTTCACCCGGTTATCTGTAGTAGGACTATAAAACCACCCCGGACGAATAGAAACATCCACTTCGGCCGGCACCCATTTCTCACCATCCCTGTTTCCAGTGTTCAATATATCAGAGGAAGGAGCGCCCAGGCCCGGTTCAAATCCTTTAATATTCAAAGTGGCCCAATTCGTTTTCCCGGCAATTCCCCGTTCGTTACCCATCCAACGGCAATCGGGGCCGATATCACTGAAAATTAAAGCCTGCGGCTGATGTGTATAGACCGTATTATGGAACAGATCCCAATCATAGACCTGCCGTTTCCCTTTATGGGCATCTCCGTTAGCCCCATCAAACCATTGTTCGAACACATCCCCGTACTGGGTAAGTACCTCCGTCAGCGTATTGGCAAACACCTCATTGTATTCGGGCGTGCCATACGACGGATGATTCTGGTCCCAGGGAGAAAGATACACGCCAAACAAAAGGCCATATTCCTTACAAGCATCGGAAAGTTCACGAAGCACATCCCCTTTGCCATCTTTCCAGGCGCTTTCCCGAACCGTATGCGTACTGTAATTGCTGGGCCACAGACAAAAACCATCATGGTGTTTAGCTGTTATGATAATCCCTTTCATGCCTGCCGCTTTGGCTGTCGAAGCCCATTGCCGGGCATCGAGGTTGGAAGGATTAAAGACTTTCGGATCTTCTTTCCCGTCGCCCCACTCCACATCCGTGAAAGTGTTGGGGCCGAAGTGCATAAACATATAATATTCCAACTGATGCCAGTCGATTTGCTTTGCAGAAGGTAAAGCGCCGTAAGGTGCCGGCGGTTCTACATTTCCGGCACATCCGGATAAAACGCCTGCCAACAGAAAAGAGAATCCGGCAGACTGCAGTACCTGAGTGAATAGTTTTTTTCGCATTCTTATCCTTATATCATTAAACATTAATCATTAAACATTAACCATTATACCTCACTTCCATGCCGCGTACCCCGGGATCGATCTTTCCTTCACTATACACTTCCTGTCCGTTCACAAAGGTTTTCCATACCTTATGCCCAAAAGTAAATCCTTCGAAAGGCGACCAGCCGCATTTGTACAAAAGGTTGTCTTTCGTCACGGTCCAGGCATCCTGCGGATCAACCAATACAAGGTCGGCATAATATCCCGGGCGTATGTAGCCCCGACGATCAATCCGAAACAGTTCGGCCGGCAGATGCGCCATCTTCTCGACCACCTTTTCGTAAGTAAAATGCCCTTGGGAAACCATTTCCAGCATCGCTACCAGCGAATGTTGGATCAAAGGCCCGCCCGAAGCCGCTTTCAGGCAACTCCCCTCCTTCTCTGCCGGCAGATGCGGCGCATGGTCGGTTGCCACGATATCCAGTTTGTTCGTTCGGATCGCTTCGCGCAATGCGTTCCGGTCTTCCTTTGTTTTTATGGCCGGATTCCATTTGATCCGGTTACCGAAACGGGCATAATCGCTGTCGTCGAACCACAGGTGATGCACACAAACCTCACCCGTGATCCTTTTGTCTTTCAAAGGCAGGGAGCCGTCCAACAATGTCATTTCCCGGGCAGTCGACAGATGAAGCAGATGAAGCCGCGTATTCAGGCGTGTCGCCAGTTCCACCGCTTCTGCCGAAGAAGTATAACAAGCCTCTTCATTCCTTATCTTCGGATGGAAAGAGATATCCAGGTCTTCGCCATACAAACCGGTGTAATGTTTTATATTGCGTTGGATAATCTCCTCTTTCTCCGCATGAACGGCGATCAATAGATCCGTTTCACCAAATATCCTTTCCAAACTTTCTTTCCGGTCGACCAACATATTCCCGGTCGACGAACCCAGAAACAGTTTGAGCCCGGGCACACGGCTTTTATCCAGCTTTTTTATTTCATCCGGATTATCGTTTGTTCCCCCGAAAAAGAAAGAATAATTGGCAGCAGAGACTTCTGCCCCCCGCTTGAACTTATCGTTCAACGCTTCTATCGTTACCGTCTGCGGATTGGTGTTCGGCATATCCATAAAAGTAGTCACTCCACCGGCTACGGCGGCCCGGCTCTCGGTTTCGATATCTCCTTTATGTGTCAGTCCCGGATCGCGGAAATGCACCTGGTCGTCGATCGCGCCGGGCATCAGCAAACGTCCCTTCCCATCAATGACCCGGTCGGTTTCTTCTTCTATTCCAAATGGCAGGCTGTCTTCATACACAGCCTCTATCATGTTATCCAGAATAAGTACGGCTCCGTTGAAAATCCGGTTTTCATTTACAATCCGTACGTTTTTGATCAGAATCTTTTTCATTTCTTTTTTGTTCAGATGACTAATTTTTACGCGGTCAACTGAGCGCTCTCCTTCTTCTGCGGATATTTGCGGAAGAAGCTCCACCATTTCAGTTTGAGCACCCCAAAAAGCGCTTCTCCGAAGATCGATGTATTCATTTTGGAGACACCATATACCCGGTTGACAAAGATAATCGGGACTTCCTTCAACGTAAACCCACACTTATAAGCGGTGAATTTCATCTCCACCTGAAAAGCATATCCTTTGAAATGGATCTTGTCGAGTTCAAGCGTTTCGAGCACTTCCCGGCGGTAACACTTAAAGCCGGCTGTCGTGTCTTTGATACGCATCCCCGTAATAATCCGGACATACATCGAGGCGAAATACGACATCAACACCCGGCCTAAAGGCCAGTTGACCACATTTACCCCGTCGATATAGCGGGAACCGATCGCCACATCCGCCCCTTCCAACGCACACGATTTATACAAACGTGGCAAGTCTTCCGGATTATGGCTGAAGTCCGCATCCATCTCGAACACATAGGCATAGGAATGTTCCAAAGCCCATTGGAACCCACGGATATAAGCGGTTCCCAAACCTTGTTTCCCCTCACGCTCAATAATAAAAAGACGATCCGGGAATTCCTGCTGCAGCCGCTTGACGATCGCACCCGTACCGTCGGGCGAACCATCATCAATAATCAACAGATCAAAAGCCTTGGGCAAAGCAAAAATGACACGGATAATATTCTCTATATTCTCCTTCTCATTATAGGTCGGAATAATTACAACGCTGTCTGACATACTCATCCTTTTGGTTTATTTCTAAAACACCTGTTCTCTGCATTCCCGCAGAGTCAACACACGTGTTCTTATGCAAAAATAGATATTTTACTGCAATAATACCAACAATGTCGGATTTACCTATCCATCTAAAGCTTTCAGACCCTTTGTTTTTGTTGGAGTACAAGGTTACGAATATTTTTTTCCGCAAAATACAATAGAAATGTCAACTTTGCTTCATAGTTTCATTTTTTGTGTCTATTTGCTATACCTCTTTATCTTTTTGGCTCTGATTACTAACAAATACACTTAGAATGCCATTGTTTTTTTTATTTTATCCATTAGTTTTGGAGGCAAAGCGAAAACCAACAGACAAACAAAAACTTTCCACATATTAAATATCATACTATGCCAATACTTTAACTATGATGAACTTTTCATATCACGAATAGTTTAAAAGAAAGGCTCCCTTCCATACAGAGGGGAGCTTTTCATGTAATATCGTCTTAATACTGATCGGTCAATCAAAAATCTTTACGAATCATCCCGAACCAACTCTGATTTTACTGATTAAATGTTCTACTCGCTTCGAAGGAAATGGGAAGACAATTCAACGCAGAGGACATGGGGGCACGGGGTTTAGAGGTCACAGAGGAGAAAGCGCCAATAGCGCTTTGGTCGACGAAAATACGAAGCTTATACGCAGCTCTATTTCAACCTATTCCCTGGACCATTCATTTGTTGACAGTTATCAACAAATGTGTTGACGGTTGTCAACAAATATCTACTCCTTGTCTTCGCTGCCGCAATCCCCCTTTTTCAAACTACCGGTACTTTGCGCGCAAACTACTAATATTTTGTCGACAAACTACCGGTAGTTGGTGCGCAAACTACCGGTAGTTTCTGAAGGAAATATTAATGCTTCATTTACAATGGTTTAGAAATCGCATTAAAGAAAATCTTCCGATTTTCTTCAGTAGATAGTAGATAGAAGATAGAAGGCGCCAAGCGAAGAAAATGGGAAGGTGGGCCGGTGTCCTGGAGGCCGCATAGCGGCCAACTGTATACAGCCCCGTGCGGAAGCGCGGGGTTGCTGGCATATAAAAAGGAAAGGCGCCACGTAGTGGTGCTATGTATTTGTCATCCATCTATATAGCACCACTACGTGGCGCTGTTTGATTGGGATATCTATGACCCCGCGCTTCCGCACGGGGCTGGATACAGACAGCCGCTATGCGGCTTCAAAAACCTTCACTTCTCAAAATATTTGCCCCCCGCCAGAACCCCCTTTTCCAAAACATTGCGCTTTGATTGACCAAAGTGCGATGTTTAATTTTTACAGGCTACACATAAAAGTTTCGCACCCCCCTTCCACCTTTCACCCGGTCGCCAGATCCCTGTATTGATCAGCGTTTTGGTGAAAGCTTGGGAAGAGCTTCCCTAAAGTTGTATCTTTTATGTGTAGGCATGTTTAAGCACCTTTGCGTCAAGATAAAACACGATTTCTTCTACAATATTGCTGCAATGATCGCCGATACGTTCGAGTTTGCGGATAAGGATCATCGTTTTCAATCCGCATTCGATATCGGCAGTGTTATCTTGCAAATAAATAGCTAAGACTTGAATTGCTTTATGATAAAGTTCATCGACAATCTCGTCATATCCGAGTATCTTTCCGGAAAGTTTGGTTTCCTCTTTCTCTAGTGCGGCATAACTATCAGACAACATGGTGATAAGCGTATCGAACATCCGTTTCAGTTGAAGTTCTTCGCCTAACTTTTCAGTCAAAGGGATGCAGTCGTCTTCAATGACATGCCGGGCGATACCTTCCGCAAAGTCACCGATACGTTCCAGGGTACTGCCGATCCGGATCAAAGAAAGGATCAGCCGCAGATCGATAGCTACCGGATTATAGAGGGCTATATAGTTCTCGCAATCACTATCGATCTTCAATTCAAAAGTATTCACCCGCTTTTCCCGGCTGATCACTTCCCTTGCCAGTTCAATATCATTCCGGAGCAAAGCTTCTTTCGACTTCTCCAGTTGGGACATGACCAGAAGCCACATCTGGTTGACTTCATCCCTTATATTTATCAGTTCTTTTTCTGTATGTTTCATTTTTTCTACTATTTATCCAAACCTTCCGGTTATATAATTCTGTGTTTGTTCTTTCTCGGGGTTAAGAAACATCTTACGTGTTTCGCTGAATTCGATCAATTCGCCCAACATGAAAAAGCCGGTCTTATCACTCACGCGAGCAGCTTGTTGCATATTGTGGGTAACAATCACAAGGGTATAATCTTTTTTGAGATGATAGATCAGTTCTTCTATTTTGGAGGTAGAGACCGGATCGAGCGCCGAAGCCGGTTCATCCATCAACAGTATGGAAGGAGAAATCGCCAGGGCGCGGGCAATGCAAAGGCGTTGTTGTTGACCACCCGACAATTCAAAGGCTGACTTTTTCAATTTATCCTTCACCTCATCCCAAAGGGCGGCATCCCGAAGAGATTCTTCTACCCGTCGATTGATATATTTCCGGTCTCCTATCCCATTCACCCGCAGGCCGTAGGCCACATTCTCAAAAATAGTCTTCGGGAACGGATTCGGTTTCTGAAAGACCATCCCCACTTTTTTACGCAAGGCATCGATCTCTACGGACTTATGATATATATCCTCACCGTCGATCAGGCATTCGCCGGTCAGGTGCGTTCCCGGGATCAAATCATTCATTCGGTTAAACAGACGCAGGAAAGTCGATTTGCCACATCCGGAAGGGCCGATAAAGGCGGTTACCGTATGGGGCTCTATTCGCATATTGATATCTTTTAAGGCCTGAAAATCGCCGTAATAAAAATTTACTTGTTTTGCTTCTATCATTTGATTTTTCAATTTTAATTCTAAACGTTCATTTACATTAGTCGTTTGGCGTAACTCGGCATAATCCAAACAAGTTTGGTTCTGCACTCGCTACTTCAAACGTTCATTTACATTAGTCGTTTGGCGTGACTCGGCATAATCCAAACAAGTTTGGCTTCTGCACTCGCTACTTCAAACGTTTATCCTCTTTCCAAAATACCGCCGCAGAAACGAAGCCAGCAAATTCATACCCAGAACAATCGCGATCAACACCAGCGCCGTCCCATACGCAATGGGGCGTGTCGCTTCCAGATCTGTTCCGCTTGTTGCGATCACATAAAGATGATAAGGCAATGCCATTACCTGATCAAATATACTTTCGGGAAGTTTGGGTAGGAAATAGGCGGCTACGGTAAATAAGATAGGTGCGGTCTCCCCCGATACTCTTCCGATGGAAAGGATCAATCCGGTGATAATATTGGGAAAGGCCATGGGTAGAACCACCCGGTGAATAGTCTGCAATTTGGATGCTCCCAATGCCAGGCTCCCCGTACGAAAATGATCGGGAATAGCTTTTAATGCCTCTTCCGTCGTTCGGATAATCAGAGGTAACACCAACAAACCTAAAGTGAATGAACCGGCAATGATGGAATCGCCAAAACCCAGGCTATTCACAAAAAGCGCCATACCGAACAAGCCGAATATGATGGAAGGAATACTTCCCAGATTATTGGTCATCACCCGGATAAAGCGGACAATCTTCCCATTCCCCGCGTATTCCACCGTATAAATAGCCGACATCACCCCCAGAGGAAAAGCGATAAACATACTGCCGATCACCAGATAGAGGGTGCCTACAATAGCGGGATATATTCCTCCTGCCGTCATCCCGTCGGTCGGAGCGGTTGTCAGGAAGTCCCAACTAATCACTCCCACTCCCTGCCAGATAATAAATCCGAGTATCAATAAAAGGAAGCCGACAATCAATGCTCCCAGTATGCGGAAGATACTAAAAGCAATAAGCTGATTAAGTTGATTAAACCGCATGATGTTGTTTCTTTGAAATCACCTCAGCAGTGATACTTATTATCATGGTAATAATAAAAAGAATACAGCCCAGAAGGAAAAGCGACTGATAGTGCGCGCCTCCGGCAGGAGCCTCGCCCAACTCGGCAGCAATCGTCGCCGGAATAGTCCGTACCGGTTCAAAAAGGGTACGGGGCATTACGGCCGCATTCCCGGTAACCATTAATACAGCCATTGTTTCTCCCACAGCCCGGCCGATCCCTAAGACGACAGCAGCGGAAATGCCCGAAGAGGCATACGGAATGATCACCCGGCAGATCGTTTGCCAAGGGGTAGCCCCCAGAGCCAGACTGGCCTCACGCATCGCACGGGGCGTATTGCGCATCGCATCTTCCGCCACCGTAATAATCGTTGGCAAAGCCATAATGGCCAGGATAACACTTCCGGCCAAAGCAGTCTCTCCCACAGGTAAATCAAATAGCTGCTGAATGAAAGGAACAAGAACGACCAAACCGAAAAAGCCATAGACAACCGAAGGGATTCCGGCTAACAATTCAATCGTCGGTTTCAAGATCTTCCGTACCCGTTCGTTGGCCAGTTCGGAGAGATAAATCGCAACACCCATACCTAACGGCATCGCAATCAAAATGGCAAAGAAACTAACCCATAACGTACCCATGATCAAAGGAAGAACACCGAAGAGTGGTGCCGGGGTCGATGTGGGCATCCATTCCTTTCCGAAAAAGAAATCGGTGATACGGATCTGCGCCTCCCGTAATGTCTTTACACCCGGTTTGTCCACCGGAGCATATCGCTTAGGCAAGAAAGCGATGATACCGGATGAATGCCGGATATACTCGCCCAATTTATCCGGAAGGTATTGATAGTCTTCACCGAACTCCGCTTCCGGGTAATGATTGAAGATCTCTTCAAACCGGAAAAGTTCAATCGCTTCATCTTTCCCGCCCAGTGCTTTCCAATTCTCCACTTCCGCATCAAAGATCTGCTTGATTTGATAAGCGGTCAGGTCTGCGACGCTGTTCTTTTCGTGAACACAAAGCACATATCCTTTCTCTACCACCGGACTGTTAAACAAACCCAGTCCTTCTTTAAAAAGAAAAACAATGATCAGGAAAATAACCAACGTCGTTATGGCTCCACTGGCTGTCAGAAGAGTCTCCACCGTTCGTTCCGCGATTTTTCTTAGTTGTTTCATTTCTTCTATGTTAAATAACCGGTACAAAGCCGATCTCCCGAACGGTCTTTTGTCCTTCGGGTGATAAGATATAGTCAATGAAAGGTTTTACCTGCTTTTCCGATCCGGCTTCATAATAATACAATAGAGGACGGACAATAGGATAGGTTTCATTCTTTGCATTCGCCACGGATGGAGCGGTATAGGTTGCCCCTTTATCGTAAGAGACATGGATGGCTTTTACGTCTTTATTCAGATAGGCAAGTCCGACATAACCGATAGCACCTTTGGTCTGGCTGATCGACTGGATAATGGAACCGGTAGCCGGCATACTCATCATGCCATTCATGTAATTTTTATTCTTCAATACGCTTTCTTTAAAGAATTCATACGTGCCGGATGAGGTTTCGCGGGCATAAGGAACGATCTTCAGATCGGCGCCTCCCAGCTCTTTCCAGTTCTTGATTTTTCCGGTGAATATTCCTTCAAGCTGCTCACGGGTCAGGTGAGTCACTTTATTGGAAGGGTGAACCACAATGGCCAGCGCGTCATAGGCGATAACTGCCTCCTGCACTTTCTTTCCTTTGGCTTGCAGTTTCTGCCGTTCGTCGAATTTGATCTTACGGGAAGCCTGCGCGATATCTGTCGTTCCTTCCAATAAAGCGGAGATCCCGACACCACTGCCTCCGCCGGTCACGGTAACAGTGCGGGAAGGATCTATTTTCATATAGTTTTCAGCCTCTTTCTGAGACAAGGGTAAAACCGTATCAGAACCTTTGATACGTTGGGCTTGGACAAAAGAAAGACTTAGCAGCAGTGAAACTGCTGTCAGCATAATTGTTTTCATACGTCAATTGTTTAATTTAAAATTTATATTGTATGCGAAGTGTAAAAACGTTGTCGTCGAGATCTTGATTCATTCCTTCCAAAGCGGAAGTCTTTTCGTTTTGATTAAATTCGTAATAGGCTTGCAGGCGAAGAGCGCTTGTGATGTGCCAGAGTCCGCCTACGCCCCAGGTGGATTGTGCCAGATCGGCACGGGTAGTGTCCTTGCGGCCGACCTGATCGCCGGACACCTTTGTATTGGGATCATACCAGTCGTATTTCAAGACGGCGCCGAAAGGAGTTTGACCGAGATCCTGAACAAAGAAGATATATCCACCCTGAAAATCGCGGATATACGTATCTGTCACCGGCAAAGCGGATGAATTGGGACTTTGGGTTCCGACGGCCGTTCCCGGTTGCTGTCCGAAAAGATATTCACCGCGCAACTGGGATTTCCCCAAGATACTGTTTACTGACACCTGTGCATCCAGACCGTAATACTCGCGCTTGGCAAACTTTCCGGTATGGGAAGTATGAGTGTTCAACACAAATCCATCGCCTGACATCCGATATACATTCTCCGTTCCCTGATAAACCGATCCGTTGTAATGGGAAACACCCAAGCCGAAGGCAACTCCGTTTGTGAAACGTTTCGTTGCCGAGAGATGCCCGATAAAATCTCTTTTATTGTCGGTTTCCTGTTTGATACCGTTGCCGGCAAACCATCCCGCTTCGAGCTTCAGAAAATGGAAAGGAGACGATTGGGCGGGCTGAAGAATCAACATGGCTCCCAAATCGCGTTCTTCCGGGAAAAGGGTCTGAAACACAGTCGAACGCTCGGGCGATTCCCTGCGGGAAGAGGAATAACTGATCTCATAACCGAAAGGACGATCGAATATACCGGCACGTAGCGCATTGGTCTTCAACCAGGGATCTTTCACGTTCACATAAACATCCTTAAAGCCGATCCCCTTCTCGGTTAAATCGATTTGAAAGACACCGGAAGCAATCCCCTCTTCATACACCACCTTAAGGCGCCCCCGACGGATACCGATCCGGCTGAACGAATCATCCGGATCTTCATTCGCTCCGCCGACTTTTAACGATGCGTCTTGCTGCCCATACTGATACTGTCCCTGGATGTAACCCGAAACAGTCAGGTTCTTAAGCCCATCTTGTGCATAAGCAATAAAAACACCGAATAAAAAGCTAATAGTAAGAATTACTTGTCTTGTCTTCATACATTCTTCTTAATTTGACACGGCAAAGATACGACCGCCATTTTTCATCTTGTTAAAGAAGAAGTTACATTTATATTACAATTAATTAGACATTTCTCTTTCAGTTCACCCTCCTATTATTACAGTTGGGCACCCCAGAACTATGGAACCACCATGGGCACACGGATCTCCCATCCTTGCTGCGGGTTTCCCACCAATCATCACTGTTTCCGAACCTTTCACAATCGTGTCAGGTGGTCCTACACAAATACATCTATCACCCATAACGGCTGCCGGCAATCGGCCTATCAGTACGGTCGGAACGCCCGGCCCTATAATCGGGCCGCCAACATGAGGAACAGGGGGTATGCCCGGTGTTTGTATCGGACAGGTATGCATATCGGTTATTCTTGCTGCGGGAGGCATATTCTTAATTATTAATGATTAATGATTAATTGTTAATTAGTTGATCATGACCACAGCGCCTTTGACAACAGTATGTCCGTCAGCAGAGAGTTCAGTAGAGGCTGTGCCTTGCATTTTGAGGTTAACCTTTGCTTTTGTTTCTACATTCATGGCTTCCGACTTCAAGTTTGTTTTCGCTTTTATCGTTGTAGCCATTCCCGATTCCATAGTGATATTTTTCTGTGCTTTGAGAACCAGATCACCTTTGGATTCAAGAACAATTCCGTGCTCATTCATTTTGATCACACTACCTTTCTGATCAGTTAATCTGATTTCTTTTTCTTCATCACTGATAGTGATTTTGTATCCGCCAGGGGTTTCTATCGTAATCACTTTATTCTCTTCATCAAATGTTTGTTTCATAATTGTTTCATTTTTAAAAATTTGTAATTGATAGGCTGATTTGTATTACTTCACGCCGGAAAGTTAGTAATTATTCCATCACTATCTTTTTTCTATGCATAAAAATATAGTAGAATAGCCCTCACAGAGGGGTTGAAAGGGGTATTTACAAAAAGAATGGAGAAAGGGCAGTTCCTTTCTCCATTCTCCAAGTATATTCTTTATTGCTTATTATTCCGTTCCGCCGCCCAGGGCACGGTACAATGTGACTGAGGCCTGGAGCTGTTCGAGTTTGTCGCTTACCTGGCCGAGTTGGGCTTGCAGGAGGTTTTGTTCGGCGTTGAGCACTTCGGTATAATTGGCTTCGCCGGCTTTGAGCAGTTCCTGGGTGAAGTAAACGGCGGTGTCGAGCGATTTCACTTGTTCGGCACGCAGCGCATTCTTTGTCAATGACGACTCGAAGGTATAGAGGATGTCCGACACTTCCTGTCCGGCAGCCAAGACCGTTTTCTGGAACAAGAGCAAGGCTTCTTCCTGCTGTGCCTTGGCGATCTTCAACTGGCCGAGCAACTGGCCACGGGCGAAGAGCGGCTGGGTCAGTCCACCGATGATATTGGCAAAGAGATGTTCGGGCTTCAATAATTCGGAGAGCGAGGTGGCGCCGTAACCGATCATCGAGCCGGAGCTCAGCGTGATCGAAGGATAAAGCGACGCCTGCGCCACATTGGTCATCTCGAAGGCATAACGGAACGAGAGCTCCGCCTGACGTACATCGGGACGACGGGCCAACATCTGCACCGGCACACCCTGTTGCAGGGAGGAAGGCACGGTTTGTTCGTCTAACGTACGGCGTACGATCGGTCCGGGATTACGTCCAATCAAGACGGAGAGCGTATTCTCCAGTTTGCGGATCTGTATCTCCAGGTTGGGCACCGACACCTGCGTACTGTAGAGCAACGCCCGGCTTTGCTGCACCGCGGCACCGTTCAACATACCCGCCTTCATCAGTTCTTCCATTGTGGAAGCACTCTCTTTCAATAGCTCGATCGTTTCCTTGGTGATCTTCAACTGCTCGTCGAGCGCCAAAAGGGAATAATACGACGTAGCGATATTGGCGATCAATGAGGTCTGTACCAGGTTCCGATACGCCTGCGTATTAAGGAACTGCGCATACCACGCCCGTGTCTGGCGATTGATCTTCCCCCAGATATCGGCTTCCCACTGTACGGCAATGCCCAACGAGAACTGGTTGGACGCATTGCCCAATACATCTTTCTCGCCGTTGGTCAGGCTGATGCGGTTCTGCTGTGCCTGTCCTACGAGCGTCAGTGAAGGGAAATAGGCGCCATACGCCACATTCAGCCCGACTTCCGCCGTGCGGATCCGGGTCGTGGCGATACGCATATCGAAATTATTCTCCAATCCTTCGGCAATCAACACCTGCAGATCGGGATCGGTGAAATAGTCGCGCCAGGGGATCGACGCGATCGTGGTCGTATCCTGCGGATTCACGTCGCGATAGAGTGCATCCGACTCGATCTCCGGCGTTTTGTATTTGTTTACTACCTGGCAAGAGCTCAGGCCGAAAGCCAGCAGAAGCCCTCCCAGTAGTATGTGTTTCTTTATATTCTTCATCTTCTATCTTCTACTTATTAATAATTCCTGATTTACTGAACTTCTCCTGCATCGTCTGGAAGATGATGTAGAGTGAAGGGATCACCAGGACACCGATCAATGTACCGATCAGCATCCCTCCGATGGCACTGATACCGATCGAACGGTTACCGATCGCTCCGGCGCCCGTAGCCATCGCCAGCGGAAGCAGGCCGAAGATAAAGGCAAACGAGGTCATCAGGATCGGACGCAGACGTGCCACGGCTCCATTCACCGCCGCCTCGACAATGTTCATGCCCTGCTGGCGACGTTGAATCGCATACTCCACAATCAGAATCGCATTCTTCGCCAACAACCCGATAAGCATGATCAGGGAGATCTGCACATAGATATTATTCACAATACCCGTTCCGGCCATCATGCCCACAAAGATGAAGATAAACACACCCGAAAGCCCGACAGGCAACGACAGGATAACCGCCAACGGCAGAATATAACTCTCATACAACGCCGCCAAAAGCAGATACACAAAGATCAGACAGAGGGCAAAGATGATCAATGTCTGTCCCCCACTCTTTTCTTCCTCACGCGTCATGCCGGAGAATTCATAACCATAACCGGCTGGCAATACCTGCGCGCTCTCTTCCGCCGCGGCGTTGATCGCGTCACCCGTACTATAGCCTTCGAGGAAGTTCGGGATGATCGTCACACTCATCGACGAGTACATATTGAAACGATTCAACATCTGCGGTCCGGTGATATCGGTGATCGTCAGGAACTCGGTGACCGGCGCCATATCGCCCGAGGCGGTACGGATATAGTAACCGTTCATATCTTCCAGTTTCGAGCGGTACTCAGGCGCAGCCTGCACCATCACGCGGAACTGTTTGCCGTAGAGGTTGAAATTGGAGATATACATACTTCCTACATACGCCTGCAAGGTCGACATCACCTGGCTCAGTGTCAGGCCGGCGTCTTTGATCTTGGGCATATTCACTTCGAGTTGCTTCTGCGGGAAGTTGGGATTGAAGGTGGTCATGGCCATCATCACCTCCGGGCGTTGGCGCATCTGCGCAAGGAAACGGTTGGTGATATCATAGAACGCATGAATATCGCCCCCGGTACGGTCCTGCATCTGCATCTCCACCCCGTTACTCAAGCCGAAGCCCTGCAATGTCGGCGTTCCCATGAAGATAAAGGTAGCGTCCTTGATCGAGTCGGTCTTCTGCTGCATCAATGCCGCCACTTCGTTCGTACTGATCTCACGCTCGTTCCAGGGTTTCATCTTGATCATCAGGGTAGCGTACGAGCTGCCGAGCCCACTCATGAAGTTCACCCCGGTGATCGTCTGGATATGCTGCACGCTGGGTACTTCTTCCGCCAGGGAAACAACTAGGTCCATCAATTCGCTGGTGCGTTCCAGCGATGCGCCCGGAGGCAGTGTCACCATCCCCAATACGCCCCCGCTATCTTCCTGTGGCACAAAGCCGGTGGGGATCATACGCATCAGTCCCAATAAGATCAGGGAGCTGACGGCAATAATCGCTACCGTAATCCAGCGGTGTCCGCGTTTACCGAGGTAGAGCAGGATCGATTTATAAGTGTTCGTCACCGCCGTAAAGCCTCTGTTGAACGCGTCGTAGAAGCGTTCGATCAGGTTCTTTTTCTTCTGCGCGCTTTCGTCGTGCGGTTTGAGGAAAAGGGCACAGAGGGCGGGACTCAGGGTCAGGGCGTTGACTGCCGAGATCATAATAGAGATCGCCAGGGTCAAGCCGAACTGCTGATAGAACACACCCGAGGTACCGCCGATAAAGCTGACGGGAATAAATACCGCCGACATCACCAGGGTGATCGAAACGATCGCCGGCGCAATCTCTTTCATGGCGATCAATGTCGCCTCGCGGGCATTCTTCACCCCGGAGTCGAGTTGGGCATGCACCGCCTCGACCACCACAATGGCATCGTCGACCACAATCCCGATGGCAAGCACCAGGGCGAACAGCGTCAAGAGGTTCACCGAGAAGCCAAACAATTGCAGGAAGAAGAACGTGCCCACGATAGCCACCGGCACGGCAATCGCCGGAATCAGTGTCGAGCGGATATTCTGCAAGAAGACAAACACCACCAGGAACACCAAAAGGAAAGCTTCGAGCAAGGTCGAAACAACCTTATTGATCGAAGCGCTCAGGAACTCATTGGCATCCATCACGTAGGTGATCTTCAATCCCGGAGGGAAACTTTCGGAAGCCGCCTCCAGTTCCTTTTTGATGTTCTCGATCACCTCCTGGGCATTGGATCCGGCCGTCTGACTGATGCCGATCGCTACGGATTCTTTCCGGTCCAATTGAGAGAGTACGGTATAGTTCAATGCCCCCAGTTCGACATCCGCCAGGTCTTTTACCCGCAGGATTTGCCCGTTCTGTGAACGGATAATCACGTTACCAAACTCTTCGGCCGACTTCAGTCGTCCGGTGTATTTCAATGTATATTGGAAGCTCTGGTCGCTATTCTGTCCCAATTCGCCGGGAGCCGCTTCGATATTCTGTTCCTGCAAGGCGGCAATCACCTCGCTGGGACTGATCTTGTACGAAGCCATCACGTCGGGTTTGAGCCAGATACGCATCGAATAGTCCTGCGCCCCGTAAACGTTGGCATCACCTACCCCTTTCACCCGCTTGATCTGGGGGAGCACGTTGATATTGGCATAGTTCTGAATAAACGTACGGTCGTAATCGGGATTCTCCGAGTAGAGCGAGATCATCATGATCGTACTGCTCTGTTGCTTGCGCACGGTCACCCCTACCTGGGTCACTTCCTGCGGCAATAAAGGCGTAGCGCGGGCGACAAGGTTCTGCACATTCACCGCCGCGATATCGGGATTGATGCCCTGTTCGAAATATACGGTGATACTTGCCATACCACTGTTGGAGGCGGAGGAGGTCATATACGTCATGCCCTCCACCCCGTTGATCGCTTCTTCGAGCGGGATCACCACACTGTTCATCACCACATCGGCATTCGCACCGGAATAGAAAGTCGAGACCTGTACGGTCGGCGGTGCGATATTCGGGTATTGCTCGACCGGCAAAAGCGCCAACCCGATCACGCCCAATACGACGATCAGGATCGAGATGACGGTAGATAATACCGGTCGGTCTATAAATGTCTTTAACATCTGTCTTTAGTTGTTTATTTTAATCTTCATGCCATTTGTAATGGTCGCTACGCCGTCGGTAACGATCCGGTCGCCCGCGTTCAAGCCGCTGGTCACCGCGTAACTCTTGCCGTCGGGCGTAGGCAATACGGTAATAATCTGCTGCTCTACGACATCCCCCTGTACCTTATACACCAGGATCTTATCCTGCTGGGCAAAGGTCGCTTTCTGCGGGATCACCAGCACGTTGTCCAGCGTACGGGGAATCATGATCTTGCCACTGACTCCGCTCCGCAAAAGCCCTTCCGGGTTGGGGAACTCCGCACGGAAGTTAGCCGAGCCGGTCGTTACGTTCACCGTACCGGTGATCGTTTCGATCCGTCCCTTTTCGGCGTAGACCGTTCCGTCGGCCAGGGTGAGTGTCACCTCCGGCGCGTTTTTTATTTTCTCTGCCTGCGTCGTTCCTTCCAGTGTGGAGAGGAATTCCATCAATACCTTCTCGTTCAGCGAGAAATAAGCAAAGACATTGCGGGTGTTGGCAACCGTAGTCAAGGTGTTCTGGCTATTTACCAGACTCCCCAACCGATAAGCGATCGGACCGACCACCCCATCCACCGGACTGCTCACGTTCGTCCAGCCAATAGTCGCTTTGGCATTCTTCAACGCCGCTTCCGCCTGGGCTTTCGCGGCCATCGCGGTGGCATAGGTGTTCTGCATCGTCTCCAGTTGCACCTGGCTCACGATACCTTTCTCGGCCAACGGACGGATACGGTCGACATTCAATTTGGCGGTATTCACCTGTGCCTCGGCACTGTTCAACGCCGCTTCCGCCGTAGTCAGCGCCTGTTCGGACTGCGGGGAGTTGATCTTGAACATCAACTGTCCCTTTTTCACGACCGAACCTTCATCAATGTAGATCGCATCGATAAAGCCATCGATACGCGGCCGGATTTCAACATCTTCCTGACCTTTAACAGTAACAGGATACACGGACTCGAGCTGAACGCTCTGCACGCTCAACAAAGAAGTAGGATAAGCCGACGGCTCTTTTTGTATATTGCCTTGCGCAGACTTCTCTCCACAGGCAACCATGACAAATACCGTCATCATCCCGAAAATGATTGTTCTTGTTTTCATTTTAGAAATATAAAGTTTAGAAATTATGGCAATTACTCTTAGCCTTTGGTTCTCATTCTCTCATTTAGAAATATAACCTTCAATCTTTTTTTAACCCGTGCAAAAGTACTAAAAATTCGCGAATCAACCCCCTGTTGTTCTCTTCAATCTTTTGTATTAATCCGTGTGTTATTGTTTATTTTTTCCGGGGAATTTGGGGATGGCCGTCCGGTTTTTTTTGTTTGACGGCTATCAAACACGTGTTCGACAGCTGTCAAACAGCTGTTCCATAGCTGTCGAACAACTGTTTCACAGCTATCAAACAAAGAAAAGAAGCCGGTTTATGAGCTTCTTTCCTTTAATTCGTCATAAAAAGGGGCTTATCTCTCCACAAATTCGTCCCAAATGCCTACCTTCTTAACGGCTTGCACATTGTTTTTCTCTTTGTAGAGAAAACCGCGGAACATGCCGCCGCTATTGAAGGGCATAGCGATGTTGCCGCCTTTATCGATGGCGATCAGGCCACCGTTGCCGGCGTGGGTATTGAGATCGGTATGAATAATATGATTGGCGGCTTCTTCGATGGTCTCGCCCAGGTAGCTGTAGCGGGCACAAAGGTTATAGGCAACGACGTGGCGGATGAAATATTCGCCGTGGCCGGTGCAGGAGACGGCACAACTGCGGTTATCGGCATAGGTTCCGGCGCCGATCACCGGGGCGTCGCCTATGCGGCCCCATTTCTTGCGATACATACCTCCGGTACTGGTTCCTGCCGTCAGGTTGCCTTGTTTATCCAGGACCACACAGCCGACGGTGCCGTTCTTGCCGCTTTTCTGCTTGACTTCTTCGACCCATTTCATCGTTTTAGGTGTCATAAAATAGAGGTTATCGACCGTTTCCAGCCCTTGTTCGGCGGCAAACCGGTCGGCACCCTCACCGCTCAGGAACACATGGGGCGAAGCCGTGATTACGGCATAAGCGGCATTGATGGGGTTCTTCACCGTGCGCACGCCCGCGACGGCTCCCGCCGAAAGGTCTTTGCCCAGCATGATGGAAGCATCCAGTTCGAAACGACCCTCTTCGGTCACCGTGGCACCTTTGCCGGCATTAAACAAGGGGTTATTCTCCAGGTAATTCACAACGGCCATCACCACCACAGGACCTTCTTCGCCTGCGGCCAATAAACGATCGCCGATCAGCAAGGCGGAGTCTAAGGCGGCGTAATAAGCCTCCGCTTGCGAAGGATTATCCGCCAAAGCGCCCATAGCCCCGGCACCACCGTGGATGGCTAAAACATACTCACGCTCTTGCGCCTGCATGACAGAAGCTACACACAAAAAGAAAGAAAGGCTGAAAAGAAAGAAGGTTCTCATAATAATTTAGTTTGAGGGGGTTTAAGGGGGGATAAAGGATTTAAGGGGGATAAGGGGGATAAGGGGTTTAAAGGGATTAAGGGGGTTAAGGGGGCAGAAGTCCCTTAAACTCCTTAAGCCCCTTAAGCCCTTTAAACCCCTTACTTTCTCTTTAATCCACCGTCGCCGGGAGCCGTTCGTCGTTCTCGTCATCGTCGGCCTCTTCCGGTGGCGCCGGCTTGACAAAGAAGGCGCTCAGCTCATACAAGAGGTAAAGCGGGACGAATACGATCATCAGCGTGAACGGGTCGCCACTGGGCGTGATCACAGCTGCCAGGATCAACAATACGACAATCGCGTGCCGCCGATAGGTATGGAACAAGCCGCGGTTGATCAGTCCCAGTTTGGACAATAGCCACGACAGAAGCGGCATCTCGAACATCACTCCCATGATAAAGATCAGCATCAGGAAGTTATCCATATAGGACTCCAGCGAGACTTGCTCGGTGATCGCCTCACTGATCTGATAGGTTGCCAGGAAACGCAGGGTAACGGGGAATACCATAAAGTAACCCAAGGCACATCCGATAAAGAACATACCCGTACCAAACATAAACACCAGGCTGACACTCCGCTTCTCGTTCTCATAGAGCGCCGGGCTGATGAATTTCCAGATCTCAAACATCAGATACGGGAAAGTCAATACCAACGCCAGCCAGAACGAGGTAGTCATATGCGTAAAGAACTGGGATGCCAGTTTGATATTAAAGACATGTATTGTAAAACCGGTATCACAGAAATCGCTCTCTACCCCAAAAAAGCTGGCGGCCTTGCAGAACCACTGATAGGTAATGAAGTCTCCCCGAGTGGGCGCCATGATTACGCCATGGAACAGACCATGCTCTCCCCGCATAAACGCGAAGAAAGCAATCATAAATACTAAAAGCGCCGCTAAAGAACGAAGAATAGTCCAACGGAGATCCTCCAGGTGATCCCAGAACGACATTTCATCTTGTTGTTGCATCGCTTCGGCTTATTTCTTGTCGTCTGTATCGTCTATTTTGATTTCGTCTTCCAGGCCTTTCACACCGTCTTTGAAGTTCTTCACGCCTTTACCCAGGCCTTTCATTAATTCGGGTATCTTGCGTCCGCCGAATAACAACAATACGATCAATGCAATGATGATAATTTCACCTGTGCCCAGGTTGCCTAAGAATAGTAAATTGTCCATGATAGATTATTTATTTAATTAGTTAATATGCTGTTTGTTTGCGCCACAAATTCGTAGGCAAAGATACAATTAGAAAGAGAAAACGGCCCATGTATTCCAAAATTATTACCTTTGCACGGTCTTAAAAATCTGAAATTAGAAAATTCTTAGAGAATATGAAAGCGTATGTATTCCCCGGTCAAGGGGCACAGTTTGTAGGAATGGGCAAGGATCTGTACGACAACAATCCGTTGGCCAAAGAGATGTTTGAGAAAGCGAATGAAATCCTTGGTTTTCGCATCACCGACCTGATGTTTTCGGGTACGGATGAGGATTTACGGCAAACCAAAGTGACACAACCGGCAATTTTCTTGCATTCGGTTATCTTAGCCAAATCATTGGGCGAAGAGTTCCAACCGGATATGACCGCCGGTCATTCCTTAGGTGAATTCTCTGCCTTGGTAGCTGCCGGAGCTCTTTCTTTCGAGGATGGATTGGTGTTGGTATCCAAACGGGCACAGGCGATGCAGAAAGCCTGCGAATTGACTCCGTCGACCATGGCTGCCGTATTGGCATTGCCGGATGAAAAGGTAGAAGAGATCTGCGCGAGCATTACCGATGAGGTGGTGGTTTGTGCCAACTTCAACTGTCCGGGACAATTGGTGATCTCCGGTTCCGTTCCGGGAATCGAAGCCGCTTGTGCCAAGATGCTGGAAGCCGGTGCAAAGAGAGCCTTAAAACTGAATGTTGGCGGTGCTTTCCACTCACCGTTGATGGAACCGGCGCGCGAAGAACTGGCTGCTGCTATCGAAGCGACAACGATCAACACGCCCATCTGCCCGGTTTATCAGAATGTAGACGCCCGTCCGGCAACCGATCCCGAAGTGATCAAAAAGAACCTGATCGCGCAACTTACCGCTCCCGTACGTTGGACACAGACCGTACAGAATATGATCGCCGACGGCGCGGATCATTTCATCGAACTCGGCCCGGGTGCCGTCTTGCAAGGATTGATTAAGAAGATTGATCGCTCAGCAACAACAGAAGGCAAACAATAAAAAAAAGGAACGACCCAAAGGGTTGTTCCTTTTTTTTAGTTGAAAGTTGAGAGTTGAAAGTTGAAAGCTAAAGACTAAATGCTAAATGCTAAAAGTTGAAAGCTCTCCCAAACGAGGCTTGCCGAGTCCGCTTTCAACTCTCAACTTTCAACTTTCAACTAAAATTGTGGGTTCTCCACCCGCTGCTTTAATAGCGCGAGGTTGATGACTTCGCTGATGTCTTCGACGAAGTGGAAGGTTAGGCCTTTGAGGTAGTCGCCATTGATTTCTTCCACATCCTTGCGGTTTTCTTTGCACAGGATGACTTCTTTAATGCCGGCACGTTTGGCTGCCAACAGTTTTTCTTTGATGCCTCCTACGGGAAGCACTTTTCCGCGCAAGGTAATCTCGCCGGTCATGGCCAGGTTCTTCTTTACCTTACGTTGGGTGAAAGCGGATACTAAGGAAGTGACCATCGTCACCCCCGCGCTCGGTCCGTCTTTCGGGATCGCTCCCTGGGGAACATGCACGTGCACATTCCAGTTCTCGAACATCTCTTCGGGGATATCAAACAATGCCGCGTGCGCGTGGATATATTCCAACGCCAGCATAGCCGACTCTTTCATCACATCACCCAGGTTTCCCGTCATGGTCAGTTTGCCGCCTTTGCCTTTGCTCAGGCTGGCTTCGATAAAGAGGATATCGCCGCCGACAGCCGTCCAGGCCAGTCCGGTAACGACTCCGGCATAATCATTTCCCTGGTATTTGTCGCGCGCGTATTCTTCCGCGCCCAGGTATTCATAGAGATCTTCGGGCAGAAGCTGGGCGGGTACCGGCTCATCGGAAGCGATCTTCCGGGCCAGCTTACGCATCAACTTGGCGATCTTCTTATCCAATTCCCTTACCCCACTCTCGCGGGTATAGGCATCGACAATCTTCTGGATGGTTTTCTTCGGGAACTTGATGATATCTTTCCCGATGCCGTGTGCGTCGAGTTGCTTCGGGATCAGGTGACGATAGGCGATCTCTACCTTTTCTTCCATGATGTAACCGCTCACTTCGATCAGTTCCATACGGTCGAGCAACGGCTGAGAGATCGTATTCAGGTTGTTTGCCGTAGCGATAAACATGACCTTGCTCAGGTCGTAATCGATATCAAGGTAGTTGTCGTGGAAGGTATTGTTCTGTTCCGGGTCGAGCACTTCCAATAGAGCCGAAGCCGGATCGCCTTTGAAGTTGCTGGAGACCTTATCGATCTCGTCCAATACAAAGACCGGATTGGACGTTCCTACTTTCAAGAGGTTCTGAATGATCCGTCCGCTCATTGCACCGATATAGGTACGGCGGTGTCCGCGGATCTCCGCTTCATCGTGCAAGCCACCCAGGGAGATTCGGGCATACTTGCGGTTCAACGCCTCAGCGACGGATCGTCCCAGCGAGGTCTTGCCCACACCCGGAGGGCCATAGAGACAGATGATCGGCGACTTCATATCGCCTTTCAGCTTCAGGACCGCCAGATGTTCGATGATTCGCTCTTTCACCTTTTCCAAGCCGTAATGTTGTTTGTCCAATACCTTCTGGGCGTGCTTGAGGTTGAAGTTATCCGTAGTATATTCCTGCCAGGGCAGGTTGATGATCGTTTGTACGTATTGCGTCTGGATGGAGTAGTCGGGCGATTGCGGATGCAAACGTTCCAGCTTGCGCAGTTCTCTTTCAAAGGCTTCGCCTACGTAAGCCGGCCAGCTCTTCAGGGCAGCTTTCTCGCGCAGCTCTTTGATCTCCAATTCATTGATATTGCCGCCCAGCTCTTCCTGGATCGTTTTGATCTGTTGCTGAAGGAAGTATTCCCGTTGTTGCTGGTTGATATCCTCATGGGTTTTCATCTGGATAGAAGCCTTCAGTTGAAGCAACTGAAACTCCCGGTTCAACAGGAACAACAGACGATAAGCCCGATCGCGCAAATCATCGATCCGCAAGAGGGATTGTTTCTCTTCCGCCGTCACGGGCAGGTTACTGCAGGAGAAATTCACCAGATACGTCACATTCTGATTGTTACGGAACGAATGGATCAGATCGCGTGCCGGCTCGTTAGAAGCGGCCAGCATCTTGATCGTTAAGTCTTTTATGGTAGAGACAAGTGCCTGAAACTCCGGATCGTCTTTCTCCGGGCGACTATCGTCCAAGACTCTGATTCGTCCGTTCAGGAAAGGTTCGCTGGTTGTTATCTCTTGCAGTTCAAAGCGTTTCTTTCCCTGGATAATGACTGTCGTATTCCCGTCGGGCATTTCCAAGACGCGTACGATACTGGCCACTACACCTATATTATATAGATCGTCGTAACCGGGCTCTTCCGTCTCCAGTTCTTTCTGGCAGACTACGCCAATCATCTTCTTCTTTTTCACCGCTTCTTTGATCAGTCGCATCGATTTCACACGTCCGACGATGACCGGCAGAGCTACTCCCGGAAATAAAATCATATTACGTAACGGCAGGATAGGCACCAGCTCGCCGACTCGATCCATTCCCTGGGTAAAGTCGTCGTCCGCATCGCACTCCATGATTACAGGCATTATCATATTTTCCATATCACTGAATAGAAATTCTTTATTCTCTTTCATTTTGTTTTCTTGCTCTTAGCTTTGTTCGCACACCAAAAAAGCAATAAGCGTGCCAAAGTTACATCATTTCGTTCAATTGTTACTATTTTTGCTCCGGATAATCTCAAGACTATGGCGAATCCTTTTTTTGCTTTCAAACAATTCACAGTCTTTCATGATCAATGTGCGATGAAAGTAGGAACCGACGGCGTCCTTCTGGGTGCGTGGGTGCGGGTTGGGGGTACGCAGCGGATTTTGGATGTGGGAACCGGCACGGGTTTGATTGCTTTGATGCTTGCCCAAAGGAGCACGGCGCAGATTGAGGCCATCGATATCGATGAGAGTGCGTACAGGCAGGCTTGCCGCAATGTATTCGATTCACCTTTTGCCGGGCAGATCCGCGTCTGTCATTCGGCTTTTGCCGACTACGACTCTGCCGGTGGGACGTTTGATCTGATCGTTTCCAATCCGCCGTATTTCAGTCAGTCACTGAAAAGCCCGGATGAGAAAAGAAGTAAAGCCCGGCATGATGAACTGTTGCCGCTGGAAGAGCTAATCGCCGGAAGTGTACCGCTTCTCTCCGAAAAAGGACGGATCGCGTTGATCTTGCCGGTCGAACAGGATCAGAAGCTCACCGAAGTATCCGCAGCCAACCAATTACACCGAATCCGTCAAACGAATATCTCTCCAACGCCCCATACGCCGGTCAAACGAATACTGGTCGAATTATCCCCTACCCCCAATCCGGATTACGCGCCGGAATGCCTGACGATTGAAATCGAAAGACACCGGTACACTGAAGCATACGAAACGCTGACCCGGGATTTTTACCTGAAGATGTAAGGCAATCGATTGTCGAAGAAGCGGGTGACCTGTCCGAAGAAGTTATACACTTCCTCGGTGAAAGGAATCTCCGTGGGGGTGAACACCTTCAAGGAACTGGGCACAACAGAGATCCGTATCTCCGCCTCTGCCTCTACCGGTTCCCCGTCGAGATGCATGATGCCCGGTTCCTGCCGGATGATGGTTACTTCTTTTCCTTTCAGTGTTTTGATCTTACTGTTGCGGTCGAGCTGTTTGGTAAAGAGCTGAATAGACAATGGAGCGATATCCAATGGGGTGAACGGGGATAAGATAGTGATATCCATCTGTCCGTCTTCAATATTGGCCAGGGGAGCGATAAAGGCATTGTTCCCATATTGAGAGGCATTGGCGCAGGCCACCAGAAAAGCTTTTTCTTCCCGTATCGTATCGTCGATCAGTAATTCGTAGACCTGTGGTTTATAACTCAGGTACTCTTCTACGGTATTCTTCAGGTAGGTCAATGATCCCCGGTGTTTCTCATACGCAAACTTCTGGCTGACCGCCGCATCGAAACCGACGCCACAGGTGGTAAAGAAAACCCGGCCGTTGGCTTTGCAACTGTCGATGGTCGTGATATGTCCTTTCTGTACCACATCCAATGCCTTCTTGACATCCATCGGGATATGCAGTTCGCGCGCCAGGCCGTTTCCTGAACCTTTCGGGATGATGCCCAGGGTAGCGTCCGAGTGAATCATCGACTGGGCTACTTCGTTGATCGTGCCATCTCCCCCCACCGCCAGCACGATATGCGTATCTTCCGCTATCGCCTGCCGCGTCAGTTCACTGGCATGCCCGGCATATTCGGTAAAAGAGATTTTCAACTCATATTGATCAATCGGGAACTCATCCTGTATCATCTCCGGTATCTTGCGTTTCGATCCTACGCCTGAGATAGGATTGATAATTGCTTGTACCTTTTCGCGCGCTTCACTCATGTCACCTTAACTTTTAGTGAACAAATTTAATGCATTTATAAAACTTTTGAGCCATTTCAACCGACAGAAGTGTTTTTTTTACTAATTTTGCGGCTGGCTTTGCGAAAACCTGTTCATTTAGTAGATAAAGTGTACAGTGCTATTACGATAACTCTTTCAAAGAAAATAACATATCAAGACATAATTCTCTTTAGACAATATGAAACTTTTACAAGAGAAACTAACAAAATACGACGCGCCTCAACGGGCGAAAGCCGCGGGGATCTATCCGTACTTTCGGGTGATCGAAAGCGATCAGGATACTGAGGTGATCATTAACGGGAAGAAAGTCCTGATGTTTGGTTCCAACGCCTACCTGGGACTGACCAACCATCCGAAAGTAAAAGAAGCAGCGGTCGACGCAATCCGCAAATACGGAACAGGCTGTGCCGGTTCCCGTTTCCTGAATGGTACATTAGATATACATATCGAGCTCGAGAAACGTCTGGCCGAATTTGTCGGCAAAGAAGACGCGATCGTGTATTCAACCGGCTTCCAGGTCAACCTGGGCGTTGTATCCTGTGTGACAGGACGCGAAGATTATATCCTTTGGGATGAATTGGATCATGCTTCGATTATCGAAGGACACCGCCTGTCGTTCTCCACCAAACTGAAATACAAGCATAACGATATGGAGTCGCTCGAGAAGCAATTGCAGAAGTGCGACCCGGACAAAATAAAACTGATCGTTACCGACAGTGTATTCAGCATGGAAGGCGACGTAGCCAATCTGCCGGAAATAAACAAACTGGCAAAGAAATACAACGCCAGCCTTATGGTCGACGAAGCCCACGGACTGGGCGTTCTGGGCCGTCAGGGACGCGGCGCCTGCGACCATTTCGGCGTGACCGACGACGTAGACCTGATTATGGGCACGTTCAGTAAATCCCTCGCCTCTATCGGCGGATTTATCGCCGGCGACGAAGCGGTTACCAATTATATCCGTCACAACTCCCGCTCGTACATCTTCAGCGCCAGCAATACGCCGGCCGCTACGGCTGCCGCCAGCGCCGCGTTGGATATCATGATCAACGAGCCCGAACGGATCCAGAAGTTATGGGACCTGACCCATTACGCCCTCGACGGTTTCCGCACGATGGGATGTGAGATCGGGCATACTTCCACACCTATTATCCCTTTGTTTATCCGCAACAACGACCTGACCTTCATGGTTGTGCGCGAACTGCTCGACGCCGGTATATTCGTCAACCCCGTGGTTACGCCCGCCGTCGCGCCCGAGGATACGTTGATCCGCTTCTCACTGATGGCTACCCATACGAAAGAACAGCTGGACTTCGCTTTGGAAACCATCGAACGCGTATTCAAGAAGCATCAGATCATCAAATAACAAAACAGCTTTCAATCCCACATCGCAAGAGATCCTGAAAGGATCACCCCTATTCATCCTTGATGATAATAGAGGGCGATCCTTTATTCTTTCGCTCCACAGCTAAAAGTTACCGGGATTAGGAGGAATTTCTCCCGGGTTTTCATTATATTTACACCGGACTCTGTTATTGTCGATGGGCTTCGTCGGTACTGACGAAGGGCATCGACAGTACTAATGAAGGGCATGGACAGTACTGTCGATGCCCATGGACAGTAAAATAATCCGTATGGTTTAACAATAAAAGAACGAACTATGAACGTAAGATTCAGCCTTTATGAAATTCCTCTTCCGGGGGAACAACCGGAAGACAGTCGGCCACAGGCCCGTGTACACACCAAAGGAACCATCCGTTTGCAGGAGATCTGCTATGAATTGCGGGAGTTGGGGGTCAATTCCGCTCAGATCAAAGCGGTATTGGATGCGACAGCGAAATATCTGGGTAAGTCATTGATCTACGGCTATAATTTTGAATTGGAGGACATTGGCACCTTTTCTTTATCGCTCCGCAGCTCGCTGATCGAGAAAGAGGCCGGGAAAACGGTCCGGGTTGAGGCGGACGGCGTTAATTTCAGATGCAGCAAAGCCTTAAAGAAGAAACTGCGCGAGGCTCAATTTGAGCAGATCAAAGCATCTCCGGCTCTTCACTCACAGGAGAAGCGTAAGAAACAGATGATCGCCCATCTGAAAAACTACGGGTATATCAATATCTCGAAATATGCGTTGTTGAATCATTGCTCGCGCTATCAGGCCCGGAAAGACATCGATTGTTTTGTGGCGGATGGATTGATCGCCTCTTCGGGCATGAAATCCCATAAGATCTATGTCCTTGCCCCATCACACTAAATCCTAAAAAAGGAGTTTACCCGATCGGGTAAACTCCTTTTTTTATGATCGGATCAAACGAGATCGGTGGATCAATAGACGTAAGCGGCGTTTTTCAGGAAGTCATAGCTTTCCTGTACGCTTTCGACCGGGTCGTTATTGGTGTAGTTTTCTACTTCTACATACCAGTCTTTCACGCGGTTGGCTTTCATCTGTTCGAAGATCGCCTGGAAGTCCATCTTACCGCTGGCGCCGATTTCCATTTCGTCTTTGATATGGATACATTTGAATTGACGGGGACGTTCTTTCAGGTACTTCGCAGGATCGTAGCCGGCCATCATTACCCAATAGACATCCATCTGGAAGAATACGTGCTGCGGGCTGACATTGTCGAGCAGGAAGTCGTAACCGGTCTTGCCGTCGAACTTGAATTTGAACTCAAAGTCGTGGTTGTGATACCCGAAAGCCATGCTGGCGGCAGCCGCTTTGTAACCTACTGAGTTATAATAGTCGCAATAGATCTTCAGATCGTCGGCCGTCGTCTTTTCGTTGAACGGCATAGAAGGTTTCACCAGGTATTTGGCACCCACCTGATTGTAAGCTTCGACTGCTTTATCCCACCAAGCCATGATTTCGGCTTCTTTATCTTTTGAATAGTCCGGTCCCAGGTGAGCGCTGGTGCATCTCATGCCCAGGTCGTCCAGGCGTTGTTTGAAATCTTTCGGATCCAAGCCGTAGATCTTGCCATCGTCGTAACCGGCAGTTTCCACATGGGTATAACCCATCTGGGCAACCGCTTCGAGTACAGCCTGGATGCCATCGTCTTTGACCATCTCACGCAGAGAATATAACTGGAGGCCGATACGTTTCTTCGCGTCGGCAGCGACATGCGCTACATTAGAAGAGATGAATTGAGGAGCGACTACACCTCCGGCAAGTAAGAGGGAAGCCTTTTTCAAAAAGTCACGTCTGTTTTGCATAAATACTTTTGTTTTATAGGTTTACTAAAGAATCTGCACAAAAGTAGAACTATTTCTCTGGGACTAAAGGATAATTGCGTTAAAATCTTCAAAAATCAACGGCTGCTCAATGATTTGCCGATGATTTTCTCAGTTGTTTCAGGTGCATGTACTGTTTGTGCAATATACCTTTGAGGCGAATGATCTGAAAACGGTAGATCATGCAGGCGGTAATAAAGTAAACCCCGGTCTGAATCCAAAGCACTTGATACTCATGAGCGACCTGCGATAAGGTGGCTCCTGCCGAATTGATACGCACAAAGCCCTGGATACCGAATGTCGAAGGGAATAGATATCCTGCCGCCTTCCAGAATGCCGGTATGGCTTCTTTGGGCCAGGAGATGCCGGAGATAAACAAAAGAATCACAGAGGTAAAGACAAAGACCAGGATCGGCGACTCCCGGCTGGTCATGAAGCCGGACAAAGTCATCGAGAAAAAGATACAAGCCAACAGGTAAGGCAAGACGAACAACAAGACCGTACCCGGATTGCCGATCTGCGGAAGCGTAAACAAGCGGGGCACGATGATCAGTACCCACAAACAAACGATACCGTAGAGCACGATATACGTCAGCGCCTTCCCTCCTACGATACGGAAGGTCCCTTTGTACTGCCTGCCGACGGGCACCAGACTGCGGAAGCGGTTGCGCTCGCGTGCCGTTCCGCCCAGCATGCCGATGCCCAGGATCAATGTCTGCTGAATGACCAATATCAGGATCGCCGGTACCAGAAAGCTGGCAAAGCCATTCTGCGTATTATATAATGTAACCGATTCATACGGGATGGGATTGATCGTGATCTGTTGCATCTGCTCCGTCGAAGCCGGATGATTCCTGGCCGACCACTCTTTGCCCAAGTCCAACGACACCTCCGTTGCCGAAAGCAGGAAAGCTTTGTAAAACAATAAAGCGCTCATATCACTATAGAGTGAAACGGTGGCCTGCCGTCCGGCATGCATATCTTTACTGAAGTCGGGCGAGAAATACAGGATACCATACGCCTGTTTACTGTCAACCATCTGCTTGGCCTCTTCCATATTGCCGTAAACACCCACCACCTGCACATCGGCGGTCGCATCCACCCGGCGCACGAACTCCCGGCTCAGGAAAGAGTCGCTCTGATCGACCACAACCATCTTCACCTCCCGCGCCACTTCATTATTATAGATCAGGGCATACAAAACAGGATAAGCCAAAGGCACCAGGAAGAAGAAGATCATCACCCCGGAGTCGCGGAAGACATTCTTCAGTTCTTCCCGCCAGATATAAAAGGTATCCTGGATTCCTTCTTTTATAATATAATGTATACGATGCTCTCTTTCCATCCTTATCAATTGTCAATTGTCAATTCCCCCCTACGGTATATATTTGAAATAAAGAAGCGCGCTCTTCAGATTCCGGCGGATCAATAGCGGAAGCATAAGAAATCCTGCCAGCCAGACATACTCCGCCCAGGAATAAACCAGTTCGCGCCCATTCAAGGCCTGATCGACATAGATCAGGAAGTAGTGGCGCAAGGGAAAAAGATTCGCCAACGCCTGGATAGACGGATACATCTCCTGCACCGGAAAAGAAAAGCCGACGATCGAGAACGCCAACATACCAAACAGGCTGGCAAAACTAAGTCCCAGACGCAAGGTCGGCAAAACGCCAATCATAAAAACGCCGACCGCCTGCGAGGAAATCACCAAAAGGAACATAGCTGTCAGCATGGGCGCCCAGCCACTATGCAGTGGGAAGGCATTGTAGCCGTATAATACGGCACACATCATAAAACCCACCAAGGTAAAGATTACCGTATGCGGAAGCAGTTTCCCGATAAGGCTTACCGTCATGGAATTCCCTCCCATCTGCAACCAGCGCCGGGAGGTGGAATATTTGATCTCCGTTCCGATACTGAAGACCGTGATCATAAAGATCAATAGCTCCAGGATGCCCGGCAAGACTGTATTGTTCAGATAGACCGAATAGTTCAGCCAAGGGTTACCGATCGAATGGGTATCGATCACGATGGGTTGCAGTTGCCCCATGATCTGTTCGGTGCTTAGTCCTTTAGCCGTGCCGGTTTGCAAACCCACCGAGGCTCCGGCGAGTACCGACATGGTTTTCATATCGCGGAACAATAAAGAGGCAGCGATCAGGTAAGAACCGTTGGTATAGAACGACAAAGTCGGCTGTTTGCCGGTGGTTGCCTCGACCGAGAAGTTCGCCGGTATATAGAAGATACCATAGACCTCTCCTTTCTGCATCTCTTCGCGTGCTTCCGCAAACGACAGGGTTTTCATCGCCACCTCGGTCTGTTCGAAAGCATCGAGCTGACGGATCAGATTGCGCGAAGTGGCCGTATTGTCCAGGTCGACCACGGCAATCGGAAGGTCTTTAGGCAGTCCTTCCTGCATCAGTGTGATGAAAAAGACCACACTCAATGCCGGTGCGAACAGCATACAGAAGAAATAGATCGGCCGACTGACCAGTCGCCGCATTTCTCTTTTCGCGATATTCCAGATCGAATGTAAACCCTGATTTAATGTCATAAGATCTCTGTTCCTTTTTTCTTCATGACCACCGACATACCGGGTCGTAAGCCTTCGATTTTCTCCATCGGCCGGGCACGCACTTCGAAGGTCTTCGAGTCGTACTGCCCGGTGGTCTTCGTTGCTTTCCAGGCGGCATACGTTCCCATATCTTTCAGATAATACACTTTCAGGCGCACGGCCTTATCCAGTGCCGGCACAAAAGCATTCAGTTCGGAGTCTATGCGGATCGTCTTCAACAGCTCTTCGCGCACACTGAAGGTCACCCAGAGGTCATTCAGATCGACCACGTTCATGATCGGTGCTCCTGTCCCGACCAGTTCACCCACCTGTGGGAAGCGTTCGGCGATCTCGCCATTTATCGGAGAAAGCAATATACTTTCACTGACGTACGATTCGACCTCGGCAATCGCTCCTCCGGCCTGTCTGACCAAGGCTTCGGCTGCCATTTTATCTTCCTGGCGAGCGCCTTCCTTTGCCATATCATATTGCGAGCGCGCGGCTTTCTCGGTGGCGACCATCGCGTTGTAGTTGGCTTCGGCCTCATCGCGTTTCTGTGCCGACATGACTCCTTTGTCGTACAGGTTTTGCACCCGGTCGTACGACTTCTTGGCAATATCGACACCAGCCAGTGCTTTTTGCCAGAGTTCGTACGCGCCGGTGATCTCCTGCACGCGGGCGCCTTTGCGGGCCTTTGCACTCTGGGCTTCCGCTGCTGCCTGGGCGGCTTCGGCCTGTTGCAACTTGGCTTCTACTTCCGGAGTATCGATAAAGACCAACGTATCGCCGGCCATCACCTTATCTCCTTCATCTACCCGATAGGAAACAATACGCCCGGGCACCTTTCCCGAGATCCGGACCTGGGTAGCTTCCGCCTGGCCCAGGATCACATCGTCGGGGGGTGTCAACAGAAAGAACCCGGCTAATGCGATTAAACCGATCACCACCAATACAGCGATAAAAGCCAGCATCATATTGCTCATCTTAAATTTCTTATTCTTGCCCATATCTTTTTATAATTCGTAATTCGTAATTCGTAATTTTTAATTCGTAACTTTTAATTTCCAGACAGCTTCCCCAATGCCTTACTCAGATAGACCTCCGTCAGGCGGACTTCGATCTGGGCATCGATCAGATTGGAACGGGCCTGCACCCAGGCGGTTTGCGCTTCCATCAGGTTTAATGCAGGGATAACCCCTTCTTCAAAACCATAATTGGCATGTCGCAGGTTCTCTTCGGCGCTTTCCATGTTGCGGTTGGAGGCAATCCGTTTCTTTTCGGCTTCGTTCACCTTATAAACGGATTGGTTGACCTGGAGTTCGATCTTTTCTTTGGCCTCTTCGAACTGCAGGCGTTGAATGGTCGTTTCCGCCCGGGCGGCATTGCGTTTATAGGTGCCTTCCCACCAGCCGGATAAAGGGATCTTCAATACGGCTCCGACATGGAAACCGCCGGCGAATTCATTTTTAAAGCCATTCCGGGCATTGGGGTTCGTCACCAGATAATTAGCCATCAGCGCGACATTAGGTAAATGATCGGCTAAGACGATGTTTTCCTTTTTCTTGTATATCTGCGTGGCCAGGTCGAGGCTTTTCAATTCCGGCCGGTTAATAAAGGCTTCATTCACATCGGCTGCGGCCGTCACCGCTTCGACGGGCAGTGCTTCGATGGCTTCATCGGCCAGAGCAACCGGTTGGTCTAAAGGCAGGCCACAGAGCTGCGCCAATAGCATACGGGAAAGTGCCAAGCCGTTGTCGACCTTGGTCTGCGCCATCTCCGCTTCATTGAGCTTCACGCGTACCGATAGGCCGTCGGCTTCGGTTGCCACGCCTTCGCGGATCATCTCCCGCACATCGCTGTCCATTTGGCGCAGCAGGTCGACATAGCTATCGGCCAGTTTCTTTTTATTGACCAGCGAGACCACCTGCCAGTAGGTCTCATCCGTCTGATAGATCACGTCCTGCAGTTGCAGGTCGTTCATCGCTTCGGCCAACTCGCGGGCATAACGGGTGATCTGATTGTAGGAAATGATCTTCCCGCCCATAAAGACAGGTTGCACCAACGAGATATTGCCCAACCAGATGTTTTGAATATCCAGATGAACGACTTCTTTTATACTTTGGGGAATCAAAGCGCCGACCTCGCCCAGTTGGCTGAAATCAAACAGGTTGATATCTTTCTGGTTCCACAGATAAGCGCCCATAGCCGAGAGCTCGGGGAAATACTTCGTGCGCGCCGCATGCCTTTCCTGCTCGGCGATCTTGACCTTTTCTTTGGTGATTCGCAAGGCTTTATTGTTTTGGATGGCCAACTGCCGGCATTCCTCCAGGGTGAGGGGGTTTTGGGCCGGCATTCCCACAGCAAAGCCTAAACAAAGGGTTATGCACCCGATTAACTTCTTCATTTATCTATTGTTTTTAACCTAAACCTTGATTTACTTACCTAAAAAACACTCATGCCGGAGAGTTTGTTCAATCGCGCGGGGAACAAACATAACCGTTGAGGCAAATATACTGTATTTGCCACCAAACAACTGGTTTAAATCACTTGAATAGTTGAACGAATGCAATCAGAAACGTTTGCGATCAACCTTCCAGAGAGAAAGTGCGACGGCCGATATGGTTGCCATCCGCAAAGATATCCACGCGGTATTCGCCCGGCGAGAGGAATTCTTCGATATCCCAATACAGGGTCACCGCTGTTTCTTCCCCGTCGTATTCGATGATCCGCTTCATGGAGTAGTTGATTTCTTTGTCTTCAAAGGGGAACACATCGGCACGGCTTTTGACCAACACATCGTCGTCGGGTTTCATAATCCGCACGTAAACGATCTTTTCCCCGACGGGGGCGGTTATGTTTTTGGTGATTTTGAATGAAACGACAAATTGTTGCATCTGCTTGATCTTCTTGGCTACCTTTCCTTTGGAGTTGACCGCCTTAACCTGTATGTCGGTTGCATCCAGACGGCTGGCCAGGGTGACCCGTTCGGTCAGCTGTTCTTTCTCTTTCTGCAGGTTGGCCGCTTGGGTCGAAGCGCGTCGGTAACTGTTGACCGCTTCCTGCTTTTCTTTCTGTAACCGTTTGTTTGCCTGGTCGAGCGAATCGATCTGTATGACGTAGCTACGCATGATGGTGCGCAGGGTTTCCAATTCTTTCTTCAGTTCATTGATCCGACGGGTGTCGGTGGCGCGCACCGTGCGCAGTTCTTCCTGCAGGCGTTGCACCTTGGCTTGTTCGGTCGTGAGCTGGGCGATCAGCGAATCGTTGCTGAGTTCATATTTCTTCTCATCATACCATGATACCATTTCGTGAGATTCATCCGCCAGTATCTCTTTCTCCAATTCATAACCCATCACAATGTCATCCATCTGCGCTTTCTGATGAAAGATATAATAGGCTGCACCGGCTATGATCAAAATCAACACAACAATCGCCAGAATCAATAGCGACATTTTGTTTACTTCTTTCGTATTCTTCTTCTCTTCAGTACTCATCGGAATTCAATCTATGAACGCACAAAAGTACGATTAAAACAGATGCGCCGGAAGAAAAAGAGGAATTTATACATTTTTTAATAAGGCTTCGCTTTCTTTAGTCTTTGACCGTTTTCTTCCGTATTCAGGAAGAAAAAAGGATAAAGAAGCCTTCTTTTTTTGGTATGAGGTACCTCAAAACAAATTATGAGGTACGTCAAAAACAATTATGAGGTACCTCTTAGCCGATTTTGAGGTACCTCATACCAAAAAACTCCGCCCGACTGCGCAGAAAAACAGGGACAAGTAAATAAAGAAAAGCGACGGTTCGTCCGAAATTATTCCTTATATTCGCAAGGATTAACCGGCTACCGGGAGATCTTAACCTTCAACAAATACATATAGTCATGAAACGTTTAGCGACGAAACTGTGTCTGGGGCTTTGGCTCCTCTCTGCGGTGGCCTCCGCCCAGGAGCTGCCTTCGGTCTTTACCTATCCAATAGGAAACTGCACGCTCAGCCTGCTCTGCGAATCGCAACAAAAAGCCAATCCCGGCATCCTGATCGGGGCATCTGAAGAGATCCTGAAAACGTACGCACCCGACGGCACGTTTCCCAATGCGATGAATGCTTTTCTGTTGCAAACACCCGACAAGAATATTCTTTTCGACACGGGAATGGGACGGAAATTATTCGATAACCTGGCGACACTGGGCGTGGCGGCCGAGAAGATCGATATCGTGATGATCACACATATGCATGGCGACCATATCGGCGGAATGCTGAAAGGCGACGACAAAGCATTTCCCAATGCCGATGTTTATCTGCCCCAACCCGAATATGACTATTGGACCAATCCGGAAATTATCGCGCAAACACCCGAGAACCGCCGGGGCGGATTCCACAATGCCATCCGGGTGATCGAAAGCTATAAGGACCGATTGCACCTGTTCGTCCCCGACCGGTTGGGAGAGAAAGCCCAACCGATACTGCCCGGCATACAAGGCATCGCCGCTTACGGACATACGCCCGGACATACGGTCTTTCTCGTCGAAACAGAAAAGCGGAAACTCTTGATCTGGGGCGACCTTACCCATGCGATGGCCATTCAGATGCCACATCCGGAAGTGGCCGTCACCTACGACGTCCATCCCGAAGACGCTATCCGGGCCCGTAGGGAAATTCTGGAATATGTTGAAAAATACCGGATACCAGTTGCCGGAATGCATATTCCTTTCCCGGGAATGGGGCAGATCAAAAAAGCGGAAGGCACGGGTTACAACTTTATTCCCTTTCAATAATTTTTTCTTACCTTTGCACAGCTTATCTAATTAGAAATATTATTGCATGCAGAAGATTATTATTCTTGATTTCGGCTCGCAAACCACTCAACTAATCGGTCGCAGGATCAGAGAGTTGAACATGTATTGCGAGATTGTTCCGTATAACAAATTTCCTTTCGACGAGACGAAGAATGTAAAAGGGGTGATTCTTTCCGGAAGTCCCTATTCAGTGTACGACACCCATGCTTTCAAGGCAGATCTGAGTCAGATCAGAGGCAAATTCCCGATCTTGGGCATCTGCTACGGAGCGCAATACATTGCCTACACTTCGGGAGGCAACGTGGAACCGGCTAACTCGAGGGAATACGGACGGGCCAACCTGACATCGATCGATCCGAACGATCCCCTGTTGAAAGGCATTCCCGCAGAGACGCAAATATGGATGTCGCATGGCGATACGATTACTTCTCTTCCGGAGAACTTCAAAACCATCGCAAGCACAAGCGATGTGCAGGCAGCAGCCTATACCGTCGAAGGCGAGAAGACCTGGGGCGTACAATTCCATCCCGAAGTATTCCATACCACCGACGGAACCAAGCTACTGGACAACTTCCTCGATATCTGCGGCGCAGCCAAAGACTGGACCCCCGCCTCTTTCATCGAATCCACCGTGGCCGAGCTCAAAGAAAAACTGGGCGACGACAAAGTGATACTCGCCCTATCCGGCGGTGTCGACTCTTCCGTTACCGCCGTACTGCTCAACAAAGCCATCGGGGCAAACCTGACCTGTATCTTTGTCGATCACGGCCTGTTGCGCAAATATGAATTCGAAAACGTCTTGAGAGACTACGAACACCTGGGATTAAACGTGATCGGAATCGATGCCAAAAACCGCTTCTACAACGAATTGGCCGGCGTGACCGATCCGGAACAGAAACGTAAGATCATCGGCAAAGGCTTTATCGATGTCTTCGATGAAGAAGCACATAAACTGAAAGATATCAAATGGCTGGGACAGGGTACGATCTATCCCGACGTGATCGAATCCTTATCGATCACAGGCACGGTGATTAAGAGTCATCACAACGTGGGAGGTCTGCCGGAGAAGATGCATCTGAAGCTGGTCGAACCGCTACGCCTGTTGTTCAAAGACGAAGTACGCCGCGTTGGGATCGAACTGGGTATGCAACCGCACCTGATCAAACGCCATCCCTTCCCCGGTCCCGGATTAGGAATCCGTATCCTGGGAGATATTACGCCCGAAAAAGTTCGCGTACTGCAGGATGCCGACGATATCTACATCTCTTTACTGCGCGAATGGGGACTATACGACCAGGTATGGCAGGCCGGCGCCATCCTCTTACCAATCCGTTCCGTCGGCGTGATGGGAGATGAACGAACCTACGAAAACACGATCACCTTGCGGGCCGTCACCTCAACAGACGCGATGACAGCCGACTGGGCGCAGCTTCCTTACGACTTCCTGGCGAAAGTTTCCAACGAAATAATCAATAAAGTCAAAGGAGTCAATCGCGTGGTCTATGATATTAGCTCCAAACCACCGGCAACAATCGAGTGGGAATAAAATAATCGAGAGGGAATCATTTGACCCCTAATTTGATTAAAATAAAAAAAGACGTCTTTTTTTTGTTATTTATCAATAGATTATTTTATATTTGTCCTGTAATTTGTTTATTCATTTAAAAAATTTGGAAATAAGGAACAATTATGGGACGAATTAAAGGTTCAAAAATGACGGAAGAGGCCAAAGCAGCAATGCGGGCGAAACGGGAAGCGAATAAATTAGGAAAAGAATCTGCTTTCAATTTGGTAGCAACGAATCTTAAACTTCTTAGCTTCGAAGATCTGGAAAACACCATTGGTTTAGCGTTACGCTACAAAAAAGAAAAGATGGGAGAAGAAGAACTTCGCCTGATCAAAGAAAAAGAAGAGATCGAATTGAAGTTGCAAAAGCTGAAAGATACAGATCAAAAGTACAATCTGTAATTTATCAAGCGCAAACAAAATAAAAGGATACCCCGGAAAAGAAAGGGTATCCTTTTTTTTGTTATGGATTCAACAGCCGGATGGTATGCGTGGCGACAAGGGCGGCCGTTTCCGTGCGCAGCCGACTTTCACCCAACGAGATCGGTTCATAACCATAGGCTATCGCTAAATCGACCTCCTCCGCACTGAAGTCACCCTCCGGACCGATAACGATCCGCGCATCCTGTCCGGCTTTATAGGTATCTTTCAACAAAACCCTCTCCCCGGCTCCGCAATGGGCAATGAACTTGCGGCCGGCATACGGTTGTTTTATGAATTCCCGGAAAGGAGTCATTCCTTCCAGTGTCGGTAAACAGGCCTTTTGAGATTGTTTCATGGCGCTAACCATAATCTTTTCCAACCGGTTTGTTTTGATTTCTTTCCGTTCCGAATAACGACAATATAAACAGGTGATCGAATCGATTCCAATCTCTGTTGATTTCTCCACAAACCACTCCATCCGATCCATATTCTTTGTCGGAGCCACAGCTATATGTAAATGAGTATTCCATAACGGCTCCTGTTTTATCGTTTTCCGAATCGCAATCTCACAATGTTTGGGATGGGCTTTAATGATTATTGCCTCGTAAAAGTAACCTTTTCCGTCGGTCAATAATACAGGATCCCCTTCCGAAAGCCGTAGGACACGGATTGCATGGGCTGCCTCCTCTTCAGGCAACACATATTTCTCAATAATATCCGGAGTATAAAAGATCTGCATATTAGCCGAGAATCATTCCTATCATAGTAGCAGAGAGAACAGAAACCAAGGCGCCACCAATCATTGCCGGCACACCGAATCGAATAATCATGCCTTTCTTTTCCGGAGCCAATACGCCCATTCCGCCCAGCAGGATACCGATAGATGAAATATTGGCAAAGCCACAAAGAATATAGGTAGACATCAAGATTGATTTCTCATACACAAAAACACCGGCGTCTTTCCATTGTTGCATCTGCGCATAAGCGACAAATTCATTCAGGATCGTTTTCTGTCCCAACAAAGAACCGACGGTAGTGATGTCGGCCCCAGGAACGCCGATGAGCCACATAAAAGGCGCTAAGACAATACCGACGATAAACTGAAAGGTCAGTCCGGTAGACTTACCGTCCGTGATCCGCGTAATCCACTCGTTCAGGCCTGTATATCTCCCGATCAGATCATCCAGTACGTAATTCGCCAGTGCCACAAGAGAGATAAAGACCAACAGCATAGCGGCAATGTTTGTCATCAGCTTTACTCCGGTTACCGTACCGTTGGAAATCGCATCCAATACGGTCGACTTCTTTGATTCATTCTCTACCGGAACGATGATATCCGTCGCTTTCTCTGTCTGCGGACAAAGCATTTTCGCAATAACAATCGCGCCCGGAGCCGCCATGACGGAGGCCGAGAGTAAATGTTTGGCAAATAAGATACGGGAAGCCGGATCTGCTCCGGCCAACATGCCGATATACGTTCCCATTACGGAGCCGGCAATCGTACCCATGCCGGAAACCATCACCAGGAAGATCTCCGATTTATTCATCGCCGGCAAATAGTTTTTGATCAGTACCGGCGATTCGGTCATTCCCATAAAGATATTACCGGAAACCACCAGCCCTTCCGCACCGGAGATGTTCATAAACCGGCGAAGGACCCACGAAAAGCCGCCCACGACCTTTTGAATGATGCCCCAGTGGTAGAACATGGAAACCAAAGCCGAAAAGAAAATCACAATCGGAAGGGAATGCAAAAGGAAGCTGAATCCATTGGCCCGCGAGGCGTAAGGACCCAACAGGAAGTTAAGCCCTTCCTGGGTAAAGTCCATAAGTTTGACAAAGACCTTGCCTAAACCTTCCAATAAGGAACCGATAAAAGGAACATACAACACAGCCAAAGCAAATACCAGCTGCATCATTAGCCCGCCACCGACCAACTTCCAGTCGATCCGCTTGCGATCATAGCTCATCAAGTAACAAACAGCCATAATCGCGACCAAACCTAATATACCTCTCAGTAGTGAAATCAAATTAAAACCGATTTGTTCTTCCATCATAAAGTTCTTTCCTCCTCTTCTCGTTTATGTAGTTCATCTTTATACATCTTGGCGTATTCATAGTTCTCTTCTATTATCGCTTCTTCCAAACGTTCCTGCAAAGACTCCTTATCCAAAAGGCTAAGCCACTTGCCTAATTCTTCTTCCCCTTTCAGATCTTCCGGTTCGAGATCTAACAGATACGCATCAAGCTCATCGAGTAGCGCTTCACCCTCTTCGTTTTCTATGGTATCCTGACTTTCATCCAATACCACGCCACATTCACGCACAATCGCTTCGGTGGTATAGATACGGCACTTCATCCGCAACGCGATCGCGATCGCATCCGAGGTTCTCGAATCCAAACGGATCTCACGCACGCCATCCGAAAATAACAACTCGGAATAGAATACACCGTCTTCAAACTTATAGATGAACACTTCTTTCAGCTCTACCCCAAGAGTCCGGGAGAAAGAGGCAAATAAATCATGCGTCAACGGACGGGGTGGAATGATTTGTTCTAAAGCAATCGCGATGGATTGTGCTTCTGCCGTGCCGACAATAATAGGGATCCGCCTGAGACCATTTTCTTCGGCCAGGATAAGGGCATAGGCTCCTGATTGTATCTGACTGTTGGTCAGTCCCTGTACGCGTAATTCAATTCTTGTATCCACTAAGATCTAACTTATTTAAAAGGAACATAAATATAAGATTATATGGCAGAATGATTATAGAGATAGGCTTCGACCTGTTCAAAAGGAGCATCTTTCAGGACTACCGTTTTGTTTTTATCCAACAGATAAAGGCAAGGGATCGCCTTTAAGTCGTATATCTCTTCATTCTTTAGTATCACTTCGCGATCCTGTCCATTGATCCATACGGTGGGCATCTGAGGGATATGATTCACCCACGCTTCTTTATCTTCATCCGGGTAGACGGATAAGACTTTCAACTTCCCGGCGTTCAATAGCCCGTTAATCAACTGCGACTCTTTCATCGCCTGAGTCACCTCCCGGCAGTTCTCACAGTCGGGATTGTAGAAATATAAAAGAAGATAATCGGACTTCACCTGGTAGAGGCGGCCTTTTTTCCCATCGGGCAGTTCATACACAAAGTCGGTCGCCGACTCTCCCAAACGGTTCCGCAAAGCCACTTCAAGCAAATGCGCCGGGCGGATCTTATTCACCTCGTCTAACAAAGGGGTTTCCACCATCGCCTGCAAAACAGGGATATACAGTTCTTCATTGCGCAGGGGTGCATTGGGATCGTACAAATATTTTTCGAACAGATCCGTGAAATAGGTGTACATCTGTTTCTCTACTTCAGCTTTCTTCAACATATTGCGGATAGAAGAAACGGCTTTTTCCAGCGGGACCTCGCCCATCATATAGAGATAATTGGAAAAAGCCTGCTCCGTCACTTCCGGATGATGGATGTAGGCGGTATCGGTGAAATTAAACTTATCCCAGTAATGTTCAACGGCATATTCCATCCTGTGCTGCGGATCAGTGACTAAACTGGGGATCGTAACCATTTCAAAGACGGGTATTTTCTTCTCCTGCCCTTCTTCTTTCTTTTTCTGTTGCCCGCTACATGACAGACAAACCAACAGAGAGATTAAAATCGGAAGATATTTCATAACTTTCACTTTTATCGTTTCAGACAAAACAACATGCAAATATAGGATATTCCAATGAGAATAAGCCTTTCGATCCTATTAATTGCATATCTATTTGTAGAATCCGCAAGGTCCGGGTGGCTCCATTTCACTCTCCCGTGCGTCTTCAACAAAGAGGAATTTGCCATCCGAAAGAAAGACAGCTTATGATTATTAGGATTTTCAAAAAATAACCCATATCTTTGCGAACAAGATTGCTATTTAACTGTTTAGAAAGAAAAAGGACATCTTCTGTTTGATACAGATGCAATAATTTAGCCGAGTAAGGATTTGGGGATATTTCCTTACGGAGTATATGTTAAACCGTAAACAAAAAGAACGCTTGAAGTAGTGAGATTGACACCAGGCATGCCCGGGTTGTATCGCATCGCATCAGGCGAGTAATTAAAAGAAACGTTTTATGACAACTACCAGAGACCTAATGTGTGAAGCCGCAAGCTTTTATCCGGCGCCCCACAGCGCTTTGCGTTTCGATGCACCAGCATCCGGAACCAGACAATCTTCCATGTTAGAAACTTTCAAATGCAACCTGAACAAAGCGGGAATCCATTGGTATGAACTGAATTCTACCGAAGAGGTGAAGCCCCTTATCCACCAGATCCATCCGCAAGCCGATACGATCTGCTCAGCTGTTCCGGAGATCAAAGGAAATAAGGAGCTGAACCATGTGATCAATCCGTATGATCTGGGGAAAATGGATGTAACTATTATCCGTGCCGAATTCGGAGTGTCCCAGACCGGAATGGTTTGGATCGCCGAGAGCAGCATTCCCATCCGCACGTTAAAGCATATCACGCAGCATTTGGTTATCCTGATCCATCCGGACAGTATGGTAAAGAATATGTCCGAGGCTTACGAGGAGGTGTATTATAATGAAAGCAATTATGGTAGCTTCCTGCTCGGATATTCGGATATTTGCTCCTCTTCCCCGAAAGACAAAGGCACGTCGCAGCCTTTATCGATCAGTGTTTGCTTTGTTTAAGGAATAAGGAGTTGAAGGCCTTTGGGGCTTTCAGGTCATTAAGTCTTTTAGGTCTTTCAGGTCATTTAGGTCATTTAGGTCATTTAGGACTTAAAAGACTTAAAAGACCTAAAAGACCTAAAAGACTTAAAAGCCCTTATTCCAAATAGCGAGCCGTCAGCCCTTCAAAAGCATCGATCCTTCGATCGCGGAAGAAGGGCCACCAGCGACGGACTTGCTCACTGCGGCTTTTATCGATATCGATCACCTGCAGCTCTTCGGCATCCGGGCTTAATATCGTGAGCAGTTCCCCTTGCGGACCGGCCACGAAGCTCTTTCCCCAGAACCGAATGCCTTGCGTTTGCCCGGAAGGATCGGGCTCATGCCCTACCCGATTGACCGTCACCACCGGCAAGCCATTGGCAACAGCATGACCGCGTTGCACGGTCATCCAGGCATTCCATTGCCTTTCCTTTTCTTCTTCCGTATCACTGTTTTCCCAGCCGATAGCCGTCGGGTAGATCAATAGTTCGGCACCACGCATCGCCATCAGGCGGGCGGCTTCCGGATACCATTGGTCCCAACAGACCAATACGCCCAGGCGACCGACGGAGGTATCGATCGGTTCAAAACCCAGGTCGCCGGGTGTGAAATAAAACTTCTCATAATATGCCGGATCATCGGGGATATGCATCTTGCGATACCGCCCGGCAATCGTGCCGTCTTTCTCGATCACCACCGCCGTATTGTGATATAATCCGGGGGCTCTCTTTTCAAAGAGAGAAAGAACCAATACGATGCCCAACGCTTTGCCCAAGGCGCCAAACTGTTCGGTCGAAGGCCCGGGAATCGGCTCTGCCTGATCAAAATATTGCGTATCTTCCGTCTGACAGAAATAAAGTCCGTTATGCAGCTCCTGCAATACGACCAACTCCGCGCCTTGCGCGGCACACGTCCGGATCGATTGTTCCAGCTTCGCGATATTCGTCGCGTGATCTCCCGTATTTGCCTGTTGAATAATGCCAACCTTCATCGTTAATTAATAATTGATAGTTGATAATTGATAATTTTTTTACGCTTCGCTCCAATTCCTAATTCGTAATTCGTAATTTTTAATTAAAGCGTCCCTTCCGGATACTGCATCGTCACGCAATGCAACGATCCGTGCTGTTTGATCAGCGCCAGGCAGTTGATGCCGACAATCTCCCGGTCGGGGAAAGCCGTCTGCAAGGCGGTTCGCGCCACCTCGTCTTTCGGTGAATCGTAGAAAGGTACGAGAACGGCTCCGTTGAGGATCAAAAAATTGGCGTAGGTCGCCGGCAGTCGTTCTCCCTCCCACTCGACGGCGTCGGCCATCGGCAGGGCAATCAGCCGGTAAGGCTCACCATTGCGGCGGACAAAGGCTTGCAGTTCTTTTTCCATCTCGCACAGCTCTTCATAATGCTCATCTTCCGGATCCGTGCATTGTACGTAGGCAATCGTATCCTCGCTGCAAAAGCGTGCCAGCGTATCCACATGGCTGTCCGTATCATCGCCCGCCAGGTAACCGTGGCTAAGCCATAAGATCCGGTCTGTGCCGAACATCTCGTTCAGATAAAGCTCCAACTGTTCCTTCGGAATATATTCGTTGCGGTTGAACGACAAGAGGCATTCCTCGGTAGTCAACAACGTACCCGCGCCATCCGACTCAATACTCCCACCTTCCAAAACAAAAGGCCGCATATCCTGATAAGCAACCTCTTCGGCAAACACCTCCGCCATGAAAAGCATCCGGGTAATCAGATTATCCCGGTCGGCCGGAAACTTCATGCCCCAACCATTGAATACAAAGTCATAAACGACCGGCGCACCATCCACCTGCACCGTAATACCGCCATGATCGCGCGCCCAGGTGTCATTCGGGTCATAGGGAATAAAAACCAACCGGCTTTCATCCACCTCACCCAGTTGCTTGCGGATCGCCTCTTCGTCGCGCCCGACAATCAACAACTTCTCACGCTTCAGGATCTCCCGGGCAATCGCCACGAAACAAGGGATTACTTCATCCAATAGGGGCGCCCAGTCGGTTTCCTCGTGCGGCCAGGTCAACTGAACGCCACTTTGCGGATACCATTCCGCCGGTAAAAGGATTGTTTGCTCTTCCATACAGTTTAACTTATCGGGCATAAAAATACGCATTTCTCCGCACATTTCCCGGCAAAGCGCCGCGTTCCTTCAGCGGTTTCACTTTTTCCCCAGCGAAACAGCCCCCAAACCACTCCCGGCAAAGTACGGCCAATCGGAGACTGATCTTTCATCTATAATGCCATCTTTTTCTTCTTGTCCGGGAAATTTTCTCACTTCCCGGCCCGCTTTTCGTTGTTTGACAGCTGTGAAACAGTTGTTCGACAGCTGTCAAACAGCCGTTCGACGGCTGTGAAACGGCTGTTTCACAGCTGTCAAACAATGAAAAAGAGCTGTGAAACAACTGTTTCAAAGCCGTCAAACAAAAGAAGCAAGCCGGCGAATCACGAAATGCCCCCTGGAAGGCAGAAAGTTACGTTTATCTTTCCAGATTAAGTTCCTTAAGATTCTGTTGCAGTTCCTGCCGGGCAAAATAGATTCGGCTCTTTACGGTTCCCAGAGGCATGGCCAGTTGATCGGCTATCTCATGATATTTATAGCCGCTCAGGTAGAAAGAGAAAGGAATGCGCAGATCATCTTCCAGTTTCTCGATTGCCTGGTTTATTTCTTGAATGCGGTAGGAGGTCTCCGGAGAATCAAAGCTTGCCTCGCTTAATACCTCCAGGTTATAGAGATCGGCATATTGATCGACCATCGTTTGCGTACGCACCACCTTATGGTAGTTATTAATAAAGATATTGCGCATGATAGTCAGCACCCATCCTTTGAAATTCGTGTTATCTATATATTTTTCCTGATTATCGAGCACCTTCAGGGTGGTATCCTGCAACAATTCATGGGCTTCGTCGCTATTGGCCGTAAGCTTTAAGGCGAAATTCAGCATATTATCTTGTAAGCCTACTAAATTCTGTTGAAACTGATGTGTATTCATAATGGATATTGCCTTTGATTTACATTGCAAAGCTAAGTTTCGTTTCTATTATTGCCAACAGATAAAGTTTATCGGGAAATAGAGTTTATCTATAATTCCTTATCTTTGTAAGGAAAACACCAAAGATTTGCACGATGAACATCCAACAACTCGAATATATCCTGGCAGTCGATCAGTACCGCCATTTCGCCAAAGCAGCCGAGCACTGCCATGTCACTCAGCCCACCCTTAGTATGATGATCCAGAAGCTCGAAGACGAACTGGACACGAAGATCTTCGACCGCAGCATGCAACCGGTAACCCCTACGCCCAGCGGACGGAAAATCATCGAACAGGCACAGGTGGTATTGCGCGAAACCGGCCGTATCCAGGAGATCGCCAAAGAAGAACGCCATTCGTTGAAAGGAGAATTCCGCCTGGCGATCCTGCCCACGATCGCGCCTTACCTGTTGCCACGCTTCTTCCAACAACTGCGCAAGAAACATTCCGAACTCGATATTCGTATCCTGGAAATGAAAACAGCCGAGACCATGCTTGCCCTGCAAAGCGGCGAGATTGATGCGGCAATCATTGCCAATCAACCGGTGGAAGCCGTATTCAAAGGCGAAGTGCTTTTCTACGAACAGTTCTTTGTCTATATCGCCGAAAACGAATCGATCTTTCCCAAAGAGACGATCAAGACAGCCGATATCAGCGACGAAAACCTCTGGCTGTTGGACGAAGGACATTGCTTTCGCGACCAACTGATGCGCTTCTGCCAGATGGAAAAGGTCAAAGTGCGCCAGGCGGCTTACCAGTTGGGCAGCCTGGAGACCTTTATGCGTATGGTGGAAAGCCGCAACGGGATCACATTCATTCCCGAACTGGCCACCTTGCAACTGAGTGGTGAGCAGAAAAAACTGGTACGCCCCTTTGCCATTCCCCGTCCCTGCCGGGAGATTGTATGGGTTACCCGGAAGGACTTCGTGCGCCATTCCGTCGGCCAGCTGATCACGGAAAGTATCCGGTCTGCCGTGCCGAAAACAACCCTTTCGTTGCAACCCGGACACAAGGTGGTGTAAAAATTTATCACTTTTTGTTTGTATATTCAAAAGAAGTGTTACATTTGCTCCCTCAAACAAGAGAATTGTCAGAAATGAATCGATTTAGCTTTACATATTTTTATTTTTACTTTTATTATCGCATAATAAAGGCAGGAATATGTATGTAGAGCATTGATCAACAGAAATAGAACAATCAATAAGCATAATAGAAGTCCTGCCGCGTACGGTGGGACTTTTTTTGTGCGCAAAGGCAAACAAGATGATGAAAAAAAAGAAAGTCGCTATCCAGGGCATTGCCGGTTCGTATCACGATATCGCCAGCCACAATTATTTCGAAGGGGAAGAAATCGAGATCGTAGGATGTAACTCTTTCAAAGAAGTGATCGCTACGATCCGCAAAGATCCGGCTACGTTAGGACTGATGGCCATCGAGAATACCATTGCCGGCAGTCTGTTGCAAAACCACGAACTGATCCGGTTGAGCGGTTTGCGTGTGATTGGAGAATACAAACTCCGGATCGCCCATTCGCTGGTTGCCCTGCCCGGCACCACAATCCACGAGATCGAAGAGGTCAACTCCCACCCGATCGCCCTGATGCAATGTGCCGATTTCCTCGATACGCTGCCTCATGTCAAACTGGTGGAAAAAGAAGACACGGCGATGAGCGCCCGCTGGATCGCGCAAAACAAACTGAAAGGACACGCGGCCATCTGCGGCAAAGCGGCCGCAGAGATCTACCAGATGGAAGTTCTTGCCGAAGGCATCGAAACCAACAAACGCAACTTCACCCGCTTCCTGGCGTTGGCCGATCGCTGGACTGCCGAAGATCTGTTCCACCAGGAAGAAATCAATAAAGCCTCACTGGTATTTGCCCTGCCGCATACCGCCGGTAGCCTGTCGAAAGTCCTTTCTATCCTTTCTTTTTACGATATGAACCTATCCAAAATCCAATCTCTGCCGATCGTCGGCCGCGAATGGGAATATCTTTTCTACATTGACCTCACCTTTACCGATTTCACGCGATACAAACAGGCGCTCGATGCGATCCGCCCATTAACAAAAGACTTTAATATCTTAGGAGAATATGCAGAAGGTAAACAAAGCGTGTGAAATAGCACCCGCTACACGCGTAAGCAACGTACAAGAATACTACTTCTCGAAGAAACTGCAGGAAGTAGCCCGGATGAATGCCGCGGGAAAGAACGTGATCAATCTGGGAGTCGGAAGTCCTGATCTTCCACCGTCGGAACAGACGATAGAGACCTTGTGTCAGCATGCCCATCACGCCGGTGAGCATGGATATCAACCCTATATCGGCATTCCGGAACTGCGGAAAGGCTTTACCGACTGGTATCATCGCTGGTACGGTGTCGAACTCAATCCGCAAACGGAGATCCTGCCGCTGATCGGTTCCAAAGAGGGAGTATTGCACGTATCGATGGCGTTTCTGAATCCGGGCGACCGGGTGTTGATTCCCAATCCGGGCTATCCCACTTATACCTCCGTCAGCAAACTGGTCGGCGCTGAGATCGTTCCCTACAACCTCTGTGAAGAGACGGGATGGATGCCCGACTTTGAAACACTGGAGGCGATGGATCTCACCGGAGTAAAGATCATGTGGGTGAATTACCCCAATATGCCCACCGGAGCGAACGCGACAATGGAACTCTTTGAGAAATTAGTTACCTTTGGCCTCAAACACGGAATCATCATCTGCAATGACAATCCGTACAGTTTCATACTGAACGATCAGCCGTTGAGTATCCTCAGTGTGCCCGGAGCACGTGAGATCTGCATCGAGATGAACTCGATGAGTAAATCCCACAATATGCCGGGATGGCGCATCGCCATGCTGGCTACCAATGCCCGCTTTATCCATTGGATACTCAAAGTGAAGAGCAATGTCGACTCCGGCCAGTTCAAACCGATGCAATATGCGGCGGCAGAAGCATTGAACGCGCCCAAGGAATGGTATGAAAGTATGAACCGGGTGTACGCCCAAAGGCGGCGGTTGGCAGGTAAGATAATGAAAGCCCTGGGCTGCCGGTATGATGAAGCACAGGTAGGCATGTTCCTTTGGGGACGGGTGCCCGATCACACAGGAAACGCCGAAGCAGTGGCCGACCGGATCCTATACAATGCGAATGTCTTTATCACACCGGGCTTTATCTTCGGCGATCAGGGAGAAAAATATATTCGCATATCCCTTTGCTGCCCGGAGGAGACATTAAAAGAGGCATTACGGAGAGTCGTAATGCTGCAGAATTAAAAGAAATTCAGATAGAAGCAATATACTATCTCGGCTCCTCTCCTGGCCAGGAGAGGAGGACCAACGCTTGCGTTGGTGGAGAGGTTGTCTCCCCCTCGTCTGACCAGGCGAGGACACAAGATAGTTATCAAGTAAAAAAAGTAACATAGATATATAATGAACTTAGCATTAGAATCAATCGTATTACCGGGTGTCGACCCAAGTCGCCCGATCGTTATAGCCGGTCCGTGCAGTGCGGAAACCGAAGAACAGGTATTGGAAGCCGCCAAAGCGCTTGCATCCCGTGGGGTCAAGATCTTCCGCGCCGGGATCTGGAAACCGCGCACCAAACCCGGAGGCTTTGAAGGCGTAGGCACCGTCGGGCTGTCCTGGCTGAAACGGGTCAAAGAAGAGACCGGGATGTATGTCGCCACCGAAGTGGCCACCAAAGATCATATCAAAGAAGCTTTGGAGATGGGCATCGATATCTTATGGATCGGGGCGCGTACCACCGTCAATCCTTTTGCCGTGCAGGAGATCGCCGATGCGTTGCAAGGCGTGGATATCCCGGTCTTGATCAAAAACCCGGTCAATCCCGACCTGGAATTGTGGATCGGAGCGATCGAACGAATCTACGGCGCCGGTATCCGCCGCATCGGTGTGATCCACCGCGGCTTTAGCTCGTACGACAAAAAGATGTACCGCAACCTCCCACTCTGGCATATCCCCATCGAACTGCGTCGACGGATGCCGAACCTGCCGATCTTCTGCGACCCCAGCCATATCGGTGGCCGCCGCGAACTGATCGCTCCCCTGTCGCAGCAAGCAATGGACCTGAGCTTCGACGGCTTGATGATCGAAAGCCATTGCTGTCCGGACAACGCCTGGAGCGATGCCAGTCAACAGATCACGCCCGAGGTATTGGATTACGTCTTGAACCTGTTGGTGATCCGCGATGTGCACCAAACGACGGAGAACCTGAGTGAACTGCGCCGCCAGATCGACCAGATCGACGAACAACTGCTCGAACTCCTGGCCAAGCGTATGCGTATCTCCCGTGAGATCGGTATCTATAAGAAAGAGCACAATATGCCCATCCTGCAGTCTCCCCGTTACAATGAGATCCTCACCAAACGTTCCGATATGGGCGAAGCCATGGAGCTGGATACCGACTTTGTCAAAGAGATCCTGCAAGAGATCCACGAAGAATCCGTGCGTCAACAAGTAATAATCATGAACCAATGAAAATACTAATCTTAGGTGCCGGAAAGATGGGATCTTTCTTCACCGACCTATTGAGCTTCGACCATGAAGTAGCTGTCCTGGAACAGGATCCGAAACGGATGCGCTTTATCTATAACGCCCTGCGTATGCAGAAGCCGGAAGAGATCCGGGAGTTCGCACCGGAGCTGGTGATCAACTGCGTCACGTTGAACTACACCATCGAGGCATTCCAGATGGTATTGCCCTACCTGCCGCCTTATTGCATTATCTCCGATATCGCTTCGGTCAAGACCCATCTGAAGGAGTTCTATGAGACCTGCGGTTTCCCTTATGTTTCAACGCACCCGATGTTCGGCCCAACCTTCGCCAACCTGGCGAACCTAGCAAAAGAGAATACGATTATCATCTCCGAGGGAGATCACCTGGGTAAGATCTTTTTCAAAGACCTCTACAACGGCCTGCACCTGAACATCTGCGAATACACGTTCGAAGAGCACGATAAAGTCGTCGCCTATTCCTTGGGTATCCCGTTTGCTTCGACCATTGTCTTTGCCGCGATCATGAAGCATCAGGACGCGCCGGGAACCACCTTCAAGCGTCACATGAAGATCGCCCGCGGCCTCTTCTCCGAAGACGATTACCTCCTGACGGAAATCCTTTTCAACCCGCGCACCCCCAACCAAATCAACCGCATCCAGGAAGAACTGTCCGCCCTGCAGGAGATCATCCAAAAGAAAGACAGCGAAGCCATGAAAACCTACCTCAAGAAGATACGGAAGAATATAGAGTAAAGTTCTTCGGCTTTCATTATCTTTGTCCTGTGCTCCATACTGGAAAAATATGAAAAATAAGAAGAGAGTCCTTTTCACTATTGGCATTACGCTGTTTGCATTGTTCTTTGTATTGCCGGCTGTCGTGTTCAGTATAATAAACTGGGGCATTCTGCCTTCGCGGAAGCTGACGCCGATCGTGGTGAACGAGGTGAACAAACGCATCAACGGGCAGTTCGAATGTGAAGAGGTGGAATTGACGTTCTTCAACACCTACCCGCATCTGGGGCTGAGCCTGAGTGGCGGACAGTTAGACTCCCTATTACGTTTCAAGGAGGTGGTATTGACCATTCGTCCGATGGATTATCTCTTCAAAGGGATCCTGACGATCGGGGATGTACGGATTGAAGATCCGGTCTTCTATGGATTGGTGGATAGTGAAGGCCGGGCAAACTGGGATGTCCTGATCGCTTCGGAAGAAGAGCAGGAAGAAGATGCGGACACCATGCAACTCCCTCCCATCGATCTGCAAAAGGTAGAAATCACCGGCGGCTCTTTCACCTACGACGACCGGCAGGCAGATATCTATACCGAGGTAGAAGGCTTCTTCCTGACACTGACCGGTTCGCTCATCAACGGAGGGAATACCTTATCGGTCGAAACCGGCTCCTCCTCCATCCTTTTCGAAAGTCCGGATTATTCGTTGAACAACAATATGGCTCTTCATTTTGAAAGCGACATCGAACTGACGGACAACTACCATACCGTTACACTGAAAAACTCGGCGATGCGACTCAACAACCTGCCTTTCTCGGCTGACGGTTCATTCAGCTACCTACCCGAAATGAATATTCTCGCGATGAATGTAGAGATGGGCTTGCAGGCTTCCGACCTGAACGAGCTGATCGGCTTCATTCCGGAGGCTTACCTGAAGAACCGGGCGGATATCCTCGCCACCGGATCGATCCGGATGGATGCGAATATCTTCGGGGAACTGGGAGATCATGTCATGCCGACGATCAACGCAACCTGCACGTTGGAGAACGGTTCCTACCACATGAAAGGAGTCGATCAGGGTATCGACGCCCTGGAGATGGAAATGGACATTCTACTCAGCGGAGCGGAACCCGAGGCGTCGCACGTCACCCTTGATAAGTTGAACCTGACGGGAATGAACACTTCGCTGCAAATGAACGGAAAGGTAACCGATATCCTGCAGTCGCCGGCCGTGGATGCAACCATCAAAGGGAAGGTCGACCTTACCCGCATGGCCGGAGAGCTTATGGATGCCGATACATTACTGATCGAAGGATTTATGGATGCCGATATTCAGGCTTCTTTCACGGTGGACGACCTACTCGAAGGGCGATACAATAAGATTCAAGCCCTGGGCTACTTCAATATCGACTCGCTCAAAGCGTTCAGCGAACCCTACGAGATGGATGTATTCGTCCGAGGCGTTCACTTTACGATGGACACTGTCAAATCAACCAGCCGGTATATCAAAGGAGATAACCTGTTGAGCGGCGCTTTGACGGTCGACCGGATGCGCGTCAAGTACAAAGAAGATATTAATACCATGCTTCGGGGCATGGAGATCACGGCTAAGACCTCCCCGGTGATCGATACGACCGAAGTGATGTCGGTCACCTCCCATATACGGGTGGAACAGATCCGTTCGCGCCTGCCCGACTCGGTAACGATCGTGGCCAAGAACGCTTACCTGCGGGGCGGCACCAAACCGTCGGACTCCAATAAGAAAATCCCGCAATTGATGGCTGCCATTACGGTGGATTCGCTACGCTATTTCGATATTCCCTCTCAGATGGGGATCTCGTTTGCCGCAAGCACATTCAGCGTCGAAGCGCTCCCGCTCAGGGATGCGATGCGACAACGGATGCAAACCGCACGACAAGACAGCACCCGGCAAATGAGTGCACGCACTTCGTCCGGACGCCAACGGGAAGCCCGGGCAAACCGGCGCCAACAGCCAACCGACTCCGTGCCCGCCAATGCAACAACAGCCTCTTCTTCCACCGATCTATTGCGCAACTGGGAAGTACGGGGGTCGGTGCTCTTCGATCAGATGCGTCTCTTCAGCCGTGCCTTCCCGTTGCCGATGCGGATGGAAAAGACGAAGGTGAAGTTCGACACCAACACGGTGCAGTTCACCGATGCCCTGTTCTATGCCGGCAACAGCAACTTCACCCTGACCGGCGAGATCAACAGTATCCGTCGGGCCATGCTCAGGGGAGGCAAACTGCAAGGCAAGTTCTCGGTCGGGTCCGATTATATGGATTGCAACCAATTGATCGGAGCGATCAGCCGGGGCATGCAAGAGATGGAACAACAAGACCAACGGGAACAGGACGTCCTATTGGCGGATGACAACCTGGCCAGTCTGGAGATTCTGCAAGACTCTGTCGCAACCCAACCGGCCGACTCGGCGGACAGGCTCTTTGTCGTCCCGGCTTTTCTCGATATGTCGCTGGTCATGAATGCAAAGAAGATCGATTACAAAGACCTCGAGATGGAACATGTCGAAGGGGAGATCGTCATGCGCAACCAGAGCATCAACCTGAAGAAACTGGATATGCGGTCGAATATCGGCGAAGGCAATTTCAGTATGTATTACACAGCAAAAAACACGGAGAAGGCTTCCGTTGGCTGCGACCTCGAGATGCGCGCCATACAGGTGGAAAAACTCATCGACCTTTACCCGGCAATCGACACCCTACTGCCGATGCTTCGCTCTTTTGAAGGGATTGTGGACTGCACCATGGCGGTGACCTGTGATATCGACTCCACCTCGTCGGTTATTCTGCCCTCGCTCCATACCGGCTGCTCGGTCGCGGGGAAAAACATGGTATTACTGGATGGCGAAACCTTTGCGGAGATATCGAAAACACTCATGTTCAAGAACAAAGAAAAGAATGTGATCGACAATATCTCGGTCGATCTGGTGGTGAAAGAGAATAAAATCCAGATTTTCCCATTCCTTCTGGAGATGGACCGCTACCGGGTGGCTGTGGGCGGCACGCACAACCTGGATATGACGTTCAACTATCACGTGTCCGTATTGAAATCGCCCGTTCCGTTCAAGCTTGGGGTCGATGTGACAGGTAACCTGGACGATTTCAAGTACAAAATAGTCAAATGCCGCTACAAAGATATCTTCCAGGCGGCCACCCAGAAAGAGCTCGATCCGACGCCGCACAATCTTCGCGCGGAGATCAAAGAGTATATCCGTCAGCAAATCGTAGAAAACGCCCCCGAACTGGCCCTGCTCCCACCGCAAAGGCCACGGGAAACGGCAGAAGAAAAAGAGGATTAGCCCATTGGTCATTTCTTCGCATTTGTTCGTCTAATACCCGAATGATTGATACAATTAACTAAAAGTCTTCATGCCGATCCGTCGAAACCCGTTATATTTGTCCGTAGGAGGTAAAAAAGATAAAGATGAAAAGATTAACTCTCTTGATGTTGGCCGGTCTGATAGGGCTGGCGGCATGTTCCAGCGACGACGATGACAAGAAAATAAAGTTAAACAAACTGACCAAAGTCACCTGTTACAAAAACAGTGAGTCTGCCCCTGTCTTTCAGGTTGAGATTTATTACAATCCCGACGGCACGATCTCACGCCTGCAGGATGCAGAGAAAGGAAAGTTGGAATTTACTTACGTCGATAAGAAGAAACTGACGGTGAGCGGTCCCGAGTCCGAAAAGATCGAGTATGCATTGAACAATAACTTCATCACGCAGATGAAAACCTACGCCCTCAATCCTTATGCGGAAAACACGGTTTACAGCAATGAAGAATACACGTACACCTACCGAAGGGATAAGTTAAATACAGCCGACAAACTAATCCGCTGGCCTTTGGAAAACAGCCTGCAATACGAGACCAGAACCTATTCCGCCTACGACAACTATACCTGGGAAGGGAATAATATCAACCGGTTCTCCCAGGAAACAAAAGAAATGATTTATGAATACATGCCGGATAAACGTCCGGAGAATCTGCCGTTCATGGTTTTAAGCGCATTCTCTCCCATTAGCTTCGACGCTTTCAGTCCGATCAACTTCTACCGGGGAGCATTGAACGCACAACTGGTATCCCGTGCCTACTGGTACCAGGTTCCGAACACCGACATCAGCGCCGAATACCTCTTCGACTACACCTTCCGCAACGAATACGTCACCACCATCTTCATCGAAGAAACCGATCATACCACCAACAACGGCGGCATGAACACCTACACGATTCATTTGGAGTATAATTATCAGAATTGAAACAAATCCTCACCATTTCCCTCTTGAGAATGCCTGGCAAATGCGGCATCCCATCCTGCACGCGGTTTAGTGCTTTGTAATAAATCCGGTCGCAACCGGGCAGTGCGCTCCTGGGCTTGCTGCAGCTTCCATTCGTCGATTTTGCGTTCGTGGCCTGACAGCAATACATCGGGGACTTTCCAACCTTTGTATTCCGCCGGACGGGTATAGACGGGCGGGGCTAAGAGGTTATCCTGAAAAGAGTCGGAAAGGGCGCTTTGTTCGTCGCCAATCGCACCGGGGATCAGGCGGACAACGGCATCGGTGATAATGGCAGCAGCCAGTTCACCACCCGTCAATACATAATCGCCGACGGAGATCTCTTTCGTAATCAGATGCTCCCGGATCCGGTAGTCGACCCCTTTATAATGCCCGCAAAGGATGATGATATTATTCAGCAATGACATTTGGTTGGCCATCGGCTGGTTGAAAGTCTCGCCATCCGGGGAAGTATAGATCACCTCGTCGTACGTGCGTTCACTCTTCAAGGCAGAGATCGCCCGGTCGATCGGTTCGATTTGCATCACCATACCGGCTTCTCCGCCAAAAGGATAATCGTCCACCCGACGCCATTTATTAGTCGTGTAATCGCGCAGGTTATGCAGATGGATCTCTGCCAATCCTTTATCCTGGGCACGTTTAACGATAGAACAATTAATCATCCCGTCGATCATTTCGGGCAGTACGGTAAGTATATCGATTCGCATGGGTACAAAATATTAATGATTGAGGTATTTAACCGGGCAGCAAAGGTATTGTTTTTGCCTGATTTTATTAGCCGTTTCACGAATAATTCGTATTTTTGCCCGTCAATTTACGAAATGAGATAAAGCATAAACTTTATTACGATGAATATATCCTATAACTGGCTCAAAGACTATCTGTCATTCGACCTGCAGCCCGAAGAAGTGGCAGCGGCGCTTACCTCTATCGGTTTGGAAACCGGCGGTGTGGAGGAAGTACAAACCATAAAAGGCGGACTGGAAGGTCTGTTTATCGGCGAAGTACTGACTTGCGAAGAACATCCGAATTCCGATCATTTACATATCACCACAGTGAATGTAGGAGGAGAAGAACCTTTACAAATTGTCTGCGGAGCACCCAATGTGGCTGCCGGACAAAAAGTAGTTGTCGCCGTAAACGGCACGAAACTGTATAAGGATGATGAGGTCTTTACCATCAAAAGGTCTAAAATACGCGGCGTGGAATCCAATGGTATGATTTGTGCGGAAGATGAGATCGGTTTGGGCAATGACCATGCCGGAATTATTGTGCTTCCCGCTGAAGCTACTGTGGGTATGCCGGCGAAAGCATACTATAATATCCAGAGTGATTATGTATTGGAGGTAGATATCACCCCCAATCGGGTAGACGGTACGTCCCATTTCGGTGTGGCGCGCGACCTGGCGGCTTACCTGAAGCAAAACGGCAAACCGGGCGAACTGAAACGTCCTTCGGTTGATGCTTTTAAAGTGGAAGACGCCTCCCCGGCGATCGAAGTGATCGTAGAAGACACCGAAGCCTGCCCTCGCTATTCGGGTGTAAGCATCAAAGGAGTCACGGTCAAAGAAAGTCCCGAATGGTTGCAAAACCGTTTGAACCTTATTGGCCTTCGTCCGATCAACAATATCGTGGACGTGACCAACTTCGTATTGCACGAAATGGGACAACCGCTGCATGCGTTCGATTACAATAAGATCAAAGGAGGCAAGGTGATCGTCAAGACCATGCCGGCAGGCACTAAATTCGTCACATTGGATGAAGCCGAACGGACACTGACCGACCGTGACCTGATGATCTGTAATACGGAAGAAGCCATGTGCATCGGAGGCGTATTCGGAGGGCTCGATTCCGGAGTGACGGAGTCTACGACCGATATCTTCCTCGAATCGGCCAACTTCAATCCGTCGTGGGTGCGCAAGACAGCCCGTCGTTTTGGGTTGAACACCGACTCTTCGTTCCGTTTCGAACGGGGCTTGGATGCGAACAATACCATGTATTCCCTGAAACGTGCGGCTTTACTGATCAAAGAAGTGGCCGGCGGAACGATTACCGGTGAAGTGCAGGATATCTACCCCAAGGTTGTTGAGCCTTATACTGTCGAGCTTAGCTATCAGAAAGTCAACAGTCTGATCGGGAAAGAGATACCTACGGAAACCGTGAAGAATATCCTGGACAGCCTGGAGATAAAGATTGTTTCCGAAACTCCGGAAGGCCTTACCTTGCATGTGCCGGTCTATCGGATCGATGTACAGCGCGATGTGGATGTGATCGAGGATATCCTGCGTATCTACGGATATAATAATGTGGAGTTCGACGATAATGTGAAATCGAACTTAAGCTATAAGACACAGACCGACCGCGGGTATGAATTGCAGAACCTGATCTCCGAGCAATTATGCGGAAACGGTTTCCATGAGATCATGAATAATTCGTTCACGCCGTTTAGTCATTACGAAGAGTTGACGACTTACCCGGCTTCACACTGTGTGATGTTGGAAAACCCGCTGAGCATCGACCTGAACGCGATGCGCCAGACTTTGCTCTTCGGTGGTTTGCAAAGCATCGAATACAATATCAAACGGAAGAATGTAAATATCCGCTTCTTCGAATTCGGGAATTGTTACAACTTCAATGCCGACAACAAGAAAGAAGGCGAAATACTTGCTGCCTATAGTGAAGATTATCGCCTGGGACTCTGGGTATGCGGCAACCGGGTGGAGAACAACTGGGCGCATCCGAATGAGAAATCATCCGTCTACGAATTGAAAGCCTATATCGAAAACATCCTGGTTCGCCTGGGCGTGAACATGAAGAAGGTTATTTTCGGTAATCTAACGAATGATATCTACTCCACCGGAGTAAGCATCACCACCGCTTCCGGCCGTCAGTTGGGCACCTTCGGTATCGTACAGAAAAAACTCTGTAAGAAGTTTGATATCGATACGGAGGTATATTTCGCCGAATTGTCCTGGGAACTCCTGATGAAGGAAACCCGGAAACATAAAGTCATCTTCAGTGAAATATCCAAGTTCCCGGCCGTTAAGCGAGATCTGGCTTTGTTGTTAGACAAAAACATCCCCTTCGCCGAGATCCGGAAAATAGCCAATGAGAGTGAACGCAAATTATTGAAAGATGTCACCTTGTTCGACGTCTATGAAGGCAAGAACCTACCGGCAGGCAAGAAATCGTATGCCGTCAGCTTCTACCTCCAGGATGAAGAAAAGACATTGAACGACAAGCAGATCGATGCGATCATGAAGAAGATACAGACGAATCTGGAACAGAAACTGGGAGCATCATTAAGGTAATTGACAATTGATAATTGATAATTGACTAAGGCCGATCTCCGATTGACAATTAAACATTAATCATTAATCATTAGATAAAGATATGGGAAGAGCATTTGAATACCGTAAAGCAAAGAAATTTAAACGCTGGGGCAATATGGCCCGCGTATTTACCAAACTGGGAAAAGAAATTACCATGGCCACCAAAGCCGCGGGGCCTGATCCGGATGCCAATCCTCGTTTGCGTGTATTGATGCAGCAGGCAAAGAAGGAGAATATGCCGAAGGAGAATGTGGAAAGAGCGATCAAGAAAGCGACTTCCAAAGACTATACGGACTATAAAGAAATGAATTACGAAGGGTATGGTCCTTTCGGCATCGCGATCTTCGTGGAGACAGCGACCGACAATACGACCCGTACGGTTGCCAACGTGCGCAGTTACTTCAATAAACACGGCGGCTCACTGGGCACCAGCGGCAGTCTCGAGTTCCTGTTCGACCACAAAGCCGTTTTCCATATCGTCAAAAAAGAAGGCGTATCCTTGGAAGACCTCGAGCTCGAACTGATCGATTTCGGTGTGGATGAAGTAGAAGAGGATGAAGATGAAATCATCATCTCCGGTGAATTCTCTCAAAACTCCGCCATCCAGAAATACCTGGAAGAGAACGGTTTCGAGATCAATAGCGCGGAATTTATCCGCATCCCCAATGACCTGAAAGAGGTTACAGCCGAACAGCGCGTTCAGTTGGATAAATTGCTGGAAAAACTGGAAGAAGATGAAGACGTTCAGAACGTATTCCACAATATGAAGGAAGATGGAATTGATGACAATTAACAATATCTATCCTCTCTGCCAATAAGAATAATAGCAAAAAAGCAAAGGAACAACAATCATCAACTAAAAACAGGAGCAAATTGCTCCTGTTTTTAGTTTACCCATTTTAGTTTTACCACAAACTCAGTTACCTCATGAAAAAAATAGTGAAATAAATATGTCAGACAGTCGATTCTGAAACAAATAGTAGATTTTTTTTTAAGCGAATAGATCTGAAATGCATAAATATCATAACACATGGAGTAAGTGTATTTATGCTAAAATGAATTCAATGCCAGAAAAAAAACATTTAGTATTATTCTTTACTTTTGCACTTTCCGAAAAAGCAAATTTTGTTTCCGCATCATATTCAGGAACTGCTTCTAACATCATTTTAATTCCTAATACCCCTGTATACATATTAATGTTATCTGCATGTGAACCTTTGCCTTCAGCAAAGAGTTTTTCACGTTCAGGACTACCTTTAACTGCTCCTATATCCATAGGAGTTGGATTCGGTAATTTCTCAAATAATTCTAAGTCAAAATACAGTTCTGTATTGAAGATAAGCCATTCTATATAGTTTGGTTCATACTGATATATTTCGGCAAAACTTAAACCTCTATTTTTTCCGAATGTCATAATATCATCAGGTGTCAACATTTTACTTTTCATTAGAATCACTTTTATACAAATATATGAATTAGTTGCAAACAAAGCAATACTATGAACTCAAGAGGTATATTAAGAAGAAAACAAAATTTTCATCAGTAAGACAATTGCAAATACAATGGAGTACTAAATAGAGAGGTATAAATCCGCAGGCAATAGTTATGCGCAAAATATGTCCGATTGGAGTCTAATCGGATAGTAGTGATTAGAAACTGAAAATCAAAGATCAAAAAGTAGTTTCTTTGTGGCTTTTTCGCTATGTTTGAAGTCAAAATTTTGAGATTATGGATAAGAACAAAACAGCTGCTGAAATATGGAATATTATATCAGAGTATATCAGCAATCACGGTGAGTTTAAGTCTGTTAATGGAATCAGATACAAAGCAACCATTAAAGACAATGTGATACATTATAAAGGAGGAGAAGGAAACAGAGGTCTATTTGGAGAAGAAATGTCTAAAAGAGAATTTCTGGAAGGATATAATGCTGTAAAAGATTTAGAATATATCAATACTTCAAATATTAGAGGGATTGTACCTAGTTCTCTCTATGCAAAAAGAAGCCCTTTCGTGGGACTGCTTTCTAGTTGTGGTATTATCTGATAAACAAAGAAAAGAACTATATTTGCTTAGTTTTAAAGCTATAAGGTTATGAAGTATTATCTGTTAAGCATATTAGACCGTATTAAGCAATACAGTAAGCAGTTAGATGCAGAAGCTATTCTGTACAACAAGAAGTGGATTGTGTTTAATGACACTGGAGATAAGCAAGTTTTCATTTTTAGGCCAGATAAAGAATTAGTAATATCACACAATGGAGAAGTAACCAGATCTAAGTGGGAACTATTGCCAGATGGTACTATGATTATAGATATAAAAGAGCAAAGCTATTTACTAAATCCTAGTTTTGTGGATGGTCAATTTTTAGCACTAAATTTAGATGGACATAATGATTCTATATTAATGCTGGAAAGCACTCTATTTCAATCCACGACTTTTAAGACATTATCAGAAATTAATGTTTACTTAGAAGAGAAGTATATACTAGCTCCTATGAGAGAAAAGGAACAGCAACTCCTGATCGAAAGAGAAAAAGAGAAGTTCCGACTGAAAGAAAAAGAAGATAATGAAAAAAAAATAAAGGAGGAGGAGGAGGAAGAGGGAAGAAAATTGATGGAAGGATTGTTTATACTCTTTATTATTGCTTTGATTGCAATTTGTGGTGTTTTATTAGTTAGGTAGGTATAGGTAACATACTTAACAAATGTACAAACGGATCACCCCGGAAAGTTGTGGAGTCGAAATTCGAGTGGATATTATGGCACGCAGATGACGCAGACTAAAGCGCAGATCTACGCAGATAACAGATAAATATTTAATTAATAATAAATTATCTGCGTAGATCTGCGCTTTAGTCTGCGTCATCTGCGTGCTCCATTATCATCGAGTAGGAACTTCTCCACAATAATACGGGGTGATCCGTACAAACTCCCATCTTATCTAAAATATCCCTAAAATATAAGAATCCCCCGAGAGTCGCTACTCTTCGGGGGATTTTTGGTTTTGTTTAAAACATATTCTATTTAAGCCTGGGAGTACCTGAGAAAGCTCCGGCGTTAAAAGAGCATGATTCTCAGGTAAACATCCCAGTATAAAATGCAGTATTAACACGAATTAAACGATGCAAAGGTAGAGAGAATGTGGGTCAATGCTTTTATCCTCAAAGCTACTTTTATTCCTCATTTAGCTACTTTCGTTCTCGAATGCGCCTTTTCTTTTAGCTATCCTCGTTCTCGAATACGCTTTTTCTTTTAGCTATTATCGTTTTCGGATGCGCTTTTTCCTTTCCGATCGGCAGTTTTCGGGCGGATCTTTCCGGGTGGTTTGCCGAATTTATTAAAGCAGAAGTTACTGAACGACGACACGGAAGAGAAGTCATACTTATCTGCCAACTCCTTTATAGTCAAAGACGAATGATTCAGATCCTGAAAGATCAGGGTCGCCTTCTGGTCGCTCAGCCATTCCGAAGCCGAACTGCCGAAAACCTTAGTAAACTGTTTCTTAAAACCCGAAGGGCTATACAACGACAGATCAGCCAGTTCCTGCACACTCTTCACACTGCGGTAATTCTGATACATCAGGTTCATAAACTGCGAATCCTTCCCCATGACCGGTGCAAAGAAGGCTGCCAGGTCTTCTTTGGTATAATACGCGCGCAACAGAAAGAGCAACTCTTTCATCTTGGTCGAGAAATACGAGGCGCATCTCAACCCGTCATTCACACATTCGACGAATTGCTCCACATAGTTATAGATCCTCTTATTGATATCCAACATATGGAAGTGATCGCCCCGCTTGGCCCCAAACTCCCGGTAAAGCTGATCCAACGGAAGGCATTCGCACAACTGCACCAGCCCCCTGACCCGGCATATAATAAGATGTGCATCCTCCACCACGGTAGCTTCCACATGGGAGCCCGGCGGATAAAAAAGGATTTTTCCTTTCGGCACATCGATATGCGCATCCTTTCCGTATGATACAGTGAATATACCGTCGACAACAAAAACGATTTCGTTGTCGACCAGATCACGAATGATCTTCTCCCCCGCCGGAACCTTCAGGATTTCCAACCGGGCATTCTGCCCTTTTTCATAGTTATAACAGGAGAAGTGCTCCTGTGGATATAAAAGTTTCATTTCTTTTTCTATTTAAACCGATTAAACGACAGACAAATGTACAAAAATCGTGCCATATAAAAGTATGATACACATGAAATTCGTCTAACAATATCCGGTTGTTTAGTCCGTTTATTATATACAATCATTAAAATTAGTCGTTTGGCGTGACTCGGCATAATCCATGCAAGCACGGATTCTGCACTCGCTACTTCAAACGATCAACAAAGACACTTATGAAAGCAATAAAACTATTCTTATTACTCCTCTTCCCGCTCCTTTTTATCGGCTGTGATAATGATGACGATCAACCGGTGACTCCCATAGGCGAGGTGGCGGATAAGGAATTTATGTCACACCTGTTATCCTTTTTCGATCTGAATAAAGACGGCATCATCAGTACGGAAGAAGCATTGGTGGTCAAAGAGATCACTCTCCCGGCTTATAGTGAGATCACTTCGTTAAGCGGAATCGAGAACTTCCCCGCGCTGGAAGTATTGGATTGCAGCCGCACCCCCATCACCACGTTGGATATAAGTCAAAACAAAAACCTGAAAGTCTTGATTTGCAGTTTCAATGAATACATATCCACCTTAGATATCAGTCAAAACGAATGGCTTGAAGAAGTGAATATCGACTACAGCACCATCGCAGATCTAAACTTCAGTGAACACACACAGCTAAAGAAGCTTTCCTGCCAAGGCACGCATATAACGGCATTAGATATCAGTCAACTGGCTATTGAAGAACTGAATTGCTCCCATTCGTCTCATCTCAAATCACTGAACGCCAAAGGTAATCAGTCGCTGAAAAAACTTATCTGCGAAGGCTCGTCCCTCTTGACGCTCGACGCCGGCGAATCCGCCATCGAAGAGTTTGTTTTTTATGCAGGCAATTGGAATACAACTATTTTCCTGAACAACTGTGTCAACCTGAAAGAGATAGAGCATCTCTGTATTGATCCGAAATATCAGTATGTTTATTACTTCGAAGGAAATCTACAGTTCAATCTGAGTGGTTGCACTTCCTTGACAAAATTTCGTTCCAATCTGATCGGACAACTGGATATCACGAACTGCCCGTCCCTGAAAGACCTGGAATGTATCGGCACCTTTCAGAGCCTGGAGATCGACAATAAAGCTTTAGAACGTATATATCTTCATTCCCCGAACCTGAAATCAATGGATATAAGTGCCTGTAGCCAACTGAAAGAGCTCTCCTGCTGCGGGATTTTTGAGGATCTCGATCTGACCCATAACACCGATCTGGAGCGATTGACCTGTATTGCCGGTTATCTGCCTGGACTGGATGTCAGCCCATTATCCAACCTGAAATATCTGGAATATGGTTTCTATAAGACAGATGCACCTCTTGATCTCAAGAAAAACAGTGCATTGGAAGAGTTGGTCGTTCGTGATACGCTCATTGATGCATACCACGACCGCAAACTCGCGATCCTGCTTGAAGATCTTCCTTCCCTAAAGAAATTAAACATCAACTCCCGTTTTGTAAAAGAAATCAATGCCTCAGGATGCAGTAACCTGGAAGAGATACGCATTGAGAATACGTCATATTACCTTTCGATTTTGTCTGCATTAAATATAGAGGGTTGTACCGCCTTAAAGAATCTATACTGTACCCGTTCTTCTTTGGAGTTGCTCGATGTGAGTCATTGCCTGCAACTCGACACCTTATATATCAATGACGGACTGCTCACTTCCCTAAAGGTAAACGATCGATTGCAATACCTGAATTGCTCGGTCAATGCTTTGACCTCCCTCGATCTGGCGGATAATGCCAGACTGACCGGGTTGGATTGTTCGAATAATCAGATCCATAACCTAAAAATCAACGGATGCTCCAATCTGACGGATTTATATTGCTATGCGAATAAGATAAAAGTATTGGACCTGGACGGATGCTCTGCTCTTCAAGAACTGAATTGTTCTTCAAATGAAATTACATCCTTATCATTAGATTTATGTATAGCACTCGATAAGTTGTATTGCGAAATGAATCAACTGACCGAACTGGATGTAAGCAAAAACAGGGCATTGACCGAATTGGCTTGCTCTGACAATCCCCAGCTTCTCTCTTTATATATTTACAGAAATCATACGATATCTCAATTACAGAAAGATAATCAGACGACCATCATACTCAAGGATTAAAAAGAATCAATCACCTTAGGCGTCAATACCGCTTTAGTCGATATGGTCTTTTGCTTGGCCAGGTAGTCGATGAAAGTACGGGTGGTTTCGTTATGCTGGGCGTTGAATGAGTCGATGCCGTACGTATCGAACAGGCTGGTATTGTAGCCGTCGCCTCCGGCGGTAATGAATTGGTCGAGCACGACGATGCAAGGGGTCGAGTCGGTGATCTCCATCCGTTTGCCCTCCGGTGAAGTCCAATACAGCTGATCGACCTGATCCCCTTTCAAGCGCATTTCAACGGGAGAGACCTGCATGTATCCGGTCGAATTCGTCCGTCCTTCCTGCAGAAGCGCTTTCAAGCGTTTGCCGTCGAAGCGATAAGCCACCACATCCCCACCGAAGGGCAATACGTTGCCGGCCCGTAATATAGTCACCTCTCCTTTGAAAATACTGGTGCGGATGCCCCCGTAATGATTCATTCCGATCACCGGCAGTTCGTTCAGTTCCGGTTCTTTATTCTTTTCTCGGAAACAATCCACATAAGCCGAGGTCACCAGCATGCCTACAGGAGTATATTCCCATTGATTGATCTTCCGGTTATGAATCAGATCGTCTTTGGCAACGGTCAATACACGGTTCAACTGATGTTTTTCCATATAGTGATCGACCAATTCCACCATCTCCGGATTGCGGCCGGCCGACGTATGGAGCGTATCGCCGCTGAGAAAAGAGATCTCGCGCATCCCGTCCTCACTTCGAACCTGAAACAAGAGTTTGCCGACATATTTGCCCAACGATCCCACCTGGATCACCGGCACATTATTGATCTTATCGAGCACCACCTCATGCGTATGTGCGGTGATGATCGCATCGATGCCTTCCAGGTAAGGAAGCACTTTTGTATTCTCTTCGGTCAAACGGCCCGGATTACGCATACTCGATCCGATATGCGCCAGTAAAACGATCATATCGATCGCCCCTTCTTTCTTCAGCTTATATAAGGTCTGCGTCGCTGCCGCCCCCAGGGGATGGATAAACTGCAACCCTTTGAGGTTGACCGGATTGGTTTGATAAACCGTCTCCGTGGTGATCAGCCCCACAAACGCCACCCGGATCACCTCGCCGTTCTTCAACGTCCGTTCCACGATCTTATAGGGTTCGATCCAATCCGGCTGATCCGAGCCGTTGGTTGTCACATTCGCACTGATATACGGCGTATAACGCGCCGCCGAATCCACCAGGAACGAGATGCCCCAATCGAATTCATGGTTGCCCAATGCCGACACTTCCACACCGAGCATCTCGAACATCTCCGGCAGGGGCCGTCCTTTCGTGATCAGCGAATAATAGCTGCCACTGAAATTATCGCCACCCGAGACCACGATCGTATGCGGATGTTTCGCTTTCTCATCGAGTACCATCTGCACAAACTGCCCTGCCCCGGGCACTCCCCCATCCTCCACGAAAGAGCCGTGAAAATCATTGAACGTAAGAATGGATAACGTATCGAGTGTAGCCACCTCTTTCACCTGTGCCGTAAGCGGTAAACACAAACAGGTAAACAGAATCGAAAAGATCAGAACAGATTGACGCTTCATAAGATAATCATTTATTTAGTATTACTCACAAAGTTAGTGTTTTTCATGAAAATCTCAACTAAAAGATGCCGGCAGAAGATTTACATTTTAGTAGTCAAAGTAGTTATCAGTCGCTTCGCTCCTTAGTAGTCAAGTAACAAACATGAATGTTTTGTCGACCAAACTACCGGTAGTTTGAAAAAGGGGGATTGCGGCAACGAAAACAAGGAGTAGCTATTTGTTGATAATTATCAACAAATGAATAGTCCCACAAAATCCCTGCCGGCCTTTGGCCAAACTCCGCCGGCCTTTTGGGAAACCCTGCCGGCCTTTTCGGTAAAAGAGGCGGCTTGGTAGTCGAACGGCAGATGTTAACAAATGCAAACGACAAATAGTGGTAAACCGATCATTCCGCACATAGTTTTTCATTTTTTTACTTACATCATACAGCCGGGACAGGCAACAATGTTAAACCGATCACTGCCGGGGCTCGCCAACAGGTATCAGAAAGTTACTTACAGGAATTTTACTGTTTTTTTGCTGTTTTGAAATAACTATATGATTGATATACAGCGATGAAAGAAAATCCTGTATGATGTAAGTAAAAAAACGAAAAACTCTGTTCGGGGGGTATTTTGGGAGGTTTTTGTTCTTTAGGATCTGCAAATATTGTGAGATTGGAAGATTTTTCGGGGTAGCAAGTGGACTATCTCAGTTCCTCTTCTTATCCAAGAAGAGGAGCCTGGAATGTCCATTTGCTGTCACCGGAAAATCTTCACATTTCCTTCTACCTGACTACTAAGGAGCGCAGCGACTGATAACTACTTGACTACTTTGACTACGAAGCAGAAGGAATACGTAGTAGACCAATGGAAAAGACTACTGCTCTTTCAACACCACTTCATCGATGATCCAGGCCCAGAGGTTGGCGAAGATCTTTTCGATATTGTTGTTTACTTCTCCCTGATCGTTATTGAATTTCTGTCCCTGGTAGACGCTACTTGTCTGCATATCGCCATACTGGCTGTCGCCGAGATAGACGATTCGTTTCTCGGGATGTACCCCAAAAACCATCGCTCCACTGGATTCGAACAGGGGCAGTATGCCGGAGCCGGAAGAGAGGATGGCTTCGCCGAAAGCCCCATCCGAATTGAGGTAGGTCGCCTCGCCAATCGGTTCGCCATGCGTAAACGGTCCGTCTTTCCAGAAATATTCCGTGCCGGGAGCATGCACCAGCTTGGCCGCATAGCTATTATGAGGGAAATAATTCAGTCCGGCTATATCTTCTTTAAAATAATTCAGTTTGAAAGCTTCCGGATTTGTCGCATTCGAGTCGAACGAGATCACCAGCACCCTGCGCGGAGAGGCCTCCAGCCAGTTGATGATCCGGGTCATCGTGGCGGCCGTCGGCACAGCCGCATAGACCAGGAATACCACATCCTTATCACTCAGGTAATCATCCGTCACCATCGGATTATTGGTGATCGCATGATAGTTTATCTGCTTCAATTCGACCACTCCCCCCATGCTGAAATGGGTATCGAGCACTTTCCGCATGGCCTGTGCTCCGTTCGTTCCCGTTCCGTTCGTATACCCCAGAAAACCTATGCCCGTGACCGAAGCGATATTGACCACAGCATTCGTACGGTCCTTCCCTTTGTTTTGCACAACCCGGATCGAATGGGTCACCCTGCCGGCCTGCAACTTGATCTCTCCTTCGCGGACAGCTCCCGGATTGGCCGGTACACTTACCCGGAGAGAGGCTTTCATACGGCCTTCGGTGAAGTTTTCGATCTCCACCCAATCCGGTTTCTCAACGATCGTGATCCCATTGGCATAGTTTGTGGCAATAAAATTCTCCAACGTCTCCCCTTTGCCGCCGAATAACATTTCGTTGAACTGCACCCCCAGCATATATTGTCCGTTATAATGGATATGGGAAAGCATCTCATTGTCCCACACCAGCGTACGGGTATGCATATTGGAGACCACCGTGTACGCATCCAACGCTTCCTTAACCGTGTCGTACCCGATACCGGTGGCAGCCACTATTTCTACATTATATTGATAGTTCCTTAAGACAGGGATAAACCGCCCCGCCTCGTCGGTGAAGTCCACCCGGTAATAATAAGCCCGGGTCAGGTCGTCATCCAGATAACCTTTGATCACCAGGCATACAGCCGACAAGGCTTCGTCGTCGTAGGCTTTTCCCGCCGCTTCGAAAGTATAGATCCGGCCCGTACAGCTATTCGTTTCCGGATCAACCGCATACCGTATATTCAGGTCGCTTTCGAGATACCAGTCGGGCACGGCTCCGTCGTCGGCGAAAGAGAAATAAGGCGAGGTGTTCGGCTGGGTTATTTTCCCTTTGTTTACAATCCCTTGCGCATCCCAATCGGCAGAGATATACCCCTGGGTGGAGCGGTTGCACAAATACACCTGTTCGAGAGTGAAATTAGAAACATCAGGAGCGACGCTCAGGTCGATACGCGCCAGCATCCGCACCATATTGATGCCCCCGATTTTCTTACCGGGCCGGATATCACTCGCCTGCAAAGCGATTTCGCCATACATAGGGATAGGCATCGTCCGGATATCCCATTGCTCTTCCTGCGTGACCGTCAGCTTTTCAAGCGCTGTAAATTTCGTATCCCCGGCAGTGATCGAGGCGGCCGCCTCTTGGGCATTGGCCACAAAGACGATCTCCCAATCGGCTTCTTCGGGGGTAAGTTTAAGTTTTACAGATACTTTCCCGTCCATACCGGTGGTCAGCCCGTTTATTTCCGCCTGGCGTTCGAACGTCCGGACTCCCTGCTTTGGCGATCCGAAAAACAGGACATCAAGCGTCTGAATCGTGTTTTCGTCATACGCCGCCAAGCGCGAGGCATGGGGAATTTTATGTCCGGGGATATTCAATTCGAAAAAAACGTCATCCGAGGCCGTGGCGGAAGGAGTTATGAGCTCTTCTTCCACCGTACATCCTGTAGCCAGCACAAGGCATACGGCCAGGAGTATATCAATATATCGTTTCATTTTGTTTTCTCTCTATTCTATAAACTCAGCGCTTTGCACGATGCGGACGACATAGATCAGGTTGCCGGCAATGATCTCCAGCGTCCCTCGACGGGTGTCGCCACTATCGTTTGTCGCGATGGATAAGGTCAACACCCTTTCCGGATCACCGTCATCACCACCGCTCCAGCTGATCCAGGAGGAGCTGGTGCGGCCGACCAGTCCGGCCGGATGATCGGTCGTCGCATATAAGCTGACCACCGCATGATCGCCCGTCACTTCAAACAGGCAGTCGGAGACGATCAGCGCGTATTGTTCGTCCAACATAACGCCTACCTCCGCCATATCCCATGCCTGAATCAGCGTATTCAGCTCCACTGACACCGCCCGGAAGGCTTCTTCCGGATCCGGCTTCCCCTCTCCCTGTACGGCGGTTATCTGAATGGCATATTTATGATTCCGCAAAAGATCCAGTGGATATTTCTCTCCGTTTTCATCTTTGCCGGTCAGGTCGATCCGGTAGTAACACATCTGCCCGTTGTATTCTCCGCCGATAACCAAAGCGGTAGACTGCAAATGGTTTTCAGTTGCCGCCGCTTCGAAGGCATAGATAACGCCCGACAAGCTTCCATTTTCCGGATTTTCCACTTCATACCGACACGGAGAGGCTTTGGTTAACGGATGGTTTACCGGATCGGAATCCGGAGGCAAAGAGGCATGGGACGCTTTCATCCCGGCAGCATCCCAACAGGATTCGTCCGGGACTATGCGTCCTCTCGTTTTGGCGTTATAGAGATATGCCTCTTTCAGGATAAACGTTTGCCGAAGGCTTTCCGCCACCGCGATATCGATACGGGCCACCATCCGGGTCAAGGTAATCGCCAGCGTCGTTTCCTGATCGTCAATGACTCGGGCATCCGACTCTCCCCACATCGGCAGGGATATTGTCCATTCGTTCTCCGGATTTATATAGATCAAAGCCTCCAGCACCTCTTCTTTGCGCTGCCCCTGGGGATTTAAGGAAGCGACAAAACCGGCACTGTTGGCGATGATTACAAATTGTTGTTTGTAGTCTGCCTGATTGGCGGTGAAACTGATTTTTTTCTTATTGCCTCCTGCATCCTCTACGGTATGACTTACCGACGTCAGGAAATCGAAATAAGTAATCGCTTCATCTTCATCATCTACACGAAAGCCCAAGACATATACATCTTCAATGGATTTATCCGCTACGCTTCTAAATGCCGGATGATGGGTTTCGTCCTTGGGCAAAGTGAGATCCAGGGTCAGCGTTGCTGTTTCTTTATTGTTTGCAACGCTTGCATTATCGTAAAACGTTTCCGTCACGCATCCCGAGAAGGACAGTAGGAAGGAAAAAAGGAATAAGTTCAGCTGTAAAAGTCGCATATCCTTATTTTAAACCTCCGACCCGGCAACTTGCATCCGGGTCGGAAGGACTATGTAAATGGATAGAATCAAATGGAATCAACTGATTTGTTCGTCGTCCGCTTCAACACCTTCCCAGTCGTTGATCACCAGATCAAAAGAGACCAGATCACCTTTTTCTTTCGGATCAATCTGTTCCTTGCCGCTGGGTTCGCCAAGACCATTGATCGCCGTAATCGTGATCATGTAGTAGTTGTTGCGCACAACATCGAACTTATTCGCTGTCTTGTGAAGGAATACACCGTAGTCAACCTTTCCTTCGGCATATTTCACAACCAGCTGTTCGAATTCTTTGGTTTCCGGATTAAAGATCTTTCCGGCATTCTTCACATTATTGAAATAAGCCTGGGCCATATCTTTGTCGACAAAATAAGCGACCGCTCCATCCTTTAGCGGCAAGGTCCAGAAGTCGCCTCCGGCAGATTCCGTAGTACTCAATTTGCCATCCGCATCAGTCACATAATGGGTCGGGATGAAGGTACAACGGATACGGACGTAAGTCGGATAAGAATCGTCGGCCAAAGGCAGGACGGGTTTGTATTCTGTCATATACGTATGTTGTGTATCCGCAACCGGCGTATCTTCTTCCGGCACAGGATCGACGGCGATATAGTTGGCAGGCACCGTACGGTCGATCGTTTCGCTCTTATAGAGCGTAGGCGCTACCGGATAGATCTCCTTATTGATGTTCTGTACGTTATAAGTTATACCATCGATCCGACCGCCGGCTACCTTCATCGAAATGCCCGGCTTCGTCTTCACACTCAATTTGGCAACGATACGATCGACTCCGAATGGATTGCTGACTGTCGTTGTTGAACCGGCAGTGATCTGCGCCGGCTGGATATCACTGAACATCACATAGCCGTTTGTCGGATCGGACAACTCGGCTACCGTCAGGTTATAAGCCGAAGTCATACCGGTTGATCCGTTGCCCTGGATCTGACCGACCAGCGTTGCCGGCAGATTGATTCCCAATGCCACTTCTTTGGCTCCGCCTTCCAGCCCTTCGATCTCATGCCCGGTTTTCAACGCATACGAATCACCGCTCTTCGTGAAATCATCGACACTGAACACGGCCACTTTCTCCAGCGTCTTATTGGCTTTATAGATAAAAGCATGCACCGTTTTCAGCTCTTTTTCAAGCGAAGTAGCGGTTTTGTCTAACGCTCTTGTCGTCAACTCATTTGCGCGGAAAGCGATCGAGAGGGAACCGGTCTCTGGGGCCGGTGGGACAATCAGTTCGTCTTTGTCATGGGAACAAGCCGTCAACCCCATGGCTAACATGAGGGCACACACGGTTAAACTCTTCAATTGTTTTGTTTTCATTTTGATTACTTTTTCTTTCTTTTTGTTTACGATGCAAAATTAGAGGGATGTAGCCGGACAATTTTTACGCCTACGGTCACTTTTTTTTCATATTTAGCCACTTTATGCCTCAAAACGCTCCACGCATTTACATTTTCTGCCAAAGAAAGCTCCCCGATCGACAAATTTTGCTCCATTGAAGAGAAAATAGGCGGTATCAAGAGCATTTAATGCATGAGAACGGAAGATAAACATGCCTTCATTTGCTTAAGTTTTTATAGCTTTGTGGCTTTAAAGTAAAACCGATGCGCAAAAGTCTCTTCATACTGTTTGTTTCTCTATATATTACTTCGACCCTACAGGCTCAGTTTGTCGATTATGGTTCCGACCCTTCCCGATATAAATGGAACTATGTCGATCTACCGCATTATAAATTGATCTTTCCCGCGGGGACGGATTCCATGGCTTACCATTATGCGCTCTATCTGGAGAATATTTTCCCGCAGGTGCAAAAATCGATCTCGATGCCGCGCAAAAAGATCTTTCCCGTTGTATTGCATCCGGGCAGTATGCACTCCAACGGCTTGGTTGCCTGGGCGCCACGCCGGATGGAGCTGATCACCAACCCCTCGACACGGATAGATGCGCAAAACTGGGACAAACACCTGGTCTTGCACGAGTCGCGCCACGTGATCCAAACCAGCAAACTGATGACCGGCTTTGTCAATCCCCTCTATTATCTGATCGGTGAGCAGGCGGCTGGTATCTCTTCTTTCTTTTCCACGAAATGGTTCTTCGAAGGGGATGCGGTCGGCGTTGAAACGGCCATGTCGAATAGCGGTCGCGGCCGTTTGCCCGAATTCAATATGATATACCGGGCGCAGTTGTTATCCGATAAATTCTTCTCTTTCGATAAATGGTACCTGGGATCTTACAAAGATTACACAGGTGATTATTATGCTTTGGGATACGACCTGACTTCTTTTGCCAAATACAAATACGGTTCCGATATCTGGGATAAGATCACGACCCGTTACATCAGTCACTTCCTGCACCTGCCTCCTTTCCCCAAGGCCATCAAACACCATACGGGCGACAATGTGGACGGATTATTCAATCAAACCTTCGAGTTCCTGCGCAAAGAATGGGAAACGCTGGACGCGGGGCATATCGTGCCGGACTATGTTTCACAAACGCCCCGGCAATATACTTCGTACCGGTATCCGCAGGCGATCGACGACACCACAGTCGTCGCCGTCAAGTCGAGTCTATATGATATCAACTCCCTGGTGATGTTCGTCAACGGAAAAGAAAAACACCTCGCCTGGCTGGGTAGTATCAACAGTCGGCTTAACCTGCAGGACAACCGGATCTACTGGACCGAGAATGTTTCCGGCCTGCGCTGGACGCACGAGAACTATTCCGAGATCAAGCAGTATGATCTGGCCACAGGAAAGGTAACGGCACTGACCGCCCGGCAGCGCTACCTGTCGCCCGCCCTTCAGCCGAACGGCCGGTTGATCGCCGCCTCGCGACCGACTTTCAACGGAGAGAATCAGATTGTATTGATCGACCGGGAAAGCGGCACGGAAGAAACGGTTTTCTCGCTGCCGCAAAACGCATTCGCCAAAGAACTGACATTTACCGACCCGCACCATCTGGTCGCCCTGACGGTAGACAACCGCGGCCTAAGCCTGCAGCAACTGCACATCGAGACGGGCGAATGGCAGGAACTGCTCCCTCCTACTTCGGTGAATATCACTTCGCCGGTCGGGCATAACGGCCGGTTGTACTTCGAGTCGGGCTTGAACGGAACCAATAATATCTACACGATGGATATGCAGGGAAAGATCTCCAAAGTCACATCCGCGCGTTTCGGCGCTTTCCATCCCGCCTTCTCCGCCAACCGCCTTTTCTTCTCCGATTACCAGGCAAAGGGTTACCGGATCGCTTCCCTTCCCCTGCGCGAGATCAAAGCTGAAGCGGCCGATATCCATACGCCCTACCGTTTTCCGCTGGCTGAAGCAATTGCCAGCCAGGAAGGGTTCAATATCGATACGGCCCAACTCAAACCGGTTCGCTTCGAGCCGAAACGCTACCGCAAAGGCAGCCATCTGTTTAATGTACACAGTTGGGCGCCCTTCTATTACGATGTTTCTGAGATTATGAACGCTTCGGCCAGCGACTTCACGTCGGTCGTGAAGCCGGGCATCACATTGATTTCCCAGAACGCGTTGAACACGGCCACGACGCAGGCGGGTTGGTACTACGACAACGGCAATCACCACGGAAGGTTTGCTTTCACCTATACCGGTTGGTTTCCGGTGTTCGACCTGAAGATGGATTACGGCGGAAAGAGTGTCTCTATGGCATGGACGCCGAACGACGAAGGCAAAGATGTGCCGCAACTCAGACTGGGCAACCGGAAACTATTGGAGACGGAAATGCGTATGTACCTGCCGTTCAACCTGACTAAGGATCATTATACGCACGGTTTCCAGCCATCCGTCACGTATTACCTGACCAACAACCGCTATCAGCAATACGACAGCCGGGAATACCGCAATTTCCAGTATCTGCTTTCGGAACTGCGTTATTACCGCTACCGCCGGATGGCGACCCGGGATATACTTCCCCGCTGGGGCTATCAGATTCGTTTGCAGTACCTCAACTCTCCGTTCAACAGCGAGAACTACGGAAGCCTCTATGCCGCCCGCTTGACGACCTACTGGCCGGGGCTGATGCAAAACCACAGCCTGATGCTGCGCTTCGGCTATCAGTATCAGAGCGTAGACGATAAGGTATTGTTCCTTCCGAAGCGGATCATGGACAAACCCCGTGGATATGACTACATCTACCAGACGCGTCAGCACCTGGCCTTGAAAGCAGATTACGCATTTACGGTAGCCTGTCCGGACTGGAGCCTGGGCAGCCTCGTTTACCTGCGCCGGATCAGGACTAACCTGTTCTACGACTGGACGCGCAACCAGGCGAAGAAGGATGCCGGATGGATCACACAGAGTTCTGCCGGGCTCGACCTGCTCTTCGACTGGAACGTGATCCGTATGAGCTATCCCCTGTCTGCCGGCGTACGATTGACCCAGCCGATCGATTACGGGAAGTTCCAGGCTGAGTTCTTATTTTCCATGAGTTTCTGATCATTCCCCCAAATATGCTGTTTTACGCCATGAAAAAGATTTATATACTGATCGTCGGTTTGTGTCTTTCCGCAGTTTCGGCGGGGGGGCAGACAAAAGAAGTGACCATCGAGACCAACGTGGGCACGATGAAAGGCATCTTGTACGATGACGTGTCCAACCACGTGCGCACATTCACCGATCGGGCCGGCAAAGGTTTGTATAACGGAACATTATTCACCCGGGTGATCCCCGATTTCATGATTCAGGGAGGAGCGCCCGACTCGAAGAACGCGCCCGCCGGTGCCCAGGTAGGCTTTGGCGACCGCTCGGCGGAGATCCTGCCCGAAAAATCTTCCGCTTACTTCTTTAAGAAAGGAACGATCGCCGCCCCGCGTCAGAACGACGAAATCAATCCGCAGAAGAAGTCGGATATGTCCCAGTTCTTTATCGTGCAGGGAAAGGTCTACCGGGAAGGGGAACTGGATACCTTGCAACGGGCTACGAATCTGCCGATCCGCCGCAAAGCCATGGCGGAATTCTACCAACCCCGGAAAGCAACGATGGACAGTCTGAAAACCGCCGATCCGAAGGAATACAACCGCTTGGTAGTGGAGATCAACCAGAAGGTCGACTCCGTTATCCGCGCGACACCCGGACACCTTCTCTTTTCCGAAATACAAAAAGAAGCCTATACCACCGTCGGCGGCAGTCATCACCTCGACGGGCAGTATACGATCTACGGCGAGATCACCGAAGGATTGCATATCATCGACCGCATTGCCAACCAGCCCCGCGACGGCTACGACCGTCCGAAGAAAGATATCCGGATCATTCGGGTAAGTGTACACGAATGAGTTGATAGTTGAATTGTAAATCGCTTAGCGAAGCGTAAAGCAAAGTTGAAAATTGAAAGTTAATTCGTAATTCGTAATTGATCATGCTGAGAAGAGACTTTATTATGGTGCAGATCGAAGAATTGGGCAAGGTCATTGCCCAACTGATCGCCCGGCGCGATACAAACGCGACGCGCCGTATCCCCGAACAGGTACAGGTGATCTACGATTCCCTATTGTTGGATCGTAACTTCCTCTTAACCGCTCCGCCTGAGGAGATCCGTCAACGCCTCGACCACGAAGACAGCGGCGGCATCCTCCGCATGGAAATAGCCATAAAGACCCTGATCGAAGAAAGCTTCTACGTCGAACCCGACGAACGCCAACGCCGCCTCTTACGCGCCAAAGAACTCCTGGAATACCTCCAACACACCGACATCACCTTCTCTTTCGAACGCATCAACCAACTGAATGAGATCGACCACTGGCTGAAAGAGGGCTAAAGGCGTTCAGTTCTCATCCGGCCAGGGTACGGCTTCACGCGATACTTTGAACAATGGCCGTTGGGCTCCTCTGGATCGTAATTCTTCTCCTAAGAGTCTGGAGAGCGTGGCTACCCGTTCGGGTTGCTTTTCCACCAGGTTCTCTTTCTCGCCGATATCTGTTTTCAGATGAAAGAGTTCTTTCTCTCCTGTTTCGTAATAATAGATCAATTTCCAATCGTCCTGACGGATCGTGCAGGAAGGACCTATGCCGGGACCGGTATTTCCCCAGAGATTCGGGAAGTTCCATATCAGACAACGGCCGGCGGAAGGATCACCCACTTGCGTTAGCAAAGGTACGAAGCTGATCCCATCCGTTGTCTGTACGGTTTGATAATCATTAACCCCTGCCATTTCCAGAATCGTTGGGAAGAAATCTTCGATCAACAGGTATTTATCACATTTACTTCCGGCCTCTACCTTTGCGGGCCAACTGACAATCATCGGTTCACGGATTCCCCCTTCATACGCGGAACCTTTACCGCTATTCAACGGAGCATTTTGTGTATGTAACGGGCCATCTCTCCATACGTCGGTAGACGAAAGTCCTCCATTGTCGGACATAAAGAGTAGAATGGTATTATCAGCCAGTTTGTTTTCCTCCAGGTAATCCATCAGATCGCCAAGGCTTTTGTCCATCCCTTCGATCAACGAGGCATAAGCCGCCTCTTTCTGCGTCAGCCCCTTTTCTATATACTTCGGGTAAAAGCGCATATCCTTATCGATAGGGATATGAATGGCGTAATGCGAGAGGTAAAGGAAGAAGGGCTGCTCATATTGCTGTGCCTGGTCGAGCGCCTTACAGGCTTCCCGGGTCAATACTTCGGTGACGAAAATATCTTCTCCCCAGTAGGCTTCCAAACCCGGAATAGCAAAGCGGGGATTCGACTTCCCATCGGTCCGGTTCCCGAAGTTTGCTTCGCCCAGGTAACTGGCTAATCCGCCGCCGGCATGCCCGGCTATGTTGACTTCGAAGCCGAAATGATGCGGATTTTCTCCCGGGGTATCGACCGCTCCCCAGTGGGCCTTCCCGCAATGGATCGTATGGTATCCGCTGTCTTTCAGTAGCTGTGGAAGAGAAGTCACATGCGCCGTATGGGCAATACCCGCCACTTGCGCCAGCCCGTTCACATTCCACTGGGGAAAGAGAAGTGTTTCGCTCACCAGATCGGTCGATCCATTCTTCGGATACGTCCAGTTGGTCACCCGGTGCCGGGCGGCATTCATCCCTGTCAATAGACTGCACCGGCTGGGCGAGCTCACACTCGAGGCATACGCCTGTGTAAACATCATCCCCTGCCGCGCCAGACGTTCCATGTGGGGCGTCTCATACACTTCGTTATACGGCGTACGTTCCCTCCAGAAAGGAAGTGAAGTATCCTGCCATCCCATATCGTCCACCAGAAAGACAATGATATTGGGGCGGTTGTCCTTTTCTTTATTCTCCTGTGCACCCACACAGGGGAAAGGGATTGCCAGAAGTGGTAGTAATAGTAGTTTATTCATCGCTTTTTATTTCAATCGTCTCGTTCTTATAAAATATCTTCAGCCAAAACCATAAGCAAATTCATCTCTTTTTCTCTTTACCACCCCGGTAGTAAACCTTTACCACCCCGGTGGTAAACCTTTACGACCCCGGTAATAAACCTTTACGACCCCGGTGGTAAAGCAAAATCATGCCAATCGTGCCTCAAATGTAGTAAAAGAAAGGACTACTTCCTGCTTATCTTTGCAAGAGTAGTCCTTGATTGAGTTTTAATCGATAGTAGAACTTCCCCACCAATCGGCATTAGGCAGATAGCGGTCGCCGAGCATTTCTTTGCGCTGCCTTTCCAGCCTTTCTTTTACCTGGGTTTGCTGTTTCTCTTTGTAGGCTCTTTCCCGAACCGGATCATATTGCGGATCGGGCACCGGATAGCGGGCATTGCTATCGGTCAACCATACGGAGAGTTTCTTGCCGAGATAGTCCACTTTGTCGGGATATTGGGCATTGAGCGGTTCCGATTCGGTTGGGTCGATGCGGAGATTGTACAACTCATCCCGGTTATCTTCGTAATAATGGATCAATTTCCAGTCACCGTCGCGGATCACCGATGAGGGTTCGCCGCCCTGGTTCCCATAGTGCGGATAGTGCCAGTACAAAGCGCGCGGAGCAATCGCCTGCCCGTCGAGTAATAAAGGCCGGATCGATACACCGTCGACATGTTGTTCAGGCAGAAGAGGTAATCCGGCCATATCCAGGAAAGTAGGAAAGAAGTCGGCGCCCGTCACCGGTACGTCGCACGTTGACCCCGGCTCTTTGCATCCGGGATACTGTATCAACAGCGGCACCCGGAACCCACCTTCCCACTGCCGGCCTTTGCCTCCGCGCAAGGGAAGATTACTCGTAGCATAGGCATCACCTGAAGAAACGCCGCCGTTGTCGCTGGTGAAAACAATAATGGTGTTTTTGTCCAATCCAAGCTCTTCGAGTTTGTTCAGTACCAAGCCCACGGCATCGTCCATCTGACGGATCAATCCGGCATAGACCGGATTATCCTGTTGTTGGCGCACAGCAAGCGTCCGATCCACTGCAAAACCTTCTTCCGCCACTCCGTTTCCGACGGCTTTGTCACGGAAATAACGCCAGTTCGTCTCCGTCGTTTCCAATGGAGCATGCACGGCATAAAAAGAAAGGTAGGCAAAGAACGGTTGTTTTTTGTTCCGTTTCGTATGTTCTTCGATAAAGGAAGCGGTCTGCGCAGCCAGGCGGATCGACAGGTTTTCCCCTCTCGGTCCGTCGTCCATTTTCGGATTCTGGTAGGGGCTGAAATATCCTCCCGGAGGAGAACCGGCTTCATGTCCTCCGATATTGATATCGAACCCATGATCTTCCGGATACGACCCCTTACCACCCAGATGCCATTTGCCCGCCATAAAGGTCGTGTAACCCTGTTGCTGCAAAGCCTCCGGCAAGGTGGTATCTTCCAATGCCAGCTGTCGGGTATATTCGGCAGGCAAGAGTTTCGAGTGACGCCCGTTACGGCGCCAGTTCTCACCCGTAGCTTCTCCGATCCAGTTGGTTATACCGTGCCGCGCCGTGAACTTACCGGTCATAATACTCGCCCGTGAAGGGCTTGACACCTGACAGGCAGCATATCCCTGCGTAAAGTTGACACCTTTACGGGCTATCCGGTCGATATTGGGCGATTCATAATACTCACTTCCCGTACACGACAGATCGCGCCAACCCAGATCATCAGCAAGGATAAACAGGATATTCGGTTGCTTTTCTCTGGCCGCTGCCGGTGAGAGAGCAGCCAGAGAGAAACCGACCAGAAGGGATGTTTTCTGAATATTTTTCATCTACAATTCGTTTTATGGTTTCATCACCACCCCGGATTCTGCTTCAGGTCTGGATTCAAAGATAACTCTCTTAAAGGCAATGGGAACAGATAATGCTTGCTGGTATCGAATCCGCGGGAACTTCCTGACTGAACGACAATAAAACCTTCGGCATTCAAGTTGATATCTTTCCCGGGCACGACATGGGAATAGGCATCGTTATCAAACTTCGCTCCAAGGATTTCCTGCGGCAATTCGGTCTCTGCCGTTTTCCAACGGATCAGATCGTCATAACGGAAAGACTCGCTTGCCAACTCTACCCTTCTCTCCCGGCGGATCTCTTCCCGCATATTCAAGCCGTATTGATTGACAAACGCATTGGTCAGTGCCGGCAGTTTATCCGGATGATCCGTAAAGCGGTTACGCAAGGCATTGACAGAAATATCCAGATCACCATCCGAGATCTTATCTTCCAGTTCGTATGCTGCTTCGGCATAAATCAATAAGACCTCCGCATAACGGATCAGGATCTCATCGATACGCGATTGCAAATTGGTATAGGAAGCCTCATCGCCGTACTTTTTAAACATATATCCCGTACGGGTCTGATTGGCAAGGTTCGGCAGGAACGGGTCGCCCATAAAAGAATCACCGGGCTTCCAGAGCGTAAGCGCCATACGGGGATCACGGTTCGTAAACTCTGTGCCGATCGGCAGATACTCGATCTTATAAGAAGACTTGCCAATCGGCAGACCGTCTTTACAGAGGAAGGCATCGGCCAGGTTCTTGGTCGGTTCCTGCTTGAAGTCAATGATCACACTACGGGGTCTATCGTTATAAGTATTTGCTTCTTCGGAATAACGATAGGAAAGAATATGTTCTTTAGAGTCTTCGCCGGGAAGCAAGAAGAGATCTCGGTAGTTCTCATACAGGCCGTACTCTTTGGAATCGATCACTCTTTTAGCCGCTTCTTTTGCTTTCTGCAGATAAAGAGAGGAATTTCCCTGCGAATGGAATTTATAATAAGTACCGTAGTAGAGACAAACCCGTGCCATAAACGCCTGAACGGTTCCTTTGGTTATCCGTCCGACATCCGCCGACATCCCGCTTTTCACGGGGATATGAGACTCCGCAAACTCAAGGTCTTCTATTATCTTTTCCAACACTTTGTCTTTACTCTCCCGACTTCCGTAGAGTTCCGGGGAATTGAGGTCTAACGTTTCCGTTACATAAGGGACATCGCCGAAGCGCTTGATCAGGTTGAAATAGAAATATCCCCGGAAGAAACGTGCCTCACCCGCATAACGGTTCTTGATATTATCGCTTACCTGTGCAAGCGCATAATTGTTCAGGAAATCATTGGTAATGCGGATCACCGTATAGGCTTTCGTCCAATTATCGTCCGTATTGGAAGGAGTCAGTGTTCCCGAACTCACATTATTGCCAACGGCAGCAAAGCAATCCGCTGACTGGTTATCCATATTCCACGCACGGTTCATCTGATTGTAACAATAGTTGAGGGCCATACGCAAATCCTTCTCCGTGTTCCAGAAAGAACCGGGTGAAAGACTGGTCAGCGGTTCCCGGTCGAGATACCCACTGCAACCACTGATCGACAAAAGCAGAGTCAGTACACTGATATATAATATGTTTTCTTTGTTCATGATCTTAGTAATTTAGAATGTAACATTAATACCTAAAGAATATTTCCGGGTCATCGGATACATGTATCCGTCGATTGAAGTAAGCTCCGGATCAAAGTGTTTCAATAATTTGGTGTATTCACAAAGGTTATCGCCGCTTACATATATGCGGACGCGCTCGAGCAACGCTTTGTCGGTTACACTTTTCGGTAAGGTATATCCTATCTGTAGATTTTTCAGCCGCACGTACGCTCCGTTCTGAAGCCAGTGGTCCGAAATTTGCGTATTATGTCCGTTCCCGGCATAATGGCGTGGCAATAAAGCATTCGGGTTCTCGGGTGTCCAGTAGTCCGTATGGAAGGTATACGAATAATTTCCCCAGGTATCCTGGAACGGAGCCATCACGTGACGGCTCAGGTAATAATTACGTTTGCCGACTCCCTGAATCAACATGGAGATATCCAAATTCTTCCATGTGGCTCCCAAGTTCAGTCCGAATACAAAACGCGGAGTGGTGGTTCCCAGGTATTTCAGGTCATTCGGTGCGGAGATCTTCCCGTCTCCATCCTGATCGATGTATTTGATATCCCCTACTCCAACGACCGAACGATTGATCACCGCTGAATTATCGACCTCTTCCTGAGAGGTGAAATAACCATCCGTTTCGTATCCGAATATGGCTCCTAACGAGTATCCCTGTGTCTTTTGATTTACCCCAGCCACGAAATCGACAAAATCATTTCCGTAACTGACCAATACGTCTTTTTGATCCGAGAGGTTGAAGCGGGCGGAATAAGAGAAATCTTTATTTACCTGATCCTGCCAGGATACGGATAGATCCCATCCTTTCACTTCGAGTTCACCATAATTACCGGTCGGAACATTGATCCCTATCACGGAAGGAATCTCAATATTGACCAACATATCTTTATTCTTCTTGATGAAGTATTCGGCCGTTACATTCAGGTGGTTATCCACAAAGCCCATATCGGCAGCGATATTCGTATAAGTAACCGTTTCCCAGGTACGGGTTTCCGACGGTAAATTGGTCATGCGTGCCCACTGAGCCAACTCATTGCCAAAGGGATAATAACCACCAATCGTATATTGAGGGATATGGTCGTACAATCCTAAACCGTTCTGGTTCCCTAATTCACCATAAGAAGCTCTTAACTTCAGGTTGGAGAAGATCTTCTGGTTCTTCATAAACGCTTCTTCCGTCAGCCTCCATCCAATAGAAGCAGAAGGGAAGAATCCCCATTTATGCTTTTTAGAGAAACGAGAAGAGCCATCCGCACGGAAATTGAATTCCAACAGATATTTAGATGCAAAAGCATAGTTCAGTCGCATGAATCCGGAAAGCAATGCCCACTCTTCTTCTCTGACGTCATTGGTCCATCCTTCCGTTGCACCCAGTTTCAGGGAAGATAACTCATTACCGATAATATTGATACGGGAAGCCTGCAAGTCTTCATAGATCTGATGTTCGGCCGACCATCCACCCAGGGCATTGATCTCATGCTGTTTGATCTTCAGATTGTAATCAGCCAGCAATTGCCCGGTCAGGTAACGGGTATTGGCATTTACCTGTTTGATATTGTTCGGTCCGGATTGGCCTGCCGCCATCGACCGTAATCCGTCGGGACCGTACTTACCGTATTCACGGCGCCATTCCTTTTTGAAATTAGTGATAAAGGTGGCTCCCCCGACCGCTTTCAGCGTCAAGCCCTTAATAGGTTTGTAGCTAAGGGTAAAGACACCATCCAAACGTTGGATTTTCTCTTCTCCTTTGCCACCCTCCTGAAGAGCCTGGATAGGATTAGCCTGCATACGGTAACGGGAATAGTTTCCGTTCGGATCGTAGACCGGCATATTGGGGCCTGCCTGTATAAAGGTAATATAAGGAATCGTCCAACCCCCGTTACCATTTACATCTGCTCCGAATTGCGGATGATATTTTTTATTTGAATTACTGAAAGAAATACGGGAGTCCAGATTCATCTTTTCCGGGATCAACACAATATCGAGGTTGGAACGGAGATTGAACAGATCGAAATTGTCCGGCCCATATTCGGCGAAGAAACCATTCTGATCCAGCCAATTCCCGGATATCAGATAGTTCACTTTATCGGCTGCCCGCGAGATGGTCAGGTTATGGTTTTGCTGGGTCTGATTATCAAACATCATACTGATCCAGTCGACATCCGAGGTATAGATCCAGTCGTTTCCATTCGGCAGGGCGATTGTATTCGGATCTTTAATAGCATCTAACGCGTTCTGAGGGAACAAAACGGCCAGTCCCGCATTCTCAAATGCCGTATTCGAAAGGTTGGCATGCTCCATCGCATTCGTACTTTTGGGGATACGGGTAGGCGTATTGTAAGAGAAATTGCCTGAGTATTCGATCTTCACTTTATCGGTAGTTCCCTTTTTGGTCGTAATCAGGATAACCCCTTCCGCAGCACGGGCCCCGTAGATAGCAGCCGAAGCAGCATCTTTTAATACCGAAATTGATTCAATGTCTTGCGGATTCACCCGGTTGATATTTCCCGGCATTCCGTCAATGATTACCAATGCACCGGCAGAGTTGACCGAAGTGGCGCCACGGATCTGGAAAGAAGAGGCATTTCCGGGAGAACCGTCACTGGATTGTACGGTCAACCCAGCTACCGTTCCCTGCAAAGCATCGGTTACACTACGGATCGGACGGTTTTCGAGGAGATCTCCTTTTACCGTTTCGACCGATCCGGTCAGGTTCACTTTCTTCTGTGTTCCGTAACCAACGACAACCACTTCATCTAACGCCTGTGAATCCTCTATGAGGAAGATCTGGTAGTCGCGTTGTTGTCCGTCGATACGGATAGACTGAGGTTTGTAACCGATGTAAGAGATATTCAATGTTTCTCCGGCTGAAACATTCAGGGAGAACGCACCGTCGTAATCGGTCACTGTTCCGTTCGTTGTACCTTCAACAACCACCGATGCTCCGATAACCGGTTCATTCATCGACTTGTCGAAAACAGTTCCTCTGATCGTATGCTGCTGCGCATATATATAAGGTATAGCGGAAAGCAGCAGGATAAGTAATAATGTGATTTTTTGCTTCATCCTTTTTAGTTTTAAGATTATACATAATAAACAGGAAATACACACAGTCAAAAGTAAAGGGTTAGAGATAGAAGGAAACTGGCGTTTCTCTTCTTTGATACGGGGATAATCGGTCAATTTCAATCAACAGAAAAACAATAGAGGGGTTTTCATTCATACATGTTAGGGTTTTCATTCACTTTGCATTCAAAGCTTCATTATTAACATCTGCTTTACATACCGGCACAATTTTTCTTTATAACTTTACCAGTACATAGAACACTACGACAGGTCTGATTCATGAGAGTTACTTATTTTACGCTATTGTTTATTGTTGGTTTGGCACTTCATACGTATGCCTTCTTTGAAAAGGATATCCGTATACTGACCATGCAAAACGGGTTGGCGGACAACAGGGTTGCCTGTATACATAAAGACCATGACGGGTTTATGTGGTTTGGAACGGATAACGGATTGAGCCGTTACGACGGGAAGAACATAAAGAACTTTCATATACCCGGCCATTACCTGCAGATAAGCCATATCCGCGAAACATCCAATGAATTATTATGGCTGATCACTTCAGACGGGCTGGTTTGTTTCGACCGACAGATGGAATATTTTGTTCCGATCGAGAATAAGGAACCGATTCGGGATATCCTCTTCACTGAAGACACTTCGGTCTGGGCTTTTACCTTGCAGGCTTTATACCGGTATACCATTCGTTACGAAAGAGACGTCAAAGGAAGACTGACTTCGGTCTGTCTGGATCAGTCAGAGGAAATACTGGTAGTTCCGGATGAGAAAACCTCTTTCTATGCTTTTTGTTCTTCACCGGAAGGAAATATCTATTTGACGACAAACAACGGACAGGTTTTCATCGTGGATGGCATGCAGCGGCAACTGGTCTTTAAAAGTTCACCTTATGCCTACCTCAATACCTCCCGTTTACTGTACCACGACGGGCTTCTCTGGTTTTCAAACAACCGACAGGGCGTAGTGATCTATGATCCGAAGACCGATCGTTTTCGTCAATACAATTATTCTCCGCAGGATATACATCCTGTAGTTTCGCATACGGATATTTATCAAGTCGTCCCCATCAACGAAGGACGCTATGTTGCTGTTTCATGGAATGGTTATACGGTATTCACGCCGGACGGGAACGATTCATTATCTTTTACTACAACGGTGTATAATAATACAGCGTCGGAAGTTCACCGAAACATTGAGAACCGGATGATTTCGGCCTATTATGATCCATCGGGTGTTTTATGGGTAGGCACTTCGGGAGGAGGCGCACTGGCGTCGGACCTTCGCCTCCAATTCTATCAGAAATTCTATCAAGACACGCACAATGAGATCGGAGGAATCATTAAAGACAAAGAGGGTTATCTCTGGCTGGCAACCTACCATCAGGGGATTATGAAAAGCGAAAAGCCTTTCAATCCGCAGGAAAAGCTTTCCTTCCAGCCTGCTTTCCTTTTGCCTTCGTCACCCATGATATGCGCCTGTGAAGATCAGGATGGTGATTTATGGTTTGGAGGACATGATGGCGTATTGATCTGTTATTTGCAAAAAGAAAAGAAATATGCTGTACTTCCTATCCGTCTGGAAGACAATCTTCTCTATAAAGGGCTGGTCGCTAAAATCTTTGCGGATAATGAGAACAGATTGTGGTTAGGCACAAATCAGGGTTTACTGCTCTATGAAAAAGACACAGGCAAAGTAACCCGCTACCGGGGAGATTTCGGACAAATATATACCCTTGCCGAAAGTGCCGACTACCTGTGGATCGGTTCAAGTAGAGGACTGCATAAATTCAATCTGGCAGACCGGATAATCACTGAAAGTGGATATGAAGAAAAAGCCGGATTGGAAGTGCAAACGATCCGTTCTCTCCTGGCTTCTTCCGAAAACATACTGTATATCGGATATTCAGGAGGATTCGGCGTGATGGATATTGCTTCCGATTCCATCCGCTACTTCTATACCACACAGGAAGGGTTAAGCAATAACTCGGTAGGCTGTATCCAGGAAGACGGGAATGGAGATATCTGGTTAGGAAATAATTCTTCCATCTCCCGCTACAGCCGGCATCAAAAGCTATTCTATAACTATTATATTTCCGGGAATAACTGTTCGGTTTTGTGGTACGACGATTATTTGTTTTGGGGAAATAATATGAACCTGACTTACTTCGACCCCATACAGGTGAAACATCATATGCACGCGATCGACCATGTAAAAATCACTCAGATAGAAGTGGATAACAAACCGGTCGGCATAGGAGAAAAAGTAAATGGTCAGATCATCCTTAAAGAAGGTGTTCCCTACACCCAAACATTGACATTAAATCAACAAAACAATCATTTCAGCCTCTCATTCAGTAACCTTACCTTCTCGGAAGAGTTGCAAAAATATATGTACCGCCTTTTGCCCTTGCAGTCCGAATGGATCGTGGTAGACGAAGGAGAAAGAGCCTCTTTCACCAATCTGGCAAAAGGAAATTATACCTTTGAGGTGAAAAGTATTTTCCCGGATGGTTCCAGCGGGGAAGTGGCCACATTGGCTGTCACCTTATTGCCCCATTGGTACGAGACCGTTACCTTCCGGTTATTTGTCTTTTTACTCCTATCCGTTTGTTTATACCTGTTGTATTGGTGGCTGAAAAAGAAACAGGAAAGATTAAGCCAGGAAGAAAAACTAAAACACGAATTGGTCGTAGCCAATCTGGAGCGAAAAAAAGAGAAACAAATACATCAAGAACGCGAAAACTTCTTTACCAACGTATCACATGAATTAAGAACGCCTTTAACCTTGATTCTCTCTCCTCTTCAGGAACTGATACAGGGCAAGGCTGATCCTGTAGACGTACAAAAAAAATTGTCGCTGATATACGGAAATGCGAAATCATTGAGTTCGCTCACCGACCAGTTATTATACGTGCAGAAAATAGAGGCTGGCATGGTTCAACTACATATTTCTTATGTGGATATCGTAGATTTAGTACGTAAGACGTTTAACTCTTTCAATCAATTAGCCGCCATAAAGGATATCGATTATCAATTTATCCACGAACCGGAAGAATTAAAATTATGGATCGATGTATCTAAAATACAATCGGCAGTCCGGAATCTATTGTCGAATGCATTCAAATACACCTCTACCCGAAACCGTATTGAAGTCGTATTGAAACAGCAAATAGTCGATAACAATAGCTATTGTACGATCGAAGTGATCGATACCGGAATCGGGATAGAAGAGGAATTACAAAAGAGAGTCTTCGACTCTTTTATCACCGGGAAAACCGATCCTTCCATGTCGACCAAGGTCGGTATCGGGCTACGCATTGTAAAAAACACCATGGATCTGCATCATGGAAAAGTATTGTTGGAAAGTAGTCCGGGAGAAGGTACGAAATTTATCCTTTTCATTCCGGAGGGAAAACAACACTTTGCCGAAGACAAATATGAGTTGGAAGAAGAAACAGTGACCGCAGAAAATATAAACGCAACATATCTTTCCTTGGAACAAACAGAACAACCGAAGAAAAAGAGTGGCAAACAGATCTTGATCATTGAAGACAATGATGAGATGCGGCAATATATCTGCAGTCTCTTCGGGAAAGAATATGTTGTATTGGAAGCCACAAACGGCCAGCAAGGTCTGGATAAAGCGATCGAAGCAGGGCCTGATCTTATTATCTCCGACATCATGATGCCGGTAAAAGATGGATTTAGCTGCTGTGAAGAGCTGAAATCGCAGTTAAAAACAGCCCATATCCCTATCATTATGTTGACTGCCAAAGCCGAAGATGCCGATCTGTTGAAAAGTATGCGAATCGGGGTAGACGATTACCTGATGAAACCTTTTAACCCGGAAGTATTAAAGGTCAAAGTTGAAAACCTGATTAGAAACCGGGAGGAACTTAAACGTATTTATACCCGGACATTATTGACGGTTCAGAACGAACAGGATGAAGAGGAAGAAAAGAATCTTTTCATGCAAAAAGTGATCACGCTTATAGAACTCAACCTGACCCATCCGGATTTCAACGCCAAATCACTCGCGGAGAAGCTCAATTGCAGTCAACCCACCTTATACCGAAAGATAAAGTTATATACCGGATTATCTATCATTGAGGTAATCCGAAGTATCCGCATGAGTAAAGCCGCCTCCTACCTTATGGAAAGAAAATATTCGGTCCAGGAAGTATGCGAGATGGTCGGGTATAACGATATGAATACCTTCCGGAAATTTTTCAATAAACAGTTCGGGGTTTCGCCTTCGAAATATGCAGAACACTAACCATCGAACCCCCAAAGCTATTATAATATTGCAGATACCGCTTCGGCGCAACGTTCGCCATCGATTGCTGCCGAGACGATTCCTCCGGCGTATCCGGCGCCTTCGCCGCAGGGGAAGAGGCCTTTACAGTGGATATGTTGGAAGGATTCCCGGTCGCGCAGGATACGGACGGGCGAAGAGGTACGGGTTTCCATCCCGATCATCAAGGCTTCGTTCGTCAGGAAACCTTTAGAGCTGTTGCCGAAGTGACGAAAGCCGTCGCGCAGGCGGGAAGTAATAAACTCAGGCATCCAGAAATGCAGAGGAGAAGCCAAGAGGCCCGGCGTATAAGAGGAATCGGGCAGATCGGATGAGTTTTTCTTTTGCACAAAGTCGAGCATGCGTTGCGCCGGTGCCGTTTGTTTCTGTCCGCCATTCAGCCAGCAGAGTTCTTCCAGCCGTTCCTGGAACGCCATCAGCGCCAATGGCGAATCGGCAGGCTCTTCGATCGCTTCATATTGCATCAATACCGGATAATCCTCGGGGCGTACCTCGACGACCATGCCCGAATTGGCCCAACGGCTTCCGCGGTTGGAAGGCGACATGCCGTTGACCACGACCTGGCGGGCGTCACTGGCGGCGGGAACGACAAATCCGCCGGGACACATACAGAACGAATACACGCCCCGCCCGTTTGCCTGAGTGACAAAGCTATATTCGGCGGCAGGCAGGAACTCTCCCCGCCCCTCTTTCCGGTGGTATTGGATCTGATCGATCAGTTGCTGCGGATGCTCCAGACGAACGCCCACGGCGATGCCTTTCGCTTCGATAGCGATCTCTTGCGCGTAGAGGTAGCGGTACACATCGCGTGCCGAATGCCCGGTAGCCAGGATCACCGGCCCCCGGAATGTCTTTCCGTTGTGCGTTTCGATGCCGATCACCTCATCGCCTTGGCGAATCAAGCGGTCCATCCGGGTCTCGAAGTGAATCTCTCCGCCGGAGCGGATGATCTGATGGCGCATATTCTCGATCACGCGGGGCAATTTGTCCGTCCCGATATGCGGATGGGCATCGACCAGGATCGACGGGGTCGCGCCGAACTGGCAGAAGACGTGTAATATCTTATCGACCGAACCCCGCTTCTTACTGCGCGTATACAGTTTGCCGTCCGAGAAAGCTCCCGCGCCGCCTTCGCCGAAACAGTAATTCGACTCGGGATCGACCGTATGTTCCCGGCTGATCAAAGCAATATCTTTGCGGCGGGCGTGCACATCCTTGCCCCGTTCGACCACGATCGGACGCAGTCCCAACTCGATCAACCGCAGGGCGGCAAACAAACCGCCGGGGCCGGCACCGACCACAACGACCGGTTTCCCACCGGAGACATCTTTATACGCTACCGTCGGAAACTCTTCCTCTTCGGGCTCTTCGTTCAGGAAAACACGGACTTTCAGATTGAGATAAATCGTTCGCTGACGGGCATCGACCGAACGTTTCAACACGCGCACGGCCGTCACAGCGGATACGGCCTCCCCCAGTTCGCGGGAAACCACCTGTTTGAGTGAGTCTTCATTCGCTGCCTGTTCGGGCAGAAGACGCAATTGCAACTCTTTGATCATTTTATTTTATTTATGTAACGGCAAATAGTAAATCAAACCGCCCTGTACGCGGAAGCCACTCCAGTCGGGATGCATATCGGGGAAGCGTTTGGGCGTTTCGTTGAACTTCTTCGTGAGATCCAATTCATATCCGGCATTGATATTGAGCGCCAGGCCTTCCCACAAACGGATCTGGCAGCCGATGGCCGGTTCGACGAAAGTGTTCAGCCCCTTCATCGAGAAATGATCATCGCCTACGGAAAGACCTCCGATGCGCAGTTCCTCCGACATTTTGCCATTGTTGAACACCACACCGGCAGTCAGTTGCCCGTAAGGACGAATCCGATTCGCTTTGGACGTCATGAAAAACCGATAATAGCCACCCAGGCGAATGCCTTTGGTCCGGAGGGTAAAATCGTAGGAGCCCGAGTAGTCGGCCACTCCTTTATTGCCAACAGTATTCATCAGATCCAGGGCAATACCCGCCTGATGGGTCGGGTTGAAGGCATAACCAACCTTCGCCTGGTGCGTGAAATGGGCGGGAAAGTTGTCCGTCAGTTTCAGATACGTCAAAGGAGGATTCACCTCTGCCATGACATCCTTCAGGTCCGACATACGGAACGTACCATAACCCAGGTTGTATTCCAACGTTAACTCTTGTGCCTTGCCGGCCGCCACAGTGGCCAGGCAAAAGCTGATCAATAACAGGATTCGTTTCATCGTTGCAGTTCCTTTCCTAAATAAAGTGCGTATCCGCTTTCGGAGATTAAGGTATTCCCCTGCAGTTGACAGGGCCAGTAGGTGATCGGCAGGGAATAGATCGCCTGTCCGCTCGCCGGGTCGAAGACGATCGCTTTATTATCGCTATACATTAATAATAAACCCGAATCGGGATCGATATTACTAAGGCGCATACCCGAGGGAACCGTCCAACGCGCCACCACCGAAGCGTTGCGTGCGTCGTATTGCGTCAGTTGTCCCTGGTGATATACAAAGAGTTGCTCCGGACGGCGGGGATTCACGCACCACGACTCGAAGGCAACCGGGAGGGCCGACTCAGCCGTCACCCGGTAGTCGCCAAGTGTCAGGACGGTGATCTCCTGCGTATCGCTTTCATAGTAGACATACTTTCCGTTCGGCGCAATAAAGCTCTGCGTGGTGTATTCATGGCGGACAGGCAAGGCAAACGAATAGTCCAAATCGCCCGATACGGCATCGTAGACCTGGAGTTTCATCGGGAAGATAACCACCGACAACAATTTATCGTCGGCCGTCAGTACCGGCTCGCCCGTAAGCGTACGGGATTCGGCAAAGGGTATGCGAATGATGGGCGACAAGGTCTTCCCATTCAGGATATTCATCGCGTAGGTTTCGCAAGCCAAAATCTTCTCCTGATAGAGCGAAACGCCATAACCCACCACATGATCCGGTGTACTGTGTTTCGCTCCCGTCCGTTGCAAGGAAGGGATCGACCAGGCGGCAATTTCTCTTTGCGTACTGGCATACAACTGCTTCAACAGCGGGTTATATCCCGTCCGCGTCCAGCCCTGATCGGGAGTGATACAGGTGCCCGGGCTACGGTCGACCATCAAATAGTCGCTGATATTCATATTTTCATCCCGGTCTGCCGGATTTGCTGCCGTCACAAGGAAAGCGTGTAACGACTGCCGGGTGCCAAAAGCAAAATAAGGGATACAAATCGAACGCTCAGCCGACTGTTCGACCAACCAGTTTCCTTCTTCGTCGCGGATACTTATCACCGTATGATAAGGATTCGTCCAATTGACGACGATACTGTCCGGACGGCTGTAGTCCATCGTCAGGTTCAAGGCTTCCCCCGGCAAGACCAGGTCGCCACAACGCCAGGCTTCCCGATCGCTATGATGGGCATATACCTGATACCAACGCATACTGCCGATATAGGTACGGTCTACGAAGGACGTTTGTTCGATGTCTTTGATGATAACGGCTTCTCTGTCCTGGGTCGACAGGGTGTAATGCGTAAAAGTAGAGGCGCCGAGTGAAGGTTTATCCCAGGAAAGCTCCAGATAACCCTCGGCATTGATGCGATGGCGCAGGTGACGATCCGCATCATTCGGGTCGACCACCTTCAACGTCCATTCAAACGTGCCCATATAGGACTCATACCCCAGGTTCTCGGCAATACTGCCGCTACCGGTGGCCAGATAGATCTCACAAGTCAACGTATACTCGCCATCCGCAAGCGCAAACAAGCCCAAAGGCAGGATGCCCGAACCGCCCGGCTGTTGAATCGTACGATCGCCGATGCGGAAGTGGCAGCCTATCGGCTCATGCCCGGAAGTGACCAGGTAATAAAAGACTGTTGCATTCCGATCCACGACAAGTATAGTCTCGCCCGTGTTCTCGGCATCCAATACAATACCCATCTCGACCTGGTCGGCGGGCTTTTCTAAGTCAACGTAATTTTCATGAATCGGGTATTCACAACTACTCAGCAGCCATACGATGCCGAGTAGATAGAGAAGAAATGGTTTCATTTGTCTTTTCACCTTAAATATGTTGTTATCCGAAGAGTTGGCGGAAGGCTTCTTCGACCTTCTTCACCTGTATGATTTGGATTTTACTCTTAGAAACGTCGAAACCCTTTAGATTATTGTATGGTATCAGAATACGTGAGAAGCCTAAGCGCTCGGCTTCGAGGATACGTTGCTCGATGCGGTTGACCGGACGGATCTCGCCCGAGAGCCCGACTTCGCCTGCCAGACAAGTGCCCGGCTCGATACTGATATCGAGGCTGGAAGAGAGAATGGCGCTGATCACCGCCAGGTCGATCGCCGGATCGTTCACCCGCAAGCCGCCGGCAATATTCAGGAAGACGTCTTTCTGCACCAGCTTGAAGCCGGCACGTTTCTCCAACACGGCCAACAGCATATTCATCCTTCGCAGGTCGAAACCGGTAGCGCTTCGCTGGGGCGTGCCGTAGACGGCTGAACTGACCAAAGCCTGTGTCTCGATCAGGAACGGGCGAATGCCTTCGATAGCCGCCGCGATCGCCACACCACTCAGCCCTTCATGGTTCTGGGTTAATAATAATTCGGAGGGGTTGCTCACTTCGCGCAAGCCGTCTTGCCGCATCTCGTAGATACCCAACTCGGCCGTACTGCCGAAACGGTTCTTGATGCTGCGCAGGATCCGGTACATATAATGCTGATCGCCTTCGAACTGCAAGACCGTATCCACGATATGTTCCAACACCTTCGGCCCGGCGATACTTCCTTCTTTATTGATATGGCCGATCAGTAGGACGGGCACGCCTGTTTCCTTGGCATACTTCAGTATGGCTGCACTACATTCGCGTACCTGCGACACACTGCCGGGCGACGACTCGACCATCTCGGTAAACACCGTCTGAATGGAATCAATGATCATCAGATCGGGTTGGATATTCTGTGCCTGCACGAAGATCTGCTCCAGATTGGTCTCACAAAGGACAAAACACGGGCTGTCGTTCGATGACAAGCGGTCGGCACGCAGTTTCAACTGGCGACTGCTCTCTTCTCCGGAGACATACAACGTCTTCATTCCGTCTAATCCCAATACGGTTTGCAACACCAGGGTCGATTTGCCGATTCCCGGTTCGCCACCGATCAGTACCAATGATCCTTTCACCAGTCCTCCACCCAGAACGCGGTTCAACTCTTCGTTGCGCATATCGATTCGCGCTTCTTCTTCGGTTGTCACATCCCGCAACAAGGTGGGACGTGCCTTTGCGTTATCCGTCAATCCGGGTATCGTGCGCTTGGCGGCCGGTTCCTTCGCGATCATTTCCTCGACGTAGGTATTCCACTCCCCGCAGGAAGGGCATTTACCCACCCACTTCGGCGAGTCGGCCCCGCAATGGGAACATACATATACTGTTTTAGTCTTTGCCATTTCTTGTGATTTGGAGGTAAAGGTACAAAAACTCACCTTTTATATGTATGTTTGCATGATTCTATTCGTGCCAGACAGCAAACTATTAATGAAATACGTACATGAGACAAGTAAAAACCATTTTGTTCCTATTGGGCATATTGTTTCTGAACAACAGTTGCCAACCCAAAGTAAATCAACCTATGCAAGAGAAGGTTGTCGTGGCGTACGTCACTTCGTGGACATCCGTCATGCCCGATCCGGCTTATATCACCCATATCAATTATGCTTTCGGACACGTAACGGAGACTTTCGACGGCGTCCGGATCGACAATGAAGAACGGCTGCACCGGATCGTCGCTTTGAAAGAAGAAGCACCTCACCTGAAAGTCTTATTATCCGTCGGCGGCTGGGGAAGCGGACGCTTCAGTGAGATGGCAGCTGAAGAAGCGCTTCGGAAAAGTTTCGCAAACGACTGTCAACGGGTGGTTAAAGAGTTCGGACTCGATGGCATCGATATCGATTGGGAATACCCGACCAGCACCTTAGCCGAAATCTCCGCCTCGCCCGATGATACGGAAAACTTCACCCTGTTGATGCGGGATATCCGCGAAGCCATCGGCACGCATAAACTCTTAACCCTCGCCTCGGCGGCTTCGGCCCAGTTCATTGATTTCCGGGCGATCGATCCGTATATGGACTTTATCAATATCATGGCCTACGATATGGGATCCGCCCCGATCCATCACGCGCCGCTCTACCGCTCGCAGTATGCCGGAGGCAATACGGCGCATGAAGCCGTGGAGAAGCACCGGGAAGCCGGCGTATCTTACCACAAACTGGTCCTGGGTATGCCGTTCTACGGACGCGGCGGGCAGGGAGGTTTCCCCCGCGGCATGAAATACCATGATATCGAACGGATTGAAGGATACGAACGACGATGGGACGACGAAGCCCAGGCACCTTATCTGGCAGACTCGGCGGGTGCGTTTGTTTGCGGCTACGAGAATCCCCGTTCCATCGCCGTTAAGGCACAATATATCCACGACAAAGGATTATTGGGCGGTATGTATTGGGAATATGCCGATGATAACGAAGCGGGCGACCTGCGCCGGGCGGTTTATAACGGCGTGATCGGCCGTCCTTCGGGTGCTCCCGTCAAATAAATATAAATTATGAAAAAGAATAAAGTAAATATCTGCCTGTTTCTGCTCTCTCTATTTCCGGTTTTATCCTGGGGACAAGTGCCGGAGGGGTATCCGGCGAATTATGCAACTGCTCCGCGGTTTAAAGCTTTGGTTTATTATAGTACGCAGGTGGAGACTGCCCATGTTGAGTTTGCCACGGATGCAGTTGAGTTCTTCCGTCGCCTGAATTATGGCGAGGGGTATATATTGGAGGTAACGACCGATCTCTCCGACTATCCGTATGAGAAACTGAAAGCGTATGATATAGTCGTCTGGCTCAACAACTCACCTTCTTCTCCGGAACAGCGCAAAGCGTTCGAGCAATACATGGAGAACGGTGGGGGCTGGATGGGGTTTCATGCCGCGGCGTATAACGATAAACACACGAACTGGCCCTGGTTTGTTCAGTTCCTCGGGGGCGGCGTATTCTATTGCAACAACTGGCCGCCGCAGCCTGTAAAGGTGGAGGCAGATCAGCCCAAACACCCGGTAATGAAGAACTTGCCTCCTACTTTTGTTGCCCCGGAGAGCGAATGGTATCAATGGACACCAAGCCCACGCGAGAACAAAGACGTGGAAGTTCTGCTCTCGATCTCGCCCGACAATTACCCGCTGGGCATTAAAGACGTGGTTAACTTCGGCGATTTCCCCATCGTCTGGACCAACAAGAACTATCGCATGATCTACCTCAATATGGGACATGGCGACGACGAATTTACCGATGCCACACAAAAGCTACTCTTCATCAATGCGTTCCGATGGACGGTCAGCCAAAACGCAACCGGTGATCCGTTCAAGAAATAGGCATTTACATTATACTTAACATATTACAGACATGAGACGGATAAGAATATTCTATTCATTGATTTTAAGCGTATATATCGCTTTCTCTTCGGTTGCATTTGCACAAAAGAAGGAACAGCCTTTACGGATAGCTGTCGCCGGAGTATCCCACGGGCATTTATGGGATGTCGTATCGCGCATAGACCGGGGGGATTTTGTGGTGGTCGGCGTATCGGAAGCTGATGATCAGATCCGGGTGAATAATGGATTATACAAAAAGCTGGATATTTCCCTTTTCTATGCCTCACTCGAAGAGATGCTGGATAAGACTCAGCCGGAAGTAGCCGTTGCCTATGGTTCGATATACGATCACCTGGCTGTCGTTGAGGCTTGCGCACCCCGCGGTATTCATGTGATGGTGGAAAAACCGCTGGTGGTAAGCCTTGATCATGCCCAACGCATGGCGGAACTGGCCGATAAACATCAAATTAAGATCATAACCAATTACGAAACGACCTGGTACCCGACTAACCATGAAGCCAAATGGATGATCGACTCCGGCCTTATCGGCGAAATCACCCGGATCAATGTGTACGACGGTCATCAGGGGCCTTTTGAGATTGGTTGTGGAAAAGAGTTTACCGACTGGCTGACCGACCCGGTACTGAATGGCGGCGGTGCCGTGATCGATTTCGGATGTTACGGAGCGAATCTGGCAACCTGGTTGATGAACGGCCAACGCCCGGTCAGCGTCTATGCCGTACTGAAACAGCAAAAGCCACATCTTTATCCCAAGGTCGACGATGATGCTACAATCGTGGTCGAATATCCGAATGCGACCGTGCAAATCATGGCGTCGTGGAACTGGCCGATCAACCGGAAAGATATGCATATCTACGGAAGCAAAGGTTATATCTATCAGGACACCAAAGAAAAGATGCGCCTTTACACCAATAAAAAAGAAACAAACCCCGTCCCGGTAGCTTTAGAAGCCCCTTACAACGACGTATTCTACTACCTGAAAGCCGTCGTCCGCGAAGAGATCGAAATGAAGCCCTACGACCTCTCCGCCCTCGACAACAACCTGATCGTCGTAGAAATACTGCAAGCCGCCATCCAAAGCCACAAAACAGGGGAAGTCATCCGGTTCAAATAAGGGAAGAGGTGAAATTCACTACCCAAAAGATCACTTTTTCACCCTCTTCATTTTTACAGTTCTTGTTTTGAATTTCAGAAGTGAAATATCACAATGAGGGATCACCCCGTATTATTGTGGAGAAGTTCCTACTTGATGATAATAGAGCACGCAGATGACGCAGACTAAAGCGCAGATGGTCACAGATAAATATTTAATTAATAATAAATTATCTGCGTAGATCTGCGCTTTAGTCTGCGTCATCTGCGTGCTATAATACCCACTCGAATTTCGACTCCACAACTTTCCGGGTTGATCCACAATGAGTTAAATTTACTGAGTCTTGATCCGGTAGACGGAGAAGGAATAAGCCGGTAGTTCCGGATTGAAAGCGCTTTCAACCGGGCATTGCGTGGTCACCGGCCGGGCTTGTTTGTCATCCGGCGTTCCGGTCAATACCGTGCGTACCACCTGGGTGCCTGCCGGCGTTATGCCTTCCAATTGCAGCGTTGTTTTCACCGCGACGGGCAATAGATTCACTAATTTGATGATCACGTCGTTCGTTTCCTCATCGCGAACGACCGATACACCGATGCGTTTGCGCACGCCATCTCGACGATCCGACAAGTCGATGCGGCTGGGTAAATAATGGTTCCCGGCGTTTTGCCCATACAATTGCTGCACGTAATAGCCTACGGTCGGTTTCACTTCCGTATTGTTGAAATAGATCAGGTCCGGATTCCATTGCGTATGCCCTTCTTTGGCCAATAGCGGGGCATAAGAAGTCATCGGTACAATATCCGCATTGCGCTCGACGGCAGTCAGGAAAAGGGCTTCGGCCAAAGCCGTTTCGATATTCACCGGACGTCCGGGCAGGTGGGCGGCATATTCCCCAAGATAGACTTTAGACTTCGTGCGATCGTAACGGTCGTAATAATCTTGGTTATGGATAAACCAACCCGGCGGGTTGTAATAATGTTCATCGACGATGGGCACGTCCAGGCGGCTTGCGATCTTCCAACCTTCTTCATAATCGGTTCCTTCATAGAATGGCCCGACGGTACCGATCACCACGATTTCAGGGTACTTCTCTTTGACCGCTTTGTAGATCATCTCGAAACGCTCTTCAAAGACATCGGTGATCTGGTCTTCATTGCCGATCCCGAGATATTTCAGGTTGAAAGGCTTCGGATGCCCCGCTTCGGCCCGTTTCTTTCCCCAAACCGTTTGGGCATCTCCGTTTGCCCATTCGATCAGGTCGAAGATCTCCTGGATATAGTTCTCCATCTCGCACATCGGAATGCCACCCTGCTGCCCACCGGCCACACCGTGTTGATGGGCAGAGTTCTGACAGGGAACGCCGGCAGCCAAAACGGGGACAGGCTCCGCGCCCAGGTCTTCACAAAACTGGAAGTACTCGTAATACCCCAGTCCGGCAGTCTGATGATAGCCCCAGAGGTTACGTTGCGGCACACGCGCTTCCAACGGGCCGATCGTATTCTTCCAGCGATACATATTGTGCAACCCGTCACCATGCGCAACGCAGCCGCCGGGGAAGCGCACAAAACGTGGTTTTATATCTGCCAAAGTCTGAGCCAGGTCGGCGCGCAAGCCATTCTTGCGTCCCTTGAATGTCTTCTGCGGAAAGAGAGAGATCATATCCAACGCGTAAACTCCCGCCATTTGGGGAATCACTTCAAGCCGGGCATTCGTGCAAGTTTCTTTGGCCGTCAGTACCGCTTGTACTTTTTTCCATGGATTCGAAACTGATACTTTGGTTTCGGCAATCACCTTCCCCGCTTCCATCAGACGGATAGTCAGTTTGCCGCCTTTCCTGTTTGGCATACGGGCAAACAGGGACAGGTCATATTTTTCACCGGCTTTCAGGCAGATCCCGTCGAAACCGTCGTTAGTGAAAACCGCGCCAACAGTTTCTACGTTCAATAAAGCGTAGTGTTTATTATTCTCGTGTATAGGATCCGTGGCCTCGATCGTCCAGGAAGCGCCACCGCCATGCAGTTGCCAGGCTGTCTGATGGTTCCAGTTCGGGTCGCGCCCTTCCTTATCCATCGGATCATATTCAAAATCGCGGTTCTGGATCAATTCGGCATAAAGCCCACCGTCGGCCGCGTAATTGATGTCTTCAAAGAAGATACCGATAAACAGGTCGCTGATCTCATGGGCTTGTGTCGGATCAACCGTGATCTTGGCCTCTACGGGTTTCAAGCCGGCAAAACGTATCGCATCATCTTTTGTTGTTTCTCCGTTCTGCATGGCTTTGAAAGCGGCTAACTGCTGTGATTGGATCAAGCCGTCGATCAACGCCCAGGCAACCTTATGACAACTTCCCGTTTCCTCTTTTCCACTGATCAGAGCCGTCTGATACTGACGCTCCCATTGTGATAAAGGGAAAGGGGCTTCCTGCCCCAATTGGTTTTCCAAGTCCGACAGGGACAGATACGACTGACGCCACCAGAAAGCCAGATCGCCGGAGGCGGCATGCGCCACCCGCTCATCGCTTTCATTCAAACGCCACAGGCAATGCCATCGGCCGTCTTTCCCTGCGAAGACGATCGGCTTGACCATTCGTTTCTCCAACCCCCAACGTCCGTAGTCACAACGCACATAACTATGCTCCGGACCGATCGCCTGCCAATCCTGTGCGTCACGACTCCAAGCAAAATGAAGTCCGTTGCGTCCTTCGTTTTTATCTGTCGCATAGGCAAAGATATAAGCCGAATCGGGTTCATTCATTACTGTGGGTGCTACAGCCAGGATCGTCTCCCCCAGCCCAAATAGAAAAAATAGTAAAAGAAATAAGTTCCTCATGATCCGATTGATTAAGTTCCCCACAAAGTAAATGTATTCTTTACAGTTATCGAAATAAGTTAGGGATTAATCTTGCTTACTTCAATGCTTTTGTATCTCATAAGCGCTTCCAGATAATAATAATCCGCGTAATTGATCGAAGCATCGATCTCCGATCCTTTCGGCCAATGCCCTGTGGAATGCAAGAGAAAGGCTGGATTTTGTTCGCGACTCTGGTATTCCTCGGACGACAATTCCTGAAGCATATTTACAGCTGCCTGCCTATAAGCAGCTTTTTTTGCTTCATCGTCTTCCAACTGAGAAAGTTCCAATAGGGCCGATGCGACAATCGCTGCCGCTGAAGCATCTTTGGGTTCGTTGGGGATGCCGGGAGCATCGAAGTCCCAGTAAGGCACATAGTTATTCTCCGGCAGGCGGGACAGATAGAGATCGCTTACTTTCTCCGCGAAGCGTAGGAATCGTTTGTCTTGTGTTTCACGATAAACCATGGTGTATCCATAAATAGCCCATGCCTGCCCGCGTGCCCATAGGGTACTGTCGGCATAGCCCTGGTGGGTGACTCCTTTCAGGAAATTGCCTGTTATCGTATCGTAGACTGCGACGTGATAGTTGCCCCCGTCTTCTCGGAAATGGTATTTCATGGTTACTTCCGCATGCCGGGTCGCGATATCATAGAGTTCTTTACGACCACCGTTCTTTGCTGCCCAATACAACATCTCCAGATTGATCATATTATCCATAATGGTATTATGGGGCCAGTTATTGGGTTCGACCTCGCGCGGCCAGGAGAGGATCGTTCCGATCTTCGGATTAAACAGGGTAGCCAGTGTATCGGCGGCATTGAGGATAATCTGTTTATATTCTTCTTTTCCCGTCAGACGATACCCGTTACCGTAGCTGCAGAAAAGCTGAAAGCCCAAGTCATGATCGTAAGCCGGCAGATGGGTCAAAGGCTCCAGCATATCGGTATAATAGGTTGCCACATCAGCATCATGGGTATTCCGGGTATTCTCATAGTTGTACCATAAAATACCCGGCCAAAAGCCGACAGTCCATTCCCCGATAGAAATGGGTCGAAGGTTCCAGTGCTTCTCTCCCTTGAGAATATTGCGTGGGATCATCTGCTTACCGGAAATCTCCGTCAGTGTTCTTTGTATCTGACCGTTGCAATAACTTAACTCTCTGTTCACATCGAACGTTTGTTCTTTTCTTCCTCCGGTACAAACTGTGAGCAATAATAGTATGACCGGTAATAATAATAACTGTTTTACTTTCATATGAATGGATGTTTTATTGTTCTATTCTGAACCAGTCGATATCAACCCAGGAACGATTTGCCTGCGACTCCTTGTTCAGGATGAATAATCCTGTTTTAGCGCCGATCCATTTTCCCTGCCAGGCGGTAAATATCTGTTGGAACGGGATATATTTTTTCCCGTTAGTACTGTAACTGAACGTACATTTTCCTTCGGTTTCGACCCGGACACGCAAGTAAACTTCGGCATCCGGGATAGGCGTTCGGTAGTTGTATTTATCATTTACCTTCAAGTCTTTCGGAACGGTTTGTTCCACAAGTGTCTCCGGATTTTTCTGTTCGGCATCGGAGCAGTTCATATATTCAAGGACATAACCTTCGGCTGTTTTTCGCAGAGCGATATACGCGTAATCCCAACCCATAACGATTAATCCGGTTTTGTCACCTTCGTTCAATAATACAGCCGATAGCTTTGCCGTAGCTGTGAATTCAGGTGCCGGAAACTTCTGCATAAGCAGGTTCGGTATATCCCAGAAGTTGGTATATTCTGCCGGATAGGCCTGTTCGTATAACCGTAAATATCCGTTAGCGGCAGGGAAAGCCCATGCCTGCTGCGGATTGGCATGCCATTGCCATTGTAACCCCAATGCAGGCGTATTAAATTCATCACTTTCGACAGGTGTCTCTATCGGATAGGTCGCTCCTACATCAGGTTTCCGGTAGCTGGTGACAGGTTCGCCGCAGTAATCTTTATCGTGAATGCCCATAACAGGCCAGCCCTCTTTCCAGGTGACAGGTTGCAGGTGAACAACCCTTCCGTATGCCCCTTTGTCCTGGAAATGGAGAAACCAATATTCGCCCGTCTGTGTTTCCACCAGTCCGCCCTGATGTGGGCCATTGATATCGGTAGCGCCTTGTGCCAGTACTGTCTTCACTTCATAAGGCCCGTAGATATGCTTTGACCGCAGGGCAATCTGCCAACCCATAGCCACTCCTCCGGCAGGGGCGAATAAATAATAGTATCCGTCTTTCTTGTAGAACTTTCCTCCCTCTACGGTATGGTTTACTCCATCGTTACCGTCGAAGAGCAATACCTCTTCTCCGGTCACTTTCGTTCCGTCGGCATTCATCTCGCAAACAGTCATAATACTGTTAAGTCCGGCGCGGCTTCCCGCCCAGGCATGGGTGAGGTACACCTTGCCGTCGTCGTCGAACAGCGGACTTGGGTCGATACGTCCCTTACCCGGTAAGACAAGGACCGGTTTGTCCCACGTTCCCCTGATATCTTTCGTTTTAACCACATAGATACCAAAGTCAGGATCTCCCCAGTAGATCATATATTCGCCTTTATGATGCCGGAGACAAGGCGCCCAAACACCTCGTCCGTGTTGTGCCTTGTCGAAGAATGTAGCCGGTTCGACTCCCTCTAAATAGAGGTCCTTCAAGGCGTAGTTTATGATCCTCCAGTTGACCAGGTCTTTCGAGTGCAGGATTGGAAGTCCGGGTACGCAGTTAAAACTGGATGCCGTCATATAGTAGTCGTCACCCACCCGGATCACGTCGGGATCCGAATAGTCGGCATAGAGTATCGGATTACGGTATGTCCCGTTCCCCGCATCCGCCGTCCAAACTTTGGACACATACGTTTGTGCACACAAAGAGAGGCTAACGAATACCCATACAGCAATATACAAACATCTAATCTTCATCTGACCTAATTTAATAGTAAACCCAAATCAATTTCTTCCCTTTCGGACTAACTTTATACCTGTTAACTTTATATACCTCTAAATACGAAGCGGATCAGGTATTCACCTAATCCGCTTTGCTTTTTTATATTTACAGGAGAGCAGCCCTGTTTCTATTTTACAGTAACTCATCTTGAGATTTGTTTGTATGCTGTCGCCTCATATTTCACCTTTCCCTTGCCGGGGAATTCAATCTCGACAGGCTGCTCGCAATGCAGATAATAGGAACCGTTTTTATATTCCAATACCACATTGGCCGGTGAAGCGGTTTCCAGCTTACAGCCTTTAGCTTGTATCAGGGTTCCGTTACCCATAAAGAGCGTAAAGTCTTTACCGTCTTCACGTACAAGTCCATAGGTAGCCTGTACGGTTATTCCCCGGTGGTGAATGTTTTCATCTTCGATTGAAGAAAAGATGTAATCCACTTTACCGTCCCGGCTTTTTACTGTAAGCCCAACAAAATCGTCTGATGCATTGGGTACTTCAAAGGCCTCTATTGATGTAATAGAGCGTCCTTCGCTCTCTGTCGCAGGTTCAAAGACACTAACAAAGGGCCGTTTCCATGCTTCTCCATGCTGACGGGCAGCAATTGTAAGATACGGTTCCTTGTTCACCTCATAGGGGAATTCGTCGTTCGACCGGAATGCTTTACAAGGAGGTGCTTTGATGGAGAATACTTCCCGCCCGGTATATCCTTTCATCCAGAGGTGCATGTACACATGGTTGCTGTCAGGCATTGCCATTTTCCAGGTTGCCTGATAATCGGTTGCTGTCTTTGCCGATCGTTTGTCCCACATGTAATCAAGGGCAAAGAGATGCCCTCCGGCAAAGGCCATTTCATCGTTGGGTTGCAGATCGAGGGCTTTTCCGTTCCTGTCCTGAATAAATAGTTCCTGTCCGAGGTTATGATAGAAATAATCATGGAACTTCTCCCCGCCCCGTTGTTTCTTCGAACGGAAGATATCGACATAATACCCTGTAGTCTCGCCGGTACGAACGATACTCATCAGACGGTTCTGATCGCTCCGGCTTTCGGGTTCAAGGAAGTAGGCTTCCGAATAGGTAATTCCGGGATAATAGCCTTCGCTTTGTCCAGACCGGGGATAAGATCCTAATAGGTCGAACGGGTGGTTACTCAGCATTTCAGGATATTTGGAGATCCCGTCGACCATTACCGTATTATGTGCCGGAAACTGTGAGTAGTATTCCAGATAGGGCTTTTCAAAATAAGAAGAACCGATGCCCGACTCAGCTCCGAGAATATATCCTTTGCCGTAAAGTTCCATAGCAAGCCCGTTGGAGTGTGCGTGGTTACCGTAAGAAGCAAACTGAGATATCATCATCCCATTCCGCGGATCATCAAAGGCATTACGTTGTACGAACCAACTGACATTAGGCGCATAGAACGTTGGTGTGATATACTCTTTCAATTCGCCTGCAGCCACTTCAGGGTCGAGAGTGATAGGTTTACTTGAAAAGAAAGAGGATATTTGCGGAGGCAGCTTATGCTCCTGTCGTGCCTCGTAAGTCAGGTGCGGGGCAAACAGTTTATACATACGTGTAAAGTCGGTTTCCAGCCTCCTATCGTTGTATTTCTGTGCGATATGAATAATATCGCTGATCGCTTCAGTCTGGATCACACTGTAGTAGGTATCGCCAAAAGCTGTAATCTTCCCATTGGGGAAAAGATATTGCGGCAATACGCGAACGGCCTTTTCCATCACCGGTGCATAGGGCAATAGGTTTTGATTAAAAGTATTATCATAGTCGCGTATGAAACTCATCAGCTCTCGTGTAACACCCTGTGCATAGCCCGGACATTCGTTCCACACCCCGTTTGTGTAGTCGTAGCCGTATTTCATAAACTTGGTGAGCGACCATTGCCGTGCGGAAGTCTTGTTGAGTATGTAGTCGATATAATATTCCCGGCCTTTACCGTCGGCATAATGCCGGTTATCTTCCAGAACCATGGCCACTTTCAATATATGCTTACCGCCATGCAGGTTCCAGTTATTGTGAGGGACACCATTTTTGATCGTTATATCGATCCACTTTTTGAAGGTAACGGCATATTTGTCGCTATTACCCGGCTGTTGGCTACTGATATAGGAATAAAGAAAATCATACGTATATGCCAGCTCATCGAGAATACGTTCCTGAATAACCTCAAAGGTCGACAGCCCTGTCAGTGTTTGTGCATGGCCGTTACCGATATCGATAGGCTCGGTGCGGTAGTACATTCCCATCATATAGGTATCGAAGATGTCGAAAGCGAACTTAGCGTATCTCTCCTCCCCTGTCAACCAGTATATAAAGGCGGCATCTTTAGCCAACCGTATAATTTCCTCGTTAACGTTCTCAATGGAGTTGCCTGAGACATTCGCCTGATCTACCCACTCCAATGGATTCCCCTCTTTGGCAGAATTATGGAAATAAATTCCTTTCGTATCATCCATATAAGGGATTATATCTTCTAACTTCGGCCGTTTGATCGAGCTGTACACACCCCGTGTGCTTCCAAACCTGACGGTAGGTACCGGTGCCTCTCCATCCGCATGCGAATAAATACCCCCATTGATATACACCTGTGTCGCTTTGCTCTTCCAATACATCATCAGGCGGGAATAGACCCAGTCGGGTTCAGTCTGTGTTTTCCCTACGTAAGGATCAATTCGTTGCAGTATACCCTGATAGACCTCTTGTGCCCAAGCTTCCTTTTTTATTTGATCCGCCAGTTGCGGTTTGTCATTCTCCGTCGTCATCAAACGGGGATATCCCTGGGGTAAATCCTGTGGCAGAGGGATCTGTTGCGAGAAGGCCAGAAAACAATATGCGATAAGAAGCAGCAATGCGATAATCGTCTTTTTCATGGAATTCAACTTATTTTGTAAAAGTAACATCTTCCACATGCTCCCCGATAAAGAAGCGGCACATATCACTTGTCTTATACCAGGCAGGCTTACCCGGCATCTCATCATAGATCAGTTGTCCGTTAATTCGCAGGTTCTGGAAACGGATATTTTTCACCTTCCGTTCTTCGTTATATCCCGCGATAATGGAAATCTCAGCATTCTCTCCCGTATAGGAAATATCCTTGAACAAGACATCTTCAATGCCCATACCGGGCGCTGTGCAATATTTTTTGTTATAGAATATGCGTAAGTTCACGAGCTGTCCCTGGCGGAAGTTCTCAATCCGTATATTCTCAAAACGTACTTTCCTGATCAGGTTGTTATCGCCCGCGTTAATCGCCAAACAGCCTTGGTAATCGACCTGTTTCTCTTTGTGGTCCAGGATGTCTATATTGATATACTTCAGGTTTTCGATTACTTCAAAATCCTCCGTCTCACTGTGCAGACCGATGAAAATAGGATGCGCCACATCCGCCCAGAGGGTTGAGTTCTGCATCGTGATATTCTTGCATCCCCCCTTGAAACCTTTCCTTGTGGCGTAAACAGTCGTGCAATCATCCGAATTACGGCAGAACACGCCATCATACAACACATTGTTACTGGCAAAGACATTCATGCCATCTCCCCAACCGTAATAACTGATGCTTTTCAGATTACGTATGGTTACACTGTCGCATCCGCCCGTGGCACATTGTGTGGTGTACAGCCCTTCCACATAGATATTCCGTGCATTCGCCAGATGAATCCCCATTTTTACCGTATGGTCGATAATGCCCCGTCCCATAATTCTTACATCGCGTACGTTTTCCACCAGAAGCTGTCCCATCAACACCGCTCCTCCTGCCACATAAACCGTCTTGCCGGAAGGGATCTCCAGCTTATTCTCTTTCAGCTGATGAATACCCGGTCCGAAGTAAATCACATCCTTGTCTTTCGGATCCGGTTTCTCCGTTTCCACCGGATTGGCAAAGAGATGCAGGTTGTGGAAGATATCATTGTTTACCTCCACCGACAGGTTGCGCGGCTGATCGAGGGTAAAGATGATCTTATTCTCTTCTATCCGGGGAGTGATTTGATAAGAGAGCGGACGTACCTTTGCCGTTTCTATTTTTCCCCGGTTATAGGTTACCGACACCTCCACCGTGCCCGACATATCGAAGCTCGCCATCGAAGCCTCTTCTACATGGTGTTTCGTATCCTTTACCTCATCTACCTTAATCAAATAAGGGGAGACTTCCTGCCATTCCCCGCCCGGGATTCTCGCGCGTACGGTAAAGTCATCATTCAACGCGGCTCCTTTCGGCGCGGGATAAGTAACCAGTTGATTTTCCGCATGCCCTTGTAATGCGATGAACAGGGCTATGATACAATAGGGTAAGATCGATAGTGTCTTCATAATACTGTATTCTTCTTATATGATTTATATTTCTTCAAATCCTCAGGGGTCGCAGGAGTCAGATGAATGGTGTATCCGCCTTTCTCTTTCAACGCGAATTGCAGGATCGAGCGGTTGGATACAAGCAGACGGGAGATCTTTACCTTTGTGGGAGTCGCCACCTTTTCATCGTCGGTATAGATATGTGCCACATACTTCCGGTCCTCTTCCAAAAAACTCAGTGACGTAGCGATACGTTGTGCTTCGTTATTGCCGATACTGCCGACAAACCAATCGTCTCCACTCCGGCGGGCAATCGTTACATACTCACCGATACGGTCGTGAATCACTTTCGTATCATCAAACGTGACAGGCACTTTATCGAAGAACTCCAATTCCGGCACCTCTTCTATGCGCGCCGGCGTATCATACCAGTAGAGTGTTTGTAACGGGCTGTAATAGATCACAGGGAAAGCCAGTTGGTGCGCATGCGTATTCTTGATACGCGGATCAAAATAGCAAACCGTATAATCCGCCGCTCCGGCAATCATCCGGGTAAACGGCAGTATCGTATTATGTGTCGCATCCGGAAACTCTTCATTCCCCCGTATTCCTTCCTGCGTCAGAAGATTTGGATACGTGCGACTGTATCCATTCGGACGATACTCATCATGGATATTGACCATCAGATTATTGTCTGCTGCCTTTTTAACCAACTCATGTACCCAGGTCGACCAGCCTTGGGTCTGATACTGCACAAATCCGAACTTTACTCCGGCCAATCCCCATTTTTTATAAACCGGGAATATCTTATCCGCCTGATGTTGCAGCGCATGTTGATTGACATAGACCCAAACGCCTATTCCTTTCGATTTTCCGTAAGCAACCACTTCCGGCATATCCAGGTCAGATACGACCACCTGACTGGCGTCGGATTCGAATTCCATAGACGGCCCGTACCATTTCCAATCAAAGAGGATGTATTGCATATTGTGCTTCGCGCAGAAATCAATACAAGCTTTTGCGTTTTTCGTCGTCAGTGTAGTCTCGCGCATAATTTTGCCGGGTTTAATCCAGCCGGTATCCGCGATTTTATTCGCATCATTCAGATTCAGGATGATATCATTATTCTCCAACAGTCCCCCTAAGCGGTCAGAAGCCATCACCACCCGCCACGGTGTGCCGAACGGCGTTACCATATCCGAAACGGAATAAAGCGATACCTGGACTGTGTTTTCTTTTTCTTCCGAGAGTTTAAACATCGTGCGCGCAAAGTCGATCTGCCGGGCTTCCGTGATACAGGCATACAGATCATCCGACAGTTTCAGTGTCAGCGGCCGCTCACTCATATCCTCCCAATCCTTCAAGGGCTTTTCATAGTAAGGTGCCTGCGCCCATTGTGTCCACCAGGCAGTGGTTCCTTCCGGGAAGGTAAATTCCGTATTTTCTGCCGTCACCTTATGATAGATAGCGACCGGATGCATCGGGAAATAATAACGGAAAGCAATTCCCTCATTATAGGCACGCACTTCGATATTCATCCGGTATGCCGAATCATCCTTACGGGAAAGAAAGACCGTCATCCCATTGTAGTGATCTTTTACGACGGAACGCTCCCCATAGAGTGGATCCCAGGTTTCATTGACCGTGAAAGTCTCTGTTTTGTCAAACGACAATCCGTCGTCCCATTCCTTCGATTGATCCCAGAACTTCGCCAACGCACGTTCCCAGATATGATTATCAAGCTGAATATCCAGTTTCGACTCTAATACGACCGGTTGACAATCATACCGAACCGTATAATACATATCCAACGTACCGTCTGTGTTCTGTTTCTGATAACATTCAAAAACATGTTTCCCGTCCGGAGAAGAGACCGTTGAAAAGGTTTCTTTCAAGGTGGTTTGAGCGGTAGCATGTACACAAACCCAAAAGCTTATCAATAAAAGTTTGATATGTTTGTTCATTGTTTTATCTGTATATAAAAGACCTGTTCTACGGGTCTTGCCGTTTGTATTTTCGGTTCTGTCATACTTCCGTATTGCCAGGCGACGACTGTGACCTTCACCGGATATTTTGTTTTAGGAGGAAGTTCCGTCAAGAAGAGCCTATTCCCCTCGATATAGGCCGGGCCACTCCTGACGTAATATTGCACGGGTAGCTTCCTATTCGAAACCGCTTGCAATTGAATCGATGAAGTGCCGACTTTCACATCCGGTATCTCCGGGAATTTTATTTCCTGTGTCTTCCCTTCATTCAGTGTCATCGGCATTCGCCAGGAAATAGTTCTCACCGCATGTCCGTAAAACATATCCGATTCGGCAAATGCAAACAATTCCACACCGGTGGCACGTTTATGTTGTGTACCCGGGCGGTAATGACTGAACCGGAAAGTCGAGTCGTTGATGATACTGACCGGTCCTGCGATACGCTTGATCCTTACCGGTTCGATGGTATGTGCGTCGGATAGACGGGTATAGGTCGAATCGGTGAAAACCACTTTCGCCTGTACCTCCATAGTATATCCGTCGGTAGTGAATTGCAGTGGCTCATTTGGCTTCAGTATATGCCCGTCCTGCATCAGTGTCAGGTATTGTTTCTTCTTGTTCCTTTCACGGGTGTAGATACTTTCTGTCCAACGCGCCATCTCTTCATCGAAGTACCAGTAAGCCGAATCTCTATCGCCCGGGTAGCCCCAGTAAGTATCTGTCCGGGCTGTAGGCAATGCGTTTTTATGCCAACGGTCGGCTAACCAACCCTCTTCACGTTTTAGCTTTTTCAAAGGCATTATCGATTCCCCATCCCATTCACCGGGCATCCGGTATTCCACTGCTTTCTGTATAAAGCGGATCAAATATCTCAGATCATCCTGACTGAAATCGCTATGCCCACGTCCTGCATTACATAACAACGATATCGTACTTCCGGGATATTGGCGCATAAACCTGAACGAGTCTTCTATGCGGAATTCATTCCACTCCAATTCGCCAATGCAGATCAAACCGGGTATACCGTCTATATTCCGATCTCCCCAGTCGGGATTGTAACGATTACAACAGAGATAAGTAGACCGGGGCGAATCGCCATGAAATGAGATCATCGCCAGGGTGCGTTCGGGATTCCAGGCACCAAAGTTCCAGGGTTGTGACGCCTGCGACGAATGACTCAGGTAAACGACCGGCAGATAGCGCAACTCCGCATACCCGGATAGTTCAGCTAATTCGTCGACCGCCTCATTAAAAGACGCTTGTGCCCCGGCTGTGACATCAAAAACTCCCGCCGGATCCATATCGGGTGTTACCCATAGCTCCGCAAAGTCCAATCGCGCCATCGCTTCCCGAAACAACGGATCTTCCAGTATGCCTTCTTCTATCAGGTTGTGGCCGCATACAATTAAGCCTTTCAACTGATTACAGCCGGGTGGTATCCATAGGAACGCCCGCCTCGGATTGTCTTCGTTTTCACCCGGCACACTATCAATATCGGTTTCCCATTGATACACCCGGTTTTTCATAAGTTCTACCGGATCTATCGTTTGTTTTTCGCGGGCATGCCCAACCCATGTGCTCACAGACAACAGGAGGCAAGCCCAAAAACCCAATGGTAAATGTTTCATCTGATATTTTTGTCTACTCATTTCTAAAGCCGATGATATCCCCGGCTTATAAAGATACGAATCAATACCCGGATTCACCCAATAGACTACTCGATATATTCCCTGAGTGTTCAATTTTCCCGGCGTGGCAAAGTTTTGCCTCCGCCATGGCAAAGCTTTGCCACCGCCTTGGCAAAGTTTTGCCACCGCCTTGGCAAAGTTCTGTCATTCCAATGATATAGATAAAAAAGCAGCTTACCAACCCGGATTCTGTTTTAAGTTCGGGTTTAATTTGATCTGATCGGTTGGGATCGGTTGCAGATAGTTCTTTTGGGAGAAGAGGCGGTTATTGGCCTGTTCGATAATCACCGCACCGGCTTTGACCGGAGTCAATCCCTCATAGGTATAAGCGATATCCGAAGTGGTGATCTTCCCTACATAGGCTTCCGGATTATAGACGGGTTTATCGTCAACCGGGCTGATCAGAGATTGCAGGAAAGTCGGTTGTCCGTTATAGGAAACATACGTTCCGCAACGCGGCTGACCGGCGAGTTCCGCTTCGGCAATGCCCCAACGGCAGAGGTCGCTCAAGCGATGGCCTTCGCCATAGAGTTCGGTTGCCCGTTCGCGACGGATCTCACCCAGGAAGGTCAGCTTCCCTCCCAACGCTTGTGCTTTCGCAATCAGTGCCGCATTCAACGGAGCTACCCCACCACGGGCACGCACTTTGTTGATGGAATAATCCAGGTCGCTATCCGAGATCTGCCCTTCACCCAATTCACAGGTGGCTTCGGCATAGATCAACAAGACTTCCGCAAAGCGGATCTGCATATAGTCGGCCGACTCCATTCCGGCAGCGGTCACATAAGTACCTTCGCTACGGAACTTGCGTCCGCCCATACCGCCGCCACCGTTACGCAGATCGGGAACAGCCTGGTAGGTTCCGGCAGCAAGCGTATAGATATCGACACCATAACGCGCACCGGTGCCATACATTCCCCAGCCCCAGGCGTAATCCATCGTTTTGGTTACCATGGCGGTCATCCGGTAATCGCGGTTTTCCAGTTCGGCGTTCATCTCGTTAAAACCTTTGAACAGCGGAGAAAGGTGAATAGGCAGACCATCGCTGCAAAGATACATATCGGCCAGCTTGCGGGTCATACCTGCCGGCCAGGAGTGCGTCAGGTTCATATTGCCCCGGCGGTTGGTGGCATCGAACACACTGCGGTATACGGCTTCTTTGTTGGATGATTTGCTCATGCCTGCCGGGTTCGAATCGCTTCCTTCGAGGTTGAACAGATAATAATAGCTGTTGTACGCATACATCTCGGGGTTAACCACCGCGCCTCCGCTGACATCTTCTACACCCATCCAGAGTTCGAATTCGCCCGAATCGATCACTTCTTTCGACAAGTTCTTTGCCAGGGTCAGGAACTCATTCGGCGAAGGGTATCCCGCCGGTTTGTTCGTTCCCGCACCGCTGGCAGATCCGTCACCGTCGGTCTTCGTGCCCACATACTTATCCCATGTGCCGGCAAAAAGGCAAACACGCGCCTTAAAGGCCTTAGCTGCTTCCACGGTTACATGACCATCGTTATTCGTCTTAGCCACAGTAGTGCCCGCCAGTTTAGCGATGGCCACATCCAGGTCGTCTACAATCTGTTTGATGACTTCATAGCGTGAAGCGCGTGGTCCCCAAACGATATCCGACTCAGCCGTCGTCACTTCATTGGCAATGGGAACGCCACCAAAACGTTTAAGCAACATAAAATGATGCCATGCCCGGAAGAAATAAGCCTGACCGACGGGACCGGCAATCTTATCCGGTTCATTATACTCGGCAGCTTTGGCGATTACCTCGTTTACGGGACGCAGCCATTGGTACATCTGTTGCCAATAGACATCGGTTGTCGGAGCCGAATTGGTTCCGCTCAGGAGTTCACTGCCCGCACCTACCAGGTCGGAGCCATAGTCAAAGATCAACGCGTACGTATTGTTCGCACCGGCCAGGCCACCATTCGCCTGCCATCCATAGACATTGGCATGCAGGTTGTTTGCTGCCTGTACGAAGTGTTCCGGGTCTTTGAAATAAATAGTCTCTGTCTGCGAATCCAGTGGTTCCAGATCCAGGAAACTGTCGCAACCGCTCAGTAATGCAGCTCCCAGACAAAGAGAAATATATAGTTTACTCGTTTTCATATATTTAATCTTTAATGAAGGTTTATACTATTAGAATGTCAAATCGATACCGAAAGAAAGCGTACGGGAATACACATCTACGTTTCCTTGTCCGGTCGCCGCTTTGTGTTCGGGGTCGAAACCGTCTTTCACGTTCGAGATTTCAAAGAGGTTATCCGCCGATACATAGAGGCGAAGGTTCTCAACAAAAGCTTTGCGGGTCATCGCCTTCGGCAATGTATAGCCTACGACGATATTCTTGGCGCGTGCATACCAAATCTTGCTCACGTTGATATCGTTATACCATTTGTAGTTCCAGTTGTTACGGGCACCGTTACGCGACATGATCGGGTAGCGGGCATTCGTATGTTCTTCCGTCCAGGTATTTCCCCAGAAGGTAGCATTCTGGTTGGTCCAACCGCTGAACCAGGGCGAAGACATCTGTGCTTCACGAACGAGGTATTGTTGTCCGACTCCCTGAATAAACATAGAGAAATCAAAGCCTTTATAACTTGCACCCAGATTGAGTCCGAAAGTGTAGTGCGGATTCGCATCACCATAATAATAAAGGTCTTCTGTCGTGATCGCTCCGTCGCCATTCAAATCGACTTTCTTCACGCTACCCGGTGTCAACTGGTTAGCAGTTCCGGCTACAGGAGCTAATGTGCCCGAACCGTTAACGGTCTGGTAGTAAGCGTCTACTTCAGCCTGGTTTTGCATATAACCGCTGGTCTTATAAACATAGAGTGCGTTCAGCGGTTTGCCTTCGATAAAGGATCCGGTGGCATTAGGGCTAATCACCTTGTTGTTCAATCCGACGCCGATAGCTACCGCTCCTGCGTATTCCGTCACCTCGGTGCGGGCATCCGCCAAAGAGAATCCGACACGATAATTGAAGTCGTCGCCAATCTTATCGTTCCAGTTCAACTGCAACTCCCAACCGTTGGCGCGGAAGTTACCATTATTGGTCTTGGGCGCGTTGGCACCTAATGTCTGCGGATAAGTCATAGAGATCAACATGCCTTTATTCTCACGGATAAAGTATTCGAAAGAACCGTTCAACCGGTTTTGCAGGAAGCCAAAGTCCAATCCGATATTCGTTGTCGCCACCCGTTCCCAGGTTCTGTTGGTCGACGTCATCGCGCTGATCCATGAGGTATTGGTTTTCGTTCCGTTATATCCGAATACGGTCGTTCCTGTGCTGATACTGGAGATGTAGTCGTAATTTCCGATACCTGTCTGCGAACCGGTTTCACCATAAGAAGCACGCAACTTCAGGTTGTCGAAGATATTCCATGCCTTTACAAAATCTAATTCCGAGAAACGGATACCACCCGATACGCCGGCGAAGTTAGCCCAGCGGTTGTTCTTGTCGAAACGGGAAGAACCGTCACGACGGAAAAGACCTTCCAAGAGATAAGTGCCTTTGTAATCGTAGTTCAAACGACCCAGGTAAGAAACCATACCTACTTCGTTGCTTCCCCCTGTCGCTTCTGCTGTTGTGGCATTCCCCAGGTTGATATCATCCAGTTCGTCGACTGTCATTCCTTTACGGAACTGATACATTTTCTTATATGTATTCTTCTCGGCAGTGATACCTCCCATAAAACCGATGTTATGTCCGAAGAACTCACGGTTGTAGTTTACGAAACCACCATACGTCTGGAACAATACATCTTCGTAGGTATTCTTCACCCAGCGGTCGTTGTCGCCGGTCTGCGAGTTCACGTATCCCGTACCCAGGCTATAGTCCGGGTTACCGCTTTCCGTTTTGGTCTCACCCGACCAGTCGTACATCGTTACGCGTCTCTGGCGCTCGACCAGCATGTGTTTACGCATGCGGACATTGGCATTGGCAGAAACAGATAAACCCTTGGTCAGCATACCCAGGTCGACGGTAATCTTACCACCCATACGCAAGATTTCTTCCGTATCGTTCCGGCGTCCACCTTCTTTCAGCTTGGCCACCAGGTTATTGTTACCGAACGTATCGTAGAACTGTCCGTAAGGATTGTACAAAGGAAATACGTAGAAGTCCTGAATCCCATGACCTACACCCTGTTGTGGTGTGCTTACATTCCGTTTGTCGTAAGAGATGTTGAATTCTGTTTTTACATATTTACCGATATTATAGTCGACATTCGTACGGAAGTTATACTTCTTCTGTCCATCATAGACGATATCAACCAGTGAACGGTCGTTGGCATAACCCAAAGAAGTCAATACCTTCACGTTTTCGCTACCACTGTTGATCGAAACATTGTGTGATTGTCCCCAGGTATTACCGTAAACGGCATCGAACTGGTCGCTATACGGATCCAATTTACGCCATTTTCCACCGACAACTCCTTCGAAGCCATCGCCTGCGGCCAAGGTACGCCATGCATCTTCGGGCCACATCCACCAGGAGAAGTTACCGTTGTCGGCTTTCGCGTCGTTCTCTGTGGCATGCACTAACATCTGCGCCCAGGTCACCCCATCGGCAACCGGGAAACGCTTGCCAATCACATTCGCATGCACGCTGCCCGAATAAGTCACACTGGTTTTACCCGCTTTACCGCGTTTGGTAGTCACCAGGATAACCCCTGCACCGGCTTTTGTACCGTAAATCGCCGCGGCGGCATCTTTCAATACGGAGATGCTTTCCACATCGTTCGGGTTGATCTGCGAAAGCTCCCATTTATACGCTTCAACGCCGTCGATCAAGATCATCGGGTCGGTTTCGTTCACCGAGATACCCCCACGCAAGGTGATATTGATGCCTTCATTACCCGGACGGGAAGAGGTACGCGTAATGGTCAGACCGGGAATCTCTCCCTGAAGAGCAGCCGCCACACTGGTCGTTGCTTTTCCTCTTAACACATCCTCTCCTCTTACCTGCGCAACGGCACCGGTAAGTGTGGCTTTCTTCTGGGTACCGAACCCTACAACCACCACTTCTTCGAGCATTTCCGAGTCTTCCGACAATACAATATTAAAGGTGCGGGTCGAGCCCAATGCCACCTCCTGTGTTTTATATCCGATATAAGACACAACCAAAGTGCCCCGCTGCGGAGCGTCAAAAGCAAACTGACCGTCGACATCGGTGATCGAGCCGGTTGTTGTTCCTTTGACCTGTACATTCGCACCAATAACAGGCTCTCCGGTCTGGTCTTTCACCACACCTGATACCCTACTCGACTGTGCAAAAGCCACGGATACGGAAAATAGGCAAATGGCGATCAACACCATACGTGAAAAGATGCTGCGCTCCTTGCCTAATGCGGGATGCGCCGCTGCATTCACTTGTTTTACTTTTAGTTTTTTCTTCAATCTCATACTTTGTGGTTGTTTTATGATTAATAAATGATCAAATAATTTCTTTCATATACGTACGGACCTCTTTCCTCCCGAGAAAAAGATGATTCTCTACCGTGCGGCGACTCAGATTCAGTTGCTCGGCAATCTCTGGCACCGACTGTTCGGCATAGCGGTTTAAGGTATAAACCGTCCGCCGTTGTGCCGGGAATGTCTGTACCTTCAGGTGTTCCAGTTCGGCGATATTATCGGCCTGGATCTTTTCTTCCGTTTCGTGGCTGACGGTCGGAAGCGTGTCGTAGAGGAAACTGTCGATCTCCTGCCGTTTGTAGTAGCGGCGGATATAATCAGTCACGATATTACGCGCGATCGTATAAATAAAATACTTCACCGTCTGCGGACGCAGCATGGGTTTGTAATCGAGCAGGCGCACGAAAACATCCTGTGCCAGGTCTTCCGCATCGTATTTATGGTTGATGCGGTAGGCGATGTACTGTTGAATACGGGCATAATATTCATGATATGCCCACGCAATTAGGTTGTCCGTTTGACTTGTTGTGTTTCTCATAACGCACGTGTTTTCCATGTTTTTCAGGAGACTATCCGAATGCAAATATATAAGCCGGAAAACACAAGACAAGACAAAAGTGTCGGCAATACATCTCACTGCATTATTCAAGACATATTCAACATTTAAAACATTATATATCAATCAATAACAAGCCATAATCAAAGAGTCGCTAATAATTATTTGAGACTAAAAAAAGCCCTCATAAAGGGGGAGGCGGAAACAGTCACTAGGCTATCTCTTCTTTTTGGGGGGAGTATTTGTTTGTTGATAACCGTCAACACATTTGTTGACAATTGTCAACAGATCTGTTGATAATTATCAACAAATCTGTTGATAGTTATCAACAAATAATTACTCTTTATAAGAGATTGATTTACTGCCTCTTGCACTCTTCTTAAATCAAGGGTAAAAAAACACCGCACTTTAGTCGACAAAACACCGCACTTTTGTCGACAAAACATTGCACTTTGGTAAACAAAACATTGCGCTTTTGTCGACAAAACACCGGTGTTTTATTTGGAAGGGGGGAATGGAGAAAAGTTGAAGATTTTCCCGTGGTCCCGAAGGGACATCATCTTGGTAGCCCGTTGCTTTAGCTTCGGGTTTAGGATGAGTGATTGTTGCGCAACGCGTGCCGAAGGTACGCGACTGGTATTCAATGGCGTACCTTCAGCACGCCCGTGTGAAGAATGTATCCGTTTTAACCCGATGCTAAAGCAACGGGCTACCAAGATTACAACCGTTCCGGTTGTCCGCAAATCTTCACTTCTCAATCTATTTGAAAATGCCCCCCCTTTAACTCTCTGCCTCCTCCGGTTCCCGGCCGAGGCTATGGATGTATTCGTTGGGGGTGATGCCGGTTGCTTTTTTAAAGGAACGGAAGAAAGAAGCGCGGGAGCTGAAACCGCAGAGTGAAGCCATAGCGGTCAGGGTATAGCGGGTGTATTGGGGATCATTCACCAGGACCTTAAAGGCTTCGATACGGTAATGGTTGATAAAATCATAATACGATTGATTCAGGTATTGGTTGAACAAATACGAAAGAGAGGTCGATGAGGATTCGAGGGCACGGGCCAGATCGGCAATCTTTAAGTCCGGGTTACGATAAGGGCGCTCTGCTTCCATATAGGCTTTCAGTTTCTTATGTAACGCTTTGCACTCTTTTTCATTCAACTTATTCATCTTATACTTTTCCTGTTCGACAGGTGATTCTTCCGTATGAATCTCTTCCGTAAGGTCGGTATCCATTTCCTTTTCTTTGGCAACGGATGTCTTCCGTCGTTTGAAGTAGTACCCGCCCGACAAGCCCAATGCAATCAAAAAACATACGATACCGGCCAGCCATTTCCCGTTTGCTGTCAGCCAGGAACCGACCTCCAGATGGATAACCCTTTCCGAATATTCATTCCCGGGGATACGCACCCGAAAACTATACTTGCCGGGACGGAGGTCGTAATAATTCACGGCATTGCCTCCGGTCAATAATGACCAGTCGTCGTCTTTGCCTTCCAGTTTATAGGAATAAACCGTGGTGACCGGATCGGTATACGAGAGATTCACAAAGCTAAATCCGATATTATTCTCTTCCTTGCGCAGGCGCAACAGGTCGTTCCGGCGCGCTTCCTGCAACATCTCCTCAGAGAGAGCCACGCCTTTCAAACGGATCTCGGTCATCACGATTTTATAAGGATCTCTTTTGACACGGTCCACCTGCGAAGGATCGACCGATAACAGTCCTTTGTTATTGCTAAACCACAGGATGCCCTGATCATCTTTATACGAAGGATACATAAAAGTCGGATCCGGGATGCCGTCGGTGAAGTTGAAGGTATAATACTTCTTCTCCCCTTCTTTCTGGCGAATCATTCCGTCGTCGCTGCCCAGCCAGATCCAGCCTTCATCGTCTTCCAGGATGGTCGTGTAGGCATTGCCGTGAAGGATCGGATGGATAGGGATCGTTTCATACTGGCGCATGGAAAGGTCCGACGTCAATAATCCTCCCCTGTCCGGCAGGAAATAAAGTTTTTTCCGGCTGTCTTCAAAGACGGTACGGATCTTTTCGCGGTGAAAGAATCCTTCGGGGAATATATTCGAACGCATACTCTGGGTGGAAGGGTCGTAGATCGACAAGCCGTTATCCGTACAAATCCAGCCCTTACCGGTCGAATCGAAGAAGATATCATACGTATTTCCCTCCGGCATCTGGGAGCTGGTGTGATTATAATGGCGCATGCTATCGGTATAGCCATTATAACAATAAACACCGTTCGACGTACCGATCCAGAGATTATCCTGCGCGTCTTGCTTCAGGCAGAAGATATGCCCGTTGCGGAATGTGATATCGTCGCTTCCTTCGAAAGGACTCACCCGCAGGGTTTGTGCATCGACGATAGAGAGTCCGCCGCCGTACGTGCCGATGTAGAACTTCCCTCTATAATAATGTATAGAGAAGATCAGGTTGGAGCGCAACTCAGGCATGCGAAACACTTTCTGCGACTTCGTTTCTTCATTGATATAATACAAGCCGTCGCGCGTGCCGATCAGTTTTTCCTGTCCATGAATAAAGAAAGAGCGGACCGTCCGGTTCTTCGAGTCGAAGACGGAAGGAACAGTATAGGTATGGAATAAGTCATTCTGATACAAGCTATAATCGAATCCGGCCTGATAGTAACCGATCCAGACTATGCCTTCTTTATCCACCAGAAGCGAATAAACGGAATTGGAACGGATCGTCGTGCGATCGTTGATATTGGAAAGGAAAGAATGGGTGATCTTCTTTTCGCGATGGGATAAGAAATGCACCCCATATCCATCCGTGCCGACATAGATACGGTCTTCTCCATCACTCGACAAAGAAGAAATGATTTGGCTGCCGACATCGACAAATCGGGAGAAACGAGCGGTTGGCACGTCGAATGAGAAAATACCCTGGTTCTCCGTTCCCAAATAGAGCGTCTGCCCAATGCGGGTGATATGGCGAAACGCATTTTCACCTTCAAGGCCTGAAGCCGGGTGATACTGTTGGAAAGAATCGTCCGCCGGATTATAACAACATAAACCGGCAGCCGTGGCCAGCCAGAGACTGCCCGATTCATCTGCCGTCATGCCTTTGATCCGGTTTGTGGGCGACAAAAGGTTTTGATCCGGATACGTTTGTTTCAGTTCGTCGTCTTTCAGGCTGAACAGTCCTTTTGCCGTTCCGATGTACAAGGTTTCACCCATAACATAGAGGCTGAACACCGGCGAATCGAGGGTTTCCGGATACATGCGTTGCAAGCCGATCCTGCCCTGCTCCAATCGCCATAAGCCCATAGGATTGCCGATCCAGAGATTGCGCGCGGCGTCTTCGGTGATGACATTGACTCTCTTCTTTTTGACTTCTGCCCCTTCGAACGGAAAATGCCGGATCGACACACCATCGAAGCGGTCCAGGCTGTTATCGGTACCCAACCAGATAAAACCTTCCGAATCTTTATAAATGACATTCACCAACAGGTCGGATAACCCATCAGCCATTGTAACCCCCCGGAACGTATAGGATTGTCCGGATGCGAAACAAATTAAAGGGAAGAAAATCAATATATATGTATACAGAAATCGATTCTTCATGTATCAAATTCTATGGCACAGCTACCAAAAGTAGGTATTTTTATCAAACTGCCAATAGTATGGACTTCATAATTTAGTCGTACCTTTACCTCATAATTCAATTTTTGATTTAAGTTATGAAAATACGATTTTACTTTATCGCTCTCATCCTGGCTTGGGGAGCGGTCTTTATGTTGAACGCCCAACAAAAGCCACGTATCGGCATCGCCGGTATACAGATTGAAAACAGTGTGTTTATGCCCAACCGCCAAGCGTTGGCTGCCCGGACGCTTACGCTGCCGAACTACCTGAGCCCGGACTCTGCCATGGGTCAGGCGGCGGAATGGTTTCCGGCATTGATGGGTGGCGGAAGTGGCCGTGGACCGGTCACCCGCGAGTCCTACGAAGCGTTTGTTGACAGCACGCTGAAAATAATCGAAAAAAATATGCCTTATGATGCTTTCTGGTTCTATATGCACGGTGCCTGTAGCGTGGAAGGCGTGGAAGATCCGGAAGGTGAGTTTATGGCAAGGATCCGCCGGTTGATCGGCAACGATGTCTTGACCACCACCACGATGGACCTGCACGGGAACGCTTCCTGGCAAGTAGCCCTCCACTCCGACCTGATCACCACCTACCGCAAAGCGCCCCACGATGATAGTCGGGAGTCGCATCGCCGCGGTGTGGTGAACCTATTGGACCGCCTCGCTTCCGGTAAGGGACGCCCGGCGTATAAAGCCTGGGTTGCCGTTCCGGTATTGCTCTCGGGCGAATGGTCGAGCACGCGTGTCGAGCCGGCCAAATCACTCTATGCTCTGGTGCCCGAGGTGGAAGCCATGCCCGGTGTGATCGACGCAGGGATCTGGATTGGTTATGTGTGGGGAGACAACCGGCGCAACCAGGGGAATGTGATCGTCGTAGGCGACGACAAGGCAGAGGTAGAAGCCGGTGCGAAAAAGCTCGCCCAGAAGTTCTGGGACGTACGCCGCCAGTTCAGCCTCGAAGCACCCGGTTATCCGCTCGAGAAATGCCTCGACCTGGCGATTGCCAGCAAAAAGAAGCCGTTCTTTATCAGCGACATGGGCGATAACCCCGGTGGCGGCGGATCAGGCGAAGTGACCTGGACCCTGGCACGGGTACTCAAACGTCCGGAGCTGCAATCGCCCAACGGCAAGAGCCTGCTCTACTGCTCTATCCCGGGCAGTGAGATGGTAGAAGCCGCGCGCAAAGCCGGTGTGGGTGGTCATGCCGAAGCGTATGTAGGCGCAATGGTGGACAACTCCTACGAACCGCCGGTCTGGTTGTCGGGCACGGTGGTCTATGTCAGCCCTGTTTCTCAACAAGAACAAAACCAGGGCGGACGGAGAAACCCGGATATCGCCATTATCAAAACGGGAAGTGTATACGTCGTGGTAGGGACCTCCTCTCCTACGCCCAACCTGACCCATACCGGTGTCGATCCCAAAAAGATGGATATTGTGATGGTCAAACAAGGCTACCTGGTGAACCAATGGTACAATATGCAGGCCGATTGGGTCATGGCGCAAACCCGCGGAGGTGTCGACCAGGATTTCAAGACGCTCCCGTATAAAAACATTGTCCGCCCCATGTTCCCGTTAGACCCGGACATGCCCGACCCGGAACTCAATGTCATCTTCGTTCCTTCGACCAAGGATATATACGGAAGATAACGAACTGTTTTTCATATATTTACAAAGTACCGGTATTTTGTCGACAAAGTACCGGTATTTTGTTTGCAAAGTACCGGTATTTTGTTCACAAAGTACCGGTATTTTGTTTACGCATAAATAAAGACTGTTACAATTGGGTCTAATACTACTTCTTTTTAAGTAAAAAAGGACTTTAAATGTACTCTTCATAACCTCATTTTTTAATGTTACAAAATTAATTCTATCACTTGTAAATGAGATTATTACAGACCAGACAAAGAGGGACAACAACTGGTCAATTCAGGACAATTCGTAACCTGAGATTTTAAAACAGGCTCAGGTTACGATTAGGTTACTGAACTCTGTCTTTTGGGGGCTATTTTATGGCGTTTTGGTCAGCCAAAGACAATAAAAAAAGTCCCACAATATGCTGATATTGTAGGACTTGTCTGTTTTTTGTCGCCTTTTGGCTTTTCTTTCCAGCGGAGAGAGAGGGAACGGAACGATAAATTCCAATTGTCCTGTATGATACGAGGTTAAGGCTACTTCGCCTTTTCTTTAGTAACTATTTAGTAACTGATTTCTGTCCAGTCTTGACTTTCGACTGTCTTTTCCTGTCCACAAGCTTCATATCAGCTTTCAGGTTCAAATATACGAACTTTTTGAATCTTACAAAAATTAATTGAATATCAAGTCGTTCTCCAGTGCAAGGTGCAGCCTATATATAAATAGGCTGCACCTTGCACTGGGCTTTACATATCATTCATAGATAAGCCCCTTAATTCAATCTTATATTTTGCAAGTTCTTTTTTGATTGAATCGGCTTTCGTTTGAAGCAAAGCTATATCAATTTTCTTCGGGTTACGCTTTACCTCGGCAACAATAGCCGTTTTATCCAAATCATTCAAGGCAATCAGGTCTATCTCATTTTCGCCTTTATTGTCCCAATAGCTACCGATAGCGGTTATCCTCTCCTCTTCCGCCATTTTAGCCCGAAAGTATTTTTCCAGAATGAAACCGCTATATTGCTCATAGTTCTTGTCAATAAACTCACGAAGCAAGTCATATTTTCCCATTTCAATCAATGACTGATTCGGATAAATGAATCGAAACCAAAAACGAAGGTAGTTGTCATTCAAACTCCAACGAGCTTTTCGGCTTTCCGGCTTCGAGAACATAGGCTTGTTCTTTGTGATAAGGGAATATTCTTTCTCCAAATTGACCAGATACGCCCCGGTATTCTTTCCGATGATGGAATCTATTTCACTTTGGGTCGTTTTCCCGGAAGCGATTAGCTGTAGGATAGAAAAATAGGTTCCATACTCTTTTCCAAACTCAGAGATAAGCAATTCTTTGCCTTCTCCGATAAAGGGAGAATCAGGACGTGTAACCATATCCAGTATCTTATTCTTTGTTATCGCTCCGGCTTCCATAAGAAGGTCAATATACTTGGGAACGCCACCCGTCAGCATATAGAGACACAGAAGATCTTCCGATTTATATTTTGGATTATAATCGTTCAGGATTTCTTTTATTACGCTAACAGCGAAAGGTTGCAGTGTTATTTTTGAAGTAAGTCGCCCGAATAACGGTTCTTTCCTGTTCTCAAAAATCTTCATCATCATCGAATAGATAGAACCGGAAGCAATAAAGTTGATCTTAGTCTTATCCTTGTACTGATCCCAAAGATTCTGAACATCGCTGAATATGGACGAATTTACATTATCAAACTCTTGAAATTCATCAATGATAAGCGTATAATGTTCCTTTGTGGCAAAAATCAACAACTGCTCAAAAATATCTTTGAATCGGGTAATAGTGCCAAAAATCTGTAAGTCTAAAGCATCTGCCGCATCTTTTTGAAACTGCTCGCAAAGAAGTGGTTCGCTCTTGCGGGAGACAAACAGATAAAGATACTTCTGTCCCTTTACAGATTCAAGTAAAAGGGAGGTCTTGCCGATACGACGGCGACCAACCATAACCGTAAAACAGGAACTCCTCTTCGATTGCTCCAATGTACGGGCTAATATCTCTAATTCTGCTGTTCTGTTATAAAACTTCATATCTCATGCTATTTAATGTACATTATCTTAATGGCGGTTACAAAAATAAGAAGAATATCTCAATCCGTCACTATGTATATTAGGTTATTTTAATGATGATTAAAATAATCACCATTAAAATATAGATAAGAGGATTTGTAGCTTGAAGCATTCATGCTATTTTATTTAACTTTTGTGAGTATAGACGAATAGTTTATTTCGTGCTTACAACTGAAAATCTGCCAACTTTTCCTCCAACGATTCCATATCAGCATTAAGCTTTGTATCCGTAATTCGAGCATAGAGCTGTGTTGTTCGCACATTCTTATGTCCTAATAATTTAGCAAGGCTTTCCATCGGCATACCATTAGATAAAGCAATAGTCGTAGCCATTGTGTGCCGCCCGCAATGGTATGTAACTCGCTTCTTAATCCCACAGGTTTCGGCAATTTCTTTCAGGTATTGATTTACTTTCTGATTGCTTAACATCGGGAACAATGTCTCCCTTTTTGAATCACTGTACTTTTCAATCAGTTTGGTAGGAATATCAAAAAGCCGGATATTACTCATTTCTTTGGTCTTCCACCTTTCAATCCTAATCCACTGATGGCCATCAACGGCTGTATGCAGATGTTTTTTTCTTAAATTCTTCACGTCCACGAAAGCAATGCCCGTAAAAATCGCAAAAAGAAATAAATCCCTGACAAGTTCCAACCGCTCATAGGGAAGTTCTTGCTTCATGATAGATTTTACTTCATCCATTGTAAGAAATGTGCGATTGGTTTGTTTTAGCTTGATTTGGTATTCCTGAAACGGGTCATTCTTGATAATACCATTCTTTAGTGCCAATATGATAATCCGCTTAAAAAGTTGCATGAACTTAGCTGTACTGTTGTGATTGCAGCCGGAAACTGTTCTTAGATAAATTTCAAATTCACAGATAAACTGGTGGTTTACTTTGTATAAAGGGATATCTTCTATTCCTTTCGTCGATTGCAAGAAGTCAACCAAGTGTTTCCGGATGGCTTCATATTTCTGATAAGTAGCTTGTGAACGGGTGATATTTACCTGTTTACGAAAATTCTCGTTGTGAATGGAGAAATAGGAAATTAGATACCGCTTACTGTAAGCAATTCCGGTATAAATATCTTTAATCATTTCAGGGGTTACGTCCCCATCACATAATGACTGTTGAAAGTAAATCTGGTTAAGATACGGAAATTCCATACAGGAATTGACATACCCAAAACGAAAGGTACTCCTGTATATGCTACTGGTAACGGAATAGTAGTTCGTAAGGGGTATTGTTCGGGGTATGGGAACTATATAGAGATTCAGCACGCAGGAGATTTCCGTTCATTTTACGCACACCTGAGCAAGACAATAGTAAATATCGGGGATTCGGTAAATGTAGCTACACAAATTGCTTGTGTGGGAAACACGGGAGTAGTCACTGGTAGCCATTTGCATTATGAAGTCCGAAAAGGGAAACGCTACTTGAACCCAACCGGATGGTGCTACTGCCTGATTGAAATATGGAGCAAACAAATTATAAACGAAAAAACAGCATGAAATTTCTTACCACATATTTACAGCCCGGAGAGGAAATAATGTATAGGGCACGAATACATATATTCTTATTCCTGCAACCTGCCATACTATTGGCTATCGGGTTTATGTGTTATTTTGATGAAATGAAAATAACACATTATTTAGGAATCACACTTCTGTTCTTGGGATTGGTTTCCCTCGTACAACGTGTGTTAGTAAAAGTTGGTTCAGTCTATGCCGTAACCAACAAACGAGTGATTATCAAAACGGGAGTAATAAGTCGTAGGACAGTTGAACTGGTACTTGCTAAATGTGAGGGTATTCAGGTGGTACAAGGTATTACAGGGCGTGTCTTTGGCTATGGTTCTATCGTGGTTACGACTGGCGGTGCTACCAACTGTTACTATTATGTTGCCAATCCGTTCCGGTTTAAGAGGGCGATAAATGAGCAGATTGTCCTATACCGCATGTAAATAAGCGACTTCCGCCAACTTATTGAAAAACACCTGTCAAGCAATTTTGTCAGGTGCTTTTTTATGGGTAATTTTGCAGAAAAATAAACAATTAGTTTTTTAGATAAATACTGCATGAAAAACATATTGGGATACAGTCATATTAAAGCAAGAAATTTTTTTTTGAAAGGAGAGAGTTATTTTAACTCTGACATACCACCATATTTCATTTTTGCACCTTTGCTGAAATCAATTTCGATTTTGTTTAGAGGTAAAGTATTGTCCAATTTTCTATTGGAACATGAAGATGATAAGGGGAATTTGAAGAAAAAGTACCCTTGTGATTTTGAAGATGTAAACTACAAATTTTTAAATAACAAAGACGGGAAATACGCTTGGAGACCACTTCAGTTAATACATCCTGCATTATATGTATCGCTTGTTCACAAAATCACAGAAAAAGAAAATTGGAAATTCATTGTGGAGCGATTTCAAGAGTTTGGGGAAAATTCTAAAATAAAATGTTATAGTATTCCTATAGAATCCGATAGCGAATTATCAGATAAAGCAGAAACAATAACACATTGGTGGCAAGCAATAGAACAACAATCCATAGAATTAGCATTGCAATTTGAATACACTTTACATACGGATATCTCAGATTGCTACGGTTCTATTTACACCCATTCTGTTGCTTGGGCTTTACATACCAAAGATATTGCAAAAAGAGAAAGAAATAAGTCGTCTTTAATCGGGAACATTATTGATAAGCATCTTCAAGGAATGTCTTATGGTCAGACTAATGGCATACCACAAGGTAGTCTATTAATGGATTTCATTGCTGAAATGGTTTTAGGTTATGTGGATTTAACTTTATCGGAAAGATTAGACGATGAGAGTTTGGATGAGTATGAAATTATCCGTTATAGGGATGACTACAGAATTTTTTCAAACAATCCACAAGAAGCTGAGTTAATTGCGAAACATTTAACAGAAATTCTTATTGAAATGGGAATGAGATTAAACGTGCAAAAGACGTTGGTTTCCAATAATATAATTAGAGACTCAATAAAATCAGACAAACTTTACTGGATGCTCAATAAGAGAGGTGGGAAAAGTTTACAAGAACACTTATTTCTAATTCATGAACTTGCGGAAAAGCATCCCAATTCAGGCAGTTTAAGCAAGGCTTTGAACAAATTTTATAATCGAATACAGAAGATAGAAGAAACAAACCAAAACATCCCTGTTCTCATTAGCATCCTTGTTGATATTACGTTTAAAAACCCAAGAACATATTCTGTTGCCGCTGCCATTTTGAGCAAACTTTTATCCTTAATAGACGATGCCGATAACCAAGAGGCTATTATAAGTAAAATAATTGCAAAATTTGATAAAATACCAAATACAGGACATATTCAGTTGTGGCTTCAGCGAGTAACTATCAAAATTAATAGAGAGCAAGAATACAAAGAATTATTATGCCAGAAAGTTAATGACCAAACAATAGATATATGGAACTCAGAATGGCTAAATGATGAGTTACGGGAAATAATTGAAGAAGGGTTAATCGTCGATGAGGAAGTAATTGAGGATATTGATAGAATTATCGAATCCGAAGAATTTCAATTATTTGATTATTAAAATAAAAATAATCATTCCCGTCAATCAGGCTTTTTGTTACTTTTTCTCCCGCTCAGTTACCGGCTCATGGAAAAACCTTAGGTTTGCATTGTAATTATTTTATAAACTATAATGAGTGAACCATATGGAAAAAGAGAAATGTAAAGTCTATGTTACTATTTGGAACTCATTTTATTCATTTAATTTCAAGAACATTTAATGATTTACGTTATTAATTAAAAAGAAAGGAAAATAACAAGTAAATCAACATGGAAAGTAGGAATAACTTATGTTACTATTACGAACTTGTTATTTGTCTTGGATTAGACCTATATAAGAATTTAATCTGAAAGATATTTAAGGTTTTTAGGATATATTCAAGTGCCTTTCCAAATTATAAATCATTAAATCACTTTATCATGAAAGACTCTTATTTTATTGGAATTGATGTGAGTAAGAAAAACTTGGATTGTTGTGTGTTGAAGAATGGCTCTGTGGTCAAACAAGATGTTATTCCAAATCATCAAAAGAGTATCGAAAACTATTTATCTATAATTTGTGTGGAACAAAATATAGATGCGGAACAAATAGTAATATGTGCTGAATTTACAGGATTATATATTTATCCTTTAGCAATCTCTTGTCAAGTTGGAAACTATAAACTTTGGTTAGAAGACCCTACCCAAATAAAATACAGTTCCGGATTACAACGAGGGAAAAATGATCCGGTAGATGCTAAACGAATCGCTTTGTATGCGTATCGTTATGTAGATAAACTTAAAATATATAATCACCCGACAATAAGTATAGAATCAATAAAGCTATTATCAACAGAATTAAATATGCTATGTGTTGATAGAGCCAAATACCAAGCTCAATTATCAGATCAAAAGGAATATATGCCTGATTATGTCTATAAGTTGAAGTTAAAGAGATTATCCCTGCTTATTAAAGAATTGGATAAAGCAATATCTAATATTGAAGCGGAAATTGAGAGTATTGCAGCAAAAGATGCTTTGTTGTCTCATCAGATGAAATTATTATTGAGTATTGAAGGAATAGGAAAAAAGACTTCTTTAAAAATGATATTGGAAACACAAGCCTTTACGCGATTTACCGATAGTCGCAAATTTTGTTGTCATGCGGGTGTTGCGCCATTTAGTTACTCATCAGGAAGTAGTCAGTTCTCTAAAAATCGGGTTTCCCAAAGAGCAAATAAGAGTATAAAATCTCTACTTCATTTAGCTGCCTTATCTGCTATTCAAAATAAAAATAGTGGATTAAGGGCGTACTACGATAGAAAAGTTGGCGAAGGCAAAAATAAAATGTCGGTATTAAATGCTATCAGAGCTAAGCTTGTAGCTCGGATGTTTGCTGTAATAAAGAATGACAATCATTACATATTTAATTATAATAATCAATATTCCAATCAGTAACGTGGTGTCTGATTATAAAAATATTAAATTCCTGACTATTTGTTAATATGATTTTCTTACCTTTACCACATGAAATATTTATCCCTCATATTATCCATATATGTATTACTGCTATCAGTAATGCCTTGTTGTTTAGAGGATAAATGTTTATCTATATATGCTGAAATAAGCAATGATATAGGCAATAGTTGTGATGATTGCACCGATAATAGTTGCTGTTCTCCTTTTCTACATTGTAATACTTGTTACGGATTCCCGGAAGCTCGTTTTTATAATCCAATAGTTATAACTTTAGGCTCAACATCTGATTGCGAATCAGAATATATATTAAGAAATAATCTTCCTGATTTTAAATCTTCAATCTGGCAACCGCCAAAAGCATAAATCAACTTTTAATTTTACAGGACATTTAGAATATGCCCTGCGTTTTTTGCGATAATACATTATTTGTAGTATCGTAACTCCTATATCATTTCAAATTGAAGATTAAAAAGAAGAATAAAAATGAAAACAAAAATTATACTGATGTTATTTTTAGCATTCAGCTTTTCCAATATTTTCGCACAAAACACACTTAGAGTCAAATTAATAGATTGTGATAGCAAAGAGATATTAATAGGTGCTAATATTGTGCTACAAAACACAACGAACGGTACATCTTCCGATACCGAAGGTTTGGCGGTTCTCTCCAATATTCCTGATGGAAAACATAAGTTTGAAATTACTTATGTGGGATATGAAAAAACCATCAAAGAGTTTACATTCCCTTTGGCTTCGGATGAAGTTATTGTTATCAGGGTTGAAGCGGACGAAGAAACATTGCAGGAAATAGTTGTTTCTTCGACAAGGGGAACACGTACTTTTAAAGATATTCCTACACGCATTGAATTTATAAATGCCGAAGAATTAGGCGAAAAAGGGGTTATGAAACCCGGAGATATCCGTATGCTTCTGAATGAAAGCACGGGTATTATGACGCAACAAACATCTGCCATATCGGGTAATTCATCTATCCGTATTCAGGGCTTGGACGGTAGATACACCCAAATATTAAAAGACGGTTTTCCTGTATTTTCGGGTGCAGCAAGCGGATTAGGCTTATTACAGACACCGCCTCTCGATTTAAAGCAGGTTGAAATTATAAAAGGTTCTTCTTCTACCTTATACGGTGGCGGTGCGATTGCGGGTTTGGTAAACCTTATATCGAAAACACCTGAAAAAGAAAGGGATTTTTCAATACACCTGAACGGGACAACAGGCAAAGGACTTGATGTAAACAGCTTTTTCGGTCAGAAATTCAATAAAGTAGGTACTACCGTATTTGCATCGTATAACCGTAACTGGGCTTATGACCCGTCAGATGTAGGCTTTACAGCAATACCAAAATTCGATAGGTTTGTATTGAATCCAAAACTATTCTTATACCTGTCTGAAAATACAGACTTAAATTTCGGTATAAACTCCATGATAGAAACCCGTTTAGGTGGTGATATGGGATATTTAAAAGATAAAGGGGATGAAGAACATTCTTATTTTGAAAGAAACAAGACACAGAGGCATTCAAGCCAACTTACATTTGAACACCGTTTTGATAAACAAAACAGATTGAATGTAAAAAACAGTGTAACCTATTTCAGCCGTAAGATTGAGATTCCCGATTTTAAATTTGACGGAGAGCAGCTATCGTCTTTCTCGGAAGTATCCTATATACATACGAAAGAAAAGACAGAATGGGTAGCCGGTGCAAATATATGGACGGATAAATTTACCGAAAGAAAACTGACCGATTTTCCTTTGCGAGACTACAATATGACTACTTTAGGCTTATTTGTACAAAACAATACGAAAATAACGGACTGGATGAACCTTGAAACCGGATTGCGTACCGACTATGTTACCGATTACGGTTTTGCAGTACTGCCCCGTATATCGTCACATTTCAAAATAACGGATAAATTTTCATCCCGTGTAGGTGGCGGATTCGGATATAAAGCACCTACCATTTTTTCGGAAGATAGCGAACGCATACAGTTTCAGAATGTCTTGCCGATAGATGATGATAATAACAAACTGGAAAGAAGCTACGGGGCAAATGTGGATTTCACTTATAAAACAGGTTTGTTTGACGACCAAGTATATTTAAGTATAAACCAGTTATTCTTTTATACTTGCCTGAAAAATCCGCTTGAACTGCAAGCTGCGGATAATAACCGTTGGCAGTTTAACAACATAGACGGTCATGTGGACAGCAAAGGGGCTGAAACCAATATGAAAATAAAATATAAGGACTTTGGTTTATTTCTCGGATATACCTATACGGATGCTAAAGTTAAGGAAGACGGCAGAAGCTATCAGAAAACCCTTACACCGAAACATAAAATCAATTCTGTATTAATGTATGAGGTGGAAGATAAATGGAAAATCGGATTAGAAGCCTACTATACAGGAAAACAAAACTTGAATGACGGAAAAAAGGGAAAAGATTACCTTATCTGCGGATTAATGATGCAACGGATTTGGGAAAGATTCTCAATATATGCTAACTTTGAGAACTTTACCGACAGACGGCAGATAAGGTTCGACACCATTCATACAGGTTCGATGACTAAGCCCGAATTCCGGGATATTTACGCACCATTGGACGGTTTTGTTCTGAATGCCGGGATAATATTTAAATTGTAAAATGAATAAATCAATTTTTAAAATTGAACAAATGGATTGTCCGAGTGAGGAAAACCTCATTCGGATGAAACTTCAAAACGTAGAGGGTATTGCCAAACAGGAATTTGACCTGAAAGGCAGGGTATTGACTGTTTACCATACAGGCGACTATCAAATAATCGAACAACAGCTTGCTACCTTGAATCTCGGTTCACGCTTTATTGAAAGTGCTGAAATGACAGGCGAATTTAAGGCAGAGGAAGATAGTAAACAGCGTAAAGTCCTTTGGATTGTGTTGGCTATTAACTTCGGTTTTTTCCTGATTGAAATGTCAACGGGTATCATATCCAAATCAATGGGATTGGTTGCGGATAGTCTTGATATGCTTGCCGATGCTTTTGTATATGGATTAAGCTTGTTTGCGGTAGGTGCAGCCGTAAGCCGTAAAAAGCGGGTTGCCATGATTTGCGGATATTTCCAGATATTTTTGGCTGCAATCGGTTTTATAGAGGTAATCAGGCGGTTTACAGGTGCAGAAGAAATGCCTGTCTTTCAAACGATGATAGGTGTATCCATACTTGCTTTGATTGCCAATGTCATTTGTTTGCTTTTACTTCAAAGGACAAAAAGCAAAGATGCCCATATACAGGCAAGTATCATTTTTTCATCTAATGATGTGATTATAAATGCAGGGGTAATTCTTGCAGGATTCTTGGTATGGCAATTAAATAATCAGATACCAGACCTTATTATCGGTAGTATCGTCTTTCTTATTGTTATCAGAGGGGCAATAAGGATATTAAAACTTGCGAAGAATTAATTCTTCGCAAGTTTTAATATTTTCTTCAAAATAATTTGGAAATCTCATAAGTAACGGGCGAAAAAATCGCCCGTCTATTGTGTAATTTGTTATTCTTGCTTTTTTGAAAGCCATTCGTCCCGCTCTTTTCTGCATTGTTCCAATGATTTGGCTACCGTCGAGAAAAGTTCTCCGTCCGTGTGGCGGTAATCGTATTGGTAGTATTCTGTACCTCTGAATGCTCCTGCAATAAAAGTGGTGTAATTCTCTTTGCCCTGCTCGCATACGGAGCAACCGTTTTTGTTAATTGAATTTGTTTTCATGTTTTTAGTTATCAAATTTCTTTATGTTTTCAATTAGTTCTGCTTGCTTATCTCTGCTTAAATCAGTGCATCGAATGGGTGTTGAGCCGAATTTTATTTCTTCCTGTACCTCATCTTCATCTGCCGTAATCATTATTTGTCCGTCTGAAAATCGGATAAAATTGTCGCTCTCGTCCATAAAAACGTAGTCGGTAGAATATAGCTCTATAGCCGCTGTTTTTGATTTATCTGTATTCATATTTTTTGATTTATGGGCGGATTGCTCCGCCCTATGATTTATTATCGTTCTATAATCTCTAAATTTTTGTTTTTCAAGAATTTTCTGCCACACTCACAAATAATGTGAGTGGCTGTTATGCGAGTGATAACTCTTGTGATACTCTCGTGGCAGATATACGGCTTTCCTTCAAAAAATCCGTTCTCTAAATCGCCCGAAATGTGGCAATACTTGCCGATTAAATTCTCGTTTACTTCTTTTGCTTTCATGTCTTTGATATTTATATGTTTTTTACGCTGCTAATCTTTCTTCAATAAGTGGGATATTGCTCTCTACAAGCTGGATGATTCGGCTGTGATGTTCGGTGTTCTTGTTGCAAACGCCCCTGCTTTGAATAACCTTTAGTTGAGAAAGTGATAGTTCTACAGTTTCAATCCGTTGTCCGTCAATGCAAGCGGAAAGGATAAGGCTGTCGGTTTTTGAGTGGTAACCACCTACGCAATGGTGCATCAGCTTCCCCTCCAACACAATGTCGGCAACGCTTTCGAGTACCCGAACGCTGATAAGTCCGTCTGAAAACATCAATCCGAAGAATTTTGCTTTGGCTTCTTTGTATTCGGCTTCTTTCTCCAATTGCTTTTCGAGTTCATGTTGTGCATCGGCTTTGGCTTTCTTCCGCATATAGCGGTCGTGTTCTGCGTGTAGGTCTGTCGGGCAAACATACTTGGCGTTGTGCAGGTCTTTCCCGAAAAAACGGAGATTGTCGATATAGTCGCACCAAAGCGTAGCATCTTCGATTTTGTAACCGTTGCGAATACAAATGCGGATTGACTGCCAATAGTTATCTATGTTCTTCCAACCTATATCCATAATCCGCTCCAACAGCTTGCTTTGTCCTGTTTTTAACAAGGTTTCGGTTCGGCTATCCGTGAGCAAGGTGCGGAACATATCAATCGGCTTTTGCCCATAAAAAAACTTGTTAAAACCTGTCCGCTTGATTTCGGAAATTAGCTTCTGTCTTGGGTACATCTCGCCTGTAAAAATGCGGTTATACACGTCGTTTTCTTGGCGAAGTTCCAACATGGAGGGAAAAATCCACGAGTCGTAATACATTGTCCCCATTGTTTGGCGAAGTTTGGCAAAGGTGCAATGTTTGCCGTTTGGAGCAATCCAACGTTGCATCACTTCCGAATGGGTGTATTCACACGGTTTGTCGACCTTGCCAACGCATTTAATCATCACGGTACGCAATACTTGATAACCCTTGTGGGCGGTTACTATGGTCATATAATAGCTTCCGCTGAATACTCGTTGCTTGGTGGTTTTTACCGCTAATTTGGCTTGGCAGTTCGGACAAATGCAGTCGGTTAAGGTATCGACCAAATAGCCTGTACCTTGCCATGAATGACCGCACTTGGTGCAAGTGATAGCACCTTTGTCGGTTCTTCGTCCAATATGTTCTATAGCGTTATCGTATCCCCATTGTGCCTGTGCTTTGGTAATAGCAGGCAGGGTTTTACTCGCTTCTACGATTTGCTGTTGGAATTTGTTCTTCGCTTTCATGGGGTAATGCTTTAAAAATCAAATAAACTCGGTTGCGGATTTAGTGCGACTTGTTTCGCTCTCTTGATAGGTTGTTTCAACTTGTTATATGCTTCGTCCTGTGCCTTTTGAATGGCTTTTTGACGTGCTTCTTCCTTTTCTTCGGCTGTGAGTTCTACAACGTGGTTTACTACTACATGGGCGTTCATCGGCTTGCCTACCTCGATATTGTCTTCATCGTAATAATGTACCGCCATTCCGAAGATTTCATCATCGGCAAAACCCATACAACCGCTTTTCTTTACCTCGTTGAGAATGTAGGTTAAACAATCGTCCATGTTTTTGTCGGGTTTGGTGTATTGGAATGAGAACAATACATCTTCTTCCGCACGTTGGTCTAAATACGCCTTAATGGTATTTTTGAAATGATTTGTTGCTTTCATATCTATAAATTTTATGTATTAATCTAATCCGAAATAATAGGCTAAACGTTGCTCCTGTGATTTAGGGAATATCCAACCTGCTAACTTCTTACCGTTGAATGTCAATCGGCTGTTGAAGCGTCCGCCCATTGCTTTGAGTTCGTCTTTTATGGCTCTTGTTTCTCCGAATACCGCTACCGCTTTGGCGGAGTATTCGACCAATGTGCAACCGCTATTGCTTTCTTCTGTTGGCTTGTTTGGTGGTGTATTCGGTTTACCGATACGGATATTTTCCTCGTTTCCTGCGGTGTAGGCAAAATCCTCAATCGTGCGTTCACGGTTATAGACTGGCACTTTTTCGATTATCCAACCACTGTACTTACTTTCGCCCAAATAGTATCCGTCGCCCATGCTGTATTTCTCACGGTGTTCGTAATCCTCGTTAAACTCGGACAAGTAGGCGGTTTCTTCCAAATTGGGAGCGTGTTTCCGCATTTCGGAAAACAAGTCCCTTTTGTGCTTTGAAAAGCCTATGATAACCGTCTGTTGTGTGCTGTGTGCGTAATAGTCGGTCATTCGGTCGCTATCGTCCTGTTTCAATCGTGCCACGATAACGCCTAAAGCATCTTCGGGAAATATCTCAGCAAAGCGTTTCCGTCCGATTTCCCGAACTTGTTCTACTCTGACTTTTTCCTTTTCGGCTTCGTCCTGTTCCGCTTTCTTTTTATACTCGGCTTCCTGCTGAAGTATCAGCACCTCGAAAGCGTCCATAAACTGGGGGTTCTCGCTGTCGTAATAATAACCGATACCGAATTTCTCGGATAGTGGGCGGATAATGTCGGCTGTGAAAAACTCCTTCGTCCGCAGGTTAATCAGCTTGTAAGCAATACCCCAATCGTTTTTGCGAATGTCGTACACTACATATCTATCGTAATGATAGCCTTCCATTTGGATTATCTGATTGACTTCTACCACTTGCTTGGCTCGGTCGATTTCACGGTTTGCACCTAATAAAAATACTTTGCTCATAACTCTAATTTTAGGGGATTATAAAAACGAAAAAAGAAAGAGGATAAAGAGAATGATAGCACCCAAACCCACGAAGAAGGAGAGGATACCCCGAATGACAGGAAGAAAGAGATACAAGCCCACTAACGCCCAAATAAACCCTGTTCCCCACACGGAAAACCCCAAAGCCACTAATGCGATTTTTACCACCAATTTTATGCTAATTGGAAGGTTACTACCTTGTTTCCTGTTTTTTGCTATACTTCTCATAATTTCTGACTTTTTTTTTCTGCCGTATCGGAGCCGGTGTACTGACCTTATGTTTCGGGATACTTAAAAGGTCGGCTAAAATCCGCCGAAGACAAATTTTTGTGGAATAAATACGCTCGCCCGTAGTTCAAGCAAGGGAAAGAGGAAGATTTTTCCGACAAACCAATTTGGCGACAGGATTTGCCGAAATACCTTTGTATCCTGAACGTGAGGTCAAGAAGTACCCGCTCAGATACTCGCGAATGAGGAAGAAATTATACCGGAGAGAAGTGTAGTAAAAAGAATTTTGGTCGGATACTTTGCGTTTGTTATTGTAAAACGCAGATTTTCACCACAGAAAGGAAAGTTATAAGCATAAAAAAGCCTGCTTCATTTTCAGAAACAGGCTTCGTTGTGTTAGATTAATATACGGTTATTTGGCTCTTGTCTTGCCGTAACATTTACTTCCGTCAGGCGATAGATAGAAATCAAATGTTTCTTCAACGGCTGTTCTGCCCGGAGGAACAAGCGAGTATTTGCAACGGACGATTACTGAAAGTACGTCATTGGCATTTCTGCTGTCATATCCCCGAAGATTATCGGGAGTAAGGTTTCTAAGCGAATCAATGCTGTTGCTAATTTCAACAATATCCGTATTGTATTTATCAATATCGCTTTGCTTTTTTGCTTTAGCCAGTAGCGTTTCACTCATTTTTTTGGCAAGCTCAATCCGCTTAATAACAAGCTCTTTATCTTTCCTAAACTCGTCAGTAAGGTAAGCAATACTATCGGCAACCGTAACAGTGCCATGTTCGTTCAACTCAATAACTTTGAAGTTGAGATTTTCTTTTGTGTCGCTACCTTTTAGTAGATAGCCGGTAATGGTTTTCTCGTAAGTGTTGTTTGTACTTGTGCCACCACAGGCAACCATGAAAACCGCAATGAATAGATAAATTACATTTTTCATAACTGAATGATATTATTTGTTTGACCTAATTTAATGATATGAGAGGGAGTTTTGACGATAGGTTGTACACAATCAGAACTTCCGTTTCTCTCTTAGGTTTTGTTCGGGTAAATTCGGTTAGTGCCGCCATTACCCATTCCCTGAACGCCCGTGCTTCAAATGACGCTATGCGATAACTGACAAAAATCAATGCTTCCAGATTATATAATGTCATTTCACATTGACGACCGTTATGCTCGTATTTGTGTATTCGGGTTACGTTTTCTTCATGGAGTAATCCCGATTTGAAAACAGCCCGAAGACTATTATTCGCCGATACTATTGACACATTAAACAAATCAGCTATCTCGTGCTTTGTCAGCCAAAGAGTGCAATTTACGAGTTTCGCTTCAACAATTAACTGATTTTCATTATTTTCTTTGATTTTGATATATCCGTGTTCCATAATTATACTATTCTTCATGTTGAACATTAAAACCGATACGCTTTCGGGGCTTGTTTTCAAGCTCCTTTTGCGAAGCCAGTTCGGTTAGAGCCTGATAAATATCGCTGAATTGCATATTGGTTTCTATCATAAACGTTTCAAGTTTCTTGTTGAGTTCAGCATAACCGAGTGCGTATTGACGCAAAGCTACGAAAGCTCTCATTATAGAAATGTTTACCTCGATTGCTTTCGTACTCCTTAGCACTGAAGAGAGCATTGCTACGCCTTGTTCCGAGAATGCGAACGGTAAGGCTGGACTGAACTTTACCGTTTGGGGGAGGTTATCACAAATTGTGATAACCTCTTGCCATTCGTTTTTTGTGAGTGTAAACATGAAGTCACTTGGGAAGCGAGCGATATTACGCTTTACCGCTTGTTTCAATGATCTGTTTTCTACCTCATATAACTCCGCAAGGTCAAAATCTAATATGACACGTTGCCCTCTAATCTCAAAAATCTTACTTTGAATTATTTGTAGCTCCATATCTTTTTGTATTTTAATACTTTACATAGAAAATCGTTACCTATTTGTTTCTAAATCGTTACCCTTTTCGTTACCGTTTTTCAACAGGTAACTATTGAGCCATTTTTTTATAGATTTTCTCAATGCCCGTAAACTGTTCTGAAAGTCCTTTCATATCGCTGCTTATCTTGCTATTAGTGATACGGGCGTAGATTTGAGTGGTTTCGATATTGGTGTGTCCCAACATTTTTGAAACAGTTTCGATAGGAACACCTTTGCCCAGTGTTGTAGTGGTCGCGAAAGTATGACGGGCGAGGTGAAATGTAAGATTCTTCTTGATTCCGGCAAGGTCGGCAATCTCCTTCAAATAAGAATTAAGCTTTTGATTGCTGATTACAGGTAGGATTTTGCCGTTAGGGAGCTTGTCCTTATACTTATCCAAAATCATTTTAGCAATGTCCAATAGAGGGACATTCACGTCGGTTCCTGTTTTTACTCGCTTAGTCATAATCCAAAGATTGCCGTCAAACGATTTGCGGATATGCTCTTTGCGAAGTCCTGCTACATCTATATAAGCTAAACCGCAAAAACATGAAAAGATAAACAAGTCGCGAACGTGTTCCAACCTTTCAGAAACAAGATTGAGTTCAAGTATTTTCTTGATTTCATCTTCTGTAAGATAGCCTCTATCAACTTTATGCAAGCGGATTTTATAATTCACGAAAGGATCGCCGGTAATTATTCCATTGTTACGGGCAATCAAAACAATACGTTTGAAAAACTGCATAAACTTAGCGGTTGTGTTGTGGTTGCAGCCGCCAACGGTCATCAGATAGACTTCAAAGTCTGTGATAAACATATTGTTTATAGACTTCAAGGCTATATCAGAAGACTTATACTTCGTTTGGATAAAGCTCGCAAGGTGTTTGCGGGTTACTTCATACTTTTGGTGGGTAGATGCAGATTTGGACAGACCTATAAGCCGCTTCACATCATCGTTATGCTTCTGAAATAAGTTCAGTAACGTTTCGTGGTTCTCGGTATGCCCTAAAAATTCATTCTTGACTTGTTCGGCGGTAACATAGTTTTCCCGCCGTTGCTGCTCATGGTAGATTTTGTGCAGCGATGCCTTAATATCATCCAGTAGATTGTTGATTTGGACACAAGACTTCCCGGTCGCCTTCCCTGCTTTTACGCTCCAATTATCGGGATGGATGCTTTGTTTCGTACTAAATTGGCAAATTTTTCCGTCAACGGTAACTCTTGCCATAATTGTTACCTCTCCATTACGCTTTTCCGACCCTTTTTTCAGGTAGAAAAGGACTTTAAATGTACTCTTCATAATCTCAATTTTTACTGTTACAAAATTACTTTTAACTTGTTAAATATGAGATATATGCAAACTGTACAAAAGTGGACAAAGGGAGGTCAAATTCAGACAAATCGTTACCGTTTTTGTCCAGAACGGAATCGGTAACGATTTAGGCACAAAAACCTGTCTTTTTTAGTCCTTTTCGTGTCCTGATAGCCGAACTTTTTAAAAGCAAAAAACCCTACAAGTTATTGACTTGTAGGGTTTTGTCCTGTGGTTGTCCAGTTTTGACCAGACCTTCCAGCGGAGAGAGAGGGATTCGAACCCCCGGAAGCTCTCACTTCAACGGTTTTCAAGACCGCCGCAATCGACCACTCTGCCATCTCTCCATTGTTAATGAATCAATATGATCAAAAGTTTATCACTACATGAATTGCGTTTTCTCTCAAACGCGGTGCAAATGTAGTGATTTTTCTTTTACTTCCTAAGGTTTGGAGGATATTTTTTCGTTTTTGTTTATTATTTTTCTTTTAGGATTTATTGGATAGTGCGTAAGTGTTTTATTCCTAATTTTGTAGCTGTATTAACTAGTGTATGCATTTGTATGAAGAATTTGAAAAATTTATTTTTAATAAGCGTTCTGCTCTTTGCGGTGAGCTGTTCCATGGCGGCAAAGGATAAGACGAATACAAGTAAAGCAAGCCAGGGCGAGGTGATCACGTTGAACAAAGCGGATTTCTTAACCAAGGTTTTCAACTACGAAAAGAACCAGGAAGAATGGGTGTACGAAGGGAATAAGCCTTGCATCATCGACTTCTATGCCGACTGGTGCCCGCCTTGCAAGAAAATCGCTCCGATCCTGAAGGAGTTGGCTGCCGATTACAAAGAGGATATCATTATCTATAAAGTCAATATCGACAACGAGCAGGAACTGAAAGCTCTTTTCGGTATCCAGAGCATTCCTTCTCTTTTGTTCGTTCCGGCAAAGGGACAGCCTCAGATGGCACAAGGTGCTTTGCCAAAAGAGGTTTTTGTGGAACAAATCGATGGATTTCTTTTAGGAAAATAAAATAGCCGTATTTCGTCAACAGAATACCCGTATTTCGCAATGGAATACGGGTATTTTTTTCAACGCAGGCTAAAACTGAAAGTCCACCCCGCCCAACACAACAATGCCCGGCATCGGGTAGCCATTGTAAGTCTGGTAAGACGTATCTGTCAGGTTTTCTCCATTCACAAACAGGGTCAGCCATGCATTTGGTTTGTAAGACACTTTGCAATTCAATAGTGCATAACTTTCCATCTGATCCTTTTCGTTGACCGTTTCCATATATAAGCCGTTGACATATTGGAAGTTCGGGGCAATCTGCACCTTTTTGATCTTCCAGTCCATCCCGACAAACACCTTATGTTTGGGAGCCAGGCCGGAAATCCGCGTGTCCGTATCGATAAAACTGTAGTTTGCCCGCAGCTTCAACAGCGGAGAGAGATGGTAGTTCGCGGCGAAGTCAATCCCTTTGTTTGTAAACTTCCCGGTATTCATATTCTGCGGACCATTTTCACCCTGGATGGTAGCAATCATATTATCTCCTTTAGCGATATAACCGGTCAGCTCAAAATTCAACTGATCATTCAATAACGATTGCAGATACGATAAATCATAATTCCACATCCTCTCCGGTTCCAGATCGGGATTGGCCGCCTTAAACATATAGAGTTCACGCAGGTTCGGGCTGCGGAAACCTTTGGATGCTGAAAATTTAAAGGTCGTTCCCTCCAACGCCTGATAAGAGATACCGGCCTGTGGAACCCATTCATTTCCATATCCTTCATTATTCTCCAAACGGACACCGGCATTGATTGTCAGTCTATCGAACAGGTTTTGCTGGGCCACGACATAGCCGGCCACTTCATTTACCGTTTTATCCACCGACCGGCTTTCATCCACCGTTTTTCCCGGTTTACTGATATTCCAGGCATATCCGCCCCATTGCTTGAAATCCACGCCGAGAGTGACCTGATTGCCTTCAAACAACCGGAAAGATTCGAACAGGGCGATACCCCGGTTAAAATCGCGCGAGCGAAACCAATAGTCGCGGGGCGCATTGTTTTGCCAGCCATCATCTATCTTATGCGAGCCTTGATTATAAAACATTTGAAGCGCTCCGCTCATCGATTCGTATTGGTTATTGAGCGAAAGCGAATAGGTGGTCCGGAAAGCTTCCGACCAGTTTTCGATTGCCGGCGTTTCTATCGTTCCGGGGTTGGTCACCTTAAAATCGGCAATGATCGCACTGGCATTCGCATTCCAGTTTTCCGAAAAATCGTAGCCGGCACGGATATACCCATTGGTGATATAAAAGTCGGAATTATCCCGGTGCCCATCCGAACGGTCATGATTGACAGAGGCATACAGGTTCAATTTATTCTTTTTATACCCGGCGTTCGCCGAATATTTTTGCGTGTTATACGATCCGTACATCACACGCGCCCGTCCATGCACTCCATCCTCTTTCGCTTTGCGGGTGATCACATTCACCACCCCTCCCATCGCATTCGACCCGTAGAGCAACGAACCCGGCCCGCGCACCACTTCGACCCGCTCCGCATCCGAAGCCACATACACATCCGGCACATTATGCCCGAAAATACCGGCCCACATGGGTTGCCCGTCAAAAAGCATCAGGATTTTATTGCCCCCTCCTACTCCATGGATCGAGACTGAACCCGCCGAGCCGTTACTGATGCCATACCCGGTCACGCTTCTCTCCGTAACAAATACCCCCGGCACCTCTTCAGACAAAACCGACAAGACGCCCGTTTCGGTCGTTTCATTCAGTGTTGCCCGGTTGATCACCGAGATCGTCAAAGGTATCTGATGCTTACTCACCTCCGTTTTCGTGGCGGAGATCACAACCTCTTTGAGGCGTATCAAACTGTCGACCGACAACGGTTCGTCGTCCAACGCATACGATTGAAAGGGGAAAGAAGACAACAGAAGTCCGCACAATCCACAAAATACTCTTTTCATCATCGTTTTCTTTTACTGCAATGCATATAAATCAATGCGCAAATGTAACACAATTAGTAAACAAAGTAGCACACTCGTGGCACAAAAAAGAAAAACAGTGTCACAAACGGGGGAATAGTTCGGCTTAAAACGAAAATATACCGTTCAATCGGCGCGGCTCATCACCAATTTCCCGTGTTTGATCCCGCGGATGGCAATCAAGCGATCGGAGAGTTCCGTCAGCCGGTGCGCCTCGCCCATAACCGTAACGATGTGAAGGCAGAAATTTTGATTGATATAATATTGAGAAGAAGAAAGGACGGCATCCTGATATTGCTGCTCGATATCGGTGATCCGGGAGACGATTTCTTTTTTCTTCTGGTCGTACATCAGGATAGTTGTGCCGGCGACAATATGGTTGCACTGCCATTTCTGCTCGGCGACGTTCTTCTCGACCAGAAAACGAATCGCCTGCGAACGGTTCGAAAAGCCATTCTCCTGCACATAATTATCCAAAGATTCCAACAGATCATCTTCCAAAGAGACACCAAAACGTTTCAGAGCCATATTCCTTTCTCATTTTTGAATTGAACAGTAAAGGTACAATTATTTTGTTATACCTTTGCACCAGTTTCAATCAGTATTATGATAAAAGGTCTATTCTACATTCTCCTGTTTTATTTCCTGGGAGAGTTTTGCAGCATATTTATCAATGGATTCATCCCGGGTAGCGTGATCGGCATGATCCTGCTTTTCTTGAGTTTGTTCTTTAAACTGGTTCACCCGAACAGTGTCAAAGACACGGCTACGATCATCACCAAAAACATGGCGGTATTCTTCGTTCCCCCGGCGGTCGGGCTAATGGCTTATACCGAATTGATTTCCCAATCGATCTGGGCTATCTCACTGGCGATTATCATCAGCACGGTTCTGACAATCATTGTCGTGGCGGTGATTCAGGAGAGTTTTGAAAAGAACCGGCAAAAGACTTCTACAAAAAAATGAACGATCACGCGGCACAACTCAAGGCATTATTCTCCGGCGAGGTATTTCTGCTCTGCCTGGTATTGGGCACGTTCCTGTTGGGCGTTTACCTGTATAAACGCTTGAAATTCCCGTTACTGCAACCGCTCCTGATCTCGGTCGCCATTATCATTCCGTTCCTGAAAATCACGGATATCGAATACAGTACGTTTTACGAACAGACCAAGATCCTGAATTTCATGCTGGGTCCCAGCGTCGTCGCCTTGGGTTATATCCTGTACGAACAGATCGAATACATCAAAGGCAATGTCACTTCCATGCTGATTGCCGTCTTTGCGGGCAGTGTGGTGGGAATAGTCACGGTGATCGGTACCGCCAAACTCATGGGCGCCGATAAGATGTTGCAGATGTCCCTGGCACCCAAGTCGGTCACCACCCCGATCGCCATCAGCATCGCCCAGACCACCGGCGGTATTCCCGAATTGGCCGTCGCCTTTGTGGTGATCTGCGGCATATTCGGCGGACTGGTCGGTCCCCTGATCCTCCGTCGCCTCGGCATTCAAAGCAAAATAGCCAAAGGCCTGGCCATCGGCTCCGCCTCCCACGCATTAGGCACCACCCGCGCCCTTGAAATGGGTGCTCTCGAAGGCGCCATCAGCGGACTCGCCATCGGCATTATGGGCGTTATGACCGCCATCCTGATTCCTTTCGTTGAAAAGTTCTTTTTGTAACCAGGATATTTGCATTTTCCTATCGTAGAAATAAAGTGCCGATAACTGTCGGCACTTGTGCTGACAGTTATCGCCACTCTTTTTCTATGGCAGAAAAAGCTACAAACTATCCCACAAACGATGAAAAGAAGCCGTCTAATGCAAATATTTCCTTAAAGAGAAAAGATCAAGGCAAACTTTTTATATTTTCGTATCCTTGAAATGCAAGGTTCATCTGTTGCACGACAAAATAATCAAAAAATCGAAATACCACTAAAAAAGAAAAACATGGACAATCAAAAGAAAAAAATGAATCGGCGGGAGTTCCTGAGCTATTCTGCTTTAGGATTAGCCGGATTGACGTTATTACCCTCCTGGACGTATGCCAATGGCGTGCGTATTGCTCCGAGCGACCGGGTCGTATTGGGATTTATCGGACTGGGCCGGCAGGGGCTTTCCGACTTTAACAGTTTCACGCCATGCCCCGGTGTTCAGGTCGTTGCCGGTTGTGATGCCGACGCCATCAAAAGAGAGCGTTTCGGACGGCAGGTACAAGCCTGGCAGAAGAAACTGGGCGTTGCTACCCGTTGTGATCTGTATGAATTCTATGAAGAATTGTTAGACCGGAAAGATATCGATGCCGTATCGATTGCCACGCCCGACCATTGGCATGCGTTGATCAGCATAGATGCCTGCGACGCGGGCAAAGATGTGTACGTGCAAAAGCCATTGGCCTATACCATTCGAGAAGGTTTGAAGATGGTCGAGGCCGTACGTCGCAATAACGCCGTACTGCAGGTGGGCAGCCAGCAACGCTCGAGCAAGGAATTCCAACAGGCCATCGCCCTGGTCAGAAGCGGAGCGATCGGACATATCGAAAAGATCTACGCCAAGGTAGGCGATCCCCCTACGCCATTCAATCTGCCCGAACAGGCTGTTCCGGCTTCCTTGAACTGGAACTTATGGATGGGACCGCTGAATGATCCCAAGATTCATTATCATCCCGACCTCTGCCCGCCCGTTTCTCTCGATCCGGAGATGAACGAAGAACTATGGGGCGCCTGGCGCTGGTATTGCGAATTGGGTAACGGTTTCACGGCCGACTGGGGCGCGCACATGTTCGATATTGCACAGGCAGCTATCGGCATGGACGGTTCCGGACCGGTTGAATACATCCCCAAAGGATACAAAGGAACGCCTTACCTGACCATGAAGTATCAGAACGGCATTATCATGACCGAACAGCCCTACCGCGAAGACAACGCCAATGCGCAGGGTATCCAGTTCGTCGGCACCAAAGGCTGGCTCAAAGTAGCCCGCGGATATATCGAATGCTCCAATCCGTCGTTATTGAAGAAACAACAAACGGCCGTAGGCGAAGGAGAATACGAAGTCAGTTCGCCGCATATGCAAAACTTCATCGACGCCGTGCGTTCGCGCAAAAACCCGATTGCACCGGTCGAAGTGGGATGCAGCACCAACACCTTGTGTTGCCTGGCAAACATCGCCACCGAACTGCAACGTCCGGTCAAATGGGATCCGGCCACGTTAAGCTTCGAAGACGACAAAGAAGCCGCCGCACACCGTCTGTATCATTACGAATATCGCAAACCGTATAAGTTGTAGCGGAAAAGATTGGTCTAATCGCAATTATTTTCCTAATTTTGCGAGTTATAAAAAAGGGATTATCGTGAATCGAAAAGTGGAGAAGGAATACAACCCTGTTTATGAACGCAACACGTTGGAATTTGTCACCGTAGCGCTTGAGTTTTGCACACTCGTTGAAACTCCTGAGAAAGAAGGGCTGTTTGGTTTTGTAGATAAAGCGACAAAGATCTTGCCATTGCTTTATCTCAAAGCAGCGTTGTTGTCGGATATCGAATCGGACGACGAAGCGGAAATCGAATTAACGGTCACAGAAGACATGTACGAATCCGTTCGCACGCGTATGGCCAATCTGTTGGGCGAGAAAGATACCTATCTGGAAACGTTTCACCCGGATATGCAATACAGCGATACCCCTGTCGCTGTATTCATTTCCGAAGGTCTGGCCGATGTGTATCAGGACGTGGGTAATTTCGTTTCCCTGTTCCGGCAAGGATTCGAAGAGGTCATGCTCGAAGCCACTGCCGTTTGCCAAAACAGCTTCCGCACGTTCTGGGGAGAAAAACTGTTAAGCACCCTGAAAGCCTTGCATGCCATCCGCTACGATCTCGACGATAGTCTCGAAATGGAAGAAGAAATAGAAGAATGATACAACCATACGCACATACGATAAGTAAGGAGGCTCTCGCCGAGTTGGAGCTGGAAGAATTCACCGGCCGAATCATCCCGATCATTACGGAGAGGGACACCAACAAAGCGGTGGACTACCTGAATCAATTCAAGCGGGTAGGATTTGACACGGAGACACGCCCTAGCTTCAAGAAAGGGCAACGCTACAAAGTCTCTCTCATTCAAATCGCAACGGAAGAGGCCTGCTTCCTGTTCCGCCTGAATCATATCGATATACCTCCGGCATTGGAAGAGTTTCTGGAAAGCAAAGAGACACTGAAGATCGGACTTTCACTGAAAGACGACTTCAACGCCTTGCGCAAACGGGCAGATGTTACGCCGGCAAACTTTCTCGACCTGCAATCGTATGTCGGCCAGTTCGGTATCGAAGATGCCAGCCTGCAAAAGATCTACGCCATCTTATTCAACAAGAAGATATCCAAAGGACAACGGTTGACCAACTGGGATGCCGATGTACTGACCGAATCCCAGCAGAAGTATGCCGCCCTGGACGCCTGGGCCTGTCTCAAAATCTATAATCAACTGAATCCCGCTCAATGACATATCATAAGGTAATCCTCAAACCCAAAAAGGAAGACTCGCTCCTGCGTTTTCATCCCTGGATCTTTTCCGGTGCCATTCAATCCATTACCGGCGAACCGGAAGAAGGTGATCTGGTGGAAGTCTACGGGGCAAACAATCGCTTTTTAGCCATCGGCCATTACCAGATCGGGAGCATAGCCGTCCGGGTACTTTCTTTCCAACCGATAACGATCGATCTCGACTTCTGGAAAGAACGGATCGCAACGGCTTACCACCTGCGCAAAATCCTGCGGTTGGCAGAGAACGACAACAATAACACCTACCGCCTCATCCATGGCGAAGGAGACAACCTGCCGGGATTGATTATCGACGTCTATGCGCATACGGCAGTGATGCAAGCCCATTCCGTGGGTATGCACCATGCCCGCCATATCATCGCCGAAGCGTTGGTTGCGGTTTTAGGGCCTCAACTCAAAAACATCTATTATAAATCGGAAGCCACCCTCCCCTACAAAGCCAATCTGGGCAGCGAAGACGGTTACCTTTACGGAGGAGATATCGAAGATGTGGCCATGGAAAACGGTTTGAAGTTCTATGTCGATTGGCTGAAAGGACAGAAGACCGGCTTTTTTGTCGATCAAAGGGAGAACCGCTCATTGCTCGAATACTATGCCAAGGATCGCTCCGTCTTGAATATGTTTTGCTACACCGGTGGATTTTCATTCTACGCCATGCGTGGAGGAGCCCAGTTGGTGCATTCGGTCGACAGCTCCGCCAAAGCGATCTCGCTGACCAACAAAAACGTATCGCTCAACTTCCCCGAAGATCCCCGCCATGCGGCTTATGCCGAAGATGCGTTCAAGTATCTGGAGAAGATGGGGCACAATTACGATCTGATCATTCTGGATCCTCCGGCTTTTGCCAAGCATAAGAATGTATTGAGAAACGCGCTTCAGGGCTACCGGAAACTGAATGCCATCGCTTTTGAAAAGATAAAACCCGGAGGCATACTCTTCACCTTCTCCTGTTCGCAGGTGGTCAGTAAGGAGAATTTCCGCCTGGCGGTATTCAGTGCTGCGGCACAGTCGGGAAGAAGTGTACGCATCTTGCACCAACTGACTCAGCCGGCCGATCATCCGGTGAACATCTACCATCCCGAAGGAGAATACCTGAAAGGATTGGTGCTCTATGTAGAATAAGAGTTTTTTTATTTGATAACCTAATATAATCTGTATCATGAACAACCCAATTTGGCTGATGACATCAGCCTTTAAACGCTATTCTCTCGATGAGATTATTCAGAAAGCAAAAGAAGTAGGTTCGCAGGGACTGGAAATATGCGTATTTCCTAATGACGGCTCCCGCAGCGACCATGTGGCAACGCATTTGGATTACGATCATTTTGGTCCCGAACAGGCCAAAAAACTACTTGAACAGTTCAACCGCGAAGGTCTTCGCTTCTCTATCGGCTCGTACGAAAACCTGATCGGAGGCGATCCGCAGGAAAGAGTAAAAAATCAGAATCACCTGTTGAAGCTTATCCGTATTGCTCACCTCTGCGGGGGGAGTAAGCAGGATATCAATGTGGGCACGTTCGTCGGTTACAACGATGAGTTGGGCGTGCAGGACGGAGGTTTCGAGAAAAACCTGTATGAGTATAAACGGATATTCGAACCGATCATCAAGTATGCGGAAGACCTGGGCGTGACGATCACTTACGAGAACTGCCCGATGGAAGGTTGGCGCGCGAAGTCCTGGCCTTTTACCTTCAATAACCTGCCGGGCACCCTGGCTGCCCGTAAGCTGATGTACACGCTTATCCCAAGTAAGGCGCACGGCGAGACGTACGATCCGTCCCACGACGTATGGCAACATATCAATCCCTGCGATGTGATCCGCCATACCGACCTCAGCCGCTTGCACCGGGTGCATGTCAAAGCCACCCGCAACCTGAACAATGCCAGTAGCATCTATTGGGGAGCGATGTATCCCAAACAGTATGTGAATCCGGAGTTAGCCCAAGCAGCCGGCATCCCGAATGTGGCACACGACTGGGACCGCCATCCGTATGAAGCGATGCTTCCCGGCTTTGGCGGCAACGACAGTATGGACTGGCGGGCATTCCTTGAAACATTGATGGAGGTAGGCTTTGATAAGCCGTTTGTGATTGAGAACGAAGCCGCCAATTCGGCGCATACCGGGAATATCGGGGCGACGATGCAAGGCTTCCGGGCGGCTACGCTTTGCCTCTCGCCTATTGTCTGGCCTTTGAAAGAAGAGGTGGGGTATCAGTATCAAAATAATCTGCCGGACTATGAAACTGGGGAGGTGAGGGATGTGCCTGTGGTGACGATGAGGGAGCTATTAGGGTAGTTAGGAGCTCATAGGAACTCATAGGAATTCATAGGAGCTCATAAGTCATAGGAACTCATAAGTCATAGGAACTCATAAGAACTCATAGGAAAGAATCCGTTGGGCCTTTCCTATGAGTTCCTATGAGTTCTTATGAGTTCTTATGAGTTCTTAAGTCCCCCTCTCCCTCACTTCACCAACACCTTCGTCGCCTTTTTCCCTTCGACCGCCACGACAGCTACGCCGGCCGGAACAGCAACTGTCACTTCATCCCGTTGGAGTCGTTGTTTCACTAAGATTTGTCCTAAAGGATTACTGATCGAGACAGTTTTCCCTTGTGCGCCTTTGATGGTGACTGTTCCGTAATCGGCCGTGATCCGTATCGTCGCCGGATTCAGTCCGGCATTCGGAACGGGGCTGTTTTCGGTATATTCCAAGTTGAATTTTTCCGCTTCGCTGATAATCGCCGACTTAACCGTCGTATCGACAATCACCGGCACGCCATTCTGTATCTTTATCCATTGTCCTTCGCGTGAAGCGATCTCCTTCCCACAAGACTCGATCAGGAAATCACCGTCGGGCTCATCGCTGTTCAACAAACGGAAAGAGAAAAGCACAGGACTATACACCCCTTCGCCCTTTTCGTCTACGTCAACGATATTGATCCGGTTTGCCTTCGGATCATCCTTGGCCGAGCTTTGAAGCACCACCACTGTGTCGCCATAGATCTTCCCTTCCACAAAAGCCAGGCGGGCGTAATCATTCCATTTGAAAAGATCAGTTCGGGTTGGATTGCCTTCGTAGTGTTCGATCGAATCGGTCAGGTTGACCAGGAAACGGGCGGTTGTAAATCCAACTTCTATCTTTGAATGCGTACAATCCGGGTCCTGACATTCGGGGCAAAGATATTCGGTTCCTTCCGTTACCGATTTCCCCAGCATGACCAGGTATTGAGGCATGATCTTGCCTCGCGTGTACTTCACCAGCATCGCCGTATTCTTCTCATCCCCTTTTCCTTCTACACCGAGGTAATTCATTCCCTTTCCTCGGGAATATTCACTGTTGGCATCCTCATACAGACGCTCCGCCGGATTGTTTACACGGAAAAAATTCACCACCCATTCCGCATTCGTCCCACTGCGTGTCATCCGGAGGTTGAACTGGGCAAATACATGGGTTCCCGACATCAACAGGGCAGTCGCAAGTACAAAAAACTTCTTATTCATACAAATATATAATTAGTAATCCACACAAAAATAGCCATATCTTTTGGCTTACCAATTAACATCCCGAAAAAGAACAAAAAATCCACATGAATACGTTTTGATATTTATACCTTTGCGCCGGAAATTCGTTTGATAACAACTATTTTATCTAATAATAACAGAATATGAAAAGAATTATCGGACTCTTATTTTTAGCGGCAGCCTTTGCCTGCACCCAGCCAAAGGATATGCAAATCACGGTAAACAATCCGCTGGCACTGGACAGGGAAAATGAAGTGATAGAACTCCCGGCGGAGACCGTATCGGCGATCAAAGCGAAGTATGGCGACCAGTTTATCATCACGGACAGTAACGAAAAAGAAGTAACCTACCAGCTGACTTACGACAGTCAACTGCTCCTGCCCGCTTCGGTGCCGGCTAATGGGAACACCGTCTACACGATAAAAAGCGGAACGCCCCAGACATACGCAACCATTACCTGTGGGAAACATTATCCGGAAAGGGTAGACGATATTGCCTGGGAAAACGACCGCACGGCGTTCCGCACCTACGGACCGGCGCTGCAGGCTACGGGCGAGCGTGCTTTCGGATACGATGTGTGGACCAAACGAGTGTCGCATCCGGTCGTCGAAGCGCGTTATGCCAAGGAATTAAACCCGGAAACCTTACAGAAGATCGCCGAACTGCGGAAAACCGATCCGAAGGCGGCACAGGAATTAGCCGCTTCGGTGTCTTATCATAACGACCATGGCGACGGCTTGGATTATTATTCCGTAGGCCCGACTTTGGGAGGAGGAACGGCTGCCCTGATGGTCGACGGCGAGATTGTGTATCCCTATTGTTACAAGACCTACGAGATCCTCGACAACGGTCCTTTGCGCTTCACGGTGTCATTGACCTATAATCCGCTGACTATCCGGGAGAACGACAAGGTGATCGAAAACCGCCTGCTGTCGCTCGATGCCGGTTCGCAACTGAATAAGGTAACGATCATTTACAAGAACCTGGCGGAAACCACACCGGTGGCAACCGGTTTGGTATTGCACGAACCCAGCGATGTGTATAAGGCGGATGCCGAAAAAGGATACATCGCTTACGCCGATCCGGCCGACCCGGTGAACGGACAGATCTACGTCGGTGCAGTCGTTCCCCAATCGCAGAAGCTGACCCAGGCCGGCGCCGTCTATTTCTCCGACGAAGAGAAGAAAGACCGGAAAGCCAACGGGCATGTATTAGCCATCAGCGACTACAACCCCAACGACAAATACACCTACTACTTCGGGGGTGGCTGGAGCAAATGGGGATTCCAGACACCGGACGACTGGTTTACCTACATCGAGCGGTACGCCGAGAAAGTAAACCACCCGCTGCAAGTAACAGTCCGGTAATTTTTTGCCGCAACCCGGAAGGAAAAACAGGAAAACAACCTTCAAAAATAAGTTAGAGGTACCTCATAATCGATTATGAGGTACCTCTAATTTTGTTTTGACGTACCTCATAATTGATTTTGAGGTACCTCTTACCAAAAAAAGCCGCTTAGTTTGCGAAAAACAGTCCCGGTTGTGCAGAAATAAGACCGTTAGAAAGAGACTTTTAAGAGTATACGGATCCCACGCTTGTCGATATTCGGATGATCGAGGTAGTTCAAACGCCAGACATAATCGATACGGATAAACTTCAGGATATTCTCTACCCCCACGCCGACTTCCATATACGGATCTTTACCCATCACATACGAACCTTCGGGAAAAGCATACAAGCCTTCGCCCCGGATAAACGGATTATTCTTATCCGTGAGGTTACCATAGAGTCCGCGGAAGGTAACGATCTCGCGCAATTGCAGTTTCTTCAACAACGGAAGACGGTTCAGGATCGTACCGTTCAGATAATACGTAAAGTCCCAGGAGACATACTCATCGTTGATAAACTCCATCGCATTCATGTTCGTGTACGATTCGGGATAGATCATATAAGAGAGGTTCGCATTGGGCAAGATCAGTAAAGGATAAGGCACTTTATTCCACACCTTACCCGCTTTGGCGATGATATCGATATAACCGAAGGGCGTCAGCCAGAAACGTTTCTGCAAACCGATATCCGTCCGGTTATAATTATAATCGGATCCCAGGAAACCTTTCAGGCCCGTGACATGGGTAAGCGTAATGACGGGATAATCCAATGTGATCGGATAGCGGTAGTTGCGTGTCTGGTAGAATGTTTCTTTGGGCGCGTAACGGAATTTGAATTCCATCTCACTCATGGTATAGGATTTGACCGGACTCAGTGCACCGTCCGCTTCGATCCGGTCGAACGCGGAGTATTCCGTAGCAAACTCTTCCATATTGCGGATCGAAGCGCCATAGCCCAATCCGTTATAATGCTCGCGGTAATACGTCAGGTCGGCTTTGCGCAGATAGGTTGCCCGCGTATCTTCCTGTCTTTTCCAGGCCAGGAAGATATTGTCCTTATTGGTGTACATATACTGCTGGCCCAACTGATTGATGTCGTAGCTCATCTCCGCACGAATGGAGTGCACGGGGAATTCCTTTCGGTATTCGGTCTTGTCGTGAAACGAATATTCCACGATCGCGTCGTATTTCATCTTCTCGTCTTTCGTTCCGTAGGCCGCAAAGCCATCGATAAAGAGACGCTTGCTGAAATTGGTCGTGGTCGTTCCTCCCACACGGAAACGCCAGCCTTCGATATTATTGGGGCTGATAAACGTATTGACCGGTCCGATCTCGAACTTACTCTTCAACGGATCTTTATGGGTCTGCACGTATCCGTTGACAAAGATCGAAACGACTTTCTCCGTCACTTTGAAGATCGGTACCGAACGAAATTGCGCCATCAACATCTCCACGGAGTTCGGATTACGCTTTTCGATCTCCGTCGGCCGCGCCTCCTCCCAGTATTCTTCCGAGCGTTTGTAGGCATCCTCGACGGTGATCACCGGCGAACTGTTCTGGAAGATCTCCTGATCCTCCGGCGGTTCGAATGAATTATTCTGATAGACGATTGTTCGTCGGGCAAACATTCCGCCGGACTTCTCCGTCAATTTGAGATCCACCAGAATGTCGTTCTTCAGGATGATACGCGTGCCGTCGGGCGTACGATCGAAAGTCTGGTTGATCGTCATCCGGTCTACGAAGTTCAGGTTGATATCTTTAGGCACGTTCAACTGCGCTTGCCGCACGAAGAACGTCGAATCCAGCGTCACAAAAAGATGTCCCGTAAAACCCATCGATTCGGAGTTGTGCGGAACAAAGCCCAGGTCGACAAGCTTCTCGCCGTTCACCTCCAGCGTGTCCAACAGATAATATTTATAGAAGTCCGGCCCGATCCTCGACAGCGGACTCACAAAACGGAAAAGGAAGAGGGAGATATCGTTCTGAAAGATATCCACCTCTTTGAATACTTCATTCAAGATATTCTGCACCCCGTCGCGCGAGAAGAGCTCATCGATACCCGCCGATTTGGCGGCGTGCACCAAACGTTTCTCATTCTTCGGATCTTTGCGGTAATAGACCGTCTCCAGCTTTTCTTTCTCGGAAACCGGAAGGATCGTCTTTCCGATATCCAACGTATCGATATAGTCGATCAGGAAATCGAACCGACGCCGTTTGCCATCGCTCCGCGGCGGCTTCGGTTTATAATTATCGAGCGCAAGGATCATGCGTTCGTAATGGTCGTACCGGAAGAAGTCGTGGTTTTGCGGACTATTGAGTTCGCGGCGCTCGATCATATTGCGCACAAAGATAACCGCAGGATTATCTTTCTTGGAATATCTTTCTTTTTTGGGTTTGATGATCACTTCGCTCAATTCGATCGAGGAAGGCGCCAGTTCGATAGCGATCGTATTGGTCCGCCCGGGACGGATAGTCACTTCCTTTTCCCGGTAACCCAGATAAGAAACAATGATCGAAGTGGCATTGGTCCGTGTCGAAAAGTTATAAAGACCGTCAAGGTCGGTGGTTGTCCCGGTGGTTGTCCCTTTGAATTGGATGGAGACATACGGCAACGTTTCGCCTGTTATCGAATCAGTCACTTCGCCCCGAATAACAGTTTCCTGTCCCGAGGCGACCTTGGCAACCATCACTATCAGGCACAATAAAAAAACAATCTTTCTCCCCATCAATTAAATTTCGTCGTTAAAAACCTTGCAAAGGTATAACGATTATAGGTAAAGAAATGTTCCAAACTGCATAGATTATCGGCCTTTTTTCTACAAAATGGGGATTTTTAGGAGTTTTAAGTCTTTTAGGTCTTTAAAGTCTTTTAAGTCGTAAAAAGACCTAAAAGACCTAAAAGACCTAAAAGACCTTATCTCTTAGATTGCCCCAAACAACAACGCCGCAACCGCCGCCCCGGCCAACGGTCCGCACACCGGAACCCAGGCATATCCCCAGTCGCTACCGCCTTTGCCTTTGATGGGCAAAAGCGCATGCATGATACGAGGACCCAGGTCGCGTGCCGGATTGATCGCATAACCGGTCGGCCCGCCCAAAGCAAGTCCGATCACCCAAACCGTGAAAGACACCGGGATCGCCCCCACAGAGCCCAAACCGATCACGCCGGCATCGCCGGTCTTTGTCGAATCGAAACTACCGTCCGAGATATAAAACACGACAAACATCAAAACGAAAGTCCCCACCAACTCCGTAAAGAAGTTGATCGCCGGATTGCGGATCTCCGCATTCGTAGAGAAAACAGCTAATTTCTTCGGCGCCTCTTCCGTCGCATCAAAATGATCTTTATACACCAGCCACACCAACAGCGCGCCTAAAGCAGCACCCAGCATCTGCGCCAGGATATAGCCTCCTACGGCATTCCAGGCGAACTGCCCGGCCAATGCCAGGCCGAAGGTAACGGCAGGATTCAGGTGAGCACCGCTATACGGCCCGGCCACCACCACACCGATAAAGACGCCCATCGCCCAGGCGGTGGTAATCACCATCCAACCGGCGCCATGACCTTTGGTTTTGGTTAATAACACATTCGCACACACGCCGGCTCCCATAAGGATCAGCAACATCGTTCCTAAAAGTTCAGCAATAAAAGGATTCATGGTATTTGTTTTAAATTATGAATTATGAATTATGAATTATGAGAATAAACTACGAGCTTCCCTGGTCTCATAATTCATCACTCATAATTCATAATTCTCTTATTTACTCCGCCCAATGGAGTGTACGCCCCACGGCTTTATGCCATTCGGAAAGGAAATGGGTAGCCTGCGTTTCTTCCATTTGGGCCGCAAAGAGTTTGTCTTTGCTCCATTGTTGTTTGAGCTCTTCGATATTCTCCCAGTAACCGACAGCCAGTCCGGCCATGTAAGCAGCGCCCAAAGCGGTCGTCTCCAGGATCTTCGGACGGACAACCGGACAACGGGTAATATCGGCCTGGAACTGAAGCAGGAAGTTATTGGCTACCGCACCTCCGTCGACACGCACCTCTTTCGGTTTGGCACCGATATCGTTCTCCATGGCAGTAAGCACATCATAGACCTGATAGCAGATCCCTTCCAGGGTGGCACGGGCAATATGCGAAGCCGTCGTCCCCCGGGTAATGCCCAGGATCGCTCCCCGCGCATACTGATCCCAGTAGGGAGCACCCAGTCCGGTGAGTGCCGGAACAAAATAAACCCCGCCATTATCCTGCACCGCGTTGGCCATCGACTCCGAAACCGCCGCATTGGCGATCAACCCGATACCGTCACGCAGCCATTGAATAGCCGCTCCACCGACAAAGACACTGCCTTCCAGCGCATACGTCACTTTGCCGTCCAGCTTCCAGCCTATGGTTGTCAATAAATTATTTTCAGAGACGAAAGCTTTCTCTCCCGTGTTCAGAACCATGAAACAGCCGGTGCCATAGGTCGTTTTGATCATGCCGGGATCGACACAGAGCTGTCCGAACAACGCTGCCTGCTGATCGCCCACAATGCCGGAAACCGGAATACCGGTCTTGAACAATGGCGCCTTCGTCTCGCAGTAGACTTCGCTGCAACTGCGCACCTCGGGCATCATCGCGGCCGGGATCGTAAACAGTTCCAGTAGTTCTTTGTCCCATTCACAGGTATGGATATTGAATAACATCGTGCGCGAAGCATTCGTCACATCCGTGACAAAAGCTGTGCCGTGACTCAGTTTCCAGAGCAACCAGGTATCGACCGTGCCGAAACAGAGTTCACCCCGCTCCGCCCGCTCCCGGAGTCCGTCGACATGGTCCAGGATCCATTTCACCTTCGTGGCGGAGAAATAGGCATCGAGCACCAAGCCCGTCTTCTCGCGGATCATCTCGGAGTAGCCTTTCGCTTTCAGCTCCTCACAGTAATCCGCCGTACGCCGGTCTTGCCAGACGATCGCGTTATGCACCGGAAAACCGGTCTCCCGGTCCCAGACAATAGTCGTTTCCCGCTGATTGGCAATACCGATACAGGCGATATATTCTTCGCGCACATCGGCCTTAGCCATTACCTCTTGAATAACTGTAGATTGGGTGTACCAGATCTCATTCGGGTCGTGCTCGACCCATCCCGGTTTAGGGAAATGTTGCTCGAACGGCTTCTGCGCCAACGTAACAATCTCTCCCTGATGATTAAAAAGAATGGCGCGAGACGATGTTGTCCCTTGATCTATGGCCATTACATACTTGTGCTTCACATCCATAATAGCTTTAAATTTTTCCTTTTGGATTAAGTGTCTACAAAGCTAACAAAATTATTAAATCCCGACGCCCCGGACCGATAAAAAGAGAGGGGCTTTTATTCGTCACCCACAAAACATCGGTGTTTTGCCGACAAAAGCGCAATGTTTTGTCGGCAAAAGTGCGATGTTTTATTCACGAAAGTGCAATGTTTTAATTACTTCAATGCCGGAAGCAGGTATTTCCATACCAGATTGAGCTCGGCTTGCATATCTTGCAACTGGGCGGTGATGGCGATGACGGTGTTCTTCTCGGGCAGGATCAGGATATATTGTCCACCGGCACCGTCGGCACGGTAGGAGTTGTGGCGGCTGCGCCACATCTGGTAGCCATAGCCCTGCAACCAGTCGCTGTCTTTGGGTTTCATCTTGAGATCTTCCCGCTTCGTACCGGCAGGCAGGGAGGCGATATGCGAGCGCGAAGCTTCTTCGATCCACGATTCGGGCAAGAGTTGCTGGCCGTTCCACTGGCCTTTCTGCAGGTAGAGCAATCCGAGCTTCGCCATGTCTTCGGTCTTGACATAGAGTCCCCAACCTCCGACATTCGTGCCGTTAGGACATTCCTGCCAGGTCGCGCCAACGATACCTAAGGGACGGAACAGGCGGGGATAAAGGTAGTCGATCAGTTTCTCGCCCGTCACCTGCTGGATGATGGCCGAAAGCATATAGGTTGCCAGACTGTTGTAGACATAGATCGTGCCCGGCTTGTGATCGATCGGATAGGCCAGGAAAGTCTTCACCCAGTCTTCGTTGCCCGGTTGACGCACCAGGCCGGAAGGATCCAGGTCGTGCCCGACCGACATGGTCAACAGGTGGCGGATCTCCAGTTCGCGCAGGTAAGGCGTCACCTCGGCCGGCAGTTTGTCGGGGAAGAAAGAGATCACCTTATCCGTCACCTTCAGTTTCCCTTCGGCAACGGCAAAGCCAATCGCAGAGGAGGTGAAGGTCTTACTCACCGAGTTCAGGATATGAGGTTTTTGGGCGGATTCATCCCCCAGCCAATGTTCGGCAACGACCTTGCCGTTGCGCACCACCATCACACTATGCACGCCCATCTGGGTTTTCTCTACCGCTTCCAGGAAACGGGTGATGCCGCGCGGATCGACCTTTTCGGCCTGGGGCGTTGAGCGGGGAAGGGATTTGGTGAGGTCGTTGTAATTGATCAATTCGATACCTTTCGTTTCAATGGCTTGTTTCACCCGGGGGCTGGTCAAGAGATCGGTCACGCCCTGGCGATCGATCGCCACATCTTCGTAACCAATATGTCCGACCGTCTGCATCTCGTCGTTATTGTAGGCCGGATGGTCGAGGAACATATAGTTCTTGCCCGCTTCCAGTTTGTCGAGCATACGAATGAAAGCCGTTTCTTTCTCCGCCGAGGTGGCTTTCGGTCCGTCGTAACCGACATAATTATAATTGTATTCCGCCATCGCATCCATGCGGTCCATCGCCGGCAGGTTGTATTCGGCAGCCAGGCGCTTAACGAGGCGCACGACCTCTTCGTCGAAGCCCGTCGAGAGCATGTGGCCGGAGAGATGGCTCGCCTGCGGAATGTTCTTCAACACGAGTTCGATCTGCGCTCGAAACTCCTGTTCGATCTCCTTCAGATTCCATTTGTTTTCCCGGATCGACTGGCCCGGATACGCCGCGTTGGCCGACATCATCGGATAGAAATAGCCGTTCGCATCGGTCAGGCTGGGACAAGGGGTCAACGGCCGCCATTTGATATTCTCCCATTCGCTGGTGATCGTCAGGTGGATACCCACATCCAATCCGGGATTTTCCTTCAGCATCTTCACCGCTTCGGGAAACCAGGGGGTGACAGCCATCACTTCGACCGATGTTTGCACACCTTCTTTATACGCCTGGATACAAGCCTCGTTCACCGCGTGAAAGGCACCCATATCATCCGAACGGATAATCAGGCGCGGCGCGGTTTGCTGGGCAATAACTTGACATACGGCAGCCGCAAGCAATAGGCTGCAAATAATTGTTCTAAGTGGTTTTCGATTCATAACGTGATTTATTTATGTAGTGAATTAAAGTCTATTTCCTTTCAACTCGATCGGGGCATCCGGCTGTCCGGTATTCGTCAGGCGGACTGTTACCCCCTCATCCGTGAAACAGCAGGAATAGTATTCGTAATGTGCTTCCGCCATATACAACAGGCAAAGCGAGAGATCGGAAGTGGTTGTCCAGCTTCCGTAGCCACTGACGGTGAAAGGCGCAAGCCTGTCGGGCGTTCGCCGCTTACTGAGGAAATAAGGACCCGGCTTTGTGGTTTCGCCATAACGCCAACGGTCCCATCCGAACAGGAATTCATGGGATTCATTGCTTTTCACCAAAGTCAGGCGGCAATCGCCATCCGGTTGATAATCGAATGTCATCTTTTCTATTCCCAACGTATTGGGTTCCATCTGATAGGTCTGCTGCATATCCTTGCGGGGAGAAAGCTCATCGGGCGTGATCGACGGACGTTTCAACTCCAACGCAGAGACACGGCTACCGAACATCTCGGTGGTCATCGGGTCGCTATTCAGGTTGTTCGGGAAGATCACCGCATCCAGATGCTCCCACATCAGCTCGAGCAGCGTATGTATATTGGCGACATTGGCAGTCGTAACAATCACCGCTTCTTTTTCCGGGATAACGACAATCAACTGGCCCCGTGCCCCATCGGCGCGGTACGCATCGTGTGTACAGATCCAGAGCTGGTAGCCATATCCCTGCGCGCCTTCATCGTTTGCATTCGCTTCCGGGCTACGGTCCGGGCGTTGGTAGATCTGTGCCGTGGTCGCCTCTTCAATCCAGGATTCGGGGAGCAACTGCTGCCCGTTCCATTTCCCTTTCTGCAGGTAGAACTGGCCGATCTTTGCCATATCTGCGGTTTTCAGGCGCAGGCCTCCGCCACCCAGGGTGACTCCGTCGGGCGTACTCTCCCATTGAATATCACGGATCCCCAGAGGTTCGAAAAAGCGGGGCGTCAGATACGCCATGGTCGTTTCGCCGGTCACCTTCTCCAGGATAGCCGACAGCATATAAGAGGCATTCGAATCGTAATGGAAACGGGTTCCCGGCTCGTACTTGATCGGAGTAGCCAGAATAGTGCGCGCCCAGTTCGGTTCGTCACGGGTCAATACCGGTAGCTTGTCCATGCCTACGGCCATCGTCAATAGATGTTTCACCGTCAGTTTCTCCAACTCGGGAGAGATCTCCGCCGGCAAATCCTCCGGAAAGAAAGAAATGACCTTATCGTCGACCGACAACAGGTTTTCCTGTACCGCAAAACCGATCGCCGTCGAGGTGGCCGTCTTACTCATCGAATGCATGATATGCGTGATATCCCTTTTGTAAGGATACCACCAGGCTTCAGAAATCACCTTGCCATGGCGCAACATCATGAAACTATGTATCTCAAGATCTTTATCTTCAATAGCTTCCAGGAAACGCACAATACCTTCCGTGGCCACTCCCTGGGCTTCGGGCGTGCTCCGCGGCAGACCATCGCCTTTTCCACTGGAGGGAGGCGTCACCCGATTGCACGACATGAACACACTCACTCCCACTAATACACTACACACTACACGAATCATTCTACTTTCCATATCACACTTTCTCCTAATTGCTTTACGCTTCGCAAAGCGAATGTTGTTCATAATTGCTTTACGCTTCGCAAAGCGAATGTTGTTCATAATTGCTTTACGCCTTCGGCTAAGCGATTTCTGCTTCGCTCCAATTCATAATTCATAATTACCTTACAGCGCCAACTCAAAAACCTTTTCCCCCTTGCCATTCAAGACACGCAAGGTCATCGCATCCCCTTTCTTCTGCAACACCATCACCGTGGCCGTATCCAAACGCTGGCTACCGCCCACGACAACCGGGAAGTGATTTCCCGCTTCCCCTTTGGGTATATAATCATAGCGATGGGTATGCGCACTGATATTCACATCGAAAGGCGCCTTCGCCAAGAGGTCTCCCCAGAGGTCGAACGACGGCTGATAGCGCGCCGGACGTTTACTGTACAAAGGAATATGATTGACCAATACCTTTTTTCGGGCTTGCTTGAAGGCCGCACTGTTCAGTTCTTCCTGAAGAAATCCGACCTGATCCTGCCGCAATTGGGTGAAATCGTTTAGTCCGTAATACACCCAGGTGGTATCCGGTTTGTCTTCGCCGCAATCCAGCATCACAAAACGGGTATCGCCCCAGTTGAACGCGCCGTAGGTCTTATCGCCCACATAGTCGAACAGTTCGCGCAGGCCGATGGAATAGGCGTTCCGGATCTCATGGTTGCCCCGAAGGTAAAAGACCGGATGGCTCGAAGCACCGACTTTCCGGCATTGCATCGCGATATGGAGAAGCGCCTCTTCTTCGTTCGCCGGATCATCGATGCAGTCGCCATTGAAGAAAACAAAATCGTAAGGGATATCTTTCACCAAGTCGTACAGGCCATTCAATGTGGCTTCCTGTTTATGGAGGTCATTAAATATCAACGCCGTAAAGTCCCGGGTATCTGCCGCCGGCAAAGTGAAGGAATAAAAAGGCGAAACGGCGGTCTCACCAAATACTTTTTTGTAGGCCTGATACAACAGGATCTCCTGCGAATGGACGCGGTAGTAATAGGTTTGCCCGGGCGTCAGGCCTTCGATACGGATCTTATTGTGCAGGTCGTTGCAGATCACCTGTCCGTCGACCAGCGTACGGGCGGTTTGCAGATATAAGGTGTCTGTGCCGTATTCCACCCAGCTATAGGTCGGCACGCGGGTTTGCCACATGACGGTAATGCCTCCGTCGACCGGGTTTTGCAGGTATGGCTCGGCATAGAAGATATCTTCTTTCGAGGCCTGGATACGCACATCGGCGATCAACGGATCGTGATCGGAGGCAACCGGCTCATCGATAATGCGCGTATGCAACGCAGTGAAAGGTGTACCTTTGGTTTTGTATCCGGCGATATAATCGATCACGCCTCTCTCTTTGCCGGCCGGCTTGGGATTGTTGAACAGAACAAAATCTTTCGTGAACGCTTCCATCACCGGAGAGTCCGGACGGGCATTCAGGTCGCCGGCAACGAAAAAGGGCTTATCCATCTTCTCCGCTTCCTGACGGATCAGCTCGACCGACGCCAGCCGATCTTCCGCGTTCAGCGAGAAATGGGTGCAGCCCATATAGTATTGTGCAAACTCTACGACCAATAACGTGCGCGCCTCTTCGCGTCCGGGCAAAGGGATCTGGTAGCTACTCAGCGGTTTTTCTTTGCTCAGCATGCCCAGGCCATACTTCCCGCCTTCGTGTGGGATAGCCGGAGCAAAGACCGGAAACATCAGGGTTTTGTCGGCCAGGATGCGCAACATATCGATCTGCCCCGTGCGCTGCGTCATGCTGTCCAGCTCCTGAACGGCGACCACATCGGGCGCTTCCCGGTTGATAATATCCGCGATACGTTGCAGATCCAATACTTTGTCTGTGCCTTCGCCGTGATGCACGTTGTAACTCATAATACGGTAAGTATTATGCGCGGCATCACCCAGGCGCTGTGCCTTTGCCGGGGAAAAGGGACTAAGGAATAATGCGATGGCACCAAAAAATAAGAGTTGTTTCATGATATAATTATTTAGATCGTTAATTTTAGGAGTGTTAGGCCTTTTAAGTCTTTTAGGTCTTTTAGGTCTTTTAAGTCTAAAGCTCCTAAAAGACCTAAAAGACTTAAAAGACCTTAAACTCCTTACCCCCCTTCAAAAGCCTCCCTCAAGCTCTGCTCAAACCGCGCAATATCCTCTCCCGTCGTATCCCAGGAAGTAACCAGCCGGGCCTCGTTGCATTCTTCGTTCCACATATAAAAGAAATACTCTTCCTGCAATTTCTTTAGCGGTTCCGTGGGAATAGTGAAAAACAACTGGTTGGACTCAACCTTTTGCGTAAACCGGATCTGTGGATAAAGGCTTAACGCTTCCGCCAGCTTCCGGGCACTGATATTCGCGCGCATGGCATTCTCCAGCCAGAGGTTATTCTCAAGGTAAGGCACGAACTGTGCCGAGAGATAACGCATCTTGGAAGCCAACTGCGCGGATTGCTTGCGATAATACTGCAGGTCTTCGGCGATCTCCGGGCGGAAAGCGATCACTGCCTCACCCATCATCATGCCGTTCTTCGTGCCGCCGAAACTCAGGATATCCACACCGGCATCGACTGTCAACTGCTTCATCGTACAGTTCAGGTACGCACAGGCATTCGCCAGGCGCGCGCCGTCCATATGCAGATACATATCGTGTGCATGCAACAGATCGGCAATCGCTTTGACCTCTTCAATCGTATAAATCGTTCCCATCTCCGACACCTGGGAGATATACGCCACCTTGGGCTGGGAATGATGGCAGACGCCGAAATTATGCAAACGCGGCCGGATCAGTTCGGGCGTCAGCTTGCCGTCGGGCGTCGGGATAGCCGTCACCGCGCAACCGCTCATCTTGGCCGGCGCACCACACTCATCGACATAGATATGTGCCGTCTCCGCACAAAGAATACTATGGAATGGACGGGTAACCGCCTGCAACGCCACCGAATTGGCTCCCGTTCCGTTGAACACAAAATAAGGCTCAGCCGCCGGACCGAATACCTCCTTGATCTTTATCGTCGCTTCGATCGTCCAGGGATCGTCGCCATAACCGACCGCATGATCCTGGTTCGCCCGAACCACCGCTTCCATCACCAAGGGATGCACCCCCGAATTATTATCGCTTGCAAAACTTCTCATACCTGTATTTTTGTAGCCAAAAATACACAAAAAATTATTCATGCCGCGACTTCCTGAATATAAAGAAGTTAAATCATTTTTCCGACCCACTATTCACTTGTTGATAATTATCAACAGATTTGTTGATAATTGTCAACAGATCTGTTGATAGTTATCAACAAATTTGTTGACGGTTATCAACAAATAAATACTCCCGGCAAAAAACAGTTAAACTCGCATAGGAATGAAGGACAAGAAGCGCTGAAAGCGCGAAAGATTTGCTTTCGCGCTTTCAGCGCTTCGTTGCGTGTAGCTGTGTCCGACCCAGGGTGGCGCAGAGTTTCACTCTGCTGACCCCGGGCTGGGCGCTGACGCGCTTTCAGCGCTCGCTGTCCCTACAGGACGATCGCCAAAAATATGTGTAGAAAAGTAATTGAAAAAACTTTAGGAGGTTTAATCTTTTCGGAAATCTTTCAGGACGACCTGGAGTTCCTGGCGGGCAAAGTAGATGCGGCTTTTGATTGTGCCTAAAGGCAGGTTCAGTTTCTCGGCAATTTCATTGTATTTATAGCCACTGAGGAAGAGCGAGAAAGGAATGCGTAATTCGTTGTTCAGCTTTTCGATCGCTCCGGTGATTTCCTGGATCTGGAAAGAGCCGTCGGGCGAGTCAAAGCCGGAATCATTTAAGATATCCAGATTGTAGACATCGATATTCTGGTCGATCACCGTTTGAGTTCGCACTACCCGGTGATAGTTATTGATAAAGATATTGCGCATAACGGTCAAGACCCAACCTTTAAAATTCACATTGTCGACAAATTTCTCCTGATTGTTCAACACCTTTAAGGTTGTGTCCTGCATCAGATCCTGGGCATCATCACGGTTGGCTGTCAGCATTAACGCAAAATTCATCATGTTTTCTTGCATGGCCAATAATTTTTTCTGAAATTGCAACGCATTCATAATTCCTTTTTTATTTGGTTAGCTAAATTGAAGCGGGAAAGCCGAAATGACATTCGCTTGGCGAAGCGTAAAGCAATGCAATACCAAGCCTGCTTGAGTCATATTGAGGCGTATCCTATCTTCTACAAATATAAAAATAAAAAGGAACGCTGATGCCTTGTTTTGAAAATATTAATATTTATAATTACAAGTTTTATTTTAATTCTTAAATAGGTTAAAAACACGTATAATTTGCAACCTCTTCAAGTGGCCAAAGATAAAATAAACAACAAAGTGATTACTTTATACAACTAAATATACACATTGAAATTCAATGAAAGCAAAGAAAACAACCCCCATTATCATCCTTGGATTTCTCTTTTCAATCTGTTTTTGTCTATCCGGGAAAAACTTGTCAACAAATGATAAAAAGGTATATATTATCGATATCAAGAAAGAGATCGACAACACCACCAAACTCTACCTACAGAACGGTCTGGCGGAGGCGCAACAGGTCCATGCCGACGCGGTACTCATTCACATGAATACGTACGGGGGGCTGTTGGAAGCGGCCGACTCCATGCGGACGGCTATCTTATACAACCCTATCCCGGTTTATGTTTTCATCGACAACAACGCCGCCTCTGCCGGCGCTTTGATCTCCATTGCTTGCAAAAAGATCTACATGCGCAAAGGCGCGAATATCGGAGCGGCGTCGGTTGTGAACCAGACCGGCGAGATCTTACCCGATAAGTATCAGTCGTATATGCGCTCGATGATCCGTTCGACGGCCGAAGCGCACGGCAAGGACACGCTCATCCAGCGCGGGGATACGATTTATAAATGGAAGCGCGACCCCTTGATTGCAGAGGCCATGGTCGACGAGCGCACGGTGGTCCCCCAGGTGAGTGATAGCGGCAAGGTGCTGACCTTTACGGCCGAGGAGGCTTTGCAATGGGGCTATTGCGATGGGATCGCGGAGACGACCGATGAAGTCATCCGCAAACATCTGGGTTTTGAAACGTATGTGATCGAGAAATACGTTCCTTCCTGGTACGATAACCTGAAAGGTTTTCTGATGAGTCCGGTCTTTCAATCACTCTTGATACTAATCATTATCGGCGGTATTTATTTTGAATTACAAACGCCCGGCGTAGGATTCCCTTCAATCGCCGCAATAGCTGCCGCCGTTTTATATTTCGCTCCGCTCTACATTGACGGGCTGGCTCAAAACTGGGAAATCCTGTTATTCATTATCGGTATAATCCTTATCCTCTTGGAGATATTCGTTATTCCCGGATTTGGCGTGCCCGGAATTGCCGGTATCACATTGGTTATCGGCGGGCTGACCATGAGTCTGATCGACAATTTCTACTTTGACTTCGAAGGTGTATCAAGTGCGCAAACGGGCAAAGCCGCGCTCACCGTTCTGGTCGGCATTGGGCTTAGTTTCATCCTGATGTTGTGGCTTTCCAACCATATCGGCCGGAAGAACGGCCTGTTCCGCAAGGTGGCCCTGCATAGCGACCTGGAAGATTCGGTTTCCGCGCCCGCCTATAATAATATGGTAGGGAAAGAAGGCCGGGCAGCGACTGTTTTGCGTCCGTCGGGCAAGGTGGAGATCGAAGGCGAATACTACGATGGCATCTCCGACTCCGGTTTTATCGAAAAAGGGGCAAAGGTGAGAGTGATCCGCTATGAGAATGCCCAGGTGTACGTCACTTCAATCTAAGGGGTCCGGCGGCAGTAGAGGATGCGCTTGTCGACCACCGCGTATTGCAGGGCGCCGATAGCCATCAGGTCGCTCAGGATATTCCGTGCGGTGAAATAGTTGATGCGTCCGATCCGGCAAAACTGGTTCGCATTGATGTAGGTATGGGTATCCAGCCAGTCGAACAGGCGCTCCACCGGTTTATTGATCTTCAATAGGATCCCTTTGGATTCCTGCTCTTTCTGCCAGGAAAATATCAGGATCTCGTTGGCCAGGATATTCTCATCGTTCACCCGGATATAGGCTTTATACTTATCGTCCTTATCGGGCGCCGCATGCGGTTTGTCCGGGCTCGGGGCGATATAGACTTCCAATACGGTCTTGCCCTGGATATCCCAGCGCTTGGCTTCGAAAGGTACGGGCGGACGGGTGTACATTGTCGAGGCCGCTTCGATCATATAATATTCTTCTTCGCTGCGCACGCCGGCGATCACGCCGTTGTCTTTCACCCCGATCAACAGCCTTCCGCCGTCGGTATTGGCAAAAGCGCTCAGTGTCCGCGCGATCTTCTTGCTGTCGCTGACTTCAAATTTAAAATCAAGTTGTTGATGTTCACCCTGACTAATCAGTTCTTCTATGGGATGTTTCTTCTTCACGCCGGGCTTCTTGTTTCGTGTACAAAATTAAAAGAAATAACTAACTTTGGCAAGCAAAAACAACAGAGCATGGAACATAAGTTTATAGGCATTATCCCGGCGCGTTACGCCTCGACCCGGTTTCCGGGCAAACCCCTGGCGGATATGAAAGGTAAACCGATGATACAACGGGTGTACGAACAGGTTTGCGGCATATTGGATAAGGTTTGTGTGGCGACCGACGACCAGCGGATCGTCGAAGCCGTCGAAGCGTTCGGCGGAGAGGTGGTACTGACTTCCGACCAGCACCGTAGCGGCACCGATCGTTGCTACGAGGCCTACACCCTCGTGGGCGAAGGTTATGATATCCTGATCAATATACAGGGAGATGAACCTTTTATCCGGCCGGAGCAGATCGAGACCCTGAAGTCGTGCTTCACCGACCCAACGGTCGATATCGCCACCTTAGTCAAGCCCTTTCGGGCGGACGACGACTTCGAATCGGCCCTGTTCAATGCCAATACGCCGAAGGTAGTGTTCAACAGGAACCAGGAAGCTCTGTATTTCAGCCGCTCCATCATCCCTTACATCCGGGGGGAGAAACATACCGAATGGCTTCGGACGCATACCTTCTACAAACATATCGGGCTTTACGCCTACCGCGCCCATGTCCTGCGCGAAATCACCCGCCTGCCCCAATCGGCATTGGAACTGGCCGAGAGCTTGGAGCAACTGCGGTGGCTCGAGAACGGCTATAAGATAAAAGTCGGCATCACCCACCAGGAGACCATCGGCATCGATACGCCGGAAGATATGGAGAAGGCATTGGCGTATGTAGAAGAGAATTAAGGCAGGCCCGACTCGGAAATGGTCAGGATATGTGAGAAGGAGATCGATTCTCCTTTCTCCAGATGGATACGGATCTTTTCATCCGCCGGATTAAACTCATGGCCGCCCAGGTTATTCAAGGCAAACAGGCCGTATCCGCGGGCATGCGCCCAGGCCGGATAGTGGGGATTGCCCGGCACATCATAGAGCGTGATCTTGATCTCACGCTCTTCTTTCTTTCCCGTCAGCGACACCCAGGGCGCGCGTTTGCCCCAGACGGCATCCCCCCGGTCGCCATTGGCATTCTGATAGATCCCGGTCGCCGACGACTCGAACTGACGGTCCACCCGCAAGCCGATCAATCCTTCTTTGTTGCCCGTCAGGTCGACGGCCTTTTCCGAAGCAGTCAGCGTTGTCTGCCGACGGAGGGTGCGACAGTCGGCCGAGCCATCGAAATGGAAGGTCGTTTCTTCTTTCAACAGGATCTCTTCGTGGGCGTTCACCCAGTCGGCACGGACGGTGAGGCTCGACTGTGAGACATTGGTCGTTGGGGGCTCACTCACCCGGATCGAGCCGTATTTATGGCGTTCTTCCGGTTTGCGTGCCGATGAATTGTTCCAGAAATCCACACCGTCGACATCACCAAAGGTAAACCACAAGCCAACCTGATGCGGATGATCGGTCTGCTCTCCTTCGCGCGGAGCGATAGGATAACCCCGGGTGACTTCAACGCCCGAAGCGGTGTATAGAGGATACAATACATATTTCGTCAATGAATCAGGATAGATCAGCCGGGTAAAGAGTTGTCCGTCCAGATAGACACCGACCGCTTTGGCCTCCCGGTCCGACTGAAAATCAACAGAAAGGAATTGCGCGCCTAAACAAAACGGCAGCAATACGAGAACGAATGGCAGTAGTATGCGTTTCATTAATCTTCATTTTGGGGATGAACGAGGGGTAAATATAGGGAGATAATGGGAAAAAGAGGGTAAGAACTCATAGGAATTCATAAGAGCTCATAGGAATTCATAGGAACTCATAGGAATTCATAAGAATTCATAGGAGCTCGTAGGAATTCATAAGAGCTCATAGGAATCCATTGATTGGGCTTTCCTATGAGTTCCTATGAGTTCTTATGAGTTCCTATGAGTTCTTAATCCCCCCTACTCCTAAAGAATCCTCCTATACTCCTTTTTCTCCTGCGGCTTAATCGATGTTAAGTCAGCGATATTCACCGGCTGGCCGCTTTGGATGCTCTTGCGGGCGGCAATGCCCACCAGACAGGCCAGGGCTCCGTCGCGTACGCCGGCGCATTGCTGGAACGGGTCGGCGATATTCGGCAGGAAGATCTGGTCTTTCAACAGCTTGTCGCCTCCCCCATGGCCGGAAGTGCCGAAAGGCACCTGGATATATTCCCGTCGGCTGAAGTTCTTGAACAGTACGATCTCGTCGTAATTTACATCCGATACCGGGCGCGATTCCTGGATCCACGCTTCCATGCGTCCCTTGGTCCCGTTGAAAGCAATGCGATAGCCTTCGTAAGGCGAATAGGTGGTCAGCGAATAAGACACCTGTACGCCATTCTTATACTTGATGGAGGCCGCCATCTTGTCGAATATATTGACATCGTTCTTGAACACACAGCCGTCGCGCAGGTATCCGTCGTATTTCTCGTTCTCGACATAGAGCTTTACGTAGGTCGGGTTTTTCATCACGTCCCAGTAGAACTTACAACTGCCGGTATGCGGACAGGTGCGGCAGTTCTCGGCCCGTTGTGCCCCGTTACGCCCGTAATGGTTCAGATCACCCAAGCCGAATACCGTCTCCGGGTCACTACCGATCCACCAGTTCAACAGATCGAAGTGGTGGCTGGCCTTATGCACCCAAAGCGATCCGCCATTCTCCACCTTCCGGTGCCAGCGACGGAAATAATCCGCCCCGTGCGAGGTATCCAGGTACCAATGGAAATCGACCGAGGTCAACTCACCGATCTCTCCGGCACGCAAGAGCTCCCACATCTTCGAGCGATGGGGCGAATAGCGGTAGTTGAACGTCACCCGGCAATTCTTTCCCGTGCGTTTCTCGGCATCGAGGATCGCCTGTACCTTCACCTCATCGGTGGTCATCGGTTTCTCGGTGATCACATCGGCGCCCATCTCCATGCCTTTGATAATAAATTCATGATGGGTGCTGTCCATGGTCGTGACGATCAATAGATCGGGTTTGGTCTCACGCATCATCTTTTCAAAATCCGTAAAGGTCGGGCAATCCGCGCCGATCATCTCTTTCCCGGTCTTCACCCGTCCTTCATTTTTATCGCAAAGGCCGACAAAGGTCAGATAGTCGGGATACGACTGCACCAGATCGCGTCCCCACATGCCGTTTCCGCGAGAGCCGGTACCAACCAGTGCCACTTTGAGTTTCTTAGCGGGAGGCTGCGGCATTATATTTGCCGTTTCGTTTGTTATCCCGTTTACCGGTGTGGAAGATAAAAGTGCGGCTCCGGTCAGAGCCCCTGTAGAAGCCAGAAATTTCCTTCTGGACATCGCATTCGCGTCTTTCTTCATTCGTATTGTGAATTTAATGGATTAATATTAGATTTACTCAAACTATTAGTTGCCCAAAGGTAGGCCAATTCTGTGGGAAAAGATGTGGAAGTATTGTTTTTTCAGGGGTAAAAATTAGTCATATTGGGCAAGAGCCGGCATGAAAAGGATGCGGCAAGCGACTCTTTTATAGAAAGCGGGGCGTTTTTTTTGGTATGAGGTACCTCAAAACAAATTATGAGGTACGTCAAAAACGACTAAGAGGTACCTCATAATCGATTATGAGGTACCTCTTACCAATTTTTCTTCCCTATGTTTCGGAAAAAACTCAGAAGATACTCCAGGCAACCGTCAGGCCGGCCATCACAATAGCCACCATACTCATCAGTTTGATCAGGATATTCAGGCTGGGACCGGAAGTGTCTTTAAACGGATCACCCACCGTATCGCCTACCACCGTGGCTTTATGACATTCGCTGCCTTTGCCGCCATGATTGCCTTCTTCGACGTGTTTCTTGGCATTATCCCAGGCGCCGCCGGAGTTAGCCATAAAAATAGCCAAGACAAAACCGGTGCTCAAGCCGCCGATCAAAAGGCCAACAACCCCGGTCACCCCGAAGATAATCCCCGTCAGGATCGGCGCAACGATAGCCAGGACCGAAGGAACGATCATCTCTTGCTGCGCGCCTTTGGTCGAAATCGCCACGCAACGGGCATAGTCGGGTTCGGCCTCACCGGTCAGGATGCCTTTGATCTCACGAAACTGGCGACGCACTTCTTCGACCATCTTTCCCGCCGCACGTCCCACGGCATTCATGGTCAGTCCGCAGAAAAGGAAAGCCATCATCGAACCGATGAATACCCCCGACAATACTTTCGGGTTCATCAATGTCACGTCGTAATAATACATAAAGTCGGTAAACGTAGCTTTCGCCGTTTCCAGTATGCGTCCGTCGGCCATCGAGATCGTCGTCTCACCCAGGCGCAACAGTCCGATTTTTATCTCTTCGATATAAGAAGCCAACAAAGCCAGTCCGGTCAGCGCCGCCGAACCGATCGCAAAGCCTTTGCCTGTAGCCGCCGTCGTATTGCCCAGCGAGTCCAGCGCGTCCGTTCGTTTGCGCACTTCCGGTCCCAGGCCCGCCATCTCGGCATTTCCTCCCGCATTATCGGCTATCGGGCCATACGCATCGGTCGCCAACGTGATTCCCAAGGTAGAAAGCATACCGACGGCAGCAATGCCAATCCCATAGAGCCCCATCCCGACATTCGCAAAGTCGAAGCCTGAAGCAAACAGGAAAGAGCAGATGATACCCACGACCACCGCCAATACAGGAATAGCCGTCGAGAGCATACCTACGCCCAAGCCGGAGATAATCACCGTAGCCGGTCCGGTATGCCCCGCAGCAGAGATGCGTTGGGTCGGTTTATACGATTGAGAAGTGTAATACTCTGTCGATTGTCCGATCACAATCCCTACCAACAACCCGACGATGACCGATCCGCCGATCCACGCCCAGTTGTCAATGCCCAGTAGATAAAGAATACCGAAAGTAGCCAGCGCGATCAGGACAGAGCTCAGGTTGGTGCCGAAAGAGAGGGCTTTCAATAATTGCTTGATATTGGCATCTTCTTTCGTACGTACCGTGAATATACCCAGGATAGACAAAAAGATACCCACGGCGGCGATCAACATCGGAGCAACCACCGCTTTATACTGCAACTCTACATTCCCGGTAGAGACAAAAGCCGCCGCACCCAGGGCTGCGGTTGCCAGGATCGAGCCGCAATACGACTCGTACAGGTCGGCGCCCATACCGGCCACATCCCCTACATTATCACCCACGTTATCGGCTATCGTAGCCGGGTTGCGCGGATCATCTTCCGGGATACCGGCTTCTACTTTCCCCACCAGGTCGGCCCCCACATCGGCCGCTTTGGTGTAAATGCCACCGCCGACACGGGCAAAAAGCGCCTGCGTCGAGGCACCCATACCAAAGGTAAGCATCGTTGTGGTGATGATCGTCAGCTTATGTGTCGGATCCAAAACCTCCTGAGGGATCACCGCGTTCAAGATCAGGTACCATAAAGAGATATCCAACAAACCCAGTCCCACAACAACCAGCCCCATGACCGCTCCGCTGCGGAAGGCCACCTGCAACCCGCTGTTCAACGAATGACGGGCGGCATTCGCTGTCCGGGCAGAAGCATAAGTCGCCGTTTTCATACCCAGGAATCCGGCCAATCCGGAAAAGAATCCCCCGGTCAGAAAAGCAAACGGAACCCATTCGTTCTGTACTTTCAACACAAAAGCCATAAATGCAAATAAAATAGCCAGGATAATGAACACCAGAGTAACAACTTTGTACTGTTGTTTCAGATAGGACATCGCACCCTCTCGCACATGAGAGGCAATCTTTGCCATTGTCACCGTACCTTCGCTCTCTTTCATCATCTGCTTGAAGAAATACCAGGCAAATAAAAGCGCTACTACAGATGCAATGGGAATAATCCAGAAAATTGCAGTAATCATAATGAATAGATTTTATTGTTAGGTTGCAAAAAGTTCGAAAGATGCCCTTAAATGTAAGAATAAAATGAATAGACGGAGAAACTTTTCCCGAATTATTCATGTTCATAGTAAAAAAAGAGGCATATTTGTCATATAATTCTTTATCATTTACGAGCATGACCCAAAGAGAAAAGCCTTACAAATTGGGATTGGCGCTTAGCGGAGGCGGAGCCAAAGGATTTGCCCATGTCGGTGTATTCCGGCTCTTTGAAGAGTGCGGGATGAAACCGGATATCATCTCGGGCACGAGTGCCGGAGCAATGGCGGGCTGCCTCTATGCCGACGGGTATACGGCCGAAGAGATCAAACACCTCTTTACGGGTAAAGAATTCTCCGAGTTTGCCAAGATACAGATCCCCAAAGCCGGACTCTTCGACAACTCCCGCCTGATGAGCTTCCTGCGAAAGCACCTGCACGCCAAGCGGATAGAAGATCTGGAGATCCCGTTAGTGGTTATCGCCACCGATCTCGACAACGGGATAAGCCATGAGTTTCGCAGCGGCTCGATCGTCGAGGCGGTAACCGCCTCCTGTAGTGTGCCGATCATCTTCAGTCCCGTAGAGATCGGCGGTATCCATTATGTCGACGGCGGACTCTTCCGTAACTTCCCGGTGACCAATATCCGGGCAGAATGTGAGAAGGTGATCGGCGTGAATGTCAGCCCGCTCGTTGCACAAAAATACAAACAGACGGTCTTTCATATTGCCGAACGTTCGTATCACTATATGTTCCGGGCCAATACCACCGAAGACCGCCTGCTCTGCGACCTGTTGATCGAAGCAGAACAGTTCGACTCGTACAAGATGTTCGATTTGGACAATACGGATGAGATCATCCGGATCGGGTATGACGCGGCGGTGAAAGCTTTCAACGACCTGGTGGACGACAGTAAGTTCAACCAACTGGTACGGACCGTAAAAGATAAATCAAAAAAATAATACGCTGAAGAGTAAAACCTTACAAAGCAAAGCTATTAACTAAAAAGGCAAAGAGATGGAACAACAGAATCAAAAAGAGAAAATGATCGTGTATCAGGTTTTTCCCCGCTTGTTTGGGAATCAACAAGAAGCAACCATTAAGTATGGAAGTATCCGGGAGAACGGAGTCGGCAAGTTATCCGCCTTCACCGAAGAGGCCCTGGCGCGAATCAAAGAGTTAGGAACCACCCATATCTGGTACACCGGTCTGATTGAACATGCCACCAAATCGGACTTCAGTGCCTATGGCATCCCCAAGGATCATAGCGCGGTGGTGAAAGGAACCGCCGGTTCACCCTATGCGATCAAAGATTATTACGACATCGCCCCTGCCCTGGCCGATCATGTGCCCGACCGGATGAAGGAGTTCGAAGCCTTAGTCGAACGTACACACCGCGCAGGCATGAAAGTGGTGATCGACTTCGTGCCCAACCATGTGGCCCGGCAATACCACTCGGATGCGAAAGAAACCTTTATCGAAGATCTGGGACAACACGACGACACGTCGAAAGCCTTCGATTGCAACAACAACTTCTATTACATCCCGGGGCAAACACTGCAACTGCATTTCGGAGCCAAACAGGAAGATTTCGAATACAGTGAGTTTCCCGCCAAAGCGACAGGCAACAACTGCTTCTCGCCCAATCCCGACCGAAACGACTGGTACGAGACCGTGAAGCTAAACTACGGGATAGACTATCTCAACGGCGGACGGTGTTACTATAGCGGCATCCCTGACACCTGGAAGAAGATGCGCGACATCCTGCTCTTCTGGGCCGGCAAAGGCGTCGATGCCTTTCGCTGTGATATGGCGGAGATGGTGCCCGTCGAGTTCTGGAGCTGGGTCATTCCCCAGGTGAAGAGACACCACAAAGTCCTGTTTATCGCCGAGATCTACAAACCGGAGGAATACCATAACTATATCTATATCGGTTGCTTTGACTATCTATACGACAAGGTCGGACTCTACGATACGTTGCGGGCAGTGATGACCGGACAGGCACCGGCCAACCGGATCACCTCCTGCTGGCAAGCATTAGGCGGACTGCAACCGTATATGCTGAACTTCCTGGAGAACCACGACGAGCAACGGATCGCCTCCGATTTCTTCGCCTCCGATTTCCGTCCGGGCATACCCGGTATGATCGTGGCCGCCACGATGAATACCAATCCGGTCATGATCTATAGCGGGCAGGAAGTGGGCGAAAGAGGCATGGACGAAGAAGGCTTTAGCGGACGAGACGGACGAACGACGATCTTCGACTACTGGAGCGTGAAGACCATCCGCCAGTGGATCAATAACGGGAAGTTCGACGGAGCGGAATTATCGCCCGAACAGAGAGAACTGCGGCAGATGTACGCCAAGATCCTGACACTTGCCGCTTCCGAACCCGCCCTAACCCGGGGTATGTTTCACGATCTGATGTATGCCAACCGCAACAATCCCTATTTCAATCCGGCCCATCAGTATGCTTTCTTACGCAAGCACGACAATGATGTGATCTTGGTGGTGGTCAATTTCGACAAGGCGGAACAGACCGTACGGGTCAATCTTTCGGAGATGGCACTCGACGCCTGCCAGATCGAAGACAACCGGGCGGCAACGGTAACCGACCTGTTGACCGGACAAACCACAGTCGGTACCCTGACCGATGCCTGGCCTTATCAACTCACCCTCCCCGCCTTCTCCGGGAAGATCCTGAAGTTCGCATACTGAAAGTAATTACGAATTAAAAATTACGAATTAAGACAGGGGATGTGCTTAATTCGTAATTCGTAATTCGTAATTCGTAATTGTTTTGTACTTTTGCCGGACAATTCAAATCTATTCACTTTAAGATTAAGTCTAAATCAATGAGTGCAACTACTCCCTATCTGGTGTTTTCGGGTACCAACTCCCGATATCTTGCAGAGAAAATATGCAACAGTCTGAACTGCCCGCTGGGAAAAATGAACATCCAGCATTTCGCCGACGGTGAATTCTCAGTCTCGTATGAAGAATCGATCCGTGGCCGGGATGTTTTCCTGGTTCAGTCGACCTTCCCTAACGCCGACAACCTGATGGAATTACTGATGATGATCGACGCCGCCAAACGCGCTTCGGCCAATTCCATTATCGCGGTTATCCCCTACTTCGGTTGGGCCCGCCAGGACAGAAAAGACAAACCCCGTGTATCTATCGGGGCGAAACTGATCGCCAATATGCTGAGCACCGCCGGCATCAACCGGCTGATCACCATGGACCTGCACGCCGACCAGATCCAGGGCTTCTTCGACGTACCGGTCGACCACCTCTACGCCTCTTCCGTTTTCCTTGAGTATATCAAAGAAACGTATAATCCGGAAACATTATGTATCGCTACGCCCGACGTAGGCGGAACCAAACGCGCCAGTACCTATTCCAAATACCTGGGTACGCCGATGGTGATCTGTCATAAATCGCGCTTGCGTGCCAATGAAGTGGCGGAGATGCGGATTATCGGGGATGTAACGGATATGGATGTGATCCTGGTCGATGATATGGTCGATACGGCAGGTACCATTACCATTGCCGCCAACCTGATGATGGAGAACGGTGCCCGCTCGGTACGCGCCATTGCCAGCCACGCGGTTATGTCCGATCCCGCTTCCATGCGTGTCGATCAGTCGGCCTTGTCGGAAATGATCTTTACCGACTCGATCCCGTACGCCAAGAAATGTGAAAAGGTGAAGGTACTCTCCGTTGCGGATATGTTTGCCGAATCCATCCGCCGGGTGTGCAATAATGAATCGATTAGTTCATTGTACATAATATAAAGAGAGTAGTTGGTAGTTAGTAGTTGGTAGTTGGTAGTCGCAATGCGGTATTTCTACCAACTACTAACTACCAACTACCAGTTCTCTACTTCTTCTTATTCCGATTGGCGCGTTTCTTGCGGATCTCCGCTTTCTTCTTTGCCGAAGCCGAGCCGTGCAGACCTTTGATATAGGTTGCTTTCTTTGCTTTCGTCTTTACCTTCTCTTCTTTGGGAGGACCATCATACAGTTTCTGCTTAAAAACGATCCCGCCCATCATGGCGTCTTCTATTTCACTCATTTCATTTTATTTTAGTAGTTAGTAGTTGGTAGTTAGTAGTTAGTAGTCGCATGCGGTATTTTCTACTAACTACCAACTACTAACTTCTAACTTCTGCAGAGAATATTATGTATTCTCTGCAATAATCATCCCGCTACCTAAGCAGAGATGGTGTTCTTTATCGTAGACCACTCCGTATTGTCCGGGGGCGATGCCTTGGATTTTATGTTCGGATTCGATGCGGTAGAGGTCGCCGATGCGGCGGATTACGCCATTGGCGAACTCCGGCGTATGGCGGATCTTAAAGGTGATCTCTTTCGCGTCGGTAAATTCACCCCAGGGATCTTCGGTGATAAAGTCGAAGCCCTGCAGGTTAATGGTTTTGCCGTATTGCGTTTCGGGATCGTACCCGTTGGAGACATAGATAATGTTCCGCTTGATATCCTTCTGGATCACAAACCAGGGGCCGCCGCTCAGTCCCAAGCCTTTGCGCTGCCCGATCGTATGAAACCAATAGCCATTGTGTTTGCCAAGTACCTTGCCGGTTTCCAGTTCGATGATCTTCCCGGTCCGTTTGCCTAAGTAACGTTCGATAAAATCATTGTAATTGATCTTACCCAGGAAGCAGATGCCCTGGCTATCCTTCCGTTTGGCGCTGGGCAGCTTTTCGCGTTCCGCAATCTCGCGCACTTCACTCTTCATCAAATGCCCGATCGGAAACATCAACTTCTGTATTTGCAGATTGGTGATCTGTCCCAGGAAATCGGTCTGGTCTTTGACCGGGTCCTTTGCCGTGGAGAGCCATACTTTGCCGTCGATCTCTGTGGTCGTGGCATAATGGCCGGTCGCAAGCTTATCGAAATCCTTGCCCCAGCGTTCTTCGAAGCAGCCGAACTTGATATATTTATTACACATCATATCCGGGTTGGGCGTCAGGCCACGCTTCACCGAGTCGATCGTATAGCTGACCACCTTATCCCAATATTCCTCATGCAGGGACACCACCTCCATCCGGCACCCATACTTACGGGCGATATACGAAGTGATTTCGATATCTTCTTCCGCCGGGCAATCGATATATCCGTCTTTATCTTCCATACCGATCCGGATATAAAAGATCGTCGGGTCGTAGCCCGCCTCTTTCAACTGATGTACCACCACCGAACTGTCTACTCCACCGGATACTAATGCTGCTATTTCCATTATTTCTTACCTTTCCAGACTTTATCTGCAAAGGTAAGAAATAGTTGAAAGGGGAAAGTTGAAAGTTGAAAGTTATTTCAACTTTCGTATCTTTGCATAAAACATAAGGTTATGAAAAGAATAATCCTATCCGCTATGACAGCATTAACAATGGCAGGCTGTGTTTCTTCCCCGGCAGAACAGGGGAAAGAGAATACGCAGCAAGAGTTTAATTACATCGTTGATCAATTTGCCGATCTGCAGATCCTGCGCTATCAGGTTCCGGGCTTCGAGGCGCTTTCGTTGCCACAGAAACAGTTGCTCTATCACCTCTCGGAAGCCGCACAGATGGGAAGGGATATCCTGGCCGATCAGAACAACCGCTATAACCTGGCGATTCGCCGCACGCTGGAAGCGATCTATCAGCATTACGAAGGTGACCGGAAAGACGAACAATTCAAAGCGTTCGAGACCTACCTCAAACGCGTCTGGTTCTCCAACGGCATCCACCACCATTACGCGGAAGACAAGATCCTTCCCGCCTTTTCTTCCGAATATTTTGTTTCCTGCATAAAGACAATCGAGCCATCCGGCTTGCCCCTGCGTCAGGGACAGACGATCGATCAATTCCTGACGGAGATCGTTCCGGTGATCTTTGATCCGGCGGTCATGCCTAAACGCACCATCCAGGGCGGCGATCAGGATATCATCCTGGCTTCGGCCAACAACTATTACGGCGAAGGGGTAACGCAGAAAGAAGTGGAATCGTTCTACGCCGCCATGAAAAAGCCCAACGATCAGATGCCCATCTCCTACGGCCTGAACAGCCGCCTGGTGAAAGAGAACGGACAATTGAAAGAGAAGGTATGGAAAGTCGGCGGCCTTTATACCGAGGCGATCGAACAGATCGTCGGCGAATTGAAGAAAGCCGTTCCTTTTGCCGAAAACTCCCGTCAGAAAGAGATTATCGAAAGCCTGATTGCCTATTACGAAACGGGTGATCTGAAGACTTTCGACGCCTACTCGATCCTTTGGGTCGGAGATACCACTTCGGAAGTCGACTTTATCAATGGCTTTATTGAAACCTACGGCGACCCGCTGGGACTGAAAGCCAGTTGGGAGTCGTCCGTCAACTTCATCAATCAGGAAGCGACCAAACGTACGAAGATCATTAGCGACAATGCGCAATGGTTTGAAAATCATTCACCGGTAGACGACCGCTTCAAGAAGAAAGAGGTCAAAGGGGTCTCTGCCAAAGTGATTACCGTGGCGATGATCGGCGGCGATTGCTACCCGGCCACACCGATCGGCATCAACCTGCCCAACGCCGACTGGATCCGTCGCGATCATGGTTCCAAATCGGTGACGATCGAGAATATCACCGAAGCCTACGACAAAGCCTCTCAACAAGGGGGAAGCCTGGGACAGGAATTTATCTGGAGCGAAGCGGAGCGCGAACTGATCAAGAAATACGGTTTCCTGACCGGTAACCTGCATACCGACCTGCACGAATGCCTCGGCCATGGCTCGGGCCAACTGCTTCCCGGCGTCGAACCGGATGCCTTGAAAGCCTATAGCTCCACCCTGGAAGAGACACGCGCCGACCTGTTCGGACTTTATTATATCGCCGATAAGAAACTGGTCGAGCTCGGACTGGTGCCCGATGCCGAAGCGTATAAATCGGAATACTACAACTTTATGATGAACGGCCTGATGACGCAGCTCGTGCGCATCGAACTGGGTAAAGATGTCGAAGAAGCCCATATGCGCAACCGCCAGTTGATTGCCAAATGGGTATACGAAAAAGGAAAAGCAGAGCAGGTGGTCGAGTTCCGCCAAAAAGACGGAAAGACCTATATCGTCATCAATGATTATAAGAAGTTGCGCAACCTGTTCGGCGAACTCTTATCCGAAGTGCAACGCATCAAAAGTGAAGGCGACCTGGAAGCGGGCAAGCAGTTGGTCGAGAACTATGCCGTCAAAGTCGATCCCGTCCTGCATGCCGAAGTACTGGAACGTTACGCCAAGCTCAACCTGGCACCGTATCGCGGTTTTGTCAATCCGATCATGAAACAGGTAAAAAACAATGCCGGAGAGGTTACCGACATCGTATTGGACTATACCGAAGGTTATGCCGATCAGATGCTGCGCTACAGCCGCGACTATTCTTATTTGCCCACGTACAATGACTGATCCGATCCCATCGACCATAAGAGAGATACGCAAACAACTCCGTTTAGCCATGAACGGAGTTGTTTCGACCAGTATGCGCGAGAAAGGCGCTACGTATAAACTGAACTTCGGCGTATCCCTGCCCAAGATCAAAGAGATCGCCGCCACCTTTGCGCCGGATCCCGAGCTGGCCGAAGCGTTATGGCAGGAGGATGTGCGGGAATTGAAAATCCTGGCCACCCTCTTGCAGCCCATCGACCGGTTCGACCGCGAACAAGCCGTACGCTGGGCTTCGATGGTCGGCCAATCCGAGATCGCCGAATGCTATACGACCTTTCTCCTGCAGAAACTACCTTACGCCCGCGAACTGGCCATGCAATGGATCGGCTCTTCCGAAGAACTGATGCAACTCCAGGGTTTCCTTCTCGCCGCCCGGGTTTGCCAGCAAGGGCAAATATTGACTCCGCAAGAGGCAGAACACCTGATCGGGGAAGCCAAAACGGTGATGGACGCCGGCGTTTCGCGTACCCAACGAGCCGCCCTTCTCGCCCTCAAACACTACGGAAGGCAATCTCAGTCGATGGCTTCCGCCGTCTTGTCGGCCCTTGCCGACTATCCCGCATCCGGCTCGCCCGAGAAGCAGGAGTTTTATGAAGATTTAAAATTTGAATTCGATTATTACCAATAAGAAAGCTTTTGCGTATGAAATAAAAACGTACCTTTGTCCTTCTGTGTGAAAGAACTGACAAATGGATACAAAAACACATAGTGATCTGCAAAAACAACTTACCGCTTATCTTGTCAAAAAGAAACTTCGGAAGACGGAAGAACGGTACACTATATTGCAACAAATATGTGAGTTCTCCGGTCACTTCGACATTGTTTCCCTTCACGAGAATCTCGAAAGTTTAAACTTCCATGTGAGCAAGGCTACCTTATATAATAACCTCGATTTGTTTATCGAGGCCGGCTTGATCGTGCGCCATTATTTCACACCGCAGACCGTGCAATACGAATTGCGCGCACTGGCCGAAACCCATCAACATCTGATCTGCACGCATTGCGGCGATGTAAAAGAAATTCGCAACCAGACATTAAAAGCGAATATCGGAAACCTGAAGCTGCGCCGCTTCACCCCCGAGTTCGCCTGTCTTTATATCTACGGCATTTGCAGCCGTTGCACGTACCGGATGCGCCTGGAGAATAAGAAACAAGAGAAACAAGAGCTACAGAAAAAAGGAAAAATATAAATTCACAGTCAATTATAAGATGAAAAAAGTAGACGTATTATTAGGATTACAATGGGGTGACGAAGGCAAAGGAAAGATTGTCGATGTGTTAACTCCGAACTACGATGTGATTGCCCGTTTCCAGGGCGGGCCCAATGCCGGACATACACTGGAATTTAATGGCCAGAAATATATTCTCCGCTCCATCCCTTCGGGTATCTTCCAGGGAGGAAAGATCAATATCATTGGTAATGGAGTGGTTTTGGATCCGTCATTGTTCAAACAGGAAGCGGAAGCACTGGCTGCCAGCGGACATGATCTGAAGAAGAAACTCTATATCTCCAAGAAAGCGCACCTGATTCTGCCGACCCACCGCATCCTCGACGCGGCGTATGAGGCAGCCAAAGGCGACGGTAAGATCGGCACGACCGGCAAAGGCATCGGTCCGACCTATACCGATAAGACCAGTCGCAACGGCGTGCGCGTCGGCGATATCCTACATCATTTCGAAGAAGTATATGCTGCTGCCAAAGCCCGTCACGAGGCAATCCTGAAATCACTGAATTACGCGTACGATCTCAGCGAGCTGGAAGCCCAATGGTTTGAAGGCATCGAATACCTCAAAGAGTTCCAACTGATCGACAGCGAACAGGTGATCAACCAGAATTTGCGGGAAGAGAAATCCGTACTGGCCGAAGGGGCTCAAGGTACGATGCTGGATGTTGATTTCGGCTCCTATCCTTTTGTGACCTCTTCCAATACGATCAGTGCCGGCTGTTGTACCGGTCTGGGTATCGCCCCCCGCTCGGTAGGCGAAGTCTATGGCATCTTCAAAGCCTATTGTACCCGTGTCGGCAGTGGCCCGTTCCCCACCGAACTGTTCGACGAGACAGGCGAGAAGCTCTGTGATATCGGTCATGAGTTTGGTTCCGTGACCGGCCGTCGTCGTCGTTGCGGATGGATCGACCTGGTAGCCCTCAAATACGCCATTATGATCAATGGTGTCACCCAACTGATCATGATGAAGAGTGATGTCTTGGATACTTTCGAAACAATTAAGGCTTGTGTCGGTTATACTATTGACGGAGAAGAAGTCTTTACCTTCCCCTACTCGATCGACGATGAGGTGAAACCAATCTACGTAGAGCTGCCGGGATGGCAAACGGATATGACTTCGATGACCAGCGAAGATGAGTTCCCCGAAGAATTCAACAACTACCTTTCTTTCCTCGAAGAAGAGCTGGAAGTACCTATCCGGATCGTCTCCGTAGGCCCCGACCGGGCACAGACAATCATCCGGGAGGAAGAGTAAAGTCATTTTGTCATCGTCCAAACGAAAACTTTTCTCTTCCAAAGGGAATATAAAATAACAAAATGGCAGAAGACCACTTCCCGCAAGGAGTGTCTTCTGCCATTTTCAGTTTTGGCAAAGTTTTTGCGTATCAGTTAGTAGATAACGTTCGCTTAGCGGAGCGTAAAGTAATTAATCATTAATCATTAATCATTAGATTAGTATGAGTATTTATTGGATCATTTTTATAGGTATTGCGCTGATGAGCTGGCTGGTATCCTCCAACCTGCAGCGGAAGTTTGAAAGGTATTCCCATATTCCCTTGTCTAATGGCATGACCGGACGGGATGTGGCAGAAAAGATGTTGCGCGACAATGGGATTCACGACGTGCAGGTGGTCGCTACCCGTGGGATGCTGACCGACAATTATAATCCGACGAATAAAACGATCAGCCTAAGCGAAGGTGTATTCAATTCGAACAGCGTGGCCGCCGCCGCAGTGGCCGCCCACGAAACCGGTCATGCCATCCAGCACGCTTATGGCTATGCACCGTTGAAGATGCGCTCCGCCCTGGTGCCGGTGATCAGCTTCGCTTCGAATATCATGACCTGGGTATTGCTGGGTGGTATGTTGTTATTGCATACCTTCCCGCAACTGTTGCTATTCGGTATTATCCTTTTTGCGACAACCACCCTGTTTAGCTTTATCACCCTGCCGGTAGAGATCAACGCCAGCCAGCGTGCCCTGACCTGGTTGAGCAGCGCGGGCATCACCAATATCAATACCCACGACAAAGCTGTCGACGCCCTGCGCTCGGCTGCCTACACCTATGTCGTTGCCGCCCTGGGTTCATTGGCCACCCTGTTCTACTATATCATGATTTTTATGGGAAGTCGTAGAAATTAAAAGAATACATACCAGACTAAAAAAAGAGCTCTTCTCCAAAAAAGAAGGGCTCTTTTTGCAAAAAGCCGGCAGCATTCTCTGAAAAGCCGGCAGCTTTTTGGGTTACCTAAAGTGTTGCGTTATATAAGGCCGGAACTCCGCCTGCAGTTCCAGAAAGAAAGGACGGAACACAGCGTATAACTCTTCTTCATGCGCCTGAAGATATTCAATGGCCTGAGATACGGATATCGTAATCCGGTGTACACGCACCATAATCTCCAACGAGCCGCGGATGCCATGCAACGAAGCATACTTATTCAACCGGTCGGTCAGGATAAAATGCCACATAAACCGTTTGAACCGATCGGGCAGGTAGCGGCGGTTACGGATCAACGTGAAGTAGAACCCTCTGGCATAGCGTTTCAACGACACCTCGGAGAACTCCCCAAACCGGGAAGCCAATAGATAATCGAAATAGACGTCGAGCAACACCGCCGAATAGCGCCCGAAGTGAGGACGCAACGTCTGCAACAACTCTTTCACCGCCGGATGATTATCGGTATACGTATCAATCGCCCGATGAAACACGATACCCTGGGCGATCATCGGCGGATAGTCTTTATAAGCACTACCTTTTACCGCGTCGGCAAAGAAGTTTCCAAGCTGCATCTGCCTGTCCGCGCCGGAAAGAAATATATGAGCCAAGTAATTCATACGCGCCGCAAAGGTACTACTTCTTTCGTCAACCCAAGCGCAATGTTTCGTCAACCCAAGCGCAATGTTTTGTCGATTAAAGTGCAATGTTTTTTCGAATAAAATGCGGTGCTTTATAAACCATTGAAAATGTGGCGTTTATATTTTCTTCAGAAACTACCGGTACTTTGTGCGCAAACTACCAGTAGTTTGGCGACAAAATATTAGTAGTTTGCGCGCAAACTACCGGTAGTTTGAAAAAGGGGGGTGTGGCGGGTTTCGGATAGGGTGAGATGGGAAGGTTTTTGAAGCCCCCCGGGTGTTTATTTCGTCCGCATTGTAGATTTCATAACTCTTTTTGTGAAATTCATAAGTCGCATTGCGGATCTGTTATCTCTTTGCCCCCTCAATTGTGATTTCTTATTTTCATGCACCCTAACTTTGCCGCGAATTCTCTCTGTGAGATATATTTCAACCGTTTACCGTTTATTTAAAGCTTACAAACCGGGGGCTCCTCCCCCATAAATTAAATAATATATGAATATAAGAATTTTACTTTTTATGATTTGCTGCCTGATGGGCAGCTTAGTGGTTAATGCGGAAGAAGTCGGCGGAAAAACAGGGCCGAATGACAATCTTACATGGACGTTTGATAGCGGAGTGCTTACTATTTCGGGTATAGGTGAAATGAGTTCCACTTATGTCAATGGTAACACGCCTTGGGTTACTTTCAAAGACAGGATTTTTACAGTAATCATAGAAGACGGTGTTACCAATATTGGAGCCTATCCCTTTAGTTTATTTAATAATCTAACTTCTGTTACAATACCAAACACTGTGACCTCTATTGATGTTTATGCTTTTTATTATTGTGGAAAATTAGCTTCTATTACAATACCTAAAAGTGTTGATAACATCAAAGCATATGCTTTCGGAGATTGCACTGGTTTAAAAAGTATTGCCGTATTAAACACCACCCCGCCGACTGTCGCTAGCAATGCTTTCGCAAACATAAAAACAGAAGATATCCTCGTATATATACCTGTAGGTTCAAAGGATGCATATGAGGACAGTGAATATTGGAGTGCATTTTCCAATTTCGTCGAGCCAAACATCGAAAATGGTTTAGTGGACGGCATCACCGATTACATCGTCAACTCCGCCAAAGGCCTTGCCAAATTGGCAACGCTTGTAAATAATAGTACGGATGGATTAAAAGATTATACCTTCACCATGACGGAGGATATCGATCTGACGGATCTGCTTGCGGATGCGGAAACTTATCCGGAGGGTTGGGTTACTATAGGAAAAGATTTTAATCACAAATTTAACGGAACCTTTAACGGTGGCAATTTCAAAATATCCGGATTAAAATTTACCGGATCATTGATGGGATTGTTTGGCTTTATCGGAGAGGATGGAACAGTCCAAAACTTACATATCGAAACAGCTAAAGAAGGGATTAACGGAGATATGGATATTGCAGGATTGGCTTATTGTAATGAGGGAATAATTGAACAATGTGGAGTCAGTGGAAAAATCACCTCTTCTACAACAACTGGATATGCTCCAGGTGCAGCAGGGTTAGTCTACGAAAATAATGGATCCATCACCTATTGTTATTCTACGGCAGACATAACAGGAACATCAACAACAGGAGACCCAGCCTATATAGGCGGTCTTGTTTGTGCTAATTACGACGAAATTGAAAACTGCTACGCCACAGGAGCGGTAACAATAACAGGAACACATAATAAGAATGCTGCCGGTGGACTTTTGTATGGAAACGCGGGGACAGTAATAAATTCTTATGCTACCGGCCCCTTAACCGCAGAAGGCGGCATGACTGGATTTATCGTTAAAAACTACGAAACAACAACAAATTGTTATTACAACAATGAGATAAAAGGCTATCCGGAAGCAGATGATAACGCAACTGGCCTTTCAGAAGCAGAGATGAAGAAAGCAGCCTCATTCGTCGAAGAGTGGGATTTTGAAGACACTTGGGCTATCGACGAAGGCAGCTCCTACCCTTATCTGGCTTGGGCGGGAAAGATGGAAACGGAAACGCCGGGCGTAGATACCTATTACACCATCACCCTCGACGTAGCCGCTGGTATCGAGTTGTATAACCTCTCTGCCGGTAACCATCAGGTGGCGGAAGGCGATCACCTATACCTGCAATTCATGCCGGAGGATCGGACGCTCGGGGCGGCCGATGTCTTGTTCCTGATCGATGGCGTGGAGACGGCATTTACTGTATTAGGCGAAAACAACTATTTCTCTTATATCCTTAATCCGGTGAGCCAGGATCATACGATCCTGATTGCCCTACGCGAATATCCCGTTACCCTGCCCGAAACGGAAGGTATTCTATATAATGTAGGCGCGGGTACGCATCTGGTTCCCTATGGGGAGACATTCACTTTCAGTCTGACCCTGGCCGACGGCATCGATCCGGAGGGTGTACATCTGTTTGCCAATGGGATCGAGATCCAGCCGGACGCCTTGCGCTCTGTGGTCTTGACGTATACGATCGACAAAGTAATCACCCCAATCACGGTAGTAATTGAAGGCACGAACCCGACGTCGAACGGAGATATCGCTAAAGACGATATCACGCTATCCATTGTCAATTGTCAATTGTCAATTGTCAATTCAACCGGCAAGCCGGTTGATGTGGCGGTTTATACGATCGCCGGCCAAAACGTTGTGCAACTTCGTGCCCTTCGGGATTCGAAAACCATCATGTTGCAACCGGGCATCTACCTGGTGAAAGCCGGCTCTGAAGTGTACAAAGTCAGTGTGCATTAAATAAAGGAGATGAGGCTGTATCAAATCTTTAAATGAGTTATAAAGTGGGTTCAACCCGCTTCGGGGTTGCTTGATTAGACTTTTGATACACCCTCATCTCCTATCTTCCAAAAAAACACTACTTTTGTTCGAGAAGAAAATTACTCCTATCGCATGTTACAAGAATTTCTATATCTATTGCCTTGCATCGTCTGCCTGTTTTGGGCAGTGGCGTTGGGTGTGCAGTGGAAAAGAAACCTGCGGACACAAAAGATAGGGGTAGTCGTTTTGGGAGTTTGTGCGATTAATCTGTTTTATTGGGGCTTTACCGATTTCCCGGATTATAAAGTGTATAGTTATTTTACGATCCTTATTTCTTTTACCCATGCCGGAGTTTATTCCTTGTTATGGTTGGCGTATCAGTCGCTGATCGACAAACGGCCTTTCACGCGGAAAGACTATCTGGTGTTTATTCCACCCCTGTTGATCGGCATGATTTATACCCTGGCATTGTTTCAGATGGGCGTGGAGAATTACCTGGCTTTGATAGCAGGTTATGAAGATCCGAAATCGCAACAGCCGTTGATCAGCGGACTTTCGTCTTCGCTTGTGCATATCCTGTCGGCTTTTGTGAACAACCTGGTGGCGATTATAGGCATTACTCTATTATTGATCACGATGACCGTGCGCCGGATCTGGTATAAGGATAACCGGCAAGCGTTTTTCGCCCAGGCGGAGAATCAGTCTTTGCCACACAGTTGGGCGTTGTTTTACGGGGTGTTTGCCTTGTTGTTCTTTATACTGGTTATTCTCGTGGGCGAATTTCTTTATTATATTGAAGATTATATTCCTTTTTATGTGCTCTTCGCGGTGGCAGCGTGCCTGTTTCACTATTTGGGGTATCATTTGTATTATTTAAGGAGGTAAGGGGTTTAAGGGGTTTAAGGGATTTAAAGGGTTTAAGGAGTTAAGGAGTTAAGGAGTTTAAGTATGTTACACTATATTTTCTTTTTGTTTCCCACGATGTGTTGCCTGTTTTGGGCGACCGTACTTCCTTTTCGCTGGAGGACTCTTCCTCTTTCGTCGCGGATCGGAACGATCGCTTTATGTCTTATGGGCATAGGTATATCGATTCGCCTCTCTTCGCTTTTCGATCCATACGAAGACGGTTTATATCTATGGGACGTGGTGGAAAGCTTTTGCACGTTGAGTTTCTTCTCCTGCCTGATTCTCTATTTCCGGACATTGACAAACGACAAAGCAGTGGGTTGGAAAAGCGCGTGGGTGTTTCTACCCGGATTACTATTGAGCGGCATATTGTTCTGCCTGTACTTCCTGTCCGGCAGAGAAACGATGGATGTGTTTATCCGCGAGATGGTTCACCGCTATTATATCGACCGGACGTTTCCGGATCCATTCTGTTGGGGATACTTTATGATCCATTATTATATCTACCGGATCGTAATTCTGATCCTGGCCTGCTGTGTATTGGTTTACGGCGGGGTAAGCCTCAAGCGTTACAAAGCCCTCAATCCGGGTTTATTATATGTGTTTCTTTTGGGCGTAATCTTCTTTGCGGTTTTACTATTGGTCTGGTATCAGATTGCTTATTTCAAGAATCCGCTGTTTATCGGCAGCTGTATGTTTGTCTGGGGATCTGCCCTTTATCTTTTCGGCCTGCATTTAATACATACGGGAAACGCGGTTGAACCGATCGACAATAAAACAGAAGAACGCCAGCCGCAAGACCCCACCGAAGAACATACCGAAGAAGAGATCTGGCAGAAGATCCGGGAGAAACTGCAACCCACGCTTTATCAACTGATGGAAGAAGAGATGATCTTCCGGCAGCCCGACCTGCACCTGGAAGAGCTTGCCCTGCGTGCCCATACCAACCGCACCTACCTCTCGCGCCTGATCAAAGAGGATTACGGCTATGGCTTTCCGGAATACATCGCCCGCCGACGCATTGAATACGCCTGCGAACAGATCCGGGAAAACCCCTCCCTCACCCTCGAACAATTAGCCGAGCAATCCGGCTTCTCCTACGGCACCGCCTTCAGCCGCGCCTTCAAACAATACACCGGCATCACTTTCCGGGAATGGAAAAGAATGAAATGAAGAATGAAGAATAGGGTGTATCCTATATTCTTCATTCTTCATTCCTCATTTACCCCCAATTCCCCCATTCCACCGACGAATTGTAAATCCAACAATTCTTTTTGTAGATTCGACAAGTCGAATTGTAAATCCGCTAATTCTTCGTTTATATATATTCTTTTAATGATTTTCAAACCCTTTACCTTTGCTGCGAAATCCTTCCAGGATATTCCTACACCGTTTTTACCGTAACGACCGACTGACAAACCGGGGGTTCCTCCCCCCATAAATTAAACAATATATGAATAGAAGAATTTTACTTTTTATGATCTGCTGCCTGATCGGCAGTTGGAGTGCAAAGGCTACATTTGAAACCGATGGCGGTATTCAATGGGAAGTATCCGCAGACGGAACTACACTTACAATCAAAAAGGCTGATTCACCTAAAGGTGAATATACTGCAGGGGTGATGAAGGATTATAATGGCACAACAACTCCTACTCCATGGTATAATGATAGAGAAAGTATTACTTCCGTCATCATAAAAGAAGGAGTTACAAATCTTGGGACTTATGCTTTTTATCTTCTTTCATCGTTAACTTCAGTCTCACTCCCCCAAGGGCTTACCTCTATCAGAGAGAAAGCTTTCTCTCAATGTATTAATTTATCCAACATCACCCTGCCGGAAGGATTGACGTCGATCGGAAATTATGTTTTTTATAATACTCCTCTCACATCAATAACTATTCCGGGAAGCGTTAATACGATTGGGGATTATGCATTCCAGGGTTGCCAAAAACTTGAATCGGTATCCTTGGAGGTAGGGGTTGAAATCATTGGGAAATATGCTTTTAATAATTGCATAAAATTGACTTCTGTTGATATTCCGGAAGGAGTTAAAAAGATTGGAGATTACGCTTTTATAGGTTGCACCAGTCTGACCTCGATCACTATTCCCAGTTCAATAAAAACAATAGGACGATTAACTTTTTCTTGTAAAAATTTGGCTGAGTTCACGATCCTCAATCCGGATCCGGAGACAATAACAACTGACGCTGGGGCTTTTGGGGATGTTCACACCAAAAACGTCACCCTTTACGTTCCGGCAGGCAGCGAAACGGCTTATCAAGGAGCTCCTGTTTGGGAGAATTTTGGATCTTATCTTCCGATTCCCGACACAACCCCTACCCCCACCTACCACACCCTCACCCTCGACGTAGCCGACGGGATCGACCTGTATAACTTCGCTGCCGGGAACCATCAGATCGAAGAAGGCGGGCATCTGCATCTGCAATTCCTGCCGGAAGACCGGACGTTGACAGCTAAAGACATCCTCTTCCTGGTAGATGGCGTGGAGACCGAATTCACAGTTTTTGGCGGAAGCAACTATTTCAGTTATATCCTCAATCCGGTTGAAGGGGATCATACGATCCTTGTCGCCCTGCGCGAATATACGGTGACCCTGCCCGAGACGGAAGGTATTATATATAATGTAGGCGCAGGCAGTCACCGCGTTCCTTACGGCGAGAAGTTCAGTTTCAGCCTGACCCTTGCCGACGGCATCGATCCGGCGGGTGTACAGGTGTTTGCCAATGGGATTGAGATCCAGCCGGATGCGCTGCGCGCCACAAGTCTGATTTATACGATTGATAAGATTATTACGTCGATCGAAATATCGTTCGAAGGAGTGAATCCGACGTCGAACGCTTCGCTGACGCACGGCGTACGACTCTCAATTGACAATGGACAATTGACAATTGACAATGAAACGGCTAACGCCGTTGATGTGAGCGTTTACACAGTGACCGGCCAAAACGTGGTGCAACTTCGTGCCCTCTGTGGTTCGAAAACCATCACACCCCGCCCGGGCATCTACCTGGTCAAAGCTGGCCGTGAGGTGTATAAGGTTAGTGTATATTGATGGATTAAAGATTATTTAGCCGCGGATGACACGGATAACACGGATTATGTATTTTATTTGTGGATACTAAAACTATCTTGGCTCCTTGCCTGGACAGGCGAGGGGGACCGCTGCTTGCAGCGGTGGAGTGGTTGTTTCTATTAATAATTTATTGGTATATAGTTATTTAAATAAAGACAACCTCTCCACCACCGCAAGCGGCGGTCCCCCTCTCCTGTCCAGGAGAGGAGCTTAGATACTACTAGTTTATACATCCCTAAATATTCAATTCCTCTCCATTTTCCCCCTCCCCAATAAAACACCGGTGTTTTGTGAATAAAAGCGCAATCTTTTGTGAAGCAAAGTGCGGTGTTTTGTGAACTAAAGCGCAATGTTTTGTAAAAGGGGGTTGTGGCGGCTTTCTAATAGTTTGAGATTGGAAGATCTTTTATTACTTTTGTTTATAATGAAAATTTACTTTACCGCTTATGTTCCGTGAGCTTTTACTTTCAGCACCTTCGGTGGTTTGTCTTCTCTGGGCAGTAGCCTTGACGTTGAACTGGAAAACCAACCTGAGGACACAAAAGATCGGAGCGATCACGGCATTCTGTTGCGCGATTAATCTGTTATACTGGTACCTGATCGAGGTTCAGGATTCGCATCTGTCGGGTTATTTGTCGATCGTCTATTCCTTTACGTGTGTGGGGGTCTATTCACTGGCCTGGCTTTTCTATCGATCGCTGATCAGCGATAAAGTGTTTACCTGGAAAGAGTATGGGGTGTTTATCCCTCCCGTATTGACCGGGTTGGCTTTTACTGTGTCTCTTTTCGTGGTGGGCGTCAGTAATTTCGAAACGTTCATTCATCAGGAAGATTATGGCATGCATCAGAGTACGGCCGCATTCCTGATGTATATCCTCGCGGCATTTGTCAACAACCTGATGGCAATCGTGGCGATCAGCCTTATCGTAAGCCACATGATCGTCAGGCTGGTCTTGTATAAAGAGAACCGGAACGTTTTTTTCCCGCAGTCGGAAGGACAGCAGGATAAACATTGTTGGCTGTTGTTTTACGGGACGTGGATCGTATTGGCTTTATTGTTCATCTACCTGGTGGGCGATTTCTTCTATTACATCGAACACGTTATCCCGTTCCATATCCTGTTTGGCGGCCTGGCGTGCCTGTTTTATTTCCTGGGCTATCAAACGTATTACCTGAAAAGAGATTAAATCCCATAGCTTATGTTGCCATACCTCGCTTTCCTGTTCCCCTGCCTCTGCGGCTCCTTCTGGATCATCCCGCTGGGGTTGCGCTGGAAACGAAATCCCGTTCCGGTCCGGACAGGCGCTATCGCTTTATTGTGGATGGTGATCAGTATTTTGATCCGGGCGGCTTCCCTGACGGAGGTCTATCAGGAAGGGGGTTGGTATCTGTGGGATAGCGTAGAGGTCTTTTCGACATTGACGTTCTTCGCTTGCCTGATCCTCTATTTTCGCACATGGACCGATCAGGCAGCACTGGGATGGAAAGAGTATGGGGTGTTCCTGCCCGGGCTATTGGGTGCCGGCATCTTGCTCTTTCTCTACCTTGCTGTTGGGGAAAATCGGATGACACCGTTTATCCGCGAAGTGGTGCATTCGTATAACAAAAGCTATCCGGGCCTACTTGAGCGTGCGTACGATATCCTCTACTTTTATCTTTATAAGATCGTGGCTCTCCTGTTTGCCAATATCGCTTTTGTCTATGCCTGGATTCGTATGGTCCGCCGGAAGATGCCCCGCAGGAACTTTGCCCTGCGTTTTCTCTTTATGGCGATCCTTTTTACGGCTTTTATTATAAGCTGGGACTATCTGGCTTTCGTAAAGGCGTATACCTTTATGGGCATCGGCATGTTTTTGTGGGGATGTTCGCTCTATTACTTCGGCTTCCATTTGGCGAATGCGGAGTCGCCGGTTGAACAGATTACCGGTGAAGAAGTCAAACACGAGCGGCAAGAATCAAACGCGGAAGAGCATACCGACGAAGAGACCTGGAATAAGATCAAGGAAAAATTAGCTCAACTGATGGAAGAAAAGGTTTTCTTGCAACCGGACCTACGCCTGGAAGATTTAGCCTTGCGCGCCCATACCAACCGGACCTATCTGGCCCGCCTTCTGCGGGAAGAGTACGGATATGGTTTCCCCGAATACATTTCCCGCCAACGCATTGCATACGCCTGCCAGTTAATCCAGGAACAGCCCAACCTGACATTGGAGCAACTGGCCGAAAAAACAGGCTATCTATACGGCTCAACCTTCAGCCGCGCCTTCAAACAATATACAGGGGTTACTTTTCGGGAATGGAAGAAGAAAGCGTAAAGAAAAGATCTTTATCTATGGAAAAATATAAAATATTTCTATTTTTCCATAGATAACTGTATTATCGCCGATAAATTGCAATTACTTGGCTAAGCGGATTGACAGTGAAGAAGAAAAAGAAATGAGGAATGATAAATAGGATGTATCCTATATTCTTCATTCCTCATTTTTCATTCAATGGCTTTACCGCTTACTTCGGTTCTGCCGTTTTGCCTGCTCTTCTTTCTGGCGGCGAAGCACTTCTTCTTGTTGTTTCTGCGCTTCTTCCAGACGTTTCATAAAGCCGGACTTTTTCTGCGGTTTCTTTTTGTTTGCTTCCAATTTGGCCAATAGCTTCTCTTCGTTGATAAAGAAGCGGAAAGCCAATGTCTGCATAATCGTGATCAGGGTAGAGATGAAATAATAGTAGGTCAGACCCGAAGCGTACTGGTTGAAGATCACCAGGAACATCAACGGCATCACATACATCATTGCTTTCATACCCGGCATCTGCTGCTGGCCGGTATTGGTCATCTCCATATTGAACTTCGTATAGAAGATCTGCACCACGGTCATCAACAAACAGAACAAACTGATATGATTACCGAAGTAAGGCGTGATCAACGGGATATAGGTGTTCCAACTCACGATCGCATCGTAGGTCGAAAGGTCTTTCGCCCAGAGGAAGCTCTCGTGGCGCAACTCGATCGCCGAGGGGAAGAACATAAACAGGGAGATCAGGATCGGCATCTGCAACAACATCGGCACACAACCGCTCATTGGGCTGGCTCCTGCCCGACTATAAAGCTCCATTGTTGCCTTCTGTCGCTCCATCGCTTTCGATTCGCCCGGGTATTTCTGATTGATCTCTTCTACCTGCGGACGCAATACACGCATCTTGGCCGACGACATATACGATTTATAGGTCATCGGGAAGAGCACAATTTTAACCACTACGGTCAACAGGAAGATAATCAACCCGTAACTGCTGAAGAAGCGGCCGAAGAAGTCAAAGATCGGGATCATAAAGTATTTATTGATCCAGCGGAACACACTGGCGCCCAGGTAAACCAAACGATCCAGCTCCAGACGATCATCGCCGGAAAGGTCTTTATCGTACTTCCGCAACATGGAATATTGGTTGGGCACAAAATAGAAAGTAAAGTCGGTCGACTCCCGTCCCTGGATATCGAAAGGAATGGCTGTTGTTGTTTTATAATGCTTCAGGTGTTTACCTTCTGCCAGGTGAACCGACTCTAAGGTAGTCGCTTCGAAGCCTTCGCCGTCGGCAACCAATACGGTGGAGAAGAACATATCTTTATAACCGATCCATTTCAAGCGGTTGGCCACTTTCTTATTGTCGTTCTTGCCTTCGCTCAGGTTCTCCACGTCGTCGGCTACGAATTTATAATACAAGGCGGCATAGCGGTCTTCGAACTTACGTCCTTTCTCCTGCTGACGGATATCCTGTTCCCACACCAGATCCAACGCGTTGGTGCTCGGTGCGAGTACACCGTTCAATCCAACCGCCTGGATAGCGTATTTCATTTGATAATCATCCGGACTCAAGGTATAGGTGAAAGTCAGGTAACTCTCATTACCCGTAGCCAGGCGCATGGTCACAGCATTCGCATCATTGCCTTTGACCGGCTCGAAATACATATCGCGGGTGTTGACCACACGGTTGGTTGCCGTCACTAAGGTAAAGTCGAACTTCACTTCCTCGTTATCGAAGAGCACCAATGGATCCCCCTCCCAGTTATCATACTCTTTCAGGCGGGCATAAGCGACATGACCTCCTTTATGGCTGATGCGTACTTCAACCTTCTCGTTCTCCAGCGTGGTATACCCATCGTCGCCCGACATGGCACCGGCAAAGATGCCATACGTAGCCTGCAAACGTGCTTGTTGCAAGGAATCAGCCGCTTCGGCCGGTATACTTCCCGCTTCATCCGCCACGTTCTTTGCTTCTTGCTTTTGTATCTCTAATCCTTGTAAATATTCAATCTGCGCGATTGAATCCTGCAGACGGCGCTGGGCTTCTATCTGTTCCGGAGTGGGTCGGTTCAACCAGCTAAAAGCAAACAAAACAACTCCGATCAGGACAAAGCCTATAACTGTATTTTTATCCATTCTACTCTTTTACTTCATTAAAATTAGTCGTTTGGCGTGACTCGGCATAATCCATGCAAGCACGGATTCTGCACTCGCTACTTCAAACGTTCCCTTATTTATACTTGTTCTTCTGACTTGTGATTATCGATAGCAGCTTTCATGAAGCTCATAAAGAGCGGGTTCGGATTCACCACCGTGCTATTGTATTCCGGATGGTATTGCACACCGACAAACCATTTCTTATCCGGCAATTCTACGACTTCCACCAGGTTGGTTTCCGGATTGACACCCACACATTTCATGCCGGCCGCTTCGAAGCGGTCTTTGTATTCGTTGTTGAACTCAAAGCGATGGCGATGGCGCTCTTGTATTTGTTCTTTGCCGTACGCTTTATAAGTCTTCGATCCTTTCAATAAGGTACAGTCGTACGCTCCCAGACGCATGGAAGCGCCCATATTGGTCACGTTCTTCTGTTCTTCCATCAGGTCGATCACCGGATCGGGTGTCGTACGTTCGATCTCCGTCGAATTGGCTTCGGTCAGCCCCAGTACGTTACGGGCATATTCGATCACCATACACTGCATACCCAGACAGATCCCCAAGGTCGGGATATCATTCTCGCGGGCATACTTCAACGCGGCGAACTTACCGGCAACGCCCCGCTGGCCAAAGCCCGGAGCGATCAGGATACCATCCAGTCCACCCAAGAGGGAGGCTGCGTTCTGATCGTTGATCTTTTCCGAATGCACCAGGTGAAGATCCAATTTGCGGTTGTTATAGATTGCCGCCTGCAATAGAGACTCATCAATTGATTTATAGGCGTCTTGCAGTTCCACATACTTACCGACCAGGCCGATCCGGACAGTCTCCGTTGCCGTCGTCTTCTTATCGAGGAACTCTTTCCATTGTTTCATTTCCGGTGTCGGACCAACTTCCAATCCGACCTTGCGCAAGACGATCTCATCCATCTTCTGGCGTTGCAGGATCAAGGGTACTTCATAAATGGTCGGACGGTCGATCGATTGGATCACCGCGTCTTCCGCTACGTTACAGAACAAAGCGACTTTGCGGGTAATGGATTGATTCAACTCCCGCTCCGTACGCAACACCAGGATATCCGGCTGGATACCCAGTTCCTGCAGTTGTTTCACGGAATGCTGTGTCGGTTTGGTTTTATATTCTTTCGCCGCGGCGATATAAGGCACATAGGTCAGATGCACACAGAGGCAGTTCTTTCCCAGCTCCCATTTCAGCTGACGCACACTCTCGATATACGGAAGCGACTCGATATCACCCACCGTTCCGCCGATCTCGGTAATCACGAAGTCGAACTTATACTTCGAGCCAAGCAACTTCACATTGCGCTTGATCTCATCGGTGATATGCGGAATAACCTGCACGGTCTTGCCCAGGTAATCGCCTTTACGTTCTTTGTTGATTACGCTTTGATAGACCCGTCCGGTCGTGATATTATTATCTTTGGTGGTCTGCACGTTCAGGAAACGCTCGTAATGTCCCAGGTCGAGGTCGGCCTCATGACCGTCGACGGTCACATAACACTCCCCATGCTCATAGGGGTTCAGGGTGCCCGGGTCGATATTGATATAGGGATCAAACTTCTGGATGGTTACTTTATAACCTCTGGCCTGTAATAGTTTACCTAAGGAAGCGGAAACGATTCCTTTTCCCAGAGAAGAAACCACGCCACCTGTTACGAAAATGTACTTTGTATCTGTCACGATAATAATATTTTAGTTTCACTAAAGTTTGCCGTTTGGCGTGACTCGGCATAATCCAAGTAAACTTGGCTTCTGCCCTCGCTACTTCAAACGTTCTTTATAAGCGATTGCATTGAAGAGTGCAAAGTTAGCGATTTTATTCAAATCAACTTCATCTCAAAACCCTTTTTAATGAGTTCAGCCATATTCTTGGCGTTAAGCTTGATAAACAGGTGCGGCGACTATTCAAATCATGCATAAAAAGGACAAACTATAAGACCTTATATTTGAGCGTATTGCGGGGAGTAGTTATTTGTTGATAATTATCAACAAGTTTGTTGACAATTGTCAACAGATCTGTTGATAATTATCAACAAATGTGTTGACGGTTATCAACAAACAAATAGTCCCGCCCCGAAGAGAGGTTAATCCCGCGAATACGGATCCAAACCGAGGCGGGTTTCACAAAAAAAAGCCTTATCTTTGCCGCTCAATTGCAATTATATAATTTAAGGTATTAGCATGATAACAGTCAACAATCTGGATGTTCAATTCGGCAAGCGTATTCTTTTTCAGGATGTAAACATGAAATTTACACCGGGCAACTGCTACGGTATCATTGGTGCGAACGGGGCAGGCAAATCAACCTTCCTGCGCGTGATCAGCAAACAGCTCGATCCGACACGGGGAACGGTATCCCTGGGACCGGGCGAACGGCTTTCCGTATTGAGTCAGGATCACTTTGCATACGATGAATACACGGTTTTGGATACCGTACTGATGGGACATACGACCTTGTGGGAAGTGATGAGCGAAAAGAACGCTTTGTATGCCAAACCCGACTTTAGCGATGCCGACGGTATCCGCGCCGCCGAACTGGAAGAGAAGTTCGCCGAGATGGAAGGCTGGAACGCCGAGAGCGATGCCGCCAGCTTATTGAGTGGACTGGGTATTAAGGAAGATCTACATTATAGTATAATGAAAGACCTGAGCGGGAAACAGAAGGTGCGTATCCTGTTGGCGCGTGCCCTTTTCGGCAAGCCCGACAACCTGTTGCTCGATGAGCCGACCAATGACCTCGACCTCGAGACGGTGATGTGGCTGGAGAATTATCTGTCGAACTTTGAAAATACGGTATTGGTTGTTAGCCATGACCGTCACTTCCTTGACTCGGTTTGTACACATACGGTGGATATCGACTTCGGCAAATTGCAGATGTTTGCCGGTAACTATAGCTTCTGGTACGAATCGAGCCAGTTAGCTTTGCGTCAGCAACAGAATCAAAATAAGAAAGCGGAAGAGAAGAAGAAAGAACTGGAAGAGTTTATTCGTCGTTTTAGTGCGAATGTGGCGAAGTCGAAACAGACGACCAGCCGTAAGAAGATGATCGAGAAATTGAATATCGAAGAGATCAAACCCTCCTCGCGTCGTTATCCGGGCATCCTGTTCAATCCGAACCGGGAACCGGGCAACCAGATCTTGGAAGTGAGCGGACTGACAAAGAGCATCGACGGACAGATTCTGTTTCAGGATCTGAACTTCAACGTAGAGAAAGACGACAAGGTAGTATTCCTCAGCCGCGACCCGCGTGCGATGACCGCCCTGTTCCAGATTATCAACGGGGAAGAGCAAGCGGATGCCGGTTCTTTCAAGTGGGGACAAACGATCACCACCTCCTATCTGCCACTGGATAACTCCGACTTTTTTAACTCCAACGACACATTGATCGAATGGCTGACCCAGTTCTCTCCCGATACGAACGAAGTATTCCTCAAAGGCTTCCTCGGCCGTATGCTGTTCTCGGGTGAAGAACTATTGAAAAAGGTAACGGTTCTTTCTGGAGGCGAGAAACAACGTTGTATGATCTCCAAGATGATGTTGACCGATGCCAATGTATTGATCCTCGATACGCCGACCAACCACCTCGACCTCGAGTCGATCCAGGCGTTCAACAATACCCTGAAGACCTTCAAAGGCAATATTATCTTCGCCAGCCATGACCACGAGTTTATCCAGACCGTAGCCAACCGCATCATCGAACTGACACCCAACGGTATCATCGACAAGATGATGGACTACGACGACTACATCATGGATCCGGCGATTGCGGAACTGAAAGAAAAACTATATAATAGTTGAAAGTTGAAAATTGAAAGTTGAAAGTGATTAGAGATATCTGTAACTTTCAACTTTCAACTTTCAACTTTCAACTTTCAATTATGGCTAAGCGTCTCCTCTACATACTCGCTCTCTTTTTCATGTGGCTTCCGGTTTTTGTGATACAAAAGCCGGTATTTATGCTCTATCACCTGGATCTGGGGGATGGGGTGACGACGATCGAGTGGTTTGAGGTGATGTGGCACGGGCTGAAGCTCGACCTGACCGTTGCCGGCTACCTGACGGTTATTCCGCTATTTTCCGTATTACTCTCTTTCTGGCTTCCCGGGCCCTGGCTCAAAAAGATCTTGAAAGGGTATTATTTCGTTATGGCGATCTTGGTGGCGGTGATCTTTGCCGTCGACCTGGGACTCTATGGTTTTTGGGGGTTCCGGATCGATTCGACCGTGCTCTTCTACCTGCAATCGTCCGTCAAAGACGCATTGGCAAGCGTGCCGATACGCGAAGCGGCCTTCCTGACTTTCGTCGCTTTGATCTATATCTATGTGATTTATTGGTTGTTCAACAAACTGATCTTATTCTGGACACCGGTCAAATGGGCAAAGAACCGGATCGCCGGCAGCATCGTGATGTTACTCTTCGGCGGACTGATGTTTATCGCGATCCGGGGAGGCGTGACTACCTCGACGGCGAATGTGGGTATGGTTTATTTCAGTCAGAACCAGTTTCTCAATCATGCGGCGATCAATCCGAACTTCAGCCTGTTGACCTCGCTCAGCAAACAGCAGGACTTTGCCGCGCAGTTCGATTTCTATCCGGAAGAAAAACGCGCGGAGGTATTTAACGCGCTGGTGCCCTCCGCTACGGAACCGGCACCGGTGAAAGTAAAGAAACTATTAAATACAGACCGACCCGATATCCTGATTATCCTATTGGAAAGCTTTTCGGCCAACGCGATTGAGGCAATGGGTGGTGAACGGGGAGTCACGCCGAATATCAACGCATTAAAGAAAGAAGGTATTCTTTTCACGAATATGTATGCCAATTCGTTTCGGACCGACCGCGGATTGGTCGCCGTACTGAACGCCTACCTTGCCCAGCCCACCACGTCGATTATGAAATACCCGGCGAAGAGCCAGACCCTGCCGTCGATCGCCAAGACATTGGGACGCGAAGGATACGTCGCCGACATGCTCTATGGCGGGGATATCAACTTCACCAATATGCAGAGTTATTTCTATAGCTCGGGCTATAGCCGCATCACCTCCGACAAAGACTTTCCGCTCAGTAGCCGGTTGAGTAAATGGGGAGCAAATGATGATATCACCTTCTCCTGGTTATACGCCGATCTGGAGAAACGCCATCCGGCGGATACGACCCGGTGGCTGACGACCTTCCTGACGCTGAGCAGCCACGAGCCTTTCGAGGTGCCCTTCCACCACCTGGAAGATCCCTACCTGAACAGTGTCGCTTTCACCGATAGTTGCCTGGGTAGCTTTATTGAAAAGACAAAACAACTGCCGATCTGGGACAATCTATTGATTATCTTAGTATCCGATCATGGCTTTAAGTATCCGGCAAGTACACGCGAGTTCGATCCGGATCGATATCATATCCCTATGCTTTGGCTGGGCGGAGCCGTGAAAGAGCCCGAAGTGATCGACACCTATGCTAACCAGACCGACCTGGCCGCTACCTTGTTCAGCCAGATGAATCTACCGCATACGGAATTTATCTTTAGCAAGGATATCCTCAACCCCACGCATCCGCACTACGCCTTCTACACCTTCAAGAACGGTTTTGGCTTTATCGATGAATCGGGCACTTCGGTCTACGATAACGACGCCGCTGCCGTCTTACTAAACAATCCCACCGAAGGCAACGACGACCGCCTGCAAAACGGCAAAGCCCTTTTGCAAACGCTTTATGATGATTTAGGGAAAAGGTGAAAGGTATTAATCCTTTTTCCTAAATCCAATTGGATTGCGAGGTTTAGTGAGTTGTTTCTGCCGGAAAGAGAGCTCCGATAAGGCAATGTAAATATCATCGAACTCTTTCCGGGTATCTTCTGAAAGATCATTAATTGCCGCTAAAGTTTCCTCGCTGACAGCCTCAAGCATTTCTACACGTTCCATCCATTTCGATAGTTCATCCTCTTTTTTGGCAGCAACCAACACGTTACGAATTGCGACAAAGACACGCAGAATACTGATATTTACTTGAATTGCCAATTTGCTATTCAGAATAGAAGAAAGCATTGCCACACCTTGTTCGGTAAAAGCAAAAGGCTGGTATTTAGAGTATCGACCTTTTCCTGGATTTTCTAAGGTCACAAATTGTGACCTTAGAAAATTGTATTCGTCACGTGTTAACTCAAACATAAAATCAGAAGGAAAGCGTTCGATATTACGCCGCACGGATTGTTTTAAAACTTTGGTTTCAAGTCCATACATCGCAGCCAGATCAAAGTCGAGCATCACTCGCTGAGAACGGATCTCATAAATTTTGGATTGAATTGCTATCGGTTCCATAGTTTGGTTGTTTTATCTGCGCAATATATCGATTTTATGCGGAATGACAAAACCCACAAAGCCTTATTTTACCTACAAATAGGTATTCCCCCTTTGCGGCTTTATGTATATCTTTGCCGGCATCAAGTAAATTGGAGATGCTGGCATGAAATTAGCTGAGTTGCGTACAGGAGATAAGGGTGTTATCGTCAAGGTAATGGGACGCGGGGCTTTCCGCAAGCGGATCATTGAGATGGGTTTTATCCGTGGGAAGGAAGTGACGGTGATCCAGAACGCGCCGTTGAAAGATCCGATTCATTATCGTTTGATGGGTTACGATGTATCGCTGCGTCGCTCCGAAGCAGCTTTGATTGAAGTGGTCAGCGCGGCGAGCTTTACCGAACAGTACCTGGCTGCGGAGAATGAAGGATCTGCTTCGCCTATCCACCCTTCGGACGAAGACCTGCAGGTGATCGCCAGCCGCAAGCAGAAGATTATCAACGTCGCTTTGGTAGGTAATCCGAACAGCGGCAAGACTTCTCTCTTCAATTACGCCTCCGGACAGCATGAACACGTCGGGAATTACAGCGGCGTAACGGTCGACGCCAAAGACGGTGTCTTCCGCCAGAATGGCTATACCTTCCGCATTGTCGATCTGCCCGGCACCTATTCTCTTTCGGCCTATACCCCAGAGGAACTTTATGTGCGCAAGCATTTGCAGAACGAACATCCGGACGTGGTGATCAATATTGTGGATGCCTCCAACCTGGAACGTAATCTTTACCTGACTACCCAATTGATCGATATGGACGTGCGCATGGTGATCGCCTTGAATATGTACGACGAGCTGCAGAAGAAAGGCAATAAGCTGGATCATGAGACACTCGCCGGCATGCTGGGTGCGCCGATCGTTCCGACCATCAGCCGCACAGGTTATGGCATTAAGGATTTGTTCGACCGGGTGATCAGCGTCTATGAAGAGGAAGATCCCGTGGTTCGCCATATCCACATCAATTACGGCGAGACCTTGGAGAAAGGCATCACGGATGTACGCCGTTGCCTGAAACAAACCGCCGCGATCCCCTCCTCCATCTCCAAACGTTACTTAGCCATCAAGCTATTGGAGAGGGACGCGATGGAGGAAACCGAAGTACAGAAACTGCCGGAAGCCGATCGCATACGCAAAGAAAGAGATAAGGCAACGGCCGAGATTGAAGGCCTGATCAAAGAAGACACAGAGACGGCCTTTACGGATGCCCGCTACGGTTTTATCTCCGGTGCCCTGTTGGAAACCTTCGAAGAGAACACGATACAGAAAGTAAGTAAGACGCAGATCATCGACCTGTTCGTCACCAATAAACTCTTGGGCTTCCCCTTCTTTTTCCTTTTTATGTGGATCATGTTCGAAGCCACCTTCCGCCTGGGTGCTTACCCGATGGAGTGGATCGAAGCCTTGGTGGAATGGATCGGCAATACTGTTCGTAACATAATGACTGAAGGACCGCTGAAAGACCTATTGGTGGATGGCATTATCGGTGGCGTCGGCGGGGTAATTGTCTTCCTGCCCAACATTCTGATCCTTTACCTCTTTATCTCGTTTATGGAAGACTCGGGATATATGGCGCGCGCCGCCTTTATTATGGATAAGATCATGCACAAGATGGGGTTGCACGGCAAATCGTTTATCCCGCTGGTGATGGGCTTTGGCTGTAACGTGCCGGCGATCATGTCGACCCGGACGATCGAGAGCCGCAACAGCCGCATGATCACGATGCTGATCAATCCATTGATGAGCTGCAGTGCCCGCCTGCCTGTCTATGTATTATTTACCGCTGCTTTCTTTCCCAAACAGGCCAGTCTGGTATTGCTGTCATTGTATGCCACGGGCATTCTGCTGGCGGTCGTTATGGCCCGCCTGTTCAAACGTTTCCTGTTCAAGAAAGAAGATGTTCCTTTTGTGATGGAGCTGCCCCCCTACCGGATGCCGACACTCAAGTCGATCCTGATTCATATGTGGGAAAAGGCACGGCAGTACCTCCGTAAGATGGGGGGAGTGATTCTGGTGGCTTCCATCATCATCTGGTTCCTGGGTTATTTCCCGCGCTATTCCGAAGGCATGCAGCAGTATGACGAGCAGATCGCCCAGGTAGAACAAAGTAACCGGACGGAACAGGAAAAAGAAGAAACCATCGCCGAGCTTGAACGCCTGCAAGCGATGGATCATCAGGAACATTCGTATATCGGACAAATTGGTCATGCAATCCAGCCCGTACTCGCTCCGTTGGGCTTCGACTGGAAAATGAGTGTCAGCCTCTTAACCGGTATGGCCGCCAAAGAAGTGGTGGTCAGCACCCTGAGCGTACTCTATACCGGCGAAGCGGAAGAGAGCCAGGCCCTACCACAACGATTAAAGGATGATCGCGACGCGGACGGCAATCTGGTCTTTACCCCTTTGATTGCCCTGACCTTGATGTTGTTCGTCTTGATCTATTTCCCCTGCATTGCCACCATCACAGCGATCAGCAAAGAATCGGGTTCCTGGAAGTGGGGACTGTTCACCGTCTTCTACTCCTGTGTGTTGGCGTGGATCGTTTGTTTTGTTGTTTATCAGACAGGGAGCCTGTTTGTTAATTAAAAATTAAAAATTAAGAATTACGAATTCTAAACTCATTCGTAATTCGTAATTCATAATTCGTAATTGAATGTCGTTTCAAGAAGTTGCCATCCTGATCATCGGAGTCCTTACCATAGGATATGTGGGTTGGAAGGTCTATCGCTTTCTGACCCGGCCGGATACTGCCGATCCCTGCGCCGGTTGTGCAGGCTGTGCGTTGAAAGAAGAACTAAAGGCCAAAAACAACTGTATTTCTCCGAAGAAATAACTACCTTTGCTTCTAACCCAAAGAGTTAGATTATGCTTTGAACGGATCCCCGGTCTTCCATACACCTATAAAGAACGGATGGAAGCCATCAAGCAGGCGGAAAAAGAAATGGAAGCCGGTTTGGGCATTCCGCATGAAGAAGTAATGAAGGAGCTTCAAGAACTCTTTCAACGCTGATCCGGGACTTCTATAGCATTCGGACTATGGATTCGATACTTTTCTTGTAGGAATAAGCTTTACCACCCCGGTGGTAAAGGTTTACGACCCTGGTGATAAAGGTTTACGACCCCGGTGGTAAAGGTTTACGACCCCGGTGGTAAAGCAAGTTTTTCCCATCTTTTGTAGAAAAAGACAGGTCATAAGTTAATATTCCTCACGATATCTTCTTTATTTCGTCTTACTTGCCCCGTATTGTCTGCAGATAAAAGATAATCTGGCCAAAGAGGTACTTCATATCGTTTCGGTCGGTGACTGAGAGGGAGAAGTCGTACATGTCCTGCTCATAACCGCGCTTCAATCCGATCTTAAAGGCGGAAGGATGCTGCAACATCAGGTAACGCATAGGGGCACAGCCCTTACCGGTCAGGTCGATCAGGATATCGGCCTTGACCGCGTTCACTTTTTTAATGACCTCTTCCTTTGGAAAACCAAAGACCGTCAGGTCTTTCACCTTATTGAGTAGTACATACGACTCAGGGAAGTCGGCCGGTGCTTCCACCGCGACATAGACACACGCCCGAACGTTCTTGCGCAGCATACGCAAGGTCTCCAGGCAAGGCTCTATCTCTTCCAGGTTCTTGCCTTCGTAGAAAACCAGGATATCGTGCGCTTCTTTGAGCGAACGAAAGCAATGGTTGCGGTTGCCCGTCTCCCGGGCCAACCGGCGAACCTTTCGTTTTATAAAGTAGTCGGTCAATATCATTGTTCAATCATCTTTAAGAAGTCCTCTTCATTGAGGATCTTCACGCCCAGCTTCGCGGCTTTTTCCAGCTTCGCCGGACCCATATTCTCGCCGGCAAGGATATAATCCGTCTTGCCGGAGACGGATCCGCTGTTCTTTCCGCCATGCTGATCGATCATCGCTTTATACTCATCGCGTGAGTGCTTCGTAAAGGTGCCGCTGATCACAATCGTCAGCCCTTTGAGTTTGTCCGATTGCCCGGCGAGCAAGTCCTCTGCTATAGACAGTTGTAATCCCTCTTCGTTTAATCGACGGACAATATTTAGGTTCGCTTCATCGGCGAAGTACGCCAAAACGCTGCGGGCGATGCGGTCGCCGATCTCATCGACTTCGATCAGTTCTTCGTAGGTTGCCTGCTGCAAACGCTCCATCGAAGTGAAAGCTAACGCCAGCTTCTTGGCCACGGTCTCGCCCACAAAGCGGATACCCAAAGCAAACAAGACGCGTTCGAAAGGTACCTGGCGCGACTGGCGCAAGCTCTCCAACAGGTTGCGCGCGCTCTTCTCCGCCCAGCGGTCCAAGGCCAACAGATCCGTCATCTGCAAGATATAGAGATCCGCCGCGTTACGAATCAGGCCGGCATCGTAAAGGGCATCGACAGTCTCCGGACCGATATTGATATTCATTGCCCGGCGGGTAACGAAATGCTCGATACGCCCTTTGATCTGCGGCGGGCAGCCGGTTTCGTTCGGGCAGTAATGCGCCGCTTCGCCTTCGGGACGTACCAAAGGGGTATTGCATTCCGGGCAGGCGTGGATAAACTGCACGGCATCGCCCAGCATAAACGAACGGGCTTCGAGGTTTACACCGACGATCTTGGGGATGATCTCTCCGCCTTTCTCGACGTAGACGGGGTCGCCGTAATGCAAATCCAGCTTTCGGATGATATCCGCGTTATGGAGGGAAGCCCGCTTGACGATTGTGCCGGCCAATAAGACCGGTTCGAGATTGGCAACGGGCGTAACCGCACCGGTACGTCCCACCTGGAAAGAGACGGAGTTCAACCGCGTCTCCGCCCTCTCCGCCTGAAACTTATAAGCGATCGCCCAGCGGGGACTCTTGGCCGTGAAACCCAGGTTGCGTTGCTGCCGCAGGGAGTTTACCTTCAATACAATGCCATCGGTGGCCACCGGAAGTTCCTTCCGACGGACATCCCAGTTGTTAATATACGCCACTACCTCATCCAGTGTCGTACATCGGCGGATCACGTCGGGCACTTTGAATCCCCAGGCGCGCGCCTTTTCCAGATTAGTATAATGTTCCTCAGAAGGAAGGTCTTCGCCCAAGAGATAATAGAAGTACGCATCCAACTTACGGGAAGCGACGATCTGCGGGTTTTGTTGTTTCAAGGTGCCCGAAGCGGCATTGCGCGGATTGGCAAAGAGTGGTTCCTCCTGCTCTTCGCGTTCTTTATTGATCCGGTCGAACTCGGGCCAGGGCAACAGTACCTCGCCGCGGATCTCGAACCGTTCCGGATAGTCGTTGCCACGCAATTTCAACGGGATGGAACGTATCGTTTTGATATTTGCCGTGACCTCATCGCCGCGCGTACCGTCGCCGCGGGTGACGGCACGTACCAAGCGGCCGTGTTCGTAGATCAGGGAGATAGAGGTCCCGTCGTATTTCAGTTCCGCCACAATCTCGAAAGGTTCATTCAAGGCACGGCTTGTTCGGTCGTAAAAGTCTTGCACTTCCTCCGTCGAGTAGGTATTGCTCAGGGAGAGCATGGGATAAATATGTTCTACTTGTTTGAATTCTTTGGTCAGATCGCTCCCCACCCGCTGTGTGGGCGAAGCGGGATCGGCATATTCGGGATGCGCCGCTTCGAGTTCTTGCAGGGCTTTCATTTGTTCGTCGAATTCCCTGTCGGAGATCGTCGGTGCCGAGAGCACGTAGTAATTGTAGTTATGTTGTTCCAGCTCTTCCCGAAGCTGCGTGATCCGTTGTTCTATCTCGTTCATTATGGGCATACCGATTTGTTTTGCTACAAAGATAGTGAAAGCCGAGCGGTAAAAGCCAAGCTCGCTTGAGATTTTACCCGAGGCGCCTCTATCTTCGATTCCATTTATGGAATCAAAGATACGGCAAATCCTTCTTTCCTGCCAAGTGGCAATTAATAAATAAACTTTATGTTATCGAGCCAGAATGTATTGCCGGGTGAGCCGACGTAAGCGCCTCCGTGACTGGAATTGAATTGCAAAACCACATGAGTAGGCGTTTCATCCGGTTCGGCCCAGCCAACCTCCCGGACGGGTACGGTCTTGCCTTTCGTGTTCTTGTCGTAGCGTTCCTCTACCTGGATGCGCATATAGTCTTTGTAATCCGAATGGGAAGTAATATCGCCATACAGAATGGGATAGGTTGCTTCGTTCACCCAACCGGCGGTCGATTCGGCGTAGCGTTGCACCACCGTACCCACGCGCTTGGCGTACACATTCCCGTCTTTATCCTCCCAGCGCTTTTGCAAGAAAAGGACAACGGAAAGCGAGTCTTTCCCTTCGACGGTTCCTTTGCGGCTAAAGCCGGTACTGCGTATCCGGTTCTCTTCCGGTGAGGCTTTGATCTTATAATCGAATTGCAGGGCTTTCGGCTTCTGCGTGAAAGGAATGCCGTTATTCAATTTGCTCTGCGGATCCTTCGTGCCGCGGATCGGTTCGTTCATCGAACCCAGAAACAAGGAACCGGCAGCGATCACTTCAATATCCACCAACCCCAATACCTTCACCGCCTCCCAACGGGTTTCCAGACGGGCACACCAACCTTCGTCCCGCCGTTCGGGAAAGACAGAAGTATTCGTTTTCACTACGCCCGCCACTTTCGCTAACACATTGGAATTGGCCCAAGGCGAGCCGCCCCGGTTCGCGTAAGGTTCACTCCCGACGATCGTATCCGTCGGTGCCACCTCATACAATAACTTCGTATTGCCGCCGATCACGGCCGATTCCTTGATCTGCCGCACCACCCACTCGTCCATGTTTCCAAACGGCAGTGGAACAGCCGTTTGACAATTGACAATTGACAATTGACAATTGACAATGAAGAGGAAAAATAAGAAGGCGAGACGATATTTTATTGTTTTTTTGTGCGTTTGCATATCTCTGTTTTTAAAGTACCGGTAGTTTGCGAACAAACTACTAATAGTTTGTTCACGAACTACCGGTAGTTTGTTCACGAACTACCGGTAGTTTATTTACAGGCTATAATTCCACTCCCGAAGCGCCATATTCCAGTGTTCTTCGACAAGCTGTACCGTCCGGTCTTCGTATTGGTACTGGTTCTTTTTATAACCTTTCTTTTTACCCAAATACTTCTCGATATCCGCTTGGGCGGCATCGAAACCGGGCAACTGCAACTGCGTGTAGATATCGCGGGTCATGGCAAAAGCATCGGCTTCAAAGTCCTCAAACTTAATCTCCACTAGGTTCTCCTTCGGGATCAGGTGTTTCTCTTCTTCATATTTATAATAGAGACGGCGATACACCTCGATGATATTCGCTTCCAATTCTTCCGGCGAAATATGTTGCAGCTGCAACGGGCGGATCGTATGGGTAAAGAAACTGCGCGTACTCTCAAACACCGTATAGGGATTGCGCTTGAGGTAGATAAACTTCGCATTGGGATACATCTCCAACAGCGTACGGATCCGTCCGGTATGCGGCGGGTTCTTACTGAGGAACTGCGTGCCCTGGGTATTCCACAGGCAAGTTTTCACCAGCCGGTCAAATGTTTCCTTAAACACTTGCCGCTCTGCCTCCGGGATCGTATCGAACAAGAGATAACGATCGCAATACGCCATCATCTTCTTCGGGTAAAACCAGAAGTCATAATAAGAATACGGGATCATATTGGAGAGTGCAAACTCTTCTTCCTGTGGCTGATCGACCTTGAGTTCCATATTATCCGTCGGTCGCTTGTCGGGCATCAGCCAGGAAACCGTTTTCTTGAAAAAGGGTTGGCCAAACAACATCAGGTTCGGAAATACAGTCTGGTAGGTCGTATTGTATCCGAAATGTTTGTCGCAGGCAAAGACATTATGCACAAAGGTCGTTCCACTACGCCAATGCCCCAGAATAAACAGGGGATCGATCACGTCGGGTTGCGCTGGCAGCTTCCGGTAACGGCTGTCCTCGATCGGCTGAAGCAGGCTCAATAAACGGCAGACTGCTTGGGTCAGATAATACTTCTGCCGGTAGCCTTTATCTATTTCATTCTCCGCCGCCAGGGCTTTGAAGGTATTCCACTTGGCACCTACTAATGTATTTACCGGTAATTTATCAAATTGTAGTCCCATCTTTTTTGGAATTTTGAATTATGAATTATGAATTATGAGAAAGAAGAGAGATCCCTATTCTCATAATTCATAATTCATAATTCATAATTGTATCTTAACAGGGATCCCCTGCTTCTTCATCTCCTCACATATCCGGCGGACGGCATCGTAATGTTCCTCACCTATCCCAAGTTCGGGCAGGTTCAGGACAGCTAATGCATCCTCCGTCATCATATCTTTCACATCCACCCGGTTGGTGATCATGCCTACAGCAGAGGTATTGTTCGTGATCGGGTCGATCAGGATAAACGCGCCCGTCTGCTTGTTATGGACGTAGGCATCGAAAAACAATTCTTTTCCGGTGGTAAAGACCACCTTTCCAATCTCGTTTAACGACAGCTGATCGACAGCCGAATGTTCCATTGTATTCACATCCACACGGTAGCGCACACTGTCGATCCGGGCGCGCGTCGTATCGGTCGTATGTTTGATATAGAATTGTTTGTTCTTATCCATCGGTTCCTCATCCATCCATACCAACATCGCTTCGAAATTCCGGTCGCTCGTCGGCAACTTATCCGGATGTACCAGCATCTCGCCACGCGAGATATCGATCTCATCCTCGAGCGTCAGTGTGACACATTGCGGCGGAAAGGCATAGTCCAGCTCCCCGTCGTAGGTAACAATACTTTTCACCTTCGATGTTTTGCCCGACGGCAACGCCATGACCGTATCCCCTTTGCGTACCACTCCGCTCGCCACCTTACCGCTAAAACCGCGGAAGTCGAGGTTCGGCCGAAGCACATATTGCACCGGGAAACGGAAGTCCTCGTAGTTGCGGTCCTGATCGATCGGCACCGTCTCGAGGTATTCCAGAAGGGAAAGCCCGGTGTACCAAGGCGTCCTTTCACTCCGTTCCACCACATTATCTCCATCCAACGCGGAAAGCGGGATGCAAGTGATATCCGGAATATCGAGCCCTGCGGCAAAAGCCTTATAGTCGGCAACGATCTCTTCGAAACGTTGCGGATCAAAGTCCACCAGGTCCATCTTATTCACTGCCAGGACAACATGCTTGATGCCCAATAGCGAGACCAGGAAGGTATGCCGCCGCGTCTGTGTGATCACGCCCGTGCGGGCATCCACCAGGATAATCGCCAGGTTGGCCGTCGAGCCACCGGTAATCATATTACGGGTGTACTGTTCATGCCCCGGCGTATCGGCAATAATAAATTTCCGGTTATTCGTACTGAAGTAACGATAAGCCACATCGATCGTGATGCCCTGCTCCCGCTCCGCCTTCAGTCCGTCCAATAAAAGCGCATAATCAATATGATCCCCCGCATTGCCCATGCGTTTACTGTCGCGCTCCAACGCATCCAGCTGATCCTCATAGATCTTCTTACTGTCGAACAATAACCGCCCGATCAACGTCGACTTCCCATCATCCACCGAGCCAGCCGTCAGAAACCGCAACAAATCCTTCTGCTCGTCCCTGTCCAGGTATTCCTTTATATTCAGTGCACTCATTTTCAACTTTCAATTTTCAACTTTCAACTTTCAACTAAAAATACCCCTCTCTCTTCTTCTGCTCCATACTCCCCTCCTGATCGAAGTCGATCACCCGGGTGGTGCGTTCGCTCTTGGTCGTCGTCATCATCTCTTCGACAATCTCTTCGATTGTCTCGGCCTCACTGCGCACCGCTCCGGTCAACGGATAACAACCCAGCGTACGGAAGCGTACTTTCATCATCTCCGCTTTCTCTGCCAGTTCACGCGGCATGCGCTCGTCGTCGACCAATATCAGGTTTCCGTCCATATTCACGATCGGCCTTTCCTTGGCATAATAAAGCGGTACGATCGGTATGTTCTCCAGGCGGATATACTGCCAGACATCCAGTTCGGTCCAGTTCGACAAAGGAAACACCCGGATACTCTCGCCTTTATGGATACGGGCATTGTAGATATCCCAAAGCTCGGGGCGTTGATTCTTCGGATCCCACTGGTGAAACTTATCGCGGAACGAATAGATCCGTTCCTTTGCCCGGCTCTTCTCTTCATCGCGGCGCGCGCCTCCAAAGGCAGCATCGAACTTATGTTTATCCAAGGCTTGCAACAAGGCCTGGGTCTTCATCAGGTCCGTATGTACCTTACTGCCATGGGTAAAAGGTCCGACACCTGCTTCGTACGCTTCTTTGTTGTATTCCACAATCAGGTTCCACCCGAACTTCTTCGCATAGGCATCCCGAAACTCAACCATCTCCCGAAACTTCCATTTCGAATCGATATGCATCAACGGGAAAGGCACCTTACCCGGCGCAAACGCTTTCTCCGCCAGACGCACCATCACCGAAGAGTCTTTCCCAATGGAATAAAGCATCACCGGATTTTCAAACTCCGCCGCCACCTCTCGAATGATATGGATCGACTCGGCTTCCAGCTCCTGCAAATGACTTAATTTGTATTCTGACATATTTATTTTATTTGATCATTGAATATTCCAATAAATACCAAATGGACTATCTCGGCTCCTTGCCTGGACAGGCGAGGGGGACCGCTGCTTGCAGCGGTGGAGTGGTTGTTCCTAATTGACAATTTACTGGTATAATTTGTTTTTACAAAGACAACCTCTCCACCACCGCAAGCGGTGGTCCCCCTCTTCTGTCCAGGAGAGGAGCTTAGATACTACTAGTCCGTACATCTCGAATATTCAAATCCTTTTCTATTCATTCAACTCCACCTTAGGCAAAATAACTTCCAACAACCGATTGACCGATTCTTCAATAGTCAATGCGGACGTATCCAAAGACAAATCCGGATCCTTTGGTATTTCAAACGGAGCGGAGACACCTGTAAACTCTTTGATCTCCCCTCTTCGAGCCTTGGCATAAAGGCCTTTCACATCCCGGCGTTCACATTCTTCAATCGGCGTACTGATATAGACTTCCAGGAAATCCTCCTTCCCGATGACCTGTGCCGCCATCTCCCGCATTTCATTGTCCGGACTGATAAAGGCGGCAAGCGTAATGATGCCCGTATCAATAAACAACTTCCCCACTTCGGCGATCCGGCGGATATTCTCTTTCCGGTCTTCCGGCGAAAAGCCCAGGTTATTGTTGATACCCGTACGGATATTATCGCCATCGAGTATGCGGCACAACAAGCCCCGCCGGTGCAATTCCTGTTCCAAAGCAATCGCAATCGTGCTCTTGCCCGAACCACTCAGCCCGGTAAACCAAACCATCACACTGCGTTGCTTCAGGAGTTCTTCTTTATCCTCCCGCCGCATCATCCGATCAAATATCGGAGTAATGTTTTTTAGTTGAGCGTTCTGTTTATTTATCATATTCACTTTCAATTGTCAATTGTCAATTATCAATTATCAATTAGTACTGATGCGTTAAAAATTTGAATTAAATAAATCCAATTGCTCTTTGACATTTTGTTTTGAATTGACTTGAAATTCGGTAAGCAGTTCT